>CAWIET010000005.1:0-1276628 GCA_963835235.1 uncultured Armatimonadota bacterium
CGGGCAGTCAAGGCGCAGTAGTCGCGCAGTGGTGGCGCAGTCATGGCGCAGTGGTGGCGCAGTGTTTGCCTTGCCGCGGCGGTGGATTGCGGGGCGGGAAGGGAAGCATGGCGCTCCCCTTCCCATTTTGGTTACGGCAGGGTAATGGTGACGGCTTTGGAGAACGTGCCGCCGGTGAACGTGCCGCCGACCGTGAGGGTCACTTTCTCCCCGGCGTTGCCCGTCGTATCGGGGAATACGAGCAAGGCGGCGACAGGATTATAAGCGGCGACCGGGCCGAACGAGAGCGGCAGAGCCGTGCTTGTCACCGTGCTGCCCAGTTTAGCCGTCGTGATTTTCAGCGCGGGCGCGGTGTCGTAGCCTGTGTTGGTGAGCATGACGGGCACGGCAATGTCGCCGTTCTCCATGCGGCGCACCGGGCCAACCGTGAGGGCCAACGTGGTGACGACAATCTTAATCGTCGCGCTGTTGGAGACGCCTACCTGTGGCGTCGTGACCGTGACGGTCGCCGTTCCCGCCGCCATCAGCAGGGACGCAGGGACAATCGCGGTAAGTTGGTCAAACGAGTTATACGTGGTCGCAAGCGCCATCCCGTTCCACTTGACGACGGAGTTGTTGAAGAACCCGGTGCCGTTGAGCGTGAGCATGATGTCGGGACTGTCTTTGGCAATGGTGGCGGGGTCAACACTGATGATGATGGGCGGCGGCGTAATCGTCTTGGCGACATTGTAGACCTTGACTTCATCAATCAGCCCATGAAATGGCTCATTGATTTGGGCTGGATCTTGTAAGTTGCCAATCGCAACGCCGGGGTTTTGTGTGGGGTCAAGGTCAGCGAAGGGGCGAACGGTAGTGGTTATTTGCTCGGCTGCCTGTCCATCAAGAGACAGTGTGAGGGTGCCGGTGGCATCATCCAACGAGCCAGAGATGAATACCCATTGGTTGAGCGGAACAGCGCTACTGGACGAGGCAGTAGCAACATTGCCAGATGCATCGCCAATATGAATATAGGCTGTTCCGTTTGCATTCAGGCCAAGAGCATACGGGTCTAAGTTTGGCCGATTATCGCCTCGGAAGAAGATACGATTAGAGGCGTTAAACGATTTCACATAGATATAGGCCGTCATGGTGAACGACTTGGTGAACTTCAGGTTGTCGGCATCGGGAATAAACACAACGCCGTTCGTGCCGTTAAACGAGAAGGATTGACCGCTGACGCCGGGCGCGTAGGTGACGCCGCCCTGCAATGTGCCATTGTTGCCGTCCGCGCTGTCAACGGCGCTGCCGTTCCCTTTCCACCAACTCACCGGCCCCTGCGCGAGCGAGGGCGTGAGCAAAGCAAAGGCGAGCACAACGGCGAGAAGCGGGCCTCTTACGCGGCGCAGGAGGGAGAGAGGGTGCATGAGAGTTGTCCTTTCAACGCGAGAGAATTGGGTTGGGACTTGCACTTTTACCAGGCTGCATAAAGCGTGCCAACCTGCTCAGTTTACGGGGCAGATGCAGTAATAAATCGCAACAGGCTTACGAAGCGGGAGGCGCGCTGTCCGCCGGGGCATTCTCGCGGGTGACTTTGATGAGGAAGCGCAGGGCCTCATTGACCGCCGCCGCGCTGCCAAACACGGCGGCAACATCGGGTTCCAGCGCGACAACAGGGCCGAACGACTTGCGGCCCGGCCCCATGCGGCGCACGCGCAAGCTTTTGATGTCATACTCAGGGCGCAGGGTGTCTTCCTCCGTGGGTTGCTGAACAGCACTCAGCGCGGGATGCAGGACGAGCGAACGTTACTGCGCGCTGGCCCGCTTGAGAGAATGGGGAACAAAGGGCGGGGTGGACGGGCTGGCGGCGATGGGTAGACTCGCAGAAGTCGGGCCGCCCAGCGATTGCGCGCCATCGGAAGCAATGTTGTATAGGCCGGACGAGTAGACGCCCAAACCGAGCGTGACAAGGACACATACCCACAGGGCGACATCCGCGCCAGGCGCGAAGCCCCACACGCGCTGTGTCGGGAACTCATTGCGCGCAGGCTGGAAGAACATCGTGTAAATGACGCGCAGGTAGTAGTAAACGCCAACAACGCTTGCCACGAGGCCAATCACGGCAAGCGCGTATTCGTGCGCCTGCACCGCGCCCATAAAGAGATACCACTTGCCCATGAAGCCCGCCGTCGGCGGAATGCCGCCCAGAGACAGCATGAACACGGCCATCATCATCGCCAGCCCGAACTGACGCTGCGACAGGCCGGACAGGTCTTCAATGGTAGTCGGCTCCTCGCCCCGCCGCGCCAGCACAATGAGGACGCCGAACGCGCCCAGGTTCATAAACGTGTATGCGAGCACGTAGAATAAAATCCCGGCGTGCCCCATCGCGTTCTGTGACAGCAGGCCGACTAAAATATAGCCCGCGTGCGCCACCGATGAATACGCCAGCATCCGCTTGATATTGGTCTGCACCACCGCGCCGACATTGCCGACAATCATGGTCAGCACCGCCAGCCCCCACAAAACGCCATGGAAGGCATGGTTCAGGGGCAGCACAGCAATCGCCACCCGCACAAACGCCGCAAACGCGCCCGCCTTCGCCCCCGCTGACATAAACGCCGTGACGGATGTGGGAGCGCCCTCGTAAACGTCCGGCGTCCACGAATGGAACGGCACGATGGCCGCCTTGAAGCCGAGGCCCACAATGAGGAGCGCGACGCCCGCCAGCGTGTACGGGGACGACAGCGCGCCGAGCGCCAGCGTGCCGAGCAGGTCTAAGCGGGTCGTGCCCGTGCCGCCGTAAACAAGCGCAATACCATATAGGAAGAAGCCCGACGAGAACGACCCCAGCAGAAAGTACTTCATCGCCGACTCTTCCGAGCGGGCCTCCGTGCGCGCGAAGCCGGACAAAACGTACAACGCAATGGACAAGACTTCCAGCCCCACAAAGATGGTGATAAGTTCACGGCTTGTCGCCATCAGCATTGCGCCCGACGTGGAGAACAAAAGCAGGGCGTAATACTCGCCGTAATTGATCCCCTTCTGCTGAATGTAACGCTCGGAAAGCGCGATGGACAGCGCCGCCACCACCAGCAGAATAAACTGGAACATCAGCGCGAAGTCGTCCGCGACCACCGTGCCGTGAAACGCCGTGCTTCCCACGCCCCAGAGATTGCGACAGCAGACAGCGGCAATAACGATGCCGATAAACGACAGCACTACCAGCGGGCTTTTGCGGTCGCGCGGCAGCCATAAGTCAACCATCAAGACCACCATCGCCGTCACCATGATGGTCAGCAGCGGCAGAATGGTCTGGAAGTCCTGGGCGGAAAAGGGAAGGTTCATCGTTTATCTTTCGCCGTTTATCTTTGAGCCGTGCGGGTCGCAGGCGAAGCGGGAACAGCCGCCGTCAGAGGTTTCGCGGGTGCGAACGGAGACACATAATTCGGGTCGGCCTGCGCCAGCACGGTGTTGACGCTCGGCGTCACTTTGTCCAGCACGGGCTTCGGGTAGACGCCCAGAAAGAAGATGAGCAGCACCAGCGGGGCCAGCAGCGCCCACTTCTCGCGGCCTGACAGGTCAGGCAGTCTGCGGTTCTCGTCATGGGTGATGGGGCCGTACATCACACGCTGGAACATCCACAGCATATACACCACCGACCAGATGGCGGCAGTGGTGGCAATTCCCGTTGCCCAGGGCGCGGTCTGAAACGAACCCATCAGCATGAGCAGTTCGCCCGTAAAACCTGACGTGCCCGGCAGCGCGACTGAGGACAGCGTGGCTATCAGAAACACTACCGTGAAGGCAGGCATGGGCTTCATCAGCCCGCCGTAGTCGGCAATCTTGTAACTCTGGCGGCGCGCGTACAGCAAACCCAGTATCAGAAACAGCGCGCCAGTCGTGATGGTGTGGCTCACCATCTGCACGACGGCTCCTGTAATGCCGATGCCCGTGAGGGTGAAAATAGCCAGCATAATCACGCCGATATGCGAGACGCTGGAATAGGCAATCAGCCGCTTCAGGTCAGTCTGCATGGCGGCGACCAGCGCGGCGTACACGACGCCAATCACGGCCAGCACGATAATGAACGGCGCGGCAGTCTTGACTGCCAGAGGGAACAGCGGCAGGCAGAAGCGCAGGAAGCCGTAAAGCCCCATCTTGAGCGCCACCAGGATAATCGTGCCGCCGGTCGGGGCCTGCTCGTAAGCGTCAGGAACCCACGTATGGAACGGCCAGATGGGAGCCTTGATGCCGAACGCGAGAAAGAACCCCGTGAATAGCAGCAGGTCAGTATTGATATTGCCCGTAAACTTGCCCAGATGTACGTGCTGCTGCAACGCGGGCAGGTCAAATGTCGTGGAGCCAGCCGCGAAGTACAGCGCCATGATGGACACCAGCATCACCATAGAGCCGACCATCGTGTACAGGAAGAACTTCACGGTGGCGTAGATGCGGTTGGGGCCGCCCCAGATGCCAATCAGAAAATACATGGGAATGAGCATGGCTTCCCAGAAGATGTAATACAGCACCAGATTGAGCGACAGGAAGACGCCGAGCACGGCGGTTTCCATCACCAGCGTCCAGCAGTAGTATTCGCGCGTGCGCTGCGTAATCTCCCGCCCGGAAATGCCGATCACGAAGGGGAAAATCGCCGTCGTCATCAGCACCATAAGCAGCGAGATACCGTCTATGCCGAGGAAGTAATTGACATGAAGCGACGGTATCCATGAAAGTTTATCCGTCAACTGGAAGCCGGGCACGTTGGCGTCATACTGCCCCCAGATGAGAATGGAGACAGCGAGCGTTACCACTGCGCCCAAAAAGGCCAGCATCTGCATCACGCGCGCGTTGCCTTTGGGCACGAACGCCACCAGAAGCGCAAAGACGGCGGGCAGGAATGTGAGAATTGTCAGCCAGGGAAGTTGGTTCATAGTTGTTTAGCGGCCCAATCCGGCCAGGCAGCCGACCAGAACAATGAGAATGCCGACCACCATTGTAAACGCATACTGGCGCGCATAGCCGGACTGCGTGCGCCGCACCGCCTGCCCGCCCTTGTTGGCGAGCACGCCGACGCCGTTCACCACGCCGTCCACGAGGCGCACGTCAAACGTCTGCCACAGCCAGTAGGAAAGCCGCTTGCCCTGTTTCACAAACCAGAAGTTGTACGCTTCGTCCACAAAGTACTTGTTGAGCAGCACCCAGCCCACCCAGCCGGGAGAAAGTATGCGCCGGTCGGCGCGCTCCTGCGGGGGAACCAGTTCCCCGTTCTTGGACGCATTGTAGCGCGCGACACAGTAGCCGATGGACAGCAGAATGCCCGCCAGCACGCCGATGCCGAGCCAAAACTCCATGTTGGCGTCATGCACGGCGGGCAGAGCCCCCACCGATGGGGACAGGTAGTCGGCGAATGTGTCAAACTTCAGCACGGCCCAACCGGTCACGCTTGCCAGCGCCGCCAGTATCACAAGGGGCAGGGTCATGGAAATGCTGGACTCATGCGCGTTTTTTGCGGCGTCCGTGCGGGGAGTACCGAAGAACGTCTTCATCACCAGCCGGAACATATAGAAGGCCGTGAGAAGCGCCGTGAAGACGCCCACGCCCCAAAACAGCCAGTTGCCGCCGCTTGCCGTCTGCCACGCGCGCCACAAAATCTCGTCCTTGCTCCAATAGCCCGCGAACGGTACGACGCCCGCGATGGCGAGCGTCGCCAGCAGCATCGTGATAGCCGTAATGCGAATGCGCGGGAACAGGCCGCCCATGTTTCTCATGTCCTGCGGGTCGTGCGGGTCAGGCCCAACCGGGCCGCCGGTGGTGTCGGGCGAGTCGCCATGCTCCGCGTGCGGGGCATTCTCGCCGTGCCCATCCTGCGCGTGCATTCCGTGCTCAATGGCGTGAATGACCGAGCCGGAGCCGAGGAACAGGCACGCCTTGAAGAACGCATGGGTCATCACATGGTACATGCCCGCCGCGAATGCCCCCGCGCCGCACGCGGCAAACATATACCCCAGTTGGGACACGGTGGAATACGCCAGCACGCGCTTGATGTCGTTCTGCATCAGGCCGATGGTCGCGGCAAACAGCGCAGTGGCAATGCCAATCACGGCCACCGTCACCATTGCGAGGTCAGAGAGAATGAACAGCGAATGCATCCGGGACACGAGATAAACGCCCGCCGTCACCATTGTCGCCGCATGAATGAGCGCGGAAACGGGCGTTGGGCCTTCCATCGCGTCGGGCAGCCACGTGTACAGGGGAATTTGCGCGCTTTTGCCGGTGCAGCCTAAGAACACCATCAGAAGCAAAGTGGCAATCACCGTCGCCGACGCCATGCTTGTGAGCATTGGCGCGGCTTGCAGGATGCCCATGACGCCGCTTTGCCCGGTCACGAAGTCCAGCGTCCCGAAGTAGTGGAACGTCAGGAACATGGCGATGAGAACGCCCACGTCCCCGATACGGTTGACGATAAACGCCTTCTTCGCCGCGTCCGCCGCCGACTTCTTCTCATAGAAGTAGCCAATCAGCAGGTAAGAGCAGAGGCCCACGCCCTCCCACCCGACAAACATCAGCAGCATGTTGTTGCTCATCACGAGCAGCAGCATGAAGAAGATGAACAGGTTCAAGTACGTGAAGAAGCGCGGGTAGTCTCGATCAGCGGCCATGTACCCCGTAGAGTAGAGATGAATTAAGCCCCCGATACCGGTGATAATCAGCATCATCAGCACCGAGAGCGGGTCAATCAGCAGCTCAAAGTTCACCCGGAACGCAGGAATGCCCTGCGGGTCGGTCGGCACGGACAGCCAGGGGGCCAGATAGACTGTCGCCTGCTTCGCGCCGTCTGCCGCCTGCGTCACGTGCAGGAACAGCGACACCGCCAGCGCGAATGAGCCGAAGACAAGCAGGGTCGCCAGCCCGCCGGACACGGCGCGGGGCAGGCGCGCGCCAAAGAAACCGTTGAGCAAAAAGCCCACAAACGGCAGCAGCGGAATGAACCAGGCGTAGATCAGTGAAGGGTCAGAGTGCATTGTCGCTCCAAGCGCCCCCGCAGGGGGAGGGAATTATCCCTTCATTAAGTCAATCTCGTCTACATTGATAGACGGGCGGTTGCGGAAGATGGACACCAGAATACCGAGGCCAACGGCGACTTCGGCGGCGGCGACCGCCATCACGAAGATGACCATCATCTGCCCGCCAATGTCGCCGTGCCCGTTGTTGCCGTAGCGGGAAAAGGCCACGAAAGTCAGGTTCACGGCGTTCAGCATCAACTCCACGCACATGAAGATGACAATGGGGTTGCGCTTAATCAGCACGCCTACCACACCAATGGTGAACAGCAGGGCACTGAGAATGAGATAATAATCCAGCGGCAGGGCCGGGGTCATAGGAGGCTGCATGATTAAATCCTTTTCTTCGCCAGCATCACGGCCCCGATTGCGGCGACCAGCAGCAGAATGGAGACGACCTCAAACGGGAACAGCCAGTCCGGGGAAAACAGCGCGAGGCCAATCTCGGTGGGGCCGGTCAGCGTGTCCGGCAGGCTTTGCGGCGCGGCGGCTCCGGCGGCGAGCACCGCAGTCAGCAGGCCCGCCACCACAACCCCGACCGCAGGCCCGAAGAACTGCTGCGGGCGCAGGTTGTCGCGTATCACTTCCGGCGTGCCTAAGTTGAGCAGCATGATGACGAAGATAAACAACACCATAATTGCCCCGGCGTACACAATCACCTGCACGAGCGCAATAAATGTGGCGTGCAGCATCAGGAAGAGTATCGCGACGCTGAACAGCACCAGCACCAGGTACAGGGCGCTCCGTACGGGGTTGTCCTGCAAAATCAAGGCGACGGCGCAGGTTAGGGCAATCACGGCAAGCACGCAGAAGAGAATGAGTTGTCCGGTCATGGGCAGCCTTAAGGTTTGGTTGGGTCAGCGACAAGCATCATCTCTTTGGTGTAAATGAAGTCCTTGCGCTCGTCGTCGGCCAGTTCGCAGATGTCTTTGAGTTGAATAGCCTGCGTCGGGCAGGCTTCCTCGCAGTAGCCGCAGAAGATGCAGCGGATCATGTTGATTTCATACTGTGCCGCGAAGCGCTCTCCCGGCGAGCGGCGGTCTTCCTCGGTGTTCTCGCCCGCAACGACCAAAATGGCGTTGGCGGGGCACGCGCCCGCGCACAGGGAGCACCCGATGCACTTTTCCAAGCCGTTCTCGTAGCGGTTCAGCACGTGCCGCCACCGTGAACGGCGTCCCACCGGGCGGCGCACTTCCGGGTATTGAATGGTCACGCGGTCTTGATGCGAGTAGCCCTGCGTAATCTTCATGCCGGTCAGAGGCGCGCGCACCTCGCCGCCGAGCGCTTTGATGTCATCCCACAAACTCATGGGTTAGAACCTTTCTTGTTTGCGCGTGGCGTCCACCACATCGGCCTCGCGCTCCGTTTCGGCAACGGGAATGCCGCCAATGAGAGCGTCCGCAGGCAGCGTTTGCCCGCCGCGTCCGGCGTGTTCCGGCACGCCCCGGTAAGGCTGTGCTGATGAGTACAGCGCGATGGTCGTGTTGCGCCGCGTAGCCGTCGTGAACTTTCGGGACTGCGCGCTGCTGGCAAATATCGCCAGCGAGAGGGCGGCAATCAGCGCCCACGCAATCAAGGCGGGCACGTAGCCAAAGACGATGCCGACGGCGAGCAGCAGAATGTTGACCAGCGCAATCGGCAGAATGCCCTGCCAGCCGAACTTCATCAGCATATCGTAGCGCAGGCGCGGGAGGGTTGCCCGTACCCAGATAAAGAAGTACAGAAAGGCCAGCACCTTGATGGTGAACCAGACAACCGGAATGATGGCGTTGATAATGCCCGTGAGCCAGTCAATGTTCCACTGATGGTACAGGTTGACAATACCCTGCGGCAATTCGCCCAGCCAGGGGATGGGAGCTAGATAGCCGCCGAAGAACAGCGTCGCGCAGATGGCCGACACGACAATCATGTTCGCGTACTCGCCCAGGAAGAACGTGGCGAACTTCATGGACGTGTATTCCGTGTGATAGCCCGCTACCAACTCGGTCTCGGCTTCCGGCAGGTCAAACGGGGCGCGATTGGTTTCCGCCAGCATACAGATCATGTAAATGAGCGTTGCCAATGCCCCCATCGGGAAGAATTTGAACACGTTCCACGCCGGGAGCATGATGCCGTAATGGGTGAGCGTGGGCGTGATTTCCACGTAGCCCTGCCGCTCCACAATGTCCTGCAAGCCGAGGCTGCCGCTGATCAGCACGACGGAGATAATGGCGAGACCCATGCCCAGTTCATAGGAGATAATCTGGGCAGAGGAGCGCAAACCGCCTAGCAGCGAGTACTTGTTGTTGGACGACCAGCCCGCCAGCACGACGCCGTAGACCGCGAGCGACCCCCATGCCAGCAGGTACAGCACGCCGACATTGACATTGGGGGCGGGCGCTCCCCACACCCGGCTCGGCCCCCAGGGGATGACGCCCGGCGTGGTCAAGGATGGTATCAGGAAGATGATGGGGGCGAGCACGAACAGCACCTTGTCCACTTTGGTGGGGTTCATGTCCTCTTTAAAGAGCAGTTTCAGGCCGTCGGCTATGGTTTGCAGGAGGCCAAACGGCCCCACCCGGTTCGGCCCCTGCCGCTGCTGCATCCATCCCAACAGCCTTCGCTCCCACCACACAAGCGGCGGAACCGCCAGGAGAATGGCGAAGACGCCAATCAGCACGCGCACCACCATCTGGATGATGTACACGTACAGCGGCTCTGTCGCGGCGGGATATGCGGCGTTCGGCGGCACATTGAAGAAGTAATGAAAGAACTCGTTCATGCAGTTCCCTTCAACAGTTCGGAGGCTTTGGCAATCTCACGCGCCACATCGCGGGGCGAGAAGTAGGGCACGGGTTTGCCCAGACGCGCCGACAGTTCGGAGACTATCTGCCAGTCCGGTTTGCTCTGGCCTCGCGGCTCAATCGCCTTCTTGAACTTCTGCGCGCGGCCTTCGATGTTGGTGAACGTGCCGTCTTTTTCTATAAACGAGCACGCCGGGAGGAACACATCCGCCTGACGCGCCGCGCTGTGCAGGAACAGGTCTTGGACAATCAGGAACGGCACTTTGTCTAATGCCCGCGTCATCAACTCTTTGTCGGGGAAGTCGGCGAGCGGGTCTCGGCCCATGACGTACAAGGCTGTGACGCTCCCCGACGCGCAGCCCTCTAAAATCCCGCGCGTGTCCAATCCCGGCTCGGCGGGAAGCGGCCCGCCCCACAGGTTCGCGTAGGTGGGTGACGCGCCATTGCCCACCGTTCCCAGAGCGGGCAGGCGGTCGGGCAGCACGCCCATGTTAATCGCGCCCCAGGAGTTCGCATGGGGCAACAGCAAGTTGAACTTCGCTCCCGACGCAGCGCAGGCGGCACGCAGACTTTCGATGTCAGCGGCAGGCAGGGCATACCAGGCCAGCACCACAGTTCCCGGCCTCGACGCGATGGCATTAGTTACTTCGGGCGTCACGTTGGCGGATTTGATGTAGGCCGCGCCGCCTTTGGAGATGGCTTTGTAGACGCGCAGCCACAAAACAGGCAGGTCATCGTCAATCTCCGTGCCGACGGCGACGATGGTTTTGGCCGTGCCCACTTCGGCAATGCTGCTCTGCATGGGCAGTATCGGGAACGGAAACGGGCGATGGTCTAGGTTGTTCGTGCCGAGCGCGCTTCGGAAAAGCCGCTGGAATAAGTACAAGTCTTCGTTGGAGCACTGCGGCGAGGCAATGCCCGCGACGCTGTTCGGGTTCGCCGCTGCCGCCGTCTGCAAGCCGGTTGCGGCGGAACGAAGCGCGTCGTCCCAGGTGACGCGGCGCATCTGCGACGCGAAACGGAGCCGAGGCTCGGTTATTCGGTCGGTTGAGTTGACCCAATACTGCTCAAACTTGCCCCGGTCGCACGTCCATTCCTCGTTGACTTCTTCGTTCAAGCGGGCGTTGACACGCATCAGTTCCCCGCCGCGCGTCTGCACAGCTACATTGCACCCCACCCCGCACATGGAACAAATCGAGTCCTGCGATTGAAATTCCCAGGGCCGAGCGGCGAAACGATATGTGCGGCTCGTCAAGGCCCCAACGGGACACAGTTCAATGGTGTTGCCGCTAAACTTGGACTTCAAGCCTTCCGGCGAGAACGGTGAAATGATGGACGCATTACCCCGGTTTTCTATCGCCAGTTCCCCGTCCCCGGAGATTTCCTCGGTAAAACGGGTGCAGCGCGCGCACTGAATGCAGCGTTCCCGGTCAAGCACCACATAGTCCGAGATGGGAACGGCTTTCGGGAAGTGACGCTTCTCGTCCACAAACCGCGTCACGCCCGGCCCATATTGAAAGACCATATTTTGCAGCGGGCACTCGCCGCCCCGATCACAAATCGGGCAATCCAGCGGGTGATTGATGAGAAGAAACTCCAGAATGCCGTTCTGCGCCTGCTTGACTTCCGGCGAAACCGTGTCCACAACCATGCCTTCCGCGACAGGCACGGTGCAGGCGGTCTGGATTTTGTTCATCTTCTCAATCTTGACCAGGCACATCCGGCAGGCCCCCGCCGGTTTCAGGCGCGGGTGATGACAGAAGTAGGGAATATCCGCCCCGGCTTCAAATGCCGCCGTAATCACCAGCGTCCCCTTCGGCACGCTGACCTTTTTGCCGTCAACGGTCAAGTTCACGAGTTCCACCGGCGGCGTTTCGGCTGTCGGCGCTATTGCTGTCTCTGCCATATGTTGTCCTGTCGCTGTTCTTGTCGCCGCCCCTGCGGTATTCTCGCGCCTAAGTTTCCTCTAGCGCGCGGCCATTTGCAGGGGCGCGAACGTCTTTTTCGCACCGCTGCCATTTTGTATCAACGCCTCGTACTCGTGGCGGAAATAGTGCAGCGCGCCTTTGCCGGTGAAAAAGCCCATCAGGGGCATCGCGGCGGCATCACCAAGGGCACAAAAGCTTCTGCCGAAGATGTTGTTGGAGATGTCTAAAAGCAGGTCAATGTCTTCGTAGCGCCCGCCGCCCGCCATCAGGCGGTCATGGATTTTGACCAGCCAGCTTGTCCCCTCGCGGCAGGGCGTACACTTGCCGCAACTCTCGTGCGCGTAGAAGTGCATCAGCCGGGTCATCATGGCAGGAACGGAAACGGTCTCGTCGAACACCATCAGGCCGCCGGAGCCGAGCAGCGTGCCAATCTTGCCGAGAGCTTCATAGTCGTAGGGCGTGTCTATCAAATCCGGGGTAATGAGCGGCACGGACGAGCCGCCGGGAATGACGAACTTGAGTTGCTTGTCGTCCTTGATGCCACCGCAGATGTCGTAGATAATCTCGCGTATGGGCGTGCCGAGCACAAACTCATAGTTGCCGGGCTTCTTGACATGACCACTGACAGTCACCAACTTGGTGCCGCGCGACGCTGGCCCCTGCCCCGGCGTCCCGGTGCCGTATTTGGAGTATTCCGCGCCACCAACATTGATAATGGGCACGACGGTCGCGACGGTCTCCACGTTGTTGACCACAGTCGGTGAGTTCCAGATGCCGGACACCATCGGCAGCGGGGCCGAAGGCGGCTTGTGGCGGGGCATTCCGCGCTCGCCCATGAGCGACGACATGAGCGCGCTTTCCTCACCGCACTCGTAGGAACCGGCCCCCATATGAATGTAAATGTCTAAATCAAAGTCCGTGCCGAAGATGCCTTTGCCGAGGTAGCCTTTAGCATACGCCTCGTCAATTGCCTTCTGCACCTGCTGGGCTGGCTGGATATACTCGCCGCGAATATAAATATAGCACGTCTTGGCTCGTATCGCCCACGACGAGATAATGCACCCTTCCACGAGCAGATGGGGCATTTTCAGCATCAGGTCGCGGTCTTTGGCTGTGCCGGGTTCGCCCTCATCGGCGTTAATCACCAGGTAATGCGGCGCGTCCCAGTTCTTAGGAAACGCCCCCCATTTGATAAAGGTCGGGAAGCCCGCCCCACCCCGCCCGCGCAGGCCGGAGATTTTCACCTCGTTGATGATGGCGTCCTGATCCATCGCCAGCGCCTTGCGCGCGGCGGCGTACCCGTCGTGCTGCGTGTACACGTCCAGCGTGTCATAGCCGGGCACGTCGCGATACTTGGTCAGAAAAAGCACTTGTTCGGTAGGCATAGTGGGGTATGGTCAGTCTAAAGCGGCTGCTTGCGCGCCAGGTCATCTAAGATGCGGTCGGCCTTTTCCGGGGTCAAGTCTTCGTAGTAGGTATTGCCGACCATCATGCAGGGGGCGTTGGCGCACGCGCCGAGACACTCCGCGCCGCTCAGGGTGAACTTCTTGTCGGGGGTCGTTTCGCCCTTGTCAATGCCGAGTTTATGCGCCATGTGGTCAATCAGAGCGTCCGCGCCGAGCGCCATGCACACAATGTTATGGCACACTTCCACATGGTACTTGCCGATGGGGGCCTTGTTGTACATCGTGTAGAAGGTGGCGACTCCCTCTACATCGGCAGGCGGCAATTCCAGATAGGCGGCGACAGCGCGCATCGCCTCGCGCGGCAGCCAGCCGTCATTGTCCTCCTGCGCGACCCAGAGCGCGGGCAGCAATGCCGCCTTTTTGGTCGGGTACTTGGGCAGCAGGGCGTCTATTTTGGCCTGGGCAGTCTCGGAAAGCATAAGCATCTCACACGGGGTTAGCGGTCAATGTCTCCCAGCACAATGTCAATGGAGCCGATAATGGCGACTACGTCCGCAATCATGCGGCCTTCGGCCATCTTGGGCAGGGCCTGCAGGTTGTTGAACGATGGCCCTTTAATCTTCACCCGCGACGGCTTGTTGGAGCCGTCGGAGTAAATGTAATAGCCCTTCTCGCCGCGCGCGCTCTCCACGGCGGCATAGGCTTCGCCAATGGGCGGGTGGTAGCCTTCCGTGAACAGCTTGAAGTGATGGATGAGGGACTCCATGCTGGTGTCCAACTCGGCGCGCGGGGGCGGGGCGATTTTACGGTCGGAGGTCATCACGGGGCCGCCCGGCACGTCTTTGAGGGCCTGCACGAGAATCCGGTGGCTTTGCCGCAGTTCCTCCATCCGGCACAGGAAGCGGTCGTACACGTCGCCGTTCTGCCCGACGGGAATGTCAAACTCAAACTCCTCGTAGCCACAGTAGGGATTTGCTTTGCGAATGTCCCACGCGACGCCGGAGCCGCGCAAACTCGGCCCGCTCATGCCCCAGGAGATAGCGTCCTCGGCGGACATGACGCCCACGCCGGAAAGCCGCTCCACCCAGATGGGGTTCTTGGATACCAGTTTATTGTACTCGTCCAGCTTCTTGGGGAAGCCGTCCACGAACTTCTGGACTTTGTGGAACCAGCCGTCGGGCATATCCCCACGCAGGCCGCCAGGGCAAATCCAACTCGTCATCATGCGGACGCCGGACATGAGTTCCTTCATATCTAAAATCTGGTCGCGCTCGCGCCAGGTGTAGAAGAACAGGGTCATGGCCCCGATATCCAGCGCGTGCGTGCCGAGCCACAGCAGATGGGACGCGATGCGCTCCAACTCGTTCAGGATGAGGCGCAGGCGCTGGGCGCGCGGAGGGATTTCGCACTCTATCAGCTTCTCCACCGCCAGCGAGTAGGCCAGGTTATTCATCAAGTTAGACAAATAGTCTTCGCGGTCGGTGATGGTGAGCGCCTTGTAGTAAGTCATGTTCTCCATCGTCTTCTCCAACCCTGTGTGGAGATAGCCGATGTGGGGTGTCGCCTTCATCACATTCTCGCCGTTTAACTCAACCACGAGGCGCAAAACGCCGTGCGTGGACGGGTGCTGCGGCCCCATGTTGACGATCATCAGGTCTTTGTCGTCATCGGTCTGCACGCGCTCTACGTCTACGCCGGGGCCAAACTTGGCCGCGTAGTCCTGACGCTCGGTATTTGTCAACTCGCGCTCTATGGTAGCCATCGTGTCAGTTCCTGACTTTCTAACTTAGCGCCCGCGCACGTTGTGCGAGAACTCCACTTCCTCGCCGCCGAGCGGGAAGTCCTTACGCAAAGGGTGTCCCACCCAATCGTCCGGCATGAGGATGCGGCGCAGGTCGGAGTGATGGTTGAACGTGATGCCGAACATATCGTAGACTTCGCGCTCGTTCCAGTTGGCGTTGGGCCAGACGCTTTCTACGGTGTCAATGGCGGCCTCGTCTTCGTCTACCTGCGCCTTGACGCGCACGCGCTGAAACGTGCCCATTGAATAGAGATTGTAGAGCACCTCAAAGCGCGGTTCGCCGTCGGCCATGAAGTCTAAGCGATCTACGCAGGTGATGTCGGACAGGTAGTTGTAGTTCGTTTCTTCACTGTCCCGCAGCAGGCGGCAGATGCCGACGATGTTATCTTTCTTAACAATCAGCGTCTTTTCGCCCCGGAACAAGCGCGACGAGACGACGGCTCCGGGGAAGTTCTCCTGCACGAGGCGCAGTTCCGCGCTGTCATCGGGGTTCAGGGAAACCCATTCATCGGGCCGCTTGACCTGTATCTCGCGCAATTGCAGGTCGGCGGGGGTGAGGCCGAGGCGCACGTCAATGTCCATCGGTGTGGCTCCTAGCGGCGGTCGCTGAAGTGCTCGCGGTCAATCTTCTTTTGCAGTTGGTTGATGCCATATATCAATGCGTCCGGGTTGGGCGGGCAGCCGGGAACATAGATATCTACGGGCACAATCTGGTCTACCCCTTGCAAGATGGCGTAGTTGTTGAACACCCCGCCGCAGGAGGCGCAGTCGCCCATGCTAATGACCCACTTGGGTTCCGGCATCTGGTCGTAAATCTGGCGCAGGACGGGGGCCATCTTCTTGGACACGCGCCCGGCGACTATCATTAAATCCGCCTGACGCGGCGACGCCCGGAACGCTTCGCTCCCAAAGCGGGCCAAATCGTAGCGCGAATTGGTGCTTCCCATCATTTCAATGGCGCAGCAGGCCAGGCCGAATGTTGCGGGCCATACCGAGTTGCGCCGCGCCCAGTTGACCACTTTGTTCAAGGGCACAGTCAGGACGCCGAGGTTTTGTTCTACTCCCATTGCTTCACTCCCATTCAAACGCGCCTTTCTTCCAGACGTACACATACCCGACAAAGAGAATGGCGATGAACACAATCATTTCCATGAACGCAAACACCTGCATGGAGTGCTCTGCCCATTTGGTGAACATCACTGCCCAGGGATACAGAAACACCGTCTCTATGTCAAAGATGATGAACAGCATCGCGATGAGATAAAACTTGACGGGGAACCGTTCGCGGGCGGAGCCAATGGGTTCCACGCCACACTCATAGGGGGCGAGTTTGGCGGCGGACGGCTTCTTCGGCCCCAAAATCCACGACATTCCCACCAGCGCCGCCGCCAGCAAAGCAGCTACCACCAGCAGAATGAGCAGCGGAACGTAATCCCCGATAGACGGGGCGGGCACAACAGGCGCAGTCGGCATCAGTGGTCTCCCTACTTCGCGGCCACGCGCAGGGCGCGGGCGTCTCAGGCCGGAACTGCGTGAATTATGTCACAATCCTATTCCATTGTCAATGGGGTACAGGGAAATTGGCAGAGGGATTTTACGTCCCATCAAGCCCGGTTCCCCTTTGCATCCCCTTTCCCTCCCCTTCGCGTCCCCTTTCTATGCCCTTCGCATCAAGCACCGTAAAAGCACAGCAAAGCATAACAGAAGCATAACAGAAGCATAACAAAAGCACAGCAAAAGCCGTTGACGTAAGACGTGGACTATGTTATCATAAGCGCATGAACCTTGCGGATACGCCCGTCAAGCCTGCGCCGCCGCGCAACAGAAGGCAGACCGTTGCCCGCTGGCTGGTCGGCGCGACGTGTTTGCTCGTGCTGGCGTTGATTGCCCGCACAATTCTCATTCAGCGCATGATGCTGCCCCGGTTGACGCTCCCATATAACGGCATCGTGATGACCGTTTCCCTCTCGCCTGATGGACGTACTCTCTTTGCTGGGGGAGACCCCAGTTACAGTACGCTGCATTGGCATCACAATCCGCCCGCCGACGTGTTTATCTGGGACAGCAGTTCCGGCAAGTTGCTGCGGCGGCTGCATGGGCTATTCTGGCGCTCCTATGCCACCACTGCCGCCCCCGACGGCAGGCACGTTGTCGCGTATGGCCTCACGACCCCCAACCTTGTCCAGAACATGCCAGATGATTTCGTTGTGGTCTGGGACTGGCGCACCGGGCAGCAAGTTCGCAAGAGCGACGGAATGTATCCCATTGCATTCTCCCCCGACGGGCGGTTGATGAGCGCGGGCAACGGCGTTTACGACGCGGCGACGGGCAAACTTGTCTGCCGCACAACTCATCATCTGGAAGAAGAAGGCCCATGCGCGTTCACGCCTGACGGCAAGGCGGTCGGTTTGATTGACGCCCAAACTACAAATACGGCGAGTGGGGAACTCCCTGATGTCAATGTCGTGTATGCAGGCAACTTCCTGCGTTTGTGGCGCGCGGACAACGGGGCGCACGTGCGCGACTTTCCGTTCATTCGCGCCCGCTGCTATGACTTTTCCCGCGACGGCAAATGGCTGGTGTTGTCGTGCGACAGAGGACAAATGATTAATGGAGAAGACGGCTCCATCGTGCGCCGTATAGACATGGCGACGGGAAAAGTCTTGTGGACGCGCGAACGCGACATGAGCGACCCCGACCATGATGAAGACGCGATAGTAAACTCCGTCGCCATCTCTCCCAGCGGCAAGTACGTCGTCCTGCAGTCCGAAGAAAACCGCCTTATCGTGCTGGACGCGCAGACGGGCCGCGAACTGTTCCGGCCCCTTGTGTATCATCGCCGGGATGAACCCATGTGGTCGCTGACGGGCGGCGTCGCCTTTTCCGCCGACGGGAAAACGCTGGCGAGCCGCAACGGGCACAATGTCCTTGTGTGGGACGCCCGCATGCTGGAATAAGGTGAGGCCCTCACCCCGCATCAAGAGGCGCTGCGCGCCGCCCTCACCCCGTCTATAAACGGCCCTCACCCCGCCCGCAGACGGGCGACCCTCTCCCGCTTCGCAGGCGAGGGTGAGGAAGAGGAGCCTGCTGGCGCAGGCGAGGGTGGGCGAGAAGTCACTCTTAACCCTCGCCCGTGACAACGGGCGAGGGTGGCGCGAAGCAACTTGTTGCGAAGCGCCGGGTGAGGACCGCCACAGGCAGGCGTGAGGGCCTCCTTCTTACCCGGTGGGGCAAACTGCCGAAAGCGTCTCAAAATCAATGGCTCCGATTGGCCTTGCAGGTCAATGCCCGCGAACAGCGAGCCTGACGCCAGAGGCTTCATGGCTCCGCGATGTTTCTGCGTCTTAACGGCGTCAGAGTGGTTTGCGCGCAGGAAATATTGCTCGTCTGCCCATCGTTTGAGAGCGTGAGTGGATTGGGGAACGTCACGCTGGAAGCCAGTGTCGCGCCCGGAGACGTTCTCGCCCTCACGCTCCACGCGCCGCCCTATGACGGGCTGATTCAATGCTTCGCCTATCCCGAACGGCTTCCTGCCCAGCCTGTGCGCGAGGGCAAAGCCGTCTTTCTGGGAACTTTGAACGGGCTTGACGGCACGGGCCAAACGCTTTCCGCCCCGTATTTAGCAAAGATGCCCCTGCCTGTGCCCGACATGAAAGTCTGCCTCGGCCTTGTTCCCATCTCAGACGCGGGCTTCAAGGGCAATCCCCTGCTTGCCACCGCCATCGTCACGGAAGCAGCCGCCGCGCCGCAGACAGATTGAAAAAGAAGGGGCCATGATGTTGTGAAACATCATGGCCCTGTTCTCTCAGCGGGAGCGTTCCCTCACGCGACGGCTGGCTCTGCGGGAACGACCGGCTCCGGCTCGCCGTCCAGAGCGAGCGGCGTGCCCTGCCGGAAGACCACCCGGCCCGCGTCCTCCGGGTCAACATCCACAATCACCGTGTCGTTGGCGACGAACCTGCCCAGCAGCACTTCCTCGGCCAGCGGGTCTTCCACCAATCGCTGCACCGCGCGGCGCAGGGGCCGCGCGCCGTACTGCGGGTCAAAGCCTTCTTTGGCGAGCAGTTCTTTGGCGGCATCGGTGACGGAGAAGTCCATGCCCTTCTGGGCAATCTGCTTGCCGACCCGCTCCACCATCAGTTCCACCACCTGCTTGATTTCGTCATGCGAAAGGGCATGGAAGATGATGGTCTCGTCCACGCGGTTGAGGAACTCCGGGCGGAAGGCCCGCTTGAGTTCATCGGTAATGCGGCCTTTGACGCTTTCCATCTGACGCGCGCGCGCCGCATCGTCCTGCTGCTGCTTCTCCAGCGGGTTCCCCGCGCCCCGGAAGCCCATCTCCCGCTCGCCCTGAATGGCCCGCGCGCCCAGGTTAGAAGTCATAATCAGAATGACGTTCTTGAAGTCAATCACGCGCCCGTGCGAGTCCGTCAATCTCCCATCTTCCATGACTTGCAGGAGGATATTGTAAACTTCCGGGTGCGCCTTCTCAATCTCGTCCAGCAGCACCACTGAGTACGGGTTGCGCCGCACGGCCTCAGACAACTGCCCGCCCTCATCGTACCCGACATATCCCGGAGGCGCTCCGACAAGCCGCGAAACCGAGAAACTTTCCATGTATTCGCTCATGTCTATGCGTATCAGATTGTCCTCTTTGTCAAACAGATACGCCGCCAGCGCGCGCGCCAGTTCGGTCTTGCCGACGCCGGTTGGCCCCAGGAAGATAAACGAGCCGATAGGACGCTTGGCATCACGCAGGCCGGAACGCGAACGGCGCACGGCTTTGGAGATGGCGACAATCGCTTCGTGCTGCCCGATAATGCGCTTGTGCAGTTCTTCTTCCATGCGGAACAACTTCTGCGTCTCCGCCTCCACCAGCCGCGAGACGGGAATGCCGGTCATGGAGAAGATAATTGCCGCCACTTCGTCCTCGTCCACGGACGATTTGACATCCTTGCGCGCTTCCTGCCACTGTCCGTCCAGTTCCTGCACGCGCTCTTCTAATTCGCGCCGACGGCCTTGCAATTCGTAGGCTTTCTCATACTGCCGGTTGTTGGGCAGGCCGCCAAGTTCCTTCTGCACGGCATTCAACTCTACTTTGGCATCGCGCAAGTCCTGCGGCGGCATCGCCCCACGCAGGCGCACACGGCTTGCGGCCTCATCAATCACGTCAATTGCCTTGTCCGGCAGGAACCTGTCGGAGATATAGCGGTCAGAAAGCCGCGCGGCGGCATCCAGCGCGTCATTGGTAATCTCTACTTTGTGGTGCTGCTCGTAGCGCGGGCGCAGGCCCTTCAATATCTCAATGGCGTCGTCCACCGACGGCTCGCGCACCTGAATAGCCTGAAAGCGCCGCTGCAAGGCCGCGTCGCGCTCCACGTACTTGCGGTACTCGTCCATGGTGGTCGCGCCGATGCACTGCAATTCGCCGCGCGCCAGCGCAGGCTTCATAATGTTAGAAGCGTCAATGGCCCCTTCCGCCGCGCCCGCGCCCACCAGCGTGTGCAGTTCGTCAATAAACAGAACGATCTCCCCCTGCGCCTTGCGGACTTCCTCCATGACGCGCTTCATGCGCTCCTCAAACTCGCCCCGGTACTTGGTTCCGGCTACCAGCGCAGCCAGGTCTAATGCCACCACGCGCTTATCTTTGAGGAAGTCGGGAATGTCGCCCGTCGCGATGCGCTGCGCCAGCCCTTCCGCGATGGCGGTCTTGCCGACGCCCGGCTCGCCCAGGAGACACGGATTGTTCTTGACGCGGCGGGAGATAATCTGAATGCACCGCTCGATTTCATTGGTGCGGCCAATCACAGGGTCAAGCTTCTCGTTGCGGGCCAGTTCCGTTAAGTCTCGCCCGAACTCATCCAGGGTCGGCGTGCGGGTCTTGGCGGGCTGGCGCGTGCTGCCTCCGCCGCCCCCGGCGTTCTCGCCGCCGCCTTCCTGAAGGTGCATCACTTCGCGGCGCGTGCGGTCTAAATCCACGCCCAGTTTAGAAAGCACACGTCCGGCCAGCCCTTCGCCCTCACGAATGAGGCCCAGCAGCAAATGCTCCGTGCCGATGTAGTTGTTGTTGAGTTGGCGGGCCTCATCGTAGGCTAAATCAATCACACGCTTGGCGCGGGGGGTTAATTGCATATCCTGCCCCAGACGCCCATCGCCCCGCGCCACCTGACGCTCTATTTCGGAGCGGATGCGCCCCAGGGAGACGCCTATTCTATCCAAAATGCGAGCGGCCACGCTGTCATTCTCGCGCACCAGGCCCAGCAGCAGGTGTTCGGTGGAGACGTAATTCTCCCCCAGTCTTCCTGCTTCTTCCTGCGCGTAGAACACGACTTTGCGCGCCCGCTCGGTAAATCGCTGCCACATATTTATTTTCCCCTGCTAATCATTGAAGAATGGCTTGCTTATTCAGCCTGTTTGTTGTCCCCGCCCCACTTATAGGGAGGGACTTTGGCGGGCTGCCACTGCACTGGCGGCATTGGCTCGGTTGCTGGCCCCTGTGCGGGTTCCCAGACTGGACACGGCACAGGAACCCAGACTGGCTCCCGCACACTGGGTGCGACATTGGGCGCCAATAGTTCTTCAGCCCGCTTTGCTCGTTCGTCCATCATTTTTACCCTGCCTCACTTTGTTGCGAATGAGGGCAGGACGGCGGGTTTCCTCGTAAAATGTATACTGCGCCCGCTCGCCGGAGACGTACTGCGCGCCAATTCGCATGGACGCCAGCAGTTCATTGAAGTCACGGCTGCCCATGCCTGTTGGCAGGCCCACCAGCCCGCCCAATCGCAAGGCAGACAGAATGCCCAGCGCGTCCGGCGCGGAAAGCCGCTCGGCTCCCTTCAACTGCGCCTCGGCGGCGGCGACACGGGCCTCTATGAGAGAACGCTCGCGCCGCCAGAGCAGTTCCCGCGTGGCCTGCTCGTCGGTGGATAGAAACGTGGTGACGGCGGCTAGGCGCGCGCTGATTTGCCGCTCCGTCAGGCCAATGCTGACCCCGTTGGAGACCTGATACACGTCGCCTGCCGCCCCGGATGCCTCGCCATATGGCCCGCGCACGGCGACACCCAGCGAGCGCGCCGCCGTCAGCGCGTCTTCTAACTTGCCCGCCAGCGCGAGCGCGGGCAGATGCGTCATCACCGAAAGCCGCAGCCCCGTGCCGCAATTGGACAGCGACGCTGTGAGAAACCCGTACTGCGGGTGCTTCGCATAGCGCAGGCGCGCGCCCAACAGGTCATCCAGCCGATCTGCGACCTGCCAGGCGGCCTCTAATTGCAGCCCCGGCAGGATAGCCTGCAAACGCAGGTGGTCTTCCTCGTTGACCATCACGCTAATCGTGTGACGGTCATCCACCAACGCCCAGCGGTGCGGCCCGGCGGCGGCGTGCTGTGGGCTAATCAGATGACTGTCCACCAGCGCGGCTTTGTCCGCGTCGCCCAGAGCGGCCATGTCCACCGCGCGCAGAGAAGGCTGCCCTTTTTCCCGGTGACGGGCGACAGGCAGGGTTTGCCGCGCGACGGCCTGCAATTCTGCTTCGGCGGCATGGCCCGGAAACGGCATTCCCGCCAGATTGCGCGCGAGCCGCGCGCGCGTGGACAGCACGACATCGGAGTTCCAGCCTTGCTCGCTGGCCCAGGCCGGAAGCGCCTGCCGCTCTAGCGGTTTTGGTTCCAGCGGTTTAGGCTTGGCCTGCGGCACGTTAGGTTTTGCCAATGTGCTCCGTTGCACCGTGTATCTCCCGCAGCGCGCGCTGCACTTCCTGCGCGAACGTCTCGTAGCAGCGGGCGCAGCCCATCTGGCCGTCAGCGTACAAGGCTCGCCGGGTCAGGTTGCAGCCGGGGCAGGCTTCGTCGGGGTTTCCCATTTTCTCGCCCCGTTGAGGGAGCGTGTCCCATGCGCCTGCTGTCGCTGCTTCTGCCATCTTGACACCATTATACCGTGAAACGGCTCGCGTCTCCCCACCTCACGCGGCGCGTGCTAGCCGATGGGCGTCCCGTGCGTGTGCGCGTACTCGCGGAACGCCGCGACCAGCGCTCGCGTAATCGGGCCGGGCGTGCCGTCCCCGATGCGGCGACCGTCAAACTCCACAGCAGGAATGACTTCAGCGGCAGTGCCCGTGAGAAATGCCTCGTCGGCGGTGTAAACATCATACAGGGTGACTAATGGCTCTGTCACGCTGATGCTCCGTTCGCGCGCCAATGCGATTACAGTGTCGCGCGTGATGCCCTGCAAGATGCCAATCGCAGGCGACGGCGTGATAATATTCCCGCCTTTGATGAGGAAGATATTGTCACCTGTCGCTTCGCCGACATAGCCTTCGCGGGTGAGCATCAGCCCTTCGCCCGCGCCATAACGGTTCGCCTCCATCTTCGCCATGATGTTGTTTACATACTTGCCCGTACACTTGACGCGCGGGTCTATCACGTCCGGCGAAGGAAGTCGGGTGGACACCGTGACCACTTTCAACCCCTGCTCATACAATTCTTGCGGATACAACGCCAGTTGTTCACAGGAAATATAGACGTTCGCTTCGGTTTTGATATGGCGCGGGTCAAGCCCCAACCCTGTGCCGCGCGTCGCCGTCACACGGATATAGCCTTGATTGTGGGCGTTGGCGCGGGCCGTCGTCAGAATAGCCTCCCTCATCGCATCGGGCGGCGCGGGCAGGTCAATATTCAACGCTTTGGCGCTGTAATACAGACGCGCGACGTGCTCTTCTAACTTGAACACGCGGCCATTGTAGACACGGATGCCTTCAAACAAGCCGTCGCCATACAAGACTCCGTGATCGTACAGGGGAACAGCGGCCTGCGCGCGGGTCACAAGCGCGCCGTTTATCCACACTGATTGCTCGGTTTCCGCCATGTGTTTCCTCTCCTTCCGGGGCACGATTTTCTTATGTGCAGTATAGCACGGGGGCGCATCTTTCGCAAGCGTGGCGCATCTTCGGCGCATCCTTTCCGCAGGCTTCATGCATTCCCGATGCTTCCGCGCCGCATCCCCAGCCGCTACAAGAAGTGCGTGTGGTTCATCCACTTCGGGAAGGCGTACATGGAGGTTCTTCCTGCGTGTCGGCATCGGGCCAGAGGGATCGGGCCTTGAGTAAGGGCACGGGGAAACGTGCCATGTGGGTCGCTTCCACAATGTTCTGTGTCAACACTTGGGTTGCTTCGTGCGCCGCACGTTCTCCAAGACCGACCAAATGCACGAAAACGGGCTGCTGTTGTTCCTTCACGTCTACAACGCACGCATCCAAGATAGGCTCAACCGCGCACCGGGAGCCACTGCCAAAAATCTATTTGCACACGGGGTGCGGCTTGCGGAAGCACTTGTTCAGAGGAGGCCGGTTTGACTACACTACAGGCAGGTTTAATTGCGTGATAGAGCTGTGCGCGCCATTCGCCCCATGCGGCGCGTGTTTCTTCACCAATCGCTTCATAGAGCCGTTACGCTTTGGCGGCGGGGTCTAATGGGGTTTGCGTGTCCGTGTGGGTTAGCCCCCACCAGCGGTACAAGTTTGACGAAGCAGACTTCGGTGTCCACTTTCAGCGTGATAGTTTCGTCTCAATCTTCCACCTGCTGGTCGCCCACTAGCACGAAGAAGCAAGCCATTGCGGGCAAACGCTTCCACCGCGCGGGCATATTGCGCTTCCCCGTTTATGGGTTTGCGCGGGGCGGCAACACGCTCGCCGTTGAGGGTGCGCTCGGCGGCGGACGAGGTGACAAAGCCGCGAAACAGGACGGCGGCAGGAGTGGCATTATGCTCCTGCACTTCCTCGTAAATGCGGCGGTGCAGAAGTTCGCGCAGGGTGATGCGGCTTTGGAGCAGGCTCAGGGTGAGCGCGGGGGGTGCGGACGCCTTGCAGCATCTCATCATGGAGGATAATCGTCTTGGTCGTCCGGTACAAGAAAGTGTGCCACGCGGTGCGGGGCCAAAAGGGAAGAAGACCAATGCGTGCCTGCACGGTTTCGCGCAATTCTCATGTGATGAGGAAACAGGCGACCGAAACCGTATCGGTCAGGCGAAGCGTTCTTCTGTCCAGGGGTCGGCGTGGTTGTGGTAGCCGCGCTCTTCCCAGAAGCCGTGCCGGTCTTCCAGAAGAAACTCAATGCGGGTCAGGAACTTGGCCCCTTTCCACGCATACAGGTGCGGCGTAATCATCCGCAAAGGCGCTCCGTGCTCGCGCGGAAGGGGCAGGCCGTCCAATGCGAAGGCAAGGATGACATCCGGGTGCATCAATTCTGACAGGGCGTTGTTGGTGGAATAACCGTCCTTGCCGTACTGCATGACGTGCGCGGCTTCCGGCAAAGGGTCTACCAAGTCGGCGAGGCTCTCAAAGGGAATGCCCGTCCAGCGCAACTCATAGCGGCTCCAATGGGTGACGCAGTGAAAGTCTGCGGTCAACTCAATGGAAGGGAGGGCTGCCAGGTCATCTAAACTGAGTTGGACGGGGTTTCGCACGGCACCATCAATGACGAGGCGGAACTTGTCCGGCTGGTACAAAGGCTGCACTCCCAAGTCCAGCACAGGAAACTTCTCGGTGAGATATTGGCCGGGCGGCAGTCTTTGCGTGGGCGGGGCGGCGTTCCGTGTTCCCGTTTCCCCGCGTCCCTGTGCGCGCTCTACGGCTTTTTGTTTGACATGGAGCACTTTTTCACTGATGCGCGTAGCGTTGTCGGTATCGGAGGGCATGGCAGGAACGGCCTTTCTGGAAAGCATTAACAGGTGCATAATGCGTGCTTTGGAGCGAGGGATTTAAATCCCTCGCTCCCGTTCGCAGCGCTTTTTCACAGCATTCATGGCGCGGCGCGCTTGGTGCGGCTCCAGGTGGCGAGCGGCAGGGCGGACAGGAGGCGCTGCACGCCGCCTGCGGGGATTTTCTGGCCGTCGCGGTCGGTGACATAAAAGGCGTCTCGGGCGCGGCTGCCCCACACTGAAAGCCGCGCGGCGTGAATGTTCCAGTCTAACGCGGAAATGGCGCGGGTCAAACGGTACAGGACGCCGCGCTCGTCGGGCGCGGAGACTTCCAGCAGGCTGAAACGCTCCGAGGCGGTGTCATCTATGGTGGCGGAATAAATGCTTTGCTCTTTCAAGGGCTTCTTCTGCTTTTGCAGCAGCGCCCCCACCCCGATTTCACCCAGCAGGACGCGGCGCAGGCCCGTCTGCACTTCGGTTTTCTTGCCCGCCGAGAGCGGCTTGCCGCGATAATCCACCCAGAGCGTGTCTATGGCGATACGCACAGACGCTTCGCGGGTGAACACCTGCGCGACATGGACATTGACATCGTAAGCGTACAGGACGCCGGTAATCTTGGCGAGGAGGCCGGGCCTGGGGTCGTCAAACGCGCACAGGGTGAGTTCCGTGTGGTCGGCCCCGTACTCGTTCTTGAAGTCCGTGATAGGCTGGAACGTCTCGCGGAGGCGGTTAATCATGGCGATGTGCAGATACATTTCTTCCAGTGGCGTGTTGAGCAGATACGGCGCGGGCAGGTTGCGCGTGTGCTCGTGAACCACTTCAGGGGGCAGGTCATGGTGCGCCAGCCCTTTGCGGATGCGCTCGCGCTGACGCGCCAGCGTCGTTCCCATGAGCGGGACAGGAAGCGAGGGATTTAAATCCCTCGCTCCTTCGCCGCTCCCCAGGGGAGTGGATTGCAGGCCCGCTTCGGCGCGGTGATACAACTCGGCAAGGAACTTGCCGGTGACTTCTGTCCACACCCCCGCGCCGACAGCAAGCGTGTCGGCGTAAGTGAGCAGATACAGCATATTCAGTGAGTCCATGTCGGACACGACGCGCAGAAAGCCATGCAGGGTTTCATCTAACGTCAAATCCCGCAGGCGGCTCGTTTCGGCCATCAGCAGGTGATGGCGCACCAGCCACGTTAACTTGCCGCCGCGTTCGGCGTCCCACCCCAGACGCTCGGCAATCTGACCGGCAGCGACTGCCCCGCTTTCTTCATGGGGGCCATTGGGCCACTGCTTGCCGACATCATGCACCAGGCCCGCCAGGTACAGCACTTCGGGAAAGGCAACCTCCCCCGTGAGACGGCGCAGGGTGGCAAGACGCGGGTCAGTCTCCGTTTTAAGGCGTTCCAGATTGCGGACAACGCGCAGGGAATGCGCGCCGACGGTGAAGTCATGCGCGGCGTCATAGGGGATAAGCGTCATCAATGCCCCAAACTCCGGCAGGAGCCAGCCGAGCGCGCCCTGCTGTTCCAGCCGGGTCAGCGTGTCGGCAACGGCGCGGCCTGTGGTCAGCAGGCGAGTGAAAACACGCCCGGCGAGCAGGGGGTCTGTCGGCGCGGGACACACTTCCAGAAAGCGGCTGATCTGTTCTTCCGTTTGCAGAGAAACGCCCAGCGCGTAGGCTTGCGCCAGTTCCGCCACATGAAGCGGCATCGCGGGGTCGGCGGCGGCGGCGTCCGGGTCGGACACCTGCACGGTGCGTTCCAGCGAAGACAAGCCCAAACCAAGCGGCAAGGCGCTGTCCAGACAGCGGGCGATGGCTTTGCGGGCGATGCGCCGCGCGCGGGCGGCATGGGCGAAATAATCCCGCATGAACCCTTCTACGGGCGGCGCGTCGGGGGTGTCCGGGTAACGGAGCAGGGTGGCGACGGCCTCCTGCTTTTCCGCCGTCAGCGTGTCTCGCGCTTCCCGCGACACCAGATGCAGGACGTTTCGCACGCGCAAGAGAAACGCGCGGCTTTCCGCGAGCGCGTCGGCGTCGGCGTCGGTGACAAAGCCCTGCTCGCCTAACGTCGCCCACAGGCGCGGCAGGCCGACATGAAAGCGCACTTCCCCCACCCATTCGGCGCACTGAATGTCGCGCAGGCCGCCCGCGCCTTCCTTGACGTTCGGCTCTACGGTGTAAACCTGGTCGCCGCCCATCTTCGCCAGCACCGCCTGACGCTCCGCCCACTTTTGGAACAGGAAGTCGGCTTGAAGAAGCTGGGCGCGAAACTCACGGCGGAAGGCGCGGAACAGTTCCCGGTCGCCGCACAGGAAGCGCGCGTCCAGCAGGGTGGTCTGCGTCTGATGGTCTAACTGCCCCAAGTCCCCCAGCAGGCGATACGCATAGCCGACTTTGAGATTGGCTCCGTAGAGAAACACGTCCATGACCAATTGGAACATCTCTTTAATCAGAGCATTGAGGGCCGAGTCGTCCTCCTGCGTGGCGACAAACGTGAGGTCAACATCGGAAAAGGGAGCGAGTTCTCGCCGTCCATAGCCGCCGGTGGCAACAACCGCCAGCGCGGGAACCTGCGTGTCGGGCAGCCCGGCATGAACGGACGCCAGCACGAACAAACGACGCAGCACGGCATCCACCAGCGCGGTGTTGTGCGCCAGCAGCACCCGGCTGCTTTCCTGCGCGACCGACGGAGCGTTAATCTGCGCGTGCCAGCCCTTCAGAAACGCGCCAATAGCGGACGCCGTTTCCAGGTGCGCGAGCGCAGGGCCGAACAGGGCGCAGGTCTGCGCCTCCGGGTCAGTCTCCGGGTCAATCTTCACGCCCCCAGTGTACCCGAAAAAAGATTTGGCCGGGATTGGGCCTTGGCCCCAACTTTCGGCACGCTCGCCGCGACTAAGCGCGTAAAGGAGACCACACCATGTTCCGATTCACGCTGTCACGCGCCGCTGTCGGCGCGCTCGCCCTGAGCCTGCTGGCTTTGATGCCTTCGCCCGTCGCGCACGCCGCAGGGTATCAGGCTGCTTACCTCACGTCCGATCTGCCGGGCTTGGCCGCCCATCAGGACACGCATCTCGTCAATCCCTGGGGAGACTCATTCGCCCCCGGTGGCGCGCACTGGGTGGCAGATAATGGCACGGGGCTGTCTACCCTTTATGACGGCACCGGCACACCCGAAGCCCTTGTGGTGACCATTCCGCCGCCGATGGGCAAAAGCGGGCCGTCCGCTCCCACCGGGTCGGTTTACAACACAGCAAGCGGGTTTGGCGGCATTTTCCTGTTCTGCACGGAAGACGGCACCATTTCATCGTGGGCAGGCGGCACCTCGGCCACGCTGAAAGTGGACAACAATGCGTCCGGCGCGGTCTACAAAGGCATGGCGCTCGCCGCAAGCCACCTTTATGTCGCCAACTTCCATTCCGGCAAAGTGGAAGTGTACGACAGCAGCTACGCGCCCGTGAACCTGGGCAGTTCGGCGTTCCATGACAGCAAAGTGCCGTCGGGCTACGGGCCGTTCAACGTACAGGCCATCGGGAATGCTTTGTATGTCACCTACGCGGCGCAGGACGCGGCCAAGTTCAACGAGATTGATGGCCGGGGCCTCGGCTATGTGGACGTGTTCAACACCAGCGGCGTTCTCCAGCGGCGCTTGCAGCACGGGTACTACATGAATGCGCCCTGGGGCGTCGCGCTGGCTCCGGCGACGTTTGGAGCGTTCAGCAATGCCGTGCTGGTGGGCAACTTCGGCACCGGCTGGATTGCGGCGTACAACAAGACATCGGGGGCATTTCTGGGGCTTCTGAGCGCGCCAGGGATGAACGGCGCTCCGGTGACCGTGCCGGGGTTGTGGGCCATCAACTTTGGAACAGGCGGCAGCAGCGGCGACCCCTCTACGCTTTACTTCGCCGCGGGCGTCAACAATGAAGGAAGCGGGGCGTTCGGCTCCATTGTCGCCCTGCCGTAAGCATTCTCAGACAGCGCACGCAAAAGAAGCAGCCTGCCGCCTCGTCAAACCAACAACGCGAAGCGGCGGGCTGTTTCATGTCGGGCGTCGCACGCTCCGCTATTCCGTGTGCGCCGCAACACTGGATATTGTCGGCAGAAACGCTCGCATTCTTTAAGCGGGGCGTGCCCCCTGAGCAAATTGCTGTGTTTTGCCATAATTCCCGGTAAGAACGGGAGACAAAAGCAGATGGCGCTCGCGCCGCGACAACAGCCGCAGTTGGAACTGGTGACGACAGCGACGCAGGCGCGGGAAACCGCTTCGGCGCGTGCCCTGCAGGCAGGCATGACGCTGTGCGTGGCCGCGTGCGCGTTTCTTGTCGCCGTGTTTTATCAATTCCCGGCGGGGTATCAATCGCGGCACTGGGGCTTGAACCCGCTGGCGGTCATGGAGTTCGCGCAGCACTGGCACATTGCCGCACGGCTCCTTGCGGCGCAAACGTGGGCGGGCGCGTTTCGGCTGGGCATTGTGCTGCTGTGGGGTGGTTCTGTGCTCGCCATCTGGGGAGCGTGGAAGGGAAACGCGCCGCGTTTGCGCGTGACTTTGAGCGTCGCCGGGGCGCTGGCCGTTGCGCTGGCGTGCGCGTGCCCGCCGCTTTTGACCACCAACCCCTATGCGTATGTTTCCTACGCGCACCTGCAATTGTTCCATCACTTGAACCCCTATGTCTCCCTGCCCGCGCCGCTGTTTGCCGCACATGACCCGGTGGCCGAGTATTTAGTCTGGAACCTGCCCGATGTGTACGGCCCGGTCTGGACGGCATTGACGGCGTGCGTTGTTTCCCTTCTTCCCCGTGACGCGCTGTGGGGACAGATTGTCGCCATGAAGCTGCTGGCAGCCGCCGCGCTGCTCGTGTTGGCGTTCGCCGGGGGGCGCGTCGCGGAACGGCTCGCACCGGGCCGGGGGCGGCTCACAACGCTTGCGTTGGCTTTCAACCCATTGCTGCTGCTGGAAGGCCCCGCTTCGGGCCACAACGACCTGCTGATGATGGCGTTTGTCCTGCTGGGCGCGTGGTGCGTCTTGGACGGCAAATGGGGCCGCGCGGGGGTCTGTCTGGGGCTGGCGATTGGCATTAAACTTCTTCCGCTGCTTCTGCTGCCCTGGCTCCTGTGGGAGATTCGCCGTTCGGGGCGGCTTCGCGTTCCGGCCCTGCTGCGTTTGGCGGGGGGCATTCTCGTGCCTCTTATTGTCTGTTACGCCCCGTACTGGCAGGGCGCGGCGACGTTTGACGGCCTGCGGGAGCGCGCACAGACGGCGGCGGGCGCGCAGGCGTTTCTCGTGATTGTGTTTCTCTTGCTTTCCCTCTGGATGGGGCGCACGCCCCTGCGCGGTGCGTTCCTGACCGCATGGGCCGCGCTGTGCGCCACCTTGATGTTCACCAGCATGGGGATTTGCTTCCCCTGGTACATTGCATGGTTCTGGCCGGTGCTGCTGCTGCGCTGGGACAAACTCGCCTTCACCCTTTCTGCTGCCTGCGGCGTTCTCGCGCTCTGGTGGGAGTGTTTGTACGGGTCGCTGATGCCGCTCGCCGGGTTCCGGCCTCTGTAGAAGAGCCATCGTCGGGTATACTGAAGCACACATGGATCGGGTGCTTGCCCAGTTTGATGACCTCCATCCCGTGCCGACCGCCTCGCCCGATGTTCGCGCCTGGACGGGGCGTGATCCTCTGCGCGGCCATGCGCCTGTGCTTGTCAAATCCCTGCCGGACACGGCGGCGCTGCGCGCCCGCGCGACCCAGGCGCTGGCACTGTCCCACCCGCGCATTGTCCCCACCCGGCGCTGGCTGCGCGACGAAGGCCATGTTTATGTCGTGCGCGACTTCGTGCCCGGCTCCAATCTGCGCGGGGCGCTCGCAGACTTGAGCCGCCGCGCCTTCAGCCTCCTGCAAACCCTGCTGTCCCCTGTTTTGGACGCGCTGGACTACGCGCACCGGGCGGGCTTGCCGCATGGCGCGGTGACGCCGGAAAACGTGATTGTGGGAGACGACGGCAATTCGCTCCTGTCTGATTTCGGCGCGACCGACAACGAAGGCGACGCGCACGGCGGCTATGTTCCCCGCGCGCTGCTGCTTCCTGACGGGCAGCCCACCCCACGCGCCGACTTTTACGCCCTGTGTGAACTGTACAAAGAGTTCCTTCCCGCCCGCGCCGACGACGATGAAGCCGGGGCCGCCGCCCGCGCGCGACTTTTGCGCAACCTCACGGAGACGCAGCAGACCGCCCGCAGCGCCGACGAACTGCGCTACAAACTGGACGCGGTGGCGAAGATGGCTGACCTGCTTGGCTTTTCCGCTCCTCACGATGAGACGGCAGGGACGCCCCGGCGCGGCGCGCGTCTGGTTTGCGCCGTGTCGCCGCCGACGGCGCTTCTCAGCCCCGGAGGGGGAACAGGTGTCGTGCTGTCCGTCCACAATGAAGGGGACACGGCGCTTCATGTGGAAGCCGTTGGCTCTGATGTCGTCTGGCTCAACCCTTCGGTGCGGTTCACGCCGTTTGACCTGGCCCCCGACCTGCGCCGCTCGGTGGGGTTCACGCTGTCGGGGGCGCGTCTGGCGGCAGGCAACGCCTATACGCCGCACATTCTCGTTCGCTCCAACCACGAAATGCTGACGCCCGCACCGCCTGCCGGGGAAAGTTGGCACGAGATGACGGTTGCCGTTCCCGTCCTGGTGAGCGGCCCGCCAGAAACAGACGCCCCGCCGCCGCTGGCGGAAAGCCTGCCGCCCGAAAGCGAGACGCCTCCCCCGCCGTCCGCCGCCCCGAACGGCAGCGCACAAGAGCACCCCGGCATCGCCGTCACGCAGGAGCCTGATCCGGGGTTGACGCGGGCGGGCCAGACCGGTGTGCTTCATCTGGGCGTCAAGAACATCGGCCCCGCGCGCCTGCGGATTGATAAACTGCGAACGTCCCCGCCCTGGCTGGTCTATCCCGGCGCGTTTCAGGCCCTCTGGATTGAGCCGGGCGCAACCGAGCATCTGGGCTTTTCAGTGCTTGCGGCCAATCTGCCGGGCGGTGACTTCAAGGGGCAGGTGACATTCACCACCAGCGTGATGACGGAAACGCTGATTGGCGCGCAGCCGTCGTGGCGAGAGTTGGCCTGCGACGTGCGCGTGCGGGTCGTGCGCGGCGCGGAGGCAGCGGGCCTGCCGGATTTGAGCAAGGCCGCTGGCGGCTCCGGTTGCGCCCCCGTGCTGCTCGCGCTCGTGTCGGCAGGCCTGCTGACACTGTGGCACTTTGGAGGACGGTAACAATGCGCCGCGCCCTTTTCTCTCTCATGGCCTGTGCGCTTCTGCTTGTCGCCCTTTGCCCGGCGCGAGCGCAGGAGGCCGCCGACTCTCTCACGCCCGCGCAGATTGCCGCGCAAATCAAGCCGCTCCACCCCAAAACGCTGGTGCTGGTGTTTGACGTATCCGCAAGCACGCGCACGGGCGGCGTGTTCGCGCGCGAGCGGGCGGCGACGGCGACACTCATTCGGCAGGGCTGCGTTCCCGGCGACCGCGTGGCTCTGCTGGCATTCGGCACGGGCTACGCCACTGTGTTTGATAAGACGCTGATGGACGCGGCAGACGCGAGCGCCATGATAGATGAACTTCCGGCATCCGTCAGCCCCGGTCAGGGAACCAATATCCGCTGGCCCCATCACGAAGCCCTGCGGCTCATTGATGCTGACCTGCCCCACCCCGGCGTGGTCGTGCTGCTCACCGACTCGTTCAATGACCGCCCCCTCACGACTGACCCGAACTACCCCCAGTATTTAGCGTATTACAAATTAAACGCGCTGACTTCCTACCCGGACACGCCCGCCAACGCCGACTACGAGCGCCTGCTGCGGACATTGAAGGCACGCGGCAAACTGCGCGAATATGGCGTCGGGGTTGGCATCGCCCGCACAGGGCGTCCCATTGAGCGGCTGCCGCTCGCGCCTGGCCAGGACGACGCGGCGGGCGGCCCTGTCAATTCTGCGCCGGTGGTGCTGTCCCCCGTTGGCACGGAAAAGCCGCAGTCGCAGTGGCCGCTCTTTGTTGGAAGTGGGATTGCCCTGCTGCTCGTGCTGATGGGAGCCGGTTGGCTGATGCTGAATCGCCCCGTGCCCCTGCGCCTGTCGCTCGGCGAACGGAGCGCGCCGCGCGACTTTCGCCTGCGTCCGGGAGCGAAAGTAGGATTGGGCGGCTCGCCTGTGTCTGCCGCGCCGGGCGACGACGTGTTCCCGCTGGCGGGGCTGTCCGCGCCGTGCGCGTTCGTGCGGGGCGAGCGCGGCGGCGCGCTGTCGCTTTTCCCCGCGCCGCAGGCCGCGCCCGATGTGCTGTGCTTCCACAACGGCCTGCGTCTGGAAAGCCCTGTGCCCCTGCGCGTCGGCGACGAAATCCGCGTCACGCTGCCCGCCACCGAGAGCGCGCCTGCCCGCGAGCACCGGGTTCACGTGCAAGACCCGTCGGCTTCGCTGCTGTAGCCGCTTGGGTTCACTCTGCAACCAATCCCCCGGTTTTGTGTCACAATAACGGAATGCGAACCATCCGCCGAAGGAGCCGCCCCGTTTTGATAAAGCCCTTTTCCGTCCGTTTGCTGCTGTCCCTGACGCTGCTGTGCCTTGCCATCTCTGCGTTCGCTGCCCCGCAGTTGAAATCTATTCCCACCCAGCCCCTCCCTGGTGGTGAAGTGAAGCCCGGAGAGCCGCAGACTTTCTCCTTGACCTATCAGGGCGACCCGCCAACAGCCTTGACGCTGGTGATGCAGACGCCGGGCGGCGATACGGTGCGCGTTCCCACGCGGGCGTCCGGCGGCGACCCTGCCACCGGCGTTGTTGTTTCGTGGCCCTACACGCCCACCGAGAGCGGCACGTACCGCTATCACTTTGAGGCGACGGCAGGCGATTTAGGCAGCGTCCGGTATCCCGCGTCCCCTGAAAACGACCCGCAGTTTGTGTCCCCCAGTTTGGTCACACGGTACGTTATTTTGATAGTGGGCCTGCTGGTGGCGCTGCTGTTCCTGCCGTTTGTGGTGTACGTGGCCGCGCGCTCCCTGAACAAGCGGGGCGACCCGGCGGCGGCGGCCCGCATTGCGCTCTTGCTGGGGGTGCTGGCATCGCTAGGGTTATACTTGTATCTGTTTATGTCGGTCTACGGCGCGTTGGGAGATGCCATTGCTGCGATTGGCGCGCTCGCCGTGCTGATTGTGCTGTTTTCCCGCCGCCGGGCGGTCTAACGTTCCAGCACGCAGAGGTATAGACGCTATTGCTGTCGGTCATTCCTGCTGGCATCTTCTGCTAGCGTCGCCAGCATAGTCCGTCCCCGCGCACGTGGGGCCAATCTCCCTGCTACGGCTTCCCACCCCTTTGTCTGTATGGGAATGCCCATGCCGGGAACAAAATCCCACGGCCTTTTGTTAGGCATATTGACAACAGCGCACTCAACAGATATAATAGGGCGCAGCAGATTTGAGACAGACTTTCCGAGGAGGCAGGAACACCAATGGGTAAGACAGTAGGAATAGACTTAGGGACAACAAACTCCGTCGTCGCCGTTTTAGAAGGCGGCGAACCGACGGTTATCGCCAATGCCGAGGGCGCGCGCACCACGCCAAGCGTCGTGGGCTTTACCAAGACCGGCGAGCGGCTTGTGGGCACGGCAGCCAAGCGTCAGGCGGTCGTCAACCCCGACCGCACCATCATTTCCATCAAGCGCAAGATGGGCACCAGCGACAAAGTGTCCATTGACGGCACCAATTACACGCCGGAGCAAATCTCCGCCATGATACTCCAGAAGCTCAAGACCGACGCGGAAGCGTATCTGGGCGACAAAGTAGATAAGGCCGTTATCACAGTCCCGGCGTATTTCAACGACGCGCAGCGCAACGCCACCAAAGACGCGGGCAAGATTGCCGGTCTGGAAGTGCTTCGCATCATCAACGAGCCGACCGCCGCGTCGCTCGCCTACGGCTTAGATAAGAAGAAGAACGAGACAATTTTAGTCTATGACCTGGGCGGCGGCACGTTTGACGTGAGCGTGCTGGACGTGGGCGACGGCGTGTTTGAGGTGCGCTCCACCGCAGGCGACACGCGCCTGGGCGGGGACGATTTTGACCAGCGCATCGTGGACTTCGTGGCCGATGAGTTCAAGAAAGAGCAGGGCATAGACCTGCGTAAAGACAAGCAGGCCATGCAACGTTTGCGCGAAGCCGCCGAAAAAGCCAAAATTGAACTCTCCAACGTGGTGCAAACGACGCTGAACCTGCCGTTTATCACCGCCGACGCCGAAGGGCCGAAGCACCTGGACGTGTCGCTTTCGCGCGCCAAGTTTGACGAGTTAACCCGTGACCTGGTGCAGCGCACGGAGGAGCCGTTCAAGCGCGCTCTGGCCGATGCGGGCATTGACGCCGGGCAGGTGGACGAGATTATTCTGGTGGGCGGCTCCACGCGCATTCCGTCTATTCAGGACTTGGTGAAGCGGCTAGGCGGCGGCAAAGAGCCGAACCGCTCGGTCAACCCGGATGAAGTGGTCGCGGTCGGCGCGGCCATTCAGGCGGGCGTTCTGGGCGGCGAAGTCAAAGATGTCGTTCTGCTGGACGTGACGCCCCTTTCGCTGGGCATTCAGACACTGGGCGATATGTTCACCAAATTGATTGAGCGGAACACGACCATCCCGACGCGCAAGTCGGAAGTGTTCTCCACCGCCGCCGATGGGCAGACGGCGGTTGACGTGGTAGTGTATCAGGGCGAGCGCCCAATGGCATCGCAGAACAAACTGCTGGGCCGGTTCCAACTCACGGGCATTCCGCCCGCCCCGCGCGGCATTCCGCAGGTGGAAGTGACGTTTGACATTGACGCCAACGGCATTGTCAACGTCTCCGCCAAAGACCGCGCGACGAGCAAGGAGCAGCGCATCACCATCTCCGGGCAGGGCACATTGGATAAATCGGAAGTGGAGCGCATGGTGCGCGACGCCGAAACGCACGCTGCCGAAGACCAGGCATTCCGCGAGAAGGCGGAAGCCCGCAACGACGCCGACAAAGTGGTGCTGGCCGCCGAGCACACCCTCAAAGACCTGGGGGACAAAGTGCCCGCCGACACGCGCTCCAGCGTGGAAACCGCCATCGGCAACGTCAAGTCCGCGCTGGAAGGCGACGACGTGGAGCGCATCAAGTCGGCCACCGACGAGTTGCAGCAAGCGTCGTTCAAACTCAGCGAAATCCTGTATCAGCAAGCCGGTGACGGCGCTTCCGCCAATGGCGAGCATGACACCAACGGCTACCAGCCTGGCGCAGCCCCCGGCGACGCCGAGCAGACCGCCAAGCCCGCCGATGACGTGATAGACGCCGAGTTTAAGAGCGAATAACGCCTGGTATAGATGTGTCGGGGCGTGCAGCCCGCGCCCCGGCCCAAACCCAACAACCCCAATACACCAACGGAGGCAACAAACTCACATGGCAAACACCCTTGTCCGCTTTGACCCCTTTGAGGATATGACCCGCCTGCAAAGGGAAGTCAACCGCCTGTTCGAAGGCTCCTACGCTCCTGCCGCCCGCAACGGCGGCGCGGAGATGGCAAGCGCTCGCGTCTGGTCGCCCAGCGTGGACATCTACGAAGACCGCAACGAGATTGTGGTGAAAGCCGACCTGCCCGGCCTCAAACAGGAGGACATTGACATTGAACTCGCGGGCGACACGCTCACTCTCAAGGGCGAACGCAAGTTTGAGGACACCGAGCGCAAAGACGGCTACGTGCGCGTGGAGCGCACCTACGGCACGTTCCAGCGCGCCTTTACCATTGGCGTTCCCGTGCAGCATGACGGCGTGCAGGCGTCGTACAAAGACGGCATTCTGGAAGTCCATCTGCCTAAGTCCGAGGAAACCAAACCCAAAAAGGTGACGGTCGCCGCAGGCTAAGGCAGCGCGTTATCGCAGACAAGCAAAAGGGCGGCAGGAGAATGTTCTCCTGCCGCCCTTTCTGTGCGCCCGCTCCCTAGCCGGAAAGCGGCACGCCTTGATGCTGCGCTTCGTCCTTCACCGTGCCGAGGGCTTCGGTGGCGGCGTCTTTGGCGGCGTCCTTCACCGTACCCAGCGCCTCGGTTGCGGAGTCCTTGAGCGTGCTTAGGGCGTCCGATGCGGCGGTCTGGGCTGTGCCCGCAACGGCGGTCACTTTGTCCATGACGCCATGCGCGGCGTCCTGCGCCTTGTCAACGAGCGTGTCGCGGGTCGGCCCCATCAGCCGGTTCTCGGTTTCCGTTGCGGGCAGCGAAAGACCAATGAGCGTCCCAACAGCGGCAACGGCGATGCCAACCGCAAGCGGGCTGTCATGCAGCGTGCGCCCAAACCAGTCGGCTCCCTGATGGGCCTGGTCATGGGCGGCGTCGCTCAAGTGATGGGCCTTGTCGCCCAGGCTGCCAACTGCGCCCTGCACCAAGTCCACCATGTGCCCTGCGGCGTCATGCACCTGCCCGGCGACCTGACCGGCTTTATCCTGCACCTGCCCGGCAACGTCCCCGATTTTACCCCCGACGCTGCCTATCGCATCGCCGACACTGCCCGCCGCGCCGCTCACGGCCCCGCCAACGCTGCTGACGGCTCCACTGACGGTCTGACCGATGCCGCCCGCTGGCTGCCCGCCGCCGTAAGCGCCGTGGTTCCCATTGCCGCCGTAAGCGCCGCTGTTGCCGTTGCCACGACTGGCGCTGACGGACTGACCGGCCTTGTTATCTTTGCCACTGAACAGCAGGTACAGGCCGATGCCCGCCAACGCTGCTGGCATGGGATTGTCTTTGATGCGCTCTAGAATACTCATACTCGCTCCTTTAGTGGTCTCTACGGCCTTGTGAACCGCATCTTTGGCTTCATTGACTGCGCCGCTCACCGCGTGCTGGGCGGCGTCGTGCGCCATTTTGGGCAGGGCTTCCCCGGCCTGCTTGAGCGCCTCTGTCACGGCATCTTTGGCGTGCTGGGCGGCTTCGATAGCCGCGTCTTTGGCGTGCTGGGTCGCGGTCGCTGCCACTTCAGTTAGGGTGTCTTTGGCGTGCTGCACCACTTCGGCGGCCACGTCTCTGGCTTCCGACACGACTTCCGACCCGGCTTCTTTGGCCTGTTGCGCCAGTGCCTGCGGGTTCAGTTTTTCCTCAATGGCGCTGATCGTGCCGTTCATGGCATCGCGCGTCTGCTCGATCTGCGCGCGGCCTTCTTCTAGTGTTGATGGCGCGTCATCCGCGTATCCGGCAGTTCCGGCGTCACTTATTTCGTCTGGTCTTTGGCCCATTGCCCGTCCTCCTTCAGCGTCTCAATCGTCTGCCGGGGCGCGATGTCCTGCGTTTTCAGGGCGCTCAGGCCCTTCATCACCAGCACGCCGCCAACAACAGCTACCACAATGCCAACCAGCAAAGCAGCCCCCCATGCGGGCAGGCTTGTGTGTTTCACCAGCAGCAGAATGACAGCGGCTACAATCGCCATGAGGCCGATGTAGGCAACCGCCCCGCCTGCCGCCAGAAACGCCACGTCTTTGCCGACCTGCGCGATGTTGTGGCTAATCTCAGTCTTGGCGAGGCTGACTTCCTGACGCACCAGCGTGGTCGTCTCACGCATCAACTCGCCGAGCAGTTCCCCCAGCGAGCGGTCATCCTGCCCCGGTGGGGCCTGTCCTGATTTGGCTTGCAGGGGTTCAGCGGCCATCGCCCGCCCCCACTTCCGACCTGTGCGCCAATTCTTCGGCAACGTCTTCTATATGACCGAAGCCAGTGGGTGCGCCAGTGTCAATCGTGCCCATATGCGTGACAGTGGGCGATCCTGCCGGACGCATAGGAGCGGCGGGCGGCGTGTAGGGAACCATCGCGTGCGCGCCGTTTCCCGAACTGCTGCTCTTAAGAAAGCGCGAGGCCAGCATTCCCAGCACCAGCGCGCCGGTGAGAAAGGCTGCCGGGTTGCGGCGGGCGAGGCCCTCCACGTCGCCGACCACCTGTTCCAGGTCGCGCTCTTTGAGATAGGATGCGGCGCGCGCCACTTGCTCGGCGGCCTGGTCTACATAGCCGCTGAACAGGTCGGTTTCAGCGTTCTGCTCGCGCAGATGGCTGCTGGTCAGCAGCAGCGCCTGGGACGCCTGCGTCAGCCCGCTGGTGAGCGTGTCTTTTTGCTGCAAGACCTGCGTCTTAATCTGGTCGCGTGCCTTGTCCAGCATTTGCCCTGCGACCTGCTGGCCCTGCTGAACGACTTGCTGCGTTTGCTGCTTAAGCTGTTCGCCCTGCTGCTTGACCTGCTCGGTCACTTGCTGAGTCAGCGGCGGTGCGCTGTTATCCGATGTGTCTGCCATTGTGTTGTTCCTTTCGCGCCTCCCCCGCATAAGATGGGGGCGATAGGTGCTCTCGTTGCCTGATGCTTCTACCCTGCACAAATTGCGTGTAAACCGGGCGAAGGTGCAGTTAGTTGCCGGAATGGGGAACCCGCGCTGCCCAGCTTTTGTTGGGTATATTGACAGCATTACGCTCAAGACGGCAAAGGGGAACACGCGCATGGCGGTTGATTACAAAGACTACTACAAGATACTGGGCCTCTCCAAAGGCGCGACGGATAAAGAGATTAAAGCCGCCTACCGCAAGCTCGCCCGACAGCACCACCCTGACGTGAACCAGGGCGACAAAAGCGCTGAAGATAAGTTCAAAGACGTGGGCGAAGCCTACGATGTCCTTTCCGACCCGGACAAGCGCGCCAAGTACGACCAGTTTGGCGACCAGTGGAAAGCATACAGTCAGGCAGGTTATGGGGGCGGTGGGAGAAGCCCGCAGCCCGGCGGCCCCGCCGGGGGCAGCGTCTACACCGAAAATGACTTCGGCGGCTTCGGCGGCATTGATGACTTCCTGTCATCGCTGTTTGGAGGCGGCGGGGGCGCGCAGCCGGGAGGCGCGACGGGCGGCTTCGGCGGCTTCAATCGTGTCGGGCGCGGCGCGCGCGCCGACCTGCGCCCGCAGCAGGCTGACACGGAATCCCCCATTGATATTACGCTAGAAGACGCCTACAAAGGCACGACCAAAAGCATCACGGTGCGCCTTCCGGAGACGTGCGGGCGCTGCGGCGGCGCGGGCGCGGTCTCCACGGGCCGGAACAAGCCATGCGAGATGTGCGGCGGCACCGGCAAAGTCAAGGGCGGGCGCGGCTTCTTCGGCAACAACACCTGCCCGCAATGCGGCGGCACGGGGCAGCAATTGGAAGTCTGCCCGGAGTGCCGGGGCGAAGGGCAGGTCAGCAAGTCGCGTCGCCTTTCCGACATCAAAATCCCGGCAGGGGTCGCGGACGGCCAGCGTATCCGACTTGCCGGGCAGGGCGCAGGCGGCGGGGATTTGTACCTGAAGGTGAGCATCAAGCCCGACCCGCGCTTTGAGCGGCAGGGCGATGACCTCCTGACCGACTTCCCTGTTCCCTACACGGTGGCCGCGCTGGGCGGCGAAGCGTCTGTAGACACATTCGCGGGCCGCAAGTCCCTCAATGTCCCCGCCGGGACGCAGAGCGGGCAGAAGTTCCGCCTGACCGGGCAGGGAATGCCCATACTCAAAAGCAAAGGCGCGAGCAAGGGCAACCTCTATGCCCGTGCCAAAGTGAGCGTTCCTAAAGACCTGTCCGGGCGCGAGCGCGAGCTGTTGACCGAGCTTGCCAAACTGCGCCGGGATACGGTGACACTCAGCGGGGAGGGATAGCCCAATGGCGCTTCGCAAAGACCGAGATGAGCCGATTTACACCATCAGCATCGCGGCCAAATTAGTGCGGCCCGTGCATCGCGCGCCCGTGCCGGAAGGCAGCGAGCGCGCCAAGCCTATTCATGCGCAGACCTTGCGGATGTACGACCGGCTGGGGCTGGTGAAGCCGCGCAAAGTCGGCAAAAACCGCTTTTATTCCGACCGGGACATTGAGCGTTTGCAGCAGATACAGCACTTCACGCAGGACATTGGAATCAATCTGGCGGGCGTAGCTTATATCTTCGCCCTGGTAGACCAGTTGCAGCAGACGGAGGGCACGTCCCGGCGCACGAAGGCTTTGCTTCAGGCTGCCGAGTTGGCCCTGAGCGAATGGAACCCCAAGACGGAGGAAGAATAACCCCCATGTTTGAGAAGTTTACCGAGCGCGCGCGAGAGCTGGTACAGACCGCCCAGGACATTCTGGCGCGTTACAAGCACACGCAGTTGGACACCGAGCATTTGCTGCTCGCCATGCTGGAACAAAACGAAGGGCTGGCGCTGCAAGTTTTGCAGCAACTCGGCGTGGACATTCGCGGCCTCACGCAGTCTGTAGAAGACGCGCTGGCGCGCGCCCCGAAGGTGCAGTACAGCGATCAGACCGCGCAGGTGTATATCACGCCGCGCATCAAGCGGGTGTTTGAGCTGGCGCGGGAAGAAGCGCAGCGGCTTCAGGATGAATACATCGGCGTGGAGCATTTGCTTCTTGGCCTCATCAAAGAAGGCGATGGCGGCGCGGCGCGTCTCTTAAAGCAGCAGAATGTGGACGAAGAAAAAGTCTACCGGGCGCTGCAATCCATTCGCGGCAGCGCGCGCGTGACGGACGAGAACCCGGAGGAAAAGTACCGGATGCTGGAGCGGTTCTCGCGCGACCTGACCCAGTTGGCCCGCGAGGACAAGATTGACCCGGTGATAGGGCGCGACGAAGAAATCAAGCGCACCATTCAGATACTGTCGCGCCGAACGAAGAACAACCCGGTGCTGATTGGCGACCCCGGCGTGGGCAAGACGGCGATTGCCGAAGGGCTGGCGTTAAAAATGGCCCACAACGACGTGCCGGAAAACCTGCGCGGGCGGCGTCTGCTGGCGCTGGACATGGGCGCGCTGGTCGCCGGGAGCAAGTTCCGGGGTGAGTTTGAGGAGCGTCTGAAAGGCGTCATGGACGAAGTGCGGAAAGCCGCCGGGCAGATTGTCTTGTTCATTGACGAACTGCACACGGTGGTGGGGGCGGGCGCGGCGGAGGGCGCGATGGACGCGAGCAATATGCTCAAGCCCGCGCTGGCGCGCGGCGAGTTGCAGTGCATTGGGGCGACGACGTTGGACGAGTACCGCAAGAACATCGAGAAGGATGCCGCGCTGGAGCGGCGTTTCCAGCCAATTGTGGTGGGCGAACCGTCGGTGGGCGACACGGTAGAAATCCTGCGCGGCCTGCGCGACAAGTACGAGGCGCACCACAAGGTCAAGATTGACGATAGCGCGCTGGTGGCCGCCGCCGAACTCAGCCATCGTTACATTACGGAGCGGTTCCTGCCCGACAAGGCAATTGATTTAATTGACGAGGCCGCTTCCAAGATACGCATTGAGGCGTCGTCCATGCCACAGGGCATCAAGGACATGGAAGCGCGGCTTGGGAAACTCGTGCAGGAGGGCCGTGCCGCCGCCGACAGCCGTGATTACGAGAAGGCCGCCCGGCTGCGCGATGAAGAAGTCGCTCTCCGCAAGGAGTTCAACGAGCGGCGCGGCAAGTGGGCGCGCGAAGCGGGCGTGGACACGTCGGTAGATGAGCAGGACATTGCCGAGTTGATTTCCAAGACGACGGGCATTCCCGTGTCCCGGATGTTTGAGGAAGAGGCGGACAAACTGCTGACGATGGAAGTCAAGCTCCATGAGCGCGTGGTGGGGCAACAGATGGCGATTGAGGCGGTGTCCGAAGCGATACGCCGCGCGCGGGCGGGCCTGAAAGACCCCAACCGGCCTATTGGCTCATTTCTCTTTCTGGGGCCGACGGGCGTGGGCAAAACGGAACTGGCGCGCGCACTGGCTCAATTCCTGTTTGACGACCCCGAAGCGATGGTTCGCATTGACATGAGCGAATACATGGAGAAGCATTCGGTCGCGCGCCTGATTGGAGCGCCGCCCGGCTATGTCGGCTACGACGAGGGCGGGCAGTTGACCGAAGCCGTGCGCCGCCGCCCCTATCGGGTCATTCTCTTGGATGAGATAGAAAAGGCCCACCCGGATGTGTTTAACATTCTGCTGCAACTGCTGGATGCCGGGCGGCTGACCGACAGCACGGGTCGCACGGTGGACTTCAAGAACACCGTGATTGTGATGACCAGCAACATTGGCTCGCATTTGATTGAAGCCATGCCGGTGGGCGCGACTCCGGCGCAGGAGGACGCCCTGTACGCGCAGATGAAAGCAAAGGTCACAGACGAGTTAAAGCGGCACTTCCGGCCTGAGTTGCTGAACCGCATTGATGAAACCATCGTGTTCCATGCGCTCAACCCTGCGCAGATTACGCAGATTGTGGACTTGCTGCTGCAAGGCACAAAGCGCCAGCTGGCTGAACGCAAGTTAGCATTGGAAGTGACCGATGCCGCCAAAGCGCTCATCGCCGAGTCCGGCTTTGACGCGCTGTACGGCGCGCGCCCCCTGAAACGAGCCATTCAGCGCCTTGTGGAAAACCCAATTTCCTCGGGCATCCTGCGCCGCGAGTTCACCGATGGCGACACGATTATCCTTGACCGCGACGGCGAGAAACTCACGGCCTGCTTGAAAGTGCCCACGCGCCACGATGAGATTGCCGCGTAAGCGAGCGGAAACCAGAGTCATGCACGCCGCGCATGGCACAGTTCTTGCACTTTCCCCTGTGCCTGAGCGGGGCTGTGAAATAAATCACAGCATGGCGGTCGGATTGGGGTAAAGTCGTGTTATGATAAAGGGACAGGGAACGGGATGCCGACAGCATATCTGGGGCTGGGCGCGAACCAGGGCGACCGCGCGAAGAATATTCTCCGTGCCTTGCGGGAGTTAGACGCCCTGCCCGGAATAATCGTCGTCAGAGCATCGTCGCTGTATGAAACGGCCCCGGTCGGCATCACGGAGCAGCCGGATTTTCTCAATGGCGCGGCGCAGTTGGAGACCACTCTGGCCCCGAACGCGCTGCTTCAAGCCTTTCTCCAGGTGGAACAAACAATGGGCCGGACGCGGGCAGTCCGCTGGGGGCCGCGCCTGATTGACCTTGACCTGCTGGCATACGGGAATGAGCGCCTCGCGCTGCCCGCGCTGACCGTGCCTCACCCGCGTTTGTGGGAGCGCGCGTTTGCGCTGGTGCCGCTGGCGGAAATCGCACCCGACTTGGCGCTGCCAGGCCAAAGCCAGAGTGTAAAAAGACTTGCGGAAACGCTTTTGCGAACCGGGAACAATCCGCCGCCGAAAGTCGTCTTAGACGCTACGCGCGTCTGGCGCGCGTCGTTTTCACCGTCATGCTGACATTTACCTATGAAGCCAAAGACCAGGGCGGGCGCACCGTGACCGGCTCACTGGAAGCGCCCGACGAGCGCACCGCTGTCGTGCAGGTGCGCGCGCTCGGCTACTACCCGATGCGGCTCGCTCCGCAGGGCATGGCCGCCCATGCCGCCCCGCGCGTCCAGTCCGCCGCGCCTGCAAACGCCATTCTCGCCGGAGCCGCACCGCCACACTGGGTCATGCGGCATATCCTTTACCCCCTGTGGTCGGGGGTCGGCGCGCGCGACCTATCCATCTGCTACCGGCAGTTCGCTGCCATGCTGAGGGCAGGCGTGCCGATTTATCAATCCCTGAGCACGCTGGGAATGCAGACGCCGAATGGGGCGCTGCGCCGCTGCCTCGCGCAGATGGGAGCCGATATTCGGGCGGGCGGGACACTCAGCGCGGCAATGGGGCGCTACCCCTGGATATTTGACGATTTCCAGCGCGCCATGGTGACGGCCGGCGAGCAGTCCGGCGGTTTAGACACCATGTTCGGGCGCATCGCCGACGCTCTGGAGCAGCAGGACGCCCTGCGCCGCAAGATCAAAAGCGAAACATTTTATCCAAAACTCACAGGCGTCGCGTCTTTCCTGCTGCCGCCCCTCTTTTATCTTTTTCTGGGGGACACGGCAGCCTATCTCCAGCACGCAGTCGTGCCGCTGATTTACATTATCGGCGTCTCGCTTGGGCTGTTCATCATAAATCGATTGGGCGCGCAGGTCAGGAGCGCGTACGACGCGCTGGCAGCCTGCCTGCCGGGTGTTGGCGGAACCGTGCGGGTAGTGGCAATGGCTCGCTTCTGCCGGACGCTGGCTTCTTTGTATGCTGCTGGCATTCCCTTGCCGCAGGCCGTGCAGTCCGCCGCCGATTCGTGCGGCAACGCCTATTTAGGCGCGCGCATCAAATCGGCCATTCCCGCGATTATGAGCGGGCAGGGCCTCACCGAGTCGCTGTCGGCGACGCGCATTCTGCCACCGATGGTGGTGTCTATGCTGGGTGTCGGCGAACAGACCGGCAGCCTTGACCAGACGATGGACAAGGTAGCCGAGCACTATGAACAAGACGCCGCCGCGCGCGTCCATCAGACAAGCGTTTTGGTTGGCAACGGCGCGCTGCTGCTGGCAGGCTTGTATGTTGGCAGCATTGTGCTTCATTTCTACGCCGGAACTTACGGCAGCACGCTTAATGATTTGCTCAAGAACGAGTAAGGTTCACATATCTCAGTTTTACGCACACACTTAACGCAGTCCGATTAGCCGCGCCCATTGCAGGGTATCATTTATCTTTTATCACCCACGTGGCGCATCGGAAGGAAGGGGGCATCCGAATACTCTCGTGAACGCGCTCTGGCGGCCACCGGCTGCATCAATACAGGGCGGCACAACAACGCTTTATTTTTCGTCATCCACAGGGGAGCGCAGCAAGCGCAATGAATGTAAGAAACCACTACGAAGTCATCGGCGTGCCCCCCACAGCCACGACCGATGAAATCAAAAGAAAGTACCGGGAACTGGCCCGCAAGTTTCACCCGGATATCGTTCAGGACAAGGAGATGGGCCAGAAGGTCTTCTCTCAAATCAACCAGGCGTATGGCGTTCTGGCTGACCCGGAGAAGCGCTCGCAGTATGACATGAGCCTCGGTGCGGCCAATGCCGCGCCGGTCAGCCCCGTGCCGCAGTCCAGAGCGGCGGGGCAGCCCGTTCCAAGCCAGCCTGTCAATGGCAGTGCGCCCACTATAGGCGTCGCTATTCCACAGGCGGCGCTGCTGACCGAGCAGCAACGGGCAACTATCACCCGTCAACTAGCGGATGCCGATCTGGCCGTCATGCAGAACAAGATGGGCAACGCCAAGCTCATCTGCGAGAACGTGCTGAAGGCCGACCCACGCAACGTCAAGGCGCTGTCTATTCTGGGCGACGCGCTGGCGCAGATGGGGAAGCCGCGCGAGGCTGCTGCCGCGTACCGGCAGGCACTCCAGATTACGCCGTCATCTCTGCTTCAGGCCAAACTCAGCCGCCTGACGGGAACGCCCGCGCCTGGCGCGGCTTCGCAAGGGGCACGTCCCGCGACGCCGCCGCCTTATCCGCCGCCTGCGGCGCGCCCCGCGCAGCCGCCGCCGGAGGAAAAGCCCTCCGGCGGCCTGCTGGGACGCATACTAGGGAGAAAGTAGGAAGGCCCCGACAAGAGGGTTCAGGCCCCGTTGGCAACCTATTCTTACCCTCTCCATCCCTAGGGTCGCAATTCTGAAGGCGGGGAGTTTTTACGGAGACGACTAAAGCAAGGCGCGGCGCGGCAGCGTCGCCAGATGCTTATCTGACCACCACCGACGGGCGAGGGCGCTGAGGGAAACCCAGGCGTCCTCGCCCGTTTTGGCGGCCAGGAACAGCACCACCACGCTCCGGCGGTAGCGGCAGCCTGCGTCCTGACGCAGACGCGCGACCGCCTGCTCTGAGGTCAGCGCCACGCCACCCCGGTACAGGCGCGGAGTCGTCATGGCGACAAACTCGCTGGCAACGCATAGCATCTGCGCCTGAAAAGGAATGCCGCGCCCGTAGCGCCCAAACGGATAGCCGCTGCCATCATGATATTCATGGTGAAAGCGCACAATGTCGGCGGCGGGGCGCAGGACGGGGATTGCCTCCACAATCGCTGTGCCGACACGCACGTAATCGCGCAGCACCAGGCGGTCAGTGGGGGTGATGGAAGACTCGCGGCTGTGCAGGCGCTCGGCGCTGTTCAGCAGGCCGTAGGGGACGCTAACCTTGCCGATGCCATGCAGCAGGGCGGCGTGTTCCAGGTGACGGGTTGCCCAGGGCGTCATTCCCCGCCAGCGGGCCATCAGCACCACATAGCGCGCCGTGCGCTCCGCATGGCCGATGAGATACGGCTCACGCGCCTCCACTGCACGCGCCAGCGCGATAAATGTCTGCCGGTACGCATCGCGCATCCGCCAGGGCAGATACAGAATGGACGCCAGGATAGCAGAGCCAGCAATCAGCGAGGCAGCGACGTTGACAGCATGTTCAACCGCGTTCACGTGCGCCCTCCTGCCGTTGCGGGAATGCCAGTGGCAACAGCAGTCGCGAGCGGGGCGTCCCAGAGCGAGTCGTACTCCTCCGCCAGAACGGGCTGCTCGCCGCGCGCTTCCAGGGCCTGCTCACGCTCCAATATCTGGATAAACGCTTCCACTACCTGCGCGTTAAACTGCGTCCCCGCATGGCGGCGCAATTCGGCCACCGCCGCTTCCGGCGACATCGGACTGCGGTAAGGGCGCTGATCCTCTTTAGCGGGGCCGCCCACCATCGCGTCATACGCATCCACGACCGAGATGATACCCGACTCCACCGGAATATCCGCCCCCGGCATCTTGGCTGGGTAGCCGCCGCCATCGGGACGCTCGTGGTGATGGCGTATCCAGTGGGCCGCCTTGTTGAAATAACGGATATGGCCCACAATCTCCGCACCCACGACCGGGTGGCGGCGGATCATGGCCCAGTCGTCATCGCTGAGCTTGCCAACTTTGTTGAGCACGCGGTCATCTACGGCCACTTTGCCGATGTCATGCAGGATCGCGGCGTCCTCAATAAACTGCATGGAATCGGGGGACAGTTTCAGTTCTTCCGCAATCTTCTTGGCCCAGTGCGCCACGCGGCTGAGATGTCCATGCGTGTAGGGGTGCGACTCCTGCATAATGCGCCCCAGCAGTTCCACGCCCTGCTTATATGCCGCCATCGTGCGCTCATGGTAGACCACCGCCATGTGCGCTGCCCAGGTCGGCACGATAATAAACAAAATGCCGACCCAGCCGATGCCGTGCCAGGTAAACTCATGGTACAGCACCCCCATCACAAAAGCAACCGGGGACAGCAGAACGCCGGAAGGCAGCATCCAGCGAATGTTGTTGTGCCAGACAATCTCCCAGCGCTGATGGTAGTATAAACTCGCCTGTGTCGTCGTCAACACCTGATTGGTCATAAAAGCTAGCAGAGTGCAGGCAGAAAGGGCCAGCCATGCGCTCCAATGCGGCGTTTCACCCTGACCGATCCCCCTGCCGCGAAAGAACAGGGCTTGCAGGAGCAGATACAAAAGCGCGCAGGAGCCGTCGGTCACAACCGGGGACGCAATGAGTTGGGCCAGCATATGAAAGCGGCGGCGGCGGGCATGGCGCAGTTTCAGCAAGCCAAAGAATGTGATGCCGGTGGCTGCCGTCAAAACAGCTGCCGTTGCGCCGAACAGCCCGGCTGCCGCGAAAATAACGGGGAGCAGCGGGAAAATATGAACGCCGGAACCGGGCAACTGGATCGGCAGCAGGTTGCAGACAACAGCGAGGGCAATCAAGAACTCAAGACCACGCCAGTCAGCCCGATGCACCGGACTGAGCCACAGGCTGAGAACGAGAACCAGCACCGCTCCTGTCAGCAAATACTGCCAAAGGCGTTGGTAGGCGGGCGGCCAATCGCTTGCCGCCGGGCGCGCAAGCGCGTCCGATTTCGGTTGTGGAATAAGTGTCTCAGGCACGATGACGTTATAAAGAAGCGTTTACAAAGAAGCGTTTACCTGTATTGATTATCGGTCTTTCAGGACGCAAACATAAGGGCTGTGAAGCACGCCAGGTGGAAAATGGTATCCGCAGAAGAAACAGGGCAGAATTAGTCGCCGGGCCAAAAACTAGAGTGGCCGCAGCCGATCAGAATGCCGAAGAGGTTCTTCATTTGATGTTGGTTTGATGTTGCACGGCGAGCGTTTTGCGCTCCGCCGCCTCCGCTTAATTGGCCCCTGTCGGGCCGGACGTGCGTGCTTCACAGCCCAAATCGCCGCTTCGGAAACAGGAGCGGCAAGGCTGCCGCTGTCGCCGAAGCGAAAATGAGGGATCATCTTGTCAAGGTCGCCGCCCCAGGTCAAAATGTCGGCGGGGAACGCTGTCCCCGGCCTGACGCGCAGGAGCGGCGCAGTCAGAAGCGAAATCCGAAGCGAAATCCGATGTGGGACACTAAAAGTCGTCCTCAACCAACGCCAGATTGATGCGGCGATTGACGGCATCCAAAGTCGCGCTGACAACGGCTTTTCCCATGTCCTGCCGCACGAGCGCGGAGCCGGTCATCAATTCTTCCCCTTTGGCCGAACCCAGCGCGCTCACCAGCACTACCACCGCCAGACGCCCGGCCAGAGAGACCTGCGCTGACAAATCTTCCACCATCATCGTGCCGTCTTCGCTGTCGGTGTTTTCCACCGCGCGCAGGGCGGCGGCGGCAATCAAACGCAGTTGATTGTGATTGGACGCATGGCCGGACGCCGAACCGGTGTAGAGGGTCTCATCGCGCCGCAGGTGAACGCGGGCTTCGGCCCGCGCGCCGCTGACAGTCAGGGCGACATCGCAAAAGCGCAGGCGGGCGCGCTCGGACGACCCGCCGCCTGCCAGCGCAGAGCGGCTTTGCACCTGCGCGATGCTGATTTTCTTGTAGTCAATCTCCACGCCCACGTGGGCGAGCAGGCCCGATTCAATGTCGCGGGCGACCTGCTTGGGGGCGCGGCGGGCGTTGACGAGGACGTGCAGTTCACTCAAACGCCCTGCCGGGTCAAGAACAGCGCGCGCGGACACAATGTCCTTGAGTTGGCGGACGACATCTTCAATCTGTTCGGCGGAAACATAGCGGCGGGAAGCCGGGGCAATCTGGGTAACAGGGATTTCCAACAGGCCAGTACTCCTCGCTTACAAAATACTCTCGCCGAGTGTTCAGCGTGTCTTCTCGCAACTCGTGAGACAGGCTACACTTCTCTTGTTTTCTATTGTAACATGGATTTGGGCAATTCCCCCGAAAGAATACTGGGAAGATGAAAATTATTTTTGCCGGGGGAAAGTGAAGGGCGTGAACAGGCTAAGCGGCGCGCTCGGCACCCGGATGGGGGGCAAGCGCGTTCTCCAAAAGCGCGGTCAGGACGGGGAGATGGAACGGCTTGTGCAGCAGCCAAGTGGCTCCGGCCTGCCGGGCCTGACGTTCCAGCGCGGGAGAAACGAACGGGGTCAAAAATACGAACGGCAGGGCAGGACATAAAAGGCGCGCTTCGTCCCGCAGGTCAAAGCCGCTTTTGTCCAGCAGCACCAGTTCGGTGACAATCAAGTCAAAGGCGGCGTTGGAATCGGACAGCAGGCCCAGCGCCTCACGCCCGGTCTGCGCGGTGCGAACGGCGTAGCCTTCCGCCAGCAGCGCCTCGCGCAGCGTGCCCAGAGACAGGTCGTCGCGGTCAATCAAAAGCAAAGAGCGCCCGCTTGCCGAACCGCTCGCCAGGCTCGCGGGCAGGGCGGGCACGGACTGACACCCGTTCCGCTCGCGCATCAAATTCGCGGGCAGGAGGGGCAGCGCGCCACGCACGGCCAGAACCGGCTTGTCGTGAACGCTGCCCCACAGGCTGACCGCATTTTTGCCGCCCGATTTGGCATGGTACATGGCTTTGTCCGCGCAGGTAACCAACTCGTCGCCTTCGGCGGCATCGGACGGGAACTCGGCAATGCCGACGCTGACCGTCACCTGCCGATGGGGAAAGGCGTACTCTGCCACCGTCGCGCGCAGGCGCTCGGCAACCAGCGCCGCCCCATATTTATCGGTTTCCGGCAGAATAATGGCGAACTCCTCGCCCCCGTAGCGGGCGGGCAGGTCGGTGGCGCGAATGCTGTCGCGCGTGAGGCTGGCAATCTGCGCCAGCAGCACGTCACCTTCCGGGTGGCCGAAGCGGTCGTTGTACTGCTTGAAGTTGTCTACGTCAAACAGAATAAGCGAGAAGGCGCGCTTGTGGCGGCGCGCGCTCTTGACTTCACGGGCGAGCCACTCCTGAAAAGCGCGGTGGTTGGGCAGGTCGGTCATGACGTCCAGCACGGCCAGCTTTTCCAGACGCGCATTGCATTCTTCCAGCATGGCGCACTTTTCTTCCAGCTGGCCATTGGCGGCATCAATCTCGGCGGTCTTGTCTTCCAGTTGCTCGGTGACGGCCAGCAGGTCGTTGTGCGCGTCCACAATCTGAAGTTGGAGCTTTACTTCCTCGCTCACTTCGTGCGCGTATTCCACCAGATGAGTCACCTGCCCGCTTTCGGGATCGGCGATAGGATAGGTCACCACGTCAAACAGCAGGACTTCGCCGTCGGCGCTCATCAGCGGCATCCGGCCCCGATGCGCGCGGCCCGACTGAAGCACGGCCCGCAAGTCGCGTTCGCGTCCCGCAGCAGCCAGATGAGGAAACACGTCCGTCCAGGCCGCGCCAATCAGCGCTTCGCGCGTCCCGCCCAGCCGTTCCATCTGCGCCCGGTTGGCGTCCACAATGGTCAGGCTGCTGTCCATGACCAGCAGCGAATTGGTGATGGCGGCGAACAGCGCCTCCAGAATGCCATGCCGCGCCGCGCCGGTTTCGCGGGCAGCGCCAAAGGGAGTAATAGAAGCAGACATAAGCCCTCGTAATAGAATTGTCTATGACAGGTAATCTGCCCTATTATCGGCAGGCAGGCTCCCATTCCTCAGTAGGGCAATTCCCTTGCCAAACTGCCCCCACCCGTGTTATAATTACTTAGTCCCGATTGCTCTTTGTTCGGAAGGAACTTCTGTCTATGCAACGCTGCACCCTTGTTTCGCTTGTCCTGTGCCTCGCCGCCCTCGTTTCACCGTCCCCGGCGGCGCGCGCACAAAGCCCCACCGACCCGGTGTACGTGTTTCACACCACCCTGGGCAACCTCAATGTGCAACTGTTTCCCGACGTGACGCCTGCTACCGTCACCAACTTCCTCGGCTATGTGGGCAGCGGCGCGTACAATTCCTCGTTCGTTCACCGCTCCGTGCCCAACTTCATCTGGCAAGGCGGCGGCTACACGGTGGACACCAGCGGAAACGTCAACGCCATCGCTGCTGGCCCCCCTGTCGTGAATGAGTTCCACATCTCCAACACGCGCGGCACGCTGGCAATGGCGAAACTGGGCAATAATCCCAACAGCGCCACCGACGAGTGGTTCTTCAATGAAGTGGACAATTCCGGCAACCTGGACAACCAGAATGGCGGATTCACCGTCTTCGGGCGCGTCACCGACAGCGCCAGTCTGTCCGTCATGGACGCCATCGCCGCCGTGCCCGTGTATACATTCCAATCGCCCTTTGACCAACTGCCGCTGGTCAACTACCAGCAGGGCAGCGCAGTCATGTTCAGCAACTACGTGCGCGTCCTCTCCATCAGCCGCGCCGCCCGCTTTGACTTCAACTCCGATGGGCACGCTGACCTGCTGTGGCACAACACGAGCACCGGCCAAATGCTTGTCTGGGACATGAACGACCAGAGTATTCTGAACGGTGGCACCCCCGCCAACACAGTCACTGACACCCACTGGAACATCGCTGCCGTCGCCGATGTCAACCACGACGGCAAGCCCGACCTGCTCTGGGAAAACAGCCAGACCGGACAGTTGACTATCTGGCTCATGGGCGGCGCAAGCGGCACCGCTGTCGCCGCCTACGGCCCTGTCCTTGCTACTGTCACCGATACCCACTGGCACGTCGTCAGCATGGCCGACTTCAATTCCGACGGCTACCCGGATATGCTGTGGGAAAACAGCGCGACAGGGCAGTTGGTCGTCTGGTATCTGGGCGGCACGAACGGCATGAGCGTCACTACCTACGGGCAGGTGTTTGCCACCGTCGCGGACACGCACTGGTCTGTGGCAGGCACGGCGGACTTCAACGGGGACAGGCACCCTGACCTGCTGTGGCGCAACTCTCAGTCGGGGCAAGTGCTGGTGTGGAACATGACGGGGACAAACGGCACGACGGTCTCGGCCTACGGCTCTCCGCTGGCGACGCTGGCTGACCCCACCTGGCACATTGTTGGCACGGGGGACACAAATGGGGACAGCCACCCCGATATTGTGTGGCAGAACAGCAGCACGGGGCGGGTACTGCGCTGGCTGCTGGGAGGCACGGGGGGAACGCAGGTGCAGACCTACGGCGCACCGTTTGCCACCGTCACCGACACCCACTGGCAGATTGTCGGCGTCCACTAGCACACGGAAGGAAGCAGCCACCGATGGCAGAAGACGCACAAATGGGAACCGGCCTCGGCAGCGTCGCCGACATTTAATCTGACGCGCAGGCGGACAACTTAGGTGACGCCGACACCGTTGATGACATGAAGAATGCGGGCGGCGCACCCGACACCGCGCCCAATCAGGACGCCACGCTTGACCTGCTCCCCAGCGAGGACGCGGGGCAAGGCGGCTAGCACGCGAGGCCCTCACCCCGCCATCGGAATGGCGACCCTCTCCCGCAGAGGAGGCCCTCACCCCGCCTTCAGAAAGGCGACCCTCTCCCGCTGAGGAGGCGAGGGTGGGAAGTAAGACGCCCGCTTCGCAGGCGAGGGTGAGGAAAAAGAGCCTGCTGGCGCAGGCGAGGGTTTAAGACAGGCTGTGCCTGACCCTCACCCGTGACAACGGGAGAGGGTGGCTCCGCAGGAGGCGGGTGAAAGCCCCTACGCAAAACCTACTCAAACAGGGCTTCCACGAAGGCACGGGGGTCAAATATCTCAATGTCGCCGGGCTTCTCGCCCGTGCCCGCCAGCTTGATGGGAACGCCTAATTCGTCCTTGATGGTAATCACGATGCCGCCCCGCGCCGTGCCATCCAATTTGGCGAGCACCAGCCCTGTAATCGCCACCGCCGCCTTGAACTCTTTGGCCTGATTGACCGCATTCTGCCCGGTCGTGGCATCCAGCACCAGCAAGGTTTCGTCGGCAGGGCGGCCCCCACGCGCCTGCATCACCACGCGGTTAATCTTCTTGAGTTCCTCCATCAGATTGGACTTGGTGTGCAGGCGGCCCGCCGTATCCACCAGCACGAAGTCCGCCCCGCGCGATTTTGCCGCCTGCATCGCGTCGTACACGACAGCAGCAGGGTCGGCCCCTTCGCGCCCGCGTACTACGTCCACGCCGATGCGCTCGCCCCACAGAGCTAACTGGTCGGCGGCGGCGGCGCGGAACGTGTCCCCCGCCGCCAGCACCACCCGTTCGCCATCAGCTTTAAGTTTGTAAGCGAGCTTCGCAATGCTGGTTGTCTTGCCCACGCCGTTGACGCCCACAATTAGAAACACCGTCGGCGGCTCCGGTGACACGTTCAGGGGCGATGGCCCCACACCCGCCAGCAGCGTGTCTGTCAAAAACTGCTTCAAGCGCAGCATGGCGTCGGCGGCGCTCTTGATGCGCTCATCTTTCACCGCCGCCCGCAGTTCTTCCATCAGGCGCAGAGTCGTATGGACGTTCAGGTCAGAGGCAATGAGCGCCTCCTCCAACTCCTCAAACAGGTCTTCATCAATGCGGCGCGGCGCGGCGAGGGCGGCAGGCTTGCCCGGCTCTGCCGCCATCGTCTCTGCCCCTCGCCCGGCGAAGACCTGCTCCACCTTCTGAAAGATATTCTTAAACAGCCCCGTCTTGAACATGCGTCTCCTTCACCCGAACCGATGGGCGGTGGGCGCGAACAGCGTCACCAGAATGGCGGGCAGGCCCGCCAGCAGCAGCAAGTTGGCGCGCGGCCCGCGCCAGTGCGCCAGCGTGTGCAGGGCCAAATATGTCCCGTACACCAACCATGTCGCCAGCGACGCCAGCACCTTCGGGTCAGTGGCCCCTACCCCGCGCAGACCGCCGGTCGCCATGCCAATCGCCCCGGCCAGCAGGCCGACAGAGAGCAAGGGAAAGGCGAACACCACCAGCGTGAATGCGGTCTGTTCCAATCGCGCGAGCGGCGGCAGACGCCCCAGCAGGCCGGACAGCGCGCGCCGACGCTTCAGCATCCGCTCCTGCGTTTGGTACAGCACCGCACACCCGAACGCCAGCACGAGCAGCCCGAACGCGAACAAAATCGCAATGATATGGAGGCTGATGAGGCGTGTGTCCAGAAGCGGCGTGGCGGCAGGCGACAGCGATGCGCGGGGCAGCAGCGCGCTCGGCAAAGAGGCACAGGAACGCGGCGGGCAGCGCGAATGCGCCCAGCGCCGTCGGGGCGGGCCGCAGGCGCGTTTCCACTATCAGATAGGCCAGCGCGATGGCCCACGCCGACGCGGAGAGGGTCTCAGCAGGCGTTGTGAACGGCGTGTGACGCCGGGAGGCGCAGTGCAGGCCGATGGCGACGGTATGCAGAGCGACAGCCAGCCACGCCGCCAGCCTTCCCGCGCGCGCTGGCCCCGCCTGCCGCAGGAGGACGTGCGCCCCGTATCCCACCGATGCCAGCAGGTACGCGAGCGCCGCCGCCACCCGCACCCATCCTTCGACATGGGAAAAGAGGCTCACTCGCCCCCGGTCGCTTTCTGTGGGCGCGCGCCCCGCACAGCGTTATCGCCCGGCGCGTCTTCCGGGGCGCTCAGGCCGTAGGCGCGGCGGATGGCGTCCAGTTCGCCGGACGGCGCGTCCACGCTGGCTTTCAGGGCCACCATCGCCGGGTGCGCGATTTTGTTCGTAAGCGACTGCATGGCAGCCTCCACCGCGCGCCATTCGCCTTCGGACAATCCCGGCAGGCGGGAGCGCAGGCGGGCCATCTCGGAAAGGCGCGCGGCGTCCAACTTCTCGCGCACGGCGACAATCAGTGGGGCGGCGTCCAGCGAGCGCCCCCAGCGCAGATATTCGGCGGCGGCAGCCTCCACAATCTCCCGCGCCTGCGCGATTTCCGCCGCGCGTGCCTGCCGGGATTCCGCTACGAACGCCTGCAAATGGTCTATATTGTAGAGGTAGACGTTCTCCAATTCGCCCGCGCCGTCCTCCACGTCGCGCGGCACGGCGATGTCTATCAGAAACAGGGGGCGGTGGCGGCGGGCGCGCATGGCCGTTTTTATCAACTCACGGGTGACGATGGGATGCGGGGCCGCCGTAGAGCAGACGACAATATCCGCAGACAGCAAAGCGTCGGGCAGGGCGTCAAAGCGACGCGCGGAGCCGCCAAACTGCGCTGCTAATTGCTCGGCCCGCGCATAAGTGCGGTTGGCAACTAAAACGGCGGGCGCTCCCCGTGACTGCAAATGCCGCGCCGTGACTTCGCTCATTTTGCCCGCGCCCAGCACCAGCACCGTGTGGCCTGCCAGCGTCTCTCCGAAGATTTGCGTCGCCAGTTCCACCGCCGCCGCGCCCACTGAGAACGCCCCGCGCGCGATGCCGGTTTCCGTGCGGGCGCGCTTGCCTGCGCTCAGGGCGTCCTGAAACAAGCGCTGCAAGAGCACGCCCGCGCTGCGCGTGCCCTGAGCGGCCTCCAATGCCTGCCGCACCTGACGCTGAATGTCCGGCTCTCCTACTATCATGGAGTCCAGGCCCGCTGCCACCGAAAACAGGTGGTGTGCGACAGCCCCGTCCCGATAACAATAGAGATGCCCGTCAAACTCGTGCCGGGACAGGCCGTGCCAGCCCGCCAGCCATGCGGCCAGCGCGTCTTCGGGGTCGGCGGCATCGGCAGCAACGGCGGCATACACTTCCGTGCGGTTGCACGTTGACAGCAATGCCCCTTCCTGCACGACAGGCAGGCTGCACAGGGAAGCGAGCGCCCGGTGCAGTTCGCGGTCTGCGATGGACAGCCGTTCGCGCACGGCAACAGGCGCGCTCGTATGGTTGATGCCGAGCACAATCAGCGGCATAGGGTTCCTAACACGTTCCTATCAGGGCTTCGGCGCGCATGGCCGCTTGTTCCAAATCGCCCGCGAGGGCACAGGCGCGCACGTCGGCATTGCCCACAAGGCGGGCCACTAATGCGCCGCGGGCGGCCTCATCTCCGGCGGCTTGAATGCGCGGGCGCAGGCGTCCCACAACGTCTGTTAAGATGGCCCACTCCGGGCCAAAGGCGTCTTCCAATCGGGCGCGCAGCACGGCGGCGAGCGTAGGACTGCTGCCTCCAGTGGAGACGGTGAGCGTCAGCGGCCCGCGCGTCACCACAGACGGGGCAATCCAGTTGCCCTCGTCAGGCGCATCGGCGACGCAGACAAGCAAGCCCCGCGCCTGCGCGTCGCGGGCAGCCTGACTGTTCACGGCCCGGCTGTTGGTAGTGGCTATCACCAGAAACGCCCCGTCTAAATCAGAGAGTTGGTACGGTTTCGGCGTCCATTGCACTTCGCCCGCGTCGGCCATCTCGCGCAGGGCGACTGTCACAGACGGGGCGACAACCCGTACCTGCGCGCCGTATGGACGCAGGGAGGCCACTTTGCGGGCGGCCACTGTGCCGCCGCCGACCACGACGCAAAGCCGTCCGTACAAGTTGACGTGCAGGGGAAACCCGTTCATTGCTTTGATTATGGCCTGCGCGGGGGCACTTGTCAACAAGGGGGCGGCCAGACCGGGCGCAGGAACGGGCTACAGGGGTTCCAGACTGACTTCGCCGCCGTCCGTCATTTCAACTTGCAGCAGAAAGCCGGTCATCAGCAGGCTGCCCAGCAGAGGAGCGCCTTCCAGCGTCAGGATTTCCACGTTGCGCGCTTCGCCCGCCCATTCCCGTTGCGCGAGATGCACGGGCTGGAACTGCTCGGAGCCGTCTGCAAGCCGTATGCGACGGCTGGAAAGGGGCGCAGTGTGCAGGCGAGAAAGCAGACGAGAAGGCAGGGCCAGTTCGCCCTCAAAGCCCGTGTCCACCACAAGTTCCACACGCAGCGGCCCTGCCTGACCGGGAAGCGTCACGGCAAGACGCGGCAGGCTGTCACGCACATGGCCGAAAATCACCGCGCTTTGTCCCCGGCAGGCACGCCTGCCAGCAGGCGGGAAGCCAGGCCGTGTTCGGGTTCCGGGCCGATTTTGAGCACGAGGAATTGCGCTCCCGGACGCTTTCGGTGCATGGCACGGAGCGCGTCGCCCGACGAAGAGGCTACTGCGTAATCGGCAGTCGCGGGGTGAATTGCCACAAATTGCCCGTTGCTGTCCGGCTCCAGCAGGGCGCGCAGGCGGGTTTCGTAGACGGCAAGGCCGCGCCGGGTCAACTCGTCTAACTCCAAAAGTTCGGGGGCAGGCGTGGACATATGCTCATTATGGCCTGCATCAAGTTCCCTGTCAACACGCTGTCAACAGGGGGGCAGAGGCTACACGAAGTCCATCATCACTTCGCTTGACAGGAAGATGCCCGCAGGCGTCAGGCGAATGGCACAGTCGGTGACTTCTAAAAGGCCGCGATTTGTCCATTTGGCTATCTCATTGCGATAGCAAGTGCGCGGGTCAATGCCGTGACGCTGGGCGAAGCGTTCGCAGTTCACGCCTTCGGACGTGAGCCGCAGGCCCAGCATCATGGTTTCGGCCATTTGCTCGGTTGGCGCGAGCGTTTCCTCCGAAAGCACCCGTGTTTGGCCCGTTTCCACCGCTTCGGCATAGGCTCCCGGCGGCTTGATGTTCATGCGGCGCGCGCCGTTTTGGTAGGCGACGGCCCCGCAGCCGACGCCGTAATACGGGTCGTTGCGCCAGTAATGGAGGTTGTGGCGGCACTCGCAGTGCGGGCGGGCGAAGTTGGAAATCTCGTACTGCGCCAGCCCCGCGCCCCGCATGGCGCTCCCGGCGAGCGCGTACATTTCGGCGGCCAGGTCGTCGTCGGGCAGAGGGAGGCGGCCTTTTTGCTGCAACGTGTAGAAGCCTGTGCCGGGTTCCACCATGAGCGCGTACAGGGAAACGTGCTCGGTTTGGAGGGCAAGCGCCTGCTCCAAAGTGTCCCGCCACTGGGTTAAACTCTGGCCGGGGAGGGCGAACATGAGGTCAACAGACACGTTATCAAAGCCCGCCGCCCGCGCCTTTTGCACGGCTTGCACGGCGTCCTGCGACGAGTGAATGCGGCCTAAAGTCTTGAGAAGCCCGGCGTCAAACGACTGCACGCCGAACGAGATGCGGTTGAAGCCCGCGTCCCGGAGCGTGTCCAGACGGGCGGTGTCCAGCGTGCCGGGGTTGGCTTCGGTGGTGATTTCGGCGTCTGCGCTCAGGGGGAAACTGTCTTTTATCGTCTGCAAAAGGGCGGCGTGCGTGGACGCGGGCAGGACGGTGGGGGTTCCGCCGCCGAAGAACACGGTGTCCACGATGGGGCAGGTTCCCGGCGACGCCGGGACGCTGGCCCCCGTTTGCCGTATCTCGCAGGCGAGGGCGGCGGCGTAGCGCGCGACGCTTTCTGCCGTGTAGCCGGAATGGGAGTTGAAGTCGCAGTAGGCGCATTTGCGAACACAAAAGGGAATGTGCGCGTAAAAGCCGACTGTGGGCCTGTCCATAGCCCCATTGTACCCGGCTCCCATACGGCTTGTGTACGGCTCGCCGCCCGCTCGCCGCCCGCTCGCCGCCCGATAATGGCCCCATAATGGGCGGCTCCCCTTGACTTTCCCGGCGGGACGCGCCATGCTAACGTATGCCTTCACTTCCGCTGGATGGCGGCTCTGCGCCCGACCCGCCCCGGCTCGGCGGCCCGACCCTGCGGGGTGCGTTCCGGCCCAAAAAGCGTCCGCGACGCCCTTTGCGCGAGCGTATTCCCTGGCTGCCATATGTGCTGCCGCTGCTGTTGTTTCTGGCGCTGACCGCTTTGGAAGGACAACTTGCCGGGGCGTATCCGCTGGTTTATGCCGCCAAAGCCGCGTTGGTGACGCTGGTTTTGTGGCGCGTGCGCCCGTTTGTGCCGGAACTGCGCTGGCAGAAAACGGGAATGGGAACGGCGATTTTGCTGGGCATCGCGCTGTGTCCGCTGTGGGTTCTGCTTGACCACATCACGCCCCATGCGGCGTTTTTAGGCACGCGCGCCGGGTTTAATCCGTTTGCAGCGCTGCCCAATGCGGGGGCGCGGGCGGTGTTTCTGCTGGTGCGCTTTTGGGGCCTCATCGTGGTCGCCCCGGCTGCCGAGGAGTTGTTTCTGCGGGCGTTTCTCTTGCGATGGCTGACGGCTCCCGAACGCTGGCGGTCGCTTGCCCCCGGCACGTTTACTTCGGGCGCGCTGGCGGGCACGGTTTTGCTGATGGCATTCTCGCACCCGGAGTGGCTTTCGGCGGCCCTGTTCGCGCTGGCGATGGGCTGGCTGCTGCGCCGCACCGGGAATGTGAGCGCGTGCATTCTGGCGCATGGGGTGACAAACGCCCTGCTGGGGCTGTATGTTGTCGCATTCCATGACTGGAAATACTGGTAGGAAGGCCCCCGCCTGTTTGAGAGATGCTATGCTTTGCGGTGGAGCGAGGGGTTTAAACCCCTCGCTTCGTTTCTGCCCCCGCCCGGTAGGAAACGCGCTTGAAAATGGCAAATGCCCCCATGACTGACGCCGCTTTCACCGTTGCTGACGCGCTCGCGCACGGGACAAAGATGCTGCACGACGCGGAGATAGACACGCCCCGTTTGGACGCGCAGCTGCTGCTGGCATGGGTGCTGAAGGCGCGGCGCGAGGACTTGGCGCGAGAGCCGGGGCGCGTTCTTTTGGAGCGCGAGCGAGTTATCTGGGAAAAAGCCCTGTCCTTGCGCGCGGCGCGTCGGCCTTTGGCCTATATCACGGGCGAAGCGTGGTTTTACGGGCGGGCGTTCACCATGAACCGTTCCGCGCTGGTTCCCCGGCCTGAAACGGAAGGGCTAGTTGACAGCGTACTGAAGGTTTGCGCGTCGCGCGTGGCTCCCGTGCTGGCCGACATTGGCACGGGAAGTGGGTGCATCGCCGTCACGCTCGCACTGGAACGGCCCGGCGCGCGGGTGTGGGCGACGGATTGGTCGGCGAATGCGCTGACATTGGCGCGCAAAAACGCCCATCGTCACGGCGTGGAAGGCCGCGTTTCCTTCGCGCAGGGCGATCTTTTGGACGGTTTGCCTGCGGGCGTTGTGTGCGACGTGATTGTGTCCAACCCGCCGTATGTGGCCCTGTCGGAGCGGGCAAGTTTGCAGCCCGAAGTGCGCGATTACGAGCCGCCGCTGGCCCTGTTCGGGGAGTTAAACGGCACAGAAGCAGCGGCTGGCCCGGATGGAACCGCGCTGCATCGGCGTTTGTTGCAGGAGTTGGCGGCGAGTTTGACGCCCGGCGGCTGGCTGGTGATGGAGTTGGGGGCGGGTCAGGCGGCGCGCGTGTCGGCTTTTGCGGCCTTGCTTGGCTGGGAAAACATCGCCGTTTTGCCGGATTTAGCGGGCATAGACCGCGTGTTTTGGGCGCGTCGCGCACGGCGCGCGTGCGGCTGATATACGGCTTGCTACCGGGTTGCCTCCCGCTTGCTACCGGGTTGCCTCCCGCTAACCTACGGAAAATATACGGCTTGTGTACGGCTTGCCTACGGCTTATGTACGGTTAATGGCCTGCTTGCCTACTGTTAATGGCCTGTTCACGAACCCAAAGAAAGGCGGTGCGTGATGCGAATTGTGGTCTTGCTGGGCCTGTGTTTGCCGCTGATGGCAGGCTGCTCGGCCAAAGATGCGACGACCAATACCCCCAATTACCATGTCGGGACGCCGACCAATCGCTCGTCTGTGAACTCGTGGGAGCTGAACAATTCCCCGTTCTACACGCAGCCGGGGGTGAATAATGGCAAGCCCGTCACGCTGAAACCGATTGCCTCACAGCGCGGTTTTGAGCCATACGACCCGCTTGCCGAGCGGGTGTACGCGGCGTGGAGCGCGGCCAATGGGCTGGACATCAAGTACCTGTCAGCGGCGGCAAAAGGGAGCGTGGTCATCTTGACAGGCACGGTTGCGCTGCCCGCGCAGAGAACGCAGGCGGAAGACATCGCCCGCAAAGCCCCCGGCGTGACGCAGGTTGTGGATAAAATCACCGTGCGGGCGGCCGCTTCGTGACGACGCGCGTGGTGAAAATTGATCCCCTGAACCCCAATAGGGACGCGCTTGCGGAGGCGGCTTCGGTGCTGCGCGGCGGCGGGTTGGTGGCGTATCCGACGGAAACGGTGTATGGTTTGGCCGCAAATGCGCGACTTCCCGAAGCCATTTTGCGCCTGTCCCACGCGAAACAGCGCCCGCCCGACAAGCCCTACCCGGTGCAGATTGCCCGCGCTGACACCTTGACGGAGTTGGCAGAGGGCCTGACGCCGGACATCTGGGCGCTGGCAGAACACTTCTGGCCTGGCCCGTTGACTCTGGTGGTGCAACGCAAATTCGGCGCGGTATGCCCCGAAGTCGGCGGCGGAAACACGCTCGGCGTGCGCGTTCCCGCCCATCCGGTCGCGCTTGGTTTGCTGCAAGAATGCGGGCTGCCGCTCGCGTGCCCATCGGCGAATGTGTCGGGCTGCGCCCCCCCGCACACGGCAGAAGCCGCGCTCGCGGGCTTAAACGGGCGCGTTGATTTGCTTTTAGACGGCGGGCCAACCGGGGGAACTGTCGCGTCCACCGTCTTGGACGTGACGGTTGGGCCTGCTAAAGTCGTACGTCTGGGGCCGATTACACACGCTGAGTTAGCGAAATATCTGCCGGTTCAGGAGTAGAAGATGTGCTTGAGCGTGTCTGTTTTCGCGCGGCGCATGGCCGCGATAGGTATTCTTCTTATGGCCCTTACAAACACAAGGCTGGCGGCTGCCGCCCCGCCCGATGCGTCCGCGCAAACCCTGCGCGACCTGGCGGAAACCCAGAATTACACGCTGGGCAGCCCCATCAATGCGCGCCCGACGCCGGATGGGAAAGCCGTGCTGTTCCTGCGTTCCGGCCCGCGCGACCGGGTGCGGCACCTGTATGAGATGGACGTTGCAGACGGGAAAACGCGGGAATTATTAACGCCTGCCGAAGTTTTGGGCGGGGCTTCCGAGCATCTTTCCGCCGCCGAAAAGGCCAGACGGGAGCGGCAGCGGCAGACCGCGCGCGGGTTTGCGTCGTTTACGCTCTCCGACGACGGCGCGTCCATCCTGCTTCCCCTTTCGGGCAAACTCTACGTGGTGCGCCGCGCAGACCGCCACGTCACCGAACTTGCGGGCGACGATTGGCTGGACGCGCGCTTTTCCCCATCGGGCGAATACGTGGGCGGCGTCCTGGGGAATGAAGTGCAAGTCGTGAACGTGGCGACAGGCAAGCGCGTTCAACTGACCCACGGGGCTACCGAAACGCTGACACATGGCGTCGCCGAGTTCGTGGCGCAGGAAGAAATGGATCGGTTTACCGGCTTCTGGTGGTCGCCCGACTCGCAGTCCATTGCCTACGAAGAGGCCGATCTTTCCCCCGTAGACACGCTTTACATTCCCGACCCCGCAAGCCCCAACGCGGCCCCGGCGGCGTTCCGCTACCCGCGCGCGGGCACGGCGAATGCGAACGTGCGCCTGGGAATTGTCGGCGTGAACGGCGGCCCCACCCGATGGGTGACGTGGGACACGGCGAAATATCCTTACCTGTGCCGCGTCGTGTGGAAGGAAAAACGCGCCCCGCTCACCGTCACCGTGATGAACCGCGCACAGCAGGAGGAGGCTGTGCTCGCCGCAGACGCCGCGTCGGGAGCCACCCGCTTGCTGCTTGTGGAACGCGACCCGGCGTGGCTTAATTTAGACCGCGACAACGCTATTCCGCGCTGGCTGCCATCGGGAAACGGGTTTCTGTGGACAACCGAGCGCGGCGGCGACTGGCAGGTGGAGCGGCGCGCGGCGGACGGCAGATTCGTTCATGCCCTCACTCCGGCTGGCTTTCACTACACAGGCATCGCCGACATAGACGAGCGTGACGGCACGGCGGTCGTTTCCGGTGGCCCGGATGCCCGCGAGGAGCATCTGTACCGGGTGCGATTAGAGGGGACAGGCAGCCCGGTGCAGATAACACAAGGGCGCGGCGTCCACTCAGGCACGTTCTCCGACAACCACGCTGTGTGGGTGCATCATGCGTCTCTTTTGGACGGCACGACGGTCAGTGAAGTGCGGGACGCGCAGAACAAGACGCTGGCTGCGCTGCCTTCTGTGGCGGAAACGCCCCCATTTCTCCCGCAGGTGGAACTGACCGAAGCGGGCGACAATCCTACGTTTGACGCCGCCATCGTGCGCCCGCGCGCGTTTGATGCCCACCGCCGCTACCCAGTTATCTTAGACGTGTACGCCGGGCCGACCGTCAAAACAGTGCAGGCGGTCGGGCGCTCCTACCTTTCTAATCAGTGGATGGCCGACCAGGGGTACATTGTTGTTTCTCTGGATGGGCGCGGCACGCCGGGAAAGGGCCGCGCGTGGGAGCGGGCCATTCAGGGCAATCTGATAGACATCGCGCTCCAAGACCAGGCGTCGGGCTTGAAGGCGCTGGGGACGAAATATCCGGAAATGGACGTGACGCGCGTGGGCGTCACCGGCTGGTCGTTCGGAGGCTACTTTACTGCGATGGCGACCATGCGCCGCCCCGACGTGTTCGCGTGCGGCGTTTCCGGCGCTCCCGTCACGGACTGGAGCCTGTATGACACGTTCTACACCGAGCGGTATTTAGGGCTGCCATCGGCTAACCCGGACGGCTACCAGAAGTCCAGCGCGCTGACTTATGCGGGCGAGTTGGCACAACCTTTGCTGTTGGTGCATGGAGTGACCGACGACAACGTGTATTTTGTCAACTCGCTGCGTCTGGCGGAGGCGCTGTTTGAGGCGGGCAAGCCATTTGAGTTTCTGCCCATGTCGGGCACGCATATGGCGGGCGCAGAAGACCCCACGCAGGGCGAGCGGCTCTGGGGGCGCATCATGGGTTTTTCCAGACGCATTTGGGCACGCCGACGCCTTGAGCATCAAACAGGGGTTTCAGTCCACTCCATGTGGGGGACACTGCCGAGGCCGCAAAGCAGGCAGGCGAAGCAAGGAAACAAAAGGGGAATGCGCGCCCGGCAGGATTCGAACCTGCGACCCCCAGCTCCGCAAGCTGGTGCTCTAATCCACTGAGCTACGGGCGCAACGGAAGGCATGATACCCCGCTTCGGGGCCGAATGTCAAGGCGCATGGCAGACGCTGCCAGTCTCTTTGCTGAACACCATTGACACAGCCTGCGCGCCGTGCTATAATACGCACAGAGGCAATCTCCGACCAACTCAGTCGGCGATGCGGCCTCCCAAGAGGAACATCATGCACCGCGCACATGGGACGCACAATCGGGATACGGGAGCAGCGCAGCCGCCGGGCTTTTTGGCCCGCCTGCGCGCGCGGCTGACCGGGCGCGGTTTCCCCCTGTCCGAGCATGAGTTTGGGCCGCCTGACGCCACCGGCCATGTGCAGATGCCCCTGAGCCGGATGCAGCCGGGTGACCAGGGCCATGTACTCTCCGTCTGCACCTGCTGCGCGGCCCGCCAGCACCTCATGGAGATGGGCTTCACGCCGGGCGTCGCCATTGAGTTGGTGCGCGTCGCCCCGCTCGGCGACCCCCTCACGGTGCGTATTCGCGGCTATCAACTTTCCCTGCGCCAGCGTGAAGCCGAAGCGGTTCTCATGCGCCGCTGCCCGCCTGAATGGGACGCTTCCCCGGAATGGCACAGCGCGCCCCGCACCCAGCTGGACACTCCGCGAGGCGAGTGATGAGCGTCGCTTCACGCCCCGCTTCCATTGGCGGCTCCGGCGCGAGCGCGCTGGACGGCCCCCTGTACGCGCTGGTCGGCAATCCTAACTGCGGCAAAACCACTATCTTCAATGCCCTCACCGGCCTGCGTCAGAAAGTGGGCAACTACCCCGGCGTCACGGTGGAAAAGAAGCAGGGCCGCGCCCGCCTGCCAGGAGGCGGCAGCCTCAGCCTGATTGACCTGCCCGGCTTGTATTCCCTCACGCCCCGCTCCCCCGATGAGGCCATCGCGCGCGACGTGCTGCTCGGCCACCGGCGCGACGTGCCGCAGCCTGCGGGCATTGTTCATGTGCTGGATGCGTCCAATCTGGAGCGCAATCTGTACCTCACGTCGCAGGTGCTGGAACTGGGCTTGCCCACTCTGGTCGTGCTGACCATGACCGATGTGGCCGCGCGCGCCCGTCAGCGTGTGGACGCCGCCGCCCTGCAAGACGCCCTCGGCGTGCCTGTTGTCACTGTTGTGGCCGCCAAAGGCATCGGCATGGACGCTCTGCGCGACGCCCTTGCCGCCTTGCCGCACACCCCGCTGCCGCCTCAACTGGACTGGATGCTGCCCACGCTGGCGGATGCGGAAGTCGCGGAACTGTCTGGCATGATAGAAAAGCAGCATGGCCTGCCTGCCGCCCAAAGCCGCGCCGAAGCGTCTCAGCTTCTCATGCAGGAAGGCCCCCCGCGCCCCGAAGAAGCGGGACGCTGGGCCGCGCCCATCTTGGAGCACGTCGTCAAAGATCGTGCCGCGCTTGCCGCGCACGACATAGACTTCGGCACGGTGATGGTGGAAGCACGCTATGCGTGGGTCAAGCGGGTGTGCGCGCTGGCGGTGCAGTTGCCGACAGGCCGCCGCCCCGCCACCGGCACGGACAAAGTAGACCGCATCGTGATGCACCCCGTGTGGGGCTATGTCATCTTCTTCGGCGTTATGGCCTTTGTGTTCCAGACCATCTTCACGCTGGCCCAAATCCCGATGAATGCCATCGGGCACGGGGTCAGCGTGTTGCAGGCGTTCGTGACCAACCATATGGCCCCCGGCGATTTGCAAGACCTGCTGGTCAATGGCATCATCGCGGGCGTGGGGACAACGATTACGTTCCTGCCCCAGATTTTACTGCTGTTCTTCTTCATCGCCCTTCTGGAAGACACCGGGTACATGGCGCGCGCGGCGTTTCTTATGGACAAAGTGATGTCCAAAGTGGGACTGCACGGCAAGTCATTTATTCCGCTGCTGTCATCGTTTGCGTGCGCCATTCCGGGCATCATGGCGACGCGCACCATTGACGACCGCAAGTCCCGATTAGTCACCATTCTGGTGGCCCCGCTGATGTCCTGCTCGGCGCGCATCCCCGTGTACACGCTGATGATTGCGGCGTTTATCCCCAATCGGCGCGTTTTGGGCATCTTCACGCTGCCCGGCCTGACGATGATGACCATGTATTTTCTGGGCATGGTGGCCGCATTCGGCATGGCATGGCTGTTCAAGAAGACGCTTCTGCGCGGCACGGCCCCTGTGTTCTTTCTGGAAATGCCGCCGTATCATAAGCCTTCGGCGCGCACGGTGGTGCTGACCATGATTGAGCGCGCGCTTTTGTTTCTGCGGCGCGCGGGCACGGTTATTCTCTCCGTCAGCATCGTCCTGTGGTTCCTGTCTTCCTACCCGAAGCCCGCTCCCGGCACGCCGCCCCAGCAGCAATTAGCGCATTCCTACGCGGGCGACGCGGGACGCGCTTTGGAGCCACTTATCAAGCCGCTGGGCTTTGACTGGCGCATCGGCGTAAGCCTGGTTTCTTCCTTTGTGGCGCGCGAAGTGTTTGTGTCGTCTATGGGAACCATCTACAGCGTCGGCGACCAGCACTCTGACCCGGAAGCCGTATCTGCCTCTCTGACCGACAAGCTGCGCGCTGACCCCATGTTCTCGCCGCTGCTGGCTATCTGCATCATGGTGTATTACGTGTTGGCGATGCAGTGTTTGTCCACGATTGCCGTCGTGAAGCGCGAAACCAACGGCTGGACATGGCCCCTGTTTATGATTAGCTACATGACCGCGCTGGCGTGGGGCGTGACGTTCCTCGTTTACCAAATCGGCCTGCATCTGGGCTGGGGGGTGCGCTGATGGCCGTTTTAGAGCAAGCAGTGCAGGCGCAGACAATTACGGCAGTGGACGACGGCTGGCAGGACGCTTTGCAGCGGCGCAAGCAGTGGACGCACGAAGAATGCCTGCAACTGGAACAAGCGGGCCTGCTGACCGAGCATTATGAACTGCTGGACGGGGAGATTGTCTTCAAGATGAGCCAGAATATGCCTCATACGAGCACAGTCATGCGCGTTTTGCAAGCATTAGCAGCCATATTCGGAATAGACTCTATGCTGTGCCAACTGCCCTTGATGCTTGGCAGCAAACGCCTGCCGGAGCCGGATGCTACCGTTCTTGCAGAGCCGCTTGAGGCGTATTCTGATCTGCCGACCGGCGCAGATGCCCGTCTGGTGATGGAAGTCTCCGATGCCACCCTGCAAATGGACAGGAACTACAAAATGCGGTTGTACGCGCGCGCAGGCATTGCCGAATACTGGATAGTCAATATCTCGGAGCGGGTGCTGGAAGTTTATCGTGAGCCGGGCGAGAACGGCTATGCTCATGTCATCGCACTCGCCGAAGCCGACAGTGTGCGTCCGCTCGCCGCGCCTGATGCGGTTGTGCCTGTTGCGGATTTACTGCCGTAGGAGGCAAAGTTGGCCGCTGTTGTTTCCCCGGCTCCCTCTCGGAACGCCGATGTGCGGCTGGCCCTGCGGCTGACGTATCTCACGCTGGCATGGATGACGGTGGAAGGCGCGGCGGCGCTTCTTTTGGGCTGGCATTCACGCTCGTTGCTGCTGGAAGGCTTCGGCTTTGACAGCGTGCTGGAACTGACCAGCGCGGGCGTCCTGCTGTGGCGGCTTCTCCTAGAGGCGCCGGGTAATGCAGACGAAGCGGCCATAGATGCTGTGGAGCGGCGCGCGGCGCGCTGGGTGGGCTGGATGCTTTACTTGCTGGCGGGCTTTGTTCTGGTCAGCGCGGCTTATGGCCTGTTCCTGGCTCCCCGGCACACCAATACGCACGAAAGCGCGTGGGGCATTTTGATTGGCCTGACGGCGAAGATTGGAATGCCGCTGCTGGCGGCAGCCAAGTTGAAAGTCGCGGCGCGGCTCCAATCCCGTGCGCTCCGGGCTGATGCGATGGAGGCCGTCACCTGCGGGTATCTGTCTGTGGTGCTGACTGTTGGGCTGCTTTGTACGCGGCTGTTCGGCTGGTGGGGATTGGACAGCGTGGCCGCGCTTGTTCTTGTCCCGTTTCTCCTGAAAGAAGGCCGCGAGGCGGTGACAGGCGAGTGCGCCTGCACAGAAAAATGTTCCGATGCACGCTGATTGGCCGTTCATAAACTGGCAGCACTGGGCGGCGCTGGCGATAGTCGCAGTCGCGGCGTGGTCAGTCGGCAAGCGCCTGTGGGGGCAGATTGCCGCGTTTCGCAGCCGCCCCATGCGACGTAAGCGTTCGTCCTCGCAGGCCGTTTCCTCCCCAAAGGCCGCCCCTTTGCTTCAGATACAAACGCGCCCGCCTGTTCATCTGAAGCGCCCTCCCCCACCGCCTGACGACACGGCATGAACGCATTTCCCATTGACCTGCTCGCGCTGAGCTGGGGGCTGGCGGGCGGCTTTTCCCACTGCATTGGAATGTGCGGTGTGTTCGTGGTCGCGGTCAGTGGCCTGCCCGAACCGAACGCGCCCCGCGCGCAGTTGTGGCAGCGGCAGGGTTTGTTTCACGGCGGACGGCTGCTGTCGCTCACGGTTCTGGGCGCGCTGGCGGGGACTTTGGGCACGCTGACGCACGCCTGGGCGAGCGCGCAAAGCGTCGGCAGCATCGCGGTGGGCGTGGTGATGGTGGCGCTGGCGCTGGGCTTTGCGGGTGTTGTTCCCCAATTCACTCTGCCGGAGCCGGACGTTCTGGGCGCAGGCGGTGGCGCAGGGCGGCGCGCGTTCCGGCGCGTTCTTCAGTCGCGCAGCGTCTTCAAGCCTCTGCTGGTAGGGCTGTTTGTCGGTCTTCTCCCGTGCGGCCTGACGTATCAGGCATTGATTGCCGCCCTGACACTGGGAACAGCGCGCGGCGCGCTGCTCATGGCGCTCTTTGGCATAGGAACTGTGCCGGGCTTGCTGGCACTGGGCGCAGTCACGCAGGCGGGGAGCGTGCTGATGAACCGCCGCTTTCGGCAACGGATGACGTGGGTCTCCGCCGCGCTGATGTGCGCGCTGGGAATAGCGTTCGTGTGGCGCGGCTTGATGGCTTGGTGAACACAAAGTGTCAGGCTGCACACGCGACGTAGAAGGTTAAATGGAGATATGTTTACTGGCTGTTTACTGGCTGTCTACTGGTTGACCAATGGTTTGGAGCCATAGAACCGCCTATGTCCCGGCGTTGAACTGCCACGCACCCGATGTTGCTTTGACCTTTTTCTTAGGGCAGTCATGGGGACTCCGAGCGGGAGCATAAGACAAACAGCAGCATTAAGACCAGCGAGCGACTTCAGTCGCTTGCTGGTTGGCTTGGCGTCTGTTCAATTGCATGACCTCTTCTGTTTTGTTACCGAAGCGTTACCCGCCGATGGAACGAATCGCGGGGCTGGCTGGTAGAATAGGCCGTAAGCAACGTCACCTGTACAGGAGAAACGACACAATGAACACGAAGATGATTGCGCTGGCTGTTGCCGCGCTTGCCCTGGCTTTGGCCCCGGCGCTGGCGCAGGGAACCATGTCCAGCGGCAGCACGATGAGCAAGGGCAGCATGATGTCCGGCAAGGGCATGATGCACCCCAAAATGGTGGCCTACTGCGCCAAGTGCAAAATGTACTACTCGGCAGCCGATGCCAAGAAGATGCACATGATGGATTCTATGGGCCACAAGATGATGATGATGCCGATGTCCAAAGTGCCCAAAGGCGCGAAGATGGGCATGATGAGCATGAAGCCAATGAGCACCATGAAACCCATGAGCGGCAGCAAAATGTAAGTCGCGCGCTCTGAATGTAGGACGCGCGTTCTGCGTCCTGCTTTGGGGCGCGAAGGGCGGCGGGCAAGGGAGCCTGCCGCCCTTTTTTGCGTTTTGGGGGCGATGCGGGTATACTGGAACATACTCTGCGGGCGCTCGTGCCTGCCTTGAAACTTTAGGAACCAAGCGTGAAACCCTCTCCTCTCACGTCGGAAGAAAAGCGCGACGCCATTGTAGAAGGCGCAGACGACAAAAAGGCCAATTATATCACCGCGATTGACCTGCGCGGCAAGACGCTCATTGCCGACTTCTTTGTGATCTGCTCCGGCACGTCCAACATTCATATTCGCGCGGTGGCCGATGGCATCGTGGAAGCGCTGGAAAAGCAGGGCGTCCGGCAGCGACGCATGGAAGGCTATAGCGAAGCGACCTGGGTGCTGCTGGACTACGGCGACGTGATTGTGCATATCATGTCCGAGGAGCAGCGCGGCTACTACGGCCTGGAAACGCTCTGGGAAGGCGACCGCACGCCTGCTTCTGACCCGCAGGACGCCGCGCCGACAGAGGACGCGCTTGCAGACGACGGAGCGCACGCCGACGCAGGCGGCACGGAGACTTCGGATGCCGTCGCCATCTGACCCTGCGCCCCGCCCACCAATGCCCCGCCCTCCTGCGCGTCCTGCCGCGCCGCGTCCTCCTGTGCCCGCGCGTCCCTCGGTTCCCCTGCCCCGGCGCGACGTGCCGCTGCGCGATTATGCCGCCGAGCAGGAAAGCGCGCGGCTTCTCACGCAGGCCAACATTGCCCTGCGGCGCGGCCAGGCAGCAGAAGCCCGCAAAGCCGTAGACGCCGTCCTTGCCTTGCACCCCAACGATGCCGCCGCGCATGAGATGCTGGCCGACATCTGCCTCGCTCAGAACAACTGGGATGGCGCGACGGCGGCATTAAAGACCGCGCTCATTCACGAGCCGACGCGGGCAACCGCGGAAGCCAAACTGGGCCGCGCCGCCCTGCGGCGCATGGAGCAGGAGCGCATCAAAACGATGGGGGTCGCGTATGCCGCGTCCCATGCGTCGCTGGTGCGCTTTGATGGCGGCGGCGAGCGTGCCCGGCGCGGCTGGCTGCCCCCGCTGGCGTCCGCGTTTCTGCCCGGTTTGGGACAGATTATAGAAGGCGCGTCGGTCAAGGGCGGCGTGCTGATGGCGCTTTATTTTCTGGGCCTGCTGGGATTGTCGCAGATACCGGGAACGCGGGCGCTCATTCAGGGAATTGTGTCCCCCTTTGCGGCGCATGCGGCGCATGGCGCGGCGTCTGAACTGGGTGGCGGCAGCGTGCTGCTTCTCGCGCTGCTGTTCGCGCTCTGGCTGTACGCAGTGATAGATGCAGGCCGCGCGGCTCAGGGACGCTCCGCCGACCCGGAAAAATCAGGATGGGAAGTGTGACCTCCCTCCCTATACTCGCTCTATGACAAGGAACCCCAACACGATGATGAGACGTTTTTCTTCCTCTGCGCTCGCGCTGGCCGCGCTGCTGGCTGTGCCTGCCGCCCTCACCGGATGCGGCGGGGTAAACGGCAGCAGCCCCGCTGCCCGTATTCGCGTAGCAGATGCGGCCACCAACGCGGCCACTGCCGATGTCATTGTTAACAGCGCGTCGGCCTATGGCGACTTGCAGAACGGAGGCGTCAGTCCCTATCTGTATATCGGTGTCAGCAGTTCCAGTTTCACGTATACAACCACAACGCCCTTGCCAACCAACTCTATTCCGCTGACGACCAACAATGTCACCCTCGCAGATGGGCAATTTTACACCGCGTTTCTGATAGGCCGCCCGGATGTCTCCCCGCCGGGCGGCATTGGCGTCAACCCGCTCTTCGCGCGCGTTGTCGTCGCCAACGACTCTAAGCCTGCGCTGGCATCCGGGCAGGCTGCTGTGCGTGTTGTCAGCGCGGCTCCCGACATCGGCACGGTCGTCGTATCCGGCATCGGGGCGGCTCCTCTGAGCGTGAGTTATCTGACAGTCACCGCTTATCAGGCCGTGACGGCGGGGACGCTTTCGGTGTCCGCCGCCAACCCTGCCTGCACCGCCAGTGTCGGCTGCGGAGCAGGCGGCGTGTTTGTGCCCGCGACACCAGTGACAGTGCAGGCGGGCCAAGCCTATACGCTGATTGTCACTGAGCCGACCGCGCCGACCGGGACGCCCGTAACCGGCGCATACACGTACAAACTGCTGACCCTCAACGATTAGAAAGACTGAGTTTCCATGACAACTGCGCTTCCGGCAGCCCACGCCGGTACCTTCACATTAGGCGGCGACATGACCGTCAACCGCATGGGCTTCGGGGCCATGCGGATTACCGGCAAAGGCATCTGGGGCGACCCGGCAGACCCCGCCGAGGCCGTGCGCGTGCTGCGCCGCGCCGTAGAACTCGGCGTCAACTTCATAGACACAGCGGACTCGTATGGCCCATTCGTGTCCGAAGAGTTGATTGCCAAAGCCCTGCACCCCTACCCCGCCGGATTAATCGTCGCCACCAAAGGCGGCTTTACACGACAAGGGCCGGATAAATGGACACCCGTCGGACGGGCTGAATATCTCACGCAGTGCGTGGAAATGAGCCTGCGCCGCCTGAAAGTAGAGCGAATAGATTTGTACCAACTGCACCGCTTTGACCCCAAAGTGCCACGCGAAGAGACATTGGGCGCGCTGAAGGCTATGCAGGAGGCGGGCAAAATCCGCCACATCGGGCTGTCGGAAGTGAGTGTAGATGAGATACAAGAAGCGCAGCGCGCCGTGCCGATTGTGTCCACGCAGAACCGCTACAACCTGTCTGATCGCAAGGGGGAGGATGTGCTGGACTTTTGCGCCGCGAACGGCCTGGGCTTTATTCCCTGGTTCCCCATCGCGGCGGGCAAACTGGCGCGGCCCGGCGGCCTGCTGGACGAAGCGGCGAAAGCGCACAACGCCACTGTCGCGCAGATGGCGCTGGCCTGGCTGCTAAAGCGCTCCTCGGTGATGCTCCCCATTCCCGGCACGTCCTCGGTATCGCACCTGGAGGAAAACACAGCGGCAGCAAGCATCACTCTCACCAAAGCCGAGTTTGCTGCCCTGGACGAAGCCTCCGCGTCCAAATAGCATTCCTTCGCGGAAAGCCGTCCGGCCTGACATTAAGGCCGGACGGCTTTTTTTTGCGCCGCGCCCTTGTTGCCACGCTTTCCCCAAAATCACTGCAAAAATACACTCATAAATACACGTGATTGTGGTATAATAAAGACAGATGTTCGGAGGCAAAAGAACTACCTATGACAAATCGAGAACTGGCTGCCGCACTGTTTAATGTCGCGACGCTGCTGCGCGACCGGCAGGATAATCCGTACCGCATTCAAGCCTACTTAGACGGGGCGCGCACTCTTATGCGCCGCACGTCCGAGGATATGGTGATGCCCCTGCGCGAAACCGAGACGATGCTGCCCCACCCGAAAGGCATCCTGGGCGAGCGCGTGCAGCGACGCCTGCAAGAGTACGTCCGCACGGGTCAAATGTCTACACTTTTGGAACTGTGCGAAGGCTTGCCGCCTTATATCGGAGCCTTGATGTCCGTGCCCGGCATTGGCCCGCGCCGCGCGCAGCAATTGCATGACGCGCTGGGGGTCGAAACGCCGGAGCAGCTTGTCGCCGCCGCCCGCATGGGAAAGCTGCAGTCGGTGTGGGGCTTCGGGGAAAAGCGCGCCGAGCAGATCGCGCAATTGTCTTTATTTGAGGACAGCGACTTCGCCTCGTCCGGGCGCATGGCGGCCTAAAGAACCTGTTTCCTGAGAAACCTACCCCCGCCATCAGAATGGGCGACCCCTCCCCAGAGGGGAAGGGTAAGGGCAAGGAACAGAACAGACAACTTCCTGCACCCTCCCCCTCCCCACTGGGGAGGGGACAGACTCGGAGCGAATGCGACGGGTCAGGGGCAGGTTCCTCTCGGACAGGAAAACACTCTATGTCCACCGACACGACAACCGAAGAACTGGACTTATTCGCTGCCGCCTTTGAGGACGACACGGACGAAGACACCGAAACCGCCTGGCTGGACGCGGCGGCGTCTCTGTACGCGCTTCCCCACGAGCTGCCGCCTCTGTCCGTCACGCCCCGGCCCTACCAGAAGGAGGCGCTGGCGGCGTGGGGCAAGGCGCGCGGGCGCGGCACCGTCGTGCTGCCCACCGGCGCGGGAAAAACCGTCGTCGCGCTGATGGCAATAGACGCCGTGCGCGTCGCCGCGCTGGTGGTCGTGCCAACTATTGATTTGATGCACCAGTGGCACGACACGCTGTGCGCCCGCTTCAGCCTGGAGGGTGACGCGGTGGGCATGGTGGGCGGCGGCTTCCGCACCCAGCGCCCGCTCACCGTGATTACCTATGACAGCGCCGCCATGCCGCGCCGGGATTTGTCCGCGTACGGCCTGCTGGTCTTTGACGAAGCGCATCACCTGCCGTCGCCGTCATACCGCACGATTGCGACGCGCGCGCCCGCGCCGTTCCGATTGGGCCTTTCTGCCACGCTGGAACGCTCCGACGGGCGGCATGACGACCTGACTGCGCTGATTGGCCCCACTGTTTACGAGCGCCAGCCCGCCACGCTCGCCCGCGACAAGCACATCGCCGACTACAAAGTGCAGCGCGTCTATGTAGACCTCACCGACGATGAGCAGGCCCGCTACGACCGCCTCACCACCGAGTATTCGTGGTACATGGCCGCCAACCGGGTCAAACTGATGATGACCGGCTGCGCCAATCTGTTTGAAGGGCTGATACGCTCGGCGGGGCATGACCCCGGCGCGCGTCAGGCCCTCCGCGCTCACCGGGAAGCGCGGATGCTCGCCATGAACGCCGAACGCAAAGTGCGTAAGGTGGAGCAGTTGCTCGCCGAGCACCGGGACGACAAAGTGATTGTCTTCTCCGAGTGGAACGTGCTGGTGAACGACCTTGCGCGGCGTCTCGCGCTGCCCGCCATCACATACCGCACGCACGCTGACGAGCGCCGCGCCATCTTAGACCACTTCCGCGCGCACCGCTACTCTAAATTAGTGACAGGCCGCGTCTTGAACGAAGGCGTAGACGTGCCCGATGCCAACGTCGCCATTGTCGTGTCCGGGAGCAGCACCACGCGCGAATATATTCAGCGATTAGGCCGCGTCCTGCGCCCCAAGCCCGGTCACGCGCACCTGTACGAAGTGATTACGCGCGGCACCAGCGAGGTCAAGGCTGCACGCCGCCGCAAGCCCCAAGAGAAACCGGAGACCGCCTGATGGCATTTCGCCTGGAAGACTTCAAGAAAACCACGCGCAAAGCAGCGGGGGCGGGCACGCCTGCCAGTGTTTACCCGCATCAGATGCGCGACAAGAAGGCGCTGGCGAGGCTGCACGTTGCCATCCGCACGTTTGATGGGTTGGTGGGCAAACGGCGCGGGGAGATGGACGCCGGGGCCATGACCGACTTCTTTGGCGACCCGCGTTTGGCGCGCGGCGTGGTGGCCTGTCTGGGGCAGTTCTACGTTTACCGCACGCCCCGCTTTGCCGAGACGGTAGGCGCGGACGGCGCGGCGCGTCTGCTGGCGGCAGAGATGGGAACGCCGATAGCGCTGCGGGCGCACACGTATGCGTTTGTCAACACTCACCATGATGGCTTTCTCACGGAAGAAACGCGGGCGGCGTGTTATGAACAACTGGCCGCGCCGTATGGCCTGAGCGCCCGCGACTGGGACGCCCTGCTGCATCTGGACGCGGAAGAAAACCAGATATTGACGCGCACCGGCCCCGTTCCCTGCCCGGCTGACTTAGCCGCTCTCTACAACTTTCATGCGCTGGATACCGTGCTGCGGCGCGCCACAACTATCGTGCTGGGCGGGCTGTCGCTGACGGCAGCGGAAGCATCCGATGCGCGCGCGCTGGCGCGGGCGTTTGGCGTGCAGGCAGTCGTGTCCGGGGAAGGCAGCGTGGTGACGCTGTCCGATGTGGATATGTCTTCGCTTTTGCCCCGGCGACCGGGGCGTCTGGGGCGCGTGTTCCTTCTGCTGGCGCAGGTCCATGCGACGCGCGCGGCAACGGGATATGTGGACGCTCTGCTGGGCGCGCGCCGCTTTCGCCTCGCGCTGGGAGCGGATGCCCTCAAGGCGCTCGGCGCGCTGGCACAGGCGGTCTGCGGCGCGTTCCGCCGACGCCTGGAAATGGGCGACGCCCTGCACAAAGGCGTGCTGAAATTGCGCGCGGCAGGCAGGGCCGAAGGCTGGCGCATTAAGCGGTTCCCGGAGCCTGCCGTGACACCTCTGGGCGTGTTTCTGCCGGACTTCGCGCTGACGCAGGGCGAGCGGCGCGTTTTTGTCGCGCTGGGGGAGGCCCCCGCAGGGGACTGGGGAGCGCCGGTTTTGTGCCTGCCCCTGAGCCGCAAAGATGCAGACCCGGCAGACGTGCTGGCCTGTGCACAGGAACTGACGCTGAGTTTGTTCGCCGCGCCTGCGCGGGAGACGCCTGCTGCCGTGCCTGCCGATGTGCGCGCGCTGTGCGACCGGGCGGCGGCGTCTGGTCTGGTGCGGGTTGGGGACGCCCAGCGCGCCCTGCATCTTTTGGACGAGTCCCCCCTGATTGAGTGGGTGCGAATGGCCGCCGACCCCCGCGTTCGGTATATTCCCGGCGTGGGTTTGTGCGCGCAGGAGGTCGTTGCGGCTATCGCGCAGGAGCGGCACGGCGAGCAAATGTCGCTGTTCCCGCGCTAAAAGTCCCCGTCGCAAACCTGCCCCCGGCCCATAGTCAGACCGCAGTTAGACCGCAGTTAGACCGTAACCAGACCGCAGTTAGACCACAGGCTTCTGCGGCAGAACAGGTTCGCCCGCTGCCGCAAAGCGGCGCGTCAGCACTTCGTGCAGGAACAGGCACGTCATCAGCCAGGGAGTGCCTATCAGCCAGCCCGCCAGCACATCGGTCGGGTAGTGAACCTGGACGTAAGGACGCGAAACGCCGATGGCAAACACCAGCAGCCCTGTGCCCAGCGCGATCGTTCGCCGCGCCCCGCGTGAACAAAACAGGTGCATGAGAAAGTACCCCAGCAGGCCATAAACCACGATGGCGATGAGCGAATGCCCCGAAGGAAACGAGTATCCGCCCTCATGCAGCAACGGGGAAAACAGGGCCGGGCGGGGGCGGCGAAACACAATCTTGATGCCCTGGATAATCAGGCCCGCCCCGACAACGGCGATGGGAAATGTCCACGCCGCGCCGCGCACTTTGCGCCACGCAAGCCCCGTCAGCGCCCCGACAACCGCGACGCCGACAATAAACGGCGGCGAACCCATATGCGCCAGCACCTCCGCAATGGCGGTGAGGTGCGGGTTCTGGTGCGCGTGCATCCATGTCAGAATGCTTCGGTCAAACTGCGTGGTCGCGCGGTCTTTGTCTTTGACGGCATCCCACACGGCGGCGAACAGGCCGGAGCAAATCAGCGACAGCACGATGCCGACCACGAAGTGAACCGTCACCAACCCTGCGGCCTGCGTGTTGGCCTGCGTTTTTGTGGCAGGCGGGGGCAAATGCGTCTCCATGACCTATCTTATACCCACGCCCCGGCCTGCCTCAAAAGCCTCCCCGCCCCCTTGACTGCGCCGCGCCGCCCCCTTGACAGCAGGGCTTCGGTTTGCTATCATAGACCATGCTCGCGCCCGACGCCGACCCTGCCCTGCTGCCAGACCCGGACGCCGCGCCCCCGGAACCGGACGGCCCGCTGCCGCACGTCGCCCGCTGCCTCAACTGCGGCGAGCCAGTCTCGCTCACGTACTGCCCCCGCTGCGGGCAGGAAGCCAAAGACTACACGGCAGCCCTGCGTCCCTTGCTCGCCGAAGCCCTGGCCGAATGGGTCTCATGGGACTCCAAACTCCTGCGGACGCTGCTGCCTCTCTTGTTCAAGCCGGGCCTGCTGACCCGTGAGTATAACGCGGGCCGCCGGGTACGTTATCTTTCTCCCTTAAAGATGTATCTGGTGATTAGCGCGCTGTTTTTCCTGGTTGTGGGATGGCGTCACCCCCTGCAAGTCCCCCCCAGCGTCCACATCAGCGAAGCGTCGCCGGGCGTCCACGTCAACGTGGGAGCGGCCAGCGCGCTTAAGGCGGCCTCGGCGAACGACGTGCCGGTGGTGGTCATCGGCAGCCATCGCCGCTCCTTAAACGACCTGCCGCGCACCGTGGCGGCTTACGATGCCGGGCAGCGCGCGCTCCCTCCGGCGCGGCGCGACGCGCCCGCTCTGCGTGCTGTCGTGCGCCAGATTATCAAGGCGCGGACAAGCCCCAGAGCCTTCTTGCAGACAATGTTAGACGGCTTGTTAGACAACGCGCCCAAGATGATGTTCTTTCTGGTGCCTGTGTTCGCGCTGCTTTTGCGCCTCACGTACTGGCGCGCGCGGCGTTTGTATGTAGAGCATCTTATCTTCGCGCTGCATTCGCACGCCTTCGCGTACCTCATTCTGATCCTGCTTGTGCTGCTGCCCAACTCTGCCAGGCCATTCGCTGCACTGCTGTCGCTCTGCATTCCCGTGTATTTATTCCTCGCCCTGCGGGTCGTCTACGGGCAAGGCTTCTGGAAAACAGCCTTCAAGATGCTGTGGCTGGGCGGAAATTACCTCCTGCTGCTCCTCTTCGCGCTGCTGGTGACGGCAGGCATCGCCTTTCTTTTGGCCTGAAAGGGCGGCTTTGGACGACACCGAGTTCCTCGCACAACTACAAGCGTGCAGCCTGCCCGAAGCGCAGTGGACACACCGCGCGCACGTCAAACTTGCGTTTCTCGCCCTGCGGGAGCGGCCCTTCACGCCTGCAATGGAGTACGTGCGGCGCACCATCAAAGCCTATAACGCCGCCCACCATGTCCCTGAAACGCCCACGCGCGGCTACAATGAAACCACCACGCAGGCATTCGTGCGCCTTGTTGCCGCCACCATGCAGGCATATGGGGGCGTCATGCCCACGCCCGACGCCGACACGTTCTGCGACACGCACCCACAGCTGCTGCAAAAGCACGTCCTGCGCCTCTTTTATTCGCCGCAGCAGCGAATGCGCCCGGACGCCAAGTTTTGCTTCGTGGAGCCTGACCTCGCGCCCCTGCCGCGCATCGCGGAAACCTTTGCCCCGCAAGACACGGGGAACGCAGCTGCCTCAGCGCGTGTTGGATAAGGTATAATGCTGAGTTGGCTGAACCAACAGCATCTTGAAGGAGACAACAGAATGAAACCGGGCATCCATCCCACCTACAAAGAAACCACCGTCACCTGCGCCTGCGGCAACACGTTCCCAACGCGCTCTACGGCGGAGAATATCCACACCGAAATCTGCTCGCAGTGCCACCCCTTCTTCACCGGCAAGCAGAAACTGCTGGACTCGGCAGGCCGCGTGGACAAGTTCCTGTCCAAGTACGGCATGAAGAAATGAAGGGCGCTCCCTCAGAGCGCGCTCAGTACGGCGGGCAGGCGGTGGTGGAAGGCGTGATGATGCGTTCTCCGCATTACTTCGCCGTCGCCTGCCGACGCCTGTCCGACGGGCAGATTGTGATCAAACAAGAGCCGGTCGCTCAGACATTGAAGCGCGTGATGTGGCTCAACAAGCCGTTTCTGCGCGGCACGCTGGCCCTGATTGATTCTATGGCGCTGGGCATGAAAGCGCTTACCTACGCCGCCAATGTGCAGGTCGCGGACGAAGCCGCACGCGGTGCGGTTCAGGAAGAAGCGACAGCGGCAGGGGCAGTCGGCATGGCGATGGGCGAAGGAGGCCCTTTGGCCTCAATACCGGAAAACAGCGCAGACGAAGCGAGGGATTTAAATCCCTTGCCGGGAGCCTCTTCACAGGAAGCCTCTGGCTCCATCAACGGCATCGCGATTGGCGCGACCACTGTCGTGGCCCTGCTTCTAGGCTTCGGCCTGTTCTGGACACTGCCCGCCCTGCTCACCGACAAACTCCTGCCGGGGCACGGGCGCTTTGTGTCCAATCTCATTGAGGGCGGCATCCGGCTCGCCATCTTCTTCGCCTACATCGGGCTGATTTCGCGCATGGGGCACGTGCAGCGCGTGTTTCAATATCACGGCGCGGAGCACAAGGCCATTAACGCCTTAGAAGCCGGACAAGCCCTTACGGTAGACAACGCGCGTCAGGCAAGCCGCATTCACCCGCGATGCGGCACCAACTTCATTTTTATCGTGCTGGTGACGGCTATCGTCGTGTTCTCGGTCATTCCGCGACACGCTCTCAGTGAAGGCATTGGGCCGGTTTTACAGACAGTCGGCCTGCGTCTCTTGTTGCTGCCCGTTGTCGCAGGCGTCGCGTATGAGATACTCAAATGGGCGGGCAGCAGCCGGGACAAGAAATGGGCGCAGGCGCTCATTGCTCCCGGCCTGTGGACACAGTATTTAACCACCCGCGTCCCTGATGACAGCCAGATTGAGGTGGCCCTCGCCGCTCTGAAATCCGTGTGGAACACGGAGCATCAAACGTCTCCTGCCCTGCCGGAAGTCAGCGAACCTGCCTCGGCGGTCGCCTGAGCACCCCATCATGTTTGAGAAACTTGCCGAAGTAGAAGCCCTCTACGATGAATTAGAACGGCGCATGTCCGACCCCGCCCTGCTGGACGATATGGACGAGTACCGCCGCGTCCACAAGCAATATTCTGACCTCACCGAGATTGTCGCCGCCTTCCGTGCTTATCAAGAGACGGCCCGGCAGCTGGAAGAAACGGAAGGAATGCTTAGGGGCCAGTTGGACGACGACCTGCGCGACATGGCGCAGACCGAGTTTGACGACCTCAAGGCACGCCGCGCAGCGCAGGAGCAGGCCCTTCAGGTCATGCTGCTGCCCAAAGACCCCAATGACGACAAAGACGTGATTTTAGAAGTGCGCGCGGCGGCGGGCGGCGAGGAAGCCGCGCTGTTCGCGGGAGAACTGCTCCGAATGTACCTGCGCTACGCCGAAAAGCGCGGCTGGAAGTACGACTTTCTCTCGTCCAATGAGACCGGCATCGGCGGCTACCGCGAGGCGGTTGTGGAGATACACGGGCAGGGAGCCTATTCCGCCTTGAAGTTTGAGGGCGGCGTCCATCGGGTGCAGCGCGTTCCTGTCACCGAGGCGAGCGGACGTTTGCAGACCAGCACGGCCACTGTGATTGTCATGCCGGAAGCCGAAGACGTGGAAATAGACATCCCCGATAAGGACATCAAACGCCAGCACATGCTCTCGGCGGGCGCGGGCGGCCAGAACGTGCAGAAGAACGAAACTGCCGTCATGCTGACCCATCTGCCGACGGGCATGATTGTAACCTGTCAAGACCAGCGTTCCCAGTTGCAGAACTACGAGAAGGCCATCCGCGTGCTCAAGTCGCGCCTGCTGGAGATTGAGCAGCGGAAGCAGGAAGAAGCGCTCGGCTCATCGCGCAAAAGCATGGTGGGAAGCGGCGGGCGCGAAGAAAAGATACGCACGTACAACTTCCCGCAGGATAGAATGACTGACCACCGCATCGGCCTGACCATCCACAACCTGCCGACTATTCTCAGTGGCGAGTTCCAGAGCGTCATTGACGCGCTCGTGAGCGCAGACCAAGCCGAAAAGTTGAAGATGGCAAGCGCGGTCTGAGCGTCCTGCCCCGGCTCACTGAGTTTCAAGAGCAAGCGAGGGATTTCAATCCCTCGCGCTTGCAATTCCTCGTACTTCCGAGGGTGGGGAGGAGTTTCCTCAGCGCGGGAACCAGACAGGCTTCTTTGCCGTCTTCTCTTGCAGGAGGACTTTGCCATGCTGACCGTTTCACGCGCCCTGCCTGCTGTCTTGCTGCTTGCGCTGCTCTGCCCGCGCCTTGCTGCCGCTGACATTGTTTCTATGCCCCTTTACGCCCAGACCGGCGTTCCCGAAGGCATCACCGTGTCCGGTCATGCTGAACTCAAGTCCAAGCCCGACGTGGCCTATCTCACCGTCAGCGTCACCACGCAGTCACGCGACCAGGAGAAAGCAGCACAGGACAACGCGACCCGCACCACCGCGCTGCTGGACGCCCTCCGCAAAGCAGGCGTCGCCGACAAAGACATTCAAACCCAATCGTACACGCTGGAACCGCAGTACGACTACAACGCCAACCCGCCCGTGCTGACGGGTTTTCAGGCCGTCAACACAGTGCAGATCACCATTCACGACCTCACCAAGGCGGGCCTGCTGATTGACAAGTCCATCTCTGCCGGAGCGACGCAGGCGGGCGACCTGTCGTTTGACCTGCTTGATCGCAAAGGCTTGGAGCGTCAGGCACTCGCCGACGCCGTGCGCGACGCTGCCGCCAAAGCGGGCGCGATGACGGATGCCGCCGGAATGGGATTAGGCCGCCTGCTTTCCCTGACCGAAAGCGGCACGTCGTCCCCGCCGCCTTCCCCGCGCCCGATGATGATGCGCGCGATGGCCGCCGAAGCCGCCCCGCCCACCCCCATCTCGCCGCAGCAAATCACGGTTACTGCGGATGTGACCGCCGTGTACGCCCTTGCCTCCAAATAGACACTAAAGAAAGCGGCCCCTTCTGCCGATAACACAAACAGGCCCGGTCAAAAGACCGGGCCGCAAAAGGGGTTCGTTTTCATGCAAGACACGCGCTCGCGCCGCCGGGATGGTGTCGCCGTCCACAGCGGCTTCACGCTCCTGGAGGTGATGATTGTGGTGCTGATTATCGGTGTTCTGGCATCCCTCGCGGTGCCAGTCTTCCTCAGTGCGCGGGAAAAAAGCCGTACCAAAGCCTGCGTCGCCAACCTGTACGAGATTAACAGCGCCAAGCTGCAATACGCGATGGACAACAAAGTGCCCGCCAATGGGACTGTTCCCGGCGGCCTCAGCACGCTGACCGGCAGCACCGGTTATATTCGCAATGCAACAGTTGTCTGCCCGGAAAACGGCACGTATAACCTGAACAACGTCTCCACCAACCCTTCCTGCACCATCGGCGAAACCGGCGCAGGGGCCTACGCTGCGGGTGGAGACTATTATCACGGCTTGCCATAGCGCCCGCGCGGGCTGCCTAGCGGCGCATGGAGTAGGCCCCAAACGGGCGTAAAAGACGGTTGTCAATCAGGCGCACCTTGCCGAAAGTCGCCGCCACTGCCGCCAGGCCATCCCGCTCAATGGTGTCTATCTCCTGCAAGGTTTCCGGGTCAACGACAACGGCGTAATCCACGCGGGCGAGCGGCTGCACCGCAATCGTCTGGCGCAGCCATGCGGCCAGTTCATAAGCGTCCTGAACGCCTGTATCCGCAATCGTCTGGGCGTCCGCCAGCGCGCGGGACAGCACGACGGCGGCCTGACGCTGCTCTGGGGACAGGCGCGCGTTGCGAGAGGAGAGTGCCAGGCCGTCCGGCTCACGCACAGTCGGCACGCCGACTATCTCAGTGGGAAGATTCAGGTCGGCGGCCATGCGCCTGATAATCTGCAACTGCTGCCAGTCTTTCTCCCCAAAGTAAGCGCGGTCGGCCCCTGCGATGTTCAGAAGCTTAGCGACCACGGTCGCCACGCCCTGAAAATGGCCGGGACGCGATGCCCCCTCCAGCCGTTCCGACAGGGCGCGCACCACAACCACCGTGTCAAACTCCTTCGGGTACATGGCCTCCGGGGACGGCTCAAACAAAAAGTCCACACCCTCGGCCTCCGCCATCTCCTGGTCTCGCGTCGGGTCGCGCGGGTACGCTTGAAAGTCATCGGGGTCATTGAACTGGGTGGGATTGACGAACAGCGTCACCAGCACGCGGTCGTTCTCGGCTTTGGCCTGCCGCATCAGCGTGAGATGCCCCTCGTGAAACGCCCCCATCGTGGGAACTAATCCAACAGACTGGCCTGCCCGTCGCGCTTCCCCTACAGCCGCCCGCAGGGGCGCAATCTCGGTAAACGTCTTCATCGGCTACGCTTTCGGCGGGTCGTCGCGGGTGAACAGGTACTTTTTGCTCTGCACCTGCCCGTCTGTCCCCATCTCATACGCGAGCGGCACGCCGGTCGGGATGTTGAGTTCCAGCACCTGCTCGCGGGTCAGTTTGTCCAGTTCCATCACAATAGAGCGCAGGGAATTGCCATGCGCGACGACCAGCACGTTTTTGCCCGTCATAATATCAGGGAGAATATGCGCCCGGAAATACGGCAAAGTGCGCGCCGCCGTGTCTTTGAGGGACTCACCCTGCTCACCGGGCGGGGGCACGTCATACGAGCGACGCCAGATTTTCACCTGCTCGTCGCCGTACTGCGCTGCGGTCTCGGCTTTGTTGAGGCCCTGCAAGTCGCCGTAGTGACGCTCATTGAGGGCCTGGTCGCGCGTGACAGGCAGGCCCGGCTTGCCTGCCGCGTCCAGCGCGATGCGGGCGGTGTTGATGGCGCGCTGCAAGACCGACGTGTAAACCAGGTCAACCGGCAGGCCGCGCAGGTGCTCGCCCGCGATGCGGGCTTCTTCTTCGCCGCGCGGGGTGAGCGGCACGTCCACCCAGCCGGTGAAGCGGTTTTCCAGGTTCCATTGGGACTCGCCGTGACGAAGCAAAACAAGGAGGGGCATGGGAAAGGGAACTCCTGACACAAGATTTTCGTCCCCAGTATACCCGCCCCCAGCAAATTTGCCGGGAACTTTTTCCGGGGCGGGGACGCTCCACAGGTTCGGGGTCAGCGTGCGCTCTGGGCAGTGGGCTAACGATTCTCCCATGCGACTCTGGCAATTGCAGGCAATTGTAACAGCAAACAGCGCAAGACATGGTATACTATGGGGAGCGCAATGGGGCGAGCCATGCCCTGCTTGCGCCTTGCGCGGGCAGTGGGCCAGGTTTAATGGTGCCAAGTCAAGCAGTACCCGATGGAACAGGAATGCAATACGACCTCGTCACAACAAGGGACAACTGAGCAATGCTGCCTCCTCTTTATCAGCCTGCCACGCTGCAATCCGATGACATCTTTCTGCGCCGCCTGATGGACATTGCGGTCGCGCTCGCTCTGCTTGTCCTCCTGTTGCCTTTTTTCGCCCTCATCTGCCTGCTGATTGTCTGTACGTCGCCAGGACTGCCTATTTTCCGGCAAAAGCGGGTCGGGCGCGACGGGCGTCTGTTCCACATCTACAAGTTCCGCACCATGCACCCCAATGCCGACCAGTTCGGCCCCTCTGTCACGGCGACGGACGACCCGCGCATTACGCCTATTGGCCGCCGCCTGCGCGACAACAAACTGGACGAGCTGCCGCAACTCTTCAATGTGCTGCGCGGCGACATGAGCCTGGTGGGGCCGCGCCCGCAGGTACCCCGCTTTGTGGAGCATTTTGAGCCGTCGCTGCGCCCGGTGGTGCTGGCGGTGCGTCCCGGCATCACCGGCCCCACGACCCTGCACTTTCGGCATGAGGAGCGGATGCTGGCCGCGCAGGACAACCGCGAAGATTATTACATTCAGCGCATCCTTCCCACCAAACTGGCGATGGACGCGCAGTACGTGCGGACACGCTCCCTGCGTAATGATATGCGCGTCCTGGGCGAGACGGTGCGCCTGTTTTCAATGGCCCTCGTGCGGCGTGTCCTGCCCTGGCAGTGACGCGCGGCCATTCGGTTTCCACGCAAGACCCGCCCCACTCGCCCGCGTTCCCGGCCATGCTTTCACGGGCCGCCGGGTTCGCTCGCTGTAAGGAATAACACGACCATGATGCTTTTCCCCGCTTCACGCCGTTATCCGAACTGCTTTCTGCGTTCTTTGCTGTGTGCCGCTTTGTTGTGCCTCGTCTTTGCCGGGGACAGGCTCCCTGCATCGGCTCAGAGCGCGCCGCTCGTGGCATCTCCCACGCCGCCCGTTGCGGACGCCGTGCCTGTCATGGCGTCCCCCTACGCGCTCGCGCCCGGCGACCAGATAGAAATCCATGTGGAAGGCTACAGCGAGTTCAATGCGACGGCGACTATTCTGCCGGACGGCACATTTGACTACATCGGGCAGGGAGCGGTGCAGGCGGCGGGCCTGACCGTGAAGCAAGTGGAGCGCATTCTCACGACCCGCCTGCTGCGTCAGTTGCGGCATCCGCAGGTGACGGTGTTCGTGCGCGACAGCCACCCGCGCCAGGTCAGCATTCTGGGCGCAGTCCGCACGCCCGGCGTTTACAACTGGCGACCCGGCCTGATGCTGCTGGAAGCGATTGCGGCCAGCGGCGGCCCGGCGCAAGCTCCCGAAGTGACGCAGGCGACGCTGGTCACAAACCAGGGCACGAAGGACACGCCGCTTGACCTGGCAAGGCTCATAGAAGACCATGACCTGACGCAGAATGTTGCCCTTGCGCCGGGAGATATCATCCTGATGTCTCTGCGCGACCCGGCGGCGGCTTATGTGCAGGTGGAGGGACAGGTCGCTCATGCTGGCCCCTACCCCGTTCCCACGGGCGGCGCGACGGTGCAGGCGGTGCTGGCGCAGGCGGGCGGATACACTTCTGCGGCAGCGCTGACCCACGTGCAGGTGACGCATGACGGGCAGACACGCACGCTGAACCTGCGCCCGCTGCTGTTCCGCTCAGACGATCCTATCGGCAAGACCCGCGTTGTGGCAGGAGACATTGTGAGCGTTCCCCTCAACAACGGCAAAATCGCCGTCTACGGCGAAGTCCGCAACCCCTCCATTTATCCGGTTCCTGATGGGGAACCCCTCACGGTGACAACGGCACTGGGATACGCAGGCGGCCCCACCAATGTGGGAGACCGCCGCAACGTCAGCATCGTGCGCTACACCCCGGACGGCAGGCAAACCGTGATTGCCGAGAACGTAGACGAAGTGCTCAAGGGCGACAACAAAGCGGTAGACGTGCCTCTGCAGCCGGGCGATATTCTCGTCGTTCCCAAGCGGCGCGCGGGCGTCAACGGCCTCAGCGCATTCCAGACGGGCCTGGGAACCGTGTTCGGCTTCAACGCACTTTCTGTGCTGCTGCGGGGGCATTAACGCGCGAAGGGGGAACCGCTCTTGGCGCGATGTGCTATAACAACAATGCATGAAGACGCCGGTCGCGTTTCTGATATTCAATCGGCCCGAACTGACAGCCCGCGTCTTTGAGGCCATTCGCCGGGCGCAGCCGCCGTTGCTTCTGGTTGTCGCCGATGGCCCGCGCGCGGGCAGGCCCGGCGAAGCAGAATTGTGCGCCGCCGCCCGCTCCGTGATTGAGCGCGTGGACTGGGACTGCCAGGTTCTGACGGAGTATGCCGACACCAACATGGGCTGCAAGCGCCGCGTCGCGAGCGGCTTAGATTGGGTGTTCCAGACAGTAGAAGAAGCCATCATTCTGGAAGATGACTGTCTACCGCACCCGTCATTCTTTCCGTTCTGCGAGGCGCTCCTGGAACATTACCGCGCGGACGAGCGTATTATGATGGTTTCCGGCACCAATATCCTGCCGGAGAGCGCGCGCGGCAGGGACAGTTATTTCTTCTCGCGCTACGTGCAAATCTGGGGATGGGCCTCATGGCGGCGCGCATGGCGGCATTATGACGCGGACATCACGCAGTGGCAAACCGTGAAGGCGGACGGCTGGCTCCATGACATTCTGGCCTACCCGCACCGCGCGCGCCGCTGGACAAGGCTGCTGGATACGATTTGGGACGGGACGCTGGACACCTGGGATTATCAATGGATGCTGGCCTGCTGGCTCCAAAATGGACTGTGCGCGTTGCCTTCGGTGAACACGGTATCTAACATCGGCTTCCTGCCCGGCGCGGCGCATTTGACCGCTGATCGGTGCGATGCGAACCTGCCCGCGCGCGAACTGGTGTTTCCGCTTCGGCACCCGGCGTCCTTTGTTCCCGACCGGCGCGTGGAAGACGCTTTTGACCGCATCAATTATCCAAATTGGCCCGCGCGCATCGGCAATCGCGCGCGCCGCCTGCTTCATCGCGCGCGCCCACAGGGGGATTGAAAGAATACCGCATGGACAGAGATGCCAAAATCTACGTCGCGGGCCATCGCGGCCTGGTCGGGTCTGCTCTGACCCGCGCGCTCACCGCACAGGGCTGCCACAATCAGGTACAGCGCACGCGCGCCGAACTGGATTTGCGGGACGCGGCGGCTGTACGCGCCTTCTTCCAGGCGGAGCGGCCCGACTATGTGTTTCTGGCGGCGGCGCGGGTGGGAGGCATTCTCGCCAACAGCACCTATCCCGTAGAGTTCCTGCTGGACAATCTCACGGTGCAGAACAACGTCATTCTGGCAGCGCAGCAGAGCGAAACACAAAAGCTGCTGTTTCTGGGCAGTTCCTGCATTTACCCCAAGATGGCCCCGCAGCCCATTCGCGAGGAATATCTGCTGTCCGGGCCGCTGGAGCCGACCAATGAAGCTTACGCGATTGCTAAGATTGCGGGCATCAAACTGTGCCAGGCATTCGGGAGCGAGTACGGGGCGAAGTTTATCTCCGTGATGCCCACCAATCTGTACGGCCCCAATGACAACTTTGATTTGGCCTCCTCGCACGTCCTGCCCGCGCTCCTGAGAAAGTTCCATGTCGCCAAAATGGAGCGCGCTCCGGCAGTGACGCTCTGGGGCACGGGCACGGCCCGACGGGAGTTCCTGCACGTAGACGACCTGGCCGACGCCTGCGTCTTCCTGATGAACACGTATGACAGCCTGGACATCATCAATATCGGCGTGGGGGAAGACATCACCATCAAAGAACTGGCGCAGACCATCCAAAAGATAGTCGGCTACGAGGGCGCGCTGGCGTTTGACACGTCCAAGCCAGACGGCACGCCCCGCAAGCTGCTGGACGTTTCCCGCCTGCACGCGCTGGGCTGGAAACATCGCATCGGCCTGGAAGAAGGCATTGCCGGGGTCTATCGCACCGTAGACACGACTCATTGGGCCAGCGCCGCCGGGTAACGACGCTCGCGCGCAAAGGAACGACTGTTTATGACACCGCCGCATCCTCCCGAATTAGAAGAACTGGCTGACACACAAAGGCCAACACAGGAAGAATTGGCAACAGACGAATTGGAGCCAGTCAGCCCTGCCCCCCGCAGCCTGGAAGAGAAAAACGGCCACCATCTGCGGCAGGCCATCGTGCCGCTGCCCGTCGCCAGATGGCCGCGCCGTCCTGCCGACTGGTTTCGCACGCTGGGACTCCCGCTGCTGGCGGCCCTGATCTGCGGGGCGGGCGCGTTCACCGCCGCGTCCCTTTCCACGCAATGGTATCGCTCCGTCGCCACGCTTTACTTTCCGGCGACCGGCAACCAGGGCGCGGCCAACATTGTCAGTATGCTCAGTGCGTCCGGCTCGCTTGCCATGCCGACTGATACCGCGGGCGCCGTGCCTCTGGCAGGCGGCATTGTGACTTCCCCGCTGGTCGCCAGCGGCCCCGGCACGGCGCTGACCGTGCTGTCCAGCGCGCGCTGCCAGGGCGACGTGATGCAGCGCTGCAATCTGGCTGCGCGCTGGCATTTGTCCGCAGACAAGGCGGGGGAGCGGCTTCACAAAAATGTGTCCTACAGCATGGACAAGAACGGCCTGCTTGCCATTGAAGCAACCGATCCTGACCCCAGGCTGGCCGTTCAGATTGTCAACACCTACATCGGCAGCCTGCGCCGCATTGCCAATGAATTGAGCACCGAAGGCTCCTCGCGCAACCTGCATTTTCTCACCACCGAGCTGGCTATCGTTCGCCCGCGCCTGCACCGTCAGCAAAAGCGGCTGGTGGAGCTGCAAGTGCAGGCCGGGCAGCGCCTGCCGCTTGGCATCTCGCCCACCCGCCTCGGCGACGCTTACGGCGACCTGAGCAGCCAGAAGAATGCCGCGCAGGTAGAACTGGATGCCACCGAGGCGGCTATCGCCTACCAGAATCGGGCGGCCCGGCTGACCAATCGGCAGAGCCAGGATTTGTCCGCAGCCGTGCCGTTCGCGCAGGATGAACGCGCGCGCCTCAGCAAACTGGAAACCGACTTTGCCGTTGCCAAAGCCAACTTTGGCCCGGACAATCCAACGCTTCTGACGCTTCAGGCGCAGGTGACGCAGGCTCGCGCAGACGTGAAGGCCGAGACACGGCGCGCGCTGTCGGCGGTGCAGCAGGGGATTTCGCCCGCAACCGCAACCCTGTACGCCAACCGCGCCAGCCTGCTGGCCCGGCGTGACGGCATCACTCAGGCCATGAGCCAGATTTAATCGCAGATGATCGCCATGCCGTCTCTTCAGATGCAGCAGACCCAGCTATCCAGCGACATTCAGGTTAACCAGCAGCTTGTCACCACCCTGCAAGGGGAAGTATGGCGCGCGCGCATCGCGGAAGATCGCAACCTGCCAACCTTTATGGTCGTGGACGCGGCGGGCGTTCCCACCGAGCCGTATGCGCCCCGGATTGCCTTTGTGACCGCCTGCGCGGCGGTCGCGGGCTTGATGCTGTGCCTGGCCTGGAATGTTGCCCGCTCGGTGATGCGTCAGCCGCTCGCCGTGTACGAAATGCCCCGCACCGACAAAACCGAGATGGTGGCGAAGTGACTTCTGCGCCCGCCGCCCGGCGGCTTGCGCGGAACCCGTTTTGATGAGTGTTTCTCTCCCATCCAAGATAGCACCTGGCAGAACGCGCCGCTTCGTGGCGGTGGCGCTGACAGGGACAGCGCTGCTAGGCATCGTGCTGCTGGGCATCGCCATCGCGGCCCTGCCCTCTCTGGCGCTTCTGCCGATTGCAGTGCTGCTTGTCCTGGCAGCGACCCGCTGGATTGACCGGCTGTGCGTGCTGACGTTCTGGGCGCTGCCTTATCTGATCCTGAACCTGTCGCTGGGCGGCGTGACGCTGAAAGTGCCGGAAGTGGCAGCCTACTTCTTCACGGCGGCGGTGCTGACCCGCGCGCTGCTGCGCCGCGAACCGCTGCGCCTGCCGCCCGCCACCGCGCCGGTGCTGCTGTATTTGAGTGTGCTGGCGGTATCAGCGGCTTTGTCGCCTGCGGTGCCCAATGTGTTCGCGGAACATTTCACCGGCTTGCAGGGAGCGGACGCGCGGTCAGGGGCAATGCTCTTCTGGCTCACTTTGTCGTGGGGGGTCGTGACCGCTTTGTACCATGTGCTGGGCACGAACCCGGCTCTGTTCCGGCGGTGCGTGCGGGCACACATTTTAACCGGCGCGGCAGTCTCGCTGATTGGGCTGCTGGGGTACGCAGCAGCCCTGAGCGGCAGCAATCTGGTGCTCAACGCTATTGGGAACGGCCATGCGTTTGTGTATACGGGCGGATCATTTTACCGACTGACCGGCGTAAGCTACGAGCCGCTGCTGTTTGCCTATTACCTGATGACGGTCATTCCCACAACGGTGACTGTGATGCTTTACTACCCGCACTGGATACGGCGCGGCGTGATGGCGTGCGCGCTGGGCCTGCAAACGGTGGCGCTGCTGCTCACGTTTTCGGCGGGCGGCTGGGTAGCGCTTGCGGTCGGGCTTGCGCTGCTTCTTGGCTTGCTGCAGCCCCGGCAGGCGGCAGCGAAGCGCGTCCGGCGTATTGCGGCAGCGGCCCTGGCCCTGGCGGGCGTTGGCGTCGGCGTGTTCTTCGTCAACCCGGTGATCAGCCGCACGCTGCTGGATGCAGTAGGCAAAATCTCGCAGGGCGGCTACAAGATGCGCGATGATGAAAACCAGACCGGCCTGCAAGTCTTTTATGACTACCCTGTTTTGGGCGTCGGGCCGGGAATGGTACCGTTTTATTTTCCCACGTACCACCCGACAGCCCGCTCATTTGACGTGCAAAGCGGCATTTACGTCAACAATCTCTACATCACCACGCTGGCGGAGACGGGGGTCGTTGGTTTTCTGGCCCTGGGCGGGTGCGGGCTGGCAGGGGCGGCGGCGCTGGCGCGGGCCGTGAAACGCCGCAGGCCGCAGAACGTGCCTGTGCTGACTGCGCTGTGCGTTTCCCTAATTGGGTGCGCCATTCAGTACTGGGAAACGCAGAACCTGTTTTTGATTTACTTTCCTGTGCTGGTAGGTTTGGCGCTGGCAGGGGCGCAGATGGCGAACGCGGGGGCCGCAGAGTTATGACGCCCCCGCGCATCACAGTTATTCTGGCGGTCTGGAACGGCGCGGCGACCCTGACACGCGCTCTCCAAAGCGTGTGGGAGCAGACTTATCCCGCTGTAGAAGTCGTAGTCATGGACGGCGGCTCCGCCGATGGGACAGCGGACATTCTGCGCGCCCACACGGACAAAATCGCCTGCTGGGAAAGCGCCCCCGACCGGGGTATTTATCACGCCTGGAACAAAGCCCTGGCGCGCGCGACGGGCGACTGGATTGCGTTTCTGGGCGCGGACGACCGGCTCTGGTCGCCGGACGCGCTGGCGCGGCTTGCGGCAGCCCTGCCTGCCGACCCCACCATTGCCGGGCCGCGCGTCGTGTATGGACAGGCGGCGATTGTGGGGCCATCAGGGACGGTGGCGCGTCTGGACGGGCGTCCCTGGGCGCAGGTGAAGCGCGGGCTGCCCTGGACGCTGACGCTTCCCCACCCCGGCGCGCTGCACCATCGAACGCTATTTAAGGAGCGCGGCCTCTTTGACGAGACGTTCCGCATTGTCGGCGATTATGAACTCCTGCTGCGCGAACTGGGGCCAGCGGGCGGGCGCGAGGCGCTGTTCGTGCCGGACGTGGTGACGGTTGGCTTCGCGCACGGCGGGGTCAGCCATTCCCCCCGCGCGATGGCGTCCATGCTGGCCGAAATTGCCCGCGCCCGCAAAAAGCACGTCTTGCGCGGCGGATGGCCGTCCAAAGTATGGTGGAAGATGTGGACGGCGGCGGCTTTGTTTCGCTTAGTCGGCGACGGTGGCTTTCGGACGCTCGCGGACGGCCTGCGCCGCCTGCGCGGACGACCGCCGGTGTGGCAGTGACGAGCGCGGCAACGCCCGTGCGCGTGCTCCATGTGACAACCGGCCTGGAAAGCGGGGGCGCGGAAACCCTGCTCCGGCAGTTGGTGGCGCGCACCAACCCGGCGCAATTTGCAAGCGCGGTGGTCTCGCTCACTGACGAAGGCCCGGTGCTGGGTGAACAAATCCGCGCGGCGGGCATTCCCCTGCGCGCGCTGGGGTTCCAGCGCGGCGTTCCCGACCCGCGCATTGTTCCCGCGCTGGCCCGCGAAGTGCGGCGTTTTGGGCCGCAGGTGGTGCAAACCTGGCTGGCCCATGCGGATTTGGCGGGCGCGCTCGCCGTGCCCCGCCGCGTGCCGCTCGCGTGGGGGCTGCACAACACGCTGCTGGACGCCGCGCACGCCAAAACGCAGACCGTGATGTTGGCGTGGCTCAACGCGCGGCTGGCGGGGCGGCCTGCGCGGATTGTCTGCTGCTCGGAGGCCGTGCGCGATGATTACGCGCGCATTGGCTATTCACCGGGCAAAATGACAGTCATCCCGAACGGCGTGGACACGGCGCAGTTCGTGCCGAGCGACGCGGCCCGCCGCGATGTGCGCCGCGAACTGGGCCTGGGCGAATGCACTCCTCTTGTCGGCTTGATGGCCCGCTTTGACCCGCAGAAAGACCACGAAACGTTCTTTCAAGCGGCGGGCCTGCTGCGGCGAGTACGGCCCGACGTGCGCTTCGTGCTGTGCGGCACGGGCGTCACGCCGGAGAATGCGAGCCTGACGCGCTGGGCGCGTGAAAACGGCGCAGAGTCCGTCACCTATCTGCTCGGCCTGCGCCGCGACGGGCCGCGCGTCACGGCGGCGCTGGACGCGGCGACCTGCTGCTCGCGTTACGGCGAGTCGTTTGGCCTCGTGCTGGCGGAAGCGATGGCGTGCGGCGTGCCCGTGGTCACTACCGACATGGCCGGGCCGGTGGGCGTGGTCGGCGAAGCGGGGCGCGTCGTGCCGGTGGGCGACGCTCCGGCGCTCGCGCAGGCATGGCAGGATATTCTGTCGCTGACGCCGAATGAGCGGGAACACGCGGCAGGCGCGTCGCGGGAGCGGGTGGAAACGCGCTTTTCCCTGCGCGCGATGGTGCAGGGCTATGAAACGCTGTACCGAGAACTGACCAATACATTGGAAAGCGGCGCTTTGGAAACCGTCCCTGAATGAAAGCAGCCCTTGCATGACGCGACTGCGCGTTCTTCACATTATCACGCACATGGCGGTGGGCGGCGCGACAGAGCCAACCATCACAACCTGCCGTCTTCTCAATCCGGCGCTGTTTGAGCCGCTCCTTCTGGCGGGGGCGACGGAAGCCCATCAGGGAACTCTGCTGCCGCAGGCACAGGACGCGGGCGTCGGCGTTCACATTCTGCCTAGCCTGCGCCGCCCCATTCGCCCCGTCCAGGACAGGCGCGCATTTCGCGACCTGACCGAGTGGATACGCGGCGGCCACTGGAACGTTGTGCACACGCACGGCAGCAAGGCGGGCATTCTGGGGCGGCTGGCGGCGCACAAGGCGGGCGTGCCGGTCATCATTCACAATGTGCACGGCTGGGGGCATCACGAGCACATGAACCCGCTGATGCGGCGCGCGTATATCTTCGCCGAGCGGCGGGCGGCGCGGGTCACGGACTGGTTTCTGGTGGATGCGACAGCCAACCGGGACAAGGGCCTCGCCGACGGCATCGGACGCCCGGAGCAGTACGTTACGGTCTACAACGGTATTGACATTGACCGCTTTCGCCATGTGCGCGTTGACCGGGCAGCCCTGCGCGCGTCGCTGGGCATTCCCGCCGGGGCCCCGGTCGTGGGCACGGTGAGCCGCCTTGCGCCGCAGAAGGCTCCTGACGACTTCGTGCGGCTGGCGGCTCTGGTTCACGCGCAGCGGCCCAGCGCGCATTTTGTGTTTGTGGGCGGCGGGCCACTGGACGCGCCCATTCGGGCGCAGATAGCGGCGGCGGGCCTGACCGACTGCGTGCATCTGCTCGGCTACCGGCATGACGTGCCGGAAATCCTGCGCGTCTTTGACGTGTTCGCGCTTACGTCGCTCTGGGAGGGCCTGCCGCGCGTGTTCGCGCAGGCCATGTGCGCCGAACTGCCCCTGGTGGCAACCCATGTGGACGGCGCGGGGGAAGCCATCACCGAGGGCAAGAACGGGTTTCTGGTGCCGCCGCGCCAGCCAGACGTGATGGCGGAGCGTGTCCTGCGCCTGCTGAACGACGACACCCTGCGCCGCGCGATGGGACAAAACGGCGCGGCGCGCGTGGCCTCCCAGTTTGATGAGCGCGCGATGGTGCGCCACTTGGAGGAGATTTATCTCTCCTGCGCGGAAGCGAAGGGCCTGCGGCCCTCTCCGCCTGCCCCGGCTTTGGAACCCCTCACTCTATGAAAAAATCATTCTGTACGCTGCTGGCCCTGCTCCTGCTGGGCACAATGACGGCGGGAACAGCCCCGCCCGCGTCGGCCTCCCCGACAGACATCGTGCCGCGCGGGTCGGGATTGTACGATGCGCTTTCCGTGCTGGCGCAAGACCATTTGCTGCCCGCCGGTGCGCCCACCGTGCAGGACTTGCTGGGCGTCACAGGCCGCCTTTACACACGTAGGGAGATGGCATATTGGTTCGGAAGCATTCAAGCGCGCTCCACCCCTCTCCCCAGCGCACCGGGTTCGGGATTAATCACTGACCCGCAGACGTTGCCTCAGATGCTACAGTACCAGCCCAGGGTTCTAGTGCGCTCATCGTCCAATCTGCGTGACCAAGCCGCATTAGACTTCGCCCGCAACGTGCTGGCCCCCGAACTCGGAAAACAAAGCGGGTCGGCGGCGGGCACGGAGATTGGGGCGACCGGCTTCGCGCAGGCGGAAACAGGCGGGCGCAGCGAAACAAGCAGCAGCCTGCACACGCACGGCGACCTGTACGGGCGCGGGCGCATCTTTGGCACGCTGGGGCGCGACGGCGCGTTCACCGCGAGCGCCACCAATATTTACGACCTGACGCGCGACCATGCGTCGTTCACCACCCGCGCAAGCGGCACGGGCGGCGCGGACAACCCCACCGCGCTGGACGGCATTGACGAAGCCTATGTCACCGGCCTCGGCGGACATGGCCTGCGCGTCACGGCGGGCCTTCTGCGCCAGCGCTGGGGCGACGGCTACCGGGGCGATCTGCTGGTGAATGACAACAGCCCGGCCCGCCCGACATTGGAGGCCGAAATCCCTTTTTCGCTGGGCCACCTGCTCGGCAGTTACCGCTTCACGCAGTACGAGCAGACGTATCGCAACAGCGGGCGCACCGTCTATGAAGGCGGGCGGCGCTTAGAGCACCCCCTCGGCGACCGCGTGACCCTTTCGCTGGAAGAAGCCTACTCGTCCAACCAGTTCACGCGCCCCATTGTGCTGGTGCTTCCCTTTTATGCCTTTCAGCAGCACAATTATGCGTCCGATGTGGAGCCGAACTTTTTCAATTATCTGGCAAACATCGGCCTCTCGGTGCGCCCAAATGGGCCGCAGGGCAACGCCCGCGTCTACGGCCAGTTTCTTTTAGATGACCTGAAAGCGCCGAAGGGCATCAATCAGGGCAACAGCACGCCGCGCAAAATCGGCTACCTATTGGGCTACGCGCAGGTTTTTCCGCGCTCCGGCACAGACGCCGCGATAGAGTACGCCCACACCGACCGGGCTGTGTATTCCGATCAGGAACGCGAACTCGCCTGGTTTGACGACGACCTGCCGCAAGGCCACCCCATCGGCCCCAACGGCAACGAACTCTTCCTCCGCCTGGGCCAGAGATCTGACGCCGCTTCTGGACGTGTCTCTGGAAGCGCGCGACCGCCGCCGCGTCTCCGATGACTTCCCTGCCCCGACCGACCGCTCCGTAGACGTGAACTTCGCCTATCGCCTTCACGCCGCGCAGTCGGTGGGCCTGCGTTTCAGCGATTACCGCGAAGACCCCTTCACCGGCACCTCTACCTCTCTGCCCGGCGTCTTCGGCGGCGCTTCCGACGGTCAGCATTTGCGCCGCCGCCAGATTGCCCTCAGTTTCCTGCAAGCCTTTTGATACGTCTCGCCAAGCCCCTGGAGTACCCCCCTGAAGCACAATCAAGGCTCATAAATTACACGCGCCCGCAGGACGCCGTATAATTTCCTTGCCCAAGTTTGGGGCCGGGGGCCTTTTCTCCAGTTTGCTGTTGACAAAACGCCTGCCCGCGGAGTATCATAAAGGCCGCCGCGCCCGTTCAACAGCGCGCCAAAGGAGTTCCCGAATGCCCAGAGTGCTTGTGAGCGACCCGATTGCCCCCGAAGGCGTGGAGATATTGAAGCAGGTCGCCGACGTGGACGTGCGTACCGACCTGTCCCCCGCCCAACTCGTTGACATCATCGGCGGCTATGATGCCCTCGCCGTCCGCTCCGAAACCAAAGTCACCGCCGATGTGCTGGCCCGCGCGGACAAACTCAAAATCATCGGGCGCGCGGGCGTCGGCGTGGACAACATTGACGTGGAAACCGCCACCCGGCGTGGCATTCTGGTCGTCAATTCCCCCGAAGGCAACACCATCGCCGCCGCCGAACTCACCGTCGCCATGCTACTCGCCCTCGCCCGCAATATCCCGCAGGCCGACGCGGGCATGAAGGCGGGCCGGTGGGATCGCAAGAAGTTCATGGGGTCGGAGGTCTACGCCAAGACACTGGGGGTCATCGGCCTCGGCAAGATAGGCCGGGAAGTCGCCCGTCGCGCGCAGGCCTTTGAGATGGACATTCTGGGCTATGACCCCTATCTCAAGCCCGAACAGGCCGAGGCGCTGGGCATCAAGTTAGTGGACTTAGACACGCTGTACGCGCAGTCCGACTACCTCACGGTTCACGTCCCCAAAACCAAAGAAACGCTGGGCATGATTGCCGCGCCCCAACTCGCCAAAATGAAGCCCACCGTGCGGCTCATCAACTGCGCGCGCGGCGGCATTATTGACGAGGCGGCATTGGCGGACGCGGTGAAGTCGGGCCGTATTGGCGGGGCCGCCGTAGACGTGTTCAGCACGGAACCCGCTCCCGCCGACAACCCTCTGCTGGGGATTCCCGGCATCATCACCACCCCGCATCTGGGCGCGTCTACAGAAGAGGCGCAGGTCAATGTCGCCATAGACATCGCCGAGCAGATTGTGGACGTGCTGCAAGGCCGCCCCGCGCGGGCGGCGGTCAATATGCCGTCCGTCTCCGCCGACGTGCTCGCCCGCATTCAGCCGTATCTGACGCTTGCGGAGAAAATCGGCAGCCTGCACGCGCAGCTCACGTCCTCCAACGTGGAAGAAGTAGAAATCATTTATGCCGGGAGCGACTTTGAGAACCTGCCGCTTGTCCATGTCACCCGCGCCGTCCTCAAAGGTCTGCTGGAGCCGATTGTGCCCGAAAGCGTCAACTACGTCAACGCGCCGGGCCTTGCCGCCAGCCGGGGCATCAAAGTGACCGAAACGCGCGCGCCTGCCTCCGACGACCACACGTGCCTGCTTTCTGTCCGCAAGCGCTCGCCGTCGTCCACGCGGGAGATTTGCGGCACGGTGTTCGGCCCGGACAACATTCGCATTGTCCACATTGACGGCTACCGCGTGGATATTCGCCCGTCGGGGCCGATGCTGGTGACGCTCCACACTGACCGCCCCGGCGTGATTGGCAAAGTGGGAACGCTGCTGGGCGACACGGGCATCAACATCGCCGGAATGCACGTCGGGCGGGAAAGCGGCACGGGCAGCCGCGCCATCATGGTGTTGAAACTGGACGCGCCCGTGCCGGACGCCCTGCTGCCGCAAATCGCCGCCATTGACGGCATGGAGTCCGTGCGGCAGGTGCAGTTATGAGGCTGCGCTTTTGCCCCCTTGCAGCCCTGCTGTGCGCCTTTGCTGCCCTTCTGCCGTCGGCTCCCGCCCACGCGCAGGGAAGCACCGACACGCGCGCCCGCACGAGCCTCAGTCTGGGCGCGTTCCTGCCCACGCAGAGCGACACGCGCACTCGCGCAGGCAGCGCTCTGCTCCATGCCGAACTGCGCTACGCGCCCGAAACGAGCCACCCGTCTGCGACGCGCCCGGTGCTTTCCGTCACTCTGGACAGAAGCACGCGCGGCGAAGGCACGACGCTGATTGGCGGCACGCTGGGGTACGTTGTCGGCCTTTCGGGGGACAAGTCGCCCTTCGCGGGCGGCACGGCTTTCGCGGGCTACGGCGGCGGACTGCAAGCCGCAGACTTGAATGGCCTGCACGCTTCCGCTTCGCTGGCAGGCTATGCCGAACTGGGCTACAACTTAACACCCGGCGTGTTTGCCCAGACCCAGTACCGGGTAACACAGCGCGTCAGCGGCTTTTCCGTGACGCTGGGTGCGCGCTTTTAGCCGCCGCACCGCCCTATTTTCAACTCTCAGGAGACCCTTATGACCACTCGCCTCGCTTTTTTCGCCTGTTCCCTCGCCGCCGCGCTCACGCTGGTGGCCCTGACACGCCCTGCCGCCGCCGCGCCCGGCCCGTCCCTTCCGGTCGTCGGCGCACCCACCAGCATCGCCGCCGGAGTGTTTCTGCCATCGGGCGGCAACGCCAAAGACGCGGGGGGCAGCGCGCAGTTGGACGTGGAGTTCCGCTACGGCCTGCCTGTCCCGAACCCCATTCCGACCACGCGCACCATTATCGGCCTGGGCATCCAGACCGGAGCCAAGTCCGGCAAGCACGCGACCGTCATCCCGGTGACAATCGGGGAGTTATTCAGCGCTTCCGGGAAGTCGCTCAACGCGCCGGGCGCAGTCTACATTGGCGGCGGCGCAGGCGCGTACTTCCAGAACTTGAGCGGCATTTCGTCCGCCCTGCGCCTAGGCGTCTTTGGGGAAGCGGGCATCAACATCACCAGCGCGGCCTACTTAGATGCGCGCTACCAGTTCGTGACGCACTCTAATGGCCTGTCCGTCACGGCGGGCCTGCGCTTTTAGCGCTTGTCATCCGGGCACACGCAAAAAGGGCCTGCCGCTTCTTTTTCAAGAGGCGGCAGGCCCTTCTACGTTTGCGCCCTAATTGGCGACTTCTTCCGGGTGCAGTTCCACATTGCTCCCGTCCAGCCAGAAATGCCGGAATGGAGTGTGATCCATCGTCATGCCCACTAGGTCTACGTGTTCGTGCAAGCCCAGCGCGGAGCGAAATTCTAAAGCGCTGTCGCCATCGGTGAAGCAGGCCAGGTAGTCCGTGCCGTTCTGCAAGAGGCAAATGAACTCGTGGGTCTCTAAATGCTGCAGCGCAAAGATGCACTGCTGAGTGTCTATTTCCATTGCATTCAATGTGGTTTTCATAAAGGTATGCTTTCTGCCTGCGCCGCCCAAGAAGCGGGGCAGGAGCGGTGTTCTTTTCTGTTGGGCGAACTGAAACATCGTTTTGTTCCTCCACCCTCGCGGGTGTGAGCCAATGGCTCTCACTTCTCTATTTCCCGCTGCCCTGCTTCGGCTAAACCTTTGACAAGGGCCGCGCGGGTGTGCTACACTGTCGGTCGTGACACTTTCCACCTTTTCCAGCCTCGCGGCTGCCGACATATCCGTCTATGTGTTTGACCTGGACGGCGTGCTGTATCTGGGCGACACCGCCATTCCTTACGCTTCGGATTGCGTGCGCCGCCTGTGGGCGCAGGGCAAATCCGTCTTCTTCCTGACCAATAACTCCGGGCGCACGCGCGCCGATTACTGCGCCAAACTCACGCAGGTAAACGGCTTGGACGTGCCCGAAAGCGCTGTCTACACGTCGGCCTACGCGACAGCCTTGTATCTGAAAGCGCAGGGCGCGGCAGGCAAAACCGTCTTTGTGGTCGGCGAAGCGGGCCTCGCGCAAGAGTTAGCCCAATCCGGCGGCCTCGTGCCCAGTACCGTCGCCGATTCCGTGTCCCCTGACACGATTGATTACGTGGTGGCGGGCATTGACCGCCAATTCACCTACGACAAATTGCGCTTCGCCCATGCCGCCATCACACGCGGGCACGCGCAGTTCATCGCAACTAACCGGGACGCCACCTTCCCGATGGAAGTAGGCGAAATCCCCGGCGGCGGCTCGCTGGTGGCGGCGATTGCGACCGCGACCGGCATTGAGCCAATCACCATCGGCAAACCCGAAACCCATGCGTATGAGGCCCTCCTGGCCGCTGCGTGCGTCCCAGCCGCGCAAAGCGTCATGATTGGCGACCGTTTAGACACCGACATTGCGGTCGGCAACCGGGCGGGCGCGCACACCGTTCTCGCGCTCACGGGTGTCACGTCCCGCGCCGCCGCCGAAGCCGCCGTTGGCTCCGAGCGTCCTGAGGTCATTATCGGCGATTTGCGGGAATTGCTTTAGGGTGGATTTGGCCCCGAATTTCGCCGGGGCGTGTGCGCGTTCGGCAGGCGTTTGCAGACGGCAAACGGGCAACCAGCCCCGCCGTTTACGGCGGGGCTGGCACCAGACGGCTCGTTGTGGCCGCTCAACCGCAGCCCTGCCCTTGAGGACGGGGCTTTCTCCCCACATGTGTGTTAGGGAGCCATCTTCTCTCGGAGCGCATAATACAGGCGCGACTGCATTCCATGTGTCTGGACGTTGCCGACGCTTAACCGTTGGTCAAACGTCTTGCTGTCAAAGGAGGCCAGGTCTTCGTTGTAGAGCGCGAACTCAGATGCTCGCCCGGTCACGACGCACGAGCCTTTGTACAGGCGCAGAGTGACCGTTCCTGTCACGCGCTCCTGCAACTTGCCAATGAATGCTTCCAAGTCATCTTTCAGTGGGTCAAACCAGAGGCCGTAATAGGCCATCTCGCCCCACTGCTGGTCAACCAGCATCTTGAACTTGCGCTCGGCGGCGGTCGCCACCAACGCTTCCAATGCTCCGTGCGCTTTAATCAACACCGTGGCGGCAGGGCACTCATAGTTTTCACGGCACTTAAGGCCGAGCAGGCGGTCTTCCATGATGTCTACGCGCCCCACGCCGTTCTCCCCGGCAATCTGATTGAGACGCAAAACAAGGGCGAGCGGATCAAGCGCCTGCCCATTTAAACTCACGGGGACACCCCCCTCAAAGCCGACTGTGACGGACTGCGGCACGGCGTTAGCACTGTCAATGCCCCGCGTCCACTGGAAGATGTCTTCCGGCGGCGCGTAATCGGGTTCCTCCAAATGCCCGCCTTCAATGGAGCGGCCCCACAGGTTCTCATCTATAGACCAGATTTTGTCGGCAGTGACGCTGATGGGCACGCCCTTCTGCCGCGCATATTCAATCTCCTCCGTGCGCGTGTAATTGTGCTCGCGCATGGGGGCGATGATGGGAACGTCGGGCAGAAGCGTCCGCATGACAAACTCAATGCGGAACTGGTCGTTGCCCTTGCCCGTGCAGCCGTGACAGAAGGCGTCCGCGCCCACGCGCTTCGCCGCTTCTACGGCTTTGAGGGCAATGAGAGGCCGAGCAATCGCGGTAGACAGCGGGTAGCCCTGATAGTCCCCATTGGCGCGCACGGCGGGCCAGCAGTAGTCAGTGACGAACTCCGCTTTGGCGTCTGCGGTGTAATGCTCCGTGCCCAGCGCGCGGGCGCGCTCTTCGGCGGAGTGAATGTCATCGGCGGGCTGCCCCACGTCCACCGTCACCGTGACGACGCGCTCAAACCCGTATTCCTCGCGCATCATGGGAATGCACACCGAGGTATCCAGCCCCCCGGAGTAAACTAAAACCACTGTTTTCGGCATATGTTTTCCTTTCTGAACCTCTCTGCCCCGCTGCGCTGGGGTCTCCCCTAAAGAGACGATTAAAACATTGACACGTCACGTTTACTCGTCATCATCTCCCCTTTAGGGGAAACCCTGCCCGCAGGGCAAGGAAGAGCAGTTCCTCGCCACGCCCCGCGCAAATCGGCGCACGGCGTCGGTAAACGCTCCCGGCGCGTCTAAATTGGGAATATGCCCCGCGCCCTTTATTGCTTCCACGCGGGAACTCCGCGCCGCCCGCGCATAGGCGCCTTCCGATGAGCGATGCACCCAGTCGCGCTCCCCGTTGAGTATCAGAACCGGGCCGGGATACGCCGACAGCCGCTTGATAAAGTCCACGCCGCGAAGGGCGCGTACCGCATCTGCCGCTGCCTGCCAGTACGTCCCGGCGGCAATCATCTCTTCTGCCATAGCGTGTTCCAAATTGGCCGCCAGCCACCGATGCAGCCCGCGCGTAAAGCATCCCGCCCCGATGGGAAACACAACGTCCTCGCCTGTGAGAATGCACTGCGCCAATGGGCGACAGGGGTTAAACGTGCAGCCCGACAGCACCATTCCTGCAACCCGCTCCGGGAATTGGGACGCGAACATCATGCTCACGCACCCTCCGAGCGAGACGCCAATCAGCACGGCACGCTCTATGCCTTCCCGGTCAAGCGTCTCGCGCACGGCGTTCACCGCCGCCGGGAGCGTGAACGGCTCACCGGCCCGCGCGCCATGTCCGGGCAGGTCAGGAGCGAGCGTACCAAACTCGCTTGCGAGCGCCCGCGTCTGCGGCAGCCACAGTTTGCCCGTATACGACGCCGCGTGCAGAAACACCAATGGCGTCGGCCCCAGCGAGGGGTTTAAACCTCTCGCTATTCCCTCCGTGATGGGGGTGACAGAGCCTCCATTCTTCTCTACAGCACTAACGACAGCACCGCCTTCTGCGCGTGCAGACGGTTTTCCGCCTGGTCAAACACCACCGACTGCGGGCCGTCCAGCACGTCCGCGCTGATTTCCTCATCCCGATGGGCGGGCAGGCAGTGCATGGCGAGCGCGTCCGGCTTGGCCCGTGCCATCAGCGCGGCGTTCACCTGAAACGGCGCGAACACTTTCGCCCGCTCTGCCGCCTCGCTTTCCTGCCCCATTGACGCCCACACGTCGGTATACACGGCATCGGCGTCGGCGACGCCCTCAGCGGGATCATGCGTGAGCGTGAGAACGGCTCCCGTTTCGGCGGCAAAGCCCTGCGCGGCCTGCCACAATGCGCCGTCCGGCTCGTATCCTTCCGGGCAGGACAGCGAGAAATGCGTTCCCACTTTTGCCGCCAGCAGCGCCAGCGAGTGCGCCACATTGTTGCCGTCACCCACATAAGCAAGCTTCAGGTCGCGCAGGTCGCCTTTGCGCTCGGCAAGCGTCTGAAAGTCCGCCAGCGCCTGACACGGGTGCTCGCGGTCGGACAGCCCATTGACAACCGGAATGCCCGCATTTTCAGCCAAGTCCGTGACCGTCTTGTGGTCAAACGTGCGCGCCATGATGCCATCAATCCAGCGGTCAAGGTTGCGGGCCACATCGGGAACCGTCTCGCGCAGGCCCAGCCGCCCCTCTAAATAGATGGCGTGCCCGCCAAGCTGCGTCATGCCCGCCTCAAAGGTCACGCGGGTACGCAGGGACGGCTTCTCAAACAGCATGGCAAGCGTCTGTCCTTTCGCGAACTCCGTCTGCGTTGCGTCAAACTTGTTGGCTTTGAGCCGCGCCGCCACGTCTAAGATGAGCAGTATTTCCGCCTGCGTGAGTTGTTCAATGCCCAGCACGTCCTTCCCGCGCAAGGTATGATTGATGAGCACATCGGCAATGGGCGACTGCCCGCGCGGGCGGGCCATGCGCTGCGACGGGGAAGCGCCCACGACGGGAGCAGGCGGCGGGAGCGTGTCTTCTGTCCCACCTCCTGACTGCAACTGCTGCACTTCCTGTTGGGCGCGCTGCAAGCCGACGCCTAGTTTCGCCAGCACGCGCCCGGCCAGCCCTTCGCCCTCGCGAATGAGGCCGAGCAGCAAGTGCTCCGTGCCGATGTAATTGTTGTTGAGTTGGCGGGCCTCATCGTAGGCCAGGTCAATGACCCGCTTGGCGCGCGGGGTCAACTGCATATCCTGTCCCAGACGCCCATCTCCCCGCGCCACCATCTTGTTCACTTCGCTTTGGACGCGCCCCAGTTCCACATTCATTCGCTCCAAGATGCGCGCGGCCACGTTGTCATTCTCACGCACCAGGCCCAGCAGGAGATGCTCGGTGGAGACATAGTTTTCCCCCAGCCGCCCCGCCTCTTCCTGCGCGTAGAACACTACCTTGCGCGCCCGTTCGGTAAATCGCTGCCACATGATGAAGGCTCCTTTATCTGCTATCCGGCGGGTGACTCCTTCCGCCCAAACAGTGATTTTAGCCAGCCGCCTGCTGCTTCACTCTTTCTTCTGCTTTGCAGTTCAGTGACGACTTGACGCGCACGGTCTAAATTGACGCCGCTTTCCGCAAGGACTTGCCCGGCAATGCCCTTCCCTTCGCGTATCATGCCCAAAAGCAAGTGCTCAGGCAGAATGTTGCCCTCGTTCAATTTACGGGCCTCATCATAGGCAAAGTCAATCACGTGCTTGCTGGGCCGCGTCAGTTTCATCTCTTGCGTGCCCTTGACTTCCGACGGCACGGGCGGCGTTCCCCCTGGCGGCTCCTGCTCCGGGTAGCCTTCCGCTCTTGGCGGCGGGGGCCATACTTTACCAGTTGCCACCTGTAACTCATTCTGACGGCGCAAGCCCTGCTGACGTACTGTGCGCTCCACGCTTTCTACGCTTACGCCTATTCGTTGCAACAGTTGCGCCGCACTGCCTTGTTTTTGACGCAGCAGGCCAAGCAGTAAGTGTTCAGTGTCCACATCGTAAGTGCCCATCTTGGCGGCTTCTTCTTGTGCATAGACGATAGGATAACGGGCCGCTTCTGTAAAACGTTGCCACACGGTGAAGCCTCCTTTACAGCACAGCCGCCAGCACGTCCATTGCCTTGTCCACGTCGGCGCGGGTGATAATCAGGGGGGGCAGGAAGCGCAGAATGCTATCGCCAATGGCGTTGAGGATAAGGCCACGTTCCAATGCGTCGGCCTGCACGCGCTTGGCGTCGGGGGCGGCGAGCGTGACGCCCACCATCAGGCCCCGCGCGCGAATATCGGTGAGTTTGCCCGCGTGTGCTAACTCCTGAAGGCGGCGCGCGAAGTAGGCTCCCATCGCGTGGGCGTTGGCGACCAAATGCTCCTGTTCCATTGTGTCCAGCACGGCCAGCGACGCCCGGCACGCGAGCGGGTTGCCCGCGAACGTGGAGCCGTGATCGCCCGGCACGAACACTTCCGCCGCCGCCCCGCGCGCCAGACACGCGCCGATGGGGAAGCCGCCGCCGAGCGACTTGGCGAGCGTCATCACGTCGGGCACGACGCCGTACTGCTGGTATGCCCACCACGTTCCCGTGCGCCCCATTCCCGTTTGCACTTCGTCAAAGATGAGCAGCGCGCCGCGCGCATCGCACAGGGAACGGGCGGCTTGCAGAAAGGCAGGGTCGGCGGGCCAGACGCCGCTTTCGCCCTGCACCGGTTCCAGCAGCAGGGCACAGGTGTCATCGGTGACGGCGGCTTGGAGGGTGTCCACGTCGTTAAATGGCACATAGGAAAAGCCAGGCACGACGGGCGCAAAGGGCGCCTGATACTTGGGCTGCCCGGTCGCTGTCACCGTCGCCAGCGTGCGCCCGTGAAAGGATTGGGTGGCGGTCACGATATGAAACTTACCTTCGCCGCCCACCGCCTTGCCGTGCTTGCGGGCAATCTTAATTGCGGCTTCGTTGGCTTCCGCGCCAGAGTTGCATAAAAAGACGCGCTCCATGTCGCTCAGGGCGCACAGGCGGGCGGCTAACTCGGCCTGCGGCGCTGTGTGATACAGATTAGACGTGTGCATCAACGTCGCCACCTGCTCCTGAAGGGCCTGCACGACGCGCGGATGGCAGTGCCCCACGCCGTTGACAGAGATGCCCGCCAGGAAATCCAGATACTCGCGCCCATCACTGTCCCAGAGTTGCGCCCCCTGCCCGCGCACAAACGTCACGGGAAGGCGCGCGTAGGTGTGCATGGCATGAGCGGCGTCGGCTGCGCGCACAGCATCGGCGTCCACAACAGGGGCAATCTGCCCGGTCTGCGTGTCCAAAGTATAAGCAGTCTGTGTCATCGTTCAACTGTTCCTGTCGGGAAATACGCCATCCATCGCTCCGGGTAGGGAAGCGGGGCAAAGCCGACACCTGCGTAGACAGGGTGCGCGTCACGGGTCGCCAGCACCCAGCGGCGCAGGTTTTGATAATCCCGGTGGGCTAACGCGAAGCCAACCATCGCCCGCGCCAATCCCCGCCCCCGGTGCGCCTCGTCTACAAACATATCGGCGACCCAGGCGAAGGTTGTCCGGTCAGAAATGATACGCAGGTAGGCGGCCTGCTGCGGGCCAGCATACGCGCCGACCACCAGCGCGGAGTTGCGGGCGGCGCGTTCCACTTTCTCCCGCGCGACGCCGGGGCTCCAATAAGTCGCACTCAGCCAGCCGTGCACGCGCCCGAAGTCTATGCGGGGCAGGCTGTCATCAATCTCATAGTGGAGGAACTCGGTGGTCATCGTATCATAGTGCCGATGCCTTCATCGGTGAAGACTTCCATGAGCAGCGCATGAGGGCGTCGCCCATCAATGATGTGTGCGCGCTCTACGCCGCCCGCGAGCGCGGTTACGCACGCGCCGATTTTAGGGATCATGCCCTTGTCCGCCGCGCCGCTGTTGATGAGTTGGCGCGCGTCGGCGGCGGTCATCTCTGGAATGAGGCTGTCTTTGTCCGCGAAGTCCTGATAGATGCCCTCCACGTCGGTCATTACGATGAGCTTGGCGGCTCCGAGGGCGGCGGCAAGTTCCCCGGCCACCGTGTCGGCGTTGACGTTGTAGCTTTCGCCGTGCGCGCCCATCGCCACGCTGGAAATGACGGGAATGTAGCCCGCCCCCGTGAGCGTGTGCAGGAGCGCCGGGTTGATCTGCGTGACGCGCCCCACGAAGCCTAAATCGCCCTGCGTCGTCTCGCGCGCCGCTTGAATAAGATTGCCGTCCTTGCCAGACAGCCCCACAGCCAGCGCGCCCTGCTGGTTAAGATGAGCGACGATGCCTTTGTTAGTCTTGCCCGCCAGCACCATCTCCACGATTTCCATAGTCTCGGCGTCGGTGACGCGCAGGCCGCCGACAAATTGAGGCGTCTTGCCCATGCGCTGCATCGCCTCCGAGATTTCCGGCCCGCCGCCGTGCACGAGAATGGGGTTGATGCCCACATAGCGCATCAGCGTGATGTCCTGCATAACGGCGGCTTTGAGCGCATCGTCCAGCATGGCCGCGCCGCCGTACTTGACCACGATGGTTTTACCCGCGTACTGCTTGATATAGGGCAGCGCTTGAATGAGCGTTTCAGCCTGTGTCATTCTGTTCCTGTTCCTTCCATGACAATCGCTTCGGCTTCTATTTCCACGCGCATATCGGGGTGCATGAGACGCACAACCTGATACATGGCCGTGACCGGGCGAATATCTCTAAACACTTCGCCGTGCGCCCGACCGACCGCCTCCCAATCGCGTTCAATGTTTGTCACAAACAACCGTGTGCGAACGACATCTGTTAATGACGCGCCCGCTTCTGAAAGTGCCCAGGCGATGGTTTCCAATGCCCGCGCAGCCTGCGCGTAAGCGTCATCCGGCGCGTGAATGGTGCCGTCAGGAAGGGCCGCCGTCGTGCCTGCAACGTGTATCACATTGCCCACGCGCACGGCCCGCGAGTAGCCGACTTTGGCCTCCCAGGGGCCGCCGCTGCTGATGTTCTGGCGTGTCATGTGTGGTACTCCGCGTTGATTTTCACGTAATCGTAGGAGAAGTCGCAGGTGTAGACGGTAGCGGTTTCGCCCTGCGGCTGGTGGAAGTCCACTAAGATAGACACTTCTTTGGACTTCATGGCTTCGGAGACAACGTAGCCGTTGAAGTTGGTGGGCGCTCCGTCGCGGTAAACCGTCGTGCCTGCCAGAGCAATCTCCACGCGGTCAGGGTCAAACGCGACGCCCGCGCGTCCCGCGGCGGCGAGAATGCGGCCCCAGTTGGGATCGTTGCCAAAAAGGGCCGTTTTTACTAAGGGCGAGTTAGCGATGGTCTTGGCGACGGTGCGCGGGAATCGGGCGCGGTCTTCGGGGGACAATTCGCGCCCCTGCGCGGCGTAGGCAGCGGTCAAATGGTCGGGCGGGGCGACGTTCTGCACGGTTACTTCTACCAATTTAGTGGCGCCTTCGCCGTCGCGCGCAATCTCTTTGGCGAGGTGCAGGCACACAGAGTACAAGGCTTTCTCAAACGCGCGGGCGTCGGCGCTTTCTAAATTATCTATGCCGGGGTTCCCGCACAGACCGTTGGCAAGGGCAAGGGTCATGTCGTTGGTGGACGTGTCGCCATCTACGGTGATGGAGTTGAACGTGTAGAACGCGACGCGCCGCAGCATCTCCTGCAAAACGGGCTGCTCAATGGCGGCGTCGGTAGTAATGAATGCCAGCATGGTCGCCATGTTGGGCGCAATCATGCCGCTTCCTTTGGCTATTGCGCCCAGACGCGCCATTTTGCCCGAAAGGGTGAACTCCACTGCGGCAGACTTGGGGAACGTGTCGGTGGTCATAATCGCTTCGGCGGCGTCGGCGCAGTCGCCGTCGTGGAGTTGCCCGGCGGCGTCGTGAATGCCCGCCGTCACTTTGTCCATCGGCAGGGGCGAGCCAATCACGCCTGTTGACGCCGACAAGACGCGCCGGTGCGAAACGCCAAGCGCCGTCGCCGCGTGGTTCACCATGTCCACAGCGTCCGTCCAGCCCTGTTCGCCGTTGCAGGCGTTGGCGTTGCCGGAATTGACGACAATCGCGCGGGCCAAACCGTCCTGTAAATGGGTCTGGTTGCTGAGAATGCAGGGGGCTTTGACGATGTTGGTGGTGAAGACGCCCGCCGCCACCGCGTCCACTTCGGACACAATGAGGGCAATGTCTTTGCGCTTGCGCTTGAGGCCACAGCGCACGCCTGCTGTCCGAAATCCCTGCGGGGCGACGATGCCGCCTGCGATAATGTCCATAGGTATTCTTTCAGGGCCACACGGCCCCGCCGGTCAGCCCGTCCGTTTCGGCGAAGCCACACATCAGGTTCATGTTCTGCACGGCCTGCCCCGCCGCGCCTTTGACGAGGTTATCAATGGCGGATATGACAATAACGCGCCCTGTTCGCTTGTCCGTTGTTATTCCAATGTGGCAGAAATTTGTGCCGTAGACGTGTTTGGTGGCGGGGAACTGTCCCTTGTCTAAGATTGTGACAAATGGAGACTCACTGTAATGGGTTACGTAATGTTCACGCAGATCATCTTCCACGTCACGTGGGTTGGGGCGCGTAAGATTTGGCACGAGGTTCACGCACACGGTAGACAAGATGCCCCGCGTGATGGGAACAAGATGGGGGGTGAACCCCACTGTAACTGGCTCAAATGCTGCTTCTGATAAGACCTGTTCAATTTCCGGCGTATGCCGATGGATGCCACCAACACCATAGGCTCTCATACTTTCGTTGACTTCGGAAAAGTGATAGTCCAACCCAAACTTGGAGCGGCCCGCGCCTGATACCCCACTCAGGCTGTTGATGACAACCGTGCGCCAATCTACAAGGTCAAAAAGTACGACTGGATTCAGGGCAAGAACTGCCGCCGTCACATGGCAGCCGGGGTTGGCGACCAGACGGGCGCGTTTAATATCCGGCGTGTTGAGCTCCGGCAGGCCGTAGACGGCTTCTTCCAGCAGCGCGGGGGCTGTGTGTGGCTTGCCGTACCATGTCTCATACTCGGTGGGCGACTTGAGGCGAAAGTCCGCGCTCAGGTCTACAACAAGTTTATTAGCGTCCAGCAGCGCGGGCGCAAGGCGCATCGCCATGCCCGCCTCGCCCGCCAGAAATACAACATCACAACATTGGACACAGGCGTCAACGTCAAATGTCTCGCACGTTAACCCCATGCCGCGCAGGCCCGGCAGGGCGGCTTCTAATGGCTGCCCCGCATACGTCCCGGACGTGACATAGGTCACTCTCACCTGCGGGTGCGCGACGAGCAGACGGGCCAGTTCCCCGCCTGCGTAGCCACTGACGCCCACAATTCCGACTTTCAATTTATCCGTCATGTTGTCCACACGCAAAAACGCCGCCTCGCTCTGTGGGGGCGGGCGGCGTTTCTTGTGTCACAAGCAAAAGCCGCGCGCCAACGCTTCCTATCCGCTCATCTGGCGGAGGAAGTGGCCCACGGCTTTCCGAAAAAAGCAAATCACGCAGAGCGCGACGCGGACGCACTTCGGCAAGCACGAGCGCGGCGACGCTGCGACAAAATGTCGTCAACGTTCATTGGGGGCGAGTATACCGGCTCGGCTCGGATTTGTCAAGCCTTTGGGGGCGCTTTACCGAAATCGCCCTGAAACCGCCTGACACAGCAGCGCGGCGGGCGGCCCGACCAGACACGCTCCCAGCACATCTATGGGAACGTGGAAATGCGCCGCCACCAATGCCCACGCCATCAGCAGGGCCGCCGACGCCGCAAAAACCGCCCAGCGCGCGTCCCAGCAGACCAGACCCGTCAGCGCGGCCAGCGCAAACGTCTCGTGACCGCTCGGAAATGTCGGGTGGCCCGCCCACACGGAGCGCGCTTTGCCCGTTTCAGCAATGGCGATGGCAAGGCTGATGCCTGCTACTGATGCCGCCCACCAGCGTCCCGCTCGCTTCCAACCGGCACGGTTTTGCGCGCGTCCCGGCCCCAGCGCAGGCGCGAACACGGCAATAACCGCCAGAGCCGGGTTCATCCAGTCGGCAACACGGTGCGCGAATGTTTCCATGCGTTATTATAGCCTATCGGGGACACAGGCAGGATTTTGCCCCCGCGCAGGTGAAAGCCGTTCGTGAAGGACACTGCCCCCCATGAATGAGCTTTTGCTCCAGGAGTTTGACGCCCACGGGTCCCAGGACTTGCCCTCGCTTGAAGAAGGCCCGCCGCTGCCGGACACGGCCCTGTTTCTCAATCGCGAGCAGTCATGGCTGGCATTCAATGAGCGCGTGTTTGGCGAAGCGCATGACCCGTCGCACCCGTTATTGGAACGGGTGAAGTTCCTGTCTATCGGCCATTCCAACTTAGATGAGTTCTACATGGTGCGCGTGTCGGGCTTTCAGCAGCAGGCCGCCACCGGCATGACCGATGTGTCTCCCGACGGCAAAACAAGCCAGCAGGCGCTTACGCTGATTCGCGCCGGGGCGCGTCCCATGCTCGCCGACGCCGCCGCGTATTTTCAGACCACCCTGCTGCCGGAGATGACCAGCGCGGGCCTCTGCGTGTGCGACTACGCCGAACTGTCCCGCACACAGAAGCGTTCCCTGCGCGAATACTTCCAGCGCGAAGTGTTTCCTGTGCTCACGCCGCTCGCGCTGGGGCCAGGGCATCCGTTCCCGCACATCTCAAATCTCAGCCTCAATCTCGCCGTCGTGGTGCGCGACCCGCAGTTAGGGGAGAAGTTCGCGCGCATGAAAGTGCCAGGCGTCCTGCCGCGCTTTGTGCCCGTGCCCCCGGATGGTAATGGGGACGGTTCCCCTTGTTTCGTGTGGCTGGAACAGGTGCTTGCCGCTAACTTGGACACGCTCTTTACCGGCCTGCACGTTGTGGAAAGCCACCCGTTCCGCGTCACCCGTGACGCCGACCTGGAGATACGCGAGGACGAAGCCTCCGACCTGCTGCAAACCGTAGAGCAGAGCCTTCAGCAGAGGCACTTTGGTGATGTGTGCCGTCTGGAAGTGTCGGCGGCTATGCCTGCCCGCCTGCGCGATTTGCTGACCGCGAACCTTCTGGTTGACCCCGCCGATGTGTACGCGATTGACGGCCCGCTCGGACTATCCGACCTGATGGAACTCTATAAATTAGACCGGCCCGACCTGAAAGACCCGCCGCTCGTGCCCGCGCAGGCTCCCGAACTGGCCGACCCGGACACCAGCATTCTAGACGTGATAGGGCAGCAAGACTTGCTGCTCCACCACCCCTACGACGCCTTTGCGCCCGTGCTGGACTTTGTTGCCACGTCTTCCAATGACCCCGGCGTGCTTGCCATCAAGCAGACGCTGTACCGGGTGGGCGGCAACTCGCCGATTGTCAAGTCCCTCGCCGAAGCCCGCGACGACGACACGCAGGTGGCCGTCCTGGTAGAACTCAAGGCGCGCTTTGATGAGGAAAACAACATCGAGTGGGCGCGCGCTTTGGAAACGGCAGGCGTCCATGTCGTCTACGGCCTAGTCGGGTTAAAAACGCACTGCAAAGTGGCGTTGATCGTCCGCAAGGAGCGCGATGGCACGCTGCGCCGCTACGTGCATCTGGGCACGGGCAACTACAACCCGTTCACCGCGCGCATCTACACCGACCTCTCGTTTCTGACCGCCCGCCCGGACATTGGGGCCGACGTATCCGAACTCTTTAACCTGCTGACAGGCTACTCGCGCCAGCGCCGCTACCGCAAACTTTTAGTGGCTCCCGTGAATATGCGCTCCCGTCTGATGGAGATGATTGCGCGCGAAGCCGCCCACGCCCGCCGGGGCCGCCCCGCACGCCTCATCCTGAAAACCAACACCCTAAGCGACGAAATCCTGATTCGCGCGCTGTACGCCGCCGCGCAGGCCGGCGTTCGCATTGACCTGATTGTGCGCGGCGTGTGCTGCCTGCGCCCCGGCGTCCCCGGCCTGTCCGAGAACATTCGCGTTGTTTCCATCGTGGGCCGCTTTCTGGAGCACTCGCGCATTTACTATTTCCACAACGCAGGCCGCCCCCAGATTTATCTGGGCAGCGCGGATTTGATGCGCCGCAACTTAGACCGGCGCGTGGAAGTGCTGTTTCCGTTAGAAAATACCGCCCTGAAGAAGCAGGTGCGCGACGGCATTCTGGAAGTGTATCTGCTCGAACTCGGCGCGCTCCCATGAACTCCTGCCGGACGGCTCCTACCGGCGGGTCTGCCCCGCGCCAGGCGAGCCGCCGTTCAGCGCGCAGGACTGGCTTCTCGCGCAGCGCGCGGGGCACAGTCAGGCAGTCTTGAAGCCTGGCCATCAGAGCGCGTCGCCTGAAGGCGGCTCCTGAGCGCAAAAAGAGTTGTGAAACTTTCGGCAATTCATGGAATAATGTCTCCATAGCCCAACATTCTCGCATTCAGGATGCCGCTCTTGAACACTGTTTCTTTTTCGCCTGACCGCGCTGCCGCCCGCCCGTCTGCCGCGTACCCCGCTGCGGGCGGACAGGGCCGTGATTCACCACCCGACGAGGTGACAGGCTGGCTCCATTTTGCCGCGTGGGGACTCGTCTTGCTGCTGTTGGCGGGGCTGGTGGAAGGGTTCGGGCAGGCGGCGCACCACATTCTGCTGCTGTTCTTCTTCGGCTTGGCCCTTCTGGTAGCGCTTCTGCCTGCGGGCGGCCCGCGCGGGCAGCGGGTGAGCCTGCTGCCCGGAGTCGGGCTGGCGGCCTCCCTGCTTCTGCCGCCGCTGACTGCCACGCTGCCCCTGCTTCTGGCGAGCGCGCTGTATGCCGTCCTGCGCGACACTCCTGCCGCGCGGGCAGAAATGCGCGCGCGCGGAACCTGGCTCACGGCGGCAGCGCTCGCGGCCGGGTTCACCCTGAGCCTGCTGACGCGCGCGCACCGAAGCGACCTATCCAGCCAGATTGTGCTGGCAATCTGTGTGTACGGCGCGGTCTATGCAGGCGGCTCTCAGGGAAGCCTGCGCCGCGCGCGGGGGCGGCGGGCGTTTGGGCGTCACTGGCGCAGCGGCGGGCGCTTGGAGATGGCAGGACTGGTCGCCTGCGCGCCGGTGGCGGCATTGATGGCGCTGGTGGCCCCGCGTTTGGGCGTGCCGGGCGTCGCGGCGGCGGCGGGCTTGATGGCGCTGCTGCTGGTCATCGCGTACTTCGGCTTTGAGGTGTCTTTGCTGCGCGAGCAGGTTCGGGCCATGGAGAAAATCAGCGCGGTCACGCTGTCTCAGACCAACCCGCACAAAGTCATTGAGCGTTTCCTGCAACTGAGCAGCGGGCTGATCCCCTGCGACCGAGCGGCGCTCTGGCTGACAGACAACTCACAAACGCGATTGGATCGGGTGGCACGGCGGCAGGCCACTTCCTCGCTGCTGGCCCAAAGCCGCCTCGCGGAAAGCCAGGGTTTAGACGCCCGGCTGGGAGAACCCGTCTCGGTGCGCTTCGGAGAAGGACTGATCGGGCGGGTGGCCGACCGGCAGGCCCCGCTGATTATCCGCGACGGCGCGCGCGACCCGCGTTCGGCGAGCGTGGAAGCGCAGGGACGTTCCGGCAGCCCGTTCGCGCTGCTCCTGCTGCCACTGGTCGCTGGAGGCGAAACCATCGGCGTCGCCCAGTTTGAACGCGACCTGCCGGGCAACTACACGCCCCGCGACATGATGCGAGTGCGCTCGCTGGCAGGGCTGGTCGCCGCGATGATTGCCAATATGCATATGCACCGCGACGTGTACAACCAGGCCGTGACCGATGGCCTGACGGGGCTGTTCAACCGCCGCCATGTGCAGACGGCCCTCGTGGACGAGCGGCAGCGCGCCTACCGTTACGGGCACGCGCTTTCCATTGTCCTGCTGGACGTGGACGGCTTCAAGGGCTATAACGACACGTATGGACACCCGCAGGGTGACGTGCTTCTCAAGAAACTGGCCGCCGTGCTGCGCGAAACCGTGCGCGAAGTAGACATCGTGGGGCGCTACGGCGGCGAGGAGTTCATCGTGCTGCTGCCAGAAACGTCCAAAGACGAAGCCTGCCGCACGGCGGAGCGTTTGCGCGCCGCCGTTGCCGCCGCCGTCTTTCCCGGCTTCGCGGACGACCCGGAGATGACTGTGCCCAAGACGATTAGTTTAGGCGTCGCGACCTATCCCGCCGACGCCAGCGACGTGCAAACGTTGGTGGCGCAGGCTGACCAGGCTTTGTACCGCGCCAAACGCGGCGGGCGCAATCAGGTCATGCAGGCCGAACCGTTCGCTCCTTCCGACATTGTGGCCGACGCCGCGCCTGCCTCTTAGCCCGCAAAGTGTGCTTCCAGCGCGGCCAGCAGCCCGTCCAGCGTGTGCGTGTCGGCCACTTTGTCTGGGGCACGGCCCAGCACTTCAGCGGCGGTCTTCGCCGTGCTCGGCCCGATGCAGATGATGGCGACTCCCTCCGGCACGCCTTCTCCCAGCGCCGCCCGAAAGTTCTTCACTGTAGACGAGGACGTGAACGTCACCGCGTCTACCGCCCCCGTCCGCAGGCGTTCGCGCACGTTCTCTGCGCCCGCGCCGTCCAGAACGGTCTGGTAGGCAGACACGGCGTCCACAACGGCCCCGCGCGCTGCGAGAGCATCCCGCAGGGCGGCGTCGCCTTCGGAAGCGCACGGCAAGAGGACGCGCAGGCTGCTCACGTCACCCGGCCATTCTTGCCCCAGCGCCGCCCCGGTGGCTTCCGATGGCTGAAAGTCAGGAATAATGCCTCGTTCCCGCAGCGCGTCCCCTGTCGCCGGGCCAACCGCCGCCACTTTGCAAACGCCCAGCGCGCGCGCGTCCCGCCCCGCCAGCCGCAGACGGTCAAAAAAGAACTGCACGGCAGGCGCGGACGCAAACCCGACCCAAGCGTACTCCCCCAGACGCGCGAGTGCAGCGTCCAGTGCGGCGAAGCCGTCAGGGGGCGGCACAGTTTGAATGAGCGGGAACTCAATCGGCTTTGCGCCCCGCGCCCGCAGTCGTTCGGCGAAATCGGATGCCTGCTCACGCGCCCGCGTCACCACGATGCGCCTGCCCGAAAGCGGGCGATTGTCATACCAGCGCAGCCGCTCGCGCAGCGCAACGACTTCACCCACGATGGTGACGGCGGGAGCCTGGAAATTGGCCTCTCGCACTTTTTGCACAATGTCCGCCAGCGTCCCGGTCAGCGTTTCCTGTCGCCCTGCCCACGTTCCCCAGCGCACCAGGGCCACGGGCGTTGTCGGCGCGCGCCCATGCGCTATCAAATTGGACACGATTTCGCTCAGGTTCTCCACGCCCATCAGAAATAGGAGCGTGTCGCCCGCAAAGGCGATTTTATCCCAGCGGCGGCGTCCTTCCGCGTCGCCCGGCGCGCGTGTCCCGGACTCGCGCCCATCGGCCCGCTCGTGCCCGGTAATGATGGCGAACGACGACGCCATGTCGCGGTGCGTGACGGGAATGCCTGCATAGGCAGGCGCGGCAATCGCGCTCGTGACGCCCGGCACCACGACAAAGGAAATGCCGCGCTCCCGCAGGTATTCGGCTTCCTCGCCGCCCCGCCCGAACACGAACGGGTCGCCGCCCTTGAGCCGCGCCACCATCAGGCCTGCCGTCGCCTTTTCCGCGAGCAGCGCATTGATGTTGTCCTGCGTCATAGCGTGCCGGTCGGCCTGCTTGCCGACATACACGCGCTCGGCGTCCGTGCGGGCGTAGTTCAACAACGTCGGGTGCGCCAGCCGGTCATAAACCACCACATCGGCGGCTTTCAGCGCATCCGCCCCGCCCACCGTAATAAGTTTCGGGTCGCCCGGCCCCGCCCCAATGAGATACACCGTGCCTGTTGTCATAGAATATTGCTCACTTGCGTTCACGCGGCCATTTGGGAGCGAGGGGTTAAAACCCTCTCGCTGAAGGCAGCAAGAACCGCCGAACGTCCAAAGGACGAGAGGGCGTGTCTGTCCATGCCTTCTCCCCGTGCCGGGCACGCTCGGCGTATCCTGACGCCCCGCAGCACGCAGGTTTCAACCCCTCGCATGGGGTCGGCGTCACTTCAATTGTGCTTGTCCAGTAGCGTGTGGTACAAACTCTCGTAGCGCGCGCGGGCCTTTTGGTACACGGCGTGCCGCTCCGGGACGGGTTTGAACGTGCGGCCCAAGTATTGCGGCGCATCGGACAGCCCGCCAATCAAGCCGAAGTTGTCTAAGGCCAGGAGCGCCGCGCCCCGGCTGGACGCTTCCGCCACTTCGCTCAGGGTAACGGGGCAGCCAAACACGTCCGCCATAATCTGCACCCACGCGGGCGAATGGGAGATAGCCCCGCCGGAGGCCACAATTTCGCGTGCGTCCGGGGAGCGCGCCTGAAGGCGGCTCAGAATATCGCCAAACGTGTACGCGACGGCTTCCAGCGAGGCCCGCAGAATGTCCAGCGGGGTCGTGTGCAGGTTCATGCCCAAAATAGCGGCGCGCGCCCCGACGTGCCAGCCCGGAGAGCGCTCTCCCGCCCAGAACGGCAGCACGGTCAAACCGTGACTGTCAGGAGGCATGGTAGACAATCGGCGCGCTTCTACAGGCTTGGCTCCTAACTGCAATGTCGCGTGCTGCCAGGCGTAAACGTTGCCGCCGCCCGTGAGCGCGCCGCCCATCAAAAAACGCTGCCGGTCTACCCGGTAGCAAAACAGACCCGGCGGAATAATCGCCTGCGCTTCTTCCACGACCACGCGCATGGCCCCCGACGTGCCGACATTGATGGCAATGCGGCCCTGCGTGACGGCCCCGCTGCCCACATTGGAGCAGGCCCCGTCACCCACCGCAGGAAACCAGGGAAGGTCTTTGAGCGGCGCGAGCGCGTTCGCCCACTCGCGCGCAAGGCCCTGCTGCCGGTCGTCGCGGTCACACAGGGGATTCATTTGCGCGGGGGTGAGGCCCAGCGCCATCAGCGTCGGCCCGTCCCAGTTGGACAGATTGGGATCAAATAAACCCGTGCCCGATGCCATAGACAGGCTGCACTGCGCCTGCCCGAACAGCCGCAAATTGAGATACTCGCCAAACGACATCCAGCGCGCGGCTTTGCCATATGTTTCTGGCTGCGTTTCTTGCAGCCAGCGCAGTTTCGCGGGCCAGTACGACGGGTGCAGGACGCAGCCCGTGCGCTTGTGGTACTCCGCGCCGTTCCACTGTGTTTGCAGGGCAAGCGCTTGCGCCTGCGCGCGCGTGTCTGCCCACGAATAAACCGGCGTGACGGCCCGATTGTCTTCCCCTACCCCGACAAGGCTGTGCCAGAAACACGACGCGCCGACGCCTGCTAGCCGCGCCTTGACACTCTTTTCCGTGCGCCGCAGGAGCTGCTTAATGCAGTCTACGGTGCGCGACAGCAGGATTTCGGCGTCCATTTCCACGCCGCCATCGGCGGTCGTGCGCTGTGCATAGGGAAGTTGCGCCTCGGCGTTCGGGAGCATTCGCCCGCGCACGTCAAACAGCATCGCCCGCACCGACGACGTGCCCATATCCAGCGCCAGCACGACTGCGTTTTTCACTGTGCCCTGTCTTCCAGAAAGTCACCGGGGTAGATGTCATGCCACAGGCGCGATAACAGCCATGCACCCACAGGCAGGAAAATAGCCTCTCCCACCGTCACTTTACCCGCCAGACGGTGCGGCAGTGAGATTGCAACAACAATGGAGGCAACCAGCAGCACAAATGTGACCATGACACGCGCCTTCTTTTCCGGCGGGACGGCGCGCAGTGTGTCGCGCACGGCTAACGCCAGCACGACGGCAAAGATGGCTCCAAGAAGCGCAAACATCAGGTTGAACAACATTACACTTTCTCATCGCACGGTGTCAGGCCGTGCTTTCCTCCTGCTGTGTCAGCACGCGCAGGGCTTCCAGTTCCCGCAGATGCGTCAGGTCTTTGGGCCGTCCGGCGGCACGCTTCATGGCAATCAGGTCATCTAAAGACGCGACACGCACCGGGATTTGGTGAATGTCCATTGCCGTCGCGCGCTCCCAAACTCCCTCAAAGGACGCAATGCCTGCCGCTTCGCCCAAAAGCCCCGGCATCGTTTGCAGGGTGAAATTGAGGCCTGCCTTCAATGTGCGAGCATCTACCACAAACGGTAGGTCAGGCGGCGCTCCCCGCAAGGTTGGATGATGCGCCGCGAGCGCAGACACCAGTCGCTCCAGATTGTTCCAGGCACGGTCATAGCAAAAGTCCAAGTCATCGATGATATGTGCGGAGCCTCTCAGACGCATGGCAGCTCCGCCAATCAAGACGCATCGGACTTGCGCGCCACTGAATGCCTCAAGAATGGGCAGCAGTTTTTGCGGGACGATCAGCATTTTCTGCTCCTTCATAGAAGTCCAGCGCGGCCAGCAGACCGTCAAAGCGCTCGGTGGGGGTCAGGAGAAGGTTGGCGCGCAGCAGGGATAAATCTATGCCGTTGGCGTCCTGCTCGCCGTAGCCGTGCGTCAGGCGCTGGAATGTGTCCCACTGTTCGTCCGTCATGCCCAGGTGGTCGGCGTCGTCTGCGTTCATGGCAGGTGTCCTTCACAGCAGAGGGAGCTGAATGGCGGCCTCAAACAAAACCGTCTGTCTCTGTCGGAGTATTCGGCGGCGGGGGCGCGCTTTCCTGCCGCTGTCCGCGCGCAAACAGACGTGCCCCATGCTTCACGCGAAGCGAAGCCGCACACACGCCGACACAGAAACTCGCGTGAATACAGTAACTCGCGTGAATGTGGTATAATGTGTGCAACAGTTCAACGTTACCGCTTGCTTTCTTCCTATCCGACCGCCTTTTGCCCGAACCACCCCGTTCGCCCGGACTACTGAGAAAGATGTTGCCCGGCCCCGTGCCCGACAACCTTGCGTGAGTGGAAACTTGGAGTGCGCCGCCTTCCCTGGCCCCGATGGGTCAACTTCAATTTAACGGGGAGCGGCCTCCCTTGCTTGGTCACACTTTGACGCGAGGGACAGAAAGGTACGTTCTATTTTGCAGACTGCAACCATGCAGACATTTGATGAGTTGGCTTTGCACGACTCCCTGCGCGTCAATCTTGCGGGCGCGCAGCACGACATTCCCACCGACATTCAGGCGCTCGCTCTCCCCATTGCCCTTTCCGGCAGGGATTTAATTGCCTGCGCCCAGACCGGCGGCGGCAAGACCGCCGTTTATGCCCTACCTATCCTCAACAAGTTAGACCACAGCGAAAGCCTGCATCCGCGCGCGCTCGTTTTAGTTCCCACCCGCGAACTCGCCGTGCAGGTGGAAACCCAGTTTGCCCTGTACGGCAAAGCAACCGGCCTGCGCGGAGCCGCCATCTACGGCGGTGCGGGCATGGGCCAGCAGATGATGCGCCTGCGCCGGGGCGTGGATATTATCGTCGCCACCCCTGGACGCCTGTATGACCATCTGGAACAGGGCACGGTGGATTTGTCCCACGTCACCATGCTGGTGTTGGACGAAGCCGACCGGCTGCTGGACATGGGCTTTCTGCCGCAGGTGCAGCGCATTGTCAAGCATATCCCGTCGGAAGGCCGCCAAACCATGCTGTTTTCCGCGACAATGGACGATGCGGTAGAAAAACTTGCCCAGGCGTATCTGACCAACCCGGAGATAGTCAATGCCGGGCCGCGCTCCACAGCCGTCGCCCAGATTGAACAGATTGTGCATCGGGTGATGCCCTCGGAAAAGCCCGATCTGCTTCTTTCCCTGCTCGCCGAAGCGCGCGAAGGACAGGGCGGCGCGCTCGTCTTCACTCGCACCCGGCATGGCGCAGACCGACTGGAAAAGTCGCTTTCGCGGGATGGCATCCGTTCCGGGTGCATTCACGGGGACATCTCCCAGAACCAGCGCGAGCGCGTTCTTGCCATGTTCCGCTCCGGCAAACTGGACGTGCTGGTTGCCACCGACGTGGCCGCGCGCGGCATTGACGTGCCGCATATCACACACGTCATCAATTACGACGTGCCCGTGAACGCCGAGGACTACATTCACCGGATCGGGCGCACAGGCCGCGCGGGCCGCTCCGGCAAGGCGCTAACGTTCGTCACGCATGGGGACACTCCCCAATTGCGCGCCATTGAGAAACTGGTCGGCAAGCGCTTAGACCCTAATCCGCCGACGGCAGAGGAGCGAGCTGGGCAGGGAGGCCGACAGGCCGCCCGCCGCGCTAACGGCACCGGGGCCACCTACGGCGGCGGCTGGGACGGCGGGGCCAAGGCTTACGGCTCCCGCCGCACTATGGGCCGTCGGGGGCGCTGAGACAACCAAAAGGCCCGCCTCTCAGGGGAGAGGCGGGCCTTTTTCTGCGTGGCTACTTTCCGAACCAGAGCGCTATCTCCTGCTGCGCGTTCTCCGGCGAGTCGGAGCCGTGTATCAAGTTCTGCTCCACCGAGTTGGCGAAGTCCCCGCGCAGCGTCCCCGGCGCGGCGTCGGCGGGCTTTGTCGCCCCCATCACCTTGCGCGATAAACTCACGATGTCGTTGCCTTCCCACACCATTGCCACCACCGGCCCCGATGCGATAAAGCCTACCACGCCCTCAAAAAAAGGCTTGCCCCGATGCACGGCATAATGCGCCTCGGCAGTCTCCCGCGTGGGCGTCAGCATCTTCATCTGACGCAGTGTCCAGCCTTTATCCTCAAACCGCCGGATGATTTCCCCCACCAGACGCCGCTCTACGCCATCTGGCTTGACCATCAAAAATGTTTGCTCCACAGTGTTCTCCTTTGAGTGCGCCCGATGCGCCCTTCTATTGTGCTATAATGGGGGCAGAAAGTCAAGGAGAATTGTCCCATGTTTAAGCCTGTGCTTGCCGCCTCTGCCCTGCTGCTGATGGGCTTGCCCGCTCTGGCCGCGCCTGATGCTCCTGCCGCCAAGCCTGCCGCCAAGCCTGCGCGCGTCAAAGCCGCGCCGCTCATCTGCCCCGTCACCGGGGAAGCCATTACGTCCGTGAAAGACGCTGTCGGGAGTAGCGTCTATCAGGGTAAAACATATTACTTCTGCTGCCCCTCCTGCAAGCCCCTGTTTGACAAAGACCCGCAGAAGTACGCCAGGCCTGCCGCCCCTGCCACGTCTACGCCCAAGTCCTGACGCGCCGGTTGACAGAGGCCGCGACCCGCAGGGTATAATCCCCGTGCAAATCGCGGCCTGCCCTCGTAGCTCAGTGGCCCTCGTAGCTCAGTGGATAGAGCAAGAGTTTCCTAAACTCTGTGTCGGCAGTTCGATTCTGCCCGGGGGCGCTTCCTCCCCGGCTTTCCAGAAGAAGCATCATACGGAGACGTCGCATAGTTGGTCTAGTGCGCCCGCCTCGAAAGCGGGTGAGGGGAAACCCTCCGTGAGTTCGAATCCCACCGTCTCCGCCCCTCCTCCTTTGCCCCCATGCCCTTCACAGTGAAGTCTGCGTGCGGGGCGCTTGCCGGGTCACCATACCGATGGCGTCACGGCGCGTCTCCTGCCCATTGATGAACGTGACGGCGTAGGTGACGGAACGCTGCCCGGCCTCGGCGTCCGGCGCGTTCGCCACAATCTTCTCGTCGCGCGTCAATTGCTTTTTGACCCGCACCGCCAGCAGCAGCGGCATCTTTTCCACCGTGATGGTATCCCCCGGCTTCAGGCGGTTAATGTCGCGCCCGCTGTTGGCGGCAATCAGGTCAGTCAGGGTGATGTGGGCGCGATAGGCAATTCTGCCGCCTGTGTCGCCGCGCCGTACAATGTAGGGGTGGGAAGGGGGTGCCGTCCAGAAGAGAGGCGCGGCCTGTGTGGGGTCAGAACGCGCCTGCGAGGCGGTAATCGCCATGCGCTGAACGGTCACGTTCTGCACAAACTCCGGCTCCCCGATAATCTGCGCGGGGGGCGGCATCTGCGCGAAGTGCTCTTTGACCAAGTGCAGCGTCTCTACTGCCATCTCATCGGTGGGCAGCCCCAGACGCGGCTTGCCGTCTACGAGAATGGCGTAGGCGCGCACGTGCAGTTTCAGCGCCGCCGCCAGTTTCGCCTGCGCCGCGCTGTCCGGCTCCAGCGGAATGCCGCCTGTTAACGGCACAAGGCGCACCGTTTGCAGGCGCACGATGTCGTTTGCCGCGTAGCCGCCGCCGACTTTCGCCTGCTCGGCTGCGCGCAGAACGGCGTCCGCCGCCGCCGCGCTGCGGGCTGTGGCAACCAGTTTCCCATCCAGCAGAATGGCGACTGGCTGCCCCAGATGCCGCGCATACAGAAGGCCACCCACTGTTCCCGCCAGCGCGAGCGCTAAAATGCCCAGCAGGATTTGGAGACGGCGCACCTGACGGGCCAGCGCGTCCGGCGAAGGGGAAGAAGATTGGGCAGGCGGGTTAGACATGACGCAATGCGGCGAGAAGCAAACAGCCCCGCGCTTTCTCCTTGCAGAAAGGCGGGGCTGTTTCAGGTGGCGGGCGGCTACCAGGGACGGGCGCTGGCGACCCGCAGGCGCTCGGTCAGTTCGGCAAGGCCCCGCTGCAACTGCGGATCGGAGTGCAGGTCATAAAATGCCTCCGGGTGAGCGCGCTGGAATGCGTAATGCGCCCGCTCCTGCTCATCAGAGAACTTGATGGTGACATCAGGCGCGATGCCCTTGTGGTTGATGTCGTGCTTGGCTGCCGTGTAGTAATGCTGCGTGGTAATAGCAACGGCGGAATGATCAGGCAGCGGCATGATGGTCTGCACCAGCCCCTTGCCGAAGGTCTTTTCCCCCACCAGAACGCCAGAGCCGGTGTCCTTGATGGCCCCGGAGACGATTTCAGCAGCGGATGCGCTGCCGCCGTCCACCAACACCACCAGTGGGAAATGCTTGTGGTTGCGGTGCAGTTCTTCAATCACGGGCAGCGGCTCCATTGTGTCCATCGTCTCGGTGCGGCTCTTGATCCACACGACAGGCCCGCCGGGGATAAAGCGGCTGGCAACTTCCTGCGCCACGTCCAGCAGGCCGCCGGGGTTGCCGCGTAGGTCAAAAACTAACCCGCGCATCCCCTGCGCCTGCAAATCCAGCAGGGCACGGTCAATCTGATCGTCGCTTTCCTCGTTGAATTGGAGCAGGGAGATGTAGCCAATCTTGCGAACCGGGTCAATCATGGCGTGCTGCACGACTTCCTGCTGCACGACTCCGCGCGGAATGGTAATGACGACTGTCTTTGCCTGGCGCAGCAGGGTGAGCGTCACTTTGGTGTTCGGCTCGCCCCGAATGAGTTTGACCACATCGGTGTCTGCGGTCTTGAGGGTGGAGTGCCCGTCCACTTTGAGGATGATGTCGCCCGCCATGACTTTGGCTTTGAGCGCCGGGCCTTTCGGCAGCACTTTGACCACGTAGACTTGATTGGCCTTGTTGGTGCCTAAAAGCGCGCCGATGCCGACAAACTCGCCCTGATTGTCCGACATCATGTCCTTGTAGGCTGCCGGGTCAAGGAAGCGCGTGTAGCGGTCATGGAGCGCGCCCATCATGCCGCGAATGCCGTTGTAGGTCATCTGCGTCGGGTCAATCTCCTGCGGCACCAGTGTGCGCGTGACCATGACGGACTGCGCGGCGCCGCTCCGGGACAGGCCCAGCGCGAGCGGCGTGCCCGGCGTGCCCCACAGCCGGGCGTTGATGTCTGCCAGGGCCATCTTCGCAATGGGCTGGCCGCCGATGCTCACCAGCACGTCTCCGGCCTGAACGCCCGCGCGGGTGGCAGGCCCATCGGGAAGGACGCTGGCAACGGTGATGTCGTCGCCTGTCTTGGCCGCGCCGAGCGTGAGGCCCGCGCCGCCTTCCTGCCCGCCGTTTTCTTTGAGGCCGAAGTAGTTGTCTTGCAGCGTCTTGAGGGTGTCGGCGTAGGCTTCGTAAGGCGAGTATTCGTTCTCCTGGCCGTGCGCGGCGGTGAGCAGCGCATTGCTCAGGCGCAGGGGCATCAGGGCGGCGGCGCGCGACAGACCCGCGCGGTCGTGAACAGCGCACAAGTCGCGGAAGGAGACGCCGCCAATGAAGGCGAGCAAAAGCAGGAACAAGGTTCCCGCTGTTCGGCCCAGAATGCTAAGGATACGCATGAATGTTCTTTCTTAACTGCTGGCAAGCGGTAGGCGGGCAACGCGCCCGGATAACTCCATCAGGGCGCGCGAAAGCGGGGCGTCAGTGCCCGGCGCGTCCGCAACAGGCACATCGGGCTTGATGCCGACCCCGCCGAACACGGCGTCCGCGCCGGTGCGAAGCTGGCCGATAGTCATGGTGAAGCCGGAGCCGTCGCGCAGGGGAATAGCTTTCACTTCGGTGTCGTCCCCAAAGGTCGTCGCGCCCACCAGTTTGGCTCCCCGTACCTGCAAAGCCGACGCCACAAGTTCGGCGGCATTAGCCGTGCCGCCATCCGTGAGGACGACAACAGGGCAGGTGATAGCAGCGGCGGGCGGGACGGCAATGGGGGTCTCTTTCAGCCCTTTGGTCAGTTCAATGCCCAGCGTGCGCGTTGTGGATAGATGGCCCGTAATGGACGCCGCCGCGTCCAAATCGCCGCCCGTCGCCCCGCGCAGGTCAAGCACGAGGCCCTTGATGTCCGTGCCCAGCGTGGTGAGGGCCGCATTGAATGCAGACGGCGTGCTGTCGGTGAACTGCTGCACTTTGATGTAGCCGACCCCGCTCGCGAGCGTCTTCGCGGAGACGGCAGAAACCAGCGTGGGCTGCGTCGTGTCCACCGTGAGGCTGAGGGGTTTGGGCGAGCCAGGCCGCGTCACGGCTAAAAGCAGCGGCTTGGGGGCAGGCGTTGTCAGTTTCACCTGCGCCTGCGCGAGCGTCAGGCCATTATCCAGTTTCTTTTGGATGGCGTCCACAATCTTGCCCAGCGCCACCGGGTCGTTTTTGTCCTGCGCGGCTTTGAGGGCTTTAGCCTGTGCAGAGACTAAATCATATGAAGCGACCCACTGGCCGTTGATGTCGGTGACAACATCGCCGGTTTTGAGGCCCGCGCGCTCTGCCGGGCTGCCGGGCAAGGCGGACACAATCGTCAGCGCGTAGGAAATGTTGTCCGGGTGGGCGGCATCGCGCGTGGGATCGTCCGCCGTCTTGGGCTGAACCGTCGTGCGGATGGCGGTGACCGCGCCGAGGCCAGAAAAGTGCCCCTGCGCTTCGTGGCCCAGTTCCGCCATTTCGGACGGCTCTAAAAAGCGGGACGCCGGGTCTTGCAGGGACGCCACCATTGCCGCCGCCGCGCCGTGCGCCAGTTTGGAGTCGTCGCTGACCCCTTCCACATAGTTGCGCCGCAGGAGATAGTAAACCTGCTGGAACGTAGCCGCCGGGCTGTCGGATGCCGCGTCATCGGCGAGGGACGTGTCTGGGGCGGCAGCCTGCGCGACCCGCGCGCCGCCGGGCTGAGACGAGGCCAGCACGAGCAGGCGCTGCGGGGAATACAGGCGAGGCGAGAGAGAGGCGGCGGCGCGGCTGCCATAAGTGGCCTGATATAAATCGTGTCCCGCGCGGCTGTCGGGCGCGAGATGCTGCCCCCAGGCGAATGTCGCGGCGCAGAGGGCTGCAATCCCCAGCCCGCGCGCGAGTGCTGTCTTTGATGAACGCAAGGTGGCTCCTTTTCCGTCAAAACAAACAGTCTGGCAAAACAAGTACGGCCCCGGCGCGCGCCAGATGACCGCGCTTTTCCATACTGATTATACCACCCGCGCAGTTCCAGCGCAAAGAGGGGGCAAATGCAGGCGACAAGGCGGGGTATCGCCGGGCTGTAGGTCAGGGTGCGGGAACCTGTTCCTGGACAAAGGCACGGCGGGCCTCGTCGCAGTGCTCAAAACTGTCCAAGATTCGGTTCATGCGCGTAATCTGCACGACGGAGGCGACTTCCGGCGACATAGAGCACAGTTTCATGCCGCCGCCGCGCGCGTTGGCGAGGCGCAGGCAGAACAAAAGCGCCCCGATGCCGGAACTGTCAATGAACCTGACCTGACTTAAATCCAGCACCAGCCGGGAACACGTGTGCAGGAGGGCGCTCATGTCGCGCTTCATCTCCTCGGCGTTGCTGGAAATCAGGTAGGCGGCCTGCGGCGCGGCGATAATGATGTCGTCTGTGGGACTGACCGTGATGTCCATAAGGCCTATTCCTCCGTGTCCAGAATGTACGGCTCGCGCAGGGCCGGGTCTTTTTCTTTCTGGACTAGTCGCGTGCAGTTGCGCCCCTGCGCGTCGCGCGTATACTGAACTTCGTCCACGCTTTGCGAGATAATATACAGCCCGAAGCCCCCTTCTACGGAGCCGTCAAACGAGGGCGGTTTGGCCGTGTCAGGGTTGAATGGGTTGCCGTTGTCGAACATCTGCACCTCCACGCGATTGGAGAATGCCAGCGCCTTAATCTGAATGCGCCCGTTTTCCTGGCCGTGATAGGCGTGCTTGATGATGTTGGAGGCGGCCTCCACCACTGCCAGTTCCAGTTGAAAGATGCCGTTTTCATTCAGCACGGGCAGCGCCAGGCGCTGGCAGAATTCGCGCACGAACGCCCAGATGGAAGTCAGTTCCGACAGGTCAGCGGCGACTTCCAATCCCGCCTGCTCCTGCGGCTCCCCTTCCACGAACGGGCTTTCCACCGGGGCAGGCTCAATTTTGACGGCGACGCAGGTCAGGTCATCGCCGAACGTGTCCCTGCCGCAGAACGCCTCCACCGCGCGGCGCACCGAAAGCGTCAGCGCGTCGGGGGACAGATGGCTGCCGTCGCGCACCGTCTGAAGCAGCCGGGTCATGCCGAACATCTCCCCACCCGCGTTCTGCGCCTCCGTCACGCCGTCCGAGTAAAACAGGAACAAATCGCCCGGCTCAAACGGGCAGGCGAACTGCTCATAGACTTCCGACTCGGCGAAGCCCAGCGGCATATTGCCGCCCTGCAATGTGGAACATTGCCCGGTGCGCTGCTGCCATTGAATAGTCGCCGTGTGCCCGCAGTCCACAAATGTAATTTCGCCCTGCTCCAAATCAAAGCGGGCATAGCAGAGGGTCTCAAAGCTTTCCAGGCCGATAAACTGGCTGGTCACGGCAGCATGGACTTCTGCCACAATGTCTTCGGGCTGCGGCAAAGCGCCCCGATCCAGCGAGGCCGCCAGATGGGAAAACGCGCGCAGGAAGTGGCTCTTGGTGGCCGCCGCAAAGAGCGCCGCCGTAACCCCCTTGCCCATCACGTCGCCAATCACCACGTCAAGGCACTGGTCATTATGCGGGAAAAAGTCATAAAAGTCACCGTCCACCTGCTGCGACGGCGCGGTGAGGGCGGCGACTTCAATGCCCTGCAAGCCTTTCGGCGGCTGGCCCAGCAGCAGCGTGCGCTGGATTTTGCCGCCCATCTCCACCTCCCGGTCGCGCACCTGCGCCAACTCGCGCGCCGAGTCCAGCAGTTGCGCCTGCAAGTCCAGAATGCGGCGTCCGGCGCGCAGGCGCACTTCCAGACGGTAAAAATCTACCGGCTTGATCAGATAATCGTCCGCGCCCGCCTCCATGCCCGCAATCACGTCCTCTTTTTTCTCTTTGGACGTGAGCAGGATGATGTAAATATACGGCGCGTCAGGCCGCTGCCGAATGCGGCGGCACAGTTCCAGGCCGTCTATTCCGGGCATGAGCCAGTCAAAGATTGCCAGTTTGGGCGCGTCCGGCCCCTGCAAAATCTCCCAGGCTTCCTCGCCGTTGCCCGCGACCACCACTTCGTACTCCCACTTCCGCAGAATGCTTTCCAGCAGGCGTCTTGGAATGACATCATCTTCGGCAATCAAAATCTTCACGGTGCTCGTTTCTCCCAGGGCGGCGCGTCCGGTGTGCCCGCCATCACTTGTCTCCGTTCGCAAACGCTTTGAGCAGATGTTCCAATTGAACCATGCCCGCTTCCAGGCGCGCGTAGGCGGACGACGCTTCTGCTAACTCTGCGGCGCGGCCCATTTCTTCCAGCGCGCGCGCCAGGCCCATCACGTCTGCCGCGCCGATGCTGCCTGCTGCGCCTTTCAAGGAGTGCGCGGCGCGCTCCAAACCCTGTGCTTCACCCGCCGCGATGCTGTCCTGCATTTGTGCCATCAGACGGGGCGCTTCCTCAAAGAAAAGGCCAATCATTTCGCCGAGCAGTTCACGGTCGTTGAAGACGCGCTCCAGCGCGGTGCTCTCGTCAAACACCATGTCGGGCAGCTCTCTTTTATCTGCCGCCGCGTCGTTGCCGATATGCAGGACGAGGTTTTCTACCACGTCCATCATCTGCTGTGGCTGCAACGGCTTGGACAGGTAATCATCCATGCCCGCCTGAAGGCAGCGCTCGCGGTCGCCCTGCATGGCATGGGCGGTCATGGCGACAATGGGCAGGTGCGCGCCGGTCTTTTGCTCCTGAGCGCGAATGGCGGCGGTGGCCTCAAAGCCATCCATTTCCGGCATCTGCACGTCCATCAGAACGACATCAAATTCCTCGCGCTCCAGGGCGGCGAGCGCGTCGCGCCCGTTGCCGACCACCGCAGCCGCGTGGCCGCGCTTTTCCAGAAGGCGCACGGCCAAACGCTGATTGACTGTGTTGTCTTCCGCCAGCAGCACGCGCAGGGAGCGCGCGGCAATGGGCAGCGAGGTGGCTCCATTGGCGACGGCAGCCCCGTTGCGGATCGAGGGAGGAGCCAGATGCAGGGCGTTCATAATGGTGTCCAGAAGCTCAGACTGGCCGACCGGCTTGCTCAGGTAGGCGGAGACACCAATCTCGCGGCAGCGCGTGGCATCGCTCTGCCGCCCCGCCGACGACAGCATCATCAGGGTCGCGCCGGTGAGTTCCGGCTGTTCTTTGATGTGTTCGGCCAGTTCAAAGCCGTCCATTTCGGGCATCATACCGTCTAACAGCACGAGCGGGTACGGCGTCCCGGCGTCGTAGGCGCGCTGAAGTTCGGCGAGCGCCTCGCGCCCGCCAATCACAGCGTGCGGCTTCATATGCCAGTGCGCCAGCGTTTCTTCTAAAATGCGGCGGTTGGTGGCGTTGTCGTCTACCACCAGCACGGGCAGTCCGTCCAGCGAGCGCAGTTCCAGGGGCGGGGCGGCGGCTCTGGTTTGCAGGCCGAAGCGGGCGGTGAAGTGAAACGTGCTGCCCCGGCCCACTTCGCTCTCCAGCCAGATGCGCCCCCCCATGAGCGCGACAAGCCGGGTGGTGATGGCAAGACCTAATCCTGTGCCGCCGTACTTGCGCGTGGTGGAACTGTCGGCCTGCGTGAACGCTTCAAACACGTCGGTCTGGCGCTCCGGGGGGATGCCGACGCCGGTATCGGAGACGGCAAAGTGCAGCAGCACGTCGTCGTCCAAACGTGATTTGATGTCCACGCGCACGACCACTTCGCCTTGATTGGTGAACTTGATGGCATTGCCGACGAGGTTGAGGATAATCTGGCGCAAGCGTCCGGGGTCGCCGACCACACTGTCGGGCACGTCGGGCAGCACGTCGCAGGCAAGTTCCAGATACTTGGCGTGCGCGCGCACAGCCAGCGTGTTCATGGCCCCATCCAGCTGGTCGCGCAGGGCAAAGGGAATTGGTTCCAGTTCCAGTTTACCTGCTTCCACTTTGGAGAAGTCCAAGATGTCATTGATGATGGTCAGGAGGGAGTGGGCGGAGTCTTTGACCAGGCGCAGGTATTCGCTTTGCTCCGGGGTGAGCGCCGTATCTAACGCCAGGTCGGTCATGCCGATGATGCCGTTCATGGGGGTGCGTATCTCGTGGCTCATGTTGGCAAGGAACTCAGACTTGGCGCGGGTGGCGGTTTCGGCGGCTTCTTTGGCGTCGCGCAGGGCTTCCAGCGTGGTGGTCAGTTCGGCAAGAAGGGCCTGCTTGGCTTCAAACTCGGACGCATGGCTCATGGCGGCGGAAATGAGGCCGACCATGAGTTGCAGCGTGTTCTCGTCCATCGGGCCGAAGGCGTAAAGTTCGGGAGAAACGACTTGCAGGACGCCAATCACCTCGCGCTCGTACACCAGCGGAACCACAATCATGGAGCGCGCCCCGGTGCGGCGGCACTCGGTGAGGTCAACGCGGGGATCGCGTTCGGCATCGTCGCAGCGCAGGATTTTGCCGGTACGCAGGCATTCTCCTGACAGGCCGCTCACGATGGGCGTTCGCAAGCCGACATAGGAGGCCGCTCGTCCTGACGCGGAACGGTACACCATTTCGTCATGGTCGGCCATCTCCAGAATAGCGCCGGACGCATGGGTAAGCGCCTGTGCGCGGGTCACAATCAAGTCCATAATCGCGGGCAGGTCTAAGTCCGCTGTGGCGATGTCCTGCTGGGTAGAAATAATCGCCCCGAACCGCTCGCCGTCCTGACGCAGGGCGTCTTCGGCGCGCTTGCGTTCGGTCACTTCGGCCTCCAAGTCCGCGACACGCCGGTCTACCAGCATGGTGAGTTGGCGCTTTTCTTTGTGCAGTTCCCCCTGCTCGCGCCGCGTGACCTGATAAATGTTGTCTATCAGCCCGATGCCCGCCACCAGTATCAGCGACAAAACCAGCATTGGCCCCTGCGATGCGATGTCGGCGGGCTGCAATTCGGCGTAGGCGCTCTGCGACCAGGCGGCACGGAGGGCGGCGGCGGAGTGAAGCGTGAGGGCGAGCGCGACGAGGGCGATGCCAATCCAGGCCCACCGTCGTCCGTAACTGGCAAACATCTTCAGGGCGAGCAGCATGACGATGGCTTGCAGGAGCACCACCGATGCCAGCAAATAGGTCATTTCACCTGTATTATACGCTGTTTCGCACGTTTTTTCCTTCTGCCGCAGGCGCAACTTAAGGCAGTCAGCGGGCACAATGCCTGCTGCCGCAGGCGCAAGTCCGGCTGCCGCAGGCGCAAGTCCGGCTGTTCCAGGCTTAAGTCCGGCTAGCCTGCGGGAGCGTGTACCTATAATACTCTTAAGAATAGCGTCCCAGCAGCGTCATATATGAGAGAAACTAAGCAGCGCCCGGCGGGTACACTGCAAACAGGGAGACAGACGCATGAGCCAAACGCAGCACGAAGACAGCATCCAATGGCGGGAATGGGGCGCGGAAGCGTTCGCGGAGGCCAGAGCGCGCGACGTTCCGGTGCTGCTGGACATCGGGGCCGTGTGGTGTCACTGGTGTCATGTCATGGACACAGGGCTGCCCGGCGACCCGGTTCACACGGGCACGTACTCCGACCCCGACGTGCAGGCGCGCATCCGCGAGCGCTTCGTTGCGGTCAAAGTGGACACCGATAAACGCCCCGATGTCAACGCCCGTTACAACTGCGGCGGCTGGCCCACCACCGCCTTTCTAACCCCCGACGGAGAAGCGCTCTACGGGGAAACCTACGTGCCCGCGCCGCGCATGATGTCCCTGCTGGATTACATTCACGACCTGTGGACAACCAACCGAGCAGAGTTAGACGCGCAGACGGCGCAGATGCGCTCTCAGCGGGCACAAGGCTCCCTGCCTGAAGCCCCGCCCTCTGCCCGCGCTCTTGACCCGCACACTATCCCATTTGTGCTGCGGGCCATCTCCCATGCCTACGACCCGGTGTATGGCGGCCTGGGCAAAGCACCGAAGTTCCCCCACCCGGACGCATTATTGCTCACGCTGGAACAGTGTATTCGCACCGATGACGATCACTTGCGCGAGATTGTGGTGACGACGTTGCGCGGCATGGCGCAGGGGGGAATGTACGACAAATACGCAGGCGGCTTCTTTCGCTACTCCACCACGCGCGATTGGAGCGTCCCCCATTACGAGAAGATGCTGGAAGACAACGCCCGGCTGTGCCGTGTGTACCTTCTCGCGGCCCGCGCGCTGGAACTGCCGGAGTTCGCGGACACGGCGCGTCACACGCTCGGCTGGCTGTTAGAAACCATGCGCGACCCTGAAACCAGCGCATTCGCAGGCTCGCAGGACGCGGACGGCGAAGAACGCTACTATGGCAAGCCATTACACGAGCGCGCCAAACTACCCACCCCGTTTATTGACCGCACCACCTACGCAGGCTGGAACGCCCTCATGGTCTCAGCGTTGGTGACGGCGTATCAGGTAACGGGCGAACAAAATTATTTAGACGCCGCCCGCGCCACGCTTGCCTTTGTGGAGGGACACTTAACGCACGGACGCGGCGACCTTGCTGCCATAACTGCCTTGCGGCACTATTGCGCTAACGGGCAGGCCGGGGGCACAACCGGGCTGCTGTCCGACCAATCTGCTTTTGTTCACGCCGCGCTGGACTTGCACGAGGCAACAGGGGAACGACGCTATCAGATGGCGGCGGCTGAAGCCGCTGACTACATTCTGGAATATCTGCAAGACGCGGCAAGCGGCCTTCTGCGCGACGCTCCCATTCAGCCTGACGCTCCCGGCGCACTGTCTCGCCCGCACTTTGACTTGAGCGACAACGCCGACGCCGCGCTTGCCCTCCTGCGCCTGTCTGCTCTCACAGAGCATAATCACTACCGCGACGCCGCCACGCGCGTTCTTGCCGGGTGGACAGGCGAGTACGCAAATTATCGCTACGCCGCCGCGTCATATGCCCGCGCCGTTGACGCCGCCGTGAGTCCCCCCGTTCATCTCATTCTCACGGGAGAGGGCGGCGACGCTTTACGCGCTTTGCAGCAGGCCGCGTGGACACTGCTTTTGCCCGGCGCGGCTGTGGAAACCCTGCCTCCCACGGAAGCCGCACAGCGTGGTTTCCCGCCAGCCGACAATGGCGCGGCCCGCGCTTACGTCTGTCTCGGCACACACTGCCTTGCCCCCGCAGAAACCCCGGACGCTTTGCGCGCTCTTGTCGCAGAAGCCCTCAAACGCGACTTTGGCACGTCCCCGTAAGAGTTCAAGGCAACGACTTGGCAGAGGGTTTTAATCCTGTGTCACTCTGGGGGGCGCTCGCGTTGGACGAGGGAAAAATGGGTAAACCCATCACGCAGGACACTTCCTGCAAGATAGGACACCCCGATGGCAAACGAAACGATGGCGCGCGAAGACGGCCTCGCCAAGATGCGCGAGTTAATCAAAGAAATTGACTTCTGTATGCTGACCACTGTTGCAGAGGATGGGTCACTGCATTCCCGCCCCATGTCGGTGAACGGCGAAGTGGAGTTTGATGGCGACCTGTGGTTTTTCACCTATGGCGCGTCGCACAAAGCATGGGAAGCGCAGGCGAACCCGCAGGCCAATGCGTCATTTGCGAACCCCAAGTCACAAAGTTATGTCTCGGTGTCGGGCACGGCAAGCCTAGTGCGCGACAAAGAGAAGATCAAGGAACTGTGGCAGCCTACACTGAAAGCGTGGTTCCCCAGAGGCGTGGATGAACCCGACATCGCCCTCTTGAAGATTGACGGCCACAAAGCGGAGTATTGGGACTCGCCCACAAGCGTGATGGCGCACGCGATTGGATTGGTCAAGTCTGCGGTGACAGGGCACCCTGCGCCGGTCGGGGAAAATAAATCAGTGAACCTGGGGTAACACGCTGTCTCAGTGGCGCACGTTCACCGGCAGAGAGTCGGGGCGCACGGAAAGCGGCTGCGTCACGCTGTCCGCGTTCTGCTTCACGAGGGGCGCTGACGGCGCAATGGGATGGCCCCGGTCGCCGCTCCCTGACCCGTCGGAATTGACCGGGGACATACGGCTTTCGGAGATGCCGACAGCCTGCGGCGGCGTTGTGGGCCGTGCGGACGCGCCGCTTACCCGTCCTGCCTCGTATCCTGCCGCCCCGCTGCCTCCCGCTCCCGCGCCGGTGGACGACTCACTGGGGCCGCCTGCGGGGTTCGCGCCCACGCGCAAATCCGGCGGCGCGATTGGCCCGGCTACCTGTTCAGGAATGGGCTGCGGGCGCGCGCACCCGCAAAGAGCAGCCAGGGCCAACAGGGCGGAAACACGGCGAAAGGTCATAAGACGGCTCCTAAAGCACCCGCGTGCGCTTGGCAAGGGCTTTGCGCGTCTGCATGGCGGGAATGCCCTCCCGCACAAAGGCGTTCTCTACTAAATGCAGAAAGGCGTCCCGCTCTGGCCCGCGCACAACGGCGCGCTCGTGCGCCTCTGACAGCGCTACCGGGTAGCCCTGCCCTTTACGCGCCTGGTCACAGCACAGGACATGAACGCGATGGAGCAAAGCGTCGTCGTCCACAACCCACTGCGGCACTTCCACGCGCGCGATCTCCGGCCCTACGTTCACATAAAAGAAGCGTATCTGCTGCGCTTCCGGGTAATACGAAAGGCTGCGGGCCGCGCTGCCGAACACAGGCGAGCGGTCGCCGAAGTTCGGGAGCAGGGACGCAAAGATTTGCGCGTCCGTCAGGCGGGCCAGGTCGGAGCAGGGGGAGGGGGACGCATGGGAACAATTCTCCTCACACAGCATCTGACGCAGAGTTCCCACCACGTCGCGCCCGCCGGGCCGACTGAGATAGCCTGCAACAGGAACGCGCGCCTGCTGCCCTGCCGCCAGCATTTCGCAGAACTGTGCGATGGTTTCCCGCTGCTCGCGCTCGCTTTCCCGCTGGTCGGCGAACACGAGGATCAGCGGGTCATCTACCAGCGCCAGCGCGTCAGGACGGGCCGCGTGGCGCTCTATGAGAGCCTTGAGCGCGTCGCTTTCCGCCAGCATTCGCCGTGTGGCGATGCGCTTCTCGGAAACCGTTCCAGCCTCGCCGCCTTCATAAATGTCCTCATCCCGAAAGTGCAGCGTCGCCTGCGAATGCAGATGGGGACGCTCGCCGGTGCCGTAATGCAGGGCAATCTCCCCGACATTGAGGAGAAAGCAGGGTGCAACGGAATGGCGGTCTAAAGGGATTTGGGAGCCATCGGTCGCCAGCGCGGTGCAAACAGCGGGAGCGTCATAAGGCAAAGGGCAGACGGCATCGGGCTTGCCCCAATCGCACGCTGCGACCAGCCAGGCTGGAGGCTTGCGGCCCTGCGCGCGCGCCTGCGCTTCGGCCCAGGCTTCGTCACCCAGACGCGCCTGCCGGAGCGCGGTTTGCAAATGCCGGGCAATCCGCTCGCCGCGCCCCTTTGCTTCAGCCCCCATTGCGAAGATGTCCCCCACAATTTGAGACAGTTCAAGCACGTGTGAAGCCCTTCACGGCTTTGTGTATCGCGACCGCCTGCGCGAGCAGCCCCGGCAAGTCAGAAAGCGGCAGCATGGTCGCGGCGTCCGACATCGCCCGCTCCGGCTCCGGGTGGACTTCCAGAAACAGCGCGTCCACACCCACCGCGACCGCCGCGCGCACCCCGTGCGGAATGAACTCGCGCAGGCCGCCCGAAGTTGTCCCCTGCCCGCCCGGCTGCTGCACCGAATGCGTGCCGTCAAACACAACAGGATAGCCCAGCGCGCGCAGAATGGGCAGCGATTTCATGTCCACCACGAGAGAATTGTACCCAAACGACGTGCCCCGCTCGGTCAGCAGCAAACGCTGATTGCCCGTGCCGGTCACTTTGTCCACCACGTTCGCCATGTCCCAGGGCGCAAGAAACTGACCTTTTTTGACATTAACCACCCTGCCGCTTTCCCCTGCCGCAACGAGCAAATCAGTCTGGCGGCACAAAAACGCGGGGATTTGCAGCACGTCCGCGACTTCCGCTGTCGGCTTCACCTGCCACGTTTCATGCACGTCGGTCAGGACGGGAACGCCAAACTCGTCTTTGATGGCGGCCAGCACGCCGAGGCCCTCTTCCAGCCCATTCCCTCGAAACGAGGCGCGCGACGTGCGGTTCGCCTTGTCAAAAGACGCCTTGAAAACATACGGCAGGCCCAGCGCGTCGCAGGCGGCTTTGGCGGCCCGCGCGACGGTGCGGCACAGGTCTAAACTTTCAATTACGCACGGCCCGGCAATCACCAGCAGCGGCCCGCCCCCGCCCACCGAAACCGTTCCGATTTCTACTGTCTTCATGGCCGAAAGTATACCCGCACCGACGTGCGCGCTCCTACAAGGCATTTGGAAAGCCCCCGCCTACCTCCCACATAGGGGGGAGAAAGCACCCTGAAAGCCCCCACGTAGTTCCCATCAAGCCCCCACGTAGGTCACCCAAAGGCCCCAAAAGCACACCCAAAGGCCCCGAAAGCCTTCTTTGAACCCGCGCAGGCGAGTTTTGATGCGCCAGCACAGGGTTTCAACCCCGCGCGTACGCCTCTTCTTGGGCTTGTTCTTTCTGGCGGGGCTGTTCCAGCAGGCCGGTCGCGGCTTCCAATACGGCGTCCACCGTGACCCCCTTCAGGCAGCGCAGATAGTCGTCGCCCGTGTTCGGGCAAATCTTCTGGTCGCATGGGCCGCAGGGCACGGCGTGAAACAAATGCCGCCCCACGCTGTCCAGCGGCCCGTACCAGTGCGCGCCAGTAGCCCCGAAAATAGCGACATAAGGCGTGCCGACAGCAGCGGCGACGTGCATTGGGCCGGTGTCGCCGCACGCCACCAGAGACGCGCGCGCAAGCAATGCCGCCATTTGACGAAACGACAGCGCGCCCGCCGCCATGAGAGGAGAACACGTCATGGCCGATGCAATGGACTGCACGGCGTCTTTTTCTTTGGCGCTGCCAATCAGCACAATGCGGCAGTCGTGCGCGCGCGCCAGCGCGTCGCCCAGCGCGACGTAACGGTCGGGGGGCCAGCATTTAGTCGGCCAAGTTGTCATGGGGGCCAGCACAATCAGCCGCTCCCGCGCGCCGATACCAGACTGCTCTAAAAACGCAGTCACGGCAGCATCGTCTTCCGCCGTGTAGCCCATTGTCATGCGTTTGGACGCGGCAGGCGGCAGGCCCAGCGCGTCCAGCGTTAATAAATACTGGTCAATGCGATGGTCGGGCAGATGGGGAAACGCATAAGCGTGCCGGTACAATCGCACATAACGACTGCTGCGGGCGGCCCGATAATACCGGCGAAACGTGTCAAAAATACCCACCGTGACGGGCGCTCCAACTGCCTGCATGAGCAGAGGCCATTCTTCCGGCTGAAACGAAACAAAGATGTCGTAGCGGCGGCGGCGCAGTTCGCGGCGAAAGCGCAGGGCGCGCGCCAGCCACAACGGGTAAAAGCCGCGCCGCAACATTCGTTTCCAGTAGCCGCCATCCCAGCCCAGCACCTCGTCTATGAAGGGATGGGCATCAATGGCCTGCATCTCCGTGTGTTCGGCAATCCAGGTGAGATGGGCATTTGGATACGCCCGGCGCAGCGCGGCCAGCAGCGGCGTGCCCATGAGAATATCGCCATGCGCTCCCACACGCATAATGAGAATGCGGTGCGAGGCGTCTTCCCGCACGACAGGGCAGCGCCGCAGGGGAAGATTGCAGGGGGCGAGGGGAGCAACAAACGAAGGCGGCTGCGGGCGGCGTTTCATAAGAGCAAAGGGCAGGACGCGCTCAGGAGGCCAGCGCTTTATGCAGCGCGCCCGTTCCGCGCGCCCGATCATACTCGCGCTGGTAAAGGGTTTCCAGTTTGTCAGTCATCACGCGCAGGGAAAACTGCGCTTCCACGCGCTCCCGTCCCAGCGCCCCCATGCGGCGGCGTCCAAACGCATCGCCTGCCAACGCCGCGATTGCGTCGGCGAGCGCCCCGGCGTCGCCGGGCGGCACGAGAAGCCCCGTTTCTCCGTCCAGCACCATTTCCGGCGTGCCGCCCGCCCGCGTGCCAATCACGGGTTTGCAGAGGGCCATTGCCTGCTGCACGACGGCAGAGCATGGCTCATTCCAGACTGAAGGCACAGCCACCATGTCCAAAGCGCTCATGGCGTTGTTCACGTCCTCGCGGAAGCCCGCGAACAGGAACGTCTCGGAAAGCCCCATGTCGTGCGCCTGCTGGCGCAAAGCAGCTTCATCGGGGCCGTTGCCGATGACCACATAGCGCAGGGGATAACGCTCGCCCAGCGCGCGCGCCGCTTCCATCAGCACTTTGTGTCCCTTTTCCGGGGCAATGCGGCCCACGATGCCGACCGCCACCGTGTTGTCCGGGATGCCCAGTTCGCGCCGCGCCTCCTGCGGCGTTACGGTCGTGCCTGCGAACGCTTCCACATCCGTGCCGTGATGAATGACTTCCACTTTGTCGGGGGCTACCCCGCAAGCCAGAAGCGTCTCGCGCACCGAACGGGACACCGTCACCATGCGCGTGAACAGACGGCTGTAAAGCAGCGTTCCCAATCGGTTCTTGAACGGGTACGGCATATGGCGTGACAAAACGCGCACCGGCACGCGCTCCTGCACGGCAGCGAAGCCCGGCACGATAATATCCGTGCTCCAATGGGCATGGAGCACATCGGTCTTATGCGTGTGCAGAAAAGCGCGCAGGCGGGCAAAATCCTGCCAGTCCTGCTGGCGCATCACGCGGATGGGCACGGTGGGAATGTCCATCTGCCGTGCGCGTTCTTCTACCCAGCGTCCCGGGCGGCAGGCAATCGTCACCTGATGACCCCGCCGCCGCAGTTGGTCGGACAAGTTGAGAATGTGCAGTTCCGTGCCGCCCCACGCGGGGAACCCGGTGGCAACTTGCAGAATAGAAAGGGACATTGCTTTTCCGTAGGCTCCAGGGCAGGCTACGCGCCCGGAACGCTCCTTTCGGGGCCACAGGCGCGCATCTTCTCTATCAGGCGCGACGACGAGCGGCCCGGCGTCAGGGACAATACGCGCGCGGTGCCGCCATACGCCTGCACGATGGCGGCTTCCGGCAGGTCATTTAATTGATAATCGCCGCCTTTTGCGTACACCAGAGGCCGCACCTGCTCAATCAGCGCTACCGGCGTGCGCGTCGCAAACAACGTCACGTAATCCACGCAGCGCAAACCGTCCAGCATCTCCGCGCGCTCGGTGTCGGGCACAAGCGGGCGCGCATCGCCTTTGAGGGCGCGCACGGATGCGTCCGTGTTGACCGCGACAAGCAGAGCGTCGCCCAGCGCGCGCGCTTCGGTCAGGTAGCGCAGATGCCCGACATGAAGCAGGTCAAACACGCCGTTGGTGAACACGATGCGCTCTCCGGCTGCCTGCCGCGCCGCCACGCACCGGGCAAGTTCTGTATGGTCTGTGATGGTCATAGGAGGCACATTACACAACAATGAGCGGCCTTCTGCCGTGAACGGGGACGATTTGCAGACGCTCCGCGACGGCGGCAACAACGGCAGGGACGCTGAGATTGTCCATGCACTTCACATCGCCCCGGCGGCACACGCGGTCGCGGCACGGCACGCAAGAGAGCGTTCGGTCAATCAGCACGGTCGCGTTGCCTGTGAGCGGGCCAGTGCGGTCAGGGTCAGCCGCGCCCGACAGCACGACCAGCGGCGTCCCCAGCGCCGCGCCAATATGCATCGGGCCAGTATCGCAGGTCAGCAGGCAATCCGCCCGCATCAGCAAGGCCCCGAACTCCTTCACGCTCAGTTGGCCCGCCAAATTGAGAATGCGCGGATCGCCCTGCGCCACAAAGCGGGCCAGTTCCACATCATCCAACTCATCCATCACCGTTTGGAATGCAGGGGGCGCTCCGGTGAGCACAACCCGCACGCCGGGCAAAGCCGCAAAATGGGCGGCGGCCTGCGCGAAACGCTCGGCAGGCCAGCGATTGAGGGGGCGCGACGCGGCAGGATTTATCACAAGCAGCCGGTCGGTTTCCCGCACACCTTCGCTTCTAAGCAAATCGTTCACGCGCGCCTGCGCTGCCGCAGGGACAGCAAAACCCATGCGCCGATCTGCAACTTCCGTAATCCGTAGCGGGCGCAGTTCCTTGAGGAAGTCGTCAATCGCGTGCGCGACGCGCCCGGTGTCGCGGCGCACTCCCATCTGCTTGGTGAAGGTCAGATGGCGGCGCGCGCCGGTGGCGGCAGCCATAAAATAGGACTTCGCGCTGGGGTGCAGGTTCACTACCAGATCATAACGAGTGCGCGCGATGCGGCCCAAGAACGGCAGAAAGCGGCGGGGGCGTGCATCAGGGCCGCGCTTGTCAAACACAATCACTTGCCGCACAAAGGGACTGCCAAGAAGGGCGTCAGCCATACCCGCCCCCACTACAAAGTCTATGGCGATGCCGGGAAACGCCTGCGCGAGCGCGCGCACAGTCGGCGTCGCCAGCAGAATGTCTCCCATCCCGCCAAACCGTATCACCAGTGCGCGCCTGTAAGTCATGTTCTTCTCAGTATACCCCCGGCGGTGTTCGTGACGCAAGGCGCGTTTCCCGCCTCACGCCACGCGGCGGTGTGCAGCGCGCGTATTTCTGCCAGCACGCTTTCCGCTGTCAGCGCGTTCATAATGCCCTGCGGGGCCTCCAAAACGCGGTGTAGAACCCCGTGCGCGCCCCATTTGCGCGGATTGGTCGGGCCAAACAGGGCCAGTGTCGGCACGTCCAGCGCGACCGCGCAATGCCCGATGCCCGTGTCGGCGGACAGAAACAGCCCCAGACGCGACAGCAGGCCCAGTGAGCCGCGCAGGCCGCATTTGCCGGTAAAGCAGCGCGTTTTGGCCCGAGTTTGCGCGTTTATCTGCGCCAGAAACGCTTCCGACGCTTCCTGCTCTTCGGGGCCGCCCAGCAGCACAAAGCGCAAAGCCGGGTCGTCCTGAGACAGCGCCTCAGCAACGGCGGCGAAGCGGGCGGCGTCCCATCGCTTTTCCGGCAGAGATGCGCCGGGCTGCATCCCGACCAGCCGCGCCGGGGGAACCGTCTCGCCAAAAGCATCCACTAAGCGTGCCTGCGCGTCGCGCCGTTCGTCGTCGTTCAGCCACAGTTCCAGGTGCGGGTCAATCGACGCCGCAGGCGCGGCGGCGCGCAAAACGTCCCCGTAACACAAAGCTTCCGGGCGGTCAGGGTGATACGGCACGGGCGCGTTGAGCAGCCAGTCGCGTCCTTCGGAGCGGAAGCCTGCGCGCGTTTTTGTTCCCGCCAGCCAGGGCAGCAGGGCTGAATGAAACGAGCGGTTCAAGATAAGGGCCAGGTTGAAGCGCTCCCGCCGCAGGCGTCCCACCAATCGCAGGAACCGGGGCAGCCCGCAATCTGCGCCGCGTGGGTCAAACTCCCAGATGTCGTCCAAATAGGGGCAATGCTGAAGCAGAACGCGCGCGCTCGGCCCGGTCAGCAGCACCAGACGCGCATCGGGCCATTGCTGACGCGCGGCCCGAAGCAGGGGAACAGCCAGCAGGGTATCGCCCAGAAAGCGGAACTTGGTGAGCACAATCACGCGGCGAACGGAACGCGGGGGCTTCATCGCGTCACCTCGCGCGCCATCGGGAGAACTGCGCCGCGCCCGGCACGCAGCAAGTCGCGCACGGCGAACGCCGCATCGGCGGGCGTGATGGCTTTCATGCAGTCAAAGCGGCCCGCACAGGTTGGGCGCTTGCCGCAGGGCGAGCACGATAAATGCGCGTCCAGCACGCGCGCCTCGGCCTCAAACGGGCCGCACCGAGCCGGGTCAGTGGAGCCAAATAGGGCGACGACGGGCGTTCCGACTGCCGTCGCCAGATGGAGCGGGCCGGTATCCGCGCTCAGGGTGACAGCGCTCGCGGCCAGCAGCGCGGCCAGTTCCTTCACGTTTGTTTGGCCCACAAGATTGACGGGGCGGCTTTCCCGCACATGGGTCAGCACGTCGGCGGCGATTTGCGCGTCGTCCACGCCTGCCCCGACCAGGACGCAGGGAACGTCGGCCAGCAAATCTATCGCCCCAGCGAACGACAGCGCGGGCCAGCGGTTCTGCGGCTTGGTGGCTCCTACGTTTACGGCCACAAAGGGCCGTTCAGGATTGATGCCCGCGTCCACGAGCAACCGCCGCGCGGCCTGCTCATCGTGCGGCTCCCAATTGACGCGCAGGTGGTTGTCGTGCGGCCCGCTGTCTTCTGTCACAGGCGCGGTTTGCAGGAACCGCTCCACAAAGTGCGCGCCCGTCACCGTGCGCCGCTCGGTGAGGAAAAAGTCCATGCCGCGCCCGCCCTGTCCTACTCGGCGTGGCGTGCGCGCCAGCCATGCCGCCAGCGCATACGCGGGCAGGGGCGGCAGAATAATAACCTGCGTGTAGCGGCCCCCGCGCAGCAAACGAACCAGTTCACGGATACGCGCGAAGCCACCGCGCGCCTTGCGAAAATGAATGGCGTCAACGTCCGGGTTGCCGCGCAGGACTTCGGCGGCGGCTCCCGCGCCCACGATGGTGTCAATTTGCGCCTGCGGATACGCCAGCCGCAGGGCATGGAGTGCGGGCGTCGTGAACAGCGCGTCCCCCAGGTAGTTCATGTTGACAACAAGTATTTTCTCAGGCATGGAGTGCCGCTTCCTGCTGTTCCAATTGGCTCTGCACGGCCCGAAGCACGTCCTTCACCGTAATCGCCGCCATGCACGCCGCGCCGTATTCCGCCGACGGGCGACGCGAGGGCAATTCCCCGTCGGGCGCGGGCTTGTGCAGCACGACATGGCCCGTTCCATATGGCCCGTGCCGTCGCGGGTCAGTGCCGCCGAACAGGGCAACCGTCGGCGTGCCGACAGCGACGGCAAGATGCATCGGCCCGCTGTCCCCGCTCACGAGCAAATCACACGCCGCCAGCACGGACGCCAACTCGCGCAAAGTCGTTTTGCCTGACAAGTTCAAGCCGCCCGCCGTGTGCTGCTGTAACGACTGCACGCGGGCGATGGCTTCCGTGTCCCCCGGCCCGCCCACAAAGACGACGCCGCAGCCTCGTTCTGCGAGTTTATCTGCGACGGCTGCCCAGTTCGCTTCCAGCCAGCGTTTGTAGGCACGGGACGCGCCCACGTTCAGCGCGACGCGCGGGCGGGGCAACTCGCGCAGCCATTCTGCCGCCTGCGCTGCGCCTTTGGACGCGAGATAATGCTGCACGGGGAACGCGCTGTGTGCAGGATGAACGCCTAAAACGTGTGCAAAGCCGTACAGAGCGTCTATCTCGTGCCGCGCGATGTCTCTTGCCAAGCACAATGGGGTGCGTCAGAAACAGCGCGTTGCCCTCCCGGTTGCGATCCCAGCCCACACGCAGCGGAGCACCGGAAAGCCGCGTCAGCAGGCCGCTCAGGGCGAGGCCCTGCATCTCCAGCGCCATCTGATAGTGCTGAGAATGCAGTTCCCGGCGCAGGCGGGTCAGGTCAGCCAGAGAGGGCTTGTCGTTTATCACATGAAGGTGGTCAACGTGCGGGTTGCCGCGCAGAATGTCCGCGCAGCGGGAGCGCACCACCCACCCTAACATAAGTTCTGGGCGGGCTTCTTTAAGAGCCTGCGCGACAGGAAGGGCGTGAAGGACATCGCCGAGGCTGCTGGTCTTCACAAGGAGAAGGCGGTCAATTTGAGAAAGGGGCGGCAGCGGCTTCATGCGCGGCCTCCGGCGTGTTCCCATTCCGGCGCGGCGGCTTCCTCGGCGTCTGCGAGCGTCATGCCGGGCGGCAGACGCCAGCGGTCGTGGAGCCAGAGCCATTGTTGCGGGTAACGGCGCACTTCGCGCTCAATGGCAAGGTTGATGTCTGCCATGATGCGGCGCGTGTCGGCGTCGGCATCGCCCGTGGAAGTTGTGTCGATCTCCGTCGCCAATCTCCATGCGATACGTGCCGTCCGGCTGGCGCGGGCAGAACATGGGGAGAATCGCAGCGCCCGTTTTCAGAGCCAGCACCGCAGGCCCGGCCACCGTGCCCGCCGTGCGGCCAAAGAACGGCACAAACACATCGTCCGACTTCTGGTCGGGGAGAATGGCGACTATTTTGTTGCGGCGCAGTTGCTGCAACAAAGGCCGGGGGGACGCCCCGCGCGGGTGAACAACATAGCCGCCCTGCGCGCGCAGCCCGTCCGTGAGGGCATTGAACTGTGGGTCGTCGCCCTGACGCGCCACCACCATAACTTCGTAGCCTTCCAGAGCGGCCCGGCGCGCGAGCAGTTCCCAGTTGCCGAAATGCGCCGTAATGAGTATCATGCCACGCCCGCGCGCCAGCAGGGCGTCCACGGCGGCGTAACTATCGGCGTGAACGAGCGCGCGCAGGGCGTCCGGCGTGAGAGAGGGAGCCTGCAAAAACTCCACCAGCGTCGCGCGGGCGAAGTTCTGGAACACGCGCTTAATCCATGCCTGCCGCGCGGCGGGCGTGAGCGCGTCACCGTAGGCGATTTGCAGATTGCGGTCAGCGACGGCGCGGTAGCGCGCGGACAAATGGTAGCCCAGCGTCCCCACCCACTCGCCACAGCGTTGGGCAGGAACGGCAGGGGCAACCCGCAGCGCCCGCAGAAGCAGGCGGAATGTCGCGCGAACCAGAGGCTGCCAGATGCGTTTCTTCATGGCGTGTGCCCACGCAGTGGGTGCTGAAACAGACGCTCCGAGACCAGTGCCAGAAACCGCGCTTCGTCCTCCACCTGCACCGCGACGCGCAAGGCGAACGCAGGCAACTCCGGCGAAGCGGGCCATTTCACGGCGTCCTTTTCTGTCATCACTAGAACTTCGGCTCCGGCTTCCGCGAGGGCGCGGCGGACTGTCCCCACGTCCTGTTCCGTATAGCCCGCATGGTCACGGTAGATTAAGTGACGCGCGACGACGACGCCTGCCGCGTTCGTCAGCGCGCGCGCGAAAGTCTCCGGCTGCGCGATGCCGGACAGGGCTATCACCGTCTTCCCGCGCAAGGCGTCCAATGGGCACGTCTCGCCGCTCGGCACGCGCACCCACTCCGTTGGCGCATGGCGGGCAAAGAACACAGCGGCGCGCGGCGCGAGCGCGGCAATTCGTTCCATAAGCGCGTCCCGCTCTTTCGCTCCCAATCCATCGGCGCGGGTGACGACTGCCAACTGCGCCCGACTTAAATGGCGCGGCGGCTCGCGCAGAAGGCCACGCGGCAGGCAAGAGCCGTTGTCAAAGGGGTGGCGGGCGTCTAAGAGCACGATGTCTAAGTCCCGCGCCAATTGCCAGTATTGGAAGCCGTCGTCCAGCACCAGCGCGTCCAGCCCGAAGCGGCGCAGCGCTTCGCGCCCCGACTGCCGCCGGTCTTTTCCCACCAGCACCGGAATGCCCGGCCCGGACTGCCCCAAAAGGGAACGCGCCAGCAGGCACGGCTCGTCGCCCGCTTCCGCCGCAGGGAGCAGAACGCGGCTCCCATCGGAGACAACGCGCGTATTTCTGCCCTGCCCGCCGTGCCCCCGGCTCAACACCGCGACGCGCTTCCCCTGCGCCCCCAGCGTGCGGGCACAGCATTTGCGCGATCGGCGTTTTGCCCGTGCCGCCCACTGTCAAGTTGCCCACGCTGACGACCGGAACTGGCAGCCGCGCGCGCCGCCGCAGCCCCATTCGCTCGGCCAGCAAGTACGCTTCCAGACCCGCTTCATAGAGCGCGGCGCTCCCGCCCAGAACACCGCGCAGGACGGCGGGCACGACGCCGGGACGCCCCTGCATCACGTCCAGCGCGTAGTCTTGCAGACGCGCCTTCGCTAAATCTGATGCCACTGGCCCGCATCCTGCGGCGCGCGCTCGGTGGGAACGCAGCGGCCCCCGACCGCACGCTCCGCCTGCGCTTCCAGCGCATCAATCGCGCGCCGCACGCGCTCGGCCCATTCCGCCTGCTCGGCCTCGCGTCGCATGACGCGGCACGAACAGCGGCTCGCCATAAATCAGCGCGGCCCGCGCGAACGGCACGGGCAGCAGATAACGATCCCACGCTTTGAGCAGGCGGCGCGGCGTAGGCACTGATGCCCGCCGGGATAATCGGGCAGCCGGACTTCTGGCCGCCAGAAAGATGGCGCCCGGCTGCACGCACATGGCTTGGCCCGCGCGGGCCGTCGGGCGTGAGCGCCAGCGTCGCCGCCGGCTTTCAGGTGCTTGACCATGGTCAGGGCCGCCTGCACCGCGCCGCGCGCCGACGTGGAGCCGCGCACGGTTTGCCAGCCAAAGCGCTGAAACAGGCGGTTCTGGTACTCGCCATCGCGGGAGGTGGAAATCATGGCCCAGTAGCCCCGATTGCGGAACCGCGTGATGGGAACAAGCGTGCGCCCGTGCCAGGTGACCAGAATGACGCCAATGCCGTCGCGCTCAAACGCCTGCACGCGCTCTTCGCCGACCACGCGCACACGCAGGGTGGCCGCTAGCAGGCGGGCAATCCAGTAGGCCAGAAATGGGATAAAGCGAACTCAGCATAAGGCAGCCACTCTGGCAGGCGGCTGTCTTCCTCTTGGGTCCAGCTTCATCTCCCGTGCCCGGCTCGTGCCGAGACTGCGTGAGGTACAGATGCGCGTACAGCCGCCCGCAGGCGCATAAGTTCGGAATGCGTGCCGCACTCCACAATGCGCCCGGCCTCCATCACCAGTATCTTGTGCGCGTTCTGAATGGTGGACAGCCGGTGCGCGATGACCAGCGTCGTGCGCCCCCGCATCAGGGTTTCCAGCGCTTCCTGCACGACCTTTTCCGATTCGGCATCCAGCGAGGAAGTCGCTTCGTCCAGAATCGAGAATGCGCGGGTCTTTGAGCAGGGCGCGGGCAATCGCGATGCGCTGCCGCTGCCCGCCGGACAACTGCTTGCCGCGCTCGCCGACCAGCGTTTCATAGCCGTCCGGCAGAATGCGCGGGTCGGAGATGAACTCGTGCGCGTTGGCGGCGCGGGCCGCCGCCTCGATCATGGCGTCCGTCGCCAGCGGGTTGCCATAGGCGATGTTGTCCCGGATCGTCCCGCCGAACAGCACGGTTTCCTGCGGCACAATGCCGATCTGCTGCCGCAGGGAGTGCCAGCGTCACGTCGCGCAGGTCATGGCCGTCCACTCGAATACCGCACCGGCCTGCGGGTCATAAAAGCGGGGAATCAGATCGGCGATGGTGCTTTTGCCCGCCCCGGACAGGCCGACGACGGCAACGACTTCGCCCGGGTTCATGGTAAACGAAATGTCGCGCAGAACCGGCGTGTCTCGGTTGTACGCAAACGCGACGTCGCTGAAACTCGACGCGGCCCTGCACGGGCGGCAGCGTCACCGCGTCAGGCGCGTCCTGAATATCGGACTGGACATCCAGCACGTTCTGCGAAGATGCGCCCGCCGCCCGCCTGAATTTGCTCCCAGGTGACTTTCGCCCCGCCCAGCCCGCCGATGCCCTTGGCAATCAGATTGAGCATGAACACGAACTTGCCGAGCTGCCCCAGCGTCAGTTCGTTGTCGGCGACCATGTGCCCCGCGACCCAGAGCGCGAACGCGATGCCGATCGCCCCGATCAGATCAGTCGTCGGCTTGAGGCGCGCGGACTGGCGCACGACCGCCATGCTCAGGTCTTTGGCAGCCTGGTTTTCCTGCCGGAACCGCGCAATCGTCCTGCTTCTCCGCGCCGAACGACTGGATGATGCGAATGCCGCTGAGGGTTTCCTCCATCAGCGTGTTGACATCGGCCAGCTTGTTCTGCGTGCTCGCCGGTGGACCGGCGGATGCGGCGGGTCAGCAGGCTGATGCTGTAGAGCCATCAGCGGGAACGCGACCAGCGCGATCAGGGAAAGTTTGACGGAGATCAGGAAGATGACGACCAGGCCGCCGATGACATAGAAGGGAGAAGGGGCCAGGTCTTTGAGGCCGGCAACCGTGTTTTGCAGCAGCGGAACGTCGTTGTTCATCGTGGACATCAGCGCGCCGGTGCGCTGACGGTTGAAGAAGCTCAGCGACAGCCCCTGCAAATGCTCGTAAATGCGGTTCCGCAGGCGCAGGCCCAGCCGCTGCCCGGCTTCGGCGAAGAACACCATGTCGCCATAGGTGAAGAACCAGCGCAGGGCGTACACGCCGATAATCGCCAGGCTGATGAGATTCAAGCCGGTGCAGATCGGCGGCATCCACCTGATGCGCCGCCGCGCTGTTGGCCGAGTCAATAAAGGGCTGCAGCAAGGCTGGCGACCGCGCCGTCCGAGGCCGCTCACGCCGGCGGCGCAGCAGAGCGCCACAAGCAGATACCAGCGGTCCTGCTTGATATACGGCCACAGCAGATCCCAGATCTGACGCGGGCGAGGATGTCATGGTGCATATCTGTCAGTGTACCAGAAAACGCAGACTGAGCAGCAGAACGAAGATCAGTGGCGAACAGCGCCGAGGTCGTGCTCCCGGTTGCGGAGGGCCTGCGCCCACTCAAAGCGGCCCGGCCCCTGCGTGCGCGGCCAGGGCGACGGCAGCAGGCGCGGGACGCGCCGCACATACTCTAAGTAGGGCGCGCCGAACTTGGCTGTCAGGAACGTTTCTTCATAGAAGATCGCCGCCAGATGGAAGACCAGAAACAGCAGCCAGCATCGCGCCGACGCCCCAGACGCCCAGCCCGGAGATCAGGCCGTAGCCGACGGCCAGCAGCAGCGAGCCGAAATAAAGCGGGTTGCGGACATGGGCATACGGCCCGCCCGTGGCGATCTCGCGCGTCTTTGGCAATATAGCCCGCCGACCAGAACCGCACGACTTCGCCCAGAACGACCAGCGCCGATGCCCGCGCCATAGGCGGCCCAGCCGCCGTCATTGCGATGCCAGTGCAGCGCGGCGGCCAGCAGCAGCAGCGGGACAAGCCAGGTAAAGACGGTGCGGCGGCGCACCAGAAACGGCGGCTTGCCCGCAGGCGGGCCTGTTTTCGAATGGTGATGCTCATGGTTGGTTTTCCCGTTGACGGCTAATCAAATCCAGCAGCAGATCAGCGGCGCGGCGCCACACCGCCCGGCTCGCCCAGGTTGTCGCGGACAAGATCTGCCAGCCGCTCTTTGAGCTCAGAATACGCTCCGGCTGAAGCAGCATTTCCACAGCCAGATCCGCAATGGCTTCCGGCGTCGCTTCGTCCTGAATCAGTTCCGGCAAACAGCCGCTCCCCGGCCAGAATATTCGGCAGGCCGATATGCGCGATGTTCAAGCTGCGCCGGCGCAGACGCCATTCCAGCGCCATCAGCGCGGAGCCGCGATACACGATCACCATCGGCTTTTGCAGGATCATCGCTTCCAGCGTCGCCGTGCCGGATTTGGTAATGACCAGATCGCAGCGCGCCAGCACGTCCCAGGTCAGCCCTTCGCAGATCACCAGCGGGCGCAGGGCCGCGCGCCGCTCGGACAGCGAAGCGCGTCTCCGCTCATCAGCCGGCGGCGCCGGCAGCGTCAAGCCTTCATTGGTCGCCAGCTGCGGCAGCGGCGGCGTCAGCGCGCTGTGCGCGATCTGCGCGAGCTTGTCGCCCGCCTGATGCATCAAAAGTTGCAGCCGCGCTGCGCGCCCGCCTCTGTTCGCGCCGGATCAATGTCTTCCACCAGGGCCGCGCGGCGCGAGGACGCCAGCGCGAGCGCGAACTGAACGCCGGGAATGCGCCGCGTGATCTCCCCCGCCGCGCCGATCAGCGCCGGCAGAATATGCGCGATTTCCCCCTGGCGGCTGCCCGGCAGCAGCGCGACCAGCGGGCGGTGCGGGTCAAGGCCGAAGCGCTCATAAAACTCCGCGTCGCGTCAGGTCGGCTTGACCAGATCCAGCAGCGGATGGCCGACAAAATGCGCGTCCGCCCCGCCTGCTCGCAGCAGCGTCTCCGACCAGGGAAACGGCGTCACGATCCGGTCAGTCGCCGTCGGCCAGACCTGCGTCTTGCCCTGCCGCGGCGCGCCTTTGCGCCAGGAACCGGGCGGAAAGTAATAAAAGACCGGGCAGATGCCCTTGCCGCTTCGCCCAGCGCGCCAGCGGCACATTGAACGCCCCGGCATCAATCACGACCAGCGCATCCGGCGGGTCGCGCCGCAGGGCGCGTTTCATGTCCGCCAGCACCTGCAGCAGGTGCGGGATTTTCGACCAGGGTGTCCGCAATGCCGATCGCCGCCCAGCGGCTCGCTGTCATGGCGCAGACGTCGACGCCCGCTTCCTGCATGAAATGCGCCGCCGATGCCCCAGGCTTCCACGGCGCGGGGCGCGACCATGTGCGCGCAGGGCCGCCAGCAGCGCCGCGCCCTGCCGGTCCCCGACGGCTCCCCGGCCACAATCGCGATTCGCAGCGGCCTGTCATCCATCACGCGGCCTCTGACGCGCAGCTCGCCCTTCACAGACGCGGGGCGCGTCGTTCTGGCGGCCATTGGAGCCGAAGCGGATGTTGCGGATGAAGTCCAGCAGATAATCGCGCTCCGGGCTTGGCTCCACTTCCGTTTCGATCGTTTCCACCGCCTGCGACATATTCATCTGCGAGCGGTACAGCAGTTTATACGCCTGCTTCAGATCGGCGCGCGACCGGCGCGGAGACGCCGGAGCGGCGCAGGCCGATGACGTTCAAATCCAGCACTTTGCAGGGGCGGCCATCGGCCATCATAAACGGCGGAATGTCCTGCACCACTTTGGAATAGCCGCCGATCATCGCCAGCCGCCCGATGCGCACGAACTGATGGACGCCGACAAAGCCGCCGAAGTTCACGCGCTCTTCCACCAGCAACGTGGCCGGAGATGCCGGTCATGTTCGCCATCGTGATGCCGCTGCCGATCTGGCAGTTATGCCCGATATGGCAGTAGGCCATGATCAGATTGTTGTCGCCGATGCGCGTCTCATTGCCCGCGCCCGCCGCGCGGTGGATGGTGACATGCTCGCGGATGATGTTGTTGTCGCCGATGATCAGAAAGACTTTTTCGCCTTTGAACTTGCGGTCCTGCGGGATGCCGCCCAGAACAGCGCCGGAAAACACGTCGCAGCCCTGCGCCGATGGTGACATACGGCTCGATGACGACATGGGGCCGCAGGCGCGTGCCAGCGCCGATGACGGCTTCCGCGCCGACGACGGTGTACGGCGCCGATCTCGACATCGTCGCCGATCTGCGCGCTGGGGTCAATGCTGGCTGTAGGATGAATCTTCATACAGAAATGGTGTCTTTTCCGCATCGAGTCGTGACCAGAACGGGCATCATGCGGAAGGCGTCAGTGGCAGCGACCAGGGCGAACATGATCTCGGCTTCCGCCGACTTCCTGGTCGTCCGACGCGCGCGATGCAGCGCACTTTGCCCATGTTGCCGCGCAGCCGCAGCAGATTCAGTTTCCACTGCCAGCGTGTCGCCGGGCACGACCGGCCGGCGGAACTTGGCACTCGTCCACGGTCGCCGAGATAGGCCAGTTTGCCCGATGCTCCTCCACCGACAGGATCATCACGCCGCCGACCTGCGCCATCGCCTCAATAATCAGAACGCCCGGCATGATCGGCCCGCTGCGGGAAATGGCCCTGAAAGAACGGCTCGTTGGCGGTGACATTTTTGATCCCGACGGCCCGCTTGCCCGGCTCCAGTTCCAGAATGCGGTCCACCAGCAGAAACGGATACCGGTGCGGCAGAATTTCTTTGATGGCTTCAATGTCCAGTACAGGCAAAATGTGTCTCCTCAAAGTACGCTTCAGCGATGCGCTTATTCAGACAGCAGGCGCGCGAGGCGCGATGTTCAGCGTATGGCCGGGCTTGACGGCAATGACATGCGCCTGCAACGGCCGCCCGACCAGCGCCAGATCGCCGATCAAATCCAGCAGTTTGTGCCGCGCCAGTTCATTGGGAAAGCGCAGCGGCATCTCGTAGCCGTCTTCGCCGCAGAACGACGCGCATTCTCACACGACGCCCCCAGCCCCAGCCCGTGCGCCCGCAGCGCTTCGATCTCCGACAGAAAGCCAAAAGTGCGGGCGGGCGCGATTTCGCGCGCGTAATCGCCCGTGCCGCGTCAAACACCGCCGCCTGCGTTCCCAGATACGGATGGTTCGGATAATCCAGCACGACCGTCGCCTGAAAGCGATCGGCAGGCAGCGCGGCAATCACGTAGCCGCCTTCCCCTGACACAGACACCGGCTGCTCCAGAATCAGCGGCTCGACCGGCGGCGCGTCTGCTGCTCCTGCAGACCCGCCTCTCGAATCAGCGCGACAAACGGGCGGCGCTGCCGTCGGCAGCAGGCACTTCGCCGCCCGCGATCTCGATCACGGCATCGTCCACGCCCAGCCCCGCCAGCGCGGACAGAACATGCTCGACCGTCTGCACCTTCGACCCCGTCCTGCGCCAGCCGCGTGCAGCGGGACGTATCGGACAACATTCGCCGCCAGCGCGCGGAATTTCCTGCCCGTTCGCCGTGTCCCGAAAGACCAGCCCCGTCCCGGGAGGCGCAGGGCAGCAGACGCACGGAAGCGTCGGCCCCGGAATGCAGGCCGACGCCGTGAAAGCCATCGCGCTCGGAGCGGCCAGCGTCTGACGCGGCGGCGCGTTCACTCACCGGCTCGCTCTTCGGCCTTTTCCAGCGCGGCCAGCCGCGCTTCCAGATCTTTGATCTGCTTGTGCAGTTCCGGCAGCTTGCCGAACAGCGACCTGCGCGCGCATCTCGTTGCCGATGCGGGCGGCCATACATGCCCGGACACAAACGACTGCGCGGGCAGGTCGCCGATGACGCCGGTCTTGGCGCGCGACAATGGTGCCGTCGCCGATCGTCACATGGTCTTTGACGCCGACCTGCCCGGCGAGAATGACGCCGTCGCCGATGTCCACGCTGCCGGACACGCCGACCTGGGCGACAATCACGCAGTTCTTGCCGACCGTGACATTGTGGCCGATATGCACCAGATTGTCAATTTTCGTCCCCGCCCCGATGCGCGTCGAGCCGGTGCGCGCCTTGTCAATGGTGACATTCGCGCCGATCTCCACATCGTCTTCCACAATCACGCGCCCGATCTGCGGGATTTTATAGTGCCGGTTCTCGATGAACATATAGCCGAAGCCGTCCGTGCCGAGAACGCTGCCGCTGTGAATGACGACGCAGTTGCCGATCTCCGTGTCGTCGTGCAGCACGACATGGGGATAGATCACGCAGTTATCGCCGACGGTGACATTGTCGCCGAGATACGCAAACGGATAGATGACGCAGTTATCGCCCAGCGTGACATTGTCGCCGATCACGGCCAGCGCATGGACAGAAGCGTTGTGGCCGAAACGAGACGTTCTCGCCGATGACCGCCGTCGGATGGATGCCTTGATAGACTTTCGGCTCCGGCGCAAAGATGCGCAGCACCTGCGCAAACGCAAAGCGCGGGTTTTTGACACGGATCAGCGGCTTATGGCGCAGGCCGTCCGCAGCAGGCTGCGGACTGGAGGCGGGGGCGATCACCGCCGAGGCGCGTGAGCGCCCGGCGCTGGACAGCAGCTTGTCGTTTTCCGCGAACGTGATGTCGCCGTCCTGCGCGTCTTCAATGCTGGAAATGCCGCGAATGGCGATGTCTTCATCGCCTTCCACCGCGCCTTCAATCAGCGCGGCCAGTTGTCCCACGGTCGTTTGCATGCCGTTTCCTTTTCTGTTTCTCGCGTCCGCTACTCTGCGCGTTCCGGCAGATGGTTCGCTTCCCCGTTCACGTTTTCCAGGCATGGGCCGCCAAGTCTTGCGACAGCGGCCCTGTCAGGTCTGCCGCTCCTGCGCGGGTCGGGCCAAACGACAGCACCCAGTGCCGCCGGTGCGCGGCGTCCAGCGCCGCCGAGCGCGTGTCGTCGTACAAAAAGGCAACCCAGCGAGTGCGCTGCTGCTCCAAATGTGCCCGCGCTGCCTGCAGACTTGCTTGCGAGCGCGACAGGCTTGCCGATGACAGGGCTGCCTGAACGGGCGCTGACGGCACGGCTTGCGCATTCAGCGTTCCCGCCGGAGACACGTCACCGGCGAGCGGCTTGCTTTCCTCGCTCAACAGCGCCATGCGCTGCGCCGCCAGGCGGCTTTCCAGCAGGCGCACCTGCGTTTCGTCCTGCGCCGACAATCGCGCTTCTTCCCCGGCGGCCTGCGCCTGCACATACGCGGCGCGCGCCGCCTGCGCCTGCGACACCGCGGCATCGCGCTGCGCCTGCGCCAGATGCAGTTCAATGCCCTGCGCCAGGTCTAATTGCGCGAGCCGCGCCTGCTTCTGCGCCAATTCCGCCTGCGCCGCCTTCAGTTCCGGGGCGGGCGGCACCGACGCCTTCCAGCCGCCCACCAGCCGCTCCAGCGCATGGATTTGCAGCGTCAGGTTCAGTCGCTCACCCTGACGCCGCGCGGCGACCGCGCGCGCCTGACGGCTGTATGCGAACTGCGCCCTTTCTGCCGCGTGCCCGTACTGCGTGTCGGCCTCCCGTTGCCAGACTTCGCGGGCCAGCGCGATTTGCCGCGTCCTGGCCTGTGCGCGACGCTGCCGCAGGCGCGCGCCCTGCGCCTGTTCAGCTTGCAGCAGACGCGCCGCCTGCCCCGCCGCCAGCGCCGCCGGGACGCGCGGGGCACTCGCTTCCAACGAGGGCAGCGGCGGCAAAGTGGCCGGAACGCTGGCCGCCTGCCCCAGACGGGCCGCGTCCGTCTGCAAGCGCGCAAGGGCCGCGTCGTACTGCGCCACGCCCTGCCAGCCAGGGTGACGGCGCACCAGCGCGTCCAAGTTCGCCGTGCCCGGCAGCGGCGGAGACGGCGGGCGGCGGCCTGTGGAGCATCCTGCCATCAAAAGCAAGCACACGCTCGCCGCCGCCTGAGTTGCCCGCAGGCGTCTACTTGTTGAGGCGCGCGAGCACTTCCGTCGTGATGTCATTAGCGCTGTAGACCGCGACCTGGGCATTGAAGACAACCGTCAGGCCGCGCTGCTGGGCGACGGCGGCGACGGCGGCTTTGATGGTATCCGTAAGTTGGGTGCTCAGGCGATCCTGCTCTGCCTGCAATTTGGTTTTCAACTCATCGGCGGTGTCCTGAAGGGCCTGCTGGCCCGCCTGGTGTTGCTGGGTCAGCGCCGTAAGGCGGGCAGAGTCGGCGGCAGTCGGGCTGCTTTTTTGCTGAAGCCCGATAAGCTCCTGCGTGTCTTTGGCAGACTGCTGCTCCAGCAGCGTAATCTGCGCCGTGTCCGCCGCGCTGCGCGGGGATTTGGCGAGCAGCGCAGTGAGTTGCTGCTGCTGTGTCTTGTTCAGCATATCGCTGCCTTCCTGCTCCTTGAACTGAGCGTCCAGCTGGTCGTTCAGGGCTTTAATCTGGTCATCCAGAGCGGCCTTCTTGCTGTATCCCGTCAGGATTTTGCCCAGGTCAACGCTGCCGAACGGATACGCCGAGGCTGCCGGAGCCGCCTGAACAGCAGGCGCAGGAGCGAGCAGGGCCGTCATAGCCAGCGTCAGCACTGCCGCGCGCAGGGTTTTGCAGAGAACAATACGAGTGAGAACGGTCTTCATAGGGTTCCTTTATGTGTCAAAGTAGCGATGTGCGTTAGAAAGATTGCCCGATGCTGAACTGAGTCTGGCCGCTGCCGCCGCCGGTTGGAATGGCATAATCTATACGAATTGGGCCAATGGGCGTCACCAGACGAATGCCTGCCCCGTAGTCGCCCGACAGCGCCAGGCTGCTATGCTGCTCCAAGCCGGGAGCCTGATAAATGCTGCCCCAGGCGTCCCCCACGTCTGCCAGACCAACGAACTGGAAGTTGTCTCCTTTGCCGACCGGGATACGCACTTCCGATTGAAAGAGCAGCAGGTTGTTGCCCCAATACCGGTCAGTCTGGACGCCGCGCAGGGAGTCAGCCCCGCCCAGGAAGTATTGCTCAAAGAACGGAATGTTCTTGTTGGTCGTGCCCAGCAGCAGGCGCACGGCCAGCACGCGCTTTGGCTCTTTGATGTTATCCGGCCTGCGCGGGCCTTGCAGGCTGATATACTGGCGCAGGTCAACGCCCAGTTTGCCGAAATCATGCCGCCCCGGCGCGAGCGGCGAAGGCGCGTTGCTGGCGGTGCTGGTGCTTGCGACGCCGAGTTCATAGGAAAGCGAGCGCAGGCCGCCGGAGGCAGGCGAAAAATCCTGGTCTTTGGTGTTGCTGGAAAGCTGCGCGCCCAGCGCGCTGACGGTGCCGTCCTGCCGGATGAAACTGCCCGTCAGTGGCACGTCCACATTGGCGGACGTAACGCTTTCCGTGCGCGCGGAGAGGCCGAAAGACGTGAAATCACCAAGCGGGCGATTGACTGACAGGGAGCCGCCTTTGTGTATCTCGCTGTAGTTGCTGGTGGTGCCGGTGGTCGGGGTGGTGCTGCCGCCGAAGATGCTGGACGAAAAGCGATAAATGACCTTGTTATACAGGTCAACACTGAGCGACGTATGATGCTTGTCAATGTACGGCTCAAAGAAGCCCAGTTCAATAGAGCTTTCGCTGCTGATGCCGCCAACTTCGCCTTGAATGCTGACACGCTCGCCCAGGCCCCGGAAGTTGTTTTCTGCCAGCTCTGCCCGACCGACTAATTTGGAGCGTGACGAGTAGCCGACCCCCACCGAAACCTGCCCGCTTCGCTTTTCGGTGACAGGGATGGTGATGATGACTTTGCCGACATCGGTGGGCTGCAAGTCAATCGGGCCGACCTGGTCAAAGAGGCCTAGGTTGTAGACGCGGGTCAATTCCCGCTGCAATTTGTTTTGATTGAGCACTTCGCCGGGGCGGGAGCGCATTTCGCGCGTGATGACCACCGACTTGGTTTTCTTGTTGCCTTTAATCACAATGCTCTGGATATAGGCTTCCACCAGCGGAATAGTGAGAACGCCGTTGTTGGGGTCAACATTGATGTCCGCCGACACATCCATGATGTAGCCCTGCTGGCTGACATAGCCCGTCTGGTGGTTGAACAGTTTGTCGATGTCGCGCACCAGGGTGTTGGTGTTGAGCACCTGGCCTTCGTGCGTGTCCATCAGGGATTTGAGTTTGTCGCCGGGAATAGTGGGCTTGCCGTCGGCGGTGTTGGCGGTAAATACAATGCGCTTGACAACCGGGTTCTCCGTCACGGAGTAAGTCAGATCAACGCCGCCTGCCTGACTGCGGCTGGCGTTCAGGACAACTTCGCCGTTGAAGAAGCCCATGCCTTTAATCTGATCGCGGTCGCGGTCGGCGGCGGTAGCATTGTAAGGGCTGCCGACTTTCTGCGACAGCACGGCGCGGATCGCTTCCGTAGAGATGTGGGTGTTGCCGCGAATAGCGATGCGGGCGATTTTGCCGCTGAGAACAGGCGCATTGTCGGCAGCAGGCGAATTGTCCAGGCCAGTAATAGAGGGCGGCGCGGCAGGGGGCGTTTCCGGGGCGGCGGGCGGCATCATCGGCACGCTGGCAGAAGGGACGGGAGCAGGAGACGCAGCAGGCGGGTCAGCCAGTGCCGGACAAAGCGGCGCAGCCCATGCGAGCGCGGCACAGAAGGCCGTCAAAGGCCAAAAGCGAAATGTTTGTGAACGAATAATCAATCAGCAATGCTCCCTCGGAGACACCAGGCGGCGTCTGCCGGGAAACGGGCAGGGCGCACGCTGTTGTCTCTTTTACTCCAACCGATAATAAGGCTCAACGCGCTGGCGCACCATCCCGCGGGCGCGGTTCAGGCGGGTCTTGACGGCTTCCAATGTCAGGCCGGTGACTTCCGCAATCTCGTTGTAGGACAACCCTTCCATTTCGCGCAGCACGAGCACGACCCGGTACTCGGAAGTGAGGCTGTCTACGGCCTGCGTAATCAACGCTTGCAGTTCGTTCTGTTCGGCCTGCCGCTCCGGGGAAAGGCTCCAGTCGGCAATGTCGCGCGCGGCTTCCCCTGTTGTCCCGTCGCCGCCGTCATCCGCGAACGCCCCAGCGTCCAGAGAAGGCCCTTCTATTTCGCGCTGCCGGTCACGCTGCTTGAAGCGGTTTTTGCAGTGGTTATGGGCGATGCGGTACAGCCACGTGTAAACCTGTGCGTCGCCTCGGAACTGAGAGCGCGCTTTGTAGGCAGACACCATTGTCTCTTGAAACAGGTCGCGCGCCTCGTCGTAATCCCCGATCCACTGATAAATCAGGTTGAACAGCGGCTTTTCGTAGCGCGCGTACAGGGCGTCAAAGTCATGCAGCAAAGCCGCGTCATCGCCCGCAAGCGCCTGCGGCCCGCCTTGAACAGGTTTCCCGTTCAGCCAGCCTGCCCCGGTTTCTTTGGTTTTGTCCCGTGCGCGCGGCACCAGGGCCATAGCGTCAGTCCTTTGGACAATGGAAAACACAGAATGTTTCACAGTAAGCCGCGCGGGGTTGAAACCCTCTCGCTAGGGAGCCTTCGGCGGAACGTGCAAGGCGCATAAAAGAGGCGCTCGCGCCCGTCTTCTGGACGTTCGGCGTTTCCTGACGCCCTCTAGCGAAAGGGTTTCAACCCCTCGCCTCGTGTTGGCGCTGCTTCTGCAGCGTTTATCTGCCATAAATGGCTAAAAGCCGTAGATGCCTTCCAGCGCGAGCGTGTTGTTGCGCTGATCGTCTGTGGAGACGCTGACTTGCAGGCGGCTGGTCAGCCCGTAACTGAGTTTCAGCGTGTACTCCGGCGGCAGCAGCACCGAGTTGACCGCGCCCGGCGCGCGCGCCCCGAACAGGCGAATATAGGTGACGCCCAGCCGGGGCGCGATTTCTTTAGTCAGCGTCACCACGACCGGCGCATTGGGCGAATAGTTGACACTGAAGTCTTCCAGGTTCAGAGCCGTTGTAATCTGCGTTTCCAGCGGCGACAGCAGCGCCGGAACCACCACCGATTGAAGCGCCTCCGCGAGCTGCTGCTTAAGCGCGTTTTCGCCGCCGCCCAGCAGGGAGCCGACCGGCACGAGCGCGGCCAGCATCTGCTGGCGGGAAAGGCCCGGCGGCGAGGATTGCAGGTCAATGGTCAGTTTGTCCGGCACGTTCAGGAGCCCCCGAATGCGCGCCGTGATGGTATATCGCTGCGTTTTACCCCCAAACACGCTTGATGACGCCGGGAGGCTCTGCGATAAATCCGTCTGCGACGGCGCGATGTCGCTGACACTGCCGGTCGCAGATTGGTTAGCCGCGAGCGCTGCGGGCGAAACAGACACGTTGGCCTGCGCGGTGAGCGTCACCTGCGTTTGCAGCCCCGGCTCGTTGTTCGCCGTAGGGTCGGGGGCGGGATACAGCGCGTTCACTTCGTTCGGTTCGCCGTTCGTGGAGCGCACGACTTTGAGCAGCGTGGACGGCGGCAGGATGAAGTTGCCGCGCGCCACGCTCAGGTGCGCCCGCAGGGTCGGATCGGACAGGCTGCCGCCGAGTTCCAGGTCGCCCCGCGCATCCGCGCGCAACAGGGAAGAGCGCACACTCACCACTCCATCACGCCCGCCGCCCAGTGCCACTCGGAGCGCGAAGCGCGGGTTGACAGCAGGCACGACTTTGGGCGCAGCGGACGGCGCGGCAGCAGACGGCAGCGTGCCAATGGCGTCCGTGATGACAAGGGGCGCGTTCGGCGCGGTTGCCACAAGCGGCGCGGCCCAGGGGCCGGACACGCTGACGCTGCCGTTGACTTTGCCGGTCACGCCGCTGTTGTAGAGACGCGCCAGCAGGGTTTGCCGCCCGGTCTCGTTGACCAAAAAGTTGCTGGCGCTCAGGCGCAGGGCAGCGCGTCCGTCTGCGCCTGTCGTGCCGCTGCCGGAGAGTGTCAATGTTCCGCCCCGGCTGGAGTGCGCGCTCAGGCCCGGCACGGCAATCCGGTCACCAATCAGCGTCAGACGCCCATTAATCTGCTGAAGCGCGGTGTCAAAGCCTACGATGCCCAGGGAGCCGCTGCTGATATTTACCTGTCCCAACAGCGCGCCTGCGCGCGAGGTTCCGGCCTGCACGGTTCCAGCATGGCTGGTTCCAGACGGCGTGACGCTCAGGCTTGCGGTGAGGCTCCCGGCGGTGCGTGCCGGGTCAATCAGGGCCGGGCTGAACAGGGCGAGCACAGACAGGTCGGCGACGCGCAGGTCGGCCCGGAGCGGCTCGCCGGTAGGCAAATCGGTGGGCAGCAGCGACGCCGAGGCCAGGCTTAAAGGCAGCGTCCCGGAAAGCGTGGCAACCGCGCGCCCGCCTTTGTAGGCTGACAGGTCATTGACTGTCAGCAGGGGAACAGCGCCCACAGTCGGGTGCGTGAGGGTCATCGCCCCGCTGCGAACGCTGTCCAGGGCGTAGCGAGCCGTATCGGGCGCGGCGGAAGCAGAAGAAGCGGCAGCCGGGGAAACGACGGGTGTCGCCGGGCTGGTTACTTCCAGCGCAGGCTTATCCAGGTTGACCGAGGCGGTCAGGTCGGGCGCGCGGGTCAGGCCGGACGCGACCACCGTCAGAGCGCTCAGCATTCCCGACAGGCGGCGGGTCGGCGGCAGGAATGGGTTGACCAGCGCGAGCGGCACGTCGGACGCATCCAGCGTGGCGGACAGCGAGCCGTCTAAGTCGGCTTTGCCTTCGGCATGGAGATACGCATTCTGGCTACGCGCATCCAGATGGGACACCATGACGACGCGCCCGGCGAGGGCCGCCTGCGCGGTGAGCGTCCCGATGGGCACGCCGGACACCACAATGTCCTGCGCGGCCAGGTCACCCTGCGCGTCGGGAATCGGGCCGCCCGCATAGCGCGCATTCAGCGTCGCCTGCTTGACGCGCGCATCGTAGATAGAGGCATTGGCAATCTGCACGGTTCCGTGCGCCTGCGGCGCGCTCAATGGCCCTGTCACCGTGAACGCGGGCACGGACAGCGTGGCTTCGGGCGGCGTGGGCAGTGCGTCCGTGCGGGCCAAAATGTTCTGCGCGGCGGGCGTTCCGGCGAAGCGGCTCGCGCGCAGCGTGTCCAGCAGGTGCGACAGATGCTCCGGCGCATCGGCGGGAATGGAGCCTGTGAGAGAAAGCGACGCGATGCGCTTCGGGTGCGCGGGCGTCGGCAGGGCGAGGCGCAGCGAGTCTACCATGTAGCGGGTGACAGCGGCAGGTGCGTCCTCGCCGGGCGCGGGCGGCACGGTCACAGCCAGCGTCCAGGGGGCGCCGGTCTGAGTCAGCACGCCGTCAGCGTAGCGCCCGGCGAGCGTGAAGGGCGCGAACGCCTGCCCGTCTGCGGTTACGTCACGCGCGGCAATGGTGACATCAGCAGAGGGCGCGGCTATCGTGCCGCCCAGCGTCGCCTGGAAGTTCGCCGTGCCGTCCAGCGACACAAAGCGGCTGGTCACGGGGTCAAGCAAGTCCAGCGGGAAATCCGTACCGGAGACTGCGGCGGCGAGGCGTCCGGTTTGGAGGCCGTATTGCCCGTCTCCGACGGCCTGCGCGCCGTTTTCGGCGGTCAGGAGGGCATTGTCCACCCGCAGAGTGTCGTGCGCGTAGGCAATATCGGCCTGCAACTGCGAAATGCGGTAACGGTCAAGCACGGCGTCGGTGATGGCGGCATGGCCGGTGATGGCGGGCGCATGGAGCCGTCCCGCGACATGAAACGTGCCTTCCGCTGTGCCGGAGAGCGTGTCAGCCAGCGCGGGCGGCGTGTTGGCGACGGAATGCCCGGCAACTTGATTGGCAAGCGCCAGCACGTCCTGCACGTCGGCCTGTGACAAAGAGCCGTCCAGCGCGAGAAGCGGATTGCCGGACGCGAAGCCGTTGACCGTTCCCGCCAGAGTGATTTCGGTGGGATAACGGCGCAGGGTCACGTCCTGCAGGCGGAGGGCGTCAAACGTGAGCGCGAACTTTCCGGTGACGGCATCCGTCGTGATGCGCCCCACCCGCCCGCCGTAAATCTGCGCCGTGCCCGCGACCTGCGGGCGAGCCAGCGGGCCAGTGACGTTCGCCTGCGCGTAGGCGAGGCCGCCCGCGTCGGCTTTCACATAGGGTGACAGGAGACGCGCCAGTTTCAGCCCGGCCCCGCTGACGGCCAGATGCCACTGGTCTGGCCCGCCCATCGCGGTGCCGGTTCCGGTGGGCACCAACCCACTCACGGTGGCGACGCCGCCGAAAGCATCCTGCACCAGAGCGCGGCTGATAACAAGCCCCGTGCCCGGCGAATACGTGACGCGCCCGCGCGCCAGGGCCAGCGTGGTCGCGCGCACGCGCGGATGGCTCGCCGTGACATTGGCGACAAACGCAAACGGCAGCATCGCGGTTGTGGGAGCGAGCGGCCCCTCGCGCCGCGCCAGAAAGGAAACGTCTGCTGTGCCGCCCAGGTTCAGCGTTCGGGCGGCAGGCGGCAGACGCAATGCAGCGAGGCTGGCCCCGATCACCTGCCCCGACACGTACACGCTGGGCTGCGTGGGCGCGAGGAAATTGACTGTGGCGCGCGCCGTCCCCTGCCCCGTGCCGTTGACCCCGAACGTGATAGAACGCAGGGCGAGCACGTTGCTCGTGTACAGGCCATCCACATGAACCTGCGTGGCTGCATTGTTTCGCATCGTGACGGCGGGCGAAACGGCCTGGAACGTAATCACCGGGTCGGACGATGCTCCCGTGATGCGGGCATCCAGGGGGCCGGGCTGGACTTCCAGACCGGGCGGTACGTTCACCAGCGGCAGATAGCGCACCAGATGGGCGACGCTGACGGCATTGCTGCGGGCCTGAAACGCCAGCGTCGGGCGGGTGAAGTCAAACACCGTGCCGGACGCCGTGACGGGCTGCCCGCCCACAAGCCCGGTCGCCTGCGCCGCGACGCCGGAACCGGTAAACGTCGCCGTGCCGCGCACGTCCTGCACCGGCAGATGGGACAATCGCCGGTCGGTCAGATGCACCGACACGGCATGAAAGGCAACGAGACCAGACAAATCCAGCGGCAAGCCGGGCGCGGGCTTGGAGCCAAGACGCGCCATCAGGATATTGACGCTCGCGCGGCCCGCTAAGATGCGCGCCTGCGGGAAGGCTTTAAAGTAGTCCGACCAGTAGCGGGCGTCCCCATCAGAGATTTGCGCGGCGACGCGGAACCGACCCGAAGTCAGGCGCGAAGCGTCTCCTTGCAGGGCCACCTGCGCCAGCCGTTCGGAACGCCCTTCCCCTGAGCCGACAAAATAGACCGTGCGCTCCGAGTGGCAATTGACGACCGTGTTGACGTTGTAGAGCGTGTTGTACGCAGGCCGCTCGTGCAGACGCGCGGGCGCGACATAATCGCGGAAATGCAGGGTGGCGTTGTGCGCGATGACCTGCCCGACAAAGGGCTTGTTGTGGTTGGGCTTCTTGCTTGCGATGAGGTCACTGAAGTTATACGAGTGGTCAGGGAGGCGTTCGGCGAGCACGGTGGGGCTGTCGGCTTCAATATCGCCAAAGGCATGGGCCGCGTTGCCGCTGTCAAAGAGAAGGGCACGCAGAGAGTAATGCACGGTCACGCGGGGGGCAGCGAAGGCAGCCTCGCCCCGGCTTTTGGCCCACGTTTCCCGATTGGAGATGGCGACGCCGTGCAGCACCACCGCGCCGGGCGCAAAATCCACTCCGGACAGCCGCACCTGACGTTTGAGCGCACGGCCTGTTTCGGCGGCGGCGATAGCAGGCAAGTTTGCGCGGAGCAAACGTCCGAGGGGGGCAAAGTAAACAGCGGCGGCAGCAAGCAGCGACAGCAGGGGCAGGACGAGCAACAGACGCATCAGCAGACGCGCTGCACGGGGCATTGCGGGAGCGCGCGGGGAGCGCGGCTGGTGAAAAGAGGAGCGCTTCATGCGGTCGCCGTGCGGGCGGCGCTACACAGCCTCCCGCTGCCGCGCCACCGGGATCGTGTCTGCCGGAATCGTGTTCCCCAGAAACTTGTCGCTGAACTCTTTGGCATTGTAGGAGGAGCGGATAAACGGGCCGCTCGCCACAAACAGGAAGCCCATGTCTTCTCCGATTGTCTTGTAGCGCGCGAACTGATCGGGGTGGACATATTCCACCACGTCTAAATAGTTCTTGCCGGGCTTAAGATACTGCCCGATAGTCACGGCGTCCACTTTGTACGCTTTCAGGTCTTCCAAAAGCGCCACGACTTCGTCTTCGGTTTCTCCCAGCCCTACCATCAGCCCTGACTTGGTATAAATAGACGGGTCAGCGTCTTTCACGTACTCCAAAAGTTGCAGCGAGCGGGCATAGCGCGCTTGAGGACGCACTTTACGGTACAGACGCGGCACCGTTTCAATGTTATGGTTGTAAATGTGCGGCTTTGCGTCCACGACCGTCTGAATGTTGGCTTTGTTCCCCAAAAAGTCCGGGGTCAGCACTTCCACAATGGACGACGGCAGCAGTTCGCGCAGGCAGCGAATGGTTTGGGCGAAGTGGTGCGAGCCACCGTCACTGAGTTCGTCCCGGTTGACGGAAGTCACGACGGTGTGCTTTAAACCCAGCGCGCGGGCGCTTTCGGCCACGCGACGCGGTTCGTCGGCGTCAAGAGGCCCGCCTTTGCCCGTTTTAACCGCACAAAAGCGGCACGAGCGCGTACACGTGTCCCCTAAAATCATAAACGTCGCGGTCTTCTTAGACCAGCACTCGCCCAGGTTGGGACAGCGCGCTTCCTCGCACACGGTCACGAGATGATTGGCGCGCATGAGTGATTAAACTTCTTCAATGCCGTGCCGTTTGGGAACTTTAATGGTGAGCCATTCAGGAATGCGGCGACGCGCGGGGGACGGCGTTTCAGGGGCGAGAACGGCGGGCGCGGCAGGGAAAACAGGCAGCGGGATGGGTTGGGACATAACAGCGTCTTTCCTGCGCCTATGATACCCGCTCAGGCTCGCCCAAGTCAAGCCGAAGCCCGCCCAAGCGAGGCTAAGTCAACACAAGTGAACGCAAGTCAACACAAGTGCACACAAGTGATTGGTAGTGAACACAAGTGATCACAAGTGAACATAAGGTAAAATCAGCCTTTGTCTCCCGGAAATCAGCCCTTTGTCTCGCCCCAAAACGAACACCAGAGCCATTGTCTGCTATGCTTTTCGCCCGCGACGCCCGTCCTGATATGCCCTTGCCCGGCACAGTGACACGCGGCAGGTGGCGTCAGGTGCAGCAGTTGTTATACCGTTGAGTTTGGCTGCTCACCGCCGGAAGTCTGAGAGTGCCGCCTGCTGAACTGTAGGAACATCGGCAATATCACGGCCAGCACGCAGAGGCTTGCTATGCCCTGCACCCAAGATGACGCAAGGAGCGAGTGAGGAAGCGCGCCACCGCTTATACTCAGCGTTACGCCAACTAGGAAGGCAATCAGCGGAAGCCGGAATACCCGTCGCCCAAATCGGTACAATGCGATGCACCAAAAGACGAGAAGGTACAGCCAGTCGAGCCTGCTGCTCCAAAGTGGGGAGACCCATTTTTGGGTAACGGAACTGCAAATCAAGCAGACCACAAGTGTACCGAGTAAGACGGTAATCCAAAAACCTGCTGGACTGACAGGCTGTTTGGATTCTTCGCGTACTTTGATGAACATACGTGCCTCGTGACAGTGTTGCTGCTGTCTCTGCGGTATAACGGCCCGGCTCACCTGCGCCGCCTGCCCAGAAAGCCTTTCGCCATGCAACTGCAAGACGCGGCAGGTGGCGTCAGGTGCAGCCGTTATTATGCCGCCGGATGTGCTGCTTTCTAATTGCGATTGTTAGGGCTTGTGTCGCAGAATCAATTGGCAAATGGTCAAGATTACCATGCCAACGAAAATAGCACCGCCAAGGCGAATATTCACTTTTTTTATGTCGTCAGCCGTTTCTCGCGTGCCCCTATACCAACGCACAGTAGAAACGGCATACCACAGCATTCCAATCATATCAAGGGCAATAACACCGAGAGCAATATTACGTGGGCTGACTATCATATCAAAGGCACATTTCGTTTTTTGTTCACCTATTACGAAACAGGTGTGCGTTCCTACTCAGCGGCATAACTTGTTACTATACCGCACGAACGCGGCATAACAGACAGATAACGAGGGGAAAGACCGCGTGTCCCCTCTGAGTGTGAGAAAGCAGCGCCCTCGCGCCACCGTGCGGCATAACACGTTGTCCCTGCGCCCTTATGTGACAGGGCTGCCCGCCTGCGCTGTCTTGTTCCACAGTGAGCAGAGAACTTCCTGCCGCCTCCCGTGTTACTTTACCGCACTATCGCCATAACACGGCCCCATCATGGGGAGAACTCGTAGGGGCAAGGCTTGCCTTGCCCTGTGCCAACGCCCTCCCAACCCTGTGCCAACGCCCTCCCGACATTGTGCCAACACCCTCGCGGCCCTGTGCCAACAGCCTCCCAACCCTGTGCCAACAGCCTCCCAACCCTGTGCCAACACCCTCCCAACCCTGTGCCAACGCCCTCCCAACCCTGTGCCAACGCCCTCCCGACATTGTGCCAACGCCCTCCCGACCCAGTGCCAACAGCCTCCCGGCCCTGTGCCAACAGCCTCCCGGCCCTGGGAATACCACAGGGCAGTATCGCACACGGCGTTGTATCGCACAGGGCAGGGCGTTGTATCGCACAGGGCAGGGCGTTGTATCGCACAGGGCAGGGCGTTGTATCGCACAGGGCAGGGCAAGCCCTGCCCCTACGGTAGCCTCCTCCCACCCTGAAGAAACCCAGTCAGAATGCCGACAATGATTCTCGGAGGCCAGTCAACCTTGACAAGGCTTCTGGAGGCCGACTGCATCGGTTCACAGAACAATGCCTCCGGCGCAGAGTGGGCACAGTCGCACCCCACACCCTGCCTGACCGCTCCCGACGCCCAAAGCGCGGGAAACCGTGCCCGAAAGCGCGAGACACGAAAGGACTTACGCCATGCCCCAATCTGTATTGCGCCTCGTCAACGCGGCGGCTGCACACGCCGTCCCGGCCACGCCCACACAGGTCGCCGCCCGCAGGCGTGCCCGGCGCGTGCCCAGCAGGGCCACTCAATTCGCCCAGCAGCGCTTTACGCTGCTTGTCCAAACGTACTCCTATGAATTAAACGACGCGCAGCGCCGGGGCTTCAAAACCCTGGCCGCCAGCATGGGTTATGCTGCCGCGCGCGACTGCTTTGTAGCCGTCAACACCTGCCGTCTTCAGGCCAACATGGGAATGCTGCTTGACCCGCCGGAAGTCGGCTGGGCGCTGCCCCAGTTTCCCGCATTCACGCTCACCGCCACCAGCAGCGCAGGCGTCTTCTCTCTGAACGTCACCCTGACGAGCGAATATGCAGGCTGCCTTCTCATCACGGCCACGCGCCCTCTCTCGCCGGGCATCATGGAAATCCACCGCTCGGCGTTCCAGCTCATTCGCTCGGAAATCTTCGTGCCCGGCGGCGGCTATGACGTGGGACAATACTACGTGGACACATTCGGACGCGGCGTGCCCGCTAATATGCGCGTCGGTGTCACCATCACGCCGCTTTCGGAGACCGGCTTCCCCGGCCCCGCCATCAGCCAGAACGTCCTTGTGACCGCGAGTTAAGAGTGTATCAAGACGCCGCCTCGTCCCGCGAACACGCCAAAAAGCGCGTCGCGGCTCAAACCGCAGACGCGCTTGCCAAAGCCGCCTGATACAAACAACGCAGGTCGGACACAAGAAAAAAGCCCCCCTGATTGGAGGCCGTGGGGCCGTCTTCCCCACACTCAGGGGCCGTCTTCCCCACACTCAGGGGGCGCGGGAACGGACAGCGTTTCGCGCAGCAGGCGGCGACGCTCATCAGCAAGGCGGCGCAGGTTCTCCCGCGAGTCCAGCAGCGCCAGCGGAAGGAGGGGAACGGCAGCCAGCACGGTCACTGTCCAGTAAGCGACAAAGCGCACGGCTATTTGGCGAGCGACATGGGTATGACTATGTGCAATCGGGGTCGGCAGAAATGTTCCGCCCAGCCACAGGGCCAGCGACAGCAGCAAAAAGAAGAAGCCCCACGCCCGAATGCGCTGCTGCTTCGCGTTCAGCAAATCGCGCGTAGCAGGCGCGCGCCAGCGCCGGACTTCCGTGACGCCGTACCACCCCGTTGCCAGCAGCGCCAGAACCAGCCCCGCCTGCATCAGCAGCGTCGCCTTGCCTGTCATGGCCCCTTCTTGACGGCGCTTTGCGCCACCTGGCGCAGTTCGCTCACGGCGTCGGCAATGCCTTCCGGGTGATGAAACACGGCGCTGCCCGCAATCAAAACGTCCGCCCCGGCTTTGACCGCCAGCGCCGCCGTGTCTGCGTTGATGCCGCCATCCACGCCAATCTCAAAGCGAAGGCCGTTCGCGGCGCGGCACTCCGCCAGCGCCTGAACTTTCCGCAGCATCTCCGGGAGAAACGCCTGCCCGCCAAAGCCGGGGTTCACTGTCATCACCAGCACGCGCTCCACATCGTTCAGCACCCACTCCACCGCGCTGAGGGGGGTTGCCGGGTTGAGCGCGACGCCGGGACGCCCGCCCGCCTCCCGGATTTGCCCCAGCACCCGATGCAGGTGAACCGTCGCCTCCGGGTGAACCAGGACAAGCGCGCCCTGACCGCCGCCTGCTTTGGCAAACTCGGCGACAAACTGCTCCGGTCGCGCAATCATCAGGTGAATGTCAAACGGGACGCGCGTCACCGGGCGCAGGGCGCGCACCAGTTCCGGCCCAAACGTGATATTCGGCACGAAGTGCCCGTCCATCACGTCAATGTGAATGTAATCCGCGCCTGCCTCGCTCAGTTCCGTGACGGCCTCTGCGAATGCGCCGAAGTCGGCAGACAGGATAGAGGGGGCAATTTTGAGAGGCATCATAGTTCCACAGGGTCACAAAGACGTTCAGCTAAAGCGTCTGCTGCTTGATGAGTTTGCCGTCCAAAAAGACGCGCAGGGTCACTTTGTTGCCGAACGCCTGAATGGGCGCATCCACTTCGTCGCCCGCCGCGTGCGTTTCATCGTACACCAGATTGGTTCCCGTCACGTCCTGCACCTCAAACTGCACATGACGCGGATGGCGCGGATGGCGCGGCACGCGAAACGAGAGCGTGAACTGACGCATTCGCGCCGTGCCTGGCGCTTTGGGGGGCACGGGGCTGGTATCGCCCGTATCGGGGCTGCTCGCGTCGCCGCCGGGCGTCACCTGCGTGTCGGACGGCAGCACGGGCGCGGCCCCGGCGGTCGCCGGAGTCGTGACTAACGAAGGGTCGCTTGGCCCCGACTCGCCTGCCGCGTTCACGGCATCCACCGTATACGAATAGGTGGTATCGGCTTTGAGGCCCTTGTCGGTAAACTGCGTGTCAGCGAGAGCTTTGGCAACCGGGGTGGAGTTGCCGTCCAGAATGCGGTAGACAGTATAAGACAGAGCGCGCGGCGCTTGCGTCCAATGCACTGTCACCGTATCCGGCGCGGACGCATCGGCCTCCACATCGGTGGGCGGTTCGGGCGGCTGCGGGCCTTTGGAGACGACAAAGCCAACCGTGCTGTCGCGGGCAACCATAGACCCTTTGTCCAGCGATTGACTGAGCACGACCCCGCTTTGCACGGTGTCACTGTAGTCCTCGGTGACCGGCCCTTCCGGCAGGCCCGCATCTTGCAGAGCGCGCACGGCGCGGTCTTTGGTCATGCCGACTAAATCCGGCACTTGCAGCAGGCGCGGCCCCAGGCTGCGAAAGACGCTGACCTCTTTGTCAGCTTTGATGGTGCGGCCCGGCAGCGGGTCTTGCTGGTAAATCTGGTTTTCCGGCCACTTGACGCTGTAGTCTTCTCCGCCCACCACCAGCGTGAAGTGCTGCTGACGGGCCAGGGCTTTGGCGTCGTCATAGGTCTTGCCAACTAAGTTAGGCACGAGCACATCATTGGGAATGGCAATGTAGCGGCTGAAGTACCAGGAAACGGCAATCACGCCCAGCACCGCCAGCGCGAACACGAACCCCAGAACCTTGCTGAGCAGGGATGCCGGTTCGCGGCGCGCGCCCCGCCCTTCGTCTTCGTCAATCACCGGCCCCTCCCCTGTTGTCTCATGGCGCTCCCTCCGGCGGCGCGGCGCAGGAATTGTTGGCGCTTCTTCCACGCTCACCAGTCCGCCAACCTGCGCGGACGCGGGAGAAGCCGCCGCCGTTTCCGCCGCAAGCGGACGCGGCGTGCGCCGCTCTGCCAGCGGCGACCAGGCCAGCGAGCGCCCGGAACGCAGGGCATCGCGCGCGGCCTGCAAGTCCAGCAGCAGCGTTCCCATCGCCCGGTAGCGCACCACCGGGTCAGGGTACAGGGCTTTCTGCACGATGCCGTCCAGCGCGGGCGGCACGCCGGGGTTGACCGCGCGCGGGGCGGGCGCGGCGACTTCCAGCAGCGGGGGCGCGACACCGGTCAGCATCTCATACAGCAGCGCGCCCAGCGCTTGAATGTCATCGGCAACGGCAGCAGCCCCGCCGCGCGCCTGCGCCGCGCGCACATAAGCGAAGTTGGTGACGGTAACCTGTCCTTCCGGGCTGAGAACGACATCGGCGGGCCGAAGGTCGCCATGCACTACACCCGCCCGGTGGGCAAACTCCAACGCTTCGGCAATCGCGACGGACAGATCAGCGGCGACCGTGAGCGCGAAAGGGGCGATGCGCCGGATGCGCTCCTGAAGCGTGATGCCGGGCGCAAAATCGCTGGCAACGTACAGGTCGCCCGTGTCCCCGATGCGCCCCTGGTCATAAACACGGGCAATATGGGGATGCTCCAGCCGCATGGCCTCAGTCGCGGCGGCCTGCACCGCCTGCGCGATGGACGCTTCGGGCCGGGGCAGCGTTTGCAGCGTCACCACCCGATCCTGCTCGCGGTCACGCGCTTTGGAGACGACGAAAGGCGACGACGCTTCTGGCGCGGACTCCAATATCTCGTACCGCGTGTTGATGACTTCAGTCGCCACTCTCGGTTTGTTCCTTGCGCTCGCTGTTTCGGCTGACCACTCGCAGCGCTTGAACCGTCACCGCGCTCAACACCATGATGGCATAAAACGCCGCCGCATTAGCCGTCAGCGCGCCAATCGCCGGGACAAAAGTGCCGCCAATGCTGATAACGCCGACCACAACGACCCACACAGCCAGCAGCACATCAGCCCAGCGAGGCAGGGTATTTGTCATCGTTCCGCGTCCTGCTCCGGCGGCCTTTGCAGCCGTTCCAGCGCGCCCTGAATCACAGACGTGGGAACGGCGTGTCCCGGCGTCGCCCGCCCGATGCGCTCCATCAGCACGAAGCGCGCCGCGCCGTTCACCGACTTCTTGTCCCACGCCAGCAGACGCAGCACATCATCGGTGGAAATGGCCGGGTCAAGACGCATGGTAAATCCCGTCGCCCGGAACAGGGCGACAAGTGCTTTTGTGTCCTCCGGGCGCGTTGCTCCCATCTCCTCGCCGACGAAACAGGCGGCCATCATTCCCAGCGCGATAGCCTCGCCATGCCGGAAAACGCGGTACCGTGTTGCGGCTTCCAGCGCGTGCCCGACTGTGTGCCCGAAGTTCAGGATGGCGCGCAGGCCCTCGTCGCGCTCGTCCTGCTCCACCACCCGCGCTTTAATCTCGCAGGAGCGGGCAATCGCGTACTCCAACTGGTCGGAGCGCAGGCGCAGCAGATTCTTGCCTTCGCGGGCCAGCAGGTGAAAGAATACGCGGTCATAAATGGCCCCGTATTTGATTGTTTCCGCCAGCCCGGAGCGCCGCTCGCGCAGGGGCAGCGTGTGCAGCGTGTCTGGGTCGGCGAGCACCAGACGCGGCTGATAGAATGCGCCAATCAGGTTCTTGCCCTGCCCGAAGTTGACGCCCACTTTGCCGCCGACGCTGCTGTCCACCTGCGCCAGCAGAGTCGTGGGAACCTGCACAAAGTCCAGCCCGCGCCGATAGGTGGCAGCCACAAACCCGGCCAGGTCGCCAATGACGCCGCCGCCCAGCGCGACAACGACGGTGCGCCCGTCTACGGCTTCGGCATGAAGGCGTTCATACACGCGCTGCACGGTTTGCAGGCGCTTGTACCGCTCGCCTGCCGCCAGCACGATGGGCAGCACGCGAAAGCCTGCTCGCGCAAGGCTGTCATACGCCGCCTTGCCGTAATACAGTTCCACCTTTGGCTGCGTGAGCACCACTGCCGTGCGTCCATCTGCCTGTCCATTTGCGACGCGGCGCGCGGTTTCTTCGCCCAGTCGCGCCAAGTTGCCGCGCTCCACCAGAATATCATACGAGCGCGGCCCCAGCGCCAGGCGCACGGTTTGCGCGGCCAGCGTCTGTGAGGCTAAAAGCGGGGCCGTCTTGTCGCTGCCGCGCGGGGAAGCGCTTCTGGAAGAATGGCGCATAGAAATGCTAATCGGCTTTGCCCAGCATGGTCAGAATGCAGGAGGCGACTTCCTCCGGGTTCTCAAAGTTGGACGTGTCAAACTCGTAAGCGGCCAAAGCCGCATAGCACGGATTACGGTCGGCGAGCATCTGCTGGACGCGCTTCACCGGGTCTTCGGGATAACCCGCCAGCAGCGGGCGCTGCGCCAGATTGCGCCGCACGCGCCCTAAAATAGTCTGCGTCGGCGCGGTCAGCCAGACAAGCGGCCCTATCTTCTTGAGCAGCGCGGCGTTCTCCGCGCGCAGGGGCGTCCCACCGCCCGTTGCCAGCACCATTGGCCCCGGTTCGTGCGCCAGACGGTGCAGCAGTTTGTTTTCTAAATGGCGAAAGTGCTCTTCCCCATGCGTGCTGAATATCTGGGCGACGCGCTGCCCGGTTTCCCGTTCAATCTCAGTGTCGGTGTCCAAGAAGCGCGCGTGCAGGCGCGTGGCGAGCGCGTGCCCGACGGCGCTTTTGCCAGTGCCCATAAAGCCAATCAACACAATGTTCGTCATGGAACACTCCTGCGGCCCGGTTACGATTGCGCCGTGCGCTCCCCCACCCTTCTTTGATAGGCTACAAAGTTGGCGCGCATTTCGCAGAGGCTGTCGCCGCCGAACTTGGCGCGCATCTCCTGCGCGAGCACGATGCCTACCATCGCTTCTCCCACAACGGCGGCGGCGGGCACGGCGCACACATCGGAGCGTTCGGCGAAGGCCGGGACGCCTTCTTTGGTTTGCAGGTTGACGGAGGGCAATTGCTTCATCAATGTGGCGATGGGCTTCATCACGGCGCGCACGACTAAAGGCTCGCCGTTGGTGATGCCGCCTTCCGTGCCGCCCGCGTTGTTGGAGCCGCGCCGGAAGCGCGCCGCTTCGCGGCGTTCAGGGTCGCCGCCCTCATAGAAAAACGCATCATGCACCTGCGAGCCGGGCACGTCAGCGGAGCCGAAGCCGAGGCCGATTTCCACGCCTTTGATGGCTTGAATGCCCATCAGCGCCTGCGCGAGTTTGCCGTCAATGCGGGTGTCCCACTGCGAATACGAGCCGAGGCCGACGGGAACGCCCAGCGCGACCACCTCAAACGTGCCGCCCAGCGTGTCGCCCCGGTACTTGGCGTCGTCAATGGCGGCGATAATGCGCGCTTCGGCGTCAGGGTCGGCGACGCGCACGGGGCTGTCTTCGGACAGCGCGGCGACCTGACGCAAGTCCACAGCGTCAGCATTGACTTTGACGCCGCCGATATTCACCACATGGGACGCAACGGAAATGCCGAACTCCGCGAGCAGCACGCGGGCGACGGCTCCGACTGCCACCAGCGTCGCCGTGTTGCGCGCGGAAGAGCGTTCCAGCGTGTTCCGCAGGTCGTCGTGATTAAACTTCATCATGCCGGTGAAGTCGGCATGGCCGGGGCGGGGAACGGTGATTTCGGCAGGCGGGGCCGTGCCTTCAGGAAGCGGCTCAATGGACATCTTCGTTGTCCAGTTGGCCCAATCTCGGTTGCGGACAACGAGAGTGACGGGGCTGCCCATCGCGCGTCCAAAGCGAATGCCGGACAGGATTTCCGCCGTATCCGACTCAATCTTCTGGCGCGCGCCGCGTCCGTAGCCGCCCTGCCGCCGCTTGAGTTGGACGTTGAGCGGCTCGGCGGTCAGGGGCAGCCCGGCGGGGACGCCTTCAATAATGGTGGTCAGGGCGGGGCCATGCGACTCGCCTGCCGTGAGGAACCGAAACTCTGCCAAGAACCCTCCTGTCCGCGCAGCCGCAGTGCGTGGCGCGGCTTCAGGGACGTGGCCGCATTGTACCTGAAAAACAGCGCAGGCGGCAAGGGGGCACGGCGAGCAAGAAGCACGAGGCTCCTACGGATTGGGCGTCAACTCGTATACCCGCCCATTGTCGTATGCGCCGCCAGCAAAGGTGGTTCCATACAAGGCACCATTGTCATCCAACGCGATGTTGCCGATAGGCCCGCCGTGATTTGTACCGGGGAAATTGGCAAGAGTTGTGAGAACTTTTGTCGCAAGGTTCACCTTGAAGACTGTTCCGTTGCCATGACTGCCCCCAGAGGAGGTGGTTCCATAGAGATGCCCCCGCCCGTCTAACGCGACACCGCCATCAGGATTAACCCCGTTGCTGCCGGTGAATGTAGCAAGGGTGGTAAGGGCGTGAGTGGAAAGGTTGACCTTGAAGACCGTGCCATAGCTAGAAGAGCCGCCTTGATATGTTGTGCCATACAGATGCCCCTGTCCGTCCCATGTGACCCCACCGTAAGGGTACATACCGTTATTACCATTGAAAGTGACAAGAGTTGTCAGCACGTGCGTAGTGAGATTAAACTTGAAGACCGTGCCGTCATGGTGATTGCCGCCAGAGTTGGTGCCATAAAGAAAGCCTTGTCCATCTAGCACAATCCCGGCTTGCGGAAGCGCGCCATGAGTGTCATTGTTGAAGTTGACAAGGGTGGTCAGGACGCCGCTCATCAGATTATATTTGTAGAGAGTGCCGTAACCGTGACTGCCTCCCTCATAAGTGGTGCCGTAAAGATGCCTCTGCCCGTCTAACGTCACGTGCCCAGTAGGTTCTGTCCCGTTGCTGCCATTGAAGTGAACAAGCGTTGTGAGTGTGCCGCTGACAAGGTCATACACGAACAGCGTTCCTTTACCGCCGTTGCTGCCACCGATTCCTGTCGTGCCGTAAAGACGCCCTTGTCCGTCCAAAGCGACGCTGCTAATGGGGTAATAGCCAGTGGTAATGTCAAAGTTGACCAAAGTAGTAAAGGTTTGGGTGGTCAGGTCATACTCAAAAAGTGTGCCAAAGCCATACGTGCCGCCGTATCTTGCGGTTCCATAAAGATGGCCCATGCCGTCTGATGTGACACCAGCACCAGGGTATGCCCCGTCAGGATTACGTCCATCGCTGTCAGGCACGCTAAAGGAGTGCAGTTTAGTAAGCGTGTAGCCCTGCGCGTGGGCAGGCGCAGCCGATAGGAAGGCAAGCGCGGCAAGTAGGGCTAGCATAAGTGTCTTTGTGGCAAGCGGGGCGCGGCGGGTCAGTGTGGCGTTCATGGCAGAGCGTCCTTTCTGGCGCGTTCGGCGCGGTAAGCGAAACGGGCGGGCAGCACGGGCAAAGCAATAAGAGGCGAGACGAAACGTTCTTGCCCTTGCCCATTATCACACAGATACCTCCTTTTGTCAATCGGGATTGGGGGGCGCGTTGTGACATGAGCATAGTGCGCTCATAGAATGCGAGAAGGCTCGTCAGGGGTTCTATAGGAGTACTATGGGGGTTCTATAGGAGTACCATAGGAGTACGATGGGAGTACCATGCTCCTACCATGCTCCTACAGGCATCCTACAATGAACCTACAGGGAGAGTACTATGGTTTCGCGTGGCGTGCGTTCTTGCTTTTCAGCCGCAGACGGGGCGGGAGGCGGCACAGACACGTGGGAGCAACGCGCCACGAATGGGACGCGCACGGCGAAACAGCCTCCGTTCCGGTGAAAGGGAAGGAGGCTGCTCGGCGGAAGGACGCGGGAACGGCAAAGGACTTTACGGCGAGACGCTGGAGCCAGCCCCGCCGCTTGCGCCAATGCCACCTTCTGTGTCATTGATAATGGTGGGCGTGACGAAAATCAACAGTTCGTTGTCGTCAATGTTAATCACGTGGTTGCGGAACAGGTTGCCGATGATGGGCAGGTCAGCCAGAAACGGGATGCGGCTCTGACTGGTGGATTTCGGATTTACGCACCAATCCGCCCAGCACCATTGTTTCACCGTTACGCACCGTGCGAAGCGTAGAAAGGGTCTGCTGTACAGTCGGCGGAGCGCCGCCGGTGATGGAGGGCGCACCGGAGATGTCGGAGATGCGCGGACTCAGGTTCAAGGTAATTGTGTCGTCATAATTGATGCGTGCCTGCACTGTGAGGCCTGTATTGATGGTCAGAAAACTTTGCTGCGTGTTGGAAACCGTGCCGGTGCCGCTGGTGACATTGGTAGTCGTCACAAACGGGATTTGCGTGGCGACATTGATATTAGCGGTCACATTGTTGGTAGTCGTAATCAGAGGAGCCTGCACCACTTTGCCATGCGAGCGCAGGAGGGTTGAGAATAACTGCGCCACAATGTTGCCGGTTGCGACCTGCACATAGGTCTGCGGAGTTTGATTGGCCTGGTCGCCCTGGTTGTTGCTGACCTCCACGCCGGGAACGGGAACCAGGCTGAAGTTTATGCCGAAAGCGTTCACGTCGGTGACGCTGGCCGTGACAAACTCCACTTTGATTTGCACCTGCCGGGGCGCAATATCCAGGTTCTTGACAATATCGCGCACGCGGCTGAAGCCTTCGGGAGTAGCCTCAATGAAGAGCGAGTTGTCGCCCTGCAAGGCGTAAATGCGATCTACTCCCTCCGGCAGCGCGTTCTGCTGCTGCCCGTTGCCGTTGGCTGCCTGGAACGGGTCGTTTCCGGTGTTAATCAAGCCTGGGCTGTTAGGATTGTTGTTGCCGTTGCCAAATCGTCCGCCGCGCCCAAAGCCTGGCCCAGTGATAGTCGGCGGCCCTGGAAACTGCTGTGCTTGCTCCGAGGGGTCAACAGAACGGTTGGCAACGCCGGAGCCGCTGTCGCCGCGTCCGAGCGGAACCGATGGAGCGCCATAATAGGCCGGGAGGGCGACCACGCCCTGTGCATTGGTGTTCGTAATTTGAGGCCGCTGCTCAGGGCTTTGGACACCCTGGAAAGGCTCAATTTCACGCAGGTCTTTATCCCAATGCATGATTTTTAGCACATCATTGGGAATGGCATGAAGCAGCACGAGTTTCTGCCAGTGCATCTCGGCCTGAGGCGCGGCAGGCGGTGCGGCCACTGTTTGCGCCGTGTCGGATACGGGCGAAGACGACCCGCCTGCACTGTTATCGGCGGAGCCGCCGTCATTGCCTGCTGCGGGCCGAATGACGTACACGCCGTCCTGATTGCGCTGTACCGTCGCATTCGCGCTCTGGGCAATCGTGCGAAGCGCCTTGTCAAAGGAGGCATGGGCCAGCCCGACGGTGACTTTCCCAAAGGGCCTGCCGGTGTCCTGAATAAGAAACTCCACTCCGGTCTGGCGCTGCAGCAGGTTGATGACGGTCGCAAGGTCAGCCCCCACGACATCAATGTCCACTGTTTTGGACGCGGGCAAGGCGTCTCCCCAGGCGGATAGACCGTGCAACGCAGGAGAAAGTATCCCCCCCGGCACGCCCACAGTGAACAGCCCGCACAGCGCCACTGCGACGCCTGTTGTCATGCCGTGCCGCGCCGCGCGGCTTCGCCTTTGATGTAATCCCATGCGGGTTTTCTCCTTACGATGCATTCTGATTGATAGCCGCCTGTTAGAAGCCGCCGAAGCCGCCCCCGCCGCTGCTGCCGCCGCCGAAGCCGCCCCCGCCGCTGCTGCCGCCGCCGAAGCCGCCCCCGCCGCCGAAGCCGCCCCCGCCGCTGCCGAAGCCACCTCCGCCGCTGCTGCCGCCGAAGCCGCCCCCGCCGCTGCCACCACCGAAGCCGCCGCCACCTGAGCTGCCGCCCCCCCCCCCACTGCCGCCTGTACTAGAATAAACAAAGTTCGGCATGACGATGGTTAGCCCGCCCTTGCTTTTGCCAATCAGCGAGGCAATGTAGGCGGCATCATAGTGGTCAATGGGAATGCGGTAGGCATGGTAGCCTTCCGGCAGCGTCTGCGTTGTGGGCGCAGCGGTTGGATTAGACCCTGTGTCCGGGTTCACCGCGCTCGCCGCCGATGCGTCTTTCTTGACTTTAATGTGGTAGACACCATCTTGCACATCAAAGGTCAGGGGCGGATTAGCGGCGCGCAGCACCGAGCGCAGGGCCACGTCAAAAGAGACTTCAGAGATGTTAATCGTCACCGTGCCCTGCACATCCTGATCAATGCTGTTGTTGACGTTGACCCCGCTGAACAGCGTCTTCAGCACGGTCTGCACAGGCGCGTTCAGGAAGTTCAGCGAAATCTTCTTGGTGACGCCGCTGGCTCCCGCGTCCTGCGCCCACATGGGCGGGGCGCTGAACAGCAGAAGCGCGCCGATGCAGGCCAGAAAGGCCAGCGCGGCGCGACGGCGCAGATTAAGCGCGCGGCCCGTTGAAATCAGTGCGTGCATGGAAAGGTCTCCCTTGTTCTCTTGAACCATCAGTTTATGTTCCGTTTGTGTCGGTCGGCGGCACAGGGGCCTGAGTCCCGGCTCCGGTAGAAGTGCCACTTAGGGGCACGCGGACAAGCGTCCCGTCGTCGCGGCGCAGGGTCAGGCCATCCGCTTGAATGGAAACGACTTTTCCACCGTCTACGGGGTCTCCCGGCTGAACTTGCTGCGACTGCCCGTTGGTTTCCAGCACCGCATGGACGCCCGTATCCGTGAACAAGACACCGGAAACGCGCTGGGTCGCGCTCACCTGAGTGAAGGGGATTTGCCCCTGCGTCGGCGAAATCAGAGTCACTGGCCTGGGCGCGATACGCGCGATATATACAAACGGCACCTGCGTGCGTAACGTGGCAACCGGAGCCGTCGTCAATGACGTGACGGGGGCGGGGAACCCTGGCACGCGGAACGGATCATCGGTCTTGCCAACCTGCGCGGGCGGCGTGCCGGTTCCAGGCGCTTTCGCCGTCGCATTAGGCGGTGCCGCGCCCGGAGTTGAGGGCGCTCCGGGAGGCCCGCCTGGCGCTCCGGGCGGAACGCCGGGGCTTGGGGGAGCGGCGGGAGGCGCACCGCTGGAAGCAGACGCAACCGGCACCGGGGCAGGCGTTGAATGGCCCAGCACGCCAAACTCAAACAGCATGGCGATAATAGAGCCAACGAAAACAAGGCTGCCGATTGCAATCACAATAGGCAGGTTCTTTTTATCTTTGAGCCATTCTTGCATGAGGCGGTAGTTCCCTGTTTCGGTTCCTGTTTCCTTTATTCGCTTCTTTTATTCGCTTTTTTATTGCCCGGCGGTGGCATTAGCAAGCGGCTGGGCGACCTGAGCGTCATTCTGCGGGAAGATAATTACGGACGCATTATAGGTTCCCTCCATGTACGGACTGTTGCCGTGGAGCTGCAGGTTGTCTACCAGCACAAGGCGATTGAAATTGTTCCACTGCTGAACGTGGCTCAAGATGCCCCGGAAACTGCCGCCCACCGAGACGGTGCCGCTGCCGATGGGCACAATCAGCGGGGCAGCCGTGATCGCATTGGGATTTGCGGGCGGCGGGGCGATGCTGATGTCGGTGAGCGGCACCACGCCCGTGCGGGGAATCCAGCGCTGCACGGACGGCCCCAGGTTCAGGGCCAACTCACTGGCAAGCTGGTTCCAGGCGACATAACGCTGGCTGACATCAAACGGGGGCATCAGCGTGTTTTCAATCGTGCGCCACTGGCCCTGAATGACGCCGACATCCGCGACTGCCTTTTCCAAATCCTTCTTGGCGCCCAGCTGCGCCTGCGGCGTCGCATCGGGAGCCGCGGCATCAATGCGCGCCTGCGCGGTGCCAATCGCGGAGCGTACCGGCAGGATCAGGAAGTAGGTGACCAGACCCACGGCCAGCAGGCACAGCGCAACGCCGACAGCCGCCACCACAATCGGATTGAGTTTAGACTTCATAGATTATCCTGTTGAGGGTCTCGGAGCGCCGGGCGGCATTCCCGGCGGGCCGCCGGGGCCACCAGGCCCTCCCGGCCCGCCTATCGGTGATGCGGCTCCCGTGCCGGGCAGCGCAGGCGCGACGAGCGGCTGCTTGAGCGTGGCCGTGATTGTCACCGGAAAGCCCTTTGGCTCGGTCTTGCGGCGAACGCGCCGGACGACTTGCAGCAAGTCATTGGCCCGCTGCTCCGGGGTCGCAAATGGGTTCACCTGATTGTTGTACAGGACGGTGAATGTTTTGCTGGTGCTCAGGGCCGCGTACAAATCCTGGTCGCTCAAGGGCTGCCCGCTCGTAGTCTTGCTGCCGCCCTGCCCGGATTGCGTTGTCGCGCTGCTGGTGTCATTGATAACCGGCACATCGGTGACGGAGCCAGTGGGGCCGATCGGGGCGGGCGTCCCGTAACCGGGGCCGCTGCTGGAACTGCTGCCACTGGAACTGCTGCCACTGGAACTGCTGCCTGCGCTGGCAGAGGAAGAGCCGATGGCGATTAATTTGCCGTCCAGGTAATACTTGTTGACCAGCGCCTCAGGATAGCCGGGCAGTTTGTCAATGGCGACGGTGGAGAAATCAGGCTCCTGATACATCGTCAGCAGGCAGCGCCCGACTTCGGAGATGCTGGGCGCAAAGGCTTTCAAGGTCAGCGTGTTGCCGCTGACAGTCGCATCGCTATAGGGGATTCTGGGGTCAGAATAGCGCGCTACTGTCGTCCAGAACTTGACAATGTCCAAGTTATGCTGATGGACGCTCTTAACGTAATCCACTTTGGCCGTGAGGGGCGCAATCTGGCTGCGTTGATCCGCCGCCTGCTGCTTGAGCGTATCAGTTATCTTTTTGCCTGCCTCAGCAGCGTCAGCGGCTTGCTGTTTATCATGGAGCGTGCTCACGTCGGACAGGTAGATCAGGCTGGGCAGCGCGATGCAGGCGACAAGCAGCGCGCCAAAGCCGACAGAAAGCTTGCGGGTTAGACGCCGCTGCGCGACATAACCGGGCAGCAGATTGATGCGAAGCATAAAAGGTCTCCAGCAGGCTCTACCAGACTGTTACGAAGCGACGGGGCTGGCCGCGCCTTTTTTCAGTTTCGGCGCGCGCGGCGCTTTGGCTGGTTTGGGAGCGGGGTTGGCTTCCAAAACCGCATTGCGCGCTGCGAGGCCCAGCGCAACGGTAAAAGTCGGCGCAATAGTGTTCAGATAAGAGGGGTCATAGTTCTTGGACGCGACCTCCAATCCGGCCAGCGGCGCGGCCAGAGAAACTGGCACTTGCAGCTCATTTTGCAGGAACGGCGCAAAATTGGCGAGGCTGGCGCTGCCGCCCGCCAGAAGCAGGCGGTCTACGGAGCGGCCCTGCGCGCGGCTGCGGTAATAGTCCAGCGAGCGGCGCAGTTCTGTGGCGAGTTCTCCCAGAACAGGCGCTATCGCGCTGAAAACCTGCTCGCGCATGGCTTCTTCGTTGACCCCACCCAGACCGCCCGCGCCGCCAAATCCTGCGTCCTCGCCGGTCGGCGGCATGAACGAGAATGCCCCGGAAGGCGCTTCTTGTCGCGCCGCGAGGTTGAGAGTGCGGCGTGGAATGGGCTGCGTGCGCTCCGGCTCGTCAAACTGCGGCCCTTCCGGGGTGGTCAGAAAAGGGTTAGCCCCAAACGGGTTTGTTCCGAAGGGGTTCTCTTCGCTGGTGGCAGCAGGCTCCGGGGACGTGTCAAACGGGCTTCGCATGGGCGCGTCTTCGGCATCACCCAGGAACGCCGTGTTGTCATCCTGGAACTGCGGCATCTCATAGCCAGCATCGTCGCCGTAGGCCGTGCCGGTATAAAGCCCCATGCGCTCCAATTGCACTTCGCCGTAGTCGCGTTTGACGCGCTCGGCCTGATCCATCGGATAGCCCAGGATTTCGCCGATGGCGCGGGTCAGGCTGTCCCCGGCCAGCGGCAGCGAGCGTGGAAACACCAGTTGGCCGCCCTGATAAATGGCAATATCCGTGTTGGCCGCGCCGATGTTGACAACGGCGACGGTTTCGGACGGCTCGGTTTCCGGGAAGTCGCCGGTGAACTCATCTTCGGCGGGCGCGAGCGCAGGAGCGATGACTTGCGGGCGGACGACGGGTTTGCCGTTTTCAATGTCCAGCAGGGCACGGGCGACGGCAAGCGGCTCAATATCAATGGCAATAGGGTCAAGCCCTGCCGCGAACAGCGTGTCCACGAAGTTGGCGATGATGTCCTGCTGGGCGACCGCGAGCAGCACTTCCATGTTGGGGTTATCTTCGGAGGGCGGCCCGGACGGGGGAAGCGCCTGATAGTCCATCACGGTTTCACTGGGCGCAAAAGGAACATGGCGCTCCACTTCCCACTTCATGGTTTCTGCCAGCTCGGCGTCGGTCATGCGCGGCACTTCAATGATGCGGATAACGACTGCGCTTTGTCCGGCGACGCTGCCGACCGTCTTTTTGGCGCTGATGCCGCTTTCCTTGAGTAACTGCTTGATGGACTGCCCCATCAGTTTGGGATCGGTGATGATGTTGTTCTGCATCACGCCAACGGGAGTAGGCGCGACCCCCAGCGCAGAAACGACCAGGCCGTTCTTGCCGGAGCGTAGTTCCACGACTTTGATTTGCTGTGTTCCGATGTCTAATCCGACAATGGGCGGGGCTGCCATAGTGCGTGCTTCTCCGATGCGGCTCTTAACGACGCTCAGGGGTGCAGGACAATTACTGTCCCACACCCCTGATTTTATCACGTTCCCCTGCGCTTGTCAAGGGGATAGGCGCTTATCGCGCCGCAAGTTGCGTGAATTAATACGAATTCACGTCGCCTGCACCGTATTTGGCGAGCACCTGCTCGGCAGTTGCCTGATCTACCTTGCCGGAAGGAACGTTGAGGGACAGCACCGCGCCGCCCTGTTCAATGGTGCCCTGATAGCGCTGCACGGCTTCGCCGGGAACCCCTTGCTCCTTCAGATAGCCCGTCACGCCGCCCGCGACGGCTCCTGCGCCTGCCGCCAGCGCTGTGCCGCCCAGCGCCGTTGCCAGCGCGCCGCCACCGACCACCAGGCCGACGCCAGGAACCAGCAGGGACGCCAGACCGGCAAGAATGCCCAGGCCCAGACCGATGCCGGTTCCTTTGACCGCGCCTTCCCCGGCATCCTGCGGGGTGGTAGTGCTGATGCCATGCTTGGCAGACATATCGGTGCTGTCGTGGTCATTGACCGTGCGGTCGTCCGCGTCCATCGCGTCTAAATCGCTGCGCCCGGAGGTCGCGTAGCCTGCGCTGGCAGGGCTGCCATGCACTGCGGACTCGCTGCCAGCCATGCCTGCGCGGGTGTCGGCGTTGAAAGCGCGCTGGTCACCGGCGGCTTGAAAGCCCGCAGCAGTTCCGGTTGCGCCGACCGCGCTCGTGACGGCTCCAGCCATGCGGTCGCCCGCCTGCGCCATGCGGTCGCCGACGGATTTGGTCGCGTCTAGCGCGCTGTCCCCGACATTGGAAACGCCCCGGCCTACTCCGGCTGCCGTGTTAGACGAGGAATAGCGCTCATTCCAGCCTGTGCCATGCTGTTCATGGGCCACTAAACTGATGTCGTCTTTCTGGACGCCATAGTCCAGAAGCGCGCCAGCGGCCTTTTCCGCGAGGGAGGCGTCGGCAAATGATGCGTACAGGTGTGCCATTTTCGTTACTCCTTTGTGGGCGTCCGGGGAAGATTTGCGCGCTTCAGTGCCGCGCTGTCTAGGGACGCTTGCACGGTTTTTACCCGGCTAGCCTGCACGCTAAACGCGGCCCCTCACCCCGCCCTTAAGAGCCGCTGCGCGGCCCCTCACCCCGCCCGAAGACGGGCGACCCTCTCCCGTTGTCACGGGCGAGGGTTCAGAATGCGTTTCTCCTACCCTCGCCTGCGAAGCGGGAGAGGGTGGCTCCGAAGGAGCCGGGTGAGGGCCTCCTGCGCGTTCACTTGCCGGGTGCCGCGCCTGCGATAATCAACACGGCTTTCTCCGGGTGCAGGTACTTTTGGATAGCAGCGTTGACCTGCGCGACGGTGACGGCGTTGAACAGGGCAGAGCGTTTCTGAATGTAGTCCAAACCGAGGCCGTAGTCTTCGGCGGTGAGCAGTTGACCGGCGACGCCTGCATTGGTTTCCAGGCGCAGGGGATAGGAGCCGGTCAGGTAGGCTTTGGCTTGCTGCACCTCATCGGCAGTGACGCCTTTGGCGCGAATGACGTTGGTGAGGCGGGTGAGTTCAGCGATAGCACGGTTGGCATTGGACGGGTTCGTCCCCATGAAGACTTGGAAGGCTCCCGCGCCGTGCAGGGCGTCAAACGAACTGTACACGCCGTAGGTAAGGCCCTCCTGGTCGCGAATGGTCTTCATCAGCAAGGCCCCAAACGAGCCGCCGCCGTAGATGTAGTTCATCATGTAGGCGGCATAAAAGTCCGGGTCGGTGCGCTTGAGCTGGCCGGGATAGCCCCACAGAATAGACGTTTGCGGAGCGCCGGGCAGGGAAATCATCTGCGCCGGGGGAGCCGTCGCGGGCAGGGGAACGTCGGGAATGACGAAGGCGGGGGCAGGCGCGGACGGCTTCTGCCAATCGCCAAAGGACTTCTGAATGAGCGCGAGGGCATCGGCAGTCTGGAAGTCTCCGACAACGACAAGAACGGCGGTGTCCGGGCGGTAATACGTCTGGTAGAAGGACGCTAAATCGGCGCGCGTGAGGGCCTTGATGGAGGCTTCGCTCTGGTCAATGGTGGGCGACCAGTACGGGTGACCTTTCGGGTACAGGGCGTCGGCGAAGGCGATTTCGGCCTGCGTGCCCGCGCCGCCGGTGCCTCCCGTGTCCTGCCGGGCCTGCTCAAATCCCGACAGGGACTCTCCGCGCACTTTCTCCAATTCTTCGGCGGGGAAGGCGGGATGGCGCAGTTCATCGGACAGAACATCCAGCAGCAGCGGGAAGTCTTTGGACAGGCTGCCGCCGTTCCAGCGCAGGGCTTCGGCATTGATGTCAAAGCCTACTGAGGCTCCTACGGACTCCAGCGCTAAGGCGAGTTGGAGGGACGTGCGGCTTGTCGTGCCCCGATTCAGCATTTGGGAGGTGAGGTCGGCCAGGTTGTATTTCCCATCGGGGTCGTACATGGAACCGGCGCGAAGCAGCCCTGTGACAGAGACGGTCTTGTTGGCGTGGTTTTCTTCCAATATCACGGTCATGCCGTTGGGAAGCACGACGCGCATGGGCGCAGGGCGCTTGGCGGCGGCGATGGCAGCGCCTTTTCCGGTGTTGAACTTCTTGTCTAACGCGGCGAGTATCGCCTTCTGGTGGGGGTCGGTGACGGGGGAGGCCGCGCCGAAGTTCTTTTCGCCGGGCGGGGGCGTCAGAGTTTGGCCGGGAGGCAGGGGCTGCGGGTCAAAATAGGCCACCGTGCGGTTGTCAGGCGTGAAATAGGTTTGCGCGACCTGCTGAATGTCCGCCGGAGTGACTTTGTGGATGATGTCCAGATAGGTGTCCAGGTAGCGGTAGCCGGTGCGCGTGGCGTTGCCGCCCAGTTGAATGGCCTGCTCGGTCACGCTGTCGTTGTTGAAGATGAACCCCGCGTCTATCTGCTGGAAGGCGCGCTGAAGCTCATCGGCGGTGACGGGGACGGTTTGCAGGCGCGTGATTTCGGCTTCCAGGGCCTTTTCTACGGTGTCGTTGGCGACGCCCGCGCGGGCATTGGCATCTAAAATAAACAGGTACGGGTCGTGCTTATCTTCGTCAAAGCCGGACGCGCCTTCAGCAATGCCCTTTTCTACAAGCGCCTGATACAAACGCGCCGACCTGCCGCCGGACAGTATCTGGCTCATCACGTCCATGACATAGTGCGCGTGCGTGCCGGTGCCGGGTTCGTGGTAGCCGATGAGGACTTCCCCCACTGTGCCGGGACGCTTCAGAATGACCCGGCGCTCCCCTCTCTGGGCGGGTTCGGGGGTGATATAATGCGACGCCAGCGTCCCCGGCGGGTAGACGCCGAAGTATTGGGAGCAGAGGGCGACGGTTTTTTTGGTGTCTATGTCGCCCACAATGACGACGACGGCGTTGCCCGGCAGGTAGTGCTGCCGATAGTAGCCGTAGATGACGGGCCGGTTGTGCTGCACGGCTTCCACGTCGGAAGTCCAGCCGATGACGGGCCAGTGGTAGGGGTGCGACGTGAACGCTGCTGGCAGAAAGGCTTGTTCGTAGAGTTCCGTGCCGGGGTCGTTGTCGTCGCCTTCCAACTCGGAGCGCACGACGGTCATCTCATGCGCGAGTTCGGTTGGGGCAAAGACCGAGTTCTCCATGCGGTCGGCTTCAATGCGGATGGCGAGTTCTAATCGGTCGGAGGAGATGAGTTCGTGGTATTCGGTTGTGTCTTCTCCGGTGGAGGCGTTGTTGGACGCGCCCTGAGCGTCTAAGAGATGGTCTATCGCGCCGGGGGGCAGGTCGCGGGTTCCCTTGAACATCATGTGCTCCAGGATATGCGAGAGGCCCGTTTGCCCGCTTATCTCGTTGCGCGAGCCGACTTTGTACCAGACGGAATTGAAGACGACGGGGGCGGCGTGGACTTCTTTGGTGAGGATAGTGAGGCCATTGGCGAGATGGGTTTCGGTGACCATCTGGGCTTTGTCGTAGGTTTGCGAGACGACGCGCCCATAGTCGGGCGCGGCCATTTGCGGCGCGGCTTGCAGCGGGGCGGCCATTTGCGGCGGGGCGGCGAATGCGAGCATCAATGCCAGGGCGGTAAGAGTTTTGTTCATGGGATGCTTTCTATTTCTCAGTTATCGGCATAAAGTGATGGTATTTATAGAGCGGTCTCACGGTGGAACGCAATGGCGCGAAGCGTTTCTTGCAGTGGTTGTGATGCCGCTACGGTTTGCGTCGGTAAAAGATGTTCCGCGAGTGGCTGTCAGTATGCTTTTGCGGCAGCATCCCCCGCAGGTTCCGTTCGGCTCGCCATATCTGGTACAGGGCGAAGGGCTTGATGAGCAATAGGGATAAGCGGCGGTCGTTCCTTATCTGCTCACGGGCTTCCTCAAGCTGCGCGAGGACACGCCGTATTTCCTGCTGACACTTCTGTTTGCCCAATTCCTGCCTCTTGCCTCCTACTCAGACAAGCGAGATTTAGCGGTCTAACGGCCCCGCTCACCTGCAATGCCTGCCAAGAAAGCCAACAGCCAAGCACCTGCAACACGCGGCAGGTGGCGTGCAGCGCTTTGTTTAGACTGCTCCGTATTTCGGGCTACCGCGAAACGGACTTACGAAAACCTTTCCTGCCCCACTTCTTCTGTATCTCTGGACTTACCCGTAGTTGCGAACTGGCTGGTATAAACTCATCCGGCGTAATCAAATTAACGTCAGCAAATCTCGCTAATACTTCTGCCAGACTTCGCATTTCTTGTTCACTTACCCCGAACATACCATCCGAAACAATTTCTACCTTGACTTGGCTTTTCATTTTCAGATATAGCTTCACCGACCTGCCTTCGTTGTAGAAACTACGCTCCAGACAAATGCTTTGCAATTCTGTCAGTGGATAAATGGGCTGTCCATTAACAGCAATCTGCCCCAAAACACGGTCAAAAATTAATTCCTGTCGTTGCAGAACGAAGTAAAGCCTTCCTAAAACCGCCGCACACAACACAAGTAGCGGCAACAAAGCGAACCGCTCTCCTAAAGGCACATGATAGAGACCTGGAATGGGAAACAAAAAGAAGCCGATAAGTCCTAGTGTCGCCGTGCAGACGCCGATACAGGACACTATCTCCTTGGTTTTATTGCGTTTGAGCGTTAGCTGTCGCTCTGTAAGGTGAATTGAAAACTTACGCATCTGCTGATTTTATGGCGATGGTCTCAACAAAGGCTGACGCCGGTGCAGTCTAACGGTGAAACTCACCTGCGACAGCCTGCGTAAGCAAGCCTTCTGCCACGCACCTGCATACCGGCAGGCTGGCGTCAGGTGCAGTAGTTGTTATACCGGTTGCTTCAGTTCGCGCTCCATTTGCTCGACTATCTCTTTGGCTTCTCGAAGGCTAACACCGGTCTGTTCCCGATAGAGCTTGATGGCATTGATTTTCTTTCCTTCCCAAATAAGGCTGACTATCTCATCATTACTTGTGTCGCGCTCCATGCCAAGATGAACCTCAATGTTGTCAATCCGTTTCTCCATTCGGGCCAAGCGTGCGGCACTTGCATTCCCCTGTCGGGAGAGGATTTTGTCCACAGCAAGGTATGTTGTAACAGAGACTACCACAGCCATCCAATCCATGTCTGAACCTCTCATCACGATAAGCGCCTCGTGCAAGCGGTATAACGGCAAAGTTCAGGCGCGACAATGGCCCGGAAAGCCAACCGAATACGCACCGGTGAACGCGGCCATTGGCGTCGGCTGCAACGCCTTGTTAGACCGCACGCGCTTCTAGGTCTGCCATGCGATACGGCCTACTGTCTCCTCTGCCAACGCGATAGCTTCGACCAATGAAAGGCAGGTGCGGGATCGAGAACGGTATCCGCCGTTGACAGATTGCTCCCCATAGACGACATAGAAAGCCAGCCCACTCGCATTTAGGTCTGGTTCTTCAGGGTCATATCCTTCCTCATAGTAATAATCCCAATTCTGGACTATGATACGGACGGGCATAGGAACCTTGCCATCATAGAGCCATTCCCCAACTCTGACTGTTTCGACTTCCAGTTGTGACACCTGCCAGCCTTTTGCCTCTGCCATGCCCTCTGCATGCCCTCTGCATGCCCTCGGCCAGTGCGGTCTAACTTGTTACTATACCGCTCGCGTGCGGCATAACAACGCATTCCTGCTTCATTTAACGCAGTTCACGCGCAAATGCAAACGGGAGTTTTCCCGTGTTTTCGTGCGGGCGCGGCGTTCCTTGTGAGCAAGACGGCGAGCGTCGCCCTCTGTCTTATTCCCCACGCCCGCCCGCGTTTCCTGCCTGTCTAAACCGTGTGAAAACCGTGTCAAAGATGCGTGTAGGATGCGTAAAGTATGCGTCTAGGATGCGTTAAAGATGCGTCTAGGGTGCGTGTAGGATGCGTGTAGGATGCGTAGTTACCGTGTGTCACCCCTGTAAACGCCGCTCACTTCACCCCGCGATACTGCTCAAACGCAACGGCGAGATACTCTAAAAAGTCCGCGTAATTGATGCGCGTCACGCCCGCAGGCGGCGCAATGCCCAAGCGCGCCATCAACGGCACCGCTAAACGCATCGCCGCTGTCTGCTGCACTGCGGCGGGCAATTGCCAGCGACGGTCTATCGCATGGCGCACCGCGCGGTATTCCGGCACGGTCATTTCGTAGACGCGGCGTCCAATATCGGCGAGGGCAAAGGCGGCGAGGTGTTCGGGCAGAACGCGCGGGGCGGGCGCAAGGGCTTCCAGTGTGGGAACGCGCGGCGCGCGCTGCTTGACCACCATTGTGCCTGCCACAAAGTCGCCAATGCGCTGGTACTTCGCAGAGAAAAGCATACACGAAAGCGTCACCAGAATGGACAAACCGCCGAGCGCTGCCAAACCCGACTGCTGCCCGTCGCGAGCCGTTTCGCCGAGGCCCGTCAGCAAGAGCGCCAGCGTCACCAGCGGCATCCCGTCTATCACGCGCAGCAGATTGCGGGTAATCACGGCGTAGGCGCTGACTGGATAACCGCCATCACGCAGCACGCGCAAGCCCTGCTGACGCTTGCCCGGCGTCTGCCCGTTCCACGCAATCTCAAAGAAAATAAAGTAGCCCCATGTCACTAAAAAGAAGGCAATGGCAGCCAGCGCCTGCGTGATATTGGACAGGAACGCTGTCACCTGGCCTGCCCACGCTTTATGGCTGAGGCCAATCAGCGTTTCCAGCATGAGAAAGATGAGAACAAGGCCGATGAACAGGGCCACCTGAAGGAGCGAGTCAGTGAGGTTGGCGAGAAAGCGCGTGCCGACACCAGCGAGTTCATATTCAATCTCAATGTTCTCAGGAGTGGCGACCAGGATTTCACGCGGCATGGCAGAGGGGGTATAATCCGAGCATGGCGATTGATGAGCGGGCGTTTATCAACAAAAAGCGGGCCGGGTGGGAACGTCTGTCTTTGATTGCAGAGCGGGCCAAGAACGGCGGCCTGATGCGTCTTTCTTCGGACGAGTTGACCGGGCTGGGGTCATTATACCGGCGCACGGCCTCGGATTTAGCGTATGCGCGCGCGCAGGAAGCCAATCCGCAGTTGGTATTATACCTCAACGAGTTGGTGGGCAACGCGCACGGCGTTCTTTATCAGGAGGACGCAGGCGGTCTGGAACGGATGACGCGCTTTCTATCTGTCGGCTTGCCACAAGTGCTGCGCCGCCGGATGCCGTTTACGCTTGCCGCCTTTGCGCTCACGCTGCTGGGAACGTGGCTGGCGTATGCGATTGTGCATCACGACCCGCGTCAACTGGCCTTGTTCCTGCCGGAGCAGTTCCGCGAACTCGTTTGACGGCTGGAAGCAGGGCTTTGCCGATCATGGGGACATCTCGGCGGGCGAAGGGTTAAACTTCTCGTCGCAACTGATGACGCACAACACCAGCGTGGGCATTGTGGCGTTCGCGACGGGGATTACTTTGCTGCTGCCCATCTACTTCATGCTGCAAAATGGCTTCGTGATGGGGGCGCTCATTGCGGTTGTGCAGCCCACCGGGCATTTGTCGTCCATGTGGGCCGGGATATTGCCGCATGGCATTTGTGAACTCTCCGCCATCTTCATCTGCGGCGGGGCGGGGCTGTGCATTGGCTGGGCCTTGATTGCGCCCGGCGAGTACGCCCGCAAAGACGCTCTGGTGCGGGCGGGCAAGGACGCCTGCAAGATGATGGTGGGGGCCATTCCCCTCTTTATTGTGGCGGGCATCATAGAAGGCAACGTGTCTCATGCGTCGCTGCCGCACTGGGTCAAGTTCGGCCTTGCGGCGCTGCAATTCACCGTGCTGATGGTGTATATTTACGGCAGCGAACCTACCCCCGCCCGCAGACGGGGCGACCCCTCCCTGTTAAGGAGGGGTGAAGAGAGGAGGGGACTTTCTTTGTCCCTTCCTTATCAGGGAGGGGACAGGCCCGGAGCGAATGCGACGGGACAGGGGTAGGTTTCTCCCGCAAAGGCGACGGGTCAGGGGTAGGTTTCTCCCGCAAAGGCGACGGGTCAGGGGTAGGTTCCCTACGTAGTAGGTTCCTCATGCGCGGGCGACCATCTGCTCAAAGGGCGCGATTTCCTCTAAGGTTTTGCTCATCACGTCGGCCTGCGTTACGACGTCGTCCACATCGGAAAGCACCTGTTCGGGAGAGCGGGCGCGCACTTCGTCGCTGATGAGGCCGAAGGTGTCTTCCAGCAGCTGCAGCTGGTCGGTGAGATTGGTCAGCGCCTTGCCAATCTTTCCCACGTACTCGCCCCGCCGCGCCAGAACGTCGGCGCGCTTTTGCAGGACGGCCTTGCTGTCTTCCTCTGTTTCGGAAGCGAGACGTTTGTTGATGCCATCCCGCTCTTGACTGTAATCGGCCTGCACTTCGGCGACAGCGTGAGACACCCACGCATCCGGCATGGTGGACGGCAGCGTTTGAGGAATACGCATGGGTTTGCCGCCTGCGGTGGCGCTGCCGCGCGCTTCGGCCAGCAGAGATTGCAGGTAGTTGCGAAACTCCTGCTCTTTGGACGCGAACAAGAGAAACCTGTCCAGCAGATAATCCAACTTGCTGAACAGGTCACTGTACCAGTGGGCGTCGTCCTGCGCCTGCGCGTCAATCTGGCGGCGCAGGTCTTTGAGGCGCTGGAAGCGGGCGCGCATTTCCACGCGCAGGCGCGGCAGCCGTTGCGCTTCCTGCATCTGGCGGCGGGCGTCTACATGGGTTTCCATGCGCCGGGCGAGGCGGGCGGCGTACCAGCGCGAACGCGGCACGCACAGCAGGTACGCGGTTTCGGCGACCAGGCCGACCCAGAGAGGCTCCGGGTTTTGCAGCCCCGCCGACAGCGCCGCCGCCGATGCGAGGCACACGACATTCGCGGCTTCCGTGAAGGCTTCGCGCAGACGGTTTCCTTGCATAGCGTAAAGTATACCGGAAACCACGCGACGGCGCGTAATGTTGCCGTGCCTGTGTCAGCGAGCAGGCGTCAAAGGCGCAGAGCGCGAACGGCCCCGCTAGGGTAAATCTATGGTAAACGTAGGGTAAACGTAGGGCAAATCTATGGTAAACGTAGGGACTTTATAGGGCAAACGCAGGGTAAACGCAGGGCAAAGGCCGCGCCGAAAAAAGATTTTTACCGGGGGCCGAATGGCCCTGAGGAAAACATTCGCGCCTGCCAATAATACACTCGGCAGAGCGCTGCGCGTCCCGCAATGCGAAGCCAGATTTCACCCGCAAGGGTTTCTCAGGAGAATGTTGCCATGTCACTCGTCCAGCGTTACTTGAACGTCACGACCCGGCGCAAGGCCAAGAAGCGCGCCGCCACGGCCAATCAGAGCCGTTCGCAGCAGGCGTTCATCGCCTGCATCCGTGCGTATAGCGCGCTTTCGGCCACGCAAAAGGCCGCCTGGCTGAAAATCAGCAGTCAGATGAAGCGCCAGACCCCGCTCGTCACGCCGTCCGGCCTGCTTGCCACCCGCGCCACCACTCCGCGCGGCTGCTTTATGCAGGTGAACACCGCCTTGCAGGGCTGCGGCAAACCGCTAAATCCGGTTGCGCCGTCGGCCATCGTGCCCCCGGCGGCGCTGCCGCCGCTGACCCTCGCGGCCAGCGTTCTGGACGGGGCGCTGACGCTTTCGGTCACGTCCCCCAATGCCTACGGCGACATGACCCAGTACTGGGGCGCAAAGCCCCTGCTGGACGGGCAGACGGCGACCCGTTCGCAGGCGTTCACCCTGCTGCGGTATATGCAGTCGCTGCCGCCGGAGTCGCTGTCGCTGGGAGACGAATACACCGCCGCGTTCGGCGCGGTGGAAGCGGGCCAGCAGATTACCATTCAGGTGCTGCCGATTTCGCAGTCGGGCTTTCGCGGCGCGCCGTTTGTGTTGACCACGGTGGTCGCGGACGGCTCGGCGCAGGCGGCTCCCGACGCGCCACTGGCGCAGGCGGCCTGAGCGCAAGAGGCCCCCTGCCCTCCTCACTCCGGGGAGGCGGGGGGCCTTTCTTAAATCAGTGACCGCGCCTTCAAGTCCAGATAATGATTGATTAAATCCGCGCTCAAGTCCTCCGGCGGGCTGTCAATCGTCCACACGCCGCGCCGCTTGAGGATGGAAATGGCCGCCCGCCGCTCTTGAAGCACCTGCGTCGCCACCGCTTTGGTGTAGACTTCCGCGCTCGTCTGCGGCACGGCTTTGGCGGCGGCAGCAATGTGCGGGTCACTCACCGTGACGCAGACAACCCGGTGCAGCCCTTCTATCATGGGCACGGCGTCTAAAATCTGCGCCGACGAGTCCGGGTCAACCAGGTCGGTAAAGAGCAACACCAGCGAACGCCTGCGCCACCGTGTCGCCAAATCCTGAAACGACGCTTTGTAATCGCTCTCAGTCATGCGGGCATCTAAATTGTAAAGGCTCTCCAAGATGCGGTAAACCTGCGCTTTGGACTTCGCCGGGGGCAGCCACGCGCGCACATCGGCATCAAACGCCATCAGCCCGACCTTATCATCCGACGCCGCCGCCACATACGCGAGCATCAGGGCCGTGTTCACTACAAAGTCCAGCTTCGCCATCTTTTGCACCGGCTGAAGCATGGTGCGCCCCGTGTCTAACAACAAGACAATGTTCTGCGAACGCTCGGCCTCATACTGCCGCGTGATGAGTTTGCCCCGGCGAGCCGTCGCGCTCCAGTCTATTTTCTTGTATTCGTCACCGGGCACGTACTCGCGCAAACTCTCAAACTCGCTGCCCCCGCCGCGCAGCCTTGCCGTGCGAAGCCCCATCTGCTGAAGCCGCCCGCGCCGCGCCAGCATCTCGTATTTCTCCATTTCGCGCAGGTTGGGATACACCTTGACGCGCGCAAAGGCGGCGATGCGCCCCTGCCGCTCCACCAGCCCCAGACGCCCCGCGTAGCGCACAAACAAATCGCCCCACCCGAAGTCGCCCTTCGCAGGCGGCGTCACAAGGTAGCGGGTGACAACCGGGCGCGGGTCAGGCGGCAGGGCGACCACGCTTTGCGCGGGCCTGTCTAAATCAAACACGGCAGGCGGCTCATCGCGCAGCGTGAGTTGGAGCGCCCGGCCCGTGAGGTTGCGCGTCTCCAGCACCACCGGGTTTTGCGCCCCCAGCGAGAGTTTTTCGTCCACAATTCGGCGCACGGACACCGCCCGCTCCGGCGTCGGCAGAGAAAGCAAGTCCGCCAGCGCGCACGCCAGCAGCACGAAGTCGGCGAGCAATACAACGGGCAGCAGCACAGGGAACCGTCCGGTGAACAGCAAGGGAAGTGCGAGAAAGGCCGCAAGCAGGGCCAGGCGAAGAGTGACGCGCATAACGTCTGCCTATTCGCCAGCGCGCGGGCAAGTTCCTGCTTCGGCGCCCATTAAGAGAATGTTAAGCCTCGTAATAAATAATACTCAAATATTTTAATGTATGTATTGACAAAATTAATATTGTGTGCTAATATAGACCTGTGAGCAAAGAACAATGACACATTCAGTCCCCAGCCAGTGCCCGCTTTGCGGGCAGACGCAAGAAGTCACCGAAGTCGCCTGCGGACACTGCGACACGCAGATGCGCGGTCATTTCACCTTGAGCCGATTTGACCGTCTTGCACCCGACCAGGCGCAGTTTCTGGAAACCTTCCTGCGCTGCCGGGGAGTCATTCGCGACGTGGAAGCGGCGCTGGGGATTTCCTATCCCACTGTCCGCGCCCGACTGGATGCCCTGCTGGGCACGCTGGGCCTCGCCGAAGGGAGCGCGCTGCCCACCGAAGTTTTTGCTCCCGCGCCGCCCCCGGCTGACAAAGCCGCGCGCCGCAAAGAGATACTCGCCGCCATCAGCGCGGGCACATTAGACGCCGAGACCGGCCTCAACGCCCTGCAAGATTTGTAACTGACACCGAACGGAGAACACCATGTCCAACGCCCTGCTTGACAACAACCAGACCAAACCGAACACGGCGTCCGTGAACGCGCCCGTCCTGCCGGTCGTTCGCACTGAGAACGGCCACCTCGCCCTGCTGCACTGGGGTGTGGGCGACGCCGCCGCGCCCGTCCCGGCATCTCTGCCCACCGCGCCCGTTACGCGCCGCGTCCGTATTGACTGGCATCTGACCGGCATCGTCACCTTGATGCTGATGTCGGGAATTGCCGGAATTGCCTCCCTGCTCGGCATGGGCTGACAGGCGCAAGGAGGCCCTCACCCCGCCATCAGAATGGCGACCCTCTCCCGCTCCGCAGGCGAGGGTGGGAGAAAAGAGCCTGATGGCGCAGGCGAGGGTTAAAGACAGGCTGTGCCTGACCCTCGCCCGTGACAACGGGAGAGGGTGGCTCCGAAGGAGCCGGGTGAGGGCCTCTTTCCCTTTCCGCGAAGGCCGCCCGCACCCAGGTCACACGTTTACCAGAAAGAAGGACGCCATGAGCGAAGAAAGCATTCTCATTCTCAATATGCTGCGTGAGGGCAAGATTACGGCAGAACAGGCCGATGCCCTGCTGCGCGCCGTGCGGGAAACCGCTCCCCCCTCCCAGGGGACTGCTCCCCCGCCGCCCCCGGCCCCTGTGCCACCATCTGCGCCAAACACTGACCCCGCCACGCTCGCGGCCATGCAGAACAAACTGGCTGACCTGCAAACCAAATTGGGCGACTTGCAGGGCAAATTGGGCGCGGCGCAGGCGGCGCGCGCCGCAGGGCAGGCAGCGTCCTTCGCGGGCAAGGTGCTTGACCATCTGCCCCGGCCCGACGTAGACATGGGCCGCATCAACAAGACTGTAGATGAAGCCCTGCGCGGTCTCACGTCGTTCAAGAATGATGCCGTGCGCGCCGCCAAAGTCGCGGGCAGGCAGGCCGCGCAGGAGGCCCGCCGCGCCGCCAAACAGGGCCGCAAAGCCATGCACTTTGACCTCACGGTGTCGTTTGGCGACGATGACAGGAAGTCCGCGCGGCCCGCCAACTCAGAGGGCCAGCCCTCCGCGACGGAAACAACGGACACGCCCATTCACTGGAATGGCGCAGCACTGCTGTCGCTCGCCAACGCCTACGGCAGCATCAAAGTGGTCGGTACGGAGGACGCGGGCGAAGCAGGCACGGCCAAACTTGTCAAGACGGCATGGGCCGCTACTGATGCCGAAGCGCGCGTTCTCTTGCAGCAAATCTTTCTCACGTCCACCACCGAAGGCGGCAAGCGGCGCGTGGAAGTGGTCGCGCCCGCCGATGCTCAGGGTCGGATCACAGTGGACTATGAGTTGACTGTCCCGCGCGCGCTGATGCTGGAAATGGACACCACCTTCGGCGACATCAGCGCAGAGGGGGCAAGCGCACTTCTCACGGCGCAGACGGTTTCCGGGCGCGTGAGCGCACAGCGCCCCTTTAGCGACGCGGGCGGCGCGGCACATCTGTCCTCGCGCTCCGGGGACATTGCTCTCAATGGGTGGAACGCACCGTCTGGGACGCTTACGGTGGAAACGGTGAACGGCGACATTGGCGGCGAAGGCGTCACCTGCCAGAGCGCGAAGTTATCCTCCCGTTCGGGCGACGTGACCCTTGCTAAACTGCAAACGGTAGCGTCGTGCGAGTGCGAAAGCGTCTCCGGCGACGTGTCGCTGACTGGCGGCGCAGTGGGAACCCGCCTTGCCGTGAAGACGCAAAGCGGCGGGGCGTGCGTCCAGAACCTGCGGGCAACTGCGCTGGACGTGGAAACGGTGAGCGGCGACGCCGAACTTGTTGACACGGCGGCAACGGCAGCCCTGACCGTCAAGACCATCAGCGGCGACATTGACGCGAAGGGTATTTCCAGTCCGGCAGCGTCGGTGTCCACCGTCAGCGGCGACGCGCGGTGGGCATTCGCGGCCCCGTTTAGCGGCTCGCTCGCCGGAACCACCGTTAGCGGCGACATGGCCCTGTCGCTATGGACAAACTCGGACACCCGCGTGGAACTTTCTACTACCAGCGGCGACCTGCGCTGCGACCTGCCCCTCGCGGACGCTATCCCTGCCGACCCGCGCCATCTCTCCGGCAAGGTGGGCGAGGGCACGGGCAGCATTAAATTGCAGTCCGTGTCGGGGGATTTAACGGTGAACGCGCAATCGTAGGGGCAGGGCTTGCCCTGCCCTGTCTTTTCTACCCGTGCCCTGTCTTTTCTACCCGTGCCCTGTCCTGTATGTTGACGGCCCTGTTTATTGGTGGCCCTGTGCGCGATACAAGGCAGGGCAAGCCCTGCCCCTACGGAATGGCGTAATTGCCCTGCCCGCGCGGTAAGACATCTTCCCCCCAAACTTGGGGGGCCAGGGGGGCTTCCTTATTCGCCTGGGCGGGGTACACTCTTGGTGTGCCCCGTTTTCTTCTGCGTCTTCCTCTGCTTCTGTGCGTCCTGCTGCTTGCCTTCAGCATACCCATCGCCCGCGCGCAAACAGCGTCAAGCCCTCTTGTTCTCCAACTGCCTTCGCCGCGTCCCAGCGGGAACGCCGTCAATGACCGCGTGTGGGTGGCATTTTATCCTGCCGTCAATGCCCCGCGCCCCGCGCCTGCTATTGTGCTGCTGCACCCTATTGGCGAAAGTCCCGGTGGCTTTTTAGAGAAGTTCATGCAGAGGCTTGCCGGGCAGATGGCGTCGCACGGTATTGGGTGCGCGCTGATGTCCCTGCCCTATCATCTGCAAAGGCAGACGCCGGGCGGGTCGTCCGAGAGCCACTTTATCGGGCCGCGCGTAGACGACGTGGCGCAGGCGTTCACGCAGAGCGCCGCCGACGTGAGCGCGGTCACCGACTGGCTGGCGGCGCGGCCCGATGTGGACACGCACAAACTGGGCGTGATGGGGATTAGTCTCGGAGCGATAGTCGCGCATCTGGCGATGGGGCGGGACGCGCGTCTTGTGGCGGGCGTTGCATTGGAAGGCGGCGGCGACCTGCCCACGCTGTACCGCGACAGCCTGGAAGTGCGCTTGAATGGGCGTTACAGGGAGGAACTGCTCACGCCGCAGGCGCGCGCCTTGCTCCAAGCGGTTGACCCGGCGGGAACGAGCAACGCACAGGCTCACCGCCCGCGTCGTGTGCTGATGATTGAAGCGGCGCGCGACCTGTATGTGCCGCCCGCTAACGCCCTGTTTCTGTGGAACGCGCTGGGCCATCCTCCTATTCAGTGGACGGATACGAACCATTTCACGTTTCTGCTGGCAGGCGCTTCGCTCGCAAACATTGCTTCCGTCTACCTGCACCGGGTATGGAGCGGGGACGCTGACGACCCTGCTCCCCTGCCCCATTATGCCGTGCCCACGCTCAAAGTGGGCTGGCTCCTTGAACTGAACGGCAACCTGACTCCGGCGTTTGTCTGGCAGGCATACTCGCTGGCGTCACGCTCCGACCACCTGTCGCTGGCGCATTTAGACCTGGGGATTGGCGGACGCGGCCCGTTTGTCGGCGTCGCCTTCACCCTCACGCCGTATGTGGACGCGGGCATGGAGCACCGCTTTTCTTCTCGCGCCGTGCAGCCTTATGTTTCGCTGCACTTCGTCTTTTAGCCGGTTTACTGGACGGGCGGCTGCGCGGCAGCGGCATGGGCCTTTTGCAGTTCGTTGATCACGTCATGCGCCTTCTGCTGTCCCCATGCCTGTCCTGCGGCCATGCTGTCATGGGCGATGTCCGGCAGGGCGGCAACGACCTTCTGACCGAGCGGCGTTTGATAAAACGCGATCAGGCCGTCAATGTCCTGCGGCGTGTAATATTTGGCGTAGATAGGCACGATGAGGCTGATGAGGTCGTCCCCATTGGACTTGCTGCGGAACATGTCCCAGAACGCTTCGGGCACTTTGGGGAATGACGGCTTCATGGCGGCGAGCATTTGATCCATCGCCTGCTGTCCCATTTTGGCCGCGCCGGTGAGCGCAAGCAGCTGGCGAATTTTAGCATCCAATGCGGCAGGCACAGGGGGCGCGGGCAGGGTCGCGGTTTGCGGCGCGGGCGGGGCGGGAGGCGGCGGGGCGGCAGTCTGGGCGCGGGCGGGCGCGGCGCAAACGGCGGCAAGGATGGCGATGGCGGCAAGCGCGGGTTTGAGTGTCATGGCAGGCTCCTTTGCCGCCATTATACCCACCTGTTTTCCCCGCAGGGCAGGCGGCACAAAGCCCGGCCTGTGCCGTTGTTCGCGGGCGGCAGGGCCGGGCGTGAGGGTGCGCCGGGAAGCGTCCTGTTAAGAGACTTTCACGGGCGCGGCGGCGGCGGAAGCGTCTGTGACGGTGGCCGTCAGCAGCAGCGGCGTGCCCCGAAAGCCCGTGATAGAAACGGGGACAAGCTTCACCAGCAATTGCTGGCCCGCTTTGGGCACGGACAGTTTGGCCGTATACAGCCCGTCAATCCCGACCCCCATCGGCGTAATGCCGTCCAGCCTTCCCAGCAGGACGCAGGGCGCGGTGGTGCGGATTTTCTTGCCGACAATAGACGGCTTGGTTCCCGCCCACACCTGAATGTTGCCGTTATAAAGATCAGACCGGAGCGTGAGGGTCAGCGACGGCGGGGTATCGGACGACACCGAGGCGGTCAGCGTCGTGGGCGGAATGCTCACGGGCTGCGCGGGAATGCCAGGCGCGTCCATCGGAACAGCGAGATTAACGGATTGGCAGGCGGTGGCGATGTTGACAAACGCCGAGAACGCTGTGTACGCATCGCGCCCGGTGCGCCCTTGCTGCGTGTTCAGGCCATCGGCTAATGCCTGCCAGCCCGTCTTGTTGTCCTGGGTCATATCATCAGACTGCCAGATTTGGGCGATACCCGCAAGAGACTGCGTGGTTTCACTTTGGTTAGGCGTCCTCTTGGCGGCAAGCCGCCCGGAACGTGCGAGCATCTGCTTGGCAATCTCTTTTGCCATTGCTTTTGCCATCTCCTGCGCTTGCAGGGTTGTCTGTCGAGAACTCATAAAACGAACTCCTTGAATGTGTAATCTGCGAACAAACACATTCTCGGTAGTTTTACGAGGCTTCTTTAGGGCTGGCTGAAACTTATTTTTGCGGGCCTGTTTCGCGCGTTCACGCAGAAACGGACTTGCGCTCGCATACGCGCCGCCTTCCGGTTTCTGTCAGCACGTACTGGCCGTGCCCCACCCGCGCAAAAACCTTCTGATACGGCTCCGCCACTCTGGGCGCACCGCCGGGATGGTCGGCCCGCATTCCCTGAAACGTGGGACTATAACTCGGATTCCACTCCGCGCTCGGCACGCCTGCCTGATGACGCACGTCGTCGCGGGTGAAGACACCTGCGCCGTCCGGCCCGACCAGTGTCGCCACAGCCCTCATAATCTGTTCCGCGTGAGTTCCTTCCCGCCGTTTTGTCGGGGCGACGGGCGGGTGGACAGGAGCCGCCGCTGGGCGACTGTGGGTCTGCGCGCGCAGTTGTTCCCGGAGGATGTCCAGGGCGTGAGCCTGCGGCGGGGCGACGAGCGCGAGCAGACGCCGGGCGGTATCAATGGCGCGGTCAGCATCGTCGGCGTTCAGGGGCTTTTGCGGCGAACGGTGCGCGACTTCGTTGCGCCATTCTTTGAGTTCTCCGACCCAGTTTTTGCCTGCAAAGCCGAGTTCCTCCTGAAAGACATCGCGCCATTGGCGCAGCATCGTGCCCAGAAGTGCCTGCGTGTCCCACTGCACGACGCCGCCCGCGCGCCGGACGTTCGGGGCCAGCGCGTCCTGCCATGCCTGCCCGTAGCGTACTTTGAGCCGCGCTTCCACATAGTCTTGCAGGGTGTGGTCAAGAATATCCAGGGCATCGTTGATAAAGTCCGTGTTTGTTTTTTGCATGGTTTTGCCGGTGCGCCGTTTTCCTTCGCGCAGGGCGCTGTTGTCCATCTGTTATCCATCTGGAGTCCATCTAAAGTACGTCTGGAGTCCATCTAAAGTATATCTGAAGTATATCTCACGGCATACCAAACGCCGCCCTGTCAGCAGACGGTTAAATGCCTGCGTCGTCGTCTTCGGGTTCGGCGAAGGGCTTGTAGGCGCGGTAAATGGTCTTCCACAGAACGTATCCCATGACCATGTTCTCGTCCAGCGCCGGGTTGCCGGAGCCTGCGCCCCGGTCGCCGCCAAAGCGCGTTGCCCAGAACGCGCCGGTTCCGTGCCGTCCGTCGTCTACGCGGGTGCGAAGCACGGACTGAATGAAGTGTTCACTGGCGTCTTTGTTTTGACTGTCAATGCAGGCCACGATGCCGACGGTAGAATTGATGCGGGCTATCGCTTCGCCAATCCCCGACACTTTGGTGAGCACTCCGACAGGGCCGAATATCTCCGTGCGGGCCAATATGTTGTTATTCGTCACGTTTTCAATGAGGGTGAAGGGAACATAATGGCCCTCATTGACGATGCTTTGCGGCACGGGCGTTTGATGGCGAATGGACGCGCCTTCTTGCACCGCCTGCTCTATGAGGCCCATCACGCGCCCCTGCTGTTCGTCGCTGACTAAGGGCGGCACGGTGTAACGTCCCGGTTCTTTGTCGGCCTGTGCGAGTTCAGAAGACGCGCCGTCGCCAATCACGATGCCCGCAGTTTGTTCTATCGCCGCCTGCACAAATTGCTCATACACGGCGTCGTCGCACAGCGCTTCCTGAATGGAGGTGCAGCGCTGTCCGCCCGTGATGGTCTTGCCGTAGATGAAGTTGCGGGCCGCGCGCCCGATGTCGGCGTCTTTGTGGACATAAAAGAAGTTGATGCCGCCGACTTCTTTCATCACGCGCTTGCCTAATGCCGACGCCGAAGCGTCTACCGCGTCCCCGACTGGCTTGCTGCCGGTGAAAGACAAACACTTCACCGCCGGGTGCGAGATAACCGCCTGCCCCGCGTCCACGTCGCCGCTGACCATGTTGAACGTCCCATCCGGCACGGTGACGCCGAGGCGCTCTTTGGCCCACGCGAACGCTTCTTCTATGGCTCCCACAATGGCGTGGCTGCTTTCGGGTATCAGATGCGACGGCTTCCACACCACCGTGTTGCCCGTCACCAGCGCGGCCAGGACTTGCGCGATGGGAATGGCAATGGGAAAGTTGAACGGCGTGATAATCGCCGCAACTCCGCGCGGCTCCAATCGGCTTTCCATCACCAGGCCGTCAATGTTCTTCTGGTAGGTTTCCCCCTTCAGGGACAAGCCCTGCGGCGCGACACACTCTACCACTCCGATGGCTTCATCAAGGTCAAGCCGCGCATCAAAGTGCGTCTTGCCCATTTCGCGTGTCATCGTTTCTACAATGGCGTCGTAGTGCGCGTACAGCGACTGCGCCAGGTGCAGGAACATCTTGGTCTTGGCGTTGCCTGAGACTGCGCGCCACTTCGGGAACGCGCTGTCTGCCGCCTGCATCGCTTCGTCAATCTGGGACGCGGGCGTTTCGGCGACGTATCCCAGCACTTCGTTCTTATGCGCGGGATTGGTGTTGGGATAGAACGACGCGGCGCGTCCGTCCTGCCACTGTCCGTTGACGTAGATTTGGTACTGGTCTTGGCTGTTCTTGTGCGGTGTAATAGGCATGGTGTATTTCCTGACTGAACCGGAGCGAGGGATTTAAACCCCTCGCTCCTCTTCTCCAGTTTCCGTAGGATTGGGGGCTACGGGGCCTTCATAGTTGTCACCGGAACCTGCGCGTACAGCGTTTGCAGGTCATTGAGATAACTCTGCTGCTGGGCGAACACAGCGTCATAGGTTTTGGGGTCACTGAGGCTGATGCCCAGAAACTTCTTGAGAAGGGCCTGTGGCGTGTCGTTGAAGCCGTTGCGCTCCAAAGCCGTGAAGCGGCGCGCGAAGTCTGCCGGGTTCTTCTTGTAGAGCGTGAAATAGGTCTCCGCAAGCAGGTCGGCGAAGACGTAGTTCTCATACGGAGTGCTGTTGCGATAGAAGTGGGGCACTTCTTCCCACAGGTCGTTGGTCTGGGCGGGTTCTAAATCGTGCCAGATAGAGACTTGCGCGCCAATCTTGTGGGTGAGAGCGTCAATGTCGTCGGCAGACTTGACCGTGCCTTTGTCCACGCCTTCGTAGACGGCTTTCTCTACAGCGGCGATGCGCGCGTTGCCGTAAAACGACATCAATTGCTGCAAGAGCTGCTCTAAATAATAGACTTTGCGGCCCGGATTGGTTTCCTCCCGGTACAGTTTGTCGTGGAGCACCATCTCATCCAAAATAGCGTAAGACTCCGTGAAGTACGATGGGCCGTACATATTGGCGGGCGGCACGCGCGCGGCGTTCATCAAGCCCTGATGGACAGCGTGGCCGGACTCATGGGCGAGCGTGCTCACGTCGTCTAAGTACCCTTCGTAGCCGTAGGAGAAGAACGGGCTGTCCATGACCGGCAGCGTGTAGGTGAACGCGCCGGGCGCGCGATTGGGGCCGGGAACCAGGTCTAAACGCCCGTTGGCGGGGTTCAGCAGTGCGCGCAGTTGACCATTCCATTCGGGGCCAAGATAGGCGGTAGACGCTTCAATCGTTGTTGTCGCCTGGTCAATGGTGAAGCGCGGCTTTTCCACGCCCGGCGGCACAAGCGTCATATCGTAAGAATGGACTGTTGGAAAACCAGAGAAAGCGGCTACGCGGTCTCGCTGCATGGTTTGCAGACGTTTGCGGAGCGTGCCATGCGCGAGGATGGTGGCGTAGGCCGTTTCCACGTCAGCATAGGTGAGGTGAATGTCAAAGAAGCGTGCTTCCTCGCCGTTCTTGAAGTGGTGCAGGCGAGCAATTTGGTTGCGCGCATTGGCGCGTGCGATGAAGTCAAAGGCAATCAAATCGCGCTCGGATTGCAGGGCCGCATAGGTTTTGTCAAAGCCCGCCTGCCGCACGTCCCGGTCTGCGGAATTGGCGATGCGGGCCACATCCTGACGCACGTCCAAAGTTCCCTGCGCGGGGTCAGTCACCGTGCCCCAGGGCGCGCGGTCAAGAAGCAAATCGTACTGGTCTTCCTGCCATTTCAGGACAAGCGGCTGGGTGGCGGCGAGCAGTTGTTCTTCTTTGAGCGTCAGCGTGTGCGGACGATAGCGCATGGCCTCGGTAATCGCATAGCGATAGGGCAGCAGGAGCGGGTACGCTTTTATGTCCTTTTGTAATTGCGCGGGCGTAATCTTCTGCACTTCGTCGTTGACAAATGCGAGCTGCGGGTTGATACGCGCTTCCAGGGCAGACGAGGCGTCGCGGCTCGTCGTATCTTTTGTATTTACGGAATACTTGAGCGAAAGATAGGCATCTATCTTGTCAAACAAAACGTTGAGATCATCGCTCTGCTTCAGGGTTGCGTACAATGTCTGCGGAGACTGCAAGACATGGCCCTTCAAGGTTTGCAGATGCGCCACCTGCGCGTCCAGCGAGCGCAGCGCGTTTTGATAGTCCGCGTCAGTCTTGAAGAACGTCTTGCGGAAGTCAAAGTGGTACGCGCTCTGCTCGGCCTGTGGTATCGACAGAAACGGCGTGGGCGTTGTCGTCTGCGCCCGCGCGGGGACGGCGAGCGCGAGCAGCGCGCCCGCGAGGGCCATGCGTGAAAAGCGTGGGGTCATGGGTGAGTGTATTCCTTCCTCATGCATTGTCTTGTTATAGGGCATTTGTGGGGCTGTTATCCATCTGTTGTCCATCTGTTGTCCATCTGTTGTCCATCTGAAGTATATCTGAAGTATATCTAACATAAGTCTAACATAAGTCTAATGGGGTTCATGGGGGGTGCGGCACGAAGACCGACAGCGCATTCGGCACGACCTCAATGGTAAGCGGCGTCGGGCGAAACGGCTCACCATCCAGTTGTCCCGGCATAGGCGGCTCGGAATGAATGACGACGCGGCGCGCGCGGTAATAACGCACGCGGGGGTCTTGCAGATGGCGTCGGGCGAACATGGCGACCACCTGCGCCACAAAGCCCACCTTGTCAAAGAAGGGCCGCTCAAAGACGCATACATCCAGCCAGCCGTCATCCAGAGATGCGAACGGGGCCATTTTGAGATGCCGGAATGCGTAGGAGGCTCCATTGGCGACCACCACGACAAAGGCCTCGGAGACGGTTTGCTCGTTGTCTAATGTCAGGCGCACGGTCGTGCTTTGATAGCGTGCCAATGCCTGCATGGTGGCAAGGGCATACGCGCCCGCGCCAATCACGTCCTTGACGGGTTGTATTACCTCGTTGACGACAGCGGCGTCAAAACCGAAGCCCGCCATCAGCGCGAAGAAGCGGTCATCGGCGCGGCCTAAATCGATGGGTCGCGTGTGCCCGGCGCGCAGCAGGGCAGCCAGCGCAGGCAGGTCACCGGTCGGCAGGCCCAACTCGTGCGCCAGGACATTCTGCGTGCCGACGGGGATAATTCCGAGCGGCAAGGACGGCGCGTCTCCGGTGCGGCCCGCCATCAGGCCGTTGACAACCTCGTTGATGGTGCCGTCGCCCCCGGCCACAAGCACGGCCCCGAAGCCGTCAGCGGCGGCGCGGCAGGCGGCAGCTTCGGCGTCGCCCGGCCCCTGCGTCACCACCAGCGCCGCTGCAAAAGGAGCCAGCGCGGCGCGCAATGCAGAAACGTCCTGGGTTCGCCCCTGCCCCGACACCGGATTGACAATGAGAAGGGCGTTCATATCGCTGAAAATACTGCTTGCCGATTGTAGCATATCCCCCTGAGGAAAATGATGGGTTTTGCCGACAATCAGTGCAAAGGGGGCGCAATGCCTCCATTGATAGACGAGTTATTGTGACCGAAGGGAGAGAAACACGTATGAACCCTGTAGCGCCGCAAGCACGCGCCTTGCGCCCCCGACAGCGCGCCGCCTTTACGCTGGTGGAGATTATGATTGTGATCTGCATTCTAGGCGTGCTGCTTAATATCGCCGCGCCCGCTTTTGTTCATGCCCGCGATGAGGGACAATCGCGCGCGTGCATTAAGAACCTCAAGAACCTGGCCGGGGCCAAAGAAGAGTATGCCCTGAGTAACAACATTTCCAGCAGTTCCAGCCACACATTTGTCTGGGCCGACCTGTCGCCGTATATGCGCGGCGGCGCGGCGGGCAGCGCACCTGTGTGTCCGACAATTAACTCTACCTACAACTACAACGCGCTGGGCGTCGCGCCGTCCTGTACGTACACCTTCCCGGTCGGCTCCCCAAATCTCGTGCACGCTATTCCCTAGCGCGCCGTTTTCCGGTATCTGCGCCATAATAGGCCAAGATGCTGACGCAGACGCAGATTGTGACCGCTGAATGGGTCGCCCGGCAAAACCCGCAAGAATGGCTGGCCCCGCCGGAATGGGAGATTTGGCGCGCGCTGCCATCGCCGCGCCGCCGCGCGGACTGGCTGGCGGGGCGCCTGGCCGCCAAATGCCTGCTGCGCGCGGCGCGGGGACTGTCGCCGCGCGCGTGCGTGATTGGCAGCGATGGGGTGGCTCCTCTTGTGCGGGAGGCAGGTACGCAGGGCTTGAACCTGTCCCTGTCGCACTCGCACGGGCTGGGCGCGGCGTCCTGGGCAGATACGGAACGGGAAGGCTGGGTCGGACTGGATGCACAGCGCATTCGTCCCGTGCATGGGAAACTCGCCGCGCGCGCGCTGTCCGAGACGGAGCAGGCGCAGTTGGCGGCCTGGGAGCAAAGCGAAGACGACCTGGCAGGCGTGCTGCTGTTCTGGACGCTCAAAGAAGCCGCCATCAAAGCGCGCCGTCAACGCTGGACGCGCGCCCTGCGGGAACTGGAAGTGACGCTGGACGCCGCACAGGCAGGCACGGCGACTGTCACGGTCATGGGCGAGACAACGATAGCCGCCACCTATGAACGCTTCGGGAACTGGTGGCTGGCCCGTGCGGTGCGCCCGGCACGGGGTTAAGCCGTGTCGCCGCGCCAGAGCAAGGATACGCCCACCAGAGTGAGCGCGATGCCGAAAACCAGCAGCAGGGTGATGGCAGAAAGCGCGTTGGCCGCATAAAATGCCCCGAACAAGGCTGCCGAACACGGCCCCGGCGGACATCCATGTCGCTGACTGCGGCTCCAATTCGCCCCGCCGCGCATGGAGCAGAACGCCGGGCAGCGATGCCAGCAGCAGCACGACCAGAGCCGTTCCCTGCGCCACTGCGGGTGTCAAGCCCAGTCCGTAAATGGCGGCAGGCACGATAAACACCCCGCCGAGGCTGGCGAGGCGGCTCGCCAGTCCTACGAGCGCCGCCAGCGCGAGCGCCCATACCCACCACGATGTCCCGGTCGCGCGCGGGGCGTCCAGCGCGGCCCGCAACGCGTGCTGTCCCCCCAGGCCGAGTGCGTCCGCCGTCATGCCAAGTCCCAGAGCGACCGTCAGCATAGCCCACAGAATAGGTACACGGGCCAGCGCGGGCGCGCGCTCCAAAAGCCGCTGCCCTCCGAGAACGCCAACAGTCTGCCCCACCGTCAGCACGAGCGCCAGCCCCCAGCGAATGTCGCCGCGCGTCCCGTAGGAAAGCAAAGCCGCCAGCGCCGCGAAGAATGTCACGCTGAGAGCCGTGCCGCCCGCCCGCGCCCCCCGCAGTCCCAGCAGAAAGCGCGCCAGGGGCGCGACGACAACGCTGCTGCCGATGGCGGTTAATCCCCCGAAAACGCCGCAAGGCAGGCCGAACAGAAACAACAGCAGGTTTTTCAGGTACGATAAAGTCGGACGCGCCATGATAGAAAGTATACCAGACCGCCCCGTTTGCCGCATTGTCTCGTTTCCCGGCCTCGTGCCTTACGCGCAGGCGCTTGCTCTTCAACGCGGCCTCGCGCAGCAGCGTCAGGAGGGGATAATCCCCGACACGCTGCTTCTGCTGGAACACCCTCCTACCATCACGGTGGGCCGCCGCTCGCGCCCTGAAGACTTTCTCACTGCCCCGCAAACGCTCGCCCGGCGCGGCGTGGAGATCGTTCAAGTAGACCGGGGGGGCGAGATGACGTATCACGCGCCAGGCCAACTCGTCGGCTACCCCATCTTAGATTTGCGCGCGCATGGTCAAGACCTGCACTGCTACCTGCGGGATTTAGAAGAAGTCCTTATTCTCGCCCTTGCCCAATTCGGCCTCGCAGGGACGCGCGTCGCAGGCCGCACGGGGGTTTGGGTCGAGGAGCGCAAAATCGCCGCCATCGGTATCAAAGTGGCGCGCTGGGTGTCGCTGCACGGATTCGCGCTCAATGTCTCGCTTGACCTTGCCCCCATGCGCCGCGACTTTGTCCCCTGCGGCATTGCCGACCGCGATGTTGTGTCGCTCGCGGAACTGCTGCCGCAAGCGACACCCTCCCGCGCCGACGTGGAGGCGCAAGTCGTCCTCGCCTTCTGCCGCGTGTTCTCCCTGACGGCTGACTTTCTTTGAGGGCGAGTGGGTATAATGGGGCCATGCGAGTGCGGCTCACGATGGACATTGCCGGACGTCACATAGACGAAACCGTGAACGGCACAAACGCCGAGGACGTGCTGACGCAGGCAAAGGCGCGCGCGGCGTCCGAACTGGGCTGGAAGGGCCTGTTCCTGAAGGCCATGCCGACCCTGACCTTCGCGCAGGAGGCCGTGCGCCGCTACAATTCTGCATTCGGCACTGAGTATGCCATCCCACAGACCGCCGACGAGTTTCTTCAACTGGGGCAGGACTTAGGCTACCTGACCGTTCTTCCCGATACCGCCTGAGCCGCCCGCAAGGACTCCCCCTATGGTCAACTACGATGCGCTTCCGCTGTTCCCGCTCCATGTGGTGCTGTATCCCGATATGCCGCTGCCGCTGCACATCTTTGAGCCGCGCTACCGGCAGATGATGGCCCGCTGCCGGGAAGATAACTCGCCGTTCGGCATTGTACTCATTCAAAGCGGCGCGGAAGAAGGCGACGAGATGGCAGTACCCCATGCGGTCGGCACCACCGCGCGTATCACGCAGCACGAAGACCTTCCCGACGGACGCATCAACATTGTCGTGCTGGGGGAAACGCGCTTTCGCATTACGGAAGCGTTCCATGATGAGCCATATCTGACAGCCCGCGTGGAGCCGTTCTGGGAGCAAGCAAGCGACCCGCTGCGTCTGCAAGCGCCGTTTGACACAGCAACGGCGCTATTCAAGGCGTATCTGAAGTCTCTGTTCGCGCTGACGGGCCGCGCCTTGAGTGCGCTGCAGCTGCCACAGGAGCCAGAGTATTTGTCTTATGCCATTGCCAGCGTCCTGCAAGTGCAGCCGGGCGAAAAGCAGCGGCTTCTGGAGATGACGCAGACGCAGGCGCGTTTGGAACGGGAGATTGTGCTGCTGCGCGACGAGATTGCCGCGCAAGCATCTCTGCGCGCGCTTCAGGAGGATGCACAGACCGGCGCAGGCAGTGTCATTCTGCCCGCCGACACCGAAGCGCTGGGCAAGATGTCGTCGCGCAATTAGGAGGCCCGCGCAGGGGCAGAAAGAGGCCCTCACCCCGCGCGTAGGAGGCCCTCACCCCGCCGCTGCGCGGCGACCCTCTCCCGCTTCGCAGGCGAGGGTGGGAGTTATTCTCTCTTAACCCTCGCCCATTTAAGACCCGCTGTGCGGGCGGGAGAGGGTGGCACGAGGCTCTGCAAGTGCCGGGTGAGGGCCTTCTACGGCGTCCACCATTTGGCGGTAATCAGACCGGAGTTAGCCGCAGTCGCCGCCTGCCACTTGGCATGGCCGTCCGCGCAGACGTAATTCGCCCCGCCTTCGTGCAAATCCCCCGTGCCCGCGTAGTAATCCTGAAACACTTTGATGCGCGTTGGGTTCAGAACATCGCCATCATGCACGGGCGTGAAGGGATGCGGGCAGCCCGCGCTGATGCTGTTGACCGCCAGATAAAGATTGACTTGATAGTTGGCAACGGCAAGGTTCAGGTTCTCTTCCGGCGTGCCTGCCGTGCTGAGGGGCACAGGCGGCAGCGCGGGGCAGCGCCAGATGTCGGTGCTGTTGGTGTAGGGCAACAGCGCGGGCAGCAGCGGCGACACATCCCAGCGGTTGGAGGACGGGTCAAGCGGGTCGTTGTGGGCCAGTTTGTCGTCGGTCACCGATGGGGAAAAGCGCGGCCCCAGGTTGAAGAAATAGGTCTGGTCGTTGTCGGATAAGTATTGCTGCGTCGCCAGCCCCAGTTGTTTCAAGTTGGACAGGCAGGCGGCTTCCCGTGCCTTCTGCCGCGCGCGGGCGAACACCGGGAACAAAATCGCCGCCAGCAGCGAGATGATGGTGATGACGACAAGCAGTTCGATCAAAGTAAACCCGCACGCTGGCTGTTGTTTCTCTCGCTGCATCTTTCTGATTGTACCATAGGTGGGCTTCCGCGCGTTCCCGCCGGGGAAGACGCGCCTGGGCGTAACGCGAAGCGGGTACAATGGACGGCATGAGCGAAGCGCGCTTTGACGAGGTGCTGTTCGGGGCTGACCCCACCGAGCGGGTGGTCGCGGTGGAAACAGGGGAGCGCGCGGCGACCCTGTTCGTGCGCGAGGGCAGCGAGACTGTCACGCGCGCCGTTCCCTTCGTTCCCTGGCTGGTGATGGACAAAGAACGCACCCTGCCCGGCGCGGAGATGACGGCGCTTGCGGGCGATGGCTACGCGCATCTGGCGCAGTTCCCGCAGGGCTGGCGCGCGTATCAGGACGCCAAGCGCACCTTGCGCGACGAGCACGCGCAGGCGTGTCAATACGGCAGCGCCATCAAGCAGTTCATGGTGGCGTCCGGCATCACGCTCTTTCAGGGCATGGTGTTTGATGATTTGCGCCGCTTTCAGGTGGACATTGAAACCACCACGCTTGACCCTGCCCTCCCCGAAGCGCGCATTTTTATGATTGCCGTGTCCGACAATCAAGGTCTCTCCGAGACTCTTATCGGCGACGAAGCCAACTCCCTGCGCCATCTCCTGCATCTCATTGAAACCCGCGACCCCGATGTGCTGGAAGGCCACAATTTATACGGCTTTGACCTGCCATACATTCTCGCGCGGTGCGCGGCGCTGGGCATTGCCCCCACGCTGGGCCGGGATGGTTCGGCGGCGACGCTGGGCACGCCGCGCAACTGCGCTATCGGCACGAATGCCCGTCAGTTTACGCCCGTGTATGTCTACGGGCGGCACATTTTAGACACGCTTTTGCAGGTGCAGCGCTTTGACTGGTCGCGTGGGCAGGTGTCTTCTTATGGCCTCAAAGAGTGCGCCCAGACTTACGGCATCGCCCCGCCGGGCCGCGTCTACCTAGACCGGCAGGAGATTGTGGAAACGTTCCGCACTGACCCGGAACGGGTGAAAACCTACGCCGCGCAGGACGTGGAGGAAACGGCGGCGCTGGCCGCGCTGGTCGCCCCCACCGAGTTTTACCAGACACAGATAGTGCCTGATAGTTACCAGAATGTCGCTGTCACGGGCAACGGCGAGAAGATAAACGCCGTCCTGGTGCGCGAATACCTGCGTCAGGGCCGCGCGATTGCGAAGCAGAAGCCCCCGCAGCCCTACCCCGGCGGCTACACCGAGGTGCGCGTCACGGGGGTCGTGCGCCCCATTGTCAAGTGCGACGTGGAAAGTTTGTACCCGTCGCTCATGCTGACGCAGGAAATCGCCCCGGCGTCCGACACGCTCCATATCTTTCTGCCCCTGCTGTCGGAGTTGACGGCGCGGCGTCTGGACGCGAAAGGCCATCTCAAGAAAAGCAAACGCGGCACACGCCCGCACGCCTACTGGGACGGCCTCCAGAACTCGTTCAAGTCCCTGATTAATAGTTTCTATGGCTATATCGGCGGGCCGTTCTACTTCAACGACTATGAGGCCGCGCGGCGTGTCACGGAAGCCGGGCAGACGGTTGTCAAACAAATCGCCGCCGAACTGGAGACGCACGGCGCGCGCGTGATAGAAATTGACACGGACGGCGTCTACTTCCAGCCGCCCGCCGACATCAAAACCGAGACGCAGGAAGCGGCCTACGTGGAGAAGATTGGCAGGGCGCTTCCGCCCGGCATTCGGCTCGCGCACGACGGCTCGTATGAGGCCATGCTGTCGCTGAAGATGAAAAATTATGTGCTCGTGGAGCGCGGCGGGCACAAGATATTCAAGGGTTCGTCCCTGCGCTCGCGGGCGGATGAACGTTATGGACGGGCCTTTCTCACGGAGGCGGTGAACCTTCTGCTGGACGACAACGCGCCTGCGCTGTCCCATTTGTACAAAGAATTGCTGACGCAGATTGACGCTGGAACGCTGCCGCTGGAACAGTTTGCGCGGCGCGAGCGCGTGACCGAGAAGTTTCTATCGTCCGACCTGCGACGGCGAGCCGCAGATGCTATCAAAGGCACAGGGGTGCGTCAGGGCGAGTTTGTTTCCCTGTACCAGAAGAAGGACAAGACGCTGGGCCTCGCGCAGGACTACGCCCACGATGAAGACCCGGACTATTACGCGGCCAAACTCTACAAGTTCGCAGGCCGTCTGAAAGAAGCGGTCAGCGAAGCGGAGTTTGACGCGCTGTTCCCCAAGCCCGTCCCGACTGCCAAACGCCCCGACCCCACCCAGCAAACTCTGGATTTGTTCGCGTAAGCGAGCCTCGCCATGTCTGAGGGAGGCCCTCACCGTGGGAAGGAGGCTCTCACCCCCCCCTATCGGGGCGACCCTTGCCCGGGACAACGGGCGAGGGTTAAGAACAATAACTCCCACCCTCACCTGCGCCAGCAGGCTCCTATTTCCCACCCTCGCCTGCGAAGCGGGAGAGGGTCGCCGCGCAGCGGCGGGGTGAGGGCCTCCTTCCCTTTCCGTGAGGGCCTCCTTCCCTGCGCGTAAGGGCCACCGCGCGCCCCTTCTTTTGCCAGTGCCCGGCCAGTTCCCGGCCAGTATCCGGCCACTATTCTGCCAGTTCCCGGCCAGTTGTTTGCCACTATTTTGCCAGTGTCTTGCCACTATTTTGCCAGAGTCGGGGGTCAGAACGGCCTGCCCGCGCGCAGAACTTTCCCGCGCCCCGGCTGGAACGGTTGACGTGAGTCGGGTTTTTCTGTATAATACACGCAGGAAGCGCAGACTTCCCCCGTTTTTCTCGTTTTCGTCCGTGAGACCTGTCTCTTCATGCGACGCACCAAAATTGTTTGCACTATCGGCCCGGCCTCCCGCAGCCCGGACACGCTTCGTCAACTGGCTCTGGCGGGCATGGACGTGGCTCGCTTGAACTTTTCGCACGGCTCCTACGCCGAGCACGCCGAGGCGGTCGCGCACCTGCGCGCGCTCTCGCAGGAGTTGGGCAAGCCGCTCGCCATCCTTCAAGACCTGAGCGGCCCCAAAGTGCGCGTGGGCGACATCGCGGACGGCGGCGCGCTCCTGAAGACCGGCGAGCAGGTCACGCTCACTCTGCGCGACGTTCCCGGCGACATTCACGAAATCCCCCTGCCCGTTCCTGAAATCTTTGACGCCGTTCCCGTCGGCACGCGCCTGCTTTTGGATGACGGCCTGCTGGAACTTCAGGTGCGCGCCAAAAAGCCGGGCGAGATGGTGTGCGACGTGGTGGTGGGCGGCCTGCTCACGTCGCATAAAGGCGTGAATGTCCCCGGCGTCTCGCTTCCCATCGCGTCCGTCACGGATAAAGATTTAGAAGACCTGCGCTTCGGCATCGCGCAGAAAGTAGACTATCTCGCGGCATCGTTCGTGCGCTCGGCGCGGGATATTGCCGTGCTGCGCGGGGTATGCGACGCTGCCCGCGCCCACATTCCCCTCATTGCCAAGATAGAAAAGCATGAGGCCATCCACAATATCGGGGAGATTTTAGACGCGGTAGACGGCATCATGGTGGCGCGCGGGGATTTGGGCGTGGAAGTGCCCTTAGACGAAGTGCCGGTCATTCAGAAGATGCTGATAGCCCGCGCGAACAGTGCAGGCAAGCCCGTGATTACCGCCACGCAGATGCTGGATTCCATGATCCGAAACCCGCGCCCCACCCGCGCCGAAGTCACGGACGTTGCCAATGCCATCTATGATGGAACGGACGCCGTGATGCTGTCCGGCGAAACGGCAGTGGGTTTACATCCGTGCGAGGCGGTGCAGATGATGCACAAAGTCGCCGTTCACACCGAAGCCGCGCTGGACTATGCCCGCATCTTTCAGGAAAAGAAGACGTGCGAACCCGGCGGCTCCATCACCGGGGCGATTGGTCAGGCCACCTGCGAGATTGCCCAGGACTTGAACTGCGCCGCCATTCTCACCGCGACCGCTTCGGGGCGCACGGCTCACGTGGTCGCCCATTACCGCCCGCGCGCCCCGATTGTGGCCGCCACCAACCGCGCTGACACCTATCAGCGGCTTGCGCTGGTGTGGGGCGTTCACCCTATCATCGTGGACATCGCTCCTGACTCGGACGGCATGATGCAGGCCTGCTTAGATGCCGCCGACAAGACCGGCCTGGTGCGGGAAAACGACGTGGTGGTGCTCACGGGAGGCGTGCCGGTGGGCCGTCCCGGTTCCACCAACTTCATTAAAGTGCATCGCATGGGCCAGCCCCTGAGACCGGAATAGGAACGCCCCGCATGGAACGCGAACACAGCACAGAACGCATCTCAATCCACCGCCCCAAGAAGCGGGGACGGCGCACCGCGCGCCGCATATTAGGCTTATGGGCACGTCTGGCCCTGCTGACGCTCGCTGTCGGCGTGCTGGCCGTCGCCGCCTTCGGCCTGGCCGCCAAAGCCGTCAAGCCGTACCGGGAGGCCCAGCGCCAGACCCGCCAATTGGCCCGCGCGCAGAGCGAAGCCTCGGCGCTGGACAGCGAGAATGACGCCCTGCGCCAGCGCATCGCGTATCTCAAGACGCCCCAGGGCCAGATGGAAGAAGCCCGTAAAATGGGCTACGTCCGCCCCGGCGAAATCCCCTTTGTGGTGGAAAGCACGATGGGCGCGCCTGCGGAACCCAGCCCGGCCTTGCCTGCGTTGGCCTCGTCCACCCCAACCCCTGCCTCGCCTGACCGCTCGCCCGGCGCAAAGACGCGCCGCCTGTGGAATCGGGCTACGCACCTTTGGAGAACGGAACCGCACTAGATGACGAAAGAGATTATTGTCAACGTAGACCACCGCGAGACACGCATCGCAGTGTTAGACAACAAGCAGCTCGTGGAACTGCACGTGGAGCGCGAACAGCGCGTTGTGGGCAATTTGTATAAGGCCCGCGTGGAGAACGTCCTGCCCGGCATGGAAGCAGCGTTTGTGGAGATTGGGTTGGAGCGCAATGCGTTTCTGTTCAAGGACGACATTCTGCCCGAAGACGAGGGAGAAGGCGACGCCACGCGCGGCGAGGGACGCGGGCGCGGGCGGCGCGACCTCAAGATTACCGAACTCGTGCGGCGCGGCGACCAACTTCTCGTGCAGGTCGTGAAGGGGCCGCGCTCCACCAAAGGCTCGCGCGTTTCTACGCGCGTTTCCCTGCCGGGCCGGTTTTTGGTGCTTATGCCGGACGCCAACAATCTGGGCGTGTCCCGCAAGATTGAAGAAGCCCGCGAGCGCGACCGCCTGAAAAAGACCGTGCAGAAGTTCAAGCAGCCCGGCACGGGCGTCATTGTCCGCACGGAAAGCGAGGGACGCACCGGCGCGGAACTGCGCCAGGATTACCTGATGCTGCTGGAAACGTGGGCGGTTATTCAGGAAAAGATGAAAGCAACTTCTGCGCCTGCGCTCATTCATCAGGACATGGGACTGGTGTATAAAATCCTGCGCGATGCGTTCGGCTCGGACGTGTCCCGCCTGGTGATTGACAGCCCCGCCGACTACCGCCGCGCCCATGAGATTATCGCGCGCCTGTCCCCTGACCTGCAAGACCGCATTGAACTCTACGATGGCGACAAGCCCATCTTTGAGGCGTTCCAGATTGAGCGCGATATTGAACGTTACCTCCAGCGCAAGGTTCCCTTGAAGTCCGGCGGCTCGCTAATTATTGACCAGACGGAGGCGTTGGTGTCTATTGACGTGAACAGCGGAAAGTTCACGGGCGGCTCGTCCGGGCTGGCTGACACCATTCTCAAGACCAATTTGGAGGCCACCGAGGAGATTGCCCGGCAACTGCGCCTGCGGGATTTAGGCGGCATGATTGTGCTGGACTTCATTGACATGGACAGCGCGCGCGACAAGAAAGCGGTCATGGACGCCTTTGTGAAGGCCCTCAAAGACGACCGCTCGCGCACCAAGATTTCGTCCATCTCCGCGCTGGGGCTGATTGAAATGACGCGCAAGCGCACGGGCGAGACTGTAGACACGCAGATGACCGACATCTGCCCCTACTGCATTGGCCTGGGCCGCGTCCAATCGGCGGAAACGGTCTCGCTGGACGTGGAGCGCGAACTGCGGCGTCTGGCGGTCACGTCCAATGCCGAAGCGTTTCTGGTGTCCGCACACCCGCACGTCGCGGCGCATCTTTTAGGGCCGCAGGGCGAGGACATGGAAGAATTGGAGCGGGATATTCGCCGCATGATTTATGTGAGGGCCGTTCCGTCCTGGCATCACGTGGAGAAGTTTGAGGTAGACCCAGCGTCGGCGGCGAAGATCGAGCAATCGTTTCCCGCCCCGCGCCGGGGGCAGATTGTGGAGTGCTATGTCGTGCGCGACGACCCGCACGGCGAGCGCGCGCCGCTCGGAACGGGCTACGTACTGCCGCAACGCGCGTTTCTGGTGGATTTGGCGAACGGCGCGCGCTTCGCCGGGCAGACGGCCCGCGTGCGCCTGACCGATGTGCGCCGCTCAGTCGCCATCGGGGAAGTGCTGACCGGCCCCGCGAAGCCGCCCCAGAACTCTTCCTCCGAAGGCCGCGCCCCGCGCGAACGCACTGCCGCCTGACGCCCCCTGTCAGTGAGGTTCCTGATGTCGCTCCTTGACCGTTATCGCGCGCAGTACGAATACGAAAAAGACTGCAATGCCAAGATGCTCGCCATGCTGGATTTGGTGCCTGACGCCCGGCGCAGTGATGCCCGTTTCCAGCAGGCGGTGACGCTCGCTGGGCACTTAGCTGCCTGCCGCGAGAACTGGCTGGATCACATGGCCGGAGAAGGACGCAATCAGGTGGCCTGGCGGGACAAGCAGTGTGATCTGGCCGCGCTGCCCTCTCGTTTCGCCGCGCTGGAACGCGCGTGGACAGACTATCTCGCGCGCCTGCAAGAAGACCGACTGGCGCAGGATTTCGCGTTCACGGATAACGGGGAGCGCTTCAGTTTGCCCAACGAAGTGCAGATTGTTCAGTTGTTCGGGCACGCCTCCTATCATCGGGGGCAGGTGGCTCTGCTTGTAGACCAACTGGGGGGAGAAACGGTGGACACAGACTACGCCGACTGGTGGTGGGCCAGAAAGCAATGAGTTTTCCCGGTCACGGGGAACACTTTGCGCTCGTTATGGGTTATAATAGAAGCGAATGGGGGCGACAGGTTTCGACCGGGAGACTGTGCGCCTGAGACGCAAGCCGAGGCGCCGCTGGCCTCGTTAAAAGCGGCAACACGAATAGAAGCCAAAAACACTTCGTTCAACACAGCGCGTTCCTACGCGCTGGCTGCTTAAACTTAACACTTAAGCAGTGAAGTCGCTGCGTTACGCGCGACACGTTCGCCTTTCTCGCGCCCTGTCGGGGAAGATTGCGGGCGTTACCAATACGGGGATTGCTGAAGCGAGCCTGACTTCCGGCGCTTCGGGACTTAAAGGAAGCCTCGCGCCCGCGCAGCCCGTCTGTGGGCGGCAACGGCGTTAAACCCAATCGCAGACTAAGCTTGTAGTGTCTTTGGTTCGCTCTACCTGGCACGGCGGTTCGATTCCGCCCGCCTCCAGAGTCTGTTGGCTATGAACGTCACAGTGACGTGTGAAGGCTGCGGCCAAGTTTTTGAGCGTGTCCAGGAAGAGTGGGCATGGCCTCAGAAACTTGGCCGCAAGTCGTTTTGCAGCCTCAAATGCCTGCACAAGCACCGTGATATGGCTTATGAAAAGACAGCCATAATCCGTGATTTTGCCCGTTAAAAACGCCCCTGCCTTGACGCCGCATGGCGCGGGCGTCTATAATCATACCTGTGTGCAGCAACCCTCCGACCGTTCCCCGCCAGAAAATCCCTTTCCCCGCTTCAGGGGGGAACCTGTGAGCGCAGCGAACAAGAAGAGGCGTCTCCTCCTTTGTCTCCTCCTTCTGCCTGTGCTGCTTTGTCCCGCCCATGCCGATGGCCCCGTCGCCCCGCGCGCAAGCCCGCCCGCGATGGTCCCCATTCCCACTGTGGAAACACATCGCATTCGCATTGTCAACGCCGTAGACGGGGCCATTCAGGTGTCCAGCGACGCAGGACGAAACTGGCAGGTGGTAGGGAGGGTCACGGCCCCCGCCACGCAGTCGCTCATGGGGTATCTGGCGAGCGGGTACTCGCAGCCGGGCACGGTGGCGGCAGTCGCCGTGCATGGCCTGCGCGTCCGCACGGGGGACACGTCCCACGCCTACGCTGCCCTTCTCAACATTCTGCCGCGTGAGTTCGCGCAGACGCCGGTGCGTTTCGGCGGGCACGTTTCCGGCCTGTCAGGGATTTACACCACGCTTCCCACCGGCACGGCGATTTTCCGCGAACTGTCCCCCTTTGCGGGCAACCCGGTGGATTTAGAAGGCCCCAACGGGCGTTTGACGCCTCTGGCCGTCAATTACACTCCGGCAGAAGGGGACATTCTTGTGATTCGCGTCCTGCGCCCGGCGGACGGCCTGCGGTCAGTGACATTCGCAAATCGCGTCGGCGGCGACGTTCTTGCTGTTTATCAATCGGGCCGCATGGCAGTGGTGACACACGTTCTAAAGCCGGTTGTCGGCGTGGGCCGCTTTGATGGCACGTCCTTCACGGGCGTGGGAGCCATCAACACCAGCCATGCCGGGGTGATCACCATTTCCACAGCGCCCGTTACCCATTCCACGCTGTTGGAGGGCGTGGGGGACGAACGACGGGGCGGCTTTCAGATAGAACCGGCCTACCACAACTCCCAGACCGACGAAGCGGGGGCCTTGCCTATTCTCGTAGTCGGCGACCCAGTAAAAAAGCGTCAGCCGGAGTTGGAAGGCACGCCGCCTCTCTTTCACGGCTTCTTCAACCTGGCGTGGCCGGACGCAAGCGGCGGGCACGGCTGGCGCGCGACGGTGCAGCGTTCCGGCAGCGACGCCTGGCAGCCGATGCCCACATTGGTGGGTTTGGACGGCTTCGCCCTGCAAAACGTGACAGCAGTCCGTCTGGAACAGGACGACGGCGCAACGGACGCGAAATGGCTCTCCGCCCGCATTTCGGAGGCAGCGACGGCGTATTACGCTCAGGCCCAACTGCTCGCCCGCGCGGGAAAAACGCGCATTGTGCGCGGGCGCATCACCATAGACGCCGACGTGTCCGACCCGCGCACCCGCTTCGTGGTCTTTCTGGTGGACGGCGCATTTAAAGCCATGAGCAACACGACGCCGTTCTCTTTCGCCTGGGACACCACCGACGTTCCCGACGGCGAATACGTGGTAGAAACCCGCGCCGAAGACGAGAACTCTGCGCCCCTTTATTCCAGCCGCACGAAGTTCTGGGTAGACAACAGCCGCCATCTGCCGCAGGGGGCATTATGACCACAGGAACCCAATGACCCTGCAAGACCAAATCGGCCAGATGCTCCTGCTCGGCTGGAGCGGCCCGTATCCAGCCACCGTCAATGCTCACGCCGACCGCCTGCTGACGGAGTTGCGCGCAGGCGGCATCATTCTCATGGGTCGCAATATCGGCCCGCCCGACGTGCTCGCGCGCACGATTGCCCAGATGCAGCAGCGCGCGTCGGAGTGCGGCCTGCCGCCCCTCTTTGTCGCCGTTGACCAAGAAGGCGGGCGCGTCTCTCGCCTCGCGCCGCCGCATTATGCGCGTCCCCCCGCCGCGCGGGAAATCGGGCACGCCAACTCGCCGGAAAGCGCGCGCGCATGGGCCGCCCAAATCGGCAGCGAATTGCGCGCCCTCGGCTTCAACGGAGACTTCGCCCCGGTGCTGGACGTGGACAACAACCCCGCCAACCCCGTGATTGGCGACCGCGCGCTTTCCCACGACCCGCAGACTGTTGCCCGTTTGGGAGCCGCCGCAGTGCGGGGCTTCCAGGAAGATGCAGGCATCATGGCCTGCGGCAAGCACTTCCCCGGTCACGGCGACACGGACACGGACTCCCATCACGCCCTGCCTGTCATCGCGCACTCGCGCGCCCGCTTAGAACAGGTGGAACTTGTCCCCTTTCGCGCCGCCCTGAACGCAGGCGCAGGGGCAATTATGACCGCGCACATTCTCTTTCCCGCGCTGGACGCCGTTCTCCCCGCGACGCTCTCGCCTGCCATCCTGACCGGCCTCCTGCGGGAAGAAATGGGCTTTGACGGTTTGGTCATCACCGATGATTTGGAGATGCAGGGCGTCGCGCAGAAATGGGGGCCATCCGAAGCCGCCGTGCTCGCCGTGCTTGCCGGAGCCGACATTCTGCTTTGCTGTCACACGGAACAAACACAGCGGGGCATTCAGGCCGCGCTGCTTGCGGCAGCCCAATCGGGCCGCATCACGCAGGCAAGACTAGACCAATCCCTTGCTCGCATTCACGCGGCCAAACAGCGCTGGGTGACAAACGCATGACCGACAAAGCCTGCCCGCGCTGCGGCGCGCTTTATCAGGACTTGAAATCCACCACCTGCCCGCAATGCTTCGCCCGCCTCATTCTCGTGGACGAGCAGACGGCAAAGGAACTGGCGCAGGCGCGCGCAGAGATAGAAGCCTCCCCGGAGTTCCAGGAAGCCAAAGCCGAGGACGACGAACGGTTCCGCGAGCAGTCGTTCGGGGCGTGTCTGGGGGTCGCCGTGATTGTGCTGCTCACGGCGATAGTCAGCATCGCGCTTGTTGTCCATGCGTACCATCGGTACGGCGCAGCAAAGCCCATGACGCGCCAGGTCATTGCCGGACGCCCGGTGTCCAGTTCGTCTGCTCTGCCCGCGCTGCCGGTTGCCGCCGCCACAACCGAAGAAGTGCTGCCGCCCACAATCGGCCCCTTCGCCCGCAAGCAATTAGAGGCCGATGTCACCCTGCCCGGCACGCTTACACCCATTGACCATGCCCTGTACGCCCTCCCTGCCGATCCGAAAGCCACGCTGGACGTGTACGCATTGCCCGCCTCGCGCCCCACCACCGAGCAGAATGCGTTCTCGCTTGGCATCACGCTCGCCGCCGGAGCGGGCGGGGAACGGAAAGCGACGCTGTTCTTTGCCACGCAATACTGGCATTACGCCGCAGTCGGAGACAGCCGTGCCGCGTCTCAGTTCTCGCAGGCGCTCCTGTCGCAGATGTCGCGGTAGGAAGGCCCCCTGGCCCCCCCAGGTTTGGGGGGAAGATGGTCTACAGCGTGCATAAGCGAGGGATTGAAATCCCTCGCTTCAGACTGCCGTCCTGCAAGACATAGGGAAACGCGCCTGCGCGATAGTATTTCCTCCTCCCAAACTTGGGGGCCGGGGGCCTCTCCGAGCTTAACGAGCGGGTATACTGCACGCAGCAGACCGAGCAGGAGGCAGACCCATGAACAAAACACTCAAAAAGGCGCTCTGGGCGGGCGCGGGACTGGCCGCAGTCGCCGCCGTCAACAACGCCGTCTTCGCCCGCGCCGAAGCGTTGACCAACGAACTGGGCGGGGAAGGCCGCTTCTGGCCCGGCCCTTACGGGGACATCTTCTACGCTAAACAAGGGCAGGGGCAGCCTGTCGTGCTGCTGCATGGCCTCTACGCCGGGGCGTCCGGCTACGAGTGGCGCAAGAACTTTGATGCCCTCTCGGAGCACTTTCAAGTGTATGCCCCCGACTGGCTGGGCTTCGGTCTGTCCGACAAGCCGCGCATTACCTACGATGCGCCGAAATATGTGGAGCAGTTAACCCAGTTCCTGCGGGAAGTCGTGCGGGAGCCATGCGCGCTGGTGGCATCGTCGCTCGCCTGCGCTTACGCGGTGCAGTCTACCCACGATGCCCCGGAAGCGGTCACCGGCCTTGTTCTCGTTTGCCCGACGGGAATGGGCCATCTGTCCGCGCCGCCTGACGTGAAAAGCGCCGCCCTGTTCCAGCTGCTCCATGCCCCGCTGGTGGGAACGGCGCTCTACAACGGCCTCACATCCCTGCCCGGACTGCGCGCCTACTTGATGAACCAGACCTATTTTGACCCCTCCTGCGTGGATGACGCGCTGCTGGCCCACTACTCGGCGGCAGCCCATCAGTACGGCTCCCAGAATGCGCCCCCGGCGTTTATCAGCGGGATGCTCAACCATTCCGTCGCCGACGCATTTCCCGCGCTCGCCCAGAAGACCCTGCATCTGGTCTGGGGCCGGGAAGCCTTGATGACCCCTTTGTCCGATGCCGAACCCTTTCTGGCGGCCAATGCCCGCGCGGAACTCACCGTGTTTGACCGCAGCGGCCTGCTGCCCCATGAGGAACAGGCGCAGGGCTTCAACCGATTGGTTGTGGAACTGCTGACTGACAAAAAGCCGCGCGCCGCCCGTGCGAAGAAGACCCCGCGCCTAGGAGGAAACTAACCATGCCCCGTTCGCAAAATAGCAGCCCCCAAAGCACGCCCCCACGCAGAACCCCTGCTCTTCCCCTCACGCTGCTTGACCAGGGGAACGAGGACGTGAGCGACGAAGACGCTTACATCGTTGTCGGGGAGGCCGGGGAGGATGTGGCCTTTGAGATATGCGAAGACCTGGAGATTGCTTTAGGCGTGCGCGACGCAATGCAGGAGGATGGGTTCGCGGTGCGCGTCTTTCAGGCGGTGGAACTGGAAATTGTGGAGGACGATGAGCCGTCTCCGGGTGGGGGAAGCCGCTCGGCTTGATTGGGCAGCGTTCTGCCAACGCATTAGCAACGCTCTGTCAGCGGTTTTTCGTCGGCGGATCGTTGGTTTTTGATGGGTGAAGTATGGGTTCTCTATTGGCCCGGCATTGGTTCCCCATTGGTTCCGGGACGGTTTTAGGTCGGTTTTCTGCCCTCGCAGGAACCGGCCCCGGCGCGTTGACGGCCCTCACCCGGCACGGAGGAAACCCTCACCCCGCTCGCAGGGCGAGCGACCCTCTCCCGCTTCGCAGGCGAGGGTGGGAGAGACGCTTGTCTTAACCCTCTTCTGTGAAACGGGAGAGGGTGGCATTCTGATGCCGGGTGAGGGCCTTCCGGGTGGCATGAGGCTGGGCGACGTGCCGGGCAAAGGGTCTTTCCCAATTCTGGGTACACTGGATGACCCAAAGGAGAACACGCTCATGCCGTCCCCGCTGCTGTGCCCGCTGCTGCTGTCCCTGCCGCTCGCGTTTACGCCCCCCGCCGCCGCGCCGTCCTGCGCGCCCTGGACAGCCCGCGTTCCCGGCGTCGCGGTCGCTTTGTCGCCGGAGGGGGTGGACATGGCGCTTGGCGCGAACGGGGCGCGTCTGCGAATGCGGCTGCACGGGGCGAACAAGCACGCCGCGCTCGCGGGGCAGCGTCCCCTGCCCGGTCGCGTCAACTTTCTGGTCGGCAGCGACCCGGCGCACTGGCGGACGGGAGTGGTTTCCTATTCGCAGGTGGAATGCAAAAACGTCCTGCCCGGCGTGGACGCGGTGTATTACGGCACCGGGCGGCAGTTGGAATACGATTTGCGGGTCGCCGCGCACGTTCCGACGCGCCGCCTGTGCATGACGTTTGACGGCGCGAAGTCGCTCCGCGTGGGGCCGAACGGGGACTTGCGGGCGACGCTTTCCGGCGGAGCGTCGGGACAGACAATTGTTTGGCGCGCGCCGTCCGCGTATCAAACCGTGAACGGCAGACGGATTCCGGTGCAGGCGCGGTTCGTGCGGCGCGGGACGAACGACGTTGCGTTCCAGATTGGGCGGTATAACCCGGCCCGTCCGCTCGTGATTGACCCCAAACTGGCGTATTCTTCGTACCTGGGCGGGCAATCATTTGACATTCCGCAGGGCGGGGCCGTTGACCCGACCGGGACGGCTTACATCACGGGCTACACGTTTTCGTCCAACTTCCCCACTACGCCCGGCGCGCTTCGGACACACGGCGGCGGCAGCAGCGTGGACGGTTTTGTCGCTAAAGTCAACCCGAAAGGGACAGCTCTTGTCTATTCCACGTACTTAGGGGGAACGAGTTATGACGCGGCGGTGGGGATTGCGGTCGGGACGGACGGCAGCGCGTATGTGACCGGCAGAACGTCGTCCACCGATTTCCCGCTGGTGCATCCCATCCAGAATGCGAACCGGGGCGGCAACGGCGGCGATGCGTTTGTGTGCCGATTGAACGCCCAGGGCAGCGCGCTCCTGTATTCCACCTATCTTGGCGGCACAGACACAGACGCAGGCAGCGGCATCAGCGTCGGCTCCGACGGCAGTGCGTATGTGACTGGCATGACCGCCTCCACCAATTTCCCGGTCACTGCCGGAAGCGTGCAAACCCATGACCGGGGCGGCGATGAAGCGTTCGTCACCAAAATCAACCCGCAGGGCACGGCATTCGCCTACTCTACGTACCTGGGCGGGGACTTTGACGACGCGGGTACGGCCATTGCCGTTGACAGCGTGGGCAACGCTTATGTCACCGGCGCAACCGCCTCCGACAATTTTCCCACCGTGAACCCGCTGCAGGCGCACTTCGGCGGGCACAGCACCGACGCCTTTGTGTCCAAGATTAATCCCACAGGCAATGCGCTGACCTACTCCACTTATCTTGGAGGCAATGGCGATGACATCGGGCACGGCGTCGCAGTAGACGGCGAAGACAACGCCATCGTCACCGGAACCACGTCGTCTCCGAACTTCCCCGTCACCCCCGGCGTCCTGCAAGCGCGTTATGGCGGCGGCCAATACGAAGGCGATGCGTTTGTCGTCAAACTCACCCCGGCAGGCACAGCGTTCGTGTACGCCACCTTTCTGGGCGGCAAATCAGACGACGACGGCTACGCCATTGCCGCCGACAACGCGGGCAACGCTTACGTCACTGGCACGACTTTGTCTTCCAACTTCCCCGTGACAGGGGACGCTTATCAGCCCCACAATGGCGCAGAAGGCCGGGGAGCCTTCGTATCTGTTGTCAATCCGACGGGGACTGCGCTCGCCTACGGAACCTATCTGGGGGACGGGGCCTACGGGTACGGCATCGGAATAGACCTGCTCGGCAGCATCGGCGTGATGGGTGAAACTATCGCCACTGACTTTCCAACCACGCCCAATGCGTTTCAAAAGAACCCCGGCGACTATTCCAACAACGGAGATGGCTTCGTCGCCCGCCTGACGCTCCCCGATGCCCGCGTCCTGTGGGACAAATCCGACGGCACGGCGACCCTGTGGAACATCAGCAGTGTCGGAGCGACTTCTTATTCCCCCTACTTCGGCCCGCTTCCGGGGTGGAAGGCTGCGGCAATCGCGGACGGCCCGGATGGATTGACCCGCCTGCTGTGGGACAGAAGCGACGGGGCCGTTGCCATCTGGAACGTGGACGCCGCCGGGAACGCGGCTTATCTGCCCACCTACGGCCCGCTTGCGGGGTGGCACGGCGCCTCCATCTCAGTCGGCCCCGCCAACGACGTTCACCTCCTGTGGGCGAACGTCAACGGCTCCATTGTCCTGTGGACGTTTCCTGGCAACGGCGGCAAAGTCGTTTATGGCCCCGCTTATGGCCCGCTGTCGGGGTGGACGGCCCGGAACATCAGCACCGGGGCCGACGGTGCGACCCGCCTCCTGTGGACAAACACCGACGGACGCGCTGTCGTGTGGACGTTTAGCAGCACGGGAAAAGTGACCTACGGCACCGCAGTCGGCCCCATTGCAGGCTGGCACGTTCAGTCCATGAGTGTCGGCCCGGACAACAGCGTTCACCTGCTGTGGGACAAAACCGACGGCTCGTTTACGCTGTGGACAACCAAACCCAACGGCACGACAACATATGGCCCCTCCGGCGGCCCCGCCGCAGGCTGGACAGCGACAGCGATTGCGTCCGGCTCGGACAACGCTCTGCGCCTCTTGTGGAACCACGCCCCCGACGGAGCCATCACTCTCTGGACACTTGCGCCCGGCGGAGCGTTCACCTACGCCCCCACCTTTGGCCCGATTTCCGAGTGGAGCGGCGTCGCCTTGACAGCCCCGTGAGCGTCCTTGACAGCGCGCACCTTGCCTGCTATAATGAGCCAGAAGTACGGAATGCTCGCCCCACTGGATCAGGAGACGCCACGATGAACGCTGCCCGCTTCGTCCCTCTTGCCCTCGCCCTGTGCGCCTGCCTCGCGCTTTCTGCCCCGGCCCGCGCCGCCCGACATAGGCGCGTTTGAGTTCCAGCCGTGACACTTTCGCCCGGACGCCGGGGCGATGACAGCCCCGCTCACCTCAAAGGAGACACTCTCATGCACACGCTCCGTTCCACAACAACCCGGCGCACCGCCGCGCCCGCCGTTGCCCTTTTGGCCTGCCTCGCCGCAGCCGTCCTCGCGCCCACGCCTGCCCGCGCCCTCAGCGACGCGCAGCGGGACGCCGCCCTTCAGCAATTGCAAAGCGCGGTTGCCTCCCTGCAAGGCAAAGTCAGCACGCTGCAAACCACCGTCGCCGCGCAGGACTGCGCCCTCGCCGTCCTGCGGGCCAAACTGAAGTACCAGAGCGTTGAAGGCCAGCAGGTTATTTTTAGCGGCTGCAATGTCCACATCGTCAACGGCCTCGGAGCCACCGACGGCAACCCCGGCGGCACGGGCGCCACGATGGTCAACGGCCTCGGCAACCTTGTTCTCGGCTACAATGCCCGCCGCCACGACCACACCGACGACCGTTCCGGCAGCCACAATCTGGTGCTGGGCGACGCGCAGACTTACACCAGCTACGCGGGCATTCTGGCAGGCTATCACGCCACTGTCACCGCCCCCTATGCTTCCATCACCGGCGGCTACAACAACAAAGCCAACGCCCCCTTCGCGTCCGTCACGGGCGGGCAGGATAACATTGCCCACAATTACGCGGCCAGCGTCACTGGCGGCTTCAGCAACAGCGCGTCCGCCGCCTACGGCTCCGTGACAGGCGGCCTGCAAAACCGGGCCGACGGCTACGCCGCCAGCGTTCTCGGAGGCTACGGCAACACCGCCAGCGGCCTGTATTGCGCTGTCACCGGCGGCCAGCTCAACAACGCTTCCGGCAACTTTGCGGCTGTCACCGGCGGTCAATTCAACAACGCTTCCGGGGACACCGCCAGCGTCACCGGCGGGCTGAGCGGCGCGGCGGTCGGCGCGCTGTCCAGCGTGAGCGGCGGCAGCGGCGTCGTGGAGCAAGACCAGCACGGCTGGGCAGGCGGCTCCTTCCACTCACCCTAGCCGGGCGCGGAAGACTCTGCACTCTTTTTCACAATGCAGGGAGGAATTGTGCGGGCGCGTATGGTACAATAACAGCAGTCAGCAAGCCCGCTTTTGAGATAGAGAGGCGCACCGACACGCTTATGGCCGAACAAACTCCCTACCGGGTCAAAGTCCCGGATATTGACTACTGGCGCGGCAAAATCGGCTGCCAGACCGGCTGCCCCGTCAAAACCGACGCGCGCGGCTACGTCATCGCCATCGCCGAAGGCCGCTACGATGACGCTTACGCCATCGCCCGTGCCCCCAACCCGTTCGCATCCATGTGCGGGCGCATTTGCGGCGCTCCGTGCGAAGTCAAATGCACGCGCGGCAACATCGGCTCCGAAGGCTCCGGCCCCGTCGCCATCCGTGCCTTGAAACGCTTCGCCACCGAGCAGTACGGCGTGGAGAACCTTCGCAACCTCCGCAAGTCGCTGGAGTATTCCAATGCGCGCGGCTCCGCCTACCCTACTCTGGACAAAGACAAGATTGCCGTCATCGGCGCGGGCGTCGCGGGCATGGCGGTCGCGCACGATCTGGCGCGTCTGGGCTACCGCGTCACCGTGTTTGAGGAGTTGGAGACGCCCGGCGGGCAGATGGCGACCGGCGTTCCCATTTACCGTCTCTCACGGGAGTTGATGAACTTAGAGATAGCCGCCATCTGCGAACTCGGCGTGGAACTCAAACTCGGCGTCTCCGTCGGCAAAGACGTGACCATCCCCGAACTGCGCGAACAAGGCTACAAAGCGTTCGTGGTGGCCGCAGGCTTCATGCTGGGCCGCCCGCTCACCATTCCTGGCACCGACAAGAAGGGCGTCCACATCGGCATTGAACTGCTTAAGCAGGTCAATCTCGGCAAGGAATACACGGTCGGGGAGCGATGCGTCGTCATCGGCGGCGGCAACGTCGCGATGGACGTGGTTCGCATGACCGTGCGTACTCCGGTTGTCGCGGGCCTGTCCAATCTCGCCAAGCCCAAGAACTACGCCATGACTGACATCGCCCGCTCGCTCGCGCTCACAGCCAAAACCGTAGACTGCGTGTTCGGCGAAAGCCGCGCGCAGATGAACGCCGATGAGTACGAGATAGAGGAAGCCGTGCTGGAAGGCGTCAAACTGTGGCCGCAGCGCCTTCCCATTGAGATACTCGGCGAGGAGAGCGTCACGGGCGTTAAGACCCAGAAAGTCAAGTCGCTGATTGACGCGCAGGGCCGCTTTAATCCCCAATACATTGAAGGCAGCGAGGAAGTGTTCCCGTGCGACTCGGTGATTGTTTCTATCGGGCAGATGGTCAACTGGAACTTCCTGACGGGCATGGAAGACCTGAAGCGCACGCCGCGCGGCACGGTGGATGTTGACCCTGAAACCCTGCAAAGCACCTCACACCCGGATGTATTCGCTGTGGGAGACATCGCGCTCGGCGCGCGGTTGTTTATTGACGGCATCGCGTCCGCGCAAAAAGCCGCTGTCGGCATTGACGAATATCTTTCCGGCACGCAGGTGAAACTGGTGCGGCGCGGCTATATGCGCCCCCTGCCCATCGTCAACTATGAGATGCCGAACAAGTACGACAACTTTATCCGGCAGGAGCCGCCGGAGCGGGAGATTTCCAACCGCGCCGCAGGCTTTGACCTGGTGGAGTTCAACTACACCGAAAAGGCCGCGCGGGAACAAGGGATGCGCTGTTTGCGTTGTCATGTTAACGTGGTGTTTGATGCGGAGAAGTGTATTCTGTGCGGCCTATGCATCAATATCTGCCCGGAAAGCATCCTGAAGATGGTTCCGGTCACCGACGTGACGGGCGACGCGGACGTAGCGGCTCTGATTGAGTCCAAATACGGCGTCCCGCAGGAAGAGTTGCTGCCCGATGACGGCACCATTATGCTGATGGACGGCACAAAATGCATCCGATGCGCGTTATGTGCAAAGATATGCCCGATGGACTGCATCTCCATGGAGGCGTTTGAGTACGAAGAAGAGTTAGTCCCGGTGCAGACACCCACGCGCACTTCCCTCCCGCGCGAGCCGAGCGTGCTGGGGTATAAGAGTTAAAGAGGCCCTCGCAAGGCAACCAGAAAGAGAGACAAACACAATGCCAGCGACACTGGAACCTATTACCGAAACCGCCGTTGAGACGGCTGCTCCGATTAGCATGACCGAGGCCGCCGCTGCCGAAGTCAAATCACTCGTCGCCCAGCAGGAGCGCGACGACCTGGCCCTGCGCGTGTATGTGTCAGGCGGCGGCTGCTCCGGCCTGCAATACGGCATGGCGCTGGATGAGAACATTGAGCCGGGCGATGAAGAGTTCGTCGTCAGCGGCGTCCGGTGCGTCGTGGACAGCACGTCCCTGCGCTATCTAACTGGCTCGGTGGTGGACTACATCACCACCGACATGGGCGGCGGCTTCAAGATTGAGAACCCCAACGCCACCAAGTCCTGCGGCTGCGGCTCCTCCTTCAGCGCGGGCGAAGAAGGCGCAGAGGGTTTGGATACGTCGGCAGGCGGCGGCTGCGGCTCCTGCGGCTGCCACTGATTACCAATTGCAAGGCGGGGGAGGCTGATGCCTCCCCCGCCTTTTTGCGTTTGTCTTCTCTTTCAGGGCGCGTCAGCAGGCTTCTTGCCGTCTTCCTTGTCGGCGGTGGGAACGTCAAGAGTGACAGGGGGAAAGTCTTTGATAGCGAGGGCATACGTGCCGCCTGCGTCGCTGACGCGGAAGACGAGAGCAACAGGAACGGTTAAATTGCGTTCGCCAAGCGCGTCTGCGCCGGGCGGCGTGAAATGGAAGCGCCAGCCGGAGCCTTCGGCGAGCACGATTTCGCCCAGCACGCGCAGAGGCAGGCCAATCGGACGCCCGCTGCGGCCTGTTGACGACAGGCCGCGCGTGAGGGACACGTCGCCGGGGCCAAGCGTGAGGGGGCGCGGCATCTCCCCCCGGTCGCGCAGGACAAACTGAACTTCCAGGCAGCGGCGGGTGTCTTCGCCCCGGCCTGCGAGCGTCAGCAGGGACGCGCTCGTCACGGTGAGTTCCCAGTCGTCCAGCAGGAGTTTGTCGCCGATGCGGGGCGTGGCGGGCTGACCGCTGCCCAGAACCCAGCGGTCAAACCACGACAGCGCGCGGCGCAGGGCGTCTACCTGATGGCGCGGCTCGGAGAACCCATGCCCTTCGCGGGGGTAATGGACATATTCTACGGGCTTGTTTTGCAGGCGCAGGGCCGCGTACATCTCCTGCGAGTTGGCAAGGAACGTGTTGGCGTCGCTCTCGCCGTGCAGCAGCAGGACGGGCGTGGTGATTTGCGCGGCGAACGTCGCGGGTGAACGCAGCGCATACGCTTCCGGCGTTTCCCAGGGCGCTCCGCCCAGATACTCCATCTCCCAGCGGGGCGCTTCCGAGTTGGCGAAGTCGGATGCGAACGAAAAGATGCCGAACTGCGAGACGCCTGCCCGGAAGCGCGGTGTTTGCGAGACAACCCAATTGACCAGATAGCCGCCGTAGGACGCGCCGACCACGCCGAGTTTGTCCGGGTCGGCGATGCCCTCTCCAATAGCCCAGTCCACGCCCGCCAATACGTCCTGCACGTCGCCGCCGCCCAAATCCCCCCGGTTGGCGATACCGAACGCTTCACCGTAGCCTTCGCTGCCCCGGTAGTTGGGCTGCAAAATGGCATATCCGGCGGCAGCGTACACCTGCGCGTCGGTGTAAGGCGTCAAAGATTGGGCCGCGCGCCCGTGCGGGCCGCCGTGCAGGGAGAGCAGGAGCGGGTAGGTTTGCTCCGGGTTGTAGCCGGAGGGCAGCGTGAGCAGGCCTTCTATTTCCAACCCGTCCAGGGATTGCCAGCGAACTAACTCAGTGGGGGCCAGCGCGTAACGCTCGTACCAGTCTTCGTTGAGGTCGGTGAGCGTGATTGGCTCCGGCGCGTCGTGCGCGAGCCATAAGAGTTCAGGCACGTCGGCGAGGCTGCTGGACACAAACGCGAGGCCCCCGTTTGGCGCGACATGGAACGAGTGAACGTGCTCGTCGCTCTGCACAATGGGCACGAATGCGCCGCCGTGCGGCGCGCGCCGAAAGAGGTGCGTGGCGGTGCCGACTGCCGCCGACACATACAATGCGCCTGCCGCGTCAAACCAGACGCCATGCCAGCCGGTCAGGTCATGGGCAAACGCTTCCGTGAGGCAGACGCTTTCGCCGCCCGTTACGGCTACCTGGAACAGGTTCTCCTGCGAATACGACAGCAGCGGGTCAAGCGTGCGATTATATAACACAGCGTCACTGTGGGGCGTCCACAGCGGGTGAAACTTGCCGCCCGTCCCGTCCGTCAGTTGTCGGGTCTGGCCGCTCGCCGTGTCCAGGAGCCACACGTCGGCTTTGTGGTAGTCGTTCGCCTCGCCCGTGTAGTTGGTGGTAAACGCCACATAGCGACCGTCGGGCGAGACGGCTAACTCGCCGATGCCGTAGTCGCCGGGGTGCAAAAGCCGCGCTTTCTTGTCTTCCCGCCCGATGCGCCATATCTGCTGCCGGAAACGCTCGGCGCGCTCCTGTACGGCGTCGTCTTTGTCGTCCTGTTTGTCGTCAAAGGCGGCTTGCAGGGGTTTGGGGCGCGGCTCGCGCGCGAGATACGCCAGCCCTGCTGAGTCGGGGAGCCAGTCATAAGCTTCCACGCCTTCCAGGGCATCGGTCAGACGCTCTGCTTCACCGCCTCCGCCATCCATCGGGAGCAGCCAGATTTGCTGTCTTGGGGTCAGGGTAATCGTCTTCGTCTAACGGCGCGTCTTCATCGTCGCGGGCCGCGAGAAAGGCGAGCCACTTGCCGTCGGGAGACCAGCGCGCGGCGGTTTCCCCGTCGCGCCCGCGCGTGACCTGCCGCGCCGGAACGTCTTCGTCGGCGGCAATCACGAAGAGATGGGGCACGACGCTGTTGTCGTCCCAGCGCGTTTCGGTGACGGTAAACGCGATGCGGCGGCTGTCTGGGGCGACTTGCACTTCGCCGGGCATCTTCAAGTCCAGCAGGGCGCGGGGGGTGATCTTCTGCTTACGGCTGAGAGTCATAGAAGGGCAACAGTTCGGCAAGGGCGGCGCGGTTTCCTGCCCGGTGCGGGAAGAACTGCCTATCTCATAAGGAACCTGCCCCTGAGAAACCTACCCCTGTCCCGTCGCATTCGCTCCGGGTCTGTCCCCTCCCCAGAGGGGAAGGGACGGGTGCGGGGCACGGGAACTTGTCTGTCACTTGTCAATACCCTTCCCCTCTGGGGAGGGGCCGCCCCGTTCCGATGGGCGGGGGTAGGTCTCTGACGGAACCGGGGGCGGGTTCCTTTGACGCATCCCTAAAACTGGTCAAGCGGGGCGAAGAACGGCGCGCGGGCGGGAAACAGCAGGTCGGCGCATGCCAGCGCGCGGGGCGAAGAAACTGTCAGTTGGCCCTGCGCGGCCAGTTCCGACGGGCAGCAATAGCCCAGATAACATTGCGCCAGCGCGCCGATGTCGGCGGAAAGCCATTCGCTCCCATTCGGCGGGCCGAATGACACCCCCTGCGCCGTGAGACGCAGGGGACGCTCATTGCGCGGCTGCACGGCATCACGCGCATGAATGGAGAGCGTTTGCCCGCATTCTTCCAAGACTGGCGCGTACAGAGCCGTGTGAACCGTTTGCAGAGCGCCCGCAAGGTCGGCGAGGCGCAGCATTACGCCCGATGCAGGGGGCGGCGGCGCGAGGCCAAAGGCTGCTAAGTCGGCGGGGGCGGCGTCCCATTCGGCTGTCAGCCCACTCTGCGCCTGCCCCCCGAGAAACGCTTGCAGGGCGCGCACGGCGTCGGGCGTCAGAGCGTGCATCTCCCGCACCAACAGCGCGTCCCCCCGCTCATAAATAACGTATCCGGCAGGCCGCCCCGATGGGTCGCGGAACACGGCGGCTTCGCGGCCCGGAGTGAAGTCCGCAATGACGCGCCAGCGGCGCGCGTCGCGGCGGCAGGCTCCCGTGCGTCCCGGCGTCGCCGCGGCGTGGATGTGCCGCACGGCGTCCCATTCCGCCGCGCTGCTTGCGGCGGAAACAGGCAGCGCCGCCCCTGCGTCCGCGCGGGCGAATGCGCCGCGCCAGCGTGACTGCCGCGAAGCGGTTGCCCAGCCAAGCCGCTGGTAAAAGGGCGCGTGCGACGGCAGCAGGGCCAGCACGGGGTAGCCTAACTCTGAGGGCAAGTCGCGTACCGACGCCGCCAGCAATGCCCCTGCATAACCGCGCCGCTGCCGGTCGGGGCGCGTGGCGACGCCTGCAATGCCGCCAACAAGAACAGTCGCTTCGCCCACGCGCAGTTCTGTGGGAACCACCGTCAGGCAGGACGCAAGGCCGTCTTCGGGCAGCGTCAAAACGCGCTTGTGGGACAGGGCGTAAAAGGGGTCTTGCTGGAACAAGGGACGGGCGGCATCGGGGGACAGGCCGAACGCAGCGCACAGGACGTGCAGGACGGCTTCGGCTTCTTCGGCGCGGGCCGCGCGGATTTCAGCGTCACTCATGCGCAGGGGCGGGCATCAGGCACCGGTTCAGAAAGCGATAAGAGACGGGATCGCGCCATGCCAGCAGCGGCGGCTCGTTGACATAAAACGAGAACGCCTCTGCGAAGCCTTCTTCAGCGTCGGTGGCGGCGTAGGCCGTGACCAGATGATGCGCCGCGCGCTGCTGCCGGTATACGTCTTCGTAACGGCGGCGGTCGTCCTTGCCGAGCAGCCGGAACCAGACAAAGTGCCCGTACTCATGGCCCAGCGTGAACATGTCCACCGTGCCGGATTGTGGGAGCAGCACCGTGACCGCCTCCGGGTCGCTTTCATACAGGCCATCTACCACGCCGTCCGCGTCACCGTCATTGGACGAGTCGCCCGCGCCGTTGTGCTCGCTGTTTGGCTCGCCGTTGTGGACATAAGCGGCCATTGCGCGCGCGTCCAGCAGGCGCACTGGCAGGGGAGAATGGGCATGGAAGCGCGCGGGAACGTGCGTGTCATACCAGGACTGCGCCGCATGGGCGGCAGGGTCAGAGCCGGTGACAGCCATCTGCGCGCAGGCAGGCGGCGGCGAGGCTGCCAGTCCAACAGCGAACCAAACGGCGAGCAGCGTCGTCAGGAAATGATCACAAACTCGGCGGCAGGGCATCATAACTTTATCTTACCATGAATTGCGCGGCAATTCCCGGCGCGCGCGCCGCTGCCCCTTGACGGAACCGCGTTTGTCATGTTATGATAAATGTCAGACTACTCTAGGAAGTTCCATGCTTGACTCACCTGTTGACGCTGCCGCGCCCGGCCAGCGTTCCGCGCGCGCGCTCGCGTGTGTTGTTTTTCTGCTGGGCATCGGCCTCCTGTGCGCCGTGTTCGCGCTCGCCTGGGGATTGTTCCATGCGCCCGTTCCCGGCCTTAATTTGTCGGCGTCCCCGGCGGCTGTGCCGCCGCCCGCCGCGTCTATCGGGGCGGCGCTGACGGCGTTCCTGCGCCAGTTGCTGCTGCTGGCCTTGATGACTGTCGCCGGTTCCATCGTTGCGGGCAAGGGCGTGCATCTCTACTTTTCCGCGCTGCCCACGCGCACGGAAACCCCGTCTGCCCGCGAGAAAGACCCGGCCCGCGTGTAGGCGAACCGTCGCCCGCAAAGGAACCCGGCCCTGGTTCTTGCCCGTCCGCGAAGTCCGCCCATACCGGCAGATGGTCGGACGCCAGCGTGGGAACGGCGCCCGCCCCGGTCACGGAAAGCGACGGCGAACACAAAATGGCGTCAATGCGGGCGCGGGGCGCGTCTGCCGGATAGGTCGGGCCGCTGTTTTCGGCGGCGTCTGCAAGTCCCGTTTGCCGCACAAGATGCTGCCACGCCGCCCCGTCCGGCCCTTCATTGAAGTCGCCGCACACAATCACAGGCGACCGCGCTCCGTTCACCCACTGCGCCAATTGCGCCGCCTGACGCTCCCGTTCCCGGTCACGCAAGCCCCAGTGCGTGCAAAACACCGTGATCGTTTCCCCATGAGGACGCTGCAAAGTCGCCTCCAGCGCGCCCCGCCGCTCGCCCGTCCCCGGCAGCGCATGACGCCGAACCCGAACAACGGGCCAGCGCGACGCGACGGCCACTCCATACCCGCCAAAGGGCACAGGGACGCAGGCAAAGAACAAAACGGGCATTGCCAGCAGCCGTTCTAACTGCTCCGGCTGGTTCGCCCACCCGCTTTGCGGCAGCCGCTTGTGGACTTCCTGCAAACAAACGACATCGGGCGCGCACCCGTTCACCGCGTCGGCGATACGCGCCAGCGACCGCCTGCCGTCCATGCCCAGCCCCCCGCGAATATTAAACGTCATCACGCGCATCGCGTCGGGTTATCCGCGCCCCTGTTTCAGAACATCTCTCGGCCTAACAGACGGCCTGCCCCTGCGAGCAGAAACCCAATTCCAGCCCCGTAAATCACCAGCCTCGCCAGCACGCTCTGAAGTTGGTCGTAGGACGCGGGCCGCCCATAAAGGTCTGACCACCGGCTCACAGCGTTTTCATACCAAACCACGATACGCCGCCCAAACACGACAAGGCACAGCCCGAACGCGAGATACCCCACAGCCGCCCAGAGCGGAATTGTTGTCGGTACGAGCGGCCCCTGCGCCCCGGCTATGGGAGCCATTTGGTTTCCACTTTCTCACGCCCCCCGCCTTTTCTGCTGCCGTCGGGCGCTTCCAGAGAGTTTCAGCAGGGCAGTTGACTATCCGACAGAGGGCATTTCTGGCCTTGTTTTGGCCTTGTTCTGGCCTTATTGGAGCCTTAAACACTATCTGGCGTAGATTTGGCATAGGGCAAAAGACTATCTGAAGACTAGCGCGCGGAGAGCCTACGCCAATCGCCAGTCGCGCTGTGCGGCGTGCCGTTCCCGTGCCGCCCTGCGCCGCAAAAGCCATGCCCGATACTCCCACGCAAGCAGCAGATAAAACGGCACATATTCCGCCAGCGGCGTCCACCAATATGTCGTCATAGACACGTAGAACGTGTAAAGCAGCACCGCCGTCCCCGACAACAGCACGAATGCCCACGACGGCTTGCTGCCCAGCAGCGCCACGAAGGGCAGCACCCAGATGAGATACCACGGGAACAGCGTCGGCACAACGAGCAGCGTCACCGCGAGTGCCACAAATGAACGGCCCAGCAAGTCAGCATAGGAGCGCGCCGGACGCCGCGCCGCCCACAGCGTCACAAGGACAATCAGGGCGTCGCTGACGTGCGTGGCATCGGCATAGTGCTGTTTGGTCATGCGAGCCAGCAGGCGATTGTCTTCCGAGAACAGCCCTGAGTTGACATGGACATTGGCAAGGTACTGCTTCATGCCGTGCAGAAAGTCAGGCAGGTATAGCCACAGGGGAAGGCCCATCAGGGCCAGAGACAGCGCGGCACAGAGCGCAAAGCGCCACCCATACGTGCGGCAAAACAGCGGAACTAGCACCAGCGCAAAGCCTTTGGTTAGAATGGCCGCCACCAGTGTCGGCGCGGCCCAAAGCGCCGTGCGGGGCTGCGCCGCCAGCACAAACGTCAGCATGAGAAACAGGAGGCCCACCACATCCTGATGGCCTGCCAGCGCAATCTCCGTGATGGGCAGCGGGCACCACGCATACCAGATTATTTGAGACGGCGGGCGGCGCAGCAGCCTCAGCATGACCAGCAGCAAGCCCATGACGCCGACATCGCAGAGCGTGTAAATAGCCTTGTAGCCAGTCAGGTTGTTCCCGAACAGCCAGTATCCCAGCGCGAAGACGGCCTGCGACACCGGCATATAAATCGTATTGTAGGGCCGGTACTCCATGTGTTCCCAGGTCGCATCGCGCAGGGGACGCAGCGCCGGAGCATTGGGTGCCCAGTGGAACGGATTGATGCCGTGCAGCGTCAAGCGCCCGTCCCACACGTAGCGGAACATATCGGTGGTGAGCGACGGCGCGGCATGGAGCACGCACAGGCGAAACAGCACGCCCAGCGCGACAATAAACAGGGTCAGCGGGCGCGCTCTGGGGAGCAACGGGAGAAGGCGGCCTGCGGCATAGACGTACAGCCCGAAGCAGAGCGCGTACACCAGCAGGTACACCCAGATGGGGTTCAACAGATACAGCCGCTGGCCCAGGTAGCCGTAGAGGGCGAGCAGGTCAATGCCCACCAGCCCAAACGCCAGCCCCGGCCAGGACGCAGGCCAGCGCAGCCGTTGCAGAAGGGACTGTGCCCGTGTTGCGGAGTGCAGGGGCGGCAGAAATGGAGCCATTGCAGGCCATTATACCCGCCAGGGGAAACGCGAAGGCACAGGCCCGCGCGCATTGTCAGGCCATGCGCTCCACGCTGTCTCCGACCGAGATGGCGGCTTCGCGCACGGCGTCCATTAACACCCCGCGACATCCGGTCTGCGCGATGGCCTGCATTTTGGCAAGGGAACTGCGAGCGGCCAGTTTCGCGCAGGGACGGTGCGGCGTCGGCGTCACGGAAAGCAGGGCGTTGCCCACGCGCAGCACATCGCCCGGCGCGAGCGCAGCAAGGTTGATGCCCCGCACGACAAGATTGTCGCCTACCACGCTATACTCTATCTCCAGGGCGTCCAATACTTCGGCGCTCACGCACGACACCTGACGGCCCGGCACGCGCCTGCCCTGCCACCACTGCTTGCCGGGATAATCGCCGTCTGCGCCCACGCCGGGAATGACGCGCAGGGTCTTGACTGGAACGTGCTGGTCGGGGCACGGACAGGAAAACAGCGCGACCACTGTTCCCGGCCCGTCAAAGCGCAACGCTTCCAGGCGGCGAATGCACTCAGCCAGCAGAGGGGGAGCAAACGGTTCCATACGCCGCCCATGATACCCGAACCAGGGCGCGGAAGTCACCCCGTTATGGGGTACGCACGCTAATCGTGCAAACGACGATAAACTTGCAGCAGCAGTTCGCCCTGTCTGCCGGAACTGCCCGGATAGCCTGTGCCGCCGCTGCTTCGCTGCCAGTTGGCGGCGAGTGTCCAGTCCCGGTTCGCCACAAACCGCGCTCCCAGCGTCACCTGCCGCTCGGTGGGGTCATCCAGCCCTGGCCGTAAAAGTTCCCAGCGCGCCACCAGCGTCACCTTTTCCAACTGCGGCAGGCGATAATAGGTGTCCAGATACCACCCGCGCATCCGGTCGCCGCCCTGCGCTCCAAATAAATATTCCCCGCGCACGAGAAGATGGGCGCGCGTGCACCGCAAATCCAGGCCGTTCAGATGCACCGGCGCGCTGGGGCCGCCGCTGTCTTCAGAACCGAGCGAGCCATCCCAGCGGCTCACGCCGATAATCACGCCCGGCCCGTAGGTCTGCACGCGAAGCGCGCCGCCGGAAACAACGCTTTCCGCGTTTCCCGTGCGGACGCCGCGCCCACTAAAGCCTGCTGCTTCCATCTGAAAGCGTCCTGCCTCCCCGATGACCTGGACGCCGGGAACGCCCCAATCCACCGTGTGGTTCTCATAGCCGCCTCGCGCCAGCGGATAGTCAATCAAACCAGAGGCGTAAGTCTCTCGCGTGTCGTAAATGCCAAACGGAACGCGCACAATCCCTGCCTGCACCCGCTGCATTCCCCAATTGGTCTCTACCACCGCTTGCTGGAGGCCGTCACGCCCGCCCACGCGCGAACCGCAGGCAATCACGGTGAGCGCAGGCGCAAGACGGGTTTCCAGGCGAAGTTCTGTGGAATACAGGTTTCCGCCTGCCACGCCTGCCATTCCCAGAAGCGCGCGGGCGTCCACGTCCGCCTCAAGCCGTATGGGGGCCGCCGATTGTGCCCGGCAGCAGCCGTTTGTCCCGATTATCCCGAACAGGAGAAGCACAGCCGTGCCCGCCAGTCTTCTGGGTAGCAATGGTTTGTAGGAGAGAACACGCATTGTCACGAGGGGATTATCGGCAGGATGGCTCCTAAACTTCAGGGTAAGGAAATGGCCTTTCCCTGCCAATAATACAGGCAGAAAGGGATCATTTATGTTTTTTCGCACTCTCACGGGAATGCTTTGCCTGCTTCTGTGCGGGCTGACGCACGCGCGGGCTACCGATATTTCAGGGAAGGCTTTGCTTTCCGGCAAGGGCGGGGCAGGCGAGGCCGTCGTTTCTCTGGAAGGCGACACGAGGGCAGCGCCAATGGCCGCCGCTCAGGTCGATCAGCGCGACCAGATGTTTCTGCCGCACGTGTCTGTCGTCACGCGCGGAACCACCGTCAACTTCCCCAATGATGACACGGTGTTCCATAACGTGTTCGCCTACTTCCAGGCCAAGAAGTTTGACCTCGGTATGTATCCGCGCGGCACCAGCAAGAAGGTCACGTTTGAGAAGACCGGCCTGGTCGTCATCCTGTGCAACGTGCATTCCGATATGAGCGCGTATATCATGGTGGTGGACACGCCGTATCATGCCGTCACGGATAAGAACGGCCAGTTTCGCATTCGCAGCGTGCCGCCCGGAACGTACACGCTGCACGCCTGGCATGAAAGCGGCGCGCAGGACACGGAAACCATCACCGTCAAACCGCAGCAAGCGCCGCTGACGCTCACCTTGACGCGGAAGTAAGAGCCGAAGATGCAGGCGTCCCTACGCACGAAAATCGTTCTGCTGATTGCGGGCACGGCAACCGGGCTTGCGTCTGTTACGTCGCTGTCGCTTGCGCTTCTTGCCCATCGGCAGGTCAATCAGTCCATCCGAAACAACGTGCGTGCCACCGGCGGCGTCCTCGCGCAATTTGTGCAGGAGCGCAGCGCGACCCTCGCCGACCAGTGCCTTTTGCTGGCGAAGCAGGGCGTTCTCGCCGCCGTCATCAGCACGCACGACACGGCGACCGTGACCCAGAGCGCCAAAGCCTATCAAAAGCAGTTTCACGCCGACGCCGTTGTCGTGACAGACCGCGATGGGCAGGTTCTGGGAACGAGCGAACTGGGAGCCAGTGAACTGAGGACAAGCGAAGCCGCGTCTGCCGAACACGACGCTTCGGGCAGGGAACCGGGCACGAAGGCAGCCCTTGGCGGCCAGGTATGGACAGGCGTCGTCGCGCGCCAGAACAGGCTCATGCTGGCGGTCTGCGTGCCTGTTTTTATCGGCCATTACGTGTGGGGAACGTTCAGCGCGTACCGCGCCATTGACCCCGGCCTGGCGCGTTCTTTGCAGGCGGCGCTGGGCGCAGATGTGGCGTTTGTGTATCACGGACAAGTCGTGGGGGCTTCGCTCGCGCTGCCACCTCGCGTGCCGACGCCTCAAGACACGCCCCGGCTGGTGACGCTGAACGGCATTCGCTACTTCGCGCTTTACGCCCCGCTGCCTCACACACAGGTTCGCGACGGCATGGGGTTCGTGACGCTGCGCCGCTACGACCGGGCAATGGCGTTTTACTCCCGCCTTCAGGGCGGCCTTTTGGGAACGACGCTCCTCCTGCTTCTGCTGGCGCTTGTGGCCGGGGCGACGCTGGCGCACACTCTGACCAAACCGCTGGACGGCGTGATGCAGGCGGCACGCCAACTCCAGCAGGGAGAATGGCCGGAGCGCTTTGAAGTCAGTCGTCAGGATGAAATCGGGCTGCTGCAATCGGTCTTCAATGAGATGACAGCGGCCATGCGCCAGAGCCAGGAACGCCTGCTCGCGCTGATTGACACCGACCCGCTCACCGGCCTGGATAACCACCGCCGGTTCCAGGAGCGCTTAGAGCAGGAAGCCGCGCGCTGCCGTCGTTCCGGGGAGCCGCTGTCCCTGCTGATGGTGGATTTAGACCATTTCCAGCAGTACAATCAACGGTACGGCCATGCGTGCGGCGATCAGGCTTTGCAGCAAATCGCCCGTCTCCTGCGAGAGACAATGCCGGAAGTTGGCATCCTGTCGCGCTACGGCGGCGAAGAGTTCGCCGTGATTTTGCCCCACTTTTCTCTGCCGCAGGCGGAAGAAGTCGCCGAACAGATACGGCTGACTGCGTTCTCGCAATTTGACCAGATGGCTCAAACGCTCTCGCTCAGTATCGGAGGGGCGGAGTTTGGGACGCACACGGCGGAAGCCGAAGGATTGGTGCTCGCCGCAGAATTGGCCCTCTCGCGTGCAAAGCAGTTAGGCCGCAACCGCGTCTGCCGCTTTGACCACGTTCCCGGAGCAGACCAGACCACTGACCCCTCTCAACTGCATCGCATTCTCAAAGACGGCAGCCTCGCCACCATTCAGGCCCTCGCCGCCGCCGTGGACGCCAAAGACCCTTACACGCGCGGCCACTCGCAAAGCGTCGCGCACTACGCCACCGCGCTCGCCCGTCACCTGAACCTGCCGCAGTCCGAGCAGGACTTAATTCAGATGGCTGCCACCCTGCATGACGTGGGCAAAATCGGGGTGCCGGACGCCATCCTCAAAAAACCGGGCAGGCTGACCGACGAAGAGCGCACCGTGATGGAAACGCATCCGGTGCTGGGGGAAGTCATTATCCGCAAGGCTCCCGCTTTGGCGGCCATTCTGCCCGGCGTGCGCCATCACCACGAGCGCTGGGACGGGCAGGGCTATCCTGACAAACTGGCAGGCGAAACTATTCCATTCCAGGCCCGCATTCTCGCTATCGCCGATACGTTTGACGCCATGACCAGCGACCGCCCCTATCGGAAGGGGCTGCCAGGGGAAACAGCGCGGGGGGAAATTGCCAACAACGCGGGAACCCAGTTTGACCCACAACTGGCACACGCCTTCGTCGCCATGATTGCCGCCTCGGAACCTTTTGCGCGCGCTGCCTGAACAGCACGTCCTAATGCTTCTTGCCGGGCACAATCTCAGACGAATGCCCTGGCCCCACCTTCGCCGATGGGTCAATATGCGCTTTGGCATGGTTCACGGCAATGGCCGCTTCGCCGAAGCCGGTCGCAATGAGTTTGAGCTTTCCGGCGTAGTCCACAATGTCGCCTGCGGCATACACGCCGGGCACGTTCGTCTCCATGCGCGAAGACACATGGATGGAGTTGCCCACAATCTCAAACCCCCATTCTTTAATGGGGCCTAAGTCGGTCAAAAAGCCGAGATTGAACAGCAGCTCGTCCACCTCATAGAAACGCTCTTCTTTGGAACGGTTGTCAAAGATAGTAACGCCTTCTACGTGCTCGTCGCCATGCACCTGCTTGACCTCATGGAACGGGTGGAACTCTATAGGAAGGGCCTGCACCTTTTGCACCGTGTCCTCATGGGCTTTATAGCGGTCGGAGCGGTGGATTTGCACAATGGAGTGCGCCGTATCGTACAGATTGAGCGTCCAGTCAAACGCCGAATCGCCGCCGCCCACTACCATGAGCCGCTTGCCCGCCAGAATGGACTTGTCGTTGACGAAGTAATGGACGCCGCGCCCCTCCAGTTCGGTGAGGCCAGCAAGGCTCATCTTGCGCGGCATGAACGCCCCCACCCCGCAGCAAATCACCGCAGACTTCGCCGTGTGCGTCACGCCCTTCTGCGTCTGCATGGTCACCACGCCGTTGGATGCCAGATGCACGACCTTCTCATCTAGGGCGAGGGTCGGCTCGTACTGCATCATTTGCTCGGTAAGATTGTCTACCAGCGCACCCGCGTACACTTTGGCGTAGCCTGCCACGTCATAAATGTACTTTTCCGGGTATAGCGCTGACAACTGCCCGCCCAGTTGGGGCAGAGAGTTCTATCACTTTAGTCTTCATGCCGCGCAGGCCCGCATAATAGGCCGCGTACTGACCCACCGGCCCGCCGCCGATGATGGCAATGTCGTACAGTTCGTCTGCGTTGGTGTCTCTCATGCTGCCGGTTCTCCCTGCCTCAAGAATAAAGAGTGCGCGCCCTGCGCGCAAAAGATTGTGAAGTTTGGCACAAAAGGATACCCGGCAGGCGGGCAGCCTGTCAAGCGGGCGCGGCGGTGGTTGACCCCGCCGCCCGTTTGCGGGTATACTGACGCGGTGCTTTTGGAGAAGACAACGCGGGTCGGGCTGGTACAACTGGGCTGCGCCAAAAATCAGGTAGACGGCGAAGAGATGCTGGGCGCATTGTCTGCCGAAGGCGGCGTGCGCTTCGTGGCCGACAAAGCCGACGCCGATGTGCTCTTAGTGAACACCTGTGGCTTTATCCAATCCGCCAAAGAAGAAAGCATCGCCGCCATCCTGGACGCCGTGCGGCGCAAGCAGAGCGGGCAGGTGCAGAAGGTGATTGTGACGGGGTGTCTTGCCCAGCGTTATGGCGCGGAACTGGCCCGTGACATTCCCGAAGTGGACGCCTTTCTGGGAATAGAAAGCGCCCCCGCAGTCGGCAATGTGGTGTTTGGCGCGCGTCCGGCACTCGCAAACCGCGTTTCTGCCGTCGCTGACAAGTATCCGCTCATCCCACAAGCCCGTTTGCGAGCGTCCGCGACCCCCTGGACAGCCTACCTGAAGATTTCCGAAGGCTGCGACCATGCCTGCACGTTTTGCGCCATTCCCGGCATTCGGGGCCGCCACCGTTCCAAGCCGATAGAGCGATTGGTGCAGGAAGCGGCGCAGTTAGTCCAATCGGGAGCCGCCGAACTCAACCTTGTCGCGCAGGACACCACCGCCTACGGCATAGACTTATACGGTCGCCTCGCCCTGCCGGAGTTGCTGACCGCCCTGGCGAATGTGCCCGGCGTGCGCTGGCTGCGCCTGCTTTACTGCTACCCGACAATGGTGCGCCCGGAGTTAATTGACGCCCTGCAATCTTTGCCGCAGGTCATTCCCTACATAGATATGCCTTTGCAGCACGGCGACGACCAAATGCTCAAAGCCATGAAGCGCGGCGGCTCTGTTGACCAGTATCAGCGCCTTTTCGCCCGCCTGCGCGATGCCGTGCCCAACATAACGCTCCGCACGACATTCCTCGTCGGCTTTCCCGGCGAGACGGACGCGCACTTCGCCAATCTTCTGCGCTTTGTGGAAGACATCCAATTTGACCGCGTGGGCGTCTTTACCTACTCCGCCGAAGACGGCACGCCCGCGTTCCAATTGCCCTGTCCCGTCCCCGCCCGCGTCATGCGCGAGCGACGCGACGCGCTCATGGCGGCGCAGCAGCCGATCAGCCTGCGCGCCAACCAGAAATGGGTTGGGCGCGAGATAGACGTTCTCATAGAACGGCGCGAGGGGGCAGACGCCGCAGGCCGCTCGGTGCGCGACGCCCCCGAAATAGACGGCGAAGTGACCGTAATGGCGTGTGAAGCCCGCCCCGGCACGTTTGTCCGTGCCCGCGTCACCGCCGCCCTGCCGTATGATTTGACCGCAACGGCCATTATGCCAGCCCCCTAGCCCCCAATAATGGAGATTTGGGCAGCAGATTCTTCCTCTGGCTCCCCCATTATTGGGGGCCGGGGGGCCATCTTTTATACTCTCACGCGAAGGAACCCCCATGGCGACACCCAAAACCGCAGACAAGAAACCGTCCACAAAGAAGGCGACAACAGCCGCGCCCACCGTCCAGGCTGCTCCCCCGCAGGCAGGCGACCCGCAGGACGTGCTGGCAACAGACGTGCTGGTCACGCTCCTGCACCGCGCCCTTGTGCGCCTCGGCGAACCGGCACGCGCCTCCGAAATCGCGCGCGAACTGGAAGAAGAGGCCGTCAGCCCCGCGCTCGTGCGGCACGTCTTGGAAACCCACCCACGCCGCTTCGTCGCCGTTGACCGACGCTGGGACATTAACCAGCGCTACCTGGATAAACTGCGTCCAACGGAGCGCACGCTGGAAGAACTGGTCGCCCTCTACGGAGCGCCCATGCCGATCGAGGAGGTTGCCGGGGAGTTGTCGCAAATCTACGGGCGCGTCCGCGAGCATTTCACCACGCTGGCTCCGCGCCTCCTGCGCGGCGCGCATTTCTTTCCCACAGCCGGTGGCCAGGCTTACGGCCTGCGCGCCTGGCTGCTCAACGTAGACTCGGAGACGCAGGACGACTTGCTGTTCTACAATTACCTCAGCGAAGACGCGCTCGCGCCCTATCAGGCGGCGGCAAAAGGGCTGGACTGGGACAGCGACCCCATCGGCGCGGCCCGCGCGCTTCTTGCCGTCGGCAACGGCCTGCCGGTAGACAATCGCATTCTCCAATACTTTGCATACAGCGCGCAGGACGAGGATTTTGACGGGGTGGCCCTGTATGCGGCTCTGGCCGCTGACGACGGCTTTCTGGCGCTGCCTGACCACCGCTGGATGCTGACCTCATCCCTGGACGCCCTGCGCGCCCGCTGGCAGACGCAGGCACAGCAGGCCGCTGACCTCGCGACGGATGAACCTGTCGCGGAAGCCGCTCTGGACGCTCCGGCACCGCCTCTGGACATTACGCCCGATGACCTGGAAGAAATCCGCCGCACGTTCCAGGGCCGCGAAGATGCCCTGCAAGCCGCCGACATTCTGACCGGCGTGCTGGAAGTGCGCGCGGGTTCCCGCTCGTTCGCTGCCGACTTGCAGACCTTGACCGACTTTCTGCGCGCACGCCCGAAAGAGTTTGTCTGGGTGGGCGGCACGCGCTTCCGCGCGCCGGGCACTTTGCCGCCCTATATTGGGCAGGTGCCGGATTCGCTGACCTTCCCCGTGCTGCCGCGCTTTGAGACGGCTGACGGCGAAATCTTAGACCAGATGCTCGCCGATGCCGCCTACGAAGAAGCCTTGCAGGAGGAAATTGCTGACCCGGTGGCGCAGGACGTGAACGATCAGGAGCCTGCGGACAAGACCCGTTGGCCTGAAGGAGTAAGCGCCGATGCGCCGTCCCTGCGGCTGGTCTTGAAAGCCCACCACAAGGAGATTGGCACGTTCCCATTGGCGCAGGTTCCGCCCGGCTTCCTGCCCACCGGCCCCAGCATTGTGGAGTTGACCCTGCGCGACGCCGAGAACAATGCTTATCCCGTCTATGCCGATTACGACGTTCAACTTATGTACGGGCTGTTTGACGTGTACGAGGGCATTGCCGCCGACTCCGGGGCTGTCTTCCATCTGGAAAAGACGGAGCGGCCTGATGAGTTCCGCTTCGTGTCGCAGAACGAAACGGACGCCGCTGTCTTTGTGTCGCCGGGCCGCATGGAAGAGTTAGCCGACTCCCGCACCGAAGTGGAAGGCGGCTCGCCCATCTCCACCTACGACCTTCTGCGCGCCATTTTAGACCATCACGGCAAGAAGGGCTGCTCGTTCCTGACGCTTTTGACCGAGTTGAACTTAGTGCGGCGCACGCCGCGCCGCCTCGTTGCCAGTATCCTGAGCAGCTATTCCGCGTTCCACCTGCGCTCCAACCGCTGGACGTTTGACGCCAAAAAAGAACCCGAAGGCTTTGACAAGCGCAAGACGGGTTATATTCTGCGCCGGTAATGCCCGTAGGGGCAGGGCTTGCCCTGCCCTGCCCTATTCTCGTAGCAGCGTTTCGCACAGGGCAGGGGCAGTATTCGCACAGGGCAGGGGCAGTATTCGCACAGGGCAGGGCAAGCCCTGCCCCTACGAGTTCCTATGAACTTTCTGGCGCACTTTGTCCTTGCGACGCGCTTCCTCACGCCCTCCGTTCCCCGGCCCGCCTATGTTCTTGGCAGCGCACTCCCTGACCTGCTGCCCCTCGCCGCCCCGCGTTTGCGCCTGCGGCCCGTCACCATCACGCGCGCGCCCGCAGACACGCCTGAAGACCGCGCGCTGGCAGACGGCGTGCGCGTTCACCTGGCGACCGATGCCGCGTTCCACCAAACCGTTGCTTTCGCGCAGGCGCAAAGCGCAGTGGGCGGGCTGATTGAGGCGGCGGGCTTTGACCATGTGCGCGTGCGCCGCTTCTTTCTCGCTCATGTGCTGACCGAGATGGCGCTGGACGCCGCGCTTCTGCGCCGGGAGCCGGGGCTGGCCGAAGCATTCTATGCGGCGTTCGGCGCGGCGGACTTTTCCCACGCGGCGCGCTGGACGGCGCGGGCGGCAGATGTTCCCGTTCCCCTGCTGCCGGGAGTGCTGGCGCGGTTCCATCAGGCCCGTTATCTGGTGCGCTATGCCGACGATGCGGGGCTGGCGGAGGGCGTGCGGCGGCTGAACTTGCGGGCGCGGCAGGACGATTTAGACGGCGTGAATGCGGCGCGATTGGAACAACTGGCGGGAAAAGCCGTCCCCGTGATAGACGCGCTCGCGCCTGCGCTGCTTCAGGAGACGGCACGGGTCATGGGTTAACCGCGCCCGGCAAGATACCGAAGCAGACCCATCCTGGCCCGTCAGGAACCTACCCCTGCCCCGTCGCATTCGCTCCGTGTCTGTCCCCTCCCTGATAAGGAAGGGACAAAGAAGGTCAAAAGAAAGTCCCCTCCGCGCTTCACCCCTCCTTAACAGGGAGGGGTCGCCCATTCTGACAGGGCGGGGGTAGGTTTCTGACAGGGCGGGGGTAGGTTTCTGACAGGAGGGGTCGCCCGTCTGTGGGCGGGAGTAGGGTTCCGAGAGGCAGGGAGCGGTCTCTTTCCAGCACGGGGGCGGTTCTTACGTCCCCACCGTCGCGCACGCCAAGAGCGGCGCACCGCGAAACCCGTTCTCCGAGACGGCGCGCACCCGCAGAATGATTTTCTGGCCCGCGCGCACCGCGCCGAACTTGCGCGCGTAAGCCTCGCCCAGAGCGAACGGCGAGCCGACCGCCGCGTTTAATCCGGTAAACGCATGGGCCGGGCGCACCGCCTGCCCCGCAATCAGCGGCCTGCACCCCGCGATTTGCAGAGGCCCCAGCGGAGCCGTTGACGACAGTTCCAGCGTCAGTCTGCCCTCCGTCACTGTCGCAGAAAGCAGCACCGGAGCCGTGAATGCGGGCGTCTCAGGAGACGCGGGAGCGTCCGTTAAGATGTCCAAACCGTCCGGCGAGGCGAGCCGCACGCTGTTGACCTGCGTGAACGCCATGTACGCCGAAAGCGCCTGCCGCCCCGTGCGCCCTTCGCGTTCGTTGAGAACATTGGCTAATGCCTGCCAGCCTGCGCGTTCGGCGTCTAAGCCCTGCCACGCCGACGCGATGCGGCTCATCTCCTGCCGCCTTTCGCTTTGCCGCTGCGAGACTTTCGGGCTGAAGCGAGCCGAGCGCGCCAGCAGGCTTTTCGCCGTTTCTTTCGCCATGCGCCGGGCCATCTGCATTGCCCGTTGTGTCGTCGCGTTTCGCGTTGTCACCGTCCCCGTCCCCCTTCGCGCGCCCCGTTTCGGGGCTGTTTGTCCCATTATCGGCATTTTCACGGGAGAACTGGAGGGCGAAGCGAAAACGGCCTGCGTTCTGCGAACAAAGGCCCGTGCCGCTGCCCAATGCAGGCCGTTGACTATCTGTTGTAAATCATTTGCGGCCTTGTTTTGGCCTTATTGGAGCCTTAAAGTAAGGCTAACATAGTTCTGGCGCAGGGCAGAAGACTATTTGAAGACTATCTGAAGATTATCCAACGCCTTGCCGTGTATTGGCAGTCGGTGGCCCCTCCGAGAGTCCGCGCACGTCTGGTATAATGGGGCATGATTTCCCTGCTAGACCCGTTCGGGCGGGCTGTGGAGTATTTGCGCGTGTCCGTGACCGACCGGTGCAACTTGCGCTGCGCGTATTGTATGCCCGCCGAGGGCGTCCCTTACGAGGACGGCGCGGACGTGCTGACGTTTGATGAGATTGTGCGCGTCGTCTCGCTGCTGGCGCGTCACGGTCTGCGGAAGGTGCGTTTGACCGGAGGCGAGCCGCTCGTGCGCGCCGGTCTGCCGGAGTTGGTGGGGCGCATCGCGCAGACGCCGGGGATTGCAGACTTAGGACTGACTACCAATGCGGTGCTTTTAGAACGGCACGCGCAGGACTTGTGGGACGCCGGGCTGCGGCGCGTGAACATCTCGCTGGACACGCTGCGCCCGGAGCGGTACGCCCGCATTGCCCGCTTTCCCAAGTTTGAGCAAGCATGGGCAGGATTGCAGGCCGCTGTGAACGTCGGCTTTTCCCCCGTCAAACTCAACATGGTGGTGATGCGCGGGGTCAATGACGACGAAGTGTGCGACCTCGCCGCGCTGACTGTGGACGCCCCGTATGAGGTGCGCTTCTTAGAATATATGCCTATCGGGCAGGTCACGCCGCACGCCTGGCGCGCGCAGTACGTGTCCAACGAGACGATGCTGGACGCTCTGCGCGAACGCTTTACGCTCGTGCCTTTAGAAGCCGAAAGCAGCAGCACGGCGCGCTTGTTTCAGATTGCGGGGGCGCGCGGCACAATTGGCCTGATTAACCCCATCTCCCATAAGTTCTGCGCGGGGTGTAATCGCCTGCGCCTGACGGCGAATGGCGCACTTGTCCCGTGCCTGTCGGATAACTACGAGTATGACCTCCGAGCGCCCCTGCGGGCGGGCGTGTCCGACATGGAACTGCTGTCTCATATCCGCGCGGCGCTGTCCCACAAGCCTTCGCAGTCGGACTTTGAGGGGCGCATAGAACGCGGCGGCTCGCTTCGCATCATGGCGCAGATTGGGGGCTAAGTCACCGTGACCGAAGTCTCCACGCACAAACTGCGCTGCGGCGCGTGCCAGCAGGACGGCAGCGTTGCGCTCTACAGCGCGGTCAATGTCACGCAGAAGCCGGAACTGCGCGCGGCGGTGATGGACGACACGCTGAACGTGTTCCACTGCGCCGGGTGCGGCACGCGCCTGCAATTCATCCAGAGCGTCTTGTATCAGGACGCCGCGCGCGGCTTCGCGGTGTGGTTCCTTCCCGGCATGACCGAAGAAGACTACTGCGCCTTTCTGGAAGGCCACACAGGCGGCCCCATGCCGCCCCTGACCGCCGAATGGGAAGACTTCAAGCAGACTATTCTGCTGTGGGAAAACAGCCCCGCCCGCGCCGCGCACGCCCCCCGCCCGCGTTCTGACGAGGACACGCCAGACTTCGCACGGGAAGCGTTGGCGACCCTGCGGGAGCGTTTGCAGATTGACCCGCAGTGGAGCAGAAGCGAGAGCGGCGCGCGCCCTGGCTTTGTCTGGTGGGCAGGCCCGCTGGCGCAAACCATCACGGCGGAACCTTGCGGGGACGACGCGGGGCGTCCCGACGCGGGGCGTGATGATGCGGGGCGTCCCGGCGCGCGCCTCATGGCCTGCACAGACTTGCTTCTGGGATGGGAAAACACGCCGGAGCAGAGCCGCGCGCTGGCTCCCCTGCTGGCGCAGACGACCCTGAGCGGCCTCACCCGCGCCCCCGAAAACATGGCCCGTTTGCAGCTGACTTCCAGCGTGTTCCTGCGCGAAGACGATTGGGAATGGCTGGCGGAATGGATGGCGTGGGTGGCATCGGTGCAGGTCGCCGAAGCGCACACGCTTGCGGAACCCCTTGCGCTGATGACCGGAATGCGCGTGGCCGCGTCCGCGCACCCTCAAAACGGCCCGCGCACGCCGCGTGACCCGGTTCTGGGCATGGCGGAGCGCGTTCTCATTCCGGCAGGACAAAAGCCTGCGCGCTGGCAGGGCCGCGACATCATGGACTTGCTGAAGCGAATGCCTCACCCGCCCTGCCTGTCGTCGCGCGCCGGAAGAAGCAGTCTGACCGCCGAGTTTCCCTTCGGGCAGGGCGTCTCGCAGCTTCATTTGAGCACGGACGCGCCGCATCGTCTGGGTTCCGGTCTGTCGGTGCGCCTGACGCTTCCCCGCAAGGACGCCGAAACAGACGCCGGGCCGCAGTCAGTGGCAGACGCACTGGCGCTCAATGAACGCACCCTGCGCGCAGCGGCGGGCCTGCACTTTCTCGGCTCCTGGCACGAGAACGCGGGCCAATGGACGCACCTATCGTTTGTGCCCAATGCGCTGTATGCTCCCGGCGCGCTGTTTCCGCTGGTGGAAGACGCGATGGCGCGGACACGCTGGGCCACGCGCGCCGTGTTCGGCGAGTTCTGGCACGACGGCCAGCCTTTGCGGATGGGAGCGAAGTAGGAGGAGGCTCTCACGCGAAGGGAAGAAGGAGGCCCTCACCCGTGAGAGAAGGAGGCCCTCACCCCGCCCCTGTCGGGGCGACCCTCTCCCGCTAAAGCAGGCGAGGGTGGGAGAGAAGAGCCTGCTGGCGCAGGCGAGGGTGGGAGAGAAGAGCCTGCTGGCGCAGGCGAGGGTAAGAGAATTGACTTGTCTTATACCCTCGCCTGCTTTAGCGGGAGAGGGTGGCGCGAGGCTTTGCGAGTGCCGGGTGAGGGCCTCCTTCTGACACGGTGAGGGCCTCCGCGCTAGAGCAAGCGGGAGGCACAGGGAATGAATAGATGGCGCACAAGCCAACCAATGGTATCCGTCGCCCGCGACCTGCGCCGACAGGCAACGGAAGCAGAGCAATCCTTGTGGGAACTGCTCCGCGCGCGACGCTGTGGCGGCTGGCGGTTTGTGCGACAGGCCCCCATTGGCCCGTTTGTGCTGGACTTTTATTGTCCGGCAGTGAAGTTGGCGCTGGAACTGGATGGCGGTGTCCATGACGCGCCGCAAGCCACGCGCCATGATGCGGAACGGCAGGAGATATTGGAGGCGGCTTATGGTATCACGTTTCTGCGTCTTCGTAATGAGGAGGTGTTCGGAGCATCGGCGGTGGCAACGGCTCTTATCCTGAAAGCGTGTGCCGCTCTTGACCACTCGCCGCCGTAGGGAGTCACCCATTTAGAAGGAGGCCCTCACGTGAAGGGAAGGAGGCCCTCACGCGAAGGGAAGGAGGCCCTCACGGGGTGCAGAAGAGGCCCTCACCCGGCTCCTTCGGAGCCACCCTCTCCCGTTGTCACGGGCGAGGGTTAAGAGGGAGTCCCCGTTGTCACGGGCGAGGGTTAAGACAAGCGTCTCTCCCACCCTCGCCTGCGCCAGCAGGCTCTTATTCTTTACCCTCGCCAGCAGGCTCTTATTCTTTACCCTCGCCTGCGAAGCGGGAGAGGGTCGCCATTCCGATGGCGGGGTGAGGGCCTCCTTCCCTTCGCGTGAGGGCCTCCTCTGCGGGACAAACTTCCCATGACCAACTTAACCCACATAGACGAACACGGCAGGGCGCGCATGGTGGACGTGTCTGGGAAAGAGGCGACGCGCAGAGAAGCGACGGCGCAGGCCGTTGTCACCCTGCAGGCGGAAACGCGGGAGCGGCTTGAGGCCAATACGCTCGCCAAAGGCGACGCGCTGGCGGTGGCGCGGGTGGCGGGGATTCTCGCCGCCAAGCGCGTGGATGAACTCATTCCGCTCTGCCATTCCCTGCCGCTTGCGGACGTGTCGGTAGACTTCGCGTTTGGGGACGGCGGGTGTTTGACTATCACGGCCCGCGCGGTGACAGTGGCGCAGACAGGCGTGGAGATGGAAGCCCTGGCCGCTGTCACCGTCGCCGCCCTCACGATTTACGACATGGCAAAAGCGATAGATAAACGCATGACTATCGGCGACGTGCATTTAGTGTCTAAAACGGGGGGCCGTTCCGGGCCGTTTGCCTGGGATGGGGAAGCGTCCTAATGGCGCAGCAGACGCCTTCTTTGCCGTCTGAAGCCTATTAGAACCCTATTAAAAGCCTATTAAAAGCCTATTAAAAGCCTATTAAAAGCCTATTAAAAGCCTATTAAAAGCCTATTAAAAGCTTATTGAGACCCTATTAACTACCCATTGAAGTAAGGCTAACGCGCGACTTCGGCAAGCGCCGAGCCAGAGGAACCCATGACCCAACCCATTCGTGTCGGCGTTCTCACCATCAGCGACCGATGCAGCCGGGGCGAACAAGAAGACCAGTCCGGCCCGGCCATTCATGCCGCGCTGCCGCCCAAAGGCTTTATCGTCGCCCTGCACGCCATTGTCCCCGACAGCAAAAAGCAAGTGTCGGACACGCTTGCGCGCTGGTGTGATGAGTACGGCTGTGACGTAATCCTCACAACAGGCGGCACAGGCTTTGGGCCGCGCGACTGCACACCCGAAGCAACCGTGAAGATATTGGAGCGCCGCGCCGACGCGCTCATGCAGTGGGTGACCAGCCAAGGCAGCCAGCAGACGCCGTTCGCGGTGCTGTCTCGCGGCGTGGCGGGTACGCGGGGCGCGACGGTGATAGTCAATCTGCCGGGCAGTCCGGGCGGCGCGGCAGACGGGACGCGGGCGCTTTTGCCTCTGCTTCCTCATCTGGTAGACACGCTTCGGGGACGGGAAACCGGTCATCCCACGCAGGAGTGAGCGCCCATGCTGTCTTATGACGACGCGCTGTCACAGATATTGGAAAGCGTGCCCTTGCTGCCGCCTGTGCGCGTTCCGTTAGGTAAGGCGCGCGGCCTGGCGTTGGCGGAAGACGTGACGGCAGCGATTTCCCTCCCGCCCTTCGTCAATTCCGCGATGGACGGCTATGCCGTGCGCTTCGCCGACGTGCAGGGCGCGTCCAGTGGGAACGCTGTGACGCTGCCGATGGCGGGAACGATTGCCGCCGGGTCAGGCGAGCCGCCTCCCCTGCCCGCCGGGGCCGCCCTGCGGATACTGACCGGCGCTCCCCTTCCCCCCGGCGCGGATACCGTTGTCCCGCAGGAAGACGTGACGGCGCAGAATGGCAGCATTGTTGTTGAAGAAGCGGGCACGGCAGGCCAATTCGTGCGCGCCGCCGGGGAGGACGTGCCATGCGGCGACACGGTGCTGACGGCAGACACAGTGCTGCGCCCTGCGGAAATGGGGCTGTGCGCCGCGCTGGGCTTGACAGAGGTGCTGTGCCGCCCCCGCCCGCGCGTTGCTGTTCTCAGCACCGGAGATGAGTTAATCCCGCCGGGCCAGCCGTTGGGGCCGGGGCAGATTTATAATTCCAACGGGCCTCTGCTCGGCGCGCTGGTGGAGGAAGCGGGCGGCAGCGTCGTCCTCCAGCAGCACGCGGCGGACACGCCGGAGGCCCTGCGCGCCGCGCTGGCTGCCTGCGCCGACGCCCGCGCCGATGTGGTGCTCACCAGCGGCGGCGTCTCGGTTGGCGACCACGATCATGTGAAAGACGTGTTTGCCGAGCGTGGCACGGTGGACTTCTGGCGCGTCGCGGTGCGCCCCGGCAAACCGCTCGCGTTCGGGCGCTGGGGCCACATTCTGTTCTGGGGGCTTCCCGGCAACCCAGTCTCGGCGTTTGTGACCTTTGAGTTGTTCGTGCGCCCGGCTCTTCGCAAGATGCGCGGGCTGTCCAACCTGCTGCGCCCCACCGTGCAGGCCCGCCTGACCAAAGCTGCGACGCATGGCACGGGCCGCCGCTCTTATCAGCGCGCTTTTGCATGGCGCGAGGGCGATGCGTTTCTCGTTTACCCCGTCGGCGAGCAGGGTTCTCATCAACTGCGCCCCCTGACGCTTGCCAACGCCCTGCTGGTTCTCCCGGAACATTTGCACGCGCTGGCCCCCGGCGACTTCGCTTCTGTCCTGCTGCTGGAAGGGACGGCCCTGTAAAAACTGCCGCCTTCTGCCGATAATCCTCAGCAGAGGACGCAGAAACGCATGGGGGGCACAATCACCGTAGAGATGGGGGAAACGCGGGTGGCGCGCGCCGCCGGGGAGCGCCTGGTGGCGCTGGGCCTCGGCGCGTGCATTGGCCTGTGTGTTTATGACCCGCTCGCGCGCATCGCTGCCCTCGTGCATATCGTGCTGCCTCAGACATTGCCCCTTTCCCCGCCGAGCAAGGCTGCTGCCAACTATTTCCCGCCGCTCGGACGATGCGCCGACACCGCCGTTGCTCATGTCGTGGAGCAAATCACGCGGGAAGGCGCGCTTCGTTCCCGCCTGTGCGCGGCAATGGCGGGCGGCTCGCACATCTTTTCGCACTCTACCGGATCGGACGCGGCGCGCTCGCGCCTGGAAATCGGGCCGCGCAACGTGGAAGCGGCGCGCGCGGCTCTGGACGCGCTGGGCGTTCCCCTGCTCGCCGACGACGTGGGGGGAACGTGCGGGCGCACGCTGACGGTCTGCACCGGCACAGGCGACGTGTATGTGCGCCGCATTGGTTCGGAAGAACGCCTGCTCGTGTCGCTGGGGCTGTGCGCCCCGCCGGTGACCGCAACGCCCGTGAAGGAGGCTCTCCGTTATGCCTGTTGAGGACGCCCCGCGTCGTACTGTGGATGCTCGCCTGGAAGTGCTGGTGCGTCAGGTGCGCGACCTGCCCGCGCTGCCGCAGGCCGCCGTCAAAGTGATGCAGATGGTGGACGACCCGCGCACGAGCGCGCCAGAGTTAGCCCGCGTGCTGTCAACCGACCAGGCCATGACCGCGCGCATTCTAAAGCTGGCGAACTCAGCATTTTACGGCGCGTCCCGGCGCGTTTCTACAGTCAGCGAGGCCGTTGTGCTGCTGGGACTGCGAACGGTGCGAAACATGGCGATGGCGCTGGGCTGCCAGGACATGATGGAACGCGGACTGCCCGGCTACGCTCTGGAGCGAGGCGCACTGTGGCGTCACTCGTTCTGCTCGGCGTTCGCGGCGCAGGCTTTGGCGAAGCGCGCAGGATACCGGGTTACGGAGGAAGCCTTTGTCGGCGGCCTGCTCCATGACATCGGCAAAGTGGTGCTCAACGTCTATTTGCAGGCGACGTTCGCCTGCATCGCCGAGCGCGCCGCGCAGAAGGGTATGGCGTTCATGGACGCCGAACGCTCCGTTTTAGGATTTGACCACGCGGAAGCAGGCGCGCGCGTGCTGGAAAAGTGGAACCTGCCGCTCGCGCTGGTGAACTGCGTCCGGTGGCACCATGAGCCGCTCGCGCAGCCGGAGTTTTCGCCCCTGACTGGGGTCGTTCATGTTGCCGACGTGCTGTGCCTGATGCTGGGCGTGGGGCTTGGCGGCGACGGCCTCAATTATCCGCTCGCCGACGGCATCTTAGACCGCCTGCGCCTGACCGAAGCCGACTTTGAGGAAACCGCCGCGCAGGTCTGCGAAGCCTGCGCCCAGTCCGACTCATTGTTCTAAGAAGCCATCAGGCTATGCGGTTCACGCGCCAGGGCCAGAAGCACAGCCCCGTAACGAGTGGCACGCCAACAACCAACACCCCCGGCCAGCCGCCGCTTGCCCACCAGTGCTGCCATGCCAGCAGGCCGTGACTTTCAATCATGCCTGGCTTCAGCCCATCTCGCAGCAGCCAGCAGAAGCCGAACGTCCAGAGCGCACCGAGGGCGCTGAAGCCCCAGCAGATAAGAGCCGTGAGTTTGCGTGTCTGGTCAGAACAACTCATTTTGCTCGTGCAGGGGCCATGTTGGGAGCGGCTCGCGCGCCTGCCGCCATGCTTCAGGAATACCCGCAATGCCGACACGGCAGGCGACGATGCCGCCGACCATCGCGCAGGTGGTGTCTCTGTCGCCGAGGCCGCTCACGGTGAGCCACAATGCTTCTTCGTAGTTGTCCAAATGCTGCCCGGCGCACCACAGCACGAACGGCACGGTGTCATGCGCGGATATGCCGTCGCCGCTGCCCAGCGCCCGCACCGCCTGCGTCGCTGTTGTTCCGGCAGGCAAACCGCGCGCGGCTTCAATTCCCTGACGCACTTCGCTGTCCGGCACATGAGGCAGAATGGCGTCCAGGAACTCCGGCAGGGTCGGGGGCGTCTTTCCCCGCAGGCGGCAGGCATGGGCAGTTGCGACGGCAACAGCAATCGCGCCTGCCGCCGCTTCCGGGTGCGCGTGGGTGACTTCGGCGGAGCGGGCCGCGTTCTCCACGACGGCTTCCATATCATCGGAAAAGTATGCGCCGATAGGAGCGACGCGCATAGCCGCCCCGTTGCCGAAAGAGCCTTCGCCGCTGAACAGACGCGGAGCCATCATGCGCCACATTCCCGACAGATAAATCATGGGAACGAGCCGGTTCATGGCGTCGCCATAGCCCCGCTCCTCTTCGTAATGCTTGGAGAAACTGGCTGCAAGCGCGTCCTGCTCAATCGTGCCGTGCTGACGCAGGACAGCGACAATGGACAGCGCCATCTGCGTGTCATCTGTAAAATGCCAGGGCGGGTGCGCCAGCGTCCGCGAGGCAATGTATTGCTCTGCGCCTCCCGCGAAGTACCGTTCCCCAAAGGCGTCGCCGATGGACAAGCCTTCCAGACTGCACAGGGCGCGGGCGAGCGGGGCGTCTTCGGCGGCGGTCATGCGGCATCCTCGGCGTGGGCGGCCCACAGGAGGGCGCGCGTCATCAGGGGCAGCACCTCTTTTTGCGCTACAATGTCGGCGTGGTGGCCCAGAGAATTGTAGGCGACGCGGCCCTGCCCGTAAAACTTCGTCCAGATAACGGGCATCTCAAATGGCCCGTTGGGGACGTGCGGGCCGTCGGCAACCGGAAACGGCGTCACGGCGAGGACTTGATTGGCCGGGTCGGTGTGCAGATAATACTGCTCTGATTTGACCGTGAATTCGGCGGGAGCGCCCTGCGTGATAAAGTGCGTCGGATTGGTGATGCGGACAGTGTATTCCACGCCGTCATTGCCGGGGTGCGACACCCACTGCCCGCCCGTCATAAATTGCCATTCGGTCGCTTCCCGGAAACTGTCGCACATCCCTCCGTGACAGCCCGCCAGCCCCACGCCGCTTTTGACTGCTTCCAGCACGGGGTTCAACTGCTCACCCGTAATCTTCGCCATTGTCCACACCGGCACAATAAGCGAAAGCGCCTTAAGTTTGTCGGCATCTAAGAAGGCGTCCAGCGTATCCGAGACTTCCACCGTGAAGCCTTTCTCGGTCAGCGCCCTGTGAAATATCTCGGCCACTTGCTGCGGCTCGTGTCCGTCCCATCCGCCCCAGACAATCAGGGCGGTGCGGTTTGCGTTTGCTGTCATAAAGTTCCTCGCTTGCAGTTGATAGGGGATTGTTGGCGGCCAAGGCCCCAATCTCCTGCTTCCCGCGCAGAGAAGACGCCCTATTTACGTCCACCGTGCTGCCGAAAAGGGAGTCGGCGGGAGTGCAGGAAAAAGCGACCAGGGAGGCCCAGCGGCATCGGCAAGCAGTCGGCGAGTGAAAACCTTTCGCGCTTCTACAACTCCGCGCTTCCCTTCGCCGGGTCGGAAGTCAACGAAGCCCAAAATGGGTATAACGCGAACAGAGGTGCGTGCGGGTATGCGATTTGGGTTTGCGGTGAAGGCGCTGGGGGCGGGCGGCAATCTTGCCAGCATCCCCGCCGAAAGCGGATTGCCATCCAATGATGCGCGGCGCTGGCAGAGTAATCCTCATGTGCGGCAAAGCATTGCCTACGCGCGGGACATCTTCCATTACATACACAAAGTGGACATCCATATGTACCGGATGTCGTCGGACTTCGCGCCTTATCTCACTCACCCTGACCTGCCGCAGTTCCACAATCAGTTGGAAGAAGCCGCCGCTGAACTGGCAGACCTGGGCGCGCTGGCACAGGAATATGATATTCGTCTGAGCCTGCACCCGTCGCAATATATTCTGCTCAATGCGCAGGAAGAAGAAATCGCCCGCAAGTCTGTTGCCGACTTGAACGCGCAGGCGGCGCTTTTGGACGCCCTCGGCTGCGGCCCCGAAGCCGTCGTCGTCACCCATGTCGGCGGCGTATACGGCGACCGCGCGTCCGGCCTCGCGCGCTTTATTCAGCGTTATCAAGCCCTGCCTGATGCCACAAGGCGGCGTCTAGTAGTTGAAAATGATGACGTGTCCTACCCCATCACCGACGTTCTCCACATTCATCGCGAGACGGGCTGCCCGGTTGTTTTTGACAATCTGCACCACTTCTGCCTGAACCCGGAGGGAATGCCCGTACAGGAAGCATTCCATGCTGCGCTCGCCACCTGGCCTGCCCACGTCACGCCCAAAATCCACTACTCGTCGCCGTCCACGTCCTTTGACCCCGTGACTGCCAAAGAAAAAGGGCCGACGGGCCGAGAGCGCACGGTGACGCGACTCAAAACCCCGCGCACCAAAGCGCACGCCGACTTTGTGAACCCACAGGAGTTTATCTTGTTCTGGGAGGCCGTCTGCGCCGCCCGTGCCCGCCCATTTGACATCATGCTGGAGGCGAAAGCCAAAGATGTCGCCCTGCTGCGCCTGCGCCGGGAACTCGCGCGGCAAACGGAGCGTCCAATTCCTGTGGGGTAAAACGCGCCCTCCAGTTTTCGCGCCAACAGGCCATAATTGAGGTATAATGAGAACGATGGCATGGAACACAGTGAACTTATTGATTGTTTTCCCCTACATTTCGTCCCATGCCGCGCGGCACGGCTTTTCGGAAATCGCGCCGCGCACTCCCAGCCCAGCAACCCGGAGGTGGTACATTTGAGCAACATGAGGACATCCATCAAGTGCAACTGCGGACAGCGGATTATCTCCAAAGACGTGGTGCAGCACGGCTACTACTTGAGACTGTTTGGCCCCAGCTTCGTGTACGTTAAGTTTCGCTGCTCGCACTGCAAGAAACTCGGTGAGCAGTTCATCAAGCAGGAAGAGTGGGAGGAAGGCATCTTGAAAGACGGCGCTCTGGAAGTCGTCGCCGAAGAGCGCGAGCGGTTCGTGGCGCAAGGCCCCATTGACATCAATGAAGTCATAGACTTCCACTTCCAACTGGACAGCCTCAGCGACCTGAAGTCATTGGAGACGGCGTTGCCCGCGCCCAAGAAGAAGACGCGCTCTACACCGCATTCGTAAAGTATCCGGCAGAGCCGATTTCGTGGACAGGGGCGCAGAAGGCTGCGCCCCTGTTTTTTATGCGCGGGGGCAGGAGTACGCGCCCCGGCGTGGTATTATTGGCATCTTACGCGCCCCGGCGTGGTATTATTGGCATATGGCTGAACAACTTTCCCCCCAAGACCTTTCCCCCGAAGAAGTCGCCCGCGTCGCCTTCCTCGCCCGCTTGGAGTTAACGAGCGACGAAACGGCCCGGCTGACCACTGACCTGAACGGCATCCTGGCTCAGTTCGCGCGCCTGCAAGAGTTGGACACCGAGGGCGTGCCGCCCACGTCGCATTCCCTGCCTCTCCAAAACGTCCTGCGCGACGATGTGGCCCGTCCCTCCCTGCCGCGCGAGGCGGCGACGGCCAATGCCCCCGAAAAGCGCGACGGCAATTTCATTGTCCCGCAAATTATGGAGGGCTAGGCGCATGGAACTGTGCCAACTCACAGCGCACGAACTGGCGGGCAAACTGCAGACGCGGGAAGTTTCCGCGCGGGAAGTTGTCGACGCCGTGCTCCTTCGCATTGCTGCCGCCGATGACCGCGTGAAGGCGTATGTGACCGTCATGGCAGAAACGGCGCGCGCGCAGGCGGATGCTGTAGACGCAAGGCGCGCGGCAGGCGAAACGCTGCCCCCACTGGCGGGCATTCCCCTCGCGCTGAAAGACAACCTTTGCACGCTGGGGACGGAAACCACCTGCTCGTCACGAATACTTAAGGGCTTCGTGCCGCCCTACAGCGCGACAGTCGTAGACAAACTGGCGGCGGCAGGCAGCGTCTTTGTCGGCAAGGCTAACTTGGATGAGTTCGCGATGGGCAGCAGCACCGAGAACTCGGCGTTCTTCACCACCCGAAATCCCTGGAACCTGGAGTGCGTGCCGGGCGGCTCATCGGGTGGCTCCACCGCCGCCGTCGCCGCTGGGGAAGCGGTCTGGGCGCTCGGCTCGGACACAGGCGGCTCTATTCGTCAGCCTGCGGCGTTCTGCGGGGTTGTGGGGCTTAAGCCGACATACGGGCGCGTGTCACGCTATGGCCTGATTGCGTTCGCTTCATCTCTTGACCAGATTGGCCCCATCACCAAAGACGTGCGCGATGCCGCCCTGCTCCTGAACGTCCTGAGCGGCCATGACCCTCTGGACAGCACGTCCGTTGCCCGCGCCGTGCCAGATTACACGCAGGCACTCATGCCCGACGTGCGCGGCCTGCGCCTCGGCGTCCCCCGCGAATACTTCGCGCCGGGCGTAGAGCCTGCCGTCGCCGACGCCGTGCGCGCTGCTATCGCGCAGTTTGAAAGCATGGGGGCCATTGTGGCGGAAGTCTCCCTGCCGCACACGGAGTACGCGCTGCCCACTTATTACATTCTGGCCCCGGCGGAAGCGTCCTCCAATCTGGCCCGCTACGACGGCGTGCGCTTCGGGCATCGCACCGCACGCGCCACGTCTCACATTGACCTGTTTGAAAAGACGCGGGAAGAAGGCTTCGGCCCCGAAGTTAAGCAGCGCATTATGATTGGCACGTATGCGCTCTCGGCGGGCTACTACGATGCCTTCTACCTCAAAGCCCAGCAGGTGCGGACGCTGATCAAGCAGGACTTTGACCGCGCCTTCGCGTCCTGTGACGCGCTCATTGCTCCCACCGCCCCTACTGTTGCGTTCCAATTGGGGGCCGTCGCCGACCCGCTCGCCATGAAGCAGAATGATATTTTAACCATTCCGGCTAACCTGGCGGGCATTCCCGCCCTGTCCCTGCCGTGCGGCTTCGCGGGCGGCCTGCCCATCGGCCTGCAGCTCTTAGCCCCCACATTCGGAGAAGAAACCCTCCTGCGCGTCGCCTACGCCTACGAGCAGGCGACCGACTGGCACACCCGCCGCGCCTTGCTGTAGACGCATGAGATTGGAAACGGAATGCTCAGACTGCTCCGGCCCGCGCTGCTTCTGGCTGTCTTTGTGCTGCTCACGCTTGCCATCGTTCCCATCAAGGCGCACGCGCAGGAGAGTGCCTCTCAGCCGCTGGGCCGTGCCCTCAATGCTCTTGTGAGCGGCTACCACGAGCGCGGCGCGTTTGATGGCGTTGTCCTCGTGGCGCGGCGCGGCACAACGCTTTATGAAGCGGGCTTCGGCCTCGCAAACCGCGAACGGCAGCAGGCCAATTGGCCTGCGACCCCCTACCCGCTTTGCTCCATCACCAAGCAATTCACGGCCCTGCTGGTCATGCAGGAAGTCGCGCGCGGCCACCTGCGCCTGGACGAGACGGTAGCGGCGGCTTTGCCGGGGGCGCATGAAGACATCAGGCGGCAAATCACTGTCCAAAACCTGCTGACCCACACGTCCGGCCTGGTCAACTTGGATGACGTGCTGCCGCCGCAGGGCGACGTGCCCGGCTTTTATGCATCGCGCAACCCGCGCCTGACTGATGCCGCTTATGTGACCCAAACCTATGCCTTGCGCTCGCTCGCCGGGAAGCCGGGAGCAAAGTTCTCCTACAACAATGCCGATTACATCGTCCTCGCCGCCATCCTGGAGCACGTCACGGGGCAGTCCTACGGGACGCTGCTGGCGTCGCGCATCTTGAAGCCGCTGGGCATGACGCACAGCGGCCTGCTTCAGCATCCAGTCAGCAGCCCGCAGGAGGCACGTGGCTACGCGCAGACGCCCGGCAAGACCTTGCAGGCCGAGCCTGCCTATCAGCGCCAGAACTTCGGAGCCGCAGGCGCGATGTACGGCACCGTAGACGACCTTCTGCGCTGGGATAATGCTCTTGATGCCGACCGTCTCCTTCCCGCCAAATGGCGGGAGGTCATGTTCAGCCCGGTTCCGACGCTAGGTTACGAGGCGCTGGGAAGCTGGGTTTACCCGGCCCCGCTCCCTGGCCTGGTCAAGCCGCCCATGTTGGTGGAGCGCGACGGGGCTATTGGCGCATTCCAGTTGCTCAGCCTGCGCGCTCCTGCCGAGGGGGTCAGCATCATCATTTTCGCCAACACGGACGCATCGGACTTAGGGCAAATCTATGCGCGCAAGGGGCTGGCTTACGATATTCTGTCCCTTCTCTTTCCGTCGCAGGCCCCACTTTCTGGTAAAATAGCGCCATGACCCATTATGAACCCGTGATTGGCATGGAGTGCCATGCTGAATTGCTGACGCAAAGCAAGATGTTCTGCGGCTGCGCCAATGCGTTTGGCGGCGCACCCAACACGCGGACGTGTCCCGTCTGTTTAGGGCTGCCCGGCTCGCTGCCGGTGATGAACAGGCAGGCCGTGCAATTGGTGCTCCGCACCGCGCTCGCCCTGCACTGCGACATCTCCCGCGACTGCCTGTTCGCCCGCAAGAACTACTTTTATCCCGACCTGCCCAAAGGGTATCAAATCTCCCAGTACGATGACCCCATCGGCGTGGGCGGCTACCTGGACATCACGCTGGAGAACGGCACCGAAAAGCGCGTCCATATTCGCCGCGTCCATTTGGAAGAAGACACCGGCAAGCTCATTCACGCGGGCGGCAATGAGAGCGAAGTAGACTACAACCGCTCTGGCGTCCCCCTGATGGAGATTGTCACCGAGTTCCCCCCCGATATGCACTCCGCCGACGAAGCCCGCGCCTATTTGGAGAAACTGCGCTCTATTCTGGTGTATCTGGGCGTCTCCGACGGCAAAATGGAGGAAGGCCATCTGCGTGCGGAACCCAATCTTTCCCTGCGCCCGGTGGGCACGGACGGCGTGGGCGTCAAGACCGAAATCAAGAACCTGAACTCGTTCAAGTCGGTTTACAAGGGCATCGGGTATGAAGTGACGCGGCAAAGCGCGCTCTTGGAAGAGGGCGGCACGGTGCGGCAGGAAACGCTGGGCTGGAACGACCTGCGCGGCGAGACGTATCATATGCGCTTCAAGGAAGAAGAGCAGGAGTACCGCTACTTCCCGGAACCCGATTTAGTCCCCCTGCACTTCCATGACGCCGACATTGACGCCGCCCGCGCCGCGCTGCCCGAACTGCCGGACGCCAAGCGCGAGCGGTTTGTCGCGCAGTACGGCCTGCGCCCCTATGACGCGATAGTTCTCACGGCGTCGCGCCCGCTGGCGGATTACTTTGAGGCGGCGGCAGGCGGGGGCAGCGTTGACCCGCTCGCTGTTGCCAACTACGTGACGGGCGACCTTGCCAAACTGCTCAATGCGTCGGGGCAGGAGATTGGAGATACGAAAGTGCCTCCCGCCGCCCTGCGCGAGCTGCTGGCACTGCGCGACAGCGGCAAGATTACCAACGCCGTCGCCAAGCAGGTGCTGGAAGAGATGTTCCAGACGGGGCAGACGGCGCAGGCCATTGTGGACGCGAAGGGCCTCGCCGCCGTCTCCGATGAAGGCGCGATTGCCGCCGAAGTGGACAGGGTGCTGGCCGCAAACCCCGATGTGATAGCCAAGATTAAAGCGGGCAACGATAAGAGCAAGGGCTTTCTCACGGGGCAGGTGATGAAGGCCCTGCGCGGGCAGGCCCGCCCGGATGTCGTGAACCGCCTGCTGGACGCGCGGCTCGCGCAGGACTGAGACTGTCATGCTGCACAAAGTCAATCTGGCAGACAAGTTTGGCTTATTCACGGAACACTTCCAGCCGCAGGTGGTGGGCGATCTGAACGGGCAACAAGTGAAACTGGTGAAGTTCGCAGGCCCGTTTGTGTGGCACCACCACGCGGACGAGGACGAACTGTTTCTGGTCGTCAAAGGCCGCTTCCGCATGGAACTGCGCGACGGGCAGGTTGATTTGGAAGCGGGCGAGTTCCTGGTCGTGCCACGCGGCGTGGAGCACCGGCCCGTCGCAGACGAGGAAGTTCACGTTCTGTTGTTTGAGCCTGCCTCCACCCTCAACACGGGCAGCGTGCGAAACGCGCGCACGGTAGACGCCCCGGCCCGGCTGTGAGTACACCCGCCGCGCCGCTCATAGATGTGCTGCGCCGCACGCCTTTGCTATCCCCCGATGACTGCGTTTTAGTCGCCTGCTCCGGCGGGCCAGAACTCGCTGACCCTGCTTCATGCGCTCCATGCGCTGCGGGACGAACTGGGGCTGGCGGCGCTGACGGCGGCCCATTTCCATCACGGCTTGCGGGGGGCGGACGCGGACGACGACGCCCGGTTCGTGCAGGACTTCTGCGCGGAGCGTGCTATTCCCTGCGTTGTGGAGCGCGCGGACGTGGGCGCGCGGGCGCAGACGATGAAGGAGAGCGTGCAGCAGGCGGCCCGCGCGGCCCGTTATGCGTTTCTCGACAGAGCGGCGGAGGCAGTGGGAGCCAGCAAGGTTGCGACGGCGCACACGCAGGACGACCAGGCGGAAACCGTGCTGCTGAACATTCTGCGCGGCACGGGGCTGGACGGCCTGCGCGGAATGCCTTGCCGGAGAGGCAAAGTCATTCGTCCCCTGCTTTCTGTTTCCCGCGCCGACGTGCTCGCCTACTGCGACGCCCATGCCCTGATGCCCCGGCGCGACCCGTCCAACCTTGACCCGAAGCATTACGCCCGCAACGCCCTGCGCCTGACGCTGTTGCCCCAACTGGAACGGGACTTCAATCCCGGCGTGCGCGCCGCCCTGCTGCGCCTCTCGGAGAGCGCCGCCCGCGACAGCGACTATGTAAAGCAGCAGGCGCAGGCCGCCCTGCCCGGCGCGACGGTGACCCAGACCGCCGAGCGGCTTGTTCTCAGCGCGGCAGCGCTGCGCGCGCTGCACCCCGCCCTGCTGCGCCACGCGCTGCGGACGGCGCTGACCGAACTGCGCGGCACAGGCGAGGGCATCACGTTCCGCCATCTGGAGATTGTCAGCAATGCCGTGCGCGAGCCGCCTGCCGCGCCAATGTGCGTCACGACGCCGCCGCTCCGATGCCGCATTGTGGTGTGCGCCGAAACCGTCACGCTCCTGTTGGACGCGCCCGAATGACCGGTTTTTCAGGGCCATGCAGGAAAACAGGCAGGAAATAGGGAATAATAACATTGCATAGGAAATAATCGCGTTGGGGGACGCAAAACAGGCAATGGACGGCAGGAAGGCGCGCACAAACAGGCGGCAGTTCTCCTGCAGCGAGGGCAGGAAGCCGGGGCGCGCGCCCATGCGTCAGGGCAGGGTGCCCCACGCCTGGCCGTTCCGCGTCCTGACGCCGCGCGGCTTCACGCTGATTAAACTGCTGGTGGTCATCACCATCATTCTCTTGATTGCGGCCATTTTGTTCCCGGTATTCGCCAAAGTGCGCGAAAAGGCACGGCAAACCACCTGCGCGTCCAATCTCAAGCAGATTGGACTGGCTATTACGCAGTACGCGACGGATTATGACGATTCCCTGCCCCCCGCCGAAAACGGCGGGCTGTTCGCAACGTCCTGGCGCTCCCTGGTCTTCCCCTATGTCAAGAGCGCCAGGGTGTTTGCGTGCCCTTCCAATCCATACAGCGGGGCCATCGCCGCTGGAGAAGTCAGCCTGCCGGTTTCTTATGCCGCCAACGAAACCCTGATGACCATTCCTCCCGTCACGCTGGTAAACCCCAATTTGATTCAGTACCCGGCCCAGATATTTCTGGTGGGCGAAAGCAGCGGCGGAGGCTGGCGTCTGCACAACCCGCCGAACAGCCCGCTGACGAACCCGCTTTGCGCCGTGACCGGGCCGGGCGGCTGCGAATACCCGGAAGCCGGAGTCGGGCTGCCGACATCCAGCACTGACCTGTTTGCCGGGCACAGCGGCTTCGGCAACTGGCTGTTTGCCGATGGTCACTGCAAGGCGATGAACCCGACGCAAACCTGTCAGGGCGTGGATATGTGGGACTTGAACCAGAACAATTCCGGCGCGCTCTGCTCTGCCGCTCTCACTCAGGCTCTGGCGGACAACACCGTCTACTGGAGCAAAACCAGCACACCGTAGCAAGGAACACCCTGCCATGATTTATGAATGCCCGCGCTGCAAAGTGACGTTGCCGCCCAACAGCACATCCTGCCCCAATTGCAGCCTCCAATTTGAGGCCCCCATCCCCGCCGATGCGACCGTGCCGCCACTTGCGCCACCGCCCGTTCAAGAGCCGCCGCCCATCACCGAGATGCCGCCCATCTATGTCGCTACGCCGACGCGCAACCCGCTGATAATCGTTGTGCCGCTGGCGCTGATTGCCATTGTCGCGGCTATCTTCATCGTGCGCGGCTTTTCCGGCGAGGCCGCCCCTGCCTCCTCCACGCCTGCCGCGCAGTCCGGCCCGGTGGTAAAAGTGCCTCCGGCCCAGCATATCAGCGTCGCGCCTAACCTCGCGCCGGTCACGCTGTCGGCGCACGGCGGCGGCGGCGGCACGCTCGCGATTGCCAATTCAGTCGGCCCTCTGGTGGGCCGCTGGCAGTCCCAAACCGGCGAAATCTACGTGTTCAGCAGCAACGGCAGCGGCTACCGGATTGGGCCGGGCGGCAAGGGAAAGCGTGAGACTTTCACCTGGACGCTGGCGAAAAACACGCTGACCCTTCACGCCGGAAAAACGGAAAGCCTGGCCTACAGCGGCGGCGCAGACCCCAGCACCATCTTTTTGCGCTTCCCCGATGGCCGCTACAAGCAGTTTGCCCGCTCCGACGCCGGGTAAGCGGCCTGCCTCGTCCCCCGCCGCCTGAAATTGTCAACGCGCCTCCCTTCCGCGCCTGCCTCTGGCAAGCAGAACGGAATGGCGGCGCGTTTTTGCGCGTGCCCCCTGCCTGTCGGCGTCGTCTTCTGATGAGACACGTTGCTTGCATGGGCCGCAATGCAAAGGCTACGAACAATTTAATGCTGGCTTAATCTTGCCTTAATGCAGGCTTAACGTTCGGCTGTCATACTGACGGCAACTCTGATTGGGGATGTAAATCGCGCCACAACCAGAGGCGAATTGCCCGCACCGATATGACAAAGGAGAACGAAATGCCCTTCCCTATGCGCCGCAAAGCAGGCTTTACTTTGATTAAGCTGCTCGTCGTCATCGCTATTATCGCGATACTCGCCGCTATTCTGTTCCCGGTCTTCGCCAGAGCGCGCGAAAAGGCCCGCCAGACCACGTGCCTTAACAACATGAAGCAGATTGGACTTGCCAGCCTGCAATATGCAACCGACTACGATGGAACCTATTACCCGCACCGCTTCAGCGGAAACCCTAATCCACTGAGTTCGGCGAATGGCGGCCCGTTTCCTGCCGCAGACTTCTCATTGGAAGGCGCAAACCGCACCTTCTGGATTTCCTTTCTCTACCCCTATACCAAAAGCTTTGACATCTTCAAATGCCCTAGCAATGTAGACGCCTATGCGGGCGGCGACCCGCTGCACCGTAACTGCGGCGGCGGCGACCAGCCGGGAACAGGCTGCTCTGGTTATGGCTACGGTGGGCAGAACAGCTACGGCCACAATGACTTCTGGATGAGCATCGCCACCATCTCCGGCGCGACCAAAGTCGTTAATGATGCCGCCATTCCCCGCCCGGCTAGCACCATTCTTGTGGTAGATGCCACTTACTATGGCGCGGGCTTTGACGTGGATAACCAGTCCGGCGCGACTATCACCGCCAACGAAATTACCACCACAGCGGGTAGCGTCACCAGTGATCACGATTGGATTAACACTCAGGGCGGCACTCCCTACCTGAGCTACTGGAAGAACATCGGCAACAGCAAATTTAGCTACGCTGGGATACAAAACAATGGCGGCGGCACCTGGAACGGTTCCTCCGTCACTACCACTCAGGCGCGCACGGATGGCCTATCCCGCCACAGCGGAGTCATCAACTGCCAGTTCGTAGACGGACACGTCAAATCCGTCTCCTACGATAAAGTCATCGGCGATGTCTGCCTGTGGACAACCGATGCCAACGGCCCGCACCCTAACTGCCTGTAGGCCAGTTCACACCAACAAAAGGGCCGCAGGCAGATGCCTGCGGCCCTTTCTGTGTCCCCGCTACCAGCCGTCCTGCCAGCGGGCGCGGTCGTAGCCCTTGAAGCCATAGCAGCGTACAATCTGCACAGTGCGGATAGGAACGCGCCCGTAAGGAAGACGGTAAATGAGAAGCGGCGGCTGCGGGGCAATGCGCGTGAAGACCGCCCGCAGGTCTTGGAAGTGGTCGTGCGTGTCCGTATCGTTGACGAACACGGCGTCACGGCCCATCAGAGCGTGCTCGTCCTCCCAGAACAGATATTCGTTCGCGCGGTCATGCAGGAACAGCGAGTAGGTCTGCGGCTGGTCGGGCAGGTAGAACGCGCACTCGGAGGGCATTCGGTAGTTGATGCCGAACACGAACGGACGCGGGCCGTTCGCACTCATCGCCGCCTGTTCCTGCGCGACGCGCGCGGCGAGCGTCCGCCAGCCGTAGAGTTCGTTGGTGCGGTCACTGGTGGCGCGGGGCAGCCTCAGGCCCGCGCCGTAGAGCAGATTGGGGAACAAAACGCATACCGAGAGCAACGCGGCAAGACTGACGCTCGCGCCCGCCCACGCGCGTCCCACACACCCGCGCTCCTGCCACGCGCGCACGAAGACGGAGGCAACTAAAATCAGTCCGCTGATGTAGGCAGCGACGGCCCAGTTCGCTTCTATTTTGGAATGCAGGGACACCCATACCGTCGCGGCGAACACGACCACGCTGGGGCACCACAGGAAAAGCAAAGCGTCATCTCCCCGCAGCCCCCGCCGCCCGCTGTCCCACAGAGCATACAGATAGGTGAGAAAGACAAGCGGGGACAACACAAGCGCCTGGTCGCCCAGAAAGCGGAGCGTCCACTTGAGCGGTGGGTCGTGCGCGCCCGTCCGCGTCCCCATCGCGTGAATGTGCATTCCAAACGCATTGCCGTGCGCGTGGTTCCAGATGAGAAAGGGGGTGAATACGAGCACGGCAAGCAGGCCCGCGCAGTACGGCTCCGGGCGGCGCAGCCAGCGCGCGCGCATTGCGGGCGATAATATCAGATACAGGAAGATGCCCGGCAGCAAAAGCAGCGCATTGAGTTTGGCCTGCGCCGCCAGCCCCGCCAGCAGGCCCGCGAAAAGCCATCTCCCCCACCCGCCTTCGGTGAGGGCGCGCTGCACCCGATACAACGCCGCCGCCCACAACGCCAACTGCACCGGGTCTTGCGTCATAATGACGCTCCCGGCGGCAAACAGGGGAACGACGTTGGCGAGAGCCGCCGCCGCGAACGCAACAGTCGGCCCGCACAGACGCCGCGCCAGCCGATAAATAAACACGGTGACAGCGAACGCGCAGACAACCGCGCCCGCGCGCACGCCAAGTTCGGTGGGGCCAAGCAGGGTCACAAACAGCTGAATGACTGGAGCCATGAGCGGCGTGTTGTCGTAATAGCCCCAGTCTAAGTGTCGCGCCCATTGCCAGTAGTACGCTTCGTCCTGCAAGAGTTCATGGCGCGTCGCGTACCACAGGCGGAATGCCGTCAGCAGAAGGAGCAGAAGTAGGGGAATGGCAGCCCCACCTGCCCCCGTGTCGGAGAAACCTACCTCTGCCCCGTCGCCTTCGCTCCGGGTCTGTCCCCTCCCCAGCAGGGAGGGGAATGCACTCTCTTCACCCTTTCCCTTTGGGGAGGGGCCGCCCCGTCTTCGGACGAGGGTAGATTTCTCGGCGGGAAGGCCGTCTTCGGGGACAGGAAACGCGCTCAAAAGTTGAACCGAGCGGCGTCTACGGGGGCGTTGACTTTGACGTTCTGGTAGGTTGTCACCCCCGCCAGTTTGTTTTCCGGGTTGTATAATTCCACCTGCATCGGGATATAAATGCCCGGTGCGGCCTGCGCCGCGCTCTTGTAAAGGAACCACTTGACCAGTTTGCCGTCGCGGTCGTAGTTGAGGCGCTTCACGGTAACGCGGGTAGCGGGGTCAATCCATACCACATCCTTGAACGTCTCCCCGGCCTGCTTGGGCACCAGTTGATACACGTAATCGGGGCCGTCCCTGCGGAGAAATGTGGCGTTATATTCATCCAGGAGTTCGGGCGGCACGAGGCCGAAGTCCAGCAAAGTCTGCTTTTTGCCGGGCGCTCCGGTGATGTCCTGCACGCGGTGATAGAAGGGGCCAATGGTCTCCTTGCGGTTGCCGTTAATCACATAATAGCCGGAGCCAAGCATGGGAATGGTGCTTTCAATCCGCAGTTTGCCGGGCTGCAAATACTCCATAGAACCCCGGTGCAGGCGAAACGCGAGCGCGATGTCGCCCTGTATCTTCTTGAGTTCCGCCTGGTTTTCCTGCGTGATATAGCTGGACATTGCGAGAGTCTTGATTTTGTCCGATGTGAACTGGCGAATGTCAGGCGCGGCGGCCTGCGCGGGGGCAAGCGATATGAGTGTCAGGGCCGCGAGCACTGCGGCGCGGGGAATGCGAAACATACGGGTTCTCCTGTGTATGGGTACACGAATAAGAACGCCTGACCTGTTGGGAATGTTCCCGCTTCGGGCACGGCGGCGTTGGGGTACACTTTCGTTCTATGGACAGTCATGCCCTGCGGGTGCTGGAATTTGACAGTGTGCGCCGCCAACTCGCCGCCCTGTGCGCCTGTTCGCTGGGGCAGGAGCGCGCGCGGGCCATGCAGCCGTCGGCGCGGCTTGCCGAGGCGAAGGGCCGTCTGGACGAGACAACGGAAGCGCGCCGCCTGCTGGACACGCGCGGTTCGCTGCCCCTGGGTGGCGTCACCGACATCAGGCCGCATCTGCGACAGGCGGGAATAGGCTCCTCGCTGGAAGCCTACGGCCTTATGGACATTCTGGGGGTCGCGCAGGCGTCCCGCTCCGTGCGGCAGTTCTTGCAGAAGCAGGAGGATGATTATCCGCTGCTGGCAGGGCTTGCTCACGCCCTCGGGCAGTACCCGGCATTAGAAAGCGAGATTGGCAGTTCACTAGGAACAGGCGGCCAAGTCCTGGATACCGCCTCCCCGGATTTGGGGCGCATCCGCTCACAGCGCAAGATAGCCGCTTCGCGGATGCAGGAACGTCTCAACGCGCTGCTCAATTCCCCCCTCCGCACATTCTTACAAGACCCCGTGATTGTGCAGCGCGGCGACCGCTACTGCGTGCCCGTGAAAGCCGAGCACCGGGGCGCGTTCGGCGGCATCGTGCATGACACGTCGGCGTCAGGCGCGACCCTGTTCATGGAGCCGCAGGCCGTCGTGGATTTGGGCAATGCGCTGAAAGAACTGGCGATTAAGGAGGAGCAGGAAGTGGCGCGCGTGCTGGCGCGTCTGACTGCGAGCGTCGCGCGGGTCGCGGAGTCTCTGCTCGTCACCACCGAAACGCTGGGGCTGCTAGACTATATTGGCGCGCGCGCGAAGTTGGCACAGGCGCATTCTGCCACCGAACCTACGCTCAATCAAGCAGGCTTGACGCGCCTGCGCGCCGCCCGGCACCCGCTTTTGGACGCCGCGCTGGTCGTGCCCATTGATATTGCCCTCGGCATTGACGGTGCGCACGTTCTGCTGATTACTGGCCCTAACACGGGCGGCAAGACGGTAAGCCTCAAAACAGTGGGCCTCTTGACGCTGATGGCACAGTGCGGACTGCACGTTCCGGCTGCCCATGCGGAACTGAATGTGTTCGCGCAGGTGTGGGCAGACATCGGCGACGAGCAGAGTTTGCAGCAGAGTTTATCTACCTTTTCCGGCCATATCTCTAATATCGTGCGTATTCTCCAATCCCTGACGCCTAATGCTCTGGTGCTGCTGGATGAAGTAGGCGCGGGCACTGACCCCGCCGAAGGAGCCGCGCTCGCGCGCGCTTTGCTGGATGCGCTCCGGGCGGTTTCCGGGGTGCGCGTCATCGCCACATCTCACTACGGTGAACTCAAAGCCTACGCGCTCACCGCGGACGGCGTGCAGAACGCGAGCGTGGAGTTTGACGAAGGCACGCTCGCCCCTACCTATCGCCTTTTGCAGGGCGTGCCCGGCTCCTCCAATGCGTTCGCGATTGCCGGGCGTCTGGGAATGCCTGCGGCGCTGTTAGACGCCGCCCGCCGCGCCCTGACGGGGTCAGATGAGACAGCAGACCTGCTGCGTGAGTTGGAAGAAGGGCGGCGTTCCGCTCTTGCCGATGCCCGCGACGCTGAACGCGCCCGCGTGGAAGCGCAGATGCTTAGGCGGCGTTATCAGGAGCAATTGGACGGATTGGACGCCCTGCGCCGCGAGGCACGGCAGAAGGCGCAGGAGGACGCGCGCGTTTTGCTGCGCCGGGCGCAGGAGAAGATGGACAACACGCTCTCGGAACTGCGCCGCGCCGGAACCGAAGGCAAACGCACGGAGCGCGCGCGTCAGGCGATACAGTCTATCGGGCAGGAATTGCAGTCGTCCATTGAACGCGACCTGTCGCCCGCGCCGACGCTCCCGATTGCGCCCGACATTCCAGACCGTCCCCTGCGGCGTGGCGACCGGGTGCAGATTACGTCGCTTGGCATGGCCGGGGAATTGTTAGATGACCCGCACGGCGCGGACAGCCCGGTGGCGGTGCAGGTGGGGGCCATTCGCGTCTCGGTTCCGCCGTCGTCCCTGCGGCTTGCGGGCGAATCTGGCTCTCCTCCGTCGCAGACGCGCCGCCCTCTCCCACAGGCGGGCGAGGGGCGGAAGGAGCATGAGAATGGGGCGTCCTCCCTGGGGCTGGCGAAAGCCGCCGCTATCGCCCCCGAACTTCTGCTCCTGGGACAGCGCGCCGACGAAGCCGTGCAGAACGTGGAAAAGTACCTGGACAACGCTTATGCCGCTGGACTCACGCAGGCCCGCGTGGTGCATGGCAAGGGGACGGGTGCGCTGCGCCGCGCCGTACAGGACTACCTGAAAAGCCACCCGCTCGTAGAGTCCTACACAATGGCCAATGCCGACGAGGGCGGCGCGGGGGCAACCGTCGTTACGTTGAAGGCAACGTAGACGGCGCGGCGTCTGTGAGCGTGGCAAGCGCCCCTTCTATTTCCTGCCGGGAGCGTGTGGAAAGGGCGGGCGTATCAGCGTCGCTTGCCTCTAACAACGCGCGCAGAGGGTTGATGGCTTCCGTGAGATGCAGCGCGGCAGCGGTTTTGGCTCCCACCAGTTGCAGCCAGGGGTCAGAAGCGCTGACGAGGCGCAGGGCAGCGTGGCGCATCGTAGACTGCTGCGCTTCCCCCAGCGCTGCGTACAGGGACGCCAACTGCGCGTGCAGGCCATAAAACTCCTCGGCATACGCCTGCCAATTGAGGTGCAGCAGCGTGTCGCGCATTTCGGCGAGCAGATTGGGGTCGTCGCCATCTTTGGGGCGCGGGGCAAACACGGCTTCCACGAGGGCCGCATCCACCAGTGGCGTTGCCATTGCCTGCCGTTCGCGCCGCGCCGTGCGCCAGCGCGCCCAGACGCGGGACAGAAAGATAGCCGCCATCAGCGCGCCCGCGCGTTCCAGTGTGGGCAGGTTCATGGTGAGTTCAGGCGGCGCTTACGGCTTTGTCTTCACGGGGGACGGCGTGCCGATGATGATAGTCTTGGAGGCCGTGACTGGCGGCAGCACATCCACCTGCCGAACGACGCCATTTTCAGCGGGCGTGCGCGTGGGCATTCCCATGTTATTGGGGTCGGTGTCATTGTTGACCACTACGCTGCCCGTGATGGCGGGGCCGTTGTTGGAAGTGAGACGCGCATTGAGGGTATATGGGCCGGGCGCAGCCACATGGCCCGAAGCATCGCGTCCATTCCACACAGCATGGAAGGCGATACGCCCTCCCGGAGCCAGCGGCAGGCGCGTGATGGCCTGCGTGAACACGCGCCCTTTGGCCCAGTCCCATACGCTCCCGCCTTTAGGGTCATTCACGGTGAAATCGACCTGCTGCCCGCTGGCGAAGTTATACACAACGGGCTTCTTGCTTCCGTTGCTCACAGTGAACGTGAGATGAACCGGCTGGCCGGGCGCGTAAGCGTCGCGGTCGGCAGTTAATGTCCCCGCCTGGTCAGGGGTCGGCTGCACGATTTTCAGAGGGATAGGCGCGTTCTGCGGCGAATTATTGGACGGGCCGGGCGTGCCCGCGCCGGTCTGTGCGCCCGCAGGCAGGGCCGCCAGACACGCCGCAAGACAGACAAAAGCAAGGGGGAGCATTCGCATCGTTTCATACCTCCGGTATGGGGAATTGTTCCCGCTTTGCGTCCTGCCAAACCGCCTCCATCTCGGACAGGGGCAGTTCGGACACGGCGCGGCCCTGAGAGAGCGCGTGCGCCTCAATATGGCGGAAGCGGTCAGCAAAGCGATGAGTCATCTGCCGCAGGGCGTCTTCGGGGTCAATATGCAGTTGGCGAGCGACATTGACCAGCGTGAACAGCAGGTCGCCCAACTCGTCCGCCGCGCGGGCGGTGCTGCCGCCTTCCAGTTCCGCGCGCAGTTCCCGCAGTTCTTCGTCCACCTTGTCCAGCACTTCCGACACGGACGGCCACTCAAAGCCGACTTTGACTACCCGTTTGGAGACTTCCAGCGCGCGCATCAGCGCGGGCAGCGCGGGCGGAATGCCATCCAGGATGCTGGTGCGGTGGGCGTTGCCGCTTTCGGCCTTCTTGATGGCTTCCCAGTTGCGGAGCACGTCGTCGCTACCGGAAACCGCCACGTCGCCAAAGACGTGCGGGTGACGCCGGATCAACTTGTCCACAATGCCTGCCATCACGTCCCCTATGGTAAACGCGCCCGCCTCAGACGCCACCTGCGCCTGAAAGACCACTTGCAGCAGCAAATCGCCCAGTTCCTCGCGGAGTTTGGCAGGGCTGCCGCTTTCAATGGCCTCTACCACCTCATAGGCTTCCTCCACCACATACTTTTTGAGGGTCAGCGGCGTCTGCTCCAAATCCCAGGGGCAGCCCCTGTCCGGGTCGCGCAAACGCGCCATGATGGACACCAGTTCGGCAAAGCCTGTGCCGTGAGAAGCCTGCGCGCGAGCCTGAGACACCAGAAACAGCACGAAGCCTTCCACGCCGCCAGGATGGGCGGCGCAGAAGGCTTCGTCTTCGGGAGCAAGTTCTATTTCAACGCGCACGGGCGGGTCTAACGCGCCTTGCCGGGCCGGGGAGCCGGAGGACGCGGGCCGCGCGGGGCGGGAGCGCCGACTTGCTGCGGCGGGGGCGGGTTCTTCAGGTCATTCATCAGCTGCGTATACTGCTGCCCTGCCAGGCTGATTTTGATGCCGCCGCTGTTCGCCAGATTTTTCTGATAGTCCTGCTCCTGCGTCTGCACGTCCCGCGCTTTCTGCACTTTCGCCTGCTGCACGGCGGGCGGGTCAGTGGGGGCAATCTGTGCCTTCTGCTCGGTGAGGATAAAGGGTATCAGCGTCTTCACCTGGTCAAAGTCTACGGTCTCTTTGGCCTTCTTTTCCACCACCTGAATGAGCCACCAGGCTCCCTGGAAGGAAACCGGCGCGGAAGTTTGGCCCTGCGCGGTCGCGTTGATCCCTTTGATGAGCGGGGCTAATGCCGGGTTCTTGGCGGCGTCCAACGGCACCCATTGCAGAAACTCGCCGTCTACCAATTGCTTGTTGAGCGACTGCGGCAGGAACGTCTCAAACTTCTGCCCGCCCTGAATTTCTTTGTAGATTTTCTGCGCGTCGGCCTGATTTGCCAGCGCGATGCCCTTCACATGGGCGCGGTCAGGCTTGGTGAACTGGGTAAGTTTGTTGTCGTCGTAGTATTTCTTGATGTCGGCATCGGTGGGAGCCGGGTCGCCTTTGGTCAGCATCTTGATCTGGGCCAATTGGGGACGCAGTTGAATGTCTTTGACATCTTGCGGGGTGAGACCGCTCTCGGAAAGACGCTGCTCAAAGGGCTTGATGGTCTGCGAGTCCTGCACCAGTTTGATGTTATCGTACATGGTGTTGACTTCGGCATCAGTGGGAGCGACCCCCTGCTGCGCCGCCAGCCCCTCATAGCAGAGGTTGACAATCATGGATTGCAGCACGGAGCGCCCTGCGGGGGCTGCAGAAGGCGCTTGCGGGTTGACTGCGTAGTTCTGCAACTGCACAAAGAACTGTGACTGCGGGATAGACTGCTTGTCGACAGTCGCAACCGTGTCATTGGCATTGAGGGGAACGACTTGAGTGGCGACCCCGCCCTCTTCATCGTGGCGACCACAGCCGAACGAGGCCAGGGCGAGCAGAGTCAGAGCGGAAAGTGCGCCTGCGCCGCGCCGTAGTGAATGCATGATAGTGTGATGTCTCCTTTGAGCGATTAGCGTCAATATACCCCATGACGCCCGAAAATGGTTCCCCGGCGCGCGTGCGTTCTGTGAACGCCTCCCTTTAAAGCATTCGGCGGGCGCGCAGACCTAAAGCCAGTTCTATTTCGCCGCGTGTCAGGCCGGTGCGTCGTGCAATCTCTTCGGGGTCAGTAATGCCTGCATCGGCGAGCGCATACAAAGAGGCATAATGGGCATCTTCGGGCAGCAGCAAATCGCGCTCGCGCAGGTTCGTTTCGCTTGCCGATGGCTCCGGCGGAGGCATTGCGGCTTCTTGTTTGTGTTCCAGGGCGTCTATGCGGGCTTCCAGAGCGACTAATACATCTTCCAATGTGGCGCTAAGACGCTGCCATTCGGCCATGTCGGGTGCGGGGGACACTTCTTTGGAACTGTGCGTGGCGAGGTCGCGCTTTGCGAGCCACCATAAGAGGGCTGTGAAGGCTAATACCAACACCTGCAGGGGCAGAATCATGGCCGTTGTTCCGCATGGGGCGGCAAAGACACGGCTTGCAGGGCTTTGCCCGTTGATATTTGCCGTCCGATGATGACTGTCACAAGACGCGGCGCTGCCTGTTTGGCCTTTTGCGGGTTCAGCCAGAGCAGCAGAGCGGCCCCATCCGGGCTGACAGACAGCCGCCGGGCGCAAGACAGGGGCACTCTGGCATAGACACCTATCAGCACGATGTCTTCTTCGGGCACGCCTGTGGCCTGCGACAGATAGGCGTGCTCCCTGGCGAAGGCTTCGGCAGAACTTTGGCCAATCGGCGACAGGCTTCTTCGGCGCGTGAAAGGCACTTGCGCCAATGTCGGCAAGCCTGTTTTGACTTGCGGGCGGCCTATTCGGAAGCCCATGACGGCTTTCCAATGCACCGTGTTTACTAAGGAGGCACTGTGGGAGATGCTCTTGCTTCGGAGCGCGAGCGGTTCCCCATAGGTTTGCGCTCCAATGGGGGCGCAAAGAGGCAGGGATTGCACGCTGCACGCGCTGTGCAGGCTCACGGAGCGCACGGTTCGGGCGCTCGCCGGGACGGCTTCATTGCGGCTTGTGAGTGCAGCCACGACGGCGAGATTTGTGTTTCTGTCTCCCGGCGGCGCTATCGGCGCGGGTAGGTGCTTTGTGGCGGCGGTGAGCGGCCAGACTGCCTCTTGCAGGCCGCAGTTTGCAGGCTGTTTGCCCAGTGTGGGGGTGCGAAATACAATAGTTTGCAGGCGCAATTGGTTTGTGTCTACTCTGTGCGTGGGCGTTTTCCCTGCCCAGCGGCCCAGCACGCGCCTTATTTCGTCCCACGCGCCGCCGCCTTTGTTTGCCATGCTTACGCCTCCGGCTGGTCTTCCCAGAGCAGTTTGATGGCGGTTTCTACTCTGGTCAGTGGCTCCATCACGTCCATTGTGCGCCCGATGGCGCACAACAGTTGCACGATTTCGGCACGCGGCGTCCCTTCCCCTTCCGGCAGACGCACGCGCACCGGGGAACCGTTATCCATGAGTTGCAGCAAAAACTCGTTGTCATGCACTTCCTGTTGCGCGCCGAGTTCCTGAAGCGGGGACACATGGGTTTGCGTGATCAACGCCGCCTTTTTGCCTGCGTTTTGCATCACAACGAGCAGGTTTGGGTCGGCGACCAGCACCAAATCCGGCCTTTGTTCCAGCCGTCCAATAAGGCTTGCGGCGATAACCTCGCCGTGCAGGTACTTTTCCAGCACGTCGCCATAGAGCACCCGCTGCAATTTTGTGGCTCGCACCGGCTCTGTGTACCGAAACTCCAATGGCAGACCGTACCCATCGGTGACCATTGCGCCTCCCATGAACACGTTTTCAGCTACCGCGAGCGAGAGAACATAAGCGATGCTGACTTTTTCCGCTGTCATTGCGCGCCTCCCCGGCCCTTATAGGCGTAGTGTACCCGCTCTTACAGTGCATTACAGCGGCTCGCGGCGTCTTCTTCAGGCTCTTTGCGCGTCCTTTTGCCACTTGTTTCTTCCGGCAATGGTGGCAAGGGCTGGCAAAGAAAAAGCCTCTACTCTGATAAAACAAAGTAGAGGCGGGGTGGCTGCCGGACTAGGATTCGAACCTAGGGCCTCCTGTTCCAGATACAAAAGTCTACTATAATCAGGATTTGCACTCGGCCTCTAATCTGTTAATGCGCTCAAATTGACGGAAATATGATATCTGAACGAACATATATTTGTTAAGATTAAGAGTAGATTGGCAGCCACTATTTTCTAAATCCACAACTTCTGCCAGTCTGATTATCAAACTATGAAGCACTGGATCACAATATGACTTTGTGAAGGCTCAGTAGGTCTGAAATTGCAACAGAAATCTTGTTGCAGCAGGCAAACATAGTCGCAAAGCGGTTGCCCACGAATTCCTGGCTGCTCCATAAATGGTCTGACCGGGTTCCATACTATCAGCTTGCTGTAGAAGTCAACCAACTATTCGCTCACGAAGGGGTTAGAGTAGAGTTGACCCCGACAATACTCTGCTGGTCGCTGTCCAGGATCAAAATGCCGCCTGGGGCCTTCCCAAACATACGCTTATACCGTCCTTTCGCATCCCTCAATGCGTCCGCACTGCTCTCCGTAGAGGCTTGATTCACCTGTGCCGTCTCCAATGTGCGGGGTACTTCAAACAAAAGATTGGGCATAACGAGGCTCTGCACTTTCTGCCGCTTTCTTGCGGCTCGTTCACTTTTCTGGCGGCTCGTTCGCTGCTTTCAGAAGACAGCGTGGTGAAGACCGTGTAGAAGGTCAGGTTCATAGACGGCTGCTTTTAGTGAATAGGGCATTGACGCCACCAGAGTAATCTATCAGAAGGCCGCTCTTCGGTAGAACATGGCCTTCGCTGTTTCGGCAGCGATGACGTAGCCAACTATGATTGCTCCCAGCGCTAGCAGGAACACGCCCGGCAGCGCCACCAGCCCGAGCACCCTGGCGAGCGGCGTATAGGGAAGGAGCAGGACGACCCCAACAATGGCAAGGGTGGCAAACAACAGCGCGCGACTGGGCCGACTTTGGTAGAACCGCAGCCGTGTCCGCACCACCAGCACGATCAGCGCCGCGCTGCACACGCTTTCCACGAACCAGCCCGTGCGAAACTGAGCCATACTCGCGTGCATCCCCCACAACAGGACGCCGAACGTGAGGTAGTCGAACACGGAACTCACCAGCCCAAAGACGATCATGAACCGGCGGATAAAGTTGATGTCCCAGCGGCGTGGATGGTCTACCATCTCCGGGTCTACGCTGTCCCCCGCGATGGTCATCGCCGGGAAGTCAGTCATCAGGTTCGTCAGCAAGACCTGCTTTGGCAGCAGCGGCAGGAACGAAAGGAACAGGGACGCTCCGGCCATGCTGAACATGTTGCCGAAGTTTGCGCTGGTCGCCATGAAGATGTACTTGAGCGTGTTGGCAAACGTGACCCGGCCCTCCCGCACGCCCGCTGCCAGCACCTGCAGGTCTTTCTCCAGCAGGACAATATCAGCGGACTCTTTGGCAACATCCACTGCGCCCGCCACCGAGATGCCCACATCGGCGGCGTGCAGCGCAGAGGCGTCGTTGATGCCGTCCCCCATGTAGCCCACGACGTGCCCTGCCTGCTTCAGCGCCAGGATGATGCGCTCTTTCTGGTTCGGCTCCACCTCGGCAAACACGTCGGTCGTCGGCGCGCGCCGGGTCAGCGCCTCCTGGCTGATGGCGTGCAGGGCGGGGCCGGTCAGGATTTGCGGGTCGGTCATCCCGGCCTGCTTGCTGACGGTCGCCGCCACCAAGGCGTTGTCTCCCGTGATGATCTTCACGGCGATGCCCAGCCCGCGCAACGCCCCGAGCGACTCCACGATGCCGGGCTGGAGCGGGTCAAACAGCACGAGGAACCCGGCAAAGGTCATGTCGGCTTCGTGGTCTTTGCCGATGCCAGTGGCCGCCCCCACGTCCCGCGAGGCGATGCCAAGAGTGCGATAGCCCTGCGCGCTCAGCGCCTCGTACTGCGCCTGTATCTCCGCACGCAGCGGGTCAAGCGTCGTTGTTTCCCCGTTGGCCGTTTGCGCCGTCGTGCAGACTTCCAGCACGTTGGCGAGTGCGCCTTTTGTGACCATCAGATGCGTGTCGGGTGACCCTGGGCTTGACTTCGCCACCAGCACGCTGAGGCGCTTGCGCACGAAATCGTAGGGTTCCTCGTCCAGCTTCTTGTAGGCGCTGATGTCCAGCGGACGGAAGGCGACAATAGCCTGGTCAATGGGGTTGGCGTAGCCGCTCTGGAACGCGGCATTCAGGAAGGCCAGAAGCAGCACCGTGTCGCTGTCCTTGCCAGCAACATCCAGAGCGCCGCGCAGTTTCACGGCTCCTTCCGTGAGCGTGCCGGTCTTGTCCGTGCAAAGCACGTCCATGCTGCCGAAGTTTTCGATGCTGGACAGCCGCTTGACGATGACTTTCTCCTGAGCCATGCACTTTGCGCCGTGCGCCAGGTTGATGCTGATGATGGCGGGCAACAGCTGGGGCGTCAGCCCGACCGCCAGCGCCAGGGAGAACAGGAGCGCCTCCAGAGCGGGGCGGCCCAGGTACAGATTGACGGCCAGGATTGCCAGCACCATCAGGAGCGTCACCTGCATGAGCAGGTATCCAAAGTGGCGGATGCCGCGCTCAAACTCGGTCTCTGGCGGCTTTTGGGCGAGGGTCTGCGACACCTTGCCGAACTCCGTCTCGCGCCCTGTATGGACAGCAACGGCGGTCGCCGTGCCGCTGACGACATAAGTTCCCATGAACAGCGTGTTAGTGCGCTGCGCCAGGGCTGTGTCCGGCGGCAGAACCCCAGTGGACTTCTCGACGGGGAAGGTTTCCCCGGTCAAGGTTGCCTCATTGACGAACAGGGCGTTCGACTCAAGGAGCAGGCTGTCGGCGGGGATCGCCCCTCCTGCGCTCAACAGAACGAGGTCGCCCGCGACGACCTCCTGCGTGGGCACCTGAACCGGCTTGCCGTCCCGCTGGCAGGTGGCCTTCACCTGCACGATTGCCAGCAGTTTCTGCACAGCGTCCACCGCGCCCCGCTCCTGCCAGAAGCCGAGCGCGCCGCTGATGAGGATGATGGTCAAAATGATGGCCCCATCCGCCGCATCTTTGAGAAAGAAAGACAGACAGGAGGCGAAGATGAGCACGAGGATAATAGGGCTTTTGAACTGGGCCAGCAGCAGGAGCAGGCGGCTTGTGTTCCGCTGGCCTTCACGCAGTCCGCCTCCGCCCTGTGCGAGCCGCGCGCGCGCCTCGGCACCGGTCAGTCCCTGCGCCGTCGCGTCAAGCGCGGGCAAAAGATCTGCGGCGGGAAGGCTCCAGAAGGCATCCGCCTTTTCGCATGAAGGCGTGCCGCTTCCCTGGGAAGAAATGTTCACGGAAGAACCATTCATGGGGAGACCTCCCGTGGGTTTTCTGTCAGCAGCGCCGCCGTTTCGCGGGCGATCTGGCGTTCTTCGTCTGTTGGGATCATCCACACCGGAACCGGGCTGCTGTCTGTGCTCATTTGCGTCTCATCCCGCGCCGCCTCGTTCCGGCCAATATCAAGGCCCACGCCCAGAAACTCCAGCCCCTGGCAGATGCGCGCCCGCATCGCGGTAGAGTGTTCGCCGATGCCGCCGGTGAAGGCGAGAGCGTCCATCCCTCCCAGCGCCGCCGCATACGCGCCGATGTATTTGCGGACGCGGTACGCGAACACGGCCAAAGCCATCTCCGCCCGCTCGTCCCCCTGCCTGACAGCCTGTTCCAGCGTGCGCACATCGCCGCTGCGCCCGGACAGGCCGAGCAGGCCGCTCTGATAATTGAGCAGGTCGTCTAAGTCCGCAGGGGTCATGCTCTGCGCGCGCAGCAGAAACAGCAGCAGGCCAGGGTCTATGTCACCAGTGCGCGTGCCCATGACGAGGCCCTCCAATGGCGTCAGGCCCATGCTGGTGTCCACGCTCTGCCCGTCTTTAATCGCGCAGACGCTCGCGCCGCTGCCCAGATGGCAGGTCACAAGGTTGCTTCCCTCCGGCCCGCGTCCCAGGCACTGAAGCAGTCGCTGGGAAACATAACGGTGAGAGATACCATGAAAGCCATACCGGCGCAGGTTCAGCCGCTCGGAGAGGTCTCGCGGGATCGCGTAGCGCCAGGCGACTTCTGGGAGCGTCTGATGAAACGCCGTGTCGAAAACAGCCACGGCAGGCACATCCGGCAGCAGCCGTTGACACGCTTCAAGCAAGGCGATTTCAGTCGGGTTGTGCAGAGGATCGAATGGCGCCAGGGCGCGCAAACTTTCCAGCACTTCCGGCGTCACCCGTGTCGGCTCAGAGAAGCGCGCTCCCCCATGCACCACCCGATGTCCCACCGCGTCCACGCCTAGAGGACGGCAGTGCGCTATGGCTTCTGTTGCTGCTTCTGCGCTGCCCGCCCCCTCCGAACAGTCCGAGGTTCCCTCATCCAGCACCGTTTCGCCAGGCATTTGAAAGAGTTTGTACTTCAGGGTGGAACTGCCCGCATTCAGCGTCAGTATCTTCATGCCGCCGTCTTTCTCTCAGCACATTCTATCTCTCAGCACATTCTATCTCTCAATACGGCCCATCTCTCAGTACGGCCAGAGCCAGTCGCGCACTTCGGGCAGGTCTTCGCCGTGTTGGCGGACATACGCTTTGTGCTCCAAAAGCCTGTCCCGCAGATGCTGCTTGAGATAAGCCGCCTTTGCCCCCAGCGTGGGAACGCGGTCAACTACGTCACCGGCCAGGTGGAAGCGGTCCAAGTCGTTCATCACCACCATGTCGAACGGCGTCGTGGTGGTGCCTTCTTCCTTGAAGCCGCGCACATGGATGTTGTCATGGTTGGTGCGCCGGTAGGTCAGCCGGTGGATCAGATAGGGGTAGCCATGATAGGCGAAGATGACCGGCTTGTCAGGCGTGAAGATCGTGTCAAAGTCCTTGTCGGTCAGGCCATGAGGGTGCTCAGAGCTAGGCTGCAGGGTCATCAAGTCCACCACATTGACGACCCTGATTTTGAGGTCAGGGCAGTGCTGCCGCAGGATGTCCACAGCGGCCAGGGTTTCCAGCGTCGGCACGTCCCCCGCGCAGGCCATCACCACGTCCGGGTCAATCCCTTCGTCGTTGGAAGCCCACTCCCAGATGCCCAGGCCCGCCGTGCAGTGCTTCACCGCCGCGTCCATGTCTAGGAACTGCAATGCAGGCTGCTTGCCCGCGACGATGATGTTGACATAGTTGCGGCTGCGTAGGCAGTGGTCGGCCACAGACAGCAGGCAGTTGGCGTCAGGCGGCAGGTACACGCGCACGATGCTGGCCTTTTTGTTCATCACGTGGTCAATAAAGCCAGGGTCTTGGTGCGAAAAACCGTTGTGGTCTTGCCGCCAGACATGGGAAGTCAGCAGATAATTCAGGCTCGCGACGGGCCGCCGCCAGGGGATGTGGCGACACGCTTCCAGCCACTTGGCGTGCTGGTTGAACATGGAGTCCACGATGTGGATGAAGGCTTCGTAGCACGAGAAGAACCCGTGCCGCCCCGTGAGCAGGTAGCCTTCCAGCCAGCCCTGGCAGGTGTGTTCGCTCAAAATCTCCATGACGCGCCCGCCGGGAGACAACTGCTCATCATCGTCCGGCAGAGCCAGCGCGTCCCAGGCGCGGCCCGTCGCTTCCAAAACGGCCCCCAGCCGATTGGAGTCGTTCTCGTCCGGCGACAGCACGCGGAAGTTGCGGGTGTCCTGGCTGCCTGCCATCACGTCCCGCAGGAAGCCCCCCAAGACGCGCGTCGCCTCGCTGAGTGTTGTGCCCGGCTTCTCCACAGCAACGGCGTAGTCTGCGAACAGAGGCAGTTTCAGGTCGTGGAGCAGCAGGCCGCCGTTGGCGTGCGGGTTCGCGCCCATGCGCCGCTCCCCCTGCGGCGCGAGTTCCGCCAGTTCCGGGCGCAGCGTCCCGTTGTCATCAAAGAGTTCTTCCGGCTTGTAGCTGTGCATCCACTCTTCCAGCAGGGCAACGTGCTCCGGCGTCTTCATGTCCGGGATGGGAACCTGATGAGAGCGCCAGGAGCCTTCGGCCTTCTTGCCGTCCACAGTCTTTGGCCCTGTCCAGCCCTTGGGGGTCTTCAAGACGATCATCGGCCACTGCGGACGCTCGGTCACACCTTCCGCACGCGCTCGCTGCTGAATGCTGTTGATCTCGGCGACCACCGTCTCCAGGGTTGCCGCCATCTGCTGGTGCATCGTTTCGGGGTCGTCGCCTTCCACGAAGTGGGGCTTGTAGCCGTAGCCGACAAACAGGCTTTCCAGCTGTTCATGGGGGATGCGGGCCAGCACGGTGGGATTGGCAATCTTGTAGCCGTTGAGGTGCAGCACCGGCAGCACGGCCCCATCCGTGACCGGGTTTAGGAACTTGTTGGAGTGCCAGCTTGCCGCCAGCGGGCCGGTCTCCGCCTCGCCGTCCCCGACCACGCAGAGGGCGAGCAGGTCGGGGTTGTCAAAGACCGCGCCGTAAGCATGGGACAGGGAGTAGCCGAGTTCGCCGCCTTCGTTGATGGAGCCAGGAGTGTCCGGCGCGGCGTGACTGGGAATGCCACCGGGGAAAGAGAACTGCTTGAACAACTTCCCAATTCCTTCAGCGTCCTGCGTGATGTTCGGATAGACCTCGCTGTAGGTGCCTTCCAGGTAGGTGTTGGCGACCATGCCCGGCCCGCCGTGACCAGGGCCGCAGACATAGATCGCGTTCAGGTCGTGCTTCTTGATGACGCGGTTCATGTGGACATACAGGAAGTTAAGGCCGGGCGTGGTTCCCCAGTGTCCGAGCAGGCGGGGCTTGGTATGTTCGCGTTTGAGCGGCTCTTGGAGCAGGGGGTTGTCCAGCAGATAAATCTGGCCGACCGACAGGTAGTTTGCGGCCCGCCAGTAGGCGTTCATCTTGTGCAGCTCATCCGCCTTCAGCGCCGCATCCGAAGCCGCTACTCTTGAATCTGAAGCCGCTACTTTTGAAAGTGTCATTATTTGTTGATCTCCTATGAGGGGCGAGGCGCGTTCAGCGGAAGAGTACTTCATCGAGGGGCGCACGAAAGAATTCGCCTTCCGAGCCAAAGTGCCGTGTGCGAAATGCCGCCTAAGCTCCGGCCGGTGGGAACGATATAGCCGCCGAAACTGCCTTACAATTAGGGTGCAGAGAGGTAAGATTCAGCCACAAATGCCGTGACATAAGTTTGGCCAGGACTGCATACAACGCCTTTTCCAGTACCTCACCCATATGTTATGATGCAATCTTTGAGACTGGTATGCTGAAGGAGAACGTGCTGCCTGCTCCGATGATACTTTCCACGCTAATATGACCACCGTGCGCTTCAACAGCCAGCTTACAAAAAGTGAGTCCTAACCCGGTGCTCATCATGCGCCCTCCCTGGCGCGACGCCACCTGCCCGAACTTCTCAAAGATGCGCCCAAATGCCTCTGCCGGGATGCCCTCGCCGGTATCATTGACAGAAAACACCACCGACTGCCCATTCTCTACGAGTGTGTTCTCGCCAAGCCGCACTTCAACCGTCAAAGTGCCGCCGGGCGGGGTGAACTTGATGGCATTGCCCAGCAGATTGACAAGGGTGCGGCGCAGCTTGTTCTCGTCCCCAAGAAATGCAGGGAGGTCGCCCGCGACTTGCGTAACCAGCGTCAGGTTGTTGCTTTCGCACAGTGAAGCTACCTGCCTGGTGGCGCTGGCAATAAGTTCGGCGGCATCCAATACAGTGGCATCCAACTGCATGGAGCCAGACTCCAGTTTCTCCACCTCCAGCAGGTCATTAATCATGCCCAGCAGCGTCTCGCCGCCGTGAATGGCAATGGCAACCATCTCCCTCTGAAGTTCGTCTAAGCCGCCAATCCCTTCCAGCGTCTGCATTCCCGCAATCACCGAACTCAGCGGCGTCCGCAGGTCATGGACGATCATATTCTTCAGGTCGTCGCGCAGCTTTTCCAATTCCTGCAGGCGTTTGTAATTGTGCTGCAACTGCTGGAAAAGGCGCCTCTCACGGTCGCGCGCGCTCTTTTTCTCCAGGCAGGCACCGATACGCGCTTTGAGCAGAGTGGGGTTGAACGGCTTGGACAGATAATCCTCAGCTCCCATCTCAATGCAGCGCACCACGCTGTCCAGTTCGTCCAGCGCCGAGATCATGATGACTGGAATAGGGCGGAGCGTCTCGTCGGCCTTCAGCTGCCGCAGAACTGCGTAGCCGTCCATCTCCGGCATCATGATATCGAGCAGCACCAGGTCAAACGCCTGCGCCCGCACCGCGTCCATCGCCTGGCGTCCGTTTTCGGCCATTGCTACGGCATAGCCTTGCCGCTCCAGGCGGCGGGACAGCACGTCACGGTTCATCTCGTTGTCGTCTACCACCAAAATCAACGCCTGCGAGGCGTCGGAGACTGACACCACTGACTGCGGCTCTGGCAGATGTGTGCCGCGCGCAATGACGGGCCGCGCTCTGCCTTCCTCCCAGCTGTTGTCCTGGGGTAGCCGCAGCGGCCCGCCGTTGTTCAGTAGGGAGAGCAGCAGCCTTCCGGCGCTGTGGATTTTCTGCAAGTCCGGCACGTAGCCGAGTTGCCCTTCCTCCTGCGCTTGCTCGGTCAGCATCTCGCTGTAGCCGAGGATTTGATTGAGGGGGGTTCGCAGGTCGTGGAGGAACGCCGCTGACAGTGAGAGTTGAGGCACACTGTCTGGTAGATTGGGCACGTTATCTGGTAAATGCGACAAGGCAGTTATGCGGTTTCTCTGGCGCTGGCAACGGCCAGCAAGGTCTCTATTTTCTCCAGCAGGCGGGTCAATTCAATGGGCTTGGTGTCGTAGTCGTCGCAGCCCGCTTCCAGGGCCTTGTCACGATCACTGGACATCGCGTGCGCCGTGAGGGCGATGACGGGAATATGCTGCGTGACAGCCGCCGCTTTCAGGCGGCGTGTCGCTTCCCAGCCGTCCAGAATGGGCAGGCTCATATCCATCAAAATCAGGTTTGGCGCTTCGCTATTCGCCAGGGAAATGCCGCTTTCGCCGTCAAGGGCAATGACCACTTCATAGCCCCTGCGCAACAGGCGGCGCGAGAGCATATCTCGGTTCATCTCATTATCTTCCACCAGCAGGATTTTAGACATGGATATTCACCTTCTGGTTGTTCTGCTTCACGCCTTTTGCCTTTCCCACTGCATCGGGGTGTCCGCTTTGTTCTGACAGCACGGCCCAATCTGCTAACAACGCGCGCACCTGCAGCATCAGTTCGTCGCGCGTGCAGCCTCCTTTGTCCAGAATCGCATGCACGTCGCCATTGAGACGGAGTAGTTCCTCCGCAGTCAGGTCTTTCGCGGTCAGCACGACAATAGGGATTGAGTGCCACTCAGGGTGCTGGCGCAATTCCGCAGCGAACTCAAAGCCGTCCATTTCCGGCATCATCAGGTCAAGCAAAATCAACGTAGGCCGATTTTGGGCAACTCGTTCCAGGGCAATGCGTCCGTTTTCCGCCTCACTCACAGCCCAGCCAGATTTCTCCAGCAAAGAGCGCATCATCTGGCGGGTCGTCGCGTCGTCTTCCACCAGCAGCACCGGGCAGGGCGGGTGCTGGCAGCTGTACTTCTTCAAAATCTGCGTCAGCCGGTTGCGATCCATCGGTTTGGTGAGGTAGTTGGCCGCGCCCAGGGCATAGCCCCGCCTCTTATCATCCATCATGGTCAGCATGATGACGGGGATGTGGCTCACCGACGGGTCAGCCTTCAGCATGGAGAGCACTGTCCAGCCATCCATACCGGGCATCATCACGTCCAGAGTAATGGCGACCGGCAGCAGCTTGCGCGCCAGGCGCAGCCCTTCCTCCCCGTCGCTGGCGGTCTGAACAAGAAAGCCTTCGCTGACGAGAAAACGATGCATCAGGTCACGCTGCACCGGATCGTCATCAATTACCAGCACACTGCTGCCGATGAGCGGCAGCGCCTCAGCGCCCGCGCGCGCGCCCTGCGCGATTAAGACCTGTGATTTCGCGGGAACTGTGGCCTCGGGTTCAAGATGTTCCAATTCACTCACGGTGGCGGGAACTTTGATGGTGAATGTGCTGCTTTCGCCGGGCACGCTGTTGACGGTCACGTCACCGCCCATCAACTGACAGAAGCGGCGTGTCAGCGCCAGTCCCAGCCCCGACCCGCCGAACTTGCGCGTGGTGGAAGTGTCTGCCTGGCTGAATGTCTGGAACAGCTTGACGATTTGCTCGGAGGTCATGCCGATGCCGGTATCCGACACGCGGAACCAAATCCACTCGCGCTCTTCCATCGTTTCACGGGACACCTCAAGCGAGATAGCGCCTTCCTTAGTGAACTTGGCGGCATTTGACAGCAGGTTGAACAGGCTCTGCCGCATTTTGGTCATATCGGCGTGCATTGTGCCAAGATCAGCGGGACACTGAACGCGCAACGTGTTCGCGTTGGCCTTGACCAGGGGCCGAATAGTTTCCACGACTTCCTCAATGAGCTTGGGGACGCTGAAGGTTTCAAGGTACAGTTCCATCTTGCCCGCTTCAATCTTGGAGATGTCCAGGATGTCATTGATCAGCGACAGCAGATGCTTGCCAGCGCCCTTGATTTTTTCCAGATCGGGCACAAAGTTTTGCAGGCCTTGATCGGCGGCTTCCTCCTGCAGCATCTCCGAGTAGCCAAGAATGGCGTTGAGCGGCGTGCGCAGTTCGTGGCTCATGTTGGCCAGAAACATACTTTTGGTCTTGTTTGCGGCTTCGGCGGTTTCCTTCGCCTTGGCTGCGGCGGCGATGGCGCTCTCCAGCTCAATGTTGGTTTCCTGGAGCGATTGCTCGAAGCGCTTGCGCTCGGTGACGTCACGCGCCGCGGCAAACACGCCCAGCACCTGGCCCTTGTCGTCCTTGTACACGCTGGCGTTGTAAAGTACGTCCATGATCCGACCCGTCGTATGGCGAATGGCGAGCGGATAATCGCGCACGAACCCCTCGGAAAACACTTTCTGATAGCCAGTGCGAGCCTCGTCTGGAGAGGTGAAATAATCGCAGAAGTCGGTGCCGATAAGCTGCTCGCGCGCGACGCCGGTCGCCTGCGCGGAGGCTTCGTTCACGTCAGTGATTTTACCCTGTGCGCTGATCGTCACGAGCGGATCGGGCGAGGCCTCAATGAGCGAGCGGGCGTACTGTGACGCCTGCTTTTGCGCCGTCACGTCGCGCGCGGCGGCGAACACCCCCTGCAGCTTTCTGTCACGGTCGTAGAAAGTGGTCGCGTTGTAGGAGACCACGGTTTCTTGGCCGTCCCTGGCGCGCACGGTCAGCTCATAGTCTGTCAGTTTCTTGTCGCTCAGCACCCGCTTGATGCCCGCCTCGGCCCGTTCTGCGTCGGTGAAGTAATTCTTGAACGGTGCCCCGATCAACTCGTCCCGCGTGCAGCCGGTGAGTGCTTCCATTTGCTTGTTGGCGTCGGTGATGATGCCCCGTGGATCGGTCGTCATCAGCGCGTCGATGTTAGACTCGATAAGAGAGCGGGTGTAGAACTGCTGATCGCGCAAACGCTGATCAAGCTTCTTTTGCTCTTCTTCGACCTGCTGGCGCGCGGTGTTATCGGTACCGATCAGCAAATAGCCGATGATGGCGTCCTGCTCATCGCGCAGCGCCGTGACGGAAACGACCGCTGGAAAACGGGTTCCATCCTTGCGAATGTAGGTCAGCTCGTAAATATCCTCGATCCCGCGCGCGGCTTTGAATACCAACGCCTCGAAGCCCGGAGTAATGGGGGTTCCAAGCTCGATGCTGAGCGCTTCGGCCCGCGCAATCACTTCCTGTGGGTCGGAGATATCAGCGGGAGTGATCGTGTTCATAACCTCAGCCGCCGTGTAACCCAGCATCCGCTCGGCACCCACGTTGAAGATTTGGATGACGCCCTGGGCGTCTGTGGCGATGCTGGAAAAATTGGCGCTGTTGAAAATCGCGCTCTGCAAAGCCCCAGCCTTAAGCAGGGCTTCTTCCGCGCGCTTGCGCGCGGTCACATCTTCCATGGCCAGCACCAACAGTTCGCCATGATCGCCCGCTTTCAGCTGGCGTGCGTTGAGCAGCATGACGCGGCGGCCAATGACGGGAAAAGTGTGTTCCAGTTCAAAATCGTTGAAAACAGAGCTTTTGGGCACAATATCTTCCAGCAGCGTCCGCAGGGCAGGAATGTCCCACTGGCCGTTGCCAAGCTCGTAGATGAGGTGATATTCGGTTTCCTGGGCAGAGACTTGAAATGTTTGATAGAACGCACGATTGGCGGACTGCACACGCAAGGTGGTGTCCAGCATCAACAGCGGTTCGCGCACCGTGTCGACAATATCCTGAGAGTAGGTTTCAAGTGGCATGGCAAAGTTCCTTTGTGCTTCGTTCCTATCACAACTCGCCCGGCATCTTTGAGCACTCTCTGCAGTGGTAACAAGTAACTGTCTGAGGGGCCCTTTCCAACAGTCTGCCGTCGCAATTTAAATCATTGCACGATTAAGCTGACGCATTCCCGCCACCAGGACTGATTCAAAGACAGTGCCAAGACGTACCCCTCCTGGATCGCTCTCTTCCTGGCAAGGGTGGCAGCTCAGCCCCTCTCGCTCACAGAAGCCCTGCCGCCACGCGACGGTCTGCTCCTCGGTTGTACCCCCAAGATGTGCATCCAGAACACTGTTGCGGACGTAACAGGAGTTACTCTGAGACACTTGGCTCAGAACTTCCCTTTCCATCTCCTCCGGGTTTTCTGTTTGCAAGAATATGCTCATAGCCGTCCGCCTTTCCCGCCAGTCCCAAATCCGGATTACGCCCGGCGAGATACCTTCAGGGTTATGTGTTCTGGGTGAGGGGAGTGCCGTCATCATCCCAACGGTCAATCGCGTCCGTTCAGGCGAGACGAGATGCTGTGAAGCTGGGCGGACGTTTAGGCTGCGATCCCCTGGCTGTCCGCCGGGAAATGATGAACCGCTAGGAGGCAGCCAAACTGCGGGCATAAATGCTTTAGGGACAGGCTGCGGGCTAACAGAAAGCAAAGGGACATAGCCGGAACGGGTGCCTTTCGGCGTACCCGGCTACGTGGAGGTTTAGAAAAACTGTCGGTCCGGGGGACGACAGGAGCAGGACAAGTGGCTGCGAGAGCAAGTGGCTCCGAAAGACCGCGGCATTTCCTGCTCTGAGAGTGTACCCGGATTGATGAGGAAATAAATTGTGTGAGGAAACAGACGCCTACCCTTTGTCTTCCTCTCGCGGGCGCGCTGCCATCCTAAGAAGTGTCTAAATGACTTCAGCGAGCTTTCGGAGAAGGGCTGAAGGGGCCTGCTGCCCCCTTTTAGTAGAACCAGGCTGGAATTAGAATGCCATAATCCAGGCTATGTATTGATAAATTGGTTGTTGCGATAGAACCATGTCGGGATGAAACTACCATTGCTAAATGACTTTCTTACGCCCTTGCTTCTCCGAGCGAACATTGACTAGAATTCGCGCCAGCGGTGCGGCCTGCTCATGCACCGAACGTACGTGAACCGGATCCTCATGCAGATATTGGCGCGTCACTTGAAGGTCTTTATGCCCCGCAATGATGCTTGCCGCCCAGACATCCGTCTTGGCAAGTTATGTGATTGCGTAATGACGCAGCCCGTGCAGCGTAAACCCGGAAAGACCCGCGTAATCCAGATAGCCCTTGAATTGCTTACCAAAGTAATTGACGCAGATATGCTCGCCGAACTCATTGATAAACAGCAGATTGCTTTCCACCTTCGGACGAACACGCAGATAGGCGTCTACGGCATCAACCCAGCAGGAACTGATAGGCACGACGCGCGGCTCATCGCCTTTGGCGCGGCGGATCACGATCTGGCGCTGTTCCGGCTGGTAGTCTCCAAGCGTCAGAGACAAAACTATACTAAAACAGGGGTTCGCAGCCGGTCTCTAATCTGTTAATACGCTCAAATTGACGAAAATATGACACCTGAACGAACATACATTTGTCAACCTGGAAGCTCAAAGAGTAATTTTTCTATCTTCCTCACAAATTCCCGATTGCTTCTCCATTCCCAAGAGAGAAGACTACAGGTTATTTCAAAACTCGTTCGAGTGCCATTTTGTTGCCCTGGAATGGCTGCTCCTCGTCTTGATGGCAGAGTAATATCATCCGAGTTTAGTGGTTCAGAATGCTGGGAAGTGACAGCAAGGATAGTTTTGAAATAACCTGTAGACCACTGCCGAAAATTTGATCGCAAACTTTTGTGCGGAATGACCGCGACCGAATCCCTTCCCGAAACTGTCCCCGTTGCCAACAAGGCGCTGGGGTACGAAAAGGATGAGCGAGGCCGTTTGACACCTAATACAGCCGATCTTCCGCCACGGGGCACGGCTGCTGGCGGTGGCTACTCCACAGTGGGCGATCTGTTCCGGTTCGCGGAGGCGCTCAAGCAGTACAAGCTTCTCGATGAAAAGCACACTGCCCTGCTTCTGAGTGCCAAAGTGGATACCTTCCCAGGCTCCCAGTATGCTTACGGCTTTTATTGCAGCGATTACGGCGGCTTTGCCTGGAGTGGACATGGGGGAGGCGCGCCAGGCGTGAATGCTGAACTGCAGTTTAACCTACGCTCAGGCTACGTTGTGGCGGTGCTGACGAACATTGACCCGCCTGCTGCGGAGGAGGAAGCGGAATATCTGATTTACCGGTTGCCTCTCCAAGCAGCCACTGTGCATTAACGGAGAGACATGGGTATTAAAGGCCTTTCCCATCATCTACCACGGCGAGGGTTTATCCTCAGCGTGGAGGACGCTGACCGGCTCGAAGTCAGCTACGACGAGGCCAATGTCGTTTACCCTGCAACATAAGCCGAGGGAGACTCCAGTTTTGCGGGGAGGATGCCGATATAGAGAATAGTCATCACGTATCCTCCTTGCCTTTGGCCGCGCCTTTCGGGGTGCGGCCTTTTTTCGGGCGGGGGATGAGCTGGGGGTCACGAGAGAGTGTAATGCTCCCCGAAAGTCAAGCCACGTTCTGCCGTTGTTGCTCCCGGAACTGAACCGGACTGCGGCACCCTAACGCTTGATGCGGCCGCCCGCTGTTGTACCAGCCGATCCACTCGTGGATGGCACGACGCGCCTGAGCAAAGCTGACGAAATTATGCTGCCAGGCGCATTCCTCTTTCAGAGAGCGAAAGAAGCGCTCGATCAGCCCATTCTGCTCGGGCGTGTTAGGCGTGATGTACTCCTGAGAAAGCCGACAAAAGCGGCACGCCTCACGAAACCGACGGCTGGTGAAAATCAGTCCGTTGTCACTGCGCAGTATAGGTGTCTCCCCCAGGGGGCGCACTGTGCCAAAGCGTGTCAAGCAAGCCTGCTCCAGGGCACGTTCGGCTTCCCGGGCACGCCCCCGCAGGGCAAACTCAAAGCCGATGACCTCGCGGTCGCGGCAGTCCAGCACCGCCGCCAGGTCTCCCCAGCCATCGTTGCCGCAGTTAATATGGGTCACGTCCATCGCCCAGCGCGTGTCGCTGCAGTTTGCTATGCTCTTGGCCTGCTGCACCCGTGGCCGGGGCGTGCGGCGTGGGCGGACAACCAGCCACTTCTGCAGGCGCATCAGGCGATACACCTTCTTCTTGTTGACCCGCACACCCTCTCCGAAGCGCAGCAGAGCCCACACCCGGCGATACCCGAAGGTCGGGTGCTGCTCGATCAGCGCCTGAACGCGGGCTAACAGGCCAGCATCCAGCCGCCTCGCAGAGGGAGGCGCTGCCGGGTGACGCTGCAATCCAGAGCGGGCGATCCCCAGAACACGGCAGATGCGCCGCAAGGAAGCCGTCGGCAGAGCCTGCTTCACTCGTCGGGCATCTGCCGCCGCGTAGGGTGTGGCAGGTACGGGGAGGGTGTGGCAGGTACGGGCGGGCCGCCTCCTGAAGGATATCTAAATCCATGACTAGTTCCCCGACCTTCTGCTTGAGGCGTCTGATCTGCGCCTCTTTGAGCGCCTCCTCGTCCTGGGGTCGGGTCTTGAGGGCATTCTCTGCTCCTGAGAGAAACCTCTCTTTCCACTCTTCAATCTCGGTCATAGTCAGCCCCTGCTGACGGGCCGCTTCGGCAACCGACGTTTCTCCTCTGAGCAGTGAGAGCACTAGGGCTGCTCACCGCTTGCTCGTCCAGCGTCTCTGTGTGTCGTTGTTCTGGGTGTCGTTGTTCTGGGTGTCGCTGTGGTGTTCCTGTTCGTTCTGCATCCTGCCACCTCCTCAGACTGTTTGGTCGTATGGGTGGCTCTATCCTTCAAGGGAGCAGTATACTGGGGTAGTATGGCGGGACAGGCAAGGGGCGCGCTGGGAATGCTACAAAGATAACCCAATCGCTTCGGCCCGTCCCTAATTGGAAGTGGCTTGGGGAGAGGATAACTGATCACCTACCCAGTGGTGGGCGTGTGAAATTGCGGCGTCCCGGCCTCTCCCCTTTTGTGTTGTCCTATAGCAAAGGGATATAGGAGCAGGTTGACCTGGGGGGCCACCCCACCCACACGGCATGAAGCCGATTTTCGTCCCTTCTGGCAGCCATTATAGCAGGCGCGAGCGAGGCTGTCAAGCGCGATATTGGGAACAGGCCATCTCTCCTTAATCTTTGGACTTCGCGTGTTCCTTGAGGTCACCCATATACATAACGTGATCCCAGAGAGCCCAATAGGTAACAACAAGAAACAGCGCGCAAAACAACCAAGAGAAGTGCCAAAAGATGGCTGCAATTCCTGCCAGGGCGGCCATGATACCTAATTGCATGGTATTGAAGCGATCCTCTGCGTTCACCGAAATCCCCCGACGCTCCTCCATTTCCACGTCAAGGATGTCCTTCACAAGAAGCGGAATGGCCGCGGCAAAAGAGCACATTGCAATAGTTAAGCCATTGTCAAACGTGCCGATGCTCAACATCTGAGAAATGAACACCCCTCCGAAACCAGCGAGTCCCCCGAAATCAACCGCCAATACTTGTGCGGCTCTTCGTCAGCATTCCTTACCGAGATATTTCTATCATTCCGTCTTCGTAACAATTGCCTCGCCCTTTCCCCAATCGTTTTCTGAGGAAGACACGGACTGGCATTGAAAGTTGCAGACGTTTACAGGGGTGTCGTCATATCCGAGACCAGGAGCCAGCAAAAAGAAAGCCCCCCATGCCTATCTCTAGGCACAGGGGGTATGGCATGAAGCGGGAATGCCTGCTGCTACGGCAGCGTGACGCTTTGGCTGGCCTGGAAGCGGTACGGGTCGCCCTGATACGTGCGCCGCACCAGAAGCGTCACATGCTGCCCGGTCGTGCCTGCGCTTGCCGGGAACGAAAGCGTCACCATCTTGCTTTGCCCCGCCGTCAGCGTCCCCATCTTCACCGGCAGAGGCGTCGTCGTGCTCGCTCCGCCCAGAGAGGCGGAAAGAAGGCGGGCGTTGACGGCACTGACGTACCCGATGTTGGTGACGGTGATGGGCACGAGGTAGCCGCCGTTGCCGTCAGAAGTGACGTTGCCCGGTGTGACGCGCAGGCCCGTAATCGTCACCAGCAGTTCGCCCGTGTTGGACACGCCGCCACCCGGAGTGGGATTGGTCACCGTCACCGCTATCTTCCTGGCCGTGGTCAGGTCGGCGCGGGTGACATAGACGCGCAGCTGCGTGGCCGAGACGTACTTGGTGGTGCGGGCTTGGCTGTCAAAGGAGACCACGCTTGTGGGCAGGAAGCCGGTGCCGTTGATCAGCTCAGAGAAGCCGGGGCTGCCTGCGGGCACGGGGTCGCCGACCTGCTTGAGGATGGTGGGCGCAGGGTTGTTGACCTGCTGGCTCTGCGTGCCCGACGCGCTGCCCATAAAGTTGGTGTCTGCGTTGTAAGTGGCGGAGATGCTCACGCTTCCGGCGGCGAAGGGGCCGATGGTGATGCTCGCCGTGCCGTTGGTCAATGGCGCGTCCTGCGTTGTGCTGTTGACGGTGAAGGTCACGGTGCCGGTGGGCGTGCCCGCGCCGGGGGCAACGGGGGCAACCGTTGCTGACACCTGGAACGTCTGCGCGCTGGTGGGCGTGGTGGACGGCAGGGTGAGCGTCGTGGTGGTGCCTGCGCGGGCGATGGACTGGAACAGGTAGTTGTCACTGCCGGCGTAGACGCCGCCGGTGCCATCGCTGTAGGTGGCGGCGATGATGTGGCCGCCCGCGCTCAGGCTGCCAGTAGAGACGCTCGCCTGCCCGGTGGTGGTGTTGACAGGGGCGGTGCCTAAATCGGTGCTGGTGGTGGTGTCCACGAAGTCCACGCTGCCCTCAAGGACAGGTGCGCCGCCCGCCGTCGTGGTGACGGTGGCCGTCAACGTCACGCTCTGGCCGTACACCGAGGGGTTCGTGCTGCTGCCCAGCATGGTCGTGGTGCTGAGGGCGCCGACGTTGGCGGTTCCGGTCAGGACGAGGGGGCCGCCGGGGCCGGTGATGGTGGTGGTGACGGTGTATTGTCCCGGCAGGGTGTAGGTGTGAGTGCCGGAGACGGTGAACTGTCCATTGCTGCCGGTGACGGTGCCTGCGGTAGGGGTGGTGTTGTCTCCCCAGTCAATGGTGGCGGCAAAGGCGGTGGCGGGGCGGTTTGGATTGATGTCGGTGAAGGTGGCAACGGTTCCGGTGTAGGGTGTGAGGACGGTGGGGCCAAAGGTGCTGCCCTGCCCGCCCAGGCTGTCGGCAGTGGACAGGGCCAGGTTGTGATAGCCGCCTGCGGCGATGGCGGACGCGCCGTAGAGAGTGGCGGGCACGTTGGTCTGGCCGTAGGTGTCATCTCCCCAGCCGACGACCGTGCCATCGGACTTGAGGGCGAGGCTATGTGCGAAGCCTGCGCTGATGGCGACGACGCCCGTGAGTCCTGCGGGCACATTCGTTTGGCCGTATTGGTCACTTCCCCAGGCGACGACGGTTCCGTCGGACTTGAGGGCCAGGCTGTGGAAGGCTCCCCCGGCAAGGGCAACGACGCCCGTGAGTCCGGCGGGCGCATCGGTCTGGCCCTGATAGTCATCTCCCCATGCGACGACGGTGCCATCTGACTTGAGGGCGAGGCTGTGAAAGCCGCCTGCGGCAACGGCGACGACATTGGACAGTCCTGTGGGCACGCTGGTCTGGCCGTAGGTGTCACTTCCCCATGCGACGACGGTGCCATCGGATTTAAGGGCGAGGCTGTGGTAGGCTCCCCCGGCAAGGGCGACGACGCCCGCGAGTCCTGCGGGCACATCGGTCTGGCCGTAGGTGTCATCTCCCCAGGCAACAACCGTGCCATCGGATTTGAGGGCGAGGCTGTGGTAGGCTCCCCCGGCAAGGGCGACGACGCCCGCGAGTCCTGCGGGCACATCGGTCTGGCCGTAGGTGTCATCTCCCCAGGCAACAACCGTGCCATCGGATTTGAGGGCCACGCTATAATAGTCACCTCCGGCAAGGGCGACAACGCCCGTGAGTTCCTGCGGGCACGTTGGTTTGTCCGCTGGCGTCATAGCCCCAGGCGGTGACCAGGCTGCCGTCGGATTTGAGGGCCACGCTGTGGTAGGCTCCTGCGCTGATAGCGACCACATTGGCAAGTCCTGTGGGCACGCTGGTCTGGCCGTAGGAGTCGCTTCCCCAGGCGACGACGGTGCCGTCAGACTTCACAGCCAGGCTGTGTTGGAAGCCTGCGCTGATGGCGACGACGCCCGTGAGTCCTGCGGGCACATCGGACTGGCCCTGGTAGTCATCTCCCCAGGCGACAACAGTTCCGTCGCTTTTGAGGGCGAGGCAGTGGTAGTTGCCTGCGCTGATGGCGACAACGCCCGTTAACCCCGCAGGCACGGTAGTCTGGCCGTAGTCGTCTTCTCCCCAGGCGACGACCGTGCCGTCGGACTTGAGCGCGAGGCTGTAGTAGGCTCCTGCGCTGATAGCGACAACATTCGTGAGGCCCGCAGGCACGGTGGCCTGGCCTTCATAGTTATCTCCCCAGGCTGTGACCGTGCCGCCCGATGTGAGGGCGAGGCTGTGATATCGGCCTGTGGCAACGGCCACGACTCCCGTGAGGCCCGCAGGCACATCGGTCTGGCCGTAACCGTCATATCCCCAGGCTGTCACCGTGCCATCGGATTGGAGGGCCAGATTGTGATAGTCTCCTGCGGCAATGGCGACCACATTGTTAAGACCTGCCGGGACATCCGCAGCGCCGAAGGTGTCATCTCCCCATGCGACCACCGTACCGTCGCTTTTGAGCGCCACGTTGTGATAGGCGCCTGCGGCAACAGCGGTCAGGTTCTTCAGCCCCGCCGGGGCATTGAGTTGACCGTAACTGTCGTCTCCCCATCCGGTGACGGAGCCGATGCCGTGATGGGCCGAAACGCTTCCGGCGGCGCGTGACGGCGCACCCGTTCCCGGCGCGGCGGCACGGACGGGCGTGCTGAGGGCAAGCCCGGCGCAGACGCACAGGGCAATCTGGACGAAGAGGGCAAAACGCAGTGTGGCGGCGCAGGGATGCAGAAACATGACGAGTTTCCTTTCTTAAGGAGAACGAGCAAAGACAGGCGCGGCGAGAACGCCACCGGCCCATTATAACACAGAGTCTGGCATTTGGCAACCCGCAAAAAGAAAGCCCCCTGCACCTATCTCTAGGCACAGGGGGAATGGTAAGGCGTTGCGCTGGTAAGCAGCTATTATAGACGAACAGGCCTCACGCTGTCAAGGTTATGCGGTCAGGTTATGCGGTCAATCTCGGCAGTCCTGCGCGGGCTCTTCATCTGACAGCAGGCGTGATGCGGAACGTCTGATAGATTTGCTGACCGGAAGCATCCTGGATGTGAATAATGATATATTCTGCCGTGCCCTCATAGTTGGCTGGCACAGACCAATCCAGCCGTCCCGACTTTTCCAGCACCATGCCCTGAGGGCCACTTTCCAGCGTGCTCTGAACACTGCCCCGCTTAGACTTCACAACGAGTTGGTAACCATAGTGCTGTCCGGGCCGGAATGTGGCGGGCGCAACCGAGGGAACGTAGAGGTAGTCAACGCCGCTCTTGGCTACTTGCTCCTCCAGATTAAAGCGATGCACCACGAGCCGATCGCGGGACGCAGGGATCGTCACGAGCAGATCGGCACCGGGCACCAAAAAGATTTGCTTCTCTAAATCCCAGAAGCCGTCTTGCAGCTCGTCCAATTTCGGCAGCGTCAGGAGCAAGCGTTTGTCCTGCACCGTGTACAGAGCAAAGGTGGAACCTTGCAGGCCCAGAAAGAAGGCACCGCCCTGCACCGGGAGGCAACGGCAACCGCCGAGTTCCGCCGGGCCAACGGCCTTTAAATCCAGGGTACGCAACCCGATGCTCGAGTAAATGAGATTGTCGTCCGCTCCCACCGTGAAGTAGCGACCGGGGTAGCCATCGTCATTGCCCGTCGTAAAGTCCGTGTGATCCGCCTGGAAGCGAGCCGCAACGATGACGCGGGGTTCAATCCCTTCCAGCCAGCCGGTCATTACCGTGCCATCGGGGGACAGGCGATAACTGAAACTGAGTTCAGCGCTGCCACCCCATCCCCAGGGCGAGCCAGCAAGGTTTGGCTGATAGGGCGTCAAGGTGATTCCGTTGAGCCATTTGATGCTTCCATCCTGCAGCTCGATCACGACGGGGCCACCGGAGGCGCTGCCCATCTTCATGTCCCGGAGCGCAGGCCAGTTGGGGGCCGCCATAGTCAGTTCACGCTGGAAGGTGTCCAAGCTCCAGCGTTCTATCACATGGTGGTCTTCCCGATAAAGGATTACCAGGCGTGCTCCCGACGCAAAATGATAGTCATCGGAGTCTACGGGAATGAAATGGACGATGCGCGCCTCGTTCATATCGAACACGGCGAGTTTGCGCAGGCTTTTGAGGGAAAGGATGAGGTAGCGTCCTCCGCCACCCACGGTCAAATCATCCAGCGGGGCGGGCAATGGGATGGTTACTATCGCCGCTGCTATCTTCGGAGGATGCAGCGGAGGAACGGTCACGGCGCCGCTTGCCGTGCCGGAAACCGCCTTACTGAGGTCAAAGGCATTGGCGTCGGCAGGAACCGCCCCTGCTGGAACCAGCGGCCCCCGAAAGAAAGAGAGTAGAGAAAGCACACAAAAGAGAAGGAGGCGACTAAAGAGAAGCGGGCGACTCAAGCGCGGGGGGCAGAGGGAAGGCTTGCCAGAATGAAGCAAACGACCCGACAAGACAGTGCCTCGTCGGCGATCAGGTTGATGCGGCATGGTGAGACTGATTTCGGCAGGAGTAGCCGAAAGTCCTGCTGAAGAATAAGCTGCCGGAGCGACGATAAGGGGCGAAGGTATGCGCAGCCAGCAAAAAACAGAATGCGCTTCTCATGCCCCCCATTTCGCCACCCCAAACTCGTGCCCCGCGCCCCGTCACGCGCACTTAAGCATCTATGGGTTTGCGCGTCCGGGAGAAGCTAAGGAATCGGCTTCTTTGGCCGATGACCGGAATGGGTTAGTTCCCGAATTGCCGGAGCGCTTGCTGCAACGCGGCCGAGTCTGGATTCTTCGCCAGTGCATGACGCACGTCCTCAATGCACGCCTTCCGGTCTTTCTCCGGCCCTGGCGGGGCCGCCGTGTACTCCGCGAGCGACTGCGCCTGCTCTCCCTGCACCGCGTAGTACAGGCCCAGGTTGTAGTGCAGCCACGCCTGGCTGCCGTCCAGCGCAATGGCCGTTTTCGTGTTCGTGATTGCGGCTTCCGTATCCCCGGACAGATAGTCATACCAGCCACGACCACCCCATGCCCCGGCGTTTCCCGGATTGGCCGCTGTCGCCTTCGCCCAAAGCGCGGCACCATCCGCAGGGCGGCCCTCCTTCACGTCCATCTCGGCCAATCCGCTGTCGGCCTCCAGCATCCCCGGCTCCATCGCCAGTGCGCTGAGGAAATCTGTCCGCGCCGCCCCGTCCTTCCCCACTGCCGCCTCAGACATCGCTCGCAGCTTGTAGTCGCGCGCATTGGGGTTCCTGTGCGCCAGAACAACGGTGCCATCGGCAACCGCCTGCGCGTATTGTTTTGCCCCGTACTCCAACTCCATGCGGCCTTCGTAAGCGTCCCAATCCTGGGGCATCAGACGCAGCACGGCGGTGTAATCCGCGATGGCCTCAACATGCGCGTCCTTGCCCTCATAGGCCCGCGCACGATTAAAGTGCAAGTCGGCGATGCTTTGCCGAATGGCTTGAGATTGAGTGACACGGCTGGCGTAAGCACGACGCACCCGCACCGCTGCCCGAACCTTTGGCTCGGACATGAGGGCCAAACCGCGCGTATCGTCGGCGACAGCGGCAGAAAAATGGTGGGCGCGGTACTCGGCCATGCCTCGGAGCACATAGCCATCTTCGCGATGGGGCTGGTCAGTAATCATCTGACCGTACTCTTGCTCGGCAGTCACGTAATCGCCGCGTTCGTAAGCATCATTGCCGCAACTGTTATGCTGGTAGAAGCTCGCCATACGCCCCGGCCCCAGTGCATAGGCGCGGTAGGCAAGCACGCCCAGAAAGACAGCGCTCCCCAAGATGATAAGAGCGAAACTGCTGACGATGAGAATGATTTTCGTGGTCTGGCTCATCAAACTAGCTCTAGCCCATCCGGGTGTTCTCTCATGGCGTAGGCGTCAGCAGCCAGGCATGAGCAACGCCGCCGATCTGGGTCGTGTCCGTGATCTGGCCTTGGCTGTTGATCGCCCCGGCAGATTGAAGTGCGAAGCCAGGGGACAGGTTGACCACAAGGCCCGGTTCATTCAGATCGCGCATCGGCTTTCCGGCGCGGGCGATAAAGGCATGGGTCGCGCTGGCCGAGAAAAGACTGCCCACGACATCCCCTGCCGCATTGATGGCACTTCCCACGCTTTCAGTGAAGCCGGAAAGCAGGCCCAGGTCGTCGGCGGCAGTCAATGGCCCTGTCCCCTGATGCCGAAACGCATGCTGTGCAGGGCCAATGTAGGAAGTGCCAGCCACGACCCCATTGTCGTTGATGGTCTCGGCTCTGCTGAGAACCCCGCCCGGCAGTGTGCCCAGATCATGAAAGCTCGTGTCCCAAACAAAGGCGTGCGAATTCGACATGCCGCCTTGCGAGGCGCTCCCCACAATCACCCCGCTGCGGTTCATATCGGCGGCGATGACAGTGGCATAGCTGCCAGAAGTGCCCAGGTCATCAGCGGCTGTCAGTGGCCCTGTTCCCTGATGACGGAATGGATGCACCTGAAACTGATCATAATAAAAGATGCTTCCGGCAATCTGACCAACATCATTGATCGCGACAGCTATGGCGGGAGAGCGGCCCTGCCCCTGAATGGTGCCGAGGTCATGATAGGCCGTGTCAAAAAGAAACGCATCTTGATAGGTTCCCGTGGGAATCGGCGTATCAACTTCCGCTCACCCGACGACAGCGCCCGCACTATTGATTCCTAGTCCACGGCTTGACCGGCCATTGACTGCACCGGGAAAGGGCCCGAGGTCGTCCGCTGCCGTGATGGGGCCTGGCCCCGAGTGACGGAAGGCATGCTGGGCACCATTCGTGCCGGTACTGTAGGAGCCCGTGATCTGCCCGCTGTCGTTGATGCGGGTCGGCATCGTACCAGCCGGGCCAAGCGCGCCCAGATCCGTGTAGGCGTAGTGGACAAGAGGAACGCCTCCTCCGCCCGATGAGCTGCCTCCCCCGCCGCACCCCGTCAGCCAGAGAATGGCCCCAAGCATCAGAATAATCCCATCGTACCGCCGCTTCCTTGTGAACTTGCTCTTCATCCTGCTTTTCATCTTCCTTTTTCTTGTCTCCCATTTCGTGCGTCATTCCCAGGCAGCAAAGCCGCCATCGGTCGCGCCATGACTTTGCCTTTTATAACAAACTATGGGTGTTCCCGTAAATAAGTGGGACAAACCTGCACCCGATACCGCCCCCAGCCGCAGGGCGCTTCTATTACGCCTCCCAGCCCTCGGTCACCCGTAGCGTATGCTCCCGCTGGCAGAACGGGCAGGGGAAGGTAAGCGTTACGTCCTCCGCGCTGACTGCGACCTCCTGAGCTTCTACTATCGGCACACCCAGTCCCCAGTCTCTTGGCGCGCTGCTCCTCGTACTCCTCAAGTGGCGGGCCGAAACTGATGCGGTCAGGCAGTCCGCCGAGGCGAGGCCAGGCGCGCAGGTGCTCTACCCAGGCGGCGCGGTTATGGCGGTAAGGCTCATGCATCACGGATTAACCAGCTTTCGGATCTGCCTCAACTACGGCGCATGGAAGACGCCAGGACCAGGCGCACTGGAACTGTAACTTCCCCCTGCTGACCAGCCATTGGTGCCATTGTTGATGATGTAGGAGCCGCCGCTCACGGAGGCGGCGATATTGTTTGAGTTGCCGCCGTCCCCCGCTAAATTATTATGGCCCCCGCTGACGGCACAATCATAGCCGCTGGCTGTATTCTCCTGGCCACCACTGACACTGCCATACTGGCCGCTTGCCGTGTTGAAGTAGCCTGCAGAGACGCTCGCGCAGTAGTTGCTCGCGGTATTGTACAGGCCGCCGCTGACACTGCTTCCTGCGGTGCTGGCCGTGTTATGCTCGCCGCCACTGATGCTATTGTAGTCGCCGCTTGCCGTATTGGCATAGCCGCCGCTCACGCTGCTTGTATTGCCGCTGGCGGTGTTGGCCTCACCCCCGCTGATGCTGGTATACTGACCGCTTGCCCTGTTGGCGTAGCCACCTGAAACCGACGTTTGCGCGCCGCTGGCGACATTCCCTTGGCCTCCGCAGACGCTGCTTTCATAGCCGCTGGCGGTGCTGAAAGAGCCGCCGCTGACACTGGTCGCGTAGTAGCTGGCCGTATTCAAGTAGCCACCGGATACCGATGCTTGCGCGCCGCTTGCTGTGTTGGAGTTGCCACCCGTGACGGCTGCATAATGACCGGAGTTAGCGATCGTATTGTTGTAGCCGAAGACCACGCCCCCGTAGGAAGCATAGTTGGCGCGTATGCCCACAATCAGATTGTGGCTGCCTGTGCGGTTGTCCTGGCTGCTGCCGCGCGTCTCGTTGTAGCCGACGATGAGGTTGCCGAGCCCCAACAGCTTGCCGCCATTGTTGGTGTTGTCGTTGGTGTGGCCGGAGCCGTCAATAATGTGGACGTTGACGCGGGTGAAGAACATCTCCGTGCTTTGCGTGCCGTCCGCGCGTTCGGTGTCGGTGGCAATCGTGATAGGCGCCGTTTTCTTCTGGAGCGCATTGATAGTGACTTGCTGGCGCTGCACCGCGCTTTGCAGTTTCGCGTTCGTGTTTTCCACAGCACTGAGGCGCGTTTGTAAGGCGGTGAGAGCGCTCTGCATCTGGGAAACCTGGGCTGATTGGAAAACCTGGGCTGATTCAGGAGAGGGCGATGCGGCATTCACGATGTGTCCAGGCTGGAACACAAAGCCGCCTGCGGCAAGGCAGGCTGCGAGAGAGGCGAGAGGCACAACGCGCTGGATAAGGGTTTTCATAGCCATTCTTTCTTGGCGCTCACTTTAAGCACTTCGTTTCCAATCCGATTTATGCTCGTATTATGGATCGGCACGATCTTAAGGTTTGGGGGTTAGCTTGAAGACTTTACCATTCCCAAATCCGCCGCCTTGAGAGGTTGTTCCGAAGAGGTTTCCGGCACTGTCCAGAGAGACGCCCGCCTCAGGATAAGAGCCGCTCGCCACACCAAAGTCCACCAGGGATGTCAATGCCTTCGTCGACAGGTTGAGTTTGAACACGGTGCCAAAGCCAGAAGTCTGATTTGGATTCTTTGAACTGCCGCCAGATTGTGTCACTCCATAAAGGACATTGCCACTGCCCAGAACAAGGTCGCCCAAAGGGTTATAGCCGTTCGTGTTATTAAAAGTCGCTAACGGCGTGAGAGCTTGAGTAGACAACGTAAACTTGAACACCGTTCCGGCGTCTTGCCCACCCCCGCCAAAGGTCGTGCCATAAAGGTGGCCGCTGTTGTCCAAGATCACACTGCCATGGGGATAGGCGCCATTTGCATAGTTGAAGGAAAACAGAGTTGCGAAGGCCTGGGTTGTCAAGTCGTACTGAAAGATGGCGCCTCGCCCAGATACCCCGCCCTGATACGCTGTGCCGTACAGACGGCCTTGATTATCTAGCGTGATGTCCGCTTCGGGATAAGCCCCATCGGTGTTATCATTGCTGGCATCCAAGGCGCTAAATTCATGGAGAGTGGTGAGCGTGCCGGTAGACAGGTCCAATTCGAAGAGAGTCCCTGTGCCCGCTGTGCCACCGATGTACGTCGTCCCAAGCAGGTGTCCCTGCCCGTCTAAATGAAGACCGTTGGGGCTAGCGCCATCCGAATTGAAATAGTTCGCGTCTAAGGCACTGAACGTGTAGAGCGTCGTTAAGGTTTTCGCCGCGAGGTCATATTCAAAAATCGTGCCGCTATTTGCCGAGCCGCCGTTGGTCGTTCCGTACAGATGCCCCTGACCGTCCCAGATCACTCCACGCAAACTCGCTCCACTCTCCGAACTGAAATTGTAGAGGGTCGTAGACACGTGGGCGGCGAGGTCATATTCATAGAGTGTGCCATTGCTGTTGCTGCCCCCGAGCGCTGTTGTTCCATAGAGATGGCCTTGCCCGTCTAAGGTGACACCTGCATCTGGATACGCGCCATCGGCATTCGTGGCGTCACCGCTGCTGCTGAAGGAATGGAACCCATGCAGGCCCGTTAAAACATACCCTGCAGCGTGGGCTGGCGCCGGCAAGAGAAGAGCTAGGGCAAGAAGGAACGAGGAACACAATGAATGGCAGGGTTTCATGGCTTCTTATGCACCTTGAAGTTGAGTTGATTGCTGGTCGTACCACCGGAATTCACCGCATACACCGAGACGATCTGGGTCGCTGAAAGGGACGGGTTCTGAGCAGCCGTTACCTGAGCCGTCAGCTGCGTCGCCGACACAAAGGTCGTTTCTACGGCGATCCCGTTCCAGTTGACGACGGTGCCGGGCGTGAACCCGCTTCCTGCCACAGTGAAGGTGACGGGCGAGCCAGATACCACGCTATTGGGCGTGAGACTCGTCAGAAGCGGGCCGGGCTGGGTGGAAATAGTCAGGGTCAAGGTGGAAGTCGCGCCGCCGCCCGGCGCAGGGTTGCGAACGTTGATCTGAACTGTTCCCGACTGTGCAATCTTGGAGGCCGGAACAGTCCCCCGAAGGAACGTGTCACCCCCCTGTGTCAGCCGCAGTTCATGCCCGTCCCAGAGAAGCGCGGCATTATCAAACTGCTGGCCCGTGACCTTGATCGTCGTGGTCTTGCCTCCGGCCTGTAAGGTGTTGGGGAACAAGCCCGCAATCGTGGGCGCTGGCGCGAAGAAGGTGAAGGGCAACGGGGCCGAAAGGCTCGCGGCTCCTTGGCGTTCCACAAAGATATGAGCATACCCGCCCGCCGTCAATTGAGTATTGGACATCACCGTCTGGAGCTCTGTCGGGGAAATGATGGTGGTCTTGGCATACGCCCGCCCCCCCGAGAAGTCAATGAGAATAATGCAATCGGACGTGAAGTGACGCCCGAAGACGCTCAGCGTGAAGTCTCCTGACCCCACCACGACACTGGAGGGATGGAGGGATGTGATGACCGGCGTGGGATAGTAAACGGCGAAGGGCAGGCTGCCGCCGAGCCCGCCTCCCGGGGTGGGATTGATAACCTCTACGTACTGTGTGGTTGGCTTGGTCAAGTCAGCCGCCGGGATAACTGCCTTCACCTCGGTCGCAGACACGTAGGTGGTCGCCAGCGGAGCATTGCGCCAGGTGACCGCAGTCTCCGGAACAAAGCCCGTTCCGGTCAGTGTGATAGTTGTATCTGCCGCCCGGACGAGTGCGCTGGCAGGTGTCATGGAGGTAAGATGGGGCACCGGGTTGGCGATGGTGATGGTGAGCGCATTGGAAGTCTGATTCGGGGAGCCGGGGCTGGTGACCGTCACAGGAAACGAGCCTACCGTGTTGAGAGCCGAGGCAGGGATGGTCGCGGTCATCTGCGAATAGGAGCCGTAGGTACTCTCCAGCGACTGCCCATTGAAGCTGACGACTGAGTTCGGCTCGAAATGCGTCCCGGTCAGGGATACGCTCGTGTCGTCACTGCCACGCACCACGTACTGAGGGCTCAGAGAGACCAGGCCCAGGCCAGGATCGGTGACGGTGAAGTTTTTGACGTTAGACGCGCCGCCGCCGGGACCGGCGTTGAGGACTTTCACTTGGGCGGTGCGTGGCTGAGCCAGCAGAGAGGCGGGGATCCAGACAGCGATCTGGGTGGGAGAGACGGAACCGGGAAGAAGCGTGCCGTTCCAATAGACGCTGGAGCTGCCGGACACGAAGCCTGTTCCCTGAATGATGAAGGAGGCTCGGCTCCCTGACGTGCCTGCGGGAAGGGTGTGTGGGCTGAGGTGAGTAATGATAGGAACTGGATTATTGGCCGCGTTCGCAACAGGTGTACCCGCCCAGAAAGGTAACGAGGCCATGACTAAAAGTGCGATTATGATGAGGCGCATATGTGCATCCTACGCCGAAGTCGAAATAATCGGCTATTCCTAACGCCCATCGCGAACAGCCTGCGCGCATTGAATACGCCCATCCTAATCCGATATAGGCCGCCTATCAAGCGGGCGACGAGCCCACTTCCATTGGTCTGGCCGAATGGGGCAGTCGGCGCGCGGCAACGGCGACAAGCCGCCCGTATTCTAACACACATTGACCGTGGTGTCAAGGCAGTGCGGACGCAGGACGTTCGGCGGTGCCTGCGGATGTCAAAAAAGGGCTGGCGAACATTCCGCCAGCCCGGTAAGATATAGCAGGCAGAGTACATTCAGGAGAGAAATTCGCGCCACGTGAGAATTTACGAATTTACTCCATGACGTCACAGGTTGACCACAACTGGCACGCCGTCTACTCCGGCCGCACCCGCTCCCTACGATGCTTTCGCATCGATGCACTGGCTTTCGTGTAAAACCATTCCAGCTCTTTCCCGACGCGATGCGGAAGAAAATATGGGGCATTTATTCATTGGAATCGGCTGTGGGTGCTAATTGCTCCTACACTACGCCGCGGTGCGGTTAACGGTTTTGCCTGATGCTTTTTAGAGGCTTCACAGAGAGAGACAGGGTAGAGTGAGGGCATGCCACGTTACCCCACCCCGGAGCGAGCAATTCATCTGGATTTTTCCCGCCTCGTCGCCAAACGCATTGCCGCACGCCGGCGCGAATTAGACATGACACAGCAGCAACTGGGGGAGCATTTGGGCCTCACGCGGGAAGTGATCACGCGTGTAGAAACGAACCGCGCCACCCTGACGGCCGGGGATATGCCCGCCGTCGCGCTGGCGCTCCGCGTGCCCGTCAGCTTTTTTTATTCTGTCGACACCATCGCTGATGCCGAACTGGTGCTTGCAGGCGCAATCAAGAAGGGTTTCTCCGCCACGCTCCAAGAGAGGCTGAAGGCGGTACGGGCAATCGACACGGGGCGGGCTGTTGTCAATGCCTTGAGGCGATACGTGTCCGAGAGCGGTCGCGGAAAGGATCCGGAAATTGCCGAAATGCTCGGCGTGCTGGATTCGGATCTGCGCGAGGCGCTTCGCCGGATGGCGCGCATCCTGTATGACCTGCATCTTCAGCGCCCAATCCCCGGAAGCAGCTCCCACCATGATCTTAAGTCGGGCTCAGGAAACACCGGAGCGGCCACAACAGAGAAAGCACGCGTGATCCAATATCTGGCAGACATGTCTCTGCCCCCGATGGATGTGCCGAGTGAGTGAACGAAACTAACTGGGTAACTAACTCACACATTTCCAAGTCCTACATTCGTAAAACCGATGGTCTTGGGAGCAAAGTAGTAGCCAGGTTGCAATCGGCGGCAGGACGTGCTAAAATAGCGGCAGTATCAGTGTAGAGATTCCGAGGTCGGGCAGAAACCGGACAGCCATCCTTCACACGGAAGGGGTCACAGGTTCGAATCCTGTACCGTCCACCATTTCTTCCTCGTGCGGAGAGTAAATTTGGTGATTTACTCTTAAAAATAGCACATCGTTGGCGAAAAGCCGCCTCGCGGGACTGCGCCGCTCCCCCATCCTCTGGCGTCCGCCAGGTGCCGATTGAAATCCTCAGTCAGCCCCCGGATAAAACCGTCCCAATGGCCGTGTCCGACCTGCCCAACCTGCAGGAAGGCTGGCTGCTGGACTGCCGCGGCAGGCAACATTCCCGCTGCACGCTTGCCACGCGGCGCATGATGGTGAATCACCTCATCTGGCTTTTGCAGCAACGAGGCTTGCGTGACTGCGGCACGTTTGACCTGCGCCAGTTCATGGTCTACCTCCAAGAAGGCCATCTGGAGCCAGGCGGGCGCTGGGGCAAGCCTCGGCTCAGCAAAAAGCTTGACGAGAACACCGTGCGGGATTACCACAATCACATTCGCACGTTCTTCCGATGGCTGGTTCTGGAGGGCATCCTCACCGGCTTGCCTATGGACAAGGTGAACGTTCCAGGCGGCAGCCCCAAGAGCATTATCCCCTTCAGCCACGAGTAGATCGACGCCCTCAAGCGCGCGGCCCGGGAGTGCGATCATCCCCGGCGTGACCTGGCGCTTGTCCTCTTCCTGCTCGACACCGGCGTGCGCGCTTTGGAGTTGTGCAGTTTGCGCGTGAGTGACCTAGACCGAATGCGGAAGTGCTGCACAGTCATGGGGAAAGGGCGTGCGGAGCGGCAGGTTTACTTGGGTACAACCACCTCCCGCGCACTCTGGGCTTACCTCCAGGAGCATCCACGCCGGGAAACCGACGCTCTGTTTATTTCTGACCTAGGGCCGCGCGCCGGACGCCCGCTCACGCGCTGGGGTGTATTCCAACTCATCCAGCGGCTTGGACAGGCAGCGGGATTGGATCATGTCCGCTGCTTCCCGCACACGTTCCGGCACACGTTCGCCATCAAATGCCAGATGAATGGCTGTCAGGAAGTCGTGCTCATGCGCCTGCTCGGCCACACGCGTCTGGATATGACGAACAAATACGTCAACTTCGCGCGTGCCAACGTAGAGGAGCGTTATCAGCAGTTCTCCCCCGTAGACCGCATGGGCCGATGACCCGACAGCAAAACGGCCCTTGTTTCCTGACGTGGAAGCCGGGGCCGTTTTCACTCTGAGGCCTTAGGACTGCCGCTCTGTTCTTCATGCGCAGTCTGTAGCCAGCAACTGCCCCAACTCGGGAGCAGAAAACTCTCCGAGCAGGGGCAGTCGTGACAGTATAATTCGGTATAGGTCAAGCGCCGACGCACCCCTATGCCGCCGCGTCCACCGCCTTGCGCCGCCGCGCCTTGATCGCCAGCCCCGCCAGCCCCAGCGTGCCCACCAGCAGGCTCGCCCACGCAGAAGGCTCCGGGGCCACCACCTCACCCGTGGACAACAACTTCGCCTCCCAGATGCCCGTCTTCACACCCCCACCCGCGCCAATCGGGTTCACGAAATACACGTGCATCAACTCCTGAACACTGTACTGACCGTTCCCAAAAAACAACTGGTCGATCCCGCCACCCGAAGCCCCAGCATACGTCCCCGTGAAGTTGCCGTCGTTGTAGTTTTCAATGTACAGGGTCCCCGTGCTGGAAAGGTCATACCCGCTGAACGTGAACACCGCACCCGTGTTGCCCGCACCGAAGTCCAGATACGAGTTGCCCCCGGAGACGGTCAGCAATCCTGCGCCGAAACTGCTTTCCGTTACGCCCCCGTTCCCGCCCATGCGCGGGCTGCCAGAGTTGCTGGTCGTCCCCTGGTTTTTGCCGTTCAACTCCAGCGTGCCGCCCGAAAGCGTCACCGCCGTGCCGCCCGTGCCCCCCTGACCCTGACCGCTGTCCGTCGCTCCCTTGAGTTGGTTTGCCGCCCCCAGCGAGAGCACCCCGTTGCTGGCGTTCCCCGCCGTCACGAACGCGCCGCTGCCGCTGACGGTGATGTTGTCGCCCGTGCCCGTGATGGCCCCCCCGCCGGTGTTGGCTAAAGCCAGTGTGCCCGCCGAAACAGTAGTCGTGCCCGTCGCGCTGTCCACGCCCGTCAACGTCAGCGTGCCCGCGCCCGCCTTCGTCAGGCTGCCCGTGCCGCTGATGTTGCCGCTCACCGTCAGCGTGTCCCCGCTGCTCGTCACTGTCGCCGTCGTGCTCGTTGCCAGCGTGACAGGGGCGCTGATGGCGTTGCCTGTCCCCGTTGCCGTCACCGTCGCTGTGCCCGACCCGCTTTGCAGAGTGAAGCCGTGCCCGCCCACCCCGTCGGTGGCGAGCGTGGTGCCCCCGCCCAGCGCAAGCGCCTTGAGGTTGACGGCGGCGTTGACACTGACCGTGCCGTTGCTGGCAAAACTGGCCGTGTCCGTACCCGTGTAGGGAGCGCCGTCCACGCCGGGAGCGCCGCCGTCTGCCCACTGGGTCTGCTGGACAGCGTTGGAGCCGCCGGTCAGGTAGTTGCCGCCTGTGCCCACGTAACTGGTCTGCCCGCTGTAGACATTGAGAGTTCCATTCGTCGTCGTGCCTAGCGTGGCCGCCGTGTTCAGCGTCGCGTTGGTGGCGCTTGTGACAGTGGGGTTAAAGTTCACGGTGCCCGCGCTGCTACCGACAGTGTAGGTAGTCGTGCCGCTTTCGTTGCCGCCGTTGTTGGCGAGCGGGCCGCCACTCTTGGGTAGAGTGCCTCCTGCAAGCGTGCCGATGGACGCGCTCACATTGAGCCCCGTGTAGTTTAGAGTATCGGCGGTTCCCGTTCCTGTGTTAGTAATCTTGCTGGTGATAGTGGCCGTTGCCCCGCTCCCGGCCCGCAGGTTTGCCGCGCTCGCCGTTGCCACCAGCGTGTAGATCGTGCCCGTCGTGGTCGGCGTCGGGGTCAATATGAGGCTGTTGTTGTTGATAGAGAGGGTGTAGCCGCTGATACCAGACAGGCTGAAGTCGGAAAGAGGCGTGCCCGCCAGCCCGCTGGCAAAGGTCGCCAGCGTATAGATGGTGGAGGGATTGGGAGCAACGAGTTGGTTTCCGATGAGGTTGATGACGCTTGTGCCCGTGCCGGTGAAGGAGAAGGCCCCGGTGCTGTTGAGCAGGTCAGCGGTTGTGGCGTTGAAGTCAAAGCCGAGGGTGCTGCCGCCCGCGAAGGAGACCGCGCCGGTGGTGAGCGTGCCGGTGGTGCCCACTGTGCCTGCATTGATGATGCCGGTCGCCTGGTCGGTGACTGTGCCAGCCACCGTGCCGGTGCCAGTGAGAGTGGCCCCGCTGGACACTGAGACGGCGCTACCCGCTACAGTGGAGCCATTGACAACGAGCGTGCCCGCGTTGACGCTCGTGGCCCCCGTGTACGTGTTCGTCCCGGTGAGCGTCGCGGTGCCCACGCCTGTTTTCGTGACACCCTGTCCTGCGCCGGAGATGGCACCGGTAAACCAGACGTTGCCGCCTGCAGGTTCTGTGATGGTGACAGAGCGGTTTTCACCGAATGCGCCGTCCAGGGCAATATTGCCACTGAATGTGTTCGTGCCGGTTGTGTTCGTGCCGCCAAGAGTGCGGTCGCCGCCGTTGCCGGGATTGATGCTGATTGCATTCCCGTAGGAGACGCCGCCGCCCGTGCCATTGCTCGCGCCGCCCAGTAGCAGGGACGCCGCCGTCGTGGTGGTGCCGCCGTTGCCTACGAAGTTTGTTCCGCCGGTGGCTCCGGGCGTCGTGTCCACGCGCAGCGTGCCTGCGTCAATCGCGGTCTGGCCGGTGTAGGTGTTCGCGCCGGACAGCGTGAACGTGCCCGTGCCCTGCTTGACCAGTGTGCCGCTCGTGCCGCTGATGATACCTGCAAACGCGGTGCTGGTGTTGTCTGCCCCGGTGAGCAGTTGAAGGCTACCCAGTGTCACTTTGCTGTTCACGCCGCCGGTCAGGGAGCCAATGGTTTCATTGTTTGCCAGGTTGAGCGTGGCCCCGGTGACGTTGGCGATGCTAACCGCGCTGCCGTCTGGGATGGCATTGCCATTCTGAACGCTGAGCGTGCCTGCGTTGATGGCGGTGAGGCCGCTGTAGGTGTTTGTGCCAGTCAGAAGTACCGTGCCGGTGCCGGTCTTGGCAATGCCCGATGCGGTGTTGCCACTGTTGTTCTGGATAATGCTGTTGATGGTGAACGTGTTGCCGTTGCTATCCAGGGAGGCCGTGACGCCTGTGTTGATACCGATGTTGCGGAAGCTGCTCAACGAGATATTGTTGCTGGTGTCTTGCAGCGTGCTGCCGCCTGTGAAGAGGATTTGCTGGAAAGCACCGCCACCAGTCAGGCCCAGGTTGCTGTCCGCAGAGAGGCCAAGCACGCCAGCGTTAATCTGGGTGCCGTTGAGCGGGAGCGCATTGCTATTAGTGCCGGTGTAGTTGTTGCTCGTGTTAGAGAGAACCACTGTTCCCGCGCCTGACTTGATGAGCGTTCCGCCCGTACCATTGCTGCTGGCCAACTGGCCGGTGACATTGGTGGTGCCTACGGAGTTAAAAGTAAGCGTGCTGGAAGCAATCTGGTCGCTGCCGCTGAGTGTGAGCGTACTTCCTGAGTCAGTACCGATGGTCGTGTTGCCGCCCAGCGTAATGGCGCCACCGTAGCTATTCGTGCCGCTCACGTTTTCCAGCGCGCCGCTTGTACCGGTTGCGCCCGTACCCGTCAGCGAGAGGGCTTCTGCGCCGACCGTGATGCCGCCCTGCACTTGCAGAGTAGCGCCACTACTCACGCTGGTGCCGCCTGCCGTAGTCCCCAATGCCGTATTGTTCTGAATGTTGAGAATGCCACCGCTGACTGTCGTTGCGCCTGTGTAGGTGTTCGCGCCGGTTAGAGTTAGAGTACCCGTGCCTGCCTGGGTGATGCTGCCGCTTGCGGTCTCATTGCCCAGATAGCCACCGCTGGTTGCTCCAATCACGCCGCTGAGAGTGTTGTTGCCGGACGAAGAGAATTTGATGGCGTTGTTTGCAACCCGGAAGTAGGTGTTGCCGGTGTAGCTCAGCGCGCCTGTGAGCGTGATAGTACCCGCCGTGCCGTTGAAGTTTTCCAGGTAACCCGCCCCGGAGACCGAGTTTGCGGTCGTGCCGGTGTTGTTAATCAGCAGGCTGCTGCCCGTAGTCCCTCCTGTCCCGGAGGTAAGGGCAATATTGCCTGTGCCTGCGCCGCTTGCGGAGTTCAATTGCAGGAAACTGCTGTTAACGGTCGTGCCGCCGCTGTAGGCGTTCGCGCCGCCCAATATAACTCCGCTGCTGACACTGAGGGCGAGCGTGCCGCCGGTGCCTGCGTTGTCTTTGATGATGCCGCCTGTGTCCGAACCGCCGTTGCCAATGGTGAGCGTAGAAGTGCCGCTGCCATTGTTGAGAATGGTGCCGCCCGTGCCAGTGAGCACGCCGACAGTCTGGCTGGTGCCATTGAGGTCAAGTATGCCGGTGCTGCTGACGCCCAGAGCGCCTGTCGTTGCGCCCAGCGTGCCGGAGCCGCTCAGTTGCAGCGTCCCGCCGCTGATAGTCGTGCCGCCCGCATAGATATTCGCGCCTGAAAGGGTCTGCGTGCCGGTGCCGCTTTTGGTAATCCCAAGTTTCGTGGGGTCGTTCGCGGTGCCAGTCGTGTAACCAGTTGTGCTACCAATCGCCCCGCCGAAGGCATAGGTGCCACTGCCACCTAGCGTCAGAATGCCAATCGTGCCACTGTTAGTCACTGTGCCAAGTGTGCCCGTGTCAGTCAGACCAGCAATCGTGAGATTGTTGCTGCCGAGGTCTAGCACGCCGCCTGACCCTGTGAACGCGAAGACGTTGCCCGCACTCACAGCATTCGGCCCGACTTTGATGATGCCGGACTGCGCTGTCACAGTTCCGAAGACGCCTGCATTGCCCGTTGCAAAACCGCCCGCATTGGAGTTCAGGACGAGAACCGAGAAGAGACTAGGCGATGTGACATTCTGCACGACGCTGGTCACATTTGCGCCAATAAGCCCTAATGAGTTGAAGGCTGAGTTGGTGTCAATAATCTTGCCAGTGTTGTTGATGGCTGCGGCGTTGGTGATTGTAATATTAGTGTTGCCAGCAAGCGTGAGATCGCCCGTACCGGTAACACCGCCCTTGACGCTGAACGTGCCCGCGTTATTCATCAGCGTCAGGCCCGAACCCCCCAGCGTAATTGCCCCATTGACTGTCAAGGCTGACCCACTGCTGTTCTCCGTGATGCTGGTGACAGAGGAGCCAATCGATCCGTTCAGGTTGACAGGGCCAGTGCTGGTGCCCAGGTTGGAAATGGCGATGTTGCTGCCGCTCGCGCCAATGCTGCCGCTGACGGCAATCGTTCCAGCGTTGTTATTGTAAAACTTCAGGTTCTGCGCGGTGGAGGCAGTGATATTGCCCGCGATCGTCAGCGCACTGCCGTTCGTGGACGCATTGCCGATGTCCAAGTCCTTGTTGGCAACGACGATATTGGGATTAAGGGTTATCTTGCCACCCGCTACATTGGTGTTGCCGATGGCGGAATCTGTAGTCGCGCTGAAGGCGCTCACGCTACCCCCAGTGTTGTCCATCGTGAGCGTACCCCCACCCGCGCCGATTGTCCATCCGCTGGTGTTCGTATTCGTCAACTGGCCGATGGTGACGGACGAATCCAGAGACGTAGTAATCGTTGAGCCGCTTGCGCTCAGGGAGGCAATGTCACCGATGGTGTTGGGGACACCATTTGACCAGTTGCTAGAGGTGTTCCAACTGCCGGTCGTAACGCCACTGTTCCATATGTGCGTGGTCACAACCATCGGGTTCATCATGCCGTTCGCCAGAGCCAGCGCGCTGACGCCGGGCAGGGCGAGCGCGCCACTTTTGGCCGCGCTGACGCGGGGCGTCCAGCCAGTGAGGTTGTGGAACGTGGCGGTGCGCGCGGTGTTGAAAGTGAGCGCGTCCAGTGCGCCCGATGCCGACGCGGACTGCGCGCCTGCATTGAGGGCAGCTCCAGCGACGGCGATGCCTGCCAGAAAGCGGGCGGCGGCTCCCCCGCGCCAGGCGAAGGCGCGCGAGCGGGGCGCAGAGGCGGTTCCGGCGGAATGAGAGTGGAACGAGTGCATGAAGTGCTCCTTAAGATGTGTCAACAACGGCGTCAGCAAGAACAATGATTCCTAGTGTTATGAGGACGTATGCATAAGGTGTGCCAGACCAAACGGCTTTGTCGTACTCGGCAGGACGGCAGAAAAGGGATGCAGAACCCGTTCTGCAAGCATTATATCATAGTTTCCGGCGGCTGTCAATCTTTTGTTTCCCTGTCAGCCAGAGTCGCAAAGAAGGCCGGTGGGCGCTTCCCCAACCGTTTGGGGAAGAGTGTATCACACATTCGCCAAGTTGTCAAGCACTTTTTTGCAGGGCTTTTCTGGAGGACGGAAAGCAGCCGCTGAGGGGGTCTTACTAAACTGCTGCGGGGCGGTGAAAATCCCTCTTCATGCGTGACCCGCTTCTCTCTATGCCGGGGCTTCTCTTACCAGGGCACAGGGCCGTAGTCCTGGAAATAGCCGCCGGTCGGGCCGTCTGAAGGCAGGAGCGCCAGACGGACAGCAATTGTGGCTCCCTGCGCGACGGTGCGCGTGCCGCGATGCTGGTTCAGGTCGGTTGCCGTGAAGCCGGGGTCGGCGGGTCGCTGTTCTGCGTGAGGGAACCCAGGCCGCTGGACAGATTGACAACACGCCCCGCTTCTGCCTTTTTGAGCAGGGGCAGCATGGCCTGCGTGACGGCAAAAACGCCGAACACGTTGGTGTCATAGGTGCGCCGGAGCGTGTCCATCTCAGTCAGGCTGGCCGAGCCGTTGTCTAAAGCAATGCCCGCGTTGTTGACCAGCACGTCCAGCCGTCCGTACTCGGTTTCAATACGCTTCGCGGCAGCATTGATGCCGGCTTGACTGGTGACATCTAGCAGCACCGGCTGTGATGCCTTCCTGAGTCAGTGCGGACGCGGCTTCTGCGCCGCGCGCTACATCGCGCGCGGCGAGGAGCACGGTGAGTCCCTGCGCGCCCAGCTGGCGGGCGATTTCCCTGCCGATACCTTTGTTCGCACTGGTAATGAGGGCGATTTTTTGTTCAGCCATTGCGGGTCAGACCTTTTCTGGTCTGCAACGGGTTAGCCTGCGGCGAGCGCGAGCGTTTTGGCGGGCGGCGCGGGCGCGTCTGCCGGGGACAGCGCGAGGGCGTGCGCGAACTGCGCCTGATACAACTGCGCGTACAGGCCCTTCTTCGCCAGCAGGGCAGCATGGGTTCCCATCTCCACCAGACGGCCTTTGTCCAGCACGACAATCTTGTCGGCGTGCATGATGGTGGACAGACGGTGCGCGATGATCAGCGTTGTGCGGCCCACCATGAGTTTGTTGAGAGCGGATTGGATGAGCTGCTCGCTTTCGCTGTCTAAGGCAGACGTGGCCTCGTCCAAGATGAGAATGCGGGGGTCGCGCAGGAACGCGCGCGTGATAGCAAGACGCTGCTTTTGCCCGCCGGAGAGTTTGGCCCCGCGCTCGCCTATCTGCGTGTCGTAGCCTTCCGGCAGGCCGAGAATGAACTCATGCGCGTTGGCGGCTTTCGCGGCCTGCACGATGTCGGCTTCGTCGGCGTTGGGACGCCCGTACAGAATGTTGTCGCGCACGGTGCCCGTAAAGAGAATGTTGTCCTGCAAGACCATGCCTGTGTGGCGGCGCGTCTCTTTCAGGCGCAGGTCGCGCACGTCCACGCCGTCAATGCGGATGGCCCCGGCGGTCACGTCGTAGAAGCGCGGCACGAGTTGAATGAGCGTGGACTTGCCTGCGCCCGAAGGCCCGACAAACGCCACCACTTCGCCGGGTTCAATGGCGAGCGAGATATTCTTGAGAATGGGCACGTTGGGGTCGTAGCCGAAGGTGACGTTCTCCAACTCAATGCGGCCCCGCACAGGCTGGGGCAGGCTGATGGCGTCCGGCTTTTCCTGCACGTCGGGGGCGATGTCAAACACCTGGAAGATGCGCTCAATGGCGGCGGAAGCGTTGGAAATCACGGCGGCCAAATCCGTGATGCGCTGAAGCGGGCCGTAGAACGTGCCCAGGAACGCCCAGAACATGAGGAGCGTGCCCACTGTCAGCCGCCCGTTCAGCACTTCCAGCGAGCCTGCCAGAATGACTGTCACGGGCGCAATGGTCGTGAGCAAATTGGACATCGCCATGTTCAGCGCAGACAGGCGCACGGAGTCTACCTGCCTGTCCAGCAATGACCGGTGCAGGCGGTGAAACAGGCGCACTTCCCGCTTTTCGCGCGCGAACGCCTGCACCACCGTGACGCCGCTCATCTTTTCCTGCACCTGTCCGCTCATCTCGGACAGCCCTTCCTGCACGGCGTGGGACGCCTTTCTTATTCGCTGCCCGAAGAAGCGCACCGACGTTATCCAGATGGGCAGCACGGCGAACGCCACCAGCGCGAGCCGCCTGTCCAATGTAAACAGGAAGCCGCCTAAAATCAGAATGGAGAGCGAGTCCATCCACAAATTGGTGCAGGCGTTGCCGATGAAGTTCTGCGCGAGGGCAATATCCGACGTGAGGCGGGACACGATGGAGCCAGAGCGCTCCTTCTGAAAGTACGACAGCGAGAGCGATTGAATGTGCTCGTACAGGTCGCCGCGCAGCTTGAAGATAACCCGCTGCCCGCCGATGCCCGCGAAGTACGACCGGAAGTAAACGAGGATGCCCCAGAAAGGCAGAAATGCGAGCAGCGAGCCGAGCAGCACCTTGACGCGCTCCGCCTGCGACGCCCCGGCAGGGGCGACATGGGCGAGATACGTGTCCAGCATCCGAAACAGAATGTTGCTCTGCGCGGCGGAGCCGTGCGTGGCGACGCTTCCTTTGCCCAGAATGTGGTCAATCACGTAGCCGACGGTGGTGGGAACAAGATTGGGGACAAGATAAATGGTGACGCCGCACAGGGACGCAATCACAAAGAAGTGCGCGGACGGTTTAAGATAGGCCAGAAAGCGCAGCATGGCTTGCCGCTCGCGGATGGCATCCCGTTCCCGGTCATCGTGGCGCAGGGCGCGCGCTTCAGCGATGACATCGGGGCGGTTGCGCCGTTTGACGGCTCGCCGCGTGGCGGCGCGGCGGAACAAGCCTTTGCCGAATTGCCTTCTGGCCTGCGCGTGGTTTTCGGGCGCGGCAGGCGCGTGTTTCATGCGGTTCTCCTGTGCGGGACGATGCGTTGTCAGACGAACGGCGCGACGAATTGTTCTCCGTTGTCTATTATGGCCCATTGCGCCGGGAAGCGCAACCCTTTTTATATAAAAGTGGGAGAGAGGGGAAAGGATGCCCCCCTTGCCCCTCAAGTTTGGGGGGAGAAAAGTCTATGGAGTGGTGCGCGTTTCCCTAAGCCCCCGTAGGGGCAGGGCTTGCCCTGCCCTGTGCGAATAATCGCCCTGCCCTGTCATCATCAATGCCCTGCCCTGTCATCATCAATGCCCTGCCCTGTCATCATCAATGCCCTGCCCTGTGCGAATAATCGTCTTGTGGGAATTATCGCCCTGTGCGTATTTTCAGAGCAGGGCAAGCCCTGCCCCTACGTTGTGATGCCCTGCCCACGCCGTAGAACATCCTTCCCCAAAACTTGGGTGGCCAGGGGCCTCTTTCCCCAAACTTGGAGGGCCTCTTTCCCCACTACGGCAGGGTGACAGCGACGGCTTTGCTCCAGGTGCCGCCGGTGTACGTGCCCGAAATGTGCAGGTTCACCGTGCTGCCCGGCGTCCCTGCGCTGGCGGGGAAGGCCAGCGTGAACGTGACGGACTGGTTGGCAGCCAGCGTCCCAAACGAGAGCGGCAGGGGCGTTGGCGTAGCCCGTGTTCTGCAAGGTCACGGTCTGATGGTAGACGCCGTTGGCGTTGCGGGACAGCGTGCCGGAAACGTGGGTCTTAGGCAGAGCGGTTCCGTTCCAGCGGATTTGGGCATTGGCGGCGAAGTTGCTGCCGAAAGCATTGAGCGTGAAGGCGGGCGCACCGGCGGGCTGCTGGGAAGGCTGAAGGGTGTTCAAGACAGGCGGGTTCTGCGGGGCGATTGTGACGCGCACGTTGTCAATGACAGGGCCATTGCGTGTATTTGTATTGCTCTGAAACGTAAGGCGCGTACTGGAAAAGGCGCGGCAGAAGCATGGACGGAAGATTTCTCCCTTCCATGCCGCTGCCGCAAACGCGGGCTAGGAGGCGGACGGGAACACATCGACCTGCACGGCGACGGGGCCGTTCGCGCCCTGCATCACCTGCGCGTCTGCACCCTGCCCCACTTTAAGCTGCGGGAATTGCAGGGGAACCAGCGCGCGGTACATCGTATCGCTGCTGGTGCTGAGGGTGACGGAATGATTGGCGTCCAGCGCGATGACGGGCGGATTCAGGCTGGTGACTTTGCCCGTGATGGTGATGGGCGGCGGGGGCGGCGGGGTGGCGTCCGCGCTGGCGGAACTGCTGTCTGCTGAAGCCGCATCGCTGGACGGCGGGGGCAGATGGTTGTCGGTGATTTTGCCCGCCTGAAATGTCAGCGGGAAGCCCGCCACCATGAGCGTGTCGCCGACGGCAATCTGCGCGGCGGTGATGGATTTGTGGCCGATGAGTTTGGTGTTGGGCGTGATGCCGACGACCACTGCCGGATTGCCGTTGGTCGGCGTAATGGTGATGGTCTTGTTGGCGCTGTCAATGGCGGTAATGGAGCCGACAACGTGTTTGGGCGGGGGCGGCGCAGCCTGCGGCGCAGGGCCGCGTCCTGATGGCTGGGCGAGCGCGCTGCCGTTCCAGGCGAGCAGGGCGACGGCTAGCACTGCTGATGCGACAGGTCGGACATTCATCTGTGTTCTCCTTGAAAGAGGTGGATTGGCTCGCCTAATTGCGAACAGGCTCATTCTAACAAGGAAACATGAAAAGTGTATGAAAAGAAACAGCGGCGTTTGTGTGCGCCGCTGTTTTGGCATGGCGCGCGGGTTATGCGCCATGCAATTCCAGAGCGCTGTCGTCAGCGTGTTCGCTGTCGCCGGTTTCGCCCGCTTCCGCAACAAGCGACGTTGTGACCGCAGACAGAAGATACTCGCCGGTGCGAAGACCGCTGGTAGAGACGCCAATCAACTTGACGGACACCTGACATTGCTGATCAGCGGCTGCCGTCAAGACTTGCCCAAAGGTGGAGCCATCTGGCTCGCCCCAACCCTAAAGGCCAGCATGGTGGTTCCAACAAGGCGTCGTATCCATGTTCTGCGCCTGCACGGGTCGAGCAAGGGCAAACGAAGCAAGCAGAGCCAGCGCAAGCGTGTTTGCTGCAAGCGAGGCGCGGCGGGTGATTTTGGCGTTCATGGTTCCAGCCTTTCAGACGTGTTTGGGGCGTCTAGCGGGACGGGCAGCAGGGGCAAATCAGGCAGCGCGAAAGAGGAGCGAGACGAAATGTTCTCGCGTTCCTTATTCTATCGCTGCAAGGGCCGGTTGTCAATCGGTATTTTGCATCGCTTTTGGCCCCGGCGCAGGGGCGGGGAGGGGGCGATATGCTTTCCATAAGCACTCCTCAAGCACTCCTCAAGCACTCCTCAAGCACTCCTCAAGCACTCCGCAAGCACTCCGCAAGCACAAAAGAGGCTCACAGGTAGCGGCGCGGAAGCGGACAGGGCGCGCGGCAGACGGCGTTCAGACAGGCCGCGCGTGGGGTATCATAGCGCGGAAGAGTTCCTATCAGGCAAGTTAGAAAGAGACGGCGCAGGATGAATGTTCTTGTGACAGGCGCTTCCGGGTTTGTCGGCAGCCATGTGATTGACGCGCTCCTGAAGGCGGGGCACACCGTGCGGGGGCTGTCCCGCACGGAGCCAAGCGGGGCGCGGCGCAGGCGCGGGGCAGAATACATCGGCAATGTGGACATCACCACATCTACCACGCTCACGGAGAAGATGTTTGAGGACGTGGACGCGGTTGTTCACTTGGTCGGCATCATTCAGGAAGGGCGCGGCGGGCAGACGTTTCAGCGCATTCATGTGCATGGCACGGGCAACGTGATTGATGTCGCCAAGCGCGCGGGTGTGGTCGGACGCTTTGTGTACATGAGCGCGCTGGGTTCCGCGCCCGACGCCCCCGCCGAATACTCGCGCACCAAGTACGCTGCCGAGCAGGAAGTGGAGCGGAGCGGCCTGCCGTATACCATTTTGCGCCCGTCGCTGGTGCTGGGCAAAGACGGCGAGTTTGTGGCACAGATGGGCGACTTGATCAAACAGGGCGGCCTGCCTTTCTCGTTTCCCTTCCCGGTTATTCCGGTGCCGGGGACGGGAGAAAACAAGTTCCAGCCGATTTACATTGACGACCTGACCGCGTGCGTGACGGGCGCGCTGGCACAGGCAGACACGTCGTACCAGAACTATGAACTGGGCGGGGCGACGCAGGTAACGTTCAATGAACTGATTGCGGGCATGGCGGCGCGTCTGGGGGTTCACAAGCCGCTGTTCCATGCCCCCGTGCCCGCGCTGAAAGTGGCAGCCACTGTGATGGAAGCCCTGATGCCCAAACCCCCGGTGACGCGCGACCAGCTCGCCAATTTAGGCCGGGACAACATCACGGACAGTCAGGCGATAGAACAGGTCTTCGGCATTTCCCCGCTGACTTTTGATGCCATGCTGGACAGGATTTACGGCTCCGCGCCCGCTGCGGCGTAGGAGCATCCCCGCCCCAATAATCAATCATGGGGAGCAATCGCTCCTGCCCCGGCATAGGCTCTGGCATAAAATAATTTCCCCATGTTTAGGCGAAAGGAAGGAAAAGCCTGCGGGCGTGGCGAAAGCCCGCTTGCAGGCTTTTCACGCTCTCTGTTCACGGCAAGGGAACGCCAAGAGGATGTCCACTCAATCTGTTGCCGGAAACTCTTCCCCGCGTAGTACGCCGCCGGGTTCAGGCCACACGCCTGGCTTCGCGTCCTCCGCTTCGGATACGGCGTGGACAGAGTTCGCGGGCAAAGGCGTCACGGTGTACGCGCGCGCCGACACCTATGCGTCGCGCCGCGCCCATGAAGAACTGCGGAACGCGGAACGCTTTGTGTCTGCCCTGCGCGCGCTGCTGCTGCCCGACGAACACAAGGCCGCGACCCCGCTTCCCATTTATCTCCTTGACCCTGCCGCGCCGCTGCCTTCTTCCCTGCCTGCTGACGCCGTGCTCAGCTCCCTGTCTGCCGACGCGCCCGGACAGCCGCCGTTTCGCGCCGTCACTGAGCATCTTCTTGCGCGCTGGCTGGGGCCGCAGGCGGCATCCCCTGCCGTGCTGGTGGACGGGCTGGCAGGACTGGCCGCCGCGCGCGCCAAAGTCGGAGCGCCCTCGGTCGCGGAAGCCGATGAGTGCGTGCAGGAGGAATTAGACGCTAAACGCCCCGTCGTCCTGCGCGGCGGCGGCGAGGAATGGAACCCGGCGGCGACTTCGTTTGCGGCGTTTCTGACACAGCAGTGCGGGCTGGCCGCCGTGCGTCAATTTCTTGCGGAGTATGACCCGCAGCGTCAGGACAAAGCAGCGCAGGAAGCGTTTCGGCAGCCGCTGGCCGTTTTGGAAGAAGCGTGGCTTTCGGGTTTGCGACGCCGCTCGCCCGGCCAGGACGCCCTGCGCGCTTTGCTGCCGCGTTTGCTGTCGCTGCTGAAGCCTTACAAAGCGCAATGGGCGGAAGTGCTCGCGCTGCTGACTTTAGCGGCAGCCTTCAATGTGGTCGCGCCGCTGGCCGCCAAGTTCTTCACGCACGCCATCAGCGAGTATTTCACGCACCCCGGCGGACTGTCCGGCGCAGACTTCTTTCGGCAGCGCATGGCGGGGCCGCTGCTTGTGTTTACGGGACTGGTGGCGCTGGAAGCAGTCGTCTCCCTCCGCCGTGAGTATGCAGTCAGCCGCCTCAATTTAAGCGTCCTGAACGGCTTGCAGGACAATCTGTTCCGCCACCTGCTGCGTTTGGGCCACAACTTTCACGCCAACCCCCAGACCAAAATGGGGGACTTGATGACGCGCATGACGAGCGACCTGAACAACGTGCAGCAGGCGCTCACGCAGGTGTCCAACAAGTTCCTGTACCAGCTGCTCACGCTCGCGTGGGGCATCGGCGCGCTGGTTTATGCCGACCGGGGCCATCTGGAACTGATTGGGTTGGTGCTGCTGGTGGTGCCGCTGTTCGGGGCGTCTTACGCCGTGCTGAAGTCGCAAAACAAAGCGGCCAGCCGTGAGAACCGCAAGCGCGTGGGGGAAAGCACCGCCGCCTTGCAGGAAAACCTGTCGGCGCACGCGCTGATTAAAGCGTTCGGCCTGGAAGAGCGCACAATGGCGGCGTACCGCGCGCGCTCCGACGCCCAGCAGCGCTCGGCTTTGCACCTGGCCGTCTTGAGCGGCCTGAGCGACCTGAGCGAGGACATCGCGACCGCGCTGGCGCAATTGATTATTTTCGGCGTGGGCGGCTGGCTGGTGCTTGTTCACCCCGGCGGCGGCGCGGATCACGGCATCGGCGACCTGACCGCCGCGCTGCTGCTGGTGAAAACCATCTTTGGCCCCATCGCGTCCCTGTCCGGTGTCGGGCAGACCGTGCAGCAGGCGTCCGGTTCCATTGAGCGCGTCAACGAACTGTTTGATGAACCCGTCACAGTGGACGAAACGCCGCAAGCAAAACCCTTGCCCCCGCTCGCAAGCGCCATTGAACTGCGCGAAGTGACGTTTGGCTACAGCGCGCAGCCCATTCTGAACCACCTCACGCTGACCGTACCCGCAGGCAGCAACGTCGCGGTGGTCGGCCCTTCGGGATGCGGCAAAAGCACCACCGTGAACCTGCTTCTGCGCTTTTACGACCCGTCTGAAGGCCGCGTCCTGTTTGACGGAGTGGACGTGCGCGAAGCGACGCTTTCCTCCCTGCGCTCCCAGATTGGCTTTGTGTTTCAAGACACGTTCATCTTCAATTCCACCGTGCGCGACAACATCGCTCTGGGACGCCCGCACGCCACCGATGCCGAAATCGCGGCGGCGGCGCAGGCCGCGCGCCTGGACACCTACATCAACGGCCTCCCGAAAGGCTACGACACTGTGCTGGGCGAGCGGGGCGGCACCATGAGCGGCGGCCAGCGTCAGCGCCTTGCCATTGCCCGCGCCATCCTGCGCGACCCGCGCGTTTTGGTCTTGGACGAGGCGACTTCCGCGCTGGACGCGCAAAGCGAGGCCGCCATTCAGGACACGCTGTCGGCGACCATTGCGCGCGGACGCACCACCATCTCCATCACGCACCGTTTATCGTGGGCGGCCCGCGCCGACCGCATTTACGTGCTGGACAAAGGGGAACTCGTGGAAGAAGGAAGCCACGACGAACTTTTGCGCGCGGGCGGCCTGTACCGCACGCTGTACGAGCAGCAAACCGGCCCCCTGCACAAGGCAGGCGCGCACGCCACGCCCGACCCGGAACGGCTGCGCGACATTCCGCTGTTCGCATCTATGAGCGCGGACGCCCGCGCGCGTCTGGCCCGTTCGCTGACCCGCGAGCGGGAGCCAGCGGGCGCGGAGATTGTGCGTCAGGGCGAGCCGGGCGCGAACTTTTATATTGTTGAGCAGGGCCAGGTGGAGGTGTTCAAGATTGGGAGCGACGGGCAGGAGGAGCCTCTGGCGACGCTGGGGCCGGGCGAGTGCTTCGGCGAAATGGCGCTGCTGTTTGACACGCCGCGCACCGCCACCGTGCGCGCCACCCAAGCCTGCGAGTTTTTGCGCCTGTCCAAAGAGGACTTTGACACGCTGCTTGCTCAGGAGCCAAGCATCAAACAAGCCGTCGCGCAGACCGCCGCCGCCCGCAGCAAGGCCGTGTCGTAACGATTTTACAGGCTATTGACGGGTGGTTTACGGAGGGTTTACCCCCGGTGTACCACTTCGTCTACTATGCTTTTTCGCACTGGTGTTCGTATTGAGCCATTAAAGGAGGCAACATGAAAGCACGCTGGAACATTGTCATCGCGCTGGTCGCGCTGGGGCTGATTGGCCTCCCGACTGTTTCTTTCGCCAAATCGCACGGGGGCGGGCAGTCCGCCAAAAAGAAGGCCAAGAAAGAGAAAAAAGCCCAGGCCCAAAACCTCGCCGGGACAACCATGATGTGGGAAGATCGCGGCCCCATGACCCCCACCCGCGTCTTCTTCGGGGAAGCATCCGTGCTCCCTGACCCCAATTCGCGCGCCCCGAAGCCGCCCTTTTCGCACTTCGTTAAAGACACTACGCCCAATGCCTACAGCCCCAAATGCTACTGCACGGACGCCAACGGCATCAAATGGACGGTGAAGTTTGGCTCGGAAGTCCATCCTGACGTGGCCGCCGCGCGGCTGGCGTGGGCGCTGGGCTACGGCGTGGACGAAAGTTATTATGTGGGGCAGGGACACATAGACGGCGTGACTTCCGGCACGGATTTGGGCAAAGCGCGCGGGCACGTCAAAAGCGACGGCACGTTTACCAATGCGCGCCTCAAGCGCCACAACAAAGAACAGCCCCATTTAGTCAGCCCCAGCGGCGACGATATGGTGTGGGACGAGGGCAAGAACCCCGGCGTTCCGTCTGAGCAGTTATCCGGTCTGATTTTGCTGGATGATTTAGTCTACAACTGGGACGCCCAGCCCAAAAACTGCAAAGTGATGCACCTTGACACGCCCAAAGGCCCGCAGAACTGGTACATCATGAGCGATTGGGGGGAAAGCTTCGGCAACCGCAAATCGGCATGGAAGTTGTCTGACTACCAGCACGACGCTTTTGTCAAAGGCGTCTCTGGCGGCTTTGTGGAACTCTCCTTTCAGGACGCCATCTCCCCACAGACCCGCGTCCACAGCCGCGTCCCGCTTGCAGACGCGCAATGGTTCCGCGCCCGCCTGCTGACCTTGACTGATGATGACCTGCGCGCCGCCTTTGACGCTTCGGTGGCAAACGACGCGATGGTCGCAGCCTATGCGTCCGGCGACCCGGCGAAGATACGCGCCGCCACATCTCCCGATGTGACCGGCTTCGTGCAGGTGACGCGCGCGCGCATCAACGAGTTTCTGGCGAAAGTACCGCCCGCGCCCTAAAGAAAGGCCCTCACCCGGCTCCTTCGGAGCCGGGTGAGGGCCTCTTACGGGTGAGGGCCTCTTACCCGCGCCGGAGAGCGCCGCCACCGGAGAACATCACGCCCATGCGCCATTCTCGTTTGCTGCTTTTGCTGTTCGGCCTGCTCTGCGCCGCCGCCCCCACCCTCTGCCGGGGCGCAACCGACGGCCTCAACACCATTCCCACCACCGACACGCTCAACCCGCGCCGGTACACCATTGAACTCCAGAACGGCAACGCCAGTCTGCAAACCCCCACGTTTTCCACCCTGCCGGAAATAGAACTGGGCAGCGAATACGGCTTCACCCATCACATCGAAGCGGGCATAGACTATATCACGGCAGAGGACGGCAGCCGCCAGTGGACGGGCGACATCAAGAACCGCTTCCATGACGAGACGCTTGGCACGCCAGGCGCGGCGGTCGGCATAACCGACCTGGGCAATCGTCAGCGCGGGTCAGCCTATATTGCCCTGTCCAAAACGCTCAATCTCGCGCAGGAGTTGAAGCGCGCTAAATACAACGCGCAGAACGCCGGGCGCACCCACAAAGACCTGCCGACGGTCAATGGCCGCCGCGTCCATGCGGGCCTGCTGCAAAATGAAAACGGGGGACTGGAACCCTTTCTGGGCACGGACTTGCAGTTAAACCAGAACGTCACGGTGGAGGCCGACTGGATCAGCGGCACCGGTAATGCCATCACGCTGGGGGTGGAATATCTGTTTCCGAACCAGCGCCTTGCCGTGCAGCCTGTTTTTCTGTATTCCAACGACACGCACCGGGTGGACGGCTTCTTTCTCAACATCAGCGAGGAGTTTATCCTGCGGGCGCACCCAACCCGGCCTGGTGTGCCGGGGCAATGAAATGCCCTGGCACAAGATGCGGCTGCGCCGCCGTCCTCCCGGACGCAAGACCCGCGTGGCGGGGGCTTATTCCCGCGTGGCGGGGGCTTATCCTGCGTCCAAAGGACGCCTCCCCTGCCGGGGCTTTTTATAGCCCCGCAGCGCCCGCGTCTCAACCCACGCCATGACCGACGAACGCGACCCGATAAGCCGCTATCTGCCCGACGCCCTGCGTGCGTTTATTGAGCAGGAATACTACGCGCAGGTCAACGCGCAGGCCCATTTGGAACGCTTTGCCCGCTCCCCAGAGTTTCTGGCCCGCCCCGCAGACCATCTGGCCCTGTATTCCGATCATGGCGTCGTCCATGTCAGCGATGTCGCCCATCAAATCCTGCGCGTGCTGGACACCATTCATGGGGTCTTAATCGCCCCCCGCGACAGTGCCCGCCGGGAGTTCATGCGCGGCTACGGGGTCATCTGCGCCTACCTGCATGACATGGGAATGCGCGACTTTTCCCCCTACGGGCGAGCCATGCACTCGCAGTTCGCCATGCACGAAGTCTTTCAATCCCACTTTGCCCGCTGGCTCGCGCTCCTTTGGGACGAGAACTGGGGAAATTTAGCCTGGCGTCTGGATCGGCTGTCGGATATGGGCGCGCTTCTGCAAGAGCCAAAGCGCGTCCTGCGCGAAATGCTGTCCCTGTCCGTCTGCCACAGCAAAAGCACTGTGCCCGGCGAAGTGTTAAGCAACCCGCCTGCCCTGCGCGCCCTGATGCAGCGCATTCTGGGAACCAGCCTGCCTCATCTGTATCGGCAAAAGCACCCTGCCCCGCCGGACGCTCCACCCCCTGATGGCCCGGCCCAAAACGAAACGGCGCGCGCTCAGTACGCCAACTTTGACGCGGAAGCATTCGCATGGCTCGTGTCCGACCACGCCGACGTGCGCTGCCTCGTGGCCGATGTGACCGACACCCTGCGCGCCCTGCGCTGCGCCGATGCCCTGCGCCAGCGTGGCACGACCCTGAAAACGTCCGGCGGCTACCAGGTCTTTACTGACCGCATGACCGCCAACGCCCTCCACGCGCTTAAGCAAGAAGACGGCACCACGTTTCTCTTGCAGGCGGGCAGCATCATCAGCGCCGGGGAAGCCAACATCGCCGCCAGCGAACTTACCCGCGAAGGCGATCTCCGCATCGCGTTCCACCGGGGCGCGTTCCCCTCGGAAGACATCGTGCAGCGCGCGGCGCATCAGGCGGCGGTAATCGTGGACGACGTGCAGATTGACATTCTGGACACATTTGCGCGCGCGCCCGGCCTGCCCGCGCGGGGCGAGAACGCGCCGCCCAAAGACGCGGGCCGCATCCAAATCCTGCTGGAAAGCGTGGACGACAACATGGCGTTTGCGGGTCAGGTGCGGGCGGAATTGGCTCGCCTGAACCCCCACACCGAAGGGCGCGCGCGGGTCGTGCCATCCCTGCAAAAAGTGTCCGACTGGGAGCGGGCGCGTTCTCTCAGCACGCCCGACGTGGACTGGGACGAGCCAAAACGCCGTGACGCTCTGGCCCGCATGGCGGCGAAGGGCCTCAAAACCGAGGGCATTGACATTCACCGCGCCTTTGTGGACGTGAAACTGTTTTCACTGGCGGCAGGCGAAACGCTGATGGAAGCGGGCGCGCCCTCGGCGTTTGTGTACGTGCCGCTTTCCGACGGGCTGACCGGGACGCCGCTGGGCGGCTACGCGCCGTTTCCCGTTCATGCGTGGGAGCCGCTCAACACGGGCGTCATACGCGGCAGCGAGCGCAATGCCACCATCCGCTGCGAAAAGGACATGAGTGTGCTGGTCATCCCCAAAGAAGTTTATCTGCGCGAGTGGCACCACACCTACACGCTAGATGAATTGATTAGCCTGCTGGCCTCTCCCAGCCTTTTGGTGGAGGCTCCCCCGCCCTTTTGGCCGCCCCAATCGCTTGCGAATGAGGGCCAATAATGGGGAGCAGTGAAGGAGAAGACGAAGCAGGGGTTTTATCTGCCACAGCGAGGGGTTTAAACCCCTCGCTATCCGTTGTTTCCCCATAATTTGGGGCAAGAGGGCTGCGCGCCGTGCTATAATACGCTATGCCCGACTTGCGCCAATCCCTCCGCGACTTGTTTGACTTCTCCGACTTCCGTCCGCTTCAGGAAGAAGCCGTCAGGGCAGCCATAGAGGGACGCGACGCACTCGTTGTGATGCCCACCGGGGCGGGCAAGTCGCTTTGCTTTCAGCTGCCCGCCGCGCTCGCCGAAGGGGGAGTCACGCTGGTTGTTTCCCCGCTCATCGCCCTCATGCGCGATCAGGTAAACGCGCTGCTGCGCCGCCCCGCGTTTGCGGAACTCGGCTGCGCGTGCCTGTCTTCCCTGCAAGGCTCAGATGAGCAGCGCGCCGTGCTGCTGCGCCTGCGCGCGGGGAAGCTGCGCCTGCTGTACGTCGCCCCCGAACGGTTCCGCTCCCCGGCATTCCTGGATGCCCTGCGCGCCGCATCCGTCGCCCGTCTGGTGGTGGACGAAGCGCACTGCATCAGCGAGTGGGGCCACGACTTCCGGCCTGATTACCTGACCCTGCGCGATGTCGCCGCCCAACTCGGCGAGCCGCCTGTCACGGCGGTCACGGCGACGGCGACCCGGCGGGTTCAGCAATCTATCATTGCCAACCTGGGGCTGCGCGACCCGCTGGTGCTGGCGGGCGGCTTCAACCGCGCCAACCTGCACTTTTCCGTGTACCGCTGCCGCACGGAGCGCGAGCGGGGGGAACGGCTGACACGCGCCCTGCCCAAACTGGCATCGTCGGGCGGAAGCGGCCTGGTTTATGTCGCCACGCGCAAGCAGTGCGAGCATCTGGCGGAGGTCGCGAACGCCGCGCTTACCCCTATTGGCCTGTGCGCCGGGTTGTATCACGCGGGGCTGGACGGGGCCGTGCGGGAGGAAATGCAGGCGCGCTGGCTGGCCGGGGACATTCACACGCTGGTTGCCACCAACGCTTTCGGCATGGGCATTGACAAGCCCGACGTGCGCTTCGTGGTTCACTGCGGCTGCCCGGACAGTCTGGAAAGCTACTATCAGGAGGCCGGGCGCGCGGGACGCGACGGGCGCAAAAGCCGGTGCGTCGTGCTGTACCACTTCACCGACCGGCGCACGCGGGAATGGTTCATTGACAACGACGCCCTTACGCCGTCCGCCGTCGCCGACCTGCACCGGGAGATTGCGGCGCAGGCATCCGACGATGGCGCGTTTATGCTGTCCAAAACAGCGGGCGCGCGCCTGGTGGGAGGCAGCCCGCTTACCCTGCGGCTCGCACTGGGCGAATTGGAGCGGGCCGGACTCATTCAGCGTCTGGGGGAAACGGACGGAGACATTCCCTTGCGCGTGCAGCCGCAGCCGCTCGGAGCCGACGCCCTGCGCCGCATCGGGGCCGACCTGCGCGCCCAGCGCGAGGAGCGCCTGCGCCGCCTGGACGACATAACCGATTACTGCAAAACCACTGACTGCCGCCGCCGCACCATCTTGGACTACTTCGGCGACCGCCTGGAGCCGCCGCCGTCCCCCTTCTGCTGCGACAACTGCGAACGCCCCGCCCCGGCGCAGGAGTCCACGCGCCCCGCACGCACGTTCGGCCCGTCTGTTCCCATGCCCACCTGCATCACGCCGGGAGACATTCACGCGCTTCTGCAAGGCTTAGATGCGCTCCGCCCCGCGCTGGGCCGTGCCCGCCTCAACAAACTCCTGCGCGGCTCGTCGGCGAAGGACGTTGACCGCTTTTCCCTTGCCCGCTGCCCGCTTTACGGCGCGCTGAAGGGCATCTCGCGCGACGCCGTGGACGCCTTTCTGTCCCAACTCCTAGACGATGGCCTTTTGCGGCAGGGCGATGAAGACGACTACTTCGTCTGCACGGTCACCGAAGCGGGCCGGGAAGCGTGGCAGATGCAGACGCCGCTGACGCTTACCGTCCCTGGCTCCCCGCGCCGCCGCCCTGTTCCCCAAAACGGCACTGGCGGCGCGCTCGCCGCCGAGGCGACGGATGCCGACAATGACGTCCTGTTTGACCGCCTGCGCGCCTGGCGCACGGGGGAAGCGAGCGCGCTTGGCTTGCCGCCCTACTGCGTCTTTTCGGACAAGACCCTGCGCGAAATCGCGCGCCAGCAACCGCAGACTGAAGACGCCCTGCGCGCTGTTTCCGGCGTCGGCCCTGCCAAGTTAGAGAAGTACGGCGATGCCGTTCTCGCCCTGGCGCGAGAGGCAGATTAAGTAGGCGGCGTCATTTCGCCAGAGCGCGGCAGTTGCGCTGTCAGCTCTTGCCAGGAGGCGATGAGGATGTCTTCGCGCCCGCCGTCGTCGGGGCCGGGAAGACTGCCTTCGCTTTCCAGCCATGCAAGGTTGCGCGCCATGCCGTCCCGGAACGAAACGCGCGGGCCGTCATAATCCGTGTCCCGCTTCAGTTTGGCATTCACAAAGATGGAGGGCCACGCGAAGATTTCCCGCGTCCCGCCCGCCCAATCGGGAGCGGCGGCGAAAAGCATCTCGGTGGGAATGTGGACAGGCGCGTAGGTTCCGCCGCAGACTTCGGCCAGGGCTTCGTAGTAATGCGCCCACGTCATCCACTCGTCTCCAGTGATGTGGTACGCTTCGCCCAGGCACTTTTCCACGCCCATCACGGCGCGGAAGCCGCGCGCCACGTCGTCCACATGGCAGGAGGCCCAGAGACCTTGCCCGTCGCCCTGCACGACGATGGGTTTGTCCTGCCGCATCCGGGTAATAAATCTGTTGGGAGGGCCGAAGGAGCGAATAATGCTGCCGCCTTCGCCGTAGGAATGCGACGGACGCATAATAGTGACCGGAAAGCCGCTTGTTTCATGGGCATGGAGCAGAACTTTCTCGCAGGCAATCTTGTTCTGGCCGTAACTGCCGATGGAATGATAGGCTTCCGTTTCCGTGGTCGGGATTTGCGTCACCGGCCCGGAATACACGCAGACGGTGGAACAGTGAAGGAACTGCCCCGCCCGCCCGCCAAAGGCGCGCACGGCAGACTCGCTGTCGTCAGGGTGAAACGCTACCATATCTACTACAACGTCATACGTTTTGTCCGCAAATGCCGCCTCAAACGCTGCGTAGTCTTTCCGGTCGCCATGAAGAACTTCGGCACCGGGCGGCACGCGCGATGAGGTTTTGCCCCGGTTGAACAGGGTGACCGCATGGCCTTCTTCCAAAAGCAGCCGCGTGAAGGCAGTGGAAATCAGTCCGGTGCCCCCCACAATGAGAACGCGCATGGGTGTCTCCTCCTGCCCCATTGTACCCATCACAACTATTTTGCCAGTGCCTCTTGACAGGCTACATTTAGTGTGATACAATAACCGAGCGCACTAGATATGGCAATCCGTGCGACGCGCACTGCCCCGGAGCCAGGAAACGCCCGATCCGCCATGAAATGCCCCTATTGCGGCCAAGACAACGACGCCGTGCTGGATTCGCGGCCCCTGCGGGAAGGGGAGGCTATCAAACGCCGCCGCGAATGCAAGGTGTGCGGGCGTCGCTTCACCACCTTTGAGAACATTGAGGAACTGCAACTCAACGTCGTCAAGAAGCCAGACCGGGAAGGTTTTGCCCGCCGCGAGCCGTTTGACCGCAACAAACTTCTGCGTTCTCTGCGGATCGCCTGCCAGAAGCGGCACATTTCCGAGGAAACGCTTCAGGACGTGACCGACCACATTGAGCGCACGCTCACCAATCGCCTGGACAAAGAAGTGCCGTCGTCCGACATTGGCGAAATGGTGATGGAGCACCTGCGGCGTTTAGACCACGTCGCCTATGTGCGGTTCGCCAGCGTCTATCGCCAGTTTGAGGACGCCACCCAGTTCCGCGATATTGTCAACCTGCTGAAAAAGCAGGGCAGCCGGGGCAAAAAAGAATAGCCCGCAAGAAGAGTTTGTCACACCATAAGGAGAGACCGAACGCCATGTCCGAGCGAACCAGCAAAAAGCGGGGAGACGCCACGACCCTAGACTTGATGGGCGAGGAAACGTCCGCCGTCCCTAGAACCGCCGCGCGCGCTCCCAAAGCAGCCTCGCGGCCTGAGCCTGAAACCGCGCCCAGCGCCGTCCTGTTCGGCGGGGCCGATGTGGACATGAGCGCACGACACCCTGCGGATGTGCCTGTCGGCGATTTCCCCGCGCCTGCCTCCGTCGTCCTGCGTGACGACGCGCCGCCCGCCCCCGACGGCGAGGAGGATGACCCGTTCGCCGCCGACTTCATGGCGCAGACGCTTGCCGACGAGCCGCCCGCTCTGGAAAGCCCTCTGCGCGCCGCCCGCGAACAGATACACGGAACGCCCGTCGCCCCCATCGAAGCGTCTGTCTTGCCTGCTGCCGACATTCCCGCGCCTACCGAGGAGGCCCCTGTCATGTCTGCCCCCGTTGTCCAATCCGCTCCTGCGCCACAGGCCGCCGCAACAAACGGCGCATCCAAGAATGGCGCGTCCAAAAAGCGCGCGTCCGGCCTCTCCATCCCCCGCCGGTATACCCAACCGGGCGAAGACATCTGGGCCACCTGCGAATGGGAACTGCGAACCGCCAGCATTGTCGGCAGCGACGGCACTGTTGTCTTTGAGCAGAAAGGGGTGGAAATCCCGAAGGCGTGGTCGCAGCTTGCCACCAACGTCGTCGTATCCAAGTATTTCCGGGGCCACGTCGGGACATTGGAGCGCGAGTATTCCGTCAAGCAGTTGATTACGCGCGTCGCTGACCGCATCTTGGAGTGGGGCAAAGAGGGCGGCTACTTCACCTCGGACGAAGACGCGAACGCCTTCAACGATGAACTGCGCTATATTCTGCTCCATCAGTACGCCGCGTTCAACTCTCCCGTGTGGTTTAATCTGGGCTGGCCGGGCCGCAGGCAGGCGGTTTCGGCGTGCTACATCAATGAAGTGGACGACACAATGGAGTCCATTCTGGATTTGTATAAGACGGAAGGAATGCTGTTCAAGGACGGCAGCGGTTCCGGCGTCAATCTGTCTCCCCTGCGCTCGTCTCGCGAGCCACTGGAGGCGGGCGGCAAATCCAGCGGCCCTATCTCGTTTATGAAAGGGCTGGACGCTTCGGCAGGCTCCATTAAGTCGGGCGGCTCCACGCGCCGCGCGGCCTGTATGCGCGTGCTGGACAGCGACCACCCGGACATTCAGGAGTTCATTGACTGCAAGAAGGACGCCGAGCAGAAGGCGCACGCGCTGATTGATGCGGGCTACTCCGGCGCGTTCAACGTGCCCGGCGGCGCGTATGATACAGTTCCCTTCCAGAACGCCAACCATTCGGTGCGCGTCAATGATGCGTTCATGCAGGCGGTGGAAGATGACCGCGACTACGACCTCAAGTTCCGTTTGACGGGCAAGACAGCGAACACGGTGCGCGCGCGGGACTTGATGCGCGGCATCGCGGAAGGCACATGGGTCTGCGGCGACCCTGGAATGCAGTACGATACCACCATCAACGACTGGCATACCTGCGCGGCGACTGACAGGATTTATGCTTCTAATCCCTGCTCGGAATATATGTTCCTGAACTCCACGGCGTGTAATCTCTCGTCGCTCAATTTGATGAAGTTCCGCAAGCCCGACGCGGCCTTTGACGTAGCGTCATTTGAGCATGCCGTCCGCATGATGATTACCGCGCAGGAGATTGTGGTTGGGTTCGCGTCGTATCCCACGCCGAAGATTGAGGAACGCTCGCACGTTTACCGCACGCTGGGTTTGGGCTACGCGAACCTGGGCGCGCTTCTCATGGCGGCGGGCTTGCCCTATGACAGCGACGGGGGGCGCGCTTATGCGGGAGCGGTCACGGCGATTATGACCGGGCGCGCGTACCATCAATCGGCGACTATCGCACGGGACTGCGGCGGGCCGTTCGCGGGCTACGCCGAGAACCGCGAGCCGATGCTGCGGGTCATGCAGAAGCACCGCGACAGCGTGGAGGACATCAATCCCAAACTTGTGCCCGACACATTGCTTTCTGCGGCCCGCTCGGCCTGGGACGAGGCGCTTTCCGAGGGCAAACAGTTCGGCTATCGCAACGCGCAGGCCACCGTACTCGCGCCCACTGGCACCATTGGCTTCCTGATGGACTGCGACACGACGGGCATTGAACCCGACATCGCCATTGTCAAGTATAAGTCGCTGGTGGGCGGCGGCATGATGAAGATTGTCAACCAGACCGTGCCCGAAGCGTTGCAGCGATTGGGCTACACGGACGCGCAGGTGGCGAGCATTATTGGCTTCATTGATGAGCACGACACGGTGGAAGGCGCACCCGACCTGAGGAAAGAGCATCTGCCCATCTTTGACTGCGCGTTCCGGCCCATGAACGGCACGCGCTCCATTCACTATCGCGGGCATATCAAGATGATGGCCGCCGCGCAGCCGTTCATTTCGGGCGCGATTAGCAAAACAGTCAATGTGCCGACGGACGCGACGCCGGACGACATTGCCGAGACGTATATGGAGGCATGGAAACTGGGCCTGAAAGCCATCGCCATCTATCGCGACGGCTCCAAGCGCACGCAGCCCTTGAACACCAGCAAAGAAACCCCGCAGGGCGAAAAGAGCGGCGCGGCCCTGCCAGCGGAAGAACTTAGCCCGGCCACCGCCGTGCGCCACCGCCTGCCCGATGAGCGCGACTCGCTCACGCACAAGTTCTCCATTGCCGGGCACGAGGGCTATCTCACGGTGGGGTTGTATCCTGACACGCATCAGCCGGGCGAGATATTTATTCGCATGAGCAAGGAAGGCTCATCTATTTCCGGCCTGATGGATAGTTTCGCGACGGCTATCTCGCTTGCCCTGCAATACGGCGTCCCGCTGCAAACGCTTGTGGACAAGTTCATTCACTCGCGCTTTGAGCCGTCGGGCTTTACCGGCAACAAAGAGATACCGATTGCCAAGTCCGTCATGGATTACATCTTCCGGTATCTCGCGCTGAAGTTCATCGCCAAAGAAGACCGCGCCAATGTCGGTTTGTTGTCCGACCAGCCCGCGTATGACGAGAAGCCTGCGGACAATCACGATGCCAAAAGCGGCACGCTGTCCAATGGCAACGGCAGCAATGGCGTGAACGGCTACAAAAGCGGCCCCGATTTGTCCCATCTCGCGGACACATCTACCGCCTCTATCACCGAGCATGAGCGCGACATCTTCCGTATGCAGTCCGACGCGCCCCCGTGCCCCGAATGCGGCGCGATTACCATTCGCTCCGGTGCTTGTTATAAGTGCTTAAGTTGCGGAACCAGCCTCGGCTGTTCCTAGTTTGCCTTCTTTGGCCCCGGTGGAGCAATCTGCCGGGGCTTTTTGTTGGGTATTATCTTCAGTGGGAGGGAACACATGAAGACACCGATTTTGGAAATGGAAGGGACGTGGGAGGAAGTCGCGGCGCATGGCAAGGAACTTGCGGGACGCCGCGTGCGCCTTGTGGTGCTGCCGGAAGCAAGCGCGATGAAGCCACAGACGGCTTCGGCGGCGTTTCGGCCCCCGTCTACGGCAAACTCTCTCCTGAAGTATGCCGGGACGTGGGAAGGTGACGACCTGCAAGAGTGTTTGGAGGCCGTGATTAACTCGCGCCTGCCCGCCGAGTTTGACCCGGATTAGTTTGTGTGGGCTGCGCTCATGTATTTGCTTGACACGAACCATTGCTCGTTTCTGCTGGAAGGACGCGCCGACGTGATGGCTGCCCTGCGTTCCAAAGGCTCCGCGCTGGTTGCCACGACGTTCATCACGGAAGGGGAATTGTTCTTCATGGCCGCGCAGTCGGCGCAGGTGGAACACAACGCAGCGCGTGTTGAGGCGTTCCTGAACGGCATACAGCGTTTCGCGCTGGACACGGAGACGGCCCGCGCTTATGGCGAACTCAAAGCCGCCGTGTTTGCGCGCTTCGGGCCGAAAGAGAAAAGCAAGCGGCGCGGCGTGACGCTCGCGCAACTCGGCGTGAGCGAAAATGATTTGTGGATAGCCGCCGTCGCATTGCGGCACGGATTGATTGTAGTGTCTTCGGACAGTGATTTTGCGCGGCTTGGGCAAGTTTGCGCGCTGTCAGTGGAGAATTGGCTCGCTTAAATGTCCCTGCACGTCATTGTTATTGCGGGGCCGAATGGGGCGGGAAAGTCTACGGCGGCGAGTGGCGAATGTATGACCAGTATTGATGAAGATATAGCGGGACGCTTTACGAATTCGCAGGAAGTGTTAAGGCTGACACAGCAAGCGGTGCGGGCTGCGGTGATGGAACATAAGCGCGTGGGCAACCCGATTGCGATTTGGCGGGATGGCAGGGTGGTGTGGGTGCCTGCGGAGGAGATTGAAGTGCCCCCGGAAGAGGAAACTTCCGGGGGCGAGGGGTCACTGTAAGCAGGGAGGAGGCCGCTAGGCGGCTTTGGGGAGCGCGCTTTCGGCGGCGGGGACGACGGCGCTGAGATAGGTCGGCTTTCCGCGCAGGCCGTCGGTGGTCACGGGAACCAGTTTCAGCGTGATTTTGCAGCCGGGGCCGCTCACCCGGAAGCGGCTCAGGTATTGGCGAGACACGTCCTGCGTGGTGTCCAGCGACGTGAGCGGGGCCAGGAACTTGTATTGAGCGCCGGGCGATGCCGGATTTGCGCCGTTGATGGGCCGCGTTCCGTAGCACAAAATCGTGCCTGTGCGGGTCGCGGCGGCGTGCAGGGTCAGTCCCAGCGTGCCGCTTTCGCTCCATGAGGATGTCAGGGTGAGGGAGGGCAGCGGGTCAAGGGACGGCGGCCAGAGCGGGGCGTCGGGGCTGATGGGCGCGTTTTGCAGGCGCAGCGTGCTGCTGACGCCCAGAAAGCAGGCGAAATCGCTGGTGCGCGTGGGCATGGCGACTTCGGCAAAGTTGTTCATGGTCTGCGCGAGCGTCGCGAAGGCCATTTTTTGCGCGCCGGTCATGGTGGCCCAGTGGGACGCGCAGTCACGGGCTAATTGCACCTGCGGGTTGAGAACCTTCGGAGCGGTTTGGACTTTACGCGCGGCGGATTGCAGAGCGCGTCCGGTTTTAATGATGTTGGCAACGGTCTTTTTCATGGTGATCCTCTTTCTTTGACTTTCTTTCTTTGACTTTCTTCCTTTGACTTTCTTGACTTTTCTCCCTGCATGATTACGGTGACGGGGATATTATCGGCAGGGTTTGGGATTTTCTTCAGGGGCTGCTTTCAGGGGCCGTTTTTATGGCCTTGAAGGTCTTGTTATGCTGTTGTCTAGTTCTTGTTAAGTTCTTGTTAAGTTCTTATCTAGTTCTTATCTAGTTCTTGTCAAGAACATCGGCAGGCAAAAGAAAGAGACTTTGGCGAACTTTATGGCTGCGCGCGCTGTTAAAAAACTGTCACAGGAGGTACACTTTGACCATGACAAACTTAGCAACATTTGCCGCCGGATGCTTTTGGGGCGTGGAAGCCGCGTTCCGCAGAGTGCCGGGCGTCGTCAAAACAACGGTGGGGTATCAGGGCGGGCACGTCGTCAGCCCGACTTATCAGCAGGTTTGCACCGACCGCACCGGCCACGCGGAAGTGGTGCAGGTGGAGTTTGACCCGGAGCGCGTCTCGTTTGAGGAGTTGCTGACCGTGTTCTGGGAGAACCATGACCCCACGCAGGTTGACCGTCAGGGGCCGGATTTCGGCTCGCAGTATCGTTCGGCCATCTTCACGCACAGCGACGAGCAGGCGCGGAGCGCGCAGAAGTCCAAAGAAATGTTAGACCAGAGCGGGGTCTTCAAGAAGCCGATTGCGACCCAAATCGTGCCCGCGCCGGAGTTTTACGCGGCGGAAGAGTATCACCAGCAGTATTTAGAGAAGCGCGGCATGGCGTCCTGCCATCTGTAGGGGCAGGGCTTGCCCTGCCCTGTGCAAATAACCGCCCTGCCCTGTGCGAATAACCGCTCTGGCCTGTCATCAGGGCAAGGCAAGCCTTGCCCCTACGGTGATTGGCTCTGCCCCGTCATCAGGGCAAGGCAAGCAGCGCAACGCAAGCAGGGTAAGGCAAGCAGGGTAAGGCAAGCAGGGTAAGGCAAGCAGGGCAAGGCAAGCCTTGCCCCTACGGTGGTTGGCCCTGCTGTAGAGCATCTTCCCCCAGAATGGGGGGCTTCTTATCGGACACGCTTATCGGGTACAATGAAACGCAGTTTGTGACGCGCTTGCAGCGCGTCTTTTTTTGCGGGGAACCACTTATGATCACTGTTCAGGGCGTGTCTAAATCGTATGGCACGCGCACCTTGTTTGATAACGTCTCGGTGAAGTTCACGCCGGGCAACCGCTACGGGCTGACAGGGCCGAACGGCGCGGGCAAGTCCACGTTTATGAAGATACTGACGGGCGACATTGAGCCGACTAATCGCGGCACCATCTCCCGCCCGAAGAAACTGGGCGTGCTGCGTCAAGACCAGAATGCGTTTGACACGGAGCGCATTTTAGACACGGTGATCATGGGCAACGCGCGCCTGTGGGAAGCGTTACGCGAGCGCAATGCCCTGTGCGAGTTATCGGATTTTACCGACGCGCAAATGGAGCGATTGGGCGATTTGGAGACCACTGTGGCCGATGAGAACGGCTACATGGCCGAGATTGACGCCGCTGAAATCCTGCGCGGCATCGGCATTCCCGACGACAAGCACAGCGACCTGATGGGCACGCTCGCCAATGATTTCAAGTTCCGGGTGCTGCTGGCGCAGGCATTGTTCGGCGGCTCGGAAGCGCTGTTATTAGATGAGCCAACCAACTACATGGACTTGGACACCATTCACTGGTTGGAAGAGTTCCTGATGGACTACGACGGCACGCTGGTTGTGATCTCGCACGACCGTCATTTCCTGAACGCTGTCTGCACGCATATTGCCGACATTGACTACGACACCATTATTGTCTACCCCGGCGACTACGACGACATGGTGGAACACAAGATGTCCGCGCGTCAAACCGTAGAGAATGACAACAAAGACAAAGCCAAAAAGATCGCCCAATTGCAGGAGTTCGTGTCGCGCTTCGCCGCCGGACAGCGTTCCAGTCAGGTGCAGTCGCGGCGCAAAGAGATGGCGCGGCTTGCGCCGACGGAGTTAAAGCGTTCCAACATTCAGCGTCCCTTTATCCGCTTTGAGCAGAAGAAGCCCGCAGGCCGCGAAGTGGTGACGGCGCACGATTTGTGCAAAGCGTTCGGCGGGCCGCCTCTCTTTGCTGGTCTCAATCTGGAGATTATGCGCGGCGACAAGGTGGCGATTATCGGCGGCAACGGGGTTGGGAAGACCACGCTGCTGCGCTGCCTTTTGGGAGAACTTACGCCGGACGCGGGCACGGTGCAATGGGGGGCGGGGCAGACATGGGGGCTGTACGCGCAGGATTATCGGGCGCAGGTGGCAAGCGACGACAGCACGGCGTTTGAGTGGCTGATGCAGTACGAGACCGGCGAAGGCCAGCAGGTCGTGCGCGGCCTGCTCGGACGGATGCTGTTTAGCGGCGAGGAAGGCGACAAGCAGACAAAGGCGCTTTCCGGCGGCGAAGCGGCGCGTCTGCTGCTCGCCAAACTGATGATGGAAAAGCACCCTGTTCTTGTGTTTGACGAACCCACCAATCACCTGGATTTGGAAAGCGTGTCGGCGCTCGCCGAAGGCTTGTCCCAGTTCCCCGGCACGGCGCTGGTTGTCTCGCATGACCGCGATTTAGTCTCCGAAGTCGCCACGCGCGTCCTGTCGTTCACGCCTGACGGGTTAATAGACTTTCACGGCACGTATGACGATTATTTAGAGACCCACCCCCTGCCCGAACGCGCCCACAAAGCCAAGTATTAACCTCGTTCCCGCTCCCTAAGCCCGGCCTTCCCCGCCGGGCTTTTCTTGGCTCCGTGCAGGAGGCAGAATACGCGCATGAAAGCCGCCCTCCTTGACGCCGTTCTTTATGCTCTCGCTTTCGCGATAGCCGCCGCCTTGTTCGTGGGCATTGCCGAGGTTGTTAACCGTCTTTCCGGCAAGCCTGTTTTCTCTCAACTGCGCGGGCGCACGGGCTGCTTGATTTTCTGTTTGGCCTCCCAGTAACGTCCGCCACACGCGGCCCGCTACGCTTGAAGTAAAACAGCCCGCGCATCGGCGGCTAGAAGCGCCCGCGCAGGCGACGCCAGAAGCGCGCGCGCCGCGCCTTTGCTGCCGCCGATGTGAACCGCGCCAATGCGTCCGGCTCCACGCCTGCTAATGGTTCCATGACCCCGTAGCGCGCCCGCACGAACTGCGCGGTCATCTCCTGCACCACCTGCGGGCCAAGCGCGACGCCCCACTGCGCCTCCTGCACCGAAAGAAAAGGTACGGCGCGCGCCGCGTACTCATCCGGCGTCTCCGCCGGGCGGCGCGGCAGACCCAGACGCCCAATCGCCCGCGTCAGGAGCGCATACTGCTGCGCCAGACGCGCACGCGCCTCTGTGCCGGGCACAACGTCCCCGGCCTGCCCCGCCGAAAGGGAGAGGCGACGCCCGCGCCAGCGGTCGTACACTTCCGTCTTCAGCACGTACACGAGAATGAGCGCGATGCCCGATGCCAGCGCGAGCGGCACCGGCCCGGAATGGGTGAGCGCCCGCCACAGGCGCGTCCCCCAGCCCGCCGACAACGCTTGGGTCGGCACAGAACCATCCGTGCGCGTGCCGATGGTGGCATCAAATATCTGCCAGTGGTCGCCGGGAAAGTAAACTTCGGCCCAGGCGTGCTTGTCTAACGCCCGCAGGTTGAAGCCTTTGGAACCGTCGGCCTCGCCCGGTGCGAAGCCGGTCGCCAGCCGCGCCGGAATGCCCGCCGTGCGGCACAGCACCACCATCGCCGATGCAAACAGGTCGCAGTAGCCGCGCTTCGTGTCAAACAGAAAGGCACGCACATGGTCATCGTCGGCAGGAAGCGGGTCAACCGTGAGCGAGTACGTGCAGCGCGCGGCAATCCAGTCGCGCAGCGCCATCGCTTTGTCAAACGGCGTGCGCCGCTCCGGGGGCAGAACGCGCAGGGCATCTTTGACGGCATACTCATAAAGGAGCCGGTCGGCATAGGTGGTAATAGGATTAGCCGCGTCTGGCGGGGCGCTCAGGTACAGGCGGCGAATGGACGCGGGGTACAGCGTGCCGTCCTGACGCAGCGTTTGCGCCACGTCCGACAGCGACAGGTCAGGGGGCGCGAGTGAAGTCACGGAATACTGCATTCGCACGGCGGCGTCCTGCAAATCCATGCGGCCATCGGGGGACAAACGCGGCGCGACACCCTCCGCCGGAGCGAACCACAGGTTGCGCGGCTCGTCGGCGTAGTAAAACTGCTCGGTCTCTCCCAGCACGCTGAAGGTGGCAATCAGCGGCGTGCGATGCACGGGAAACGGCTCCCGGTAGTGTCCCTCGCCGGGAATGCGGTCGGCGCGCGCGGCGTACATGAAGCCGGAACTGGCCTCCTCGCCCACCACCGGCAGCGGCAGCGCCCGTCCCTGCGTGCTGTACCAGCCTGCGCCGGTATACACGTCATATGTGCGCCCGCGCCAATAATGCGGCTGCCCATCGCTGGTGCTGACGTGCATCACTACGTTCTGCGAAGTCGGCCACACGGAGCCTTGCCCGACTTGCAGCGTGGGGTCGTCGGAGAAGCGCTCCGCAACCAGCGCGCCCGCCGCCTCCACGCCCGCGCCCGACCCGACTAATTGCCGAATAGCCTGCGTCAGCGACAAACCCGCCAGCGCCGCCTGCGCGGGGATAATCACCACCAGCCCCAATCCCAGCGCCGCCAGCCCGCACCCCAGAGCGAGAACCGCCTGCGCCGGAAGCAGACGCCGCGTCGGGCGCGCGCGCTCTTCCTCAGTCGCCTGCATTCGGTGCAGCAGGGCATTGTGGTGTATCAAGAGAAACAGCATGGACAGCACGAACAGGCAGAAATACACCAGCGTCGCCGTGTTTACGTCCTCGGTTCCCGTGAGGCCAATCATGGCGGCGGCCAGCACGCACGAGAACATTACCATGTCGTCGGAAACCACCGTCCACGAACGCAAAACGGCGCTCCACATCAGCACCGCCGCCACCCGCAGTTCCGGGCGGTCAGCGCCTTGCAGGAACCAGGTATAGTCAAATGTCTGAGACACCACGCCGTAGACAATATACGCCGCCAGCGCCAGCGTCGCCATCTCAATCAAACGCGGCTGCACCCGCAAACGGCGGCACAGCAGGGAAAAGCCGAAGCCGAGCGCGCACAGCAAGGTCGCTCCCACCGTCACCTCAAAAGCGCCCATCGCCGACGAAACGGTCTGAATGCCGCACAGGGTCACCGCCAGCCCGCCCGCGTACAGCGGCAGGCTGATGGGCGCGGCGTTCACGCCGTTGTCTTTAAGGGCCGCGCTCTCAGCGGGCATAACTTAATCCTTCCAACACTTGCTGCAAATCGTCGCCCCGCCGCACGCGCTGCACGGCCACGCCATCGGGAAGGCTGCCCGCATCGGGGGTGGTGGAAACGGACGAACCCCTGCGCCTGCCGCGCGCGCCATTGTTCTCCGTTTGGAACGATGGGCCGTCCAGCGCGAGGCCCAGACGCCGCGCGCCGCGCGCTCCCCATTCGGCCAGCGCCGTCGCCAGAGCCGGGTCAGACGCCGCAGGCGTAATAAATACCAGCGTCGCGCCGCGCGCTGCTTCTTCGGCATGGCGCTGCAAGACTTCAGCGAGCGATTGGGCCGCGTCGGCGTCGGCGCGGGCCAGCATCTCCAGAAGGCGCGGCATCTCGCTCCGGTCGTGCAGCACGAGCGGGCCGTTGGGCAGCGACGCCAGCAGCAGGCGCGCGACGTAGCCTTCCCGCAGGAGCGCATCGCAGAGGGTCGCCGTGAGCGTGATGGCATATTCCAGCGCGCTGTCGCCGCCTTCGCCGGTATGGGCGTAAGCGTTTGCGTTCATGTCCAGCGCAATCAATACATCAGACGCCTGCCCCTGCGTGTATTCCATCACCGCCAGCGTGCCGGTGCGCGCGGTCGTGCGCCAGTGAACGCGCCGCAGTTCATCGCCCTGCCGGTATTCGCGCACGCCGTGAAAGTCCAGCCCGCCGCCCCGCGCGGCGGCATTGTCCATTTCTCGCGTGCCCCACGCCCCCGCTCCGTCCAAAGCGAGACGCCGCACGGGAAGCACCTGCGGATACACCAGCACTTCGGTCGTGCCGGGAAGCGTCTGCGCGTAGTCAAAGAAGCCGAGCGGGTCGGTAGAAAGCGCCTGCGCGGGGCCGAGCACGCACAGCCCGCGCCGCGCCGCTTCCAGCAGGTACGTTGTTTGCCCCGCCTCGCCGGGCCACAGCTGCAGAAGAGGCGGCGGCTCGCCGTTTGCCGCGCGCGCCCATTTGGGCAGGCGGTCGCGGACGCGCAGGGAGAACTTGGGGAGCGCGCCTGTATTGCCCAGCGTCAGCGTGACCGGAACCTGCTCGCCGACGCTGCACGAGGGCGGGGCGACGCGCTCGCAGGTCAGCCCCAGCAGGAGCGCGCGCCCGATGAGATAGGAAACCAGAGGCAGCAGGAACAGAATGGCCGCCATCAAGTACAGCTGTTCCAGCTTGAAGGCGACCGCCACGACCAGCAGGAATGCCCCGGCGACCCCCAGCACAAACTTCTTGAAGAACCGATTGGTGAGCATAGGTCAAAGCGCACAGAGGCCCTCACGTCAAGGGAAGGAGGCCCTCACCCCGCGCGTAGGAGGCCCTCACCCCGCCCCTGTCGGGGCGACCCTCTCCCGCTTCGCAGGCGAGGGTAAGAGTTATTCTGTCTTAACCCTCGCCCGTGACAACGGGAGAGGGTGGCTCCGAAGGAGCCGGGTGAGGGCCTCCTTCCCTTTACGTGAGGGCCTCCTTCCGACATGGCGAGGGCCTCTTAAACCCCCACCGGCACCGGCACGCGCTCCAGCAGCTCGGCAATCAGCGCGGCGGGGCCAGTCATCTTCAGGCGCGTTTCCGGGCGCAGAATGATGCGGTGCGCCAGAATGGACGGAGCCAGCAGTTTAATATCATCGGGCAAGACGAACGTCCGGCCCTGCTGGGCGGCATACGCCTGCGCGCCGTGCAGCAGAAACAGCGACCCGCGCGGGCTGGCCCCCAGAAGGATTTGCGGGTGAGAGCGCGTCGCCGCCACCACGTCCACCACGTACTCGCGCAGGGACGGGTCAATATACACGTCCCGCACGGCAGCCTGCATTTCTATGAGTTCTTCGCGGGTGCAGACCACGCGCACGTCGGCGAGCGGCGAGCCGTGCATCTGGCGCTCTAAAATCTGCGCTTCGTCGGCGCGCTCCGGGTAGCCGATGGACAGGCGCATCATAAACCGATCCATCTGCGCTTCCGGCAGCGGGTGCGTGCCGTGCGCGTCCACGTTGTTCTCGGTGGCAATCACAAAGAAGGGGTGCGGCAGTTCGTAGGTAATGCCGTCGTTGGTAACCTGCCGCTCTTCCATGCACTCCAGCAGCGACGACTGCGTTTTCGGCGTCGCCCGATTAATCTCATCGGCCAGCACGATGTTGGCAAACACCGGCCCTTCCCGAAACTCAAACTGCGCGGTGCGCTGGTTGAAGATAGCCGACCCGGTGATGTCGGCGGGGAGCAGGTCAGGGGTGAACTGCACGCGCTTGAACACGCAGCCCAAAGCGCGCGCCAGCGACTTCGCCAGCGTCGTTTTGCCCACGCCGGGAATGTCTTCAATGAGGACGTGCCCGCCGCACAGGAACGCCGTGAGCGCCCGCTCCACGACGGCGCGCTTGCCGACAATCACGGTTTCTATTTCATCGGCAACCTGCCGCGCGCGCTCCGCGACGCGGGCAACGGGCACGGCAGTGTCGGAAGGACGGGGAATGGTGTCAGGGGGTGTCATAACTATTTATAGTAATGCGACGCGGGCAGCGCAAGTTCCTGCCCCACCGTTCCTTTGCCGTACATTTGCCGTGTAAACACCATACGTTTACCGTACGTTTGCCGTACGTTTACCGTTCGTTTACCATACGTTTACCGTTCGTTTACCCTAGCGGGGCCGTTGCGGGGCCGTTCACGCGCCCTGCGTTTGCCGTATAAATACCCTGCGTTGGCCCTAAATTGTTCCTATGTTGTTCCTATGTTGTTCCTTCGTTGGCCGTTCGCCAGTCCCGCGTCGGCTTGACAGGCCGCGCCCGCGTGTGCTACGCTTGCGCCATGCCGCCCGCCGCCCCTGCGCCTGTTGCCAGCCTGATGAGTTTGATTGGCGTCGCCATCGCCCCTGTTGCGCTGGTCACGGCTACCTCCATTCTGCTGTCCGCGTTCAGCGCCAAGTACGCCAACATCTCCGACCGAATGCGGAATTTGACTGCCGAGTATCGCCGCCCGGACACAAGCGCGGCGCGGCGGGAAAGCCTGTCTCGTCAAATTGAACTGTTCCGGCGGCGCGTGACAGCGATGTGGGCGGCGGCGACGCAGTTGTCGCTGGCGCTGCTTGCGTTTCTGGCGACCGTTATTCTGCTGATTGGCGCGCAGCGGGAGTCGCGTCTGGCATGGGCGGGCGCGGCAACGCTCCTTCTGGGCCTTCTCCTGATGACACTGGCGGTGCTGATGGAATTATACGAGATACGCCTCGCGCGTCTTGTGGTCGCTGTTGAGGTCGCTGATATTGACTGACCTGCTCGCAGCAAGAGGCCCTCATAAGGAGGCCCTCACGGGGGAAGAAGGAGGCCCTCACCCGGCTCCTGCGGAGCCACCCTCTCCCGTTGTCACGGGCGAGGGTTAAGACAAGTGTCTTTCTTACCCTCGCCTGCACCAGCAGGCTCTTATTCTTCACCCTCGCCTGCGAAGCGGGAGAGGGTCGCTGCGGAGCAGCGGGGTGAGGGCCTCCTTCCGACACGGTGAGCGCCTCCTTCTTCCCCCGTGAGGGCCTCCTTATGGGGGCTGCCTTTGCCCGCGTTTGGCGCATCTGCCCGCCGGGTATAGACAGGCACACGGGGGCAGCACAATGGCAGCGCGCAGCGGAGCAGAATTGACGGGGCTGGCAGTGGTCACATTGGCAGGCGGGGAGCGTCTGGGACGGCTCGCGGACATCCTGTTTGACGCGCAGACAGGCCGCGTGGCAGGCTTTCTGGTGAACATTGGCGGTTTGCACCTGCATCCGCGCTTTCTGCCAGTGGCGTCCGTGCAAAGTCTGGGAACGGACGCGCTCACCGTGACAGGCGCAGACGCCCTGTCAGACCGTGCCCCCGCGCCGGATGATGCGGCAGCGTTGAGCGCGAAAGGCTTGCAGGGCCGCCCGGTGCTGAGTGAAGCAGGCAGCGTGCTCGGCAAAGTCTTTGACACGGTGCTGGACACGGACGCGCTTTCTGTGCCCGCCCTGCTGCTGGCAACTGGCATTTTAGACAACGCCCTGCACGGCAAGCCGCATTTGCCGCTCGCGCTGATCCGCGCAGTCGGCCCCGACAGCCTGGTTGTCGCCAACGCTTACGACCCCAGAGCGACGGAAAGCCATGCGGCAGGTTAGTTTCCTGTGCGCCGCGGCCTGCCTTCTGGTCGCGGGCTGTGGGTCGCTTGCGCCGCAGACAGTGGCCGCGCGCAAGATTGCCGAAGCCTTGCCGCAGGCCATCGGCCCTGCCGCCCGTTACGATGTGACCGTAGACGGTGACCCGTTCGCCCTGGCGCGGGGCCGCGCCCGCCATGTCCATATCAACGGGCAGGACGTGCAAATCACGCCTGCTGTGACATTAGACGCCCTCACGCTGGACGCCGACGACGTGTCGTTTGACACGCAGGCGCATCGCGTGAGCCATGTGGGGCAAGTCACTTTTAATGCCGCCATCGGGCAGGCGCACTTGAACTCTTATCTGGCGCAGCGCCGCCCTGACGTGACCGTGACGCTGGAACAAACAGATTTGCAGGCGCGTCTGCCAGTTGCCGCAGGGCCGCTGCATACGATAATCGGGGTGGCGGGAACTTTGACGCCCTCCGAGCCGGGCGCGAGCACCTTGGACTTCGTGGCTGACCGCGCCCGTTTGGGCTTTCTGCCGGTGCCCGCGTTTGTGGTGAATGCGACCCTTTCGGAGTTAAACCCTTTGGTGGATTTGTCCACCGTTCGCGTGCCCCTGGCGCTGCAAAGCGCGCAGGTAGCGCAGGGCAGGCTCGTCCTGCGCGGCACGGCGCAGTTCGCTGCGTCCAATCCATAGAGCCAACTGAGTGACCCTTGTCAGAAAGACTTGTCAGGAGGTAACGTGCAATGGGCAACTTACTGTATATTATCGGCGCGGTGCTGGTCGCCTTATGGCTGATTGGCTTCTTGATGCACATCGGCGGCGGCTTGATCCACATCATTCTGGTGATCGCTGTCATCGTGTTCCTGTTCCAGTTCATCACGGGCAGGCGGTCTATTTAGCCTGCCTGAAACACAGCAGAGGGGGCGCAGCAGCGATGCCGCGTCCCCTCTTTTTGCGTGTGTCCCGGTGCGGCTGGTTTCGCGGCGGCGGCTTTGGTTTGCCGTTCATTTTCCGTTGATTTGCCGTGTAAACACCATACGTTTGCCGTACGTTTACCGTTCGTTTGCCGTTCGTTTACCGTTCGTTTACCCTAGCGGGGCCGTTCGTTGACCGGAAAGCAGCCCCCGGCGGGGGACGGGACGGTGCGAAAAACGCTACGTCACTTTGGCGAGCACGGCATACGCCTTCGCGCCGTAAGCGTTCACGTCGGGGAACTCGTAACGGTTGCCATCGCTGTCGGTGAGCAGCAGGCGGGATGGGCCAAGCGACTGCACGCTGTCCCGCAGGTTGCGGATGACCACATGGCGCGGCCCTCTGTCCGTCTCCAAATCCCACGTCACGACGCCCTGCGCTTCGGACACAAACAAAACGCGCTGCACCTGCGGCACGAAGTAGCGCCGCTCCAATTCGGCGTCTACGACGGCGCGGGATGTGTCGTCCAGGCCGTCCAGCGTGGGCAGCAGGCCAATGTCCCCGCCCTCGGAATCGCGCAGGCCGATATAATGTTCCGGGTCGGAGAACGGGAACGCGCGGGCAATCTGCACGGAGCGCCACGAGCGTTCGCCTTCCAGCGTCAGACGCACAAGGGCATCGGCGGGGTCTGTGCGAAACAGGCGCACGGCACGTGGGTCTAACAGGCGCACGTCAAACGGATTATCAGGCTCTTCGGTCATGGGTTTCTTTCGGGCAGGGAGGCCTTCATTCGGCGGAAGGAGGCCCTCACCGTAAGGGAAGGAGGCCCTCACCCGGCTCCTTCGGAGCCACCCTCTCCCGTTGTCACGGGCGAGGGTTAAGACAACTGTCTTTCTGACCCTCGCCTGCGTTAGCAGGCTCTTATTCCTCACCCTCGCCTGCGAAGCGGGAGAGGGTCGCCGCGAAGCGGCGGGGTGAGGGCCTCCTTCCGGCGGGGTGAGGGGCCGCGCAGCGGCTCTTGATGGCGGGGTGAGGGCCTCTGGCCTACACCACATGGAGTTTGTTCACTTCCTGCTGCATCGTCACCAGTTTCTTGAACACGCCGTCGGGCATGGACAACAACTCGTCATGCGTGCCCAGTTCCACCATTTTGCCGCGCTCCATCACCATCAGGCGGTGCGCGTTTCGCAATGTAGACAGGCGGTGCGCGATGGCGAATGTCGTGCGGCCCCGCACAAGGCGCTGAATGGCATCCTGTATCTGCTTCTCGGTTTCGGTGTCTACGGAGGCCGTCGCTTCATCTAAGATGAGAATGCGCGGGTCGTGCAGAATGGCGCGGGCGATAGAGAGGCGCTGGCGCTCGCCGCCCGAAAGCCGCGCGCCGCGCTCGCCGACCAGCGTGTCGTAGCCGTCATTGAAGCGCATGATGAAGTCGTGGGCGTTGGCGGCTTTGGCGGCGCGCATGATTTCTACGGGCGACGCGCCCGGCTTGGCATACGCAATGTTGTCTGCCACCGTGCCGGGGAACAGGAACGGCTCTTGAAGCACAACCCCAATCTGACGGCGCAGGTCGTCGGTAGCAATATGGCGGATGTCTATGTCGTCAATGAGAATGGAGCCGTCGCGCACGTCGTAGAAGCGCGACAGCAGGTTGATAAGTGTAGACTTGCCCGCGCCGGAGTGCCCGACCAGGCCAATCATCTCGCCGGGCTGCACGACAAGCGACACGTCTTCCAGCACGTCCGAGTTCTTGTCGTAGGAGAAGCGGACATCGCGCAGTTCCACTTTGCCTGCCATGCGGGGCAGCGGCACGGCGTCGGGGGCGTCCTGAATGTCGGGTTCGGCGTCTATGACCTCAAAGACGCGCTCCGCACCCGCCGTAGAGCGGGACAGCCAATCGGCAATGCGGGTCATCTGCTGCAGCGGGCCAAGCAGCATGAAGATGTAGGATAAAAAGAGGCCCAGAACGCCAACGGTCATGCCGTATTGCGGCAGGTTGGTGCGATTGGCAAAGACCTGCAAACCGCCCGCGTACCAGATGATATACATCCCGAAGGTGGTAATAAACGCCAGAATGGGAAAGTACGTCGCCCACGACTGCTCGACTACCAGCCCCGCGTTGAACAGCCCTAACGCGCGCTCGGAGAACCGCGACGCTTCCCGCCGCTCCTGCGCGAACGCTTTCACCACGCGCACGCCCGACAGCGCGGCGTTAATAGACGCCGACAGCCCGGCCCGCAGGTAATACAGACGGTGCAGGCGTCCCCACAAGAGTTTCATGATGCGCCGCGCCAGAAAGATAGTCAGGGGAATGGGCAGAAGCACCAGCAGCGTGAGTTGCCAGTTGTAGCGCAGCAGAATCACCAATGTCAGCACAATCTGCACGGTGTTAACCACGAAGATTTGCAGGCCGTCCACCAGAAATGTCTGCAATTCGTTCACGTCCTGCGTGACGCGGGCCATCAGCGACCCCGTTTGCCGCTTGTCGTAGTAGGAAAGCGAAAGCGCCTGCAATTTGTTGTACGCCGACGTGCGGAGCGCGTACACCATGTGATTGGAGATGCGCGCCGCAACCCGTCCGCGCCACACTGTCAGCGCGGTGGACGCGACATTGACGCCAATCACGCCCAGCATAATCCAGCCAATCCAGGCGATATGGCGATGGGGAACCAACACGTCGTCGGTGAGCCGCTGCTGCAAGATGGGCGGAACCAGCGCAACCGCTGTGCCCGCCAGCATCAGCGTCGTAACCAGAATGGCCTGCATCTTGTACGGCAGCGCGTAGCCCAGCAGACGCGACAGCACGGCGCGCTTGTCCACGCACTTGGGGCAGACATTGGTGTCATCGGGCAGCGGGTCGCCGCACTTGGGGCAGGCTTTTTTCTCCAACCCCTGCGTCAGCGACGCGGGCGGCTCTTCGCCTTTGATGTACGATTGCAGGGCGCGCGCCGCCGCGCTGAATGCCGGAGCCTGCGCCAGCGTGTAGCGCACGGCCTCGCGCGTCGCCCCGTTTTGGAGCGTTAACAACAATGCGCCGCTTCCCACGCCCATCTCGGCGCGGGCGTCGGTGATGTCGGCAAGCGCCAGTTCTAAGTCAACATGGGCCGCCTTGCCGTTGTGAGCAGGCGTCACCACGCGCAGGTGATGCGTGTCCACAATCAGCCAGCGCTCGCCAAAGCCGCCGTCCATGCCGATGTCCGCCGCCAGCGACAGGCGCGGCTTGGCGTTTTCCGGCGTCGGCAAATCTTTCAGGTCTAGGTGATGATGGCCGTTCCCATGCCCATTTGCGGGGCCATTCTGGGACTGAGAGCGGGCGCGCAGGGCGTCTTGTATGGAGTCAGGGGGTGTTTGTGTCAGTGGCATAAAGTGTTGCCATTCCAACACGCGCCGCCGCCGCGCGGTTCCTGACGGTCTTTCGTGGGGTCAGGCCGCACGCCGCGACCACCCTTTATAGGCCCCCTACACGGGTGGAACGCATCCTACACGCATCCTACACGCATCTTCTACGCATCCTACACGCATCCTACACGCATCTTTTACACATCCTCTACGCATCTTTCACACAGTCACGACGCGCTTTTGACACGTAAAAAAGGCTTGCGGGAAGCGAGAACAACTCAGTAACAACGCCTTTGCGCGGCGGCAGGGAACGCGGGCGGGCGCGGCGAACAACAGGACAAGGTGGTATCACATGGCTGAAGAAATAGTAGCGCCTGACGAGCAGCGGCCTGCCATAGTTAACAATTGGTGGGCTTTTGAAAATGGTGCTGAATACAAAAGTGGCTTTGAGTGCCCTTTTTTCAGTGACGCACATATACCGGGTGAGATTGCCACCGGGTTGGGGCCTTACGAAATCTTGAATGGACTGGCCGGACAAGAGGATTTTGGGGTAGCTCGGCAGGCGCTTGTGCTACGCTGTGGTTACTACGGCAAGTGGGATACCTTAGCTCTGAGTCAAACAAATGATGAGAGCTATCATGGAGGCTCATTGACAGATGAGGTGGCCGCTCTCCTGTCAGTGACACTTGGCGTGAGACTCAAACCTGGTGCCGTCAATCGTTTGTTTATCCCTGGTGAAGACCCAAAGGGCAGGCCATTTGGTCATGGGTTTGGTCGTGAAAATGGCGCTCCCGTGTTGCTGACGAGGGAGGCACGTTCAATTGTACCACGCGCTTTGGGTACACATGATTTAGGGGAGTGTGAACTTCTGAAGAAGCTTCTGGTGCTTCCTGCCAAAGAATCAATCGCTTTAGTTCGCGCAGCTAGATATTTCCAAGATGGTATGTGGCTGACAGAATCGGAGCCTGCGTTGTCTTGGATACTCTTCGTATCCGCGATAGAGACGGCTGCTAACCGTTGGCGTGAGGGTGACGATGACCCCGAAGAAAAGCTGCGCGAGGCTAAACTTCAACTAGTCGAGTATTTGGAAGACGTAGGAGGGCAAGAATTAGTAGCCCGAATCGCAAGTGAGTTTGTTCGCTATATGGGGTCAACAAAAAAGTTTGTTGACTTCTTGCTCACCTTTCGGCCAGAGCCACCTCCAATTCGTCCCGTGCTAGCATATCAGTTATCATGGGACAATGCACCATTCAAGAAGGCAATGAGCAAGATTTACGACTACCGCTCTCGTGCTCTGCATGGTGGTAAGCCATTTCCTATGCCCATGTGTACGCCGCCATTTGATTGGATGAGCACTGGCGTTCCACACGAAATCATCGGACATAATACTGGAATGGTAGGCGCAGCATGGAGTGTCGCAGACTTACCCATGCATCTACACATGTTTGTGTACATCGTTCAGGGTGCATTGATGAATTGGTGGAGGCAAATGATAAATGATGTTAAATCTCTATAACAATCCTAGATAGCCCATTCCGCTAACCCCTGCCCTTTCCCCTTGCCTGAAAAAATAGTGCTTCTTCTACCCTAAAGAGCGGCGCGGAAACTGCCAATAATACCGGTAGAGCAGTGTTCGCCCACCCGCGAGCGCTGCCAACACTCCGCCGCAAGGCACAATTCAATGTGCCACCCGGCACGTTTGCCGCAAGGCAAGAAAGGCACCGCATTATGAAAAGCGTGAAAACGCAGAAGCCGCGCAATGAAGCGACTTCACGACAAAATCAACTCTGGATCGCCGCCGCACGCGCCTGGAAATCCGCCAGTAAAACACTCCAGAGCCAGTGGATGATTATTGGGCAGCAGATGAGCCAGCACTCCACGCAGGCACTCATTGAGGGCCAGGCCAACGGCAAAAAGACCGTCAAGGCCAATCCCAACCTCGTGCTCACCAGCACAACCGCCACCAAGCCGCTCTCCGGCTGGAAAGCCTGCCTCACCGTCTCTACCCTCAAAGCCTCCCTCAACGGCGGCATTCTGGACATTACCCCGCCTGCCGCCGTCAATCTGCCCAACGCGCTTCCTCCCATGACGCTTGCCGTCACGCAGAGCGCCGCCGAGGATGCCGACGCCCAAACCGCCAGCGCGGGCGTGCAGATTGTCCTTAACTCGCCCGGCTTCTACTCCCCCGCGCAAATCTTTGCCAGCGAAAGCGTCCTGACCCCCACGCCCATCCTGCCCGATATGCCCATGACCCTCATTGACACCGTGACGCATCTTGACAGCACGCAGGACATCACGCAAAAATATCTGGCCCGCTACGCCCCTCCTGTGGTGGGAACCAAAGTCGCCCTGCTCCTCTTCCCGGTGAGCGCCGACGGCTTCCGGGGCAAGCCTCTGTTCCTCCAGGCTGATGTGGTCGCCGCGCCCGCCGCTCTCTCTGTGGCCGCCTGACGCGCCGCGCCGGGCCGGGTTCTTTTCCGGCCCGGCAGGAAACCGCCGGACAACGCCCCTAGCCTTTCCGCCGGTCAGGTATAATAGCCCCATGACCGACGCCACACTGCACCGCGAAATGGGCCTCAATGACGGCGAATATCAGAAGATACTCGCCACGCTGGGCCGGGAGCCGAGCATCACCGAACTCGGAATGTACGCGGTCATGTGGAGCGAGCACTGCGGCTACAAGTATTCGCGCCCCGTCCTGCGCCTGTTCCAGAAGTACAAAGAGGCGATGGACACCGGGGCCGTTGAAAACGCAGGCGTCGTGAACATCGGCGACAACCTCGGCGTCGTGATGAAGATGGAATCGCACAATCACCCATCTGCGGTGGAGCCGTTTCAGGGCGCGGCAACCGGCGTGGGCGGCATCCTGCGCGACATCTTCACGATGGGTGCGCGCCCCATCGCCTCCCTCAACTCCCTGCGCTTCGGCCCCTTAGACGATCCGCAAAGCGGGGCGCGCACCCGTTATCTTTTCAACGGCGTCGTGGAGGGCATCGCGCACTACGGCAACTGCGTCGGCGTGCCCACTGTGGGCGGCGAGATTACGTTTCACCCGTCGTTCGCGGGCAACCCACTCGTCAACGCAATGGCCGTCGGCATCGTGCCACTGGACAAAATCGCGTCGGCGGGCGCGAAAGGCGTCGGCAACCCGGTTCTGTACGTCGGCAGCGCGACGGGGAAAGACGGCATTCACGGAGCCACCTTCGCCTCCGTAGAACTCGGCCCGGACAGCGAAAGCAAGCGCCCCAATGTGCAGATGGGCGACCCGTTCGCCGAGAAGTTGTTGATAGAAGCCACATTGGAAGCACTGGCGACGGGCCACATTGTCGGCATTCAGGATATGGGCGCGGCGGGATTAACCTGCTCCACCTGCGAGACCGCCGCCAAAGCGGGCACCGGCATGACCATTGACGTGCGCCGCGTGCCTCTGCGTGAGGCGGACATGACGCCGTATGAAGTCATGCTGTCCGAGTCACAGGAGCGGATGCTTGCCATTATTGAGAAGGGCCACGAGGCCGAAGTCGCCGCCGTATTCCACAAGTGGGGCCTCTCCGCTGAAGTCATCGGCGAAGTCACCGACACAGGTCGCGTGGTCGTGCTGGACAATGGCACAGTCGCCGCCGACGTGCCCGCCGCGTCGCTCACCGACGACTGCCCCGTTTACACATTGGAAGCACGCGAACCAGCGTACATTAAAGAGGCGCAAAGCGCCGACTTATCCCACCTGCCGGAGCCAGACGACTACAACGCCGTGCTGCTCAAACTCCTGGCGTCACCAACCATCGCGTCCAAACGCTGGGTCTACGACCAGTACGACAGCATGGTGCAGACGCAGACTACCGTGCTGCCCGGAGCCGCCGACGCCGCCGTCCTGCGCCTGCGCGGGACAACCAAAGCCCTCGCCCTCACCGCCGACTGCAACCCGCGCTATTGCTACCTAGACCCCTATTTGGGCGCACAACTCGCCGTCGCCGAAGCCGCCCGCAACCTCTCGTGCGTGGGCGCAACCCCCCTCGCCGTCACCGACTGCCTGAACTTCGCCAACCCGGAGAAGCCGGACAATTTCTGGCAGTTCCGCCGCGCGGTGGAAGGATTGGCGGACGCCTGCGAAGCATTGGGCACGCCGGTTATCTCTGGCAACGTATCGTTCTACAACGAGACGCCGGAGCGCGCTATCTTCCCCACCCCCACCGTCGGCATGGTCGGATTAATAGAGAACGCCGAACGCCGCGTCACGATGGCCTTCCAGAACGAAGGCGACGGAATCTATCTCATTGGCGGCGGCACTCCTACCTTCGGCGGCAGCGAATACCTGAGCGTCATTCATGGGCAGGAAGCAGGCACGCCACCTGCATTAGACCTGGCGGCTGAGAAGCGCGTGCAAGCCTTCGTGCGCGAGGCCATTCAGCAAGGGCTTCTGCAATCGGCGCATGATGTCTCCGACGGCGGCCTTGCCGTCGCTCTCGCTGAGTGCTGCATGGCAGGGAACATTGGCGCGGACATTCAGGACTTGCATGAGGTCAACGCTCTCACACTGTTTGGGGAACGCACGGCCACCGTTGTCGTCACCACGCGAGATGACTTTGCGCTGTTCACTCTGGCAAAGAAGCACGGCGTTGGCTGTTGGACGCTTGGCAAAGTGATGTGGGACAAGTTGTCATTTGACGGCAGCAACGAAGAGAACAAAGATGCCGTGTACGAAGTCAGCATAGCCGCCATGCGGGACGCTTACGAGGGGGCCATTCCGCGCGCAATGGGAGCCAAATAGCGCATTATCATCACACAAGGGGAAAGATTACATGGGGAAAGTGTTCGTCACCGGGGGAGCCGGATACATTGGGAGCCATACGTGCAAGCTGCTGCTGCAAAAGGGCTACGAGGTCGTCATCTACGACAGCCTGGAACTGGGCCACAAAGAAGTAATGAAGCACCTGCCGGGCGCAACGCTTGTGCAGGGCGACATCGGCGACGGCAATTTAGTCGCCAACACGCTGCGCGAGCACCAAGTAGACAGCGTGATCCACTTCGCCGCGTATGCGTCCGTGCCGGAAAGCGTGCATGACCCGGTGAAGTATTACCAGAACAACATTGTCAAGACGCTCACCCTGCTGGACGCATTGAACGGCGCAGGGGTCAAGCACATTCTGTTCTCGTCGTCCGCAGCCACGTTTGGGGAGACGCAGTACGTCCCCATTGACGAGAAGCACCCGCAGTTTCCCACCAACCCCTACGGGCAGACGAAGCTGGATGCCGAGCATATTCTGCACTGGTACGATGTGGCGTTCGGCATGAAAAGCATCGCCCTGCGCTATTTCTGCGCCGCCGGAGCCGACCCCGAAGGCGAACTGGGGGAAGACCACACGCCCGAAACGCATATGATTCCCCTCACGCTGTACGCCGCGCTGGGCCGCCGCCCGGACATCAAGATGTTCGGCACGGACTACCCCACGCCCGACGGCACCGGCATTCGGGATTACATTCACGTCACGGACTTAGGACAGGCGCATATCTTAGGACTGGAAGCCTTGAAGAATGGCGCAGACAGCAACGCTTATAATCTCGGCAACGGCAAAGGCTACTCCGTGCGCGAGGTGGTGGAAACCGGGCGTCAGGTGACGGGCAAGGAGATTGTCGCCACCGAAGCGCCGCGTCGTCCCGGTGACCCGGCAGAGTTAATCGCGTCGTCTGCCAAGATAGAGCGTGAGTTAGGGTGGAAGGCGCAGTATGGCGACCTGCCCACCATCATGCGTACCGCGTATGAGTGGTTTGAGAAGCACCCCAACGGCTACGCCAGCGAGTAATGGGAGCAAAGCCATGAGCCTGCAAGAATTGGAACGCGACATCTTGAACCTGCCGCCCGACGAGCGCGCCCGCCTCGCAGAGTGGCTGAACAATCTGCCGTCCAATGGCACAAGCGCACCGCAGTACCCTTCGCAGGAGCGGGAAGAAGTGCCGGAAGGCTACGTCGGCTCTGCGGAATACTACGCCTCGGTGGAGGCCATCAAGCAGGGCATTGCCGATGGCGAAGCCGGGCGCGTGACGCCGTTTGCAGAGTGGCAGGCGCGCTTTCGTGCGCGTCACGGCATCACAGACGACACGCAGCCTTTGTCCCCGGCGGAGCTAGACGCGCTTCCGTGATCAATTATCTTCTTGAAGTGACGGAAGCCGCCGAAGCCGATATTGAGCGTCACTCCCTGCGCCTGATGCGCGCTGCCCCGGAACAAGAAGCGCGCTGGGGGAAAGGACTGACAGACGCGCTCGCGTCTTTGTCTACCCTGCCTTACCGTTGCGCGGTTGTGGCAGAAAGCGCGGCCCTTGCTCATGCCCCGGTGCGCCGCCTGCGGTACGGCAAGTACGTCATCACTTTTATCATTATAGAGCCGCAAGCGGGCGACACGCAGGGCATTGTGAGAGTTCTGCACGTGCGGCATGGGGCGCAGGGGACGGAGCCGCAAGAGGAATTATGCTGACTTCCCAATACTTCGGCGGCAATGGGCAGGGCGTGCAGGACGTTCCCACCGAAGGCATTGACACGCACCTGAAAGACAATGGCGGCACGCTGTGGCTGGACATCAGCAAGCCCGATGAGCGTGACTTTGAGATGCTGCAGGCGGAGTTCGGGTTTCACCCATTGGCGCTGGAAGACTTGAAGCAGCGCGACCAGCGTCCCAAAGTGGTGGAATACGACGGCTACGTGTTTGTCGTCGCCCATGAGTGGCGGCCTGCCCCTAATCGCGAAGACCTGACGTGCGCCTGCGTGGAGCGCAGCGCGGAAATCCATGCGTTCGTGGGGAAGAACTATATCGTCACGGTGCACATGGGGGACTCAGAGGCACTGAAGACGGCCCGCAAGCGGTGGGAGGCGAATGCAGAAATGCAGAAGCAGGGGCCGTACTTTCTGCTGTACCTGCTGCTGGACTCTCTTGTAGATGACTATTACCCCGCATTGGACGCTTACGATGACCGCATTGACACGCTGGAGCGTCTTGTTTTGCAGCCGATAAGCGAGCAGGACGCGCCAAAAGATAACTCGCGACGCGCGGCAAGGCGGCGGGATGCGGACGCGACCAAGCCATTACCGACTTTGCTCAGTTTGCGGCGGGATTTGCTGGAAATGCGGCGTTATGTGGCTCCCCTGCGCGACGCGGTGAATGTGCTGCTGCGCTATGTGGAGTCGGTGGAGGACGACACGCGAGCCGAAGCGCAGAGGCGGGAGCGGGCGCGCGCGCTGTTTGCGTATTATCAGGATGTGTATGACCACACTATCCGCGTGGTGGATACGATCGATACCTACCGGGATTTGCTGTCGGGGACATTGGACGCGCATTTGGCTGTTGCGTCTAATCGCTTGAATGAGATTGTGAAGGTGCTGACGAGCGTTTCCATTATTTTGATGACATGGGCGGGCATTACGGGTCTGTATGGCATGAACTTTACGAATATGCCGGAACTGCATTGGCGGTACGGGTACCCGTATGCGTTGAGCCTTATCGTTATTTCAGGCGTTGCAGAGTGGTTTTACTTCCGTCGCCGCAACTGGCTGTAAGCAGAAACGAGATTGTCGCCTGTCAAGGAGCGAGGGATTTCAATCCCTCGCTCCTTTTTTGCCGGGTTCACGCAGCAGTGACCAGCGCGTCGTGGAAGACAGCCGTGCCGGGGAAGCCGATGGGAGACAGCGGCGTGATGCACACCCCAACCCGCGTGCCAACCGCCGCAGTCAGTCTGAACGTGTTCTGATAGGCGGTTGCCACGTCATATTCCACGGCGGGCATGAAGTCTTCGGACAGAATAAGCTGGTAGGCGCTGCGCGAGATTTCCATGACGCCGCTGGACAGGGGACGGGTTGCGGTCACCAGATACCGGCCAATCCAGTCTGCGGCGAGCGCGATTTTGAGAGAAAATACGCCTGCCGTGACCGTCGCCGACAGCGTGTAGGCGGGGAATGAGGGCAGCATGTCGCGCAGTTGAACGGCGCTGGCATCGAGGAGAATGTCCATGCCCGCCTGAAGACGCGCGGTGTTCAGAGCGATAAAGCAGGCGCGCGCGGCGGTGCTGCCGGTTTTGCCGACGGGGAAGCGCTGCGCGATGGTTTTGTAGGCTCGGCGCTGGTCGTCGCTTAAGACAAGGCTGTACGTTTGCGAGAGCAGCGTGAGCCGCTGCTGGGCCATTTGTTCGGCAGGGGTCGGCACGCGGGCGGCGCGCTTGCGGGCGGCCTCCTGCGCGGGTGTGACGTGCGCGGCCTTTTCAGCCGTCGCGTTGATAAGGCGCAATGCGGTATGAGGCATCACGACACTCTTCCTTTCTGTCCCCACTTGTGATGGATGGGTGACGGGAGGCCGGTGTCCGCAAGAGTAACGCAGACGCCGCGCCGGAGGCAGTTCCATCGGCCCTTGCGGGCCGTGCCTCTGAGGTCGTTTCCGGCCTCTAAGGTTGATTATGGCAACGGGGGCGCGTTTCTTTAGGGTGCAAACGACGCGATTTTAATTCTGTTTGTGAACATCAGGGCAGAAGCGCAAAAAAGCGGCGCGGGAGCATCGTTCTCCTGCGCCGCTTTGCTGTTGGAACGGGGGCTGCTTGCGCTTACGGCAGGGTGACGGTGACGGCTTTGCTCCATGTATCGCCAGTGTACGTGCCTTCCATGTGCAGTTTCGCCGCGCTGCCGGGAGCGCCCGCGCTGGCGGGGAAGGCGAGCGTGGCGGAGACGGTCTGCCCCACTGTCACTGTGCCGAACGAGAGCGGAAGCGTGTCGCTGGTGCCCGCCTGTCCGAGCGTGGCAAGCGTGAGTTGCAGGTTGGGCGCGGAGGCGTAGCCGGTGTTCTGCAAACTCACGGGCTGATGGTAGACGCCATTGCCGTCGCGGGTGAGCGTGCCGAATGTGGGCGTAATGCGGGTTGTGGTGACGGTGAACGTCTGCGGGCCGGACACGCTGCCGCTGTTGGGGTCGGACACTTTGATGTGGTAGATGCCGGTGACAAGTTGGGATGCAGGAATGGTGGCGGTCAGTTGGGTGTGCGAAATGTAGTGAGTCGTTAACGGACTGCCGCTGTAAAGCACGGTGTCGCCGGGCTGGAACTGCGTGCCGGTGAGCGTGAGAGTGACGGGGGGCGCACCGGCGGGCTGTCGCGTGGGGCTGATGCTGGCAATGTCGGGGTGATAAACAACCGGCACCATCTTGAAGCGGAAGACGGTGCCGCCGCCGTACTGCCCGCCAATACCGGTTGTGCCGTACAGAAGGCCATCCGTGCCCTGCACGAGCGCGTTCAAGTAATACCGCCCTTCAAGGCTCGTGAGGGTGTGAACAACATTGAAGGCACCGTCCGGGGTGATTTGATAAATTATGTTGTCTGGAGCCGTGCCGTAGAAGTTGCCGTCGCTGGCCTGAATGAGAGGCGCAGTCGGATTATGCCCGTTTGCGTAGTTGAAGACGTACAGCGTGGTCACGGTGTAGGGGCTGGTGGCGCTCATGCGAAAGACCGTGCCGACATTGGGGCCGCTGGTGTTGCCGCCGTCAGACGTGGTGCCGTAGAAGTCGCCGTTGCTGCCCCGCACCAAAGCGGCCTGCGGGTAGGCTCCATCGGTTCCCGTGAAGGAGTGCAGGACGGTCATCACATACGGCGGGTTCGGGTTGATACGATAAATCACGCCGTCGTTGTTCGCGCCACCCCTGACTGTCGTGCCTAAAAACGTGCCGTCACCTGCGTCCACAAGGGCCGCCTGTGGGTCGGCCCCATCCGTACCGTTGAAACTATGCAGGCTGGTGACATGGCCGTCCGGGGTCATCTGGAACAGTGTGCCGTCGCCATACAAGCCCGCGCCCGCAGTGGTGCCGTAGAAGTTGCCGTCCGCGCCCTGCACCAGTCCGGTCAGGGGGGCTGCGCCGCCGCTGGCTGCGCCTGTAAATGTGTGGAGTTTGGTAAAAACCCCGTCAGCCGTGATGTTGAACAGGGTTCCCACATGATAAGCGCCGCCTCTGGACGCTGCGCCATAGAAACTGCCGTCGCTGCCCAGAGCAAGCGGCGCGTAGGGAAACGCGCCATCTGTGTTGTGACTGCCTCTCGCGTAGGAACTGAACGAATAAAGCGTTGCGAATTGTCCCTGCGGGGAGATGCGAAACACTGTGCCCCACGAAGTATTATAGATGGTGTCGCCCACTGTTGTGCCATAGAAATTACCATCTGCGCCCTGTACCAGCCCGGCCTGCGGGCCTGCCTCCTGGGAGGCAAAGTTATGCAGCACGGTGAAGTTGGATGGGTCAGCAGTGGCGGCGGGCGCGAGGAGCGCAAGAGCGGCGCAGAGCGGCAGTGCGAGACGGAAAAAGCGAGTGGTGTTCACGGCGGCAATCCTTTCAATGCGGTACAGGCGGCGTCCAGGCCGCAGGACAGGGGGCGAACCAGCAGGCGAGCCGGTCGTTTCGCGCTGCTGTAGCATGGCAAGTATGACAGAGCATGGGGATTTTGTCAATCCATATTGTGCCGCTTCGGGCGGGGCAAAAAGCAGAGTGGACAGCGGCACGGCTGTTCGTAAGAAATAGTAGACACGGCGCAAAAAAGTAGTAGAAAACCCGCGCCGACCCGCGAAAACCCGCCCAAACCCCGTACAGTGCCGCTAAAACCCGCGCGAGTGCCGGTAAAACCCCGTACAGTAGGGCTAAACGCAGGTAAAAGAGGGCAACTGCGGGCATGGGGTACAATGCGCCATGCTGTCTTTGGTGCGCGGGTCTCGTCTTAATGTGCTGCTGGTGTTCGTTCCTGTGTCGGTGGGGCTGCATTACGCGCCCGGCATGAACCCGTTGTGGATATTCGTGGCTGCGGCGCTGGCGATTGTGCCGCTGGCGGGGATGATGGGACGCGCGACGGAAGAGTTGTCTAAACATCTGGGCGCGACCTGGGGCGGCCTGCTGAATGCGACGTTCGGCAACGCGACGGAGTTGATTATCGGCCTGTTCGCGCTCAAAGCCGGAGAACTGCTGCTGGTGCGGGCGTCCATTGTCGGCTCCATTTTATCTAACATTCTGCTGGTGCTGGGCGCAAGCATCTTGATGGGCGGCCTGAAATACAAGGTGCAGACATTTAATCAAGACTTGGCGGAGTCGCAGGCGATTAACCTGCTTCTGGCCGCGTTGTCGCTCGCGCTGCCTGCTATCTTTGCCGAGTCATTCCACCGTGTCAAGGTTGCGACCAATCCCATATCGGGCAATATCACGGCGGTGGAAGGACTGTCGCTGTGGGTGTCAGGGATTTTGCTGGCGGTGTATGTGGCGTCGCTGTGGTTCTCTCTGCGAACGCATGAGGCCATCTTTCGGGACTGCGAGGACGAGGCGGCAGCAGACCCTCCACTGTGGAGCAAACGCCGTGCGTTCGCCGTGCTGGGCGTGGCGACAGTGCTGGTGGCGCTGGAAAGCGAGTTTCTGGTAGCGAGCGTAGAGGGCGCAGCGCGTTCGCTGGGGGTCAATCAGGTATTTATCGGCATTATTATTGTCGCCATCATAGGCAATGCTGCCGAGCACGCCACAGCCGTTTGGATGGCGCTCAAAAACAAGATGGACATCTCCATGAGCATTGCCGTTGGGTCGTCTACACAGATTGCGATGTTTGTGGCTCCGGTCTTGGTATTCGCCAGTTTGTTGCTCGGACATCCTATGACATTCATCTTTTCCGTGCCAGAACTGTCTGCCATCGGCTTCACAGTGGTGATCGTAACGTTTATCGCAGGCGACGGCAAATGTCACTGGCTGGAAGGGGCACAACTTCTGGCCGCTTACGCCATTATTGCGCTCGCCTTCTTCTTTTTGCCCCCTTAACTGCTGTTCTCCTGTTGGGCGAGGGTCGCAAATGTGTCTTTCAGCAGGGGGTAGAGTGTTTGAAAGAGAGCGAAACGGGGCGCGTAGGCGTTGGCAAGGGCTTCAACAGGCGACACGGTTTCTGTCACTTGTGCCCATTGACGGGCGGCGTCCCATGTGGGAACAAGTCCTATCCCCTTTGCGGCCACCATCGCCGCGCCGAGTGAAGTCGCGGAAGACGAGTCCGAGAGGATGTGCAGACGCCGACGGAAGACGTTCGCTAATATCTCTGTCCACAGCGCGGAGCCTGCTCCTCCTCCCAAAAGACGCAGTTCGGGAAGCGCATGGCCGTTTTCGGCAAACACGGCAAGCACCGAACGCAGCGCATAGCCAATCCCTTCTAAGGCGGCGCGGTACAGTTCGGGACGCCCGTGCAAAGTCGTCAAACCGATGTACGCCCCCCGCGCACAGGCGTCCCACAGGGGAGACCTTTCCCCTTGAAAGTACGGCAGAAAGCACAGCCCACGCGACCCCATGGGGACTTGAGCGGCTTCCGCATCCCACGCAGCAGGCGTCGCCAGGCCGCCCGGAGGCGTCAGCAGCGCTTTCAACCAGTCTAACGCGCTCCCGGCAGACTGCACTGCACCGAAGACTGTCAGGGTTTCGTCCACCGAGCAGTAGTGAGACAAACGGCTGTCAGCCACTTTCGCCAGGGTTCGCAGACCCACCCAGGATGTCCCGCCCAGGGCGCAGTAACCCTCGCCGACCCCTACGCCCGCGCCTGCGGTAGAGCACGCGCCATCTCCCGCACCGACAACCACAGGCGTTCCGGCGGCGATGAAAGTGGCGCGTGAAGCCCGCGCAGTGACCGTGCCTAGAACATCAGACGACCGCAGAACGTCCGGCAGAAGGCGCACGGGAACCTTCGCCGACTCCCACAAAGCGTCTGCCCAGCGGCGCCGGGACACGTCAAAACCCCCGGTCAGAGACGCATCAGACGGGTCTGTTACCCCGACGCAACCCGTGAGAAAGGCCGTCAGATAGTCTTTCGCCTGCACCAGAAACGCGGCGCGAGCGACCACAGAAGGCTCCTCCCGCACCAGCCAGGCGGCTTTCGGCAGGCTCAGGTGGGGGTCTAAACGGTTTCCCGTCGCCTCGAAAACCGTCTCGCGGCCCCATTCCGTTTCCAGCCGGGAACACAGCCCCACGCTGCGCGTATCCGCGTGAATAATCGCCGGACGGAGGGCCTTCCCCTCCCTGTCCACCAGCGCCACGCCGTTCATCTGCCCGCTGCACCCCACCGCCACCACGCCCGACCACGCTTCGGGCGCGGCAGAATGAAGGTCTTGACACGTCTGCACCACCGCCCGTTCCCAGTCAGACGGGTTCTGCTCGGCGGCCCCCATCCCAAAGAAACGGGTGGGATAAGCGGCCTGCGCGCTGCCAATGACCTGTCCGGTTTCGGCGCAAACCAGGCACGCTTTGCAGCCGGTTGTGCCTAAATCGAAGGCGAGAAGTGTCGCGGTCACGGCCTGTCTTTCTTCAGCACGCTTCCTGGAACCTTCCCGGAGACGGTATGGACTGCGTATGGACGTTTCTTGGACGTTGCACGAACGTTGAGCGGACGTTGCGCGGACGTTGCGCGGACGTTTCTTGGACGCTGCGCAAACAGTGTGCTCGTTCTGACGCTCGTTTGCTGCCTTTGTTGTTCCCCGCCACGCGCGGGTTTAATCGGGCGTGACCGTAAGGGGAGGAGGCCCTCACCGTAAGGGGAGGAGGCCCTGACCGTAAGGGGAGGAGGCCCTCACCCGGCGCTGCGCGCCATGCCCGGAGGCGCTCACCGTAAGGGAAAGAGGCCCTCACCCGGCGCTGCGCGCCACCCTCTCCCGTTGTCACGGGCGAGGGTTAGGAGGGAGTCCCCATTGTCACGGGCGAGGGTAAGAAGTATTCTTTCCTAACCCTCGCCTGCGAAGCGGGCGTCTTACTTCTTACCCTCGCCTGCGAAGCGGGAGAGGGTCGCTGCGGAGCAGCGGGGTGAGGGCCTCCTTCCCTTGCGGTCAGGGCCTCCTTCCTACACGGTGAACGCCTCCTGCGCGGGAGAGGGTCGCCCACCTTCAGCCAGCGTGAGGCCCACCTTCAGCCAGCGTGAGGGCCGGGAACCGTCTGCGCTATAATAACGTTAACTGATTATCAGCAGCAGTGACGATTTGGGATCAGACTGACAAAGGAACGCGACAATGCTTTCGGAGCCAACGTGGATGAACACAACCATTCTGCCCGACGCGCCCGAACGCCGCGTTCCCCTGCCGCCCAGCCTCGCCATCTGGACAGGGTACTTGATGAGCCGCGCCGCCCAGCAGTGCCGCGAATTGTTTCAATCGCTCGCCGCGCCGCTGGGCGTTGGGCCGCGTCAGTTTGGCGTGCTGGCGGTTCTGGGAGAGGGCCGGGCGCTGTCTCAGGTGGAGATAGGCGAGCGGCTCGGCGTTGACCGCAACACCATTGTGCTGCTTTTGGACGAGTTGGAAGCGGCGGGATTTGTGCGGCGCGAGCGCGACCCACACGACCGCCGGGCGCATTTAGTGACCCTCACCGAGGCGGGCCAAACCGTGCTGGCGCAGGCGACGGAGTTGGCGCGTCAAACCAACGACGAAGTGTTGTCGCCGTTGTCGCCTGCGGAGCGCAGTGCGCTGCACGCGCTGTTGAGCCGTTTATTTTAGGGGCGTTTGTCTGTGGAGGCGCTCACCGTAAGGGAAGGAGGCGCTCACCGTAAGGGGAGGAGGCCCTCACCGTAAGGGGAGGAGGCCCTCACCCGGCGCTGCGCGCCACCCTCTCCCGTTGTCACGGGCGAGGGTTAAGAGGGAGTCCCCGTTGTCACGGGCGAGGGTAAGAAGTATTCTTTCCTAACCCTCGCCTGCGAAGCGGGAGAGGGTCGCTGCGGAGCAGCGGGGTGAGGGCCTCCTTCCGACACGGTGAGCGCCTCTTTCCGACACGGTGAGGGCTTCCTGCGCGGGAGAGAGTTGCCCTTCTGAGGGCGGGGGGAGGGGGCGCGCAGCGCCTCTTTAGTCACGTGTGAGGGCCGTCTGCGCCCTGCCGAGTAAGACCATCATGCCAAACCGAACCATGCCGCGCTGGAACCGTCCGGTGCCCGACGCCAAACTTGCGCCTGTTCCGCCGGAGCCGAGCGAGCAGCAAAACGCGCCGCGCACGCCCCCGGCCTCCACCGAAGTAGACCCTGAGGTATTTGCCCATCGGTGGTGGATTTTGCTCGGCCTGATTATGGCAGCCGGACTGGAAATACTGGATACCACCGTTGTCAATGTGTCGCTGCCCCAGATGGCGGGCAATTTAGGGGCGACCATTGACGAGATTGCGTGGGTTTCCACCGCGTATATCCTCGCCAATGTGATTGTTTTACCGATGACGGCCTGGCTCTCCGGGCGCTTCGGGCGCAAGCGGTATTTGATTGGCTCCATTCTCATCTTCAACTTTGCGCGATTCATGTGCGGGTTGTCGGGGAGTCTGGGCGAGATTGTGTTTTGGCGTCTGGTACAGGGGGCGGGCGGCGCGGCGTTGATTTCCACCGCGCAGTCTACGCTGGTGGAGATATTTCCCCGCAGTCAGATTGCGCTGGTGCAATCACTGTTCGGGCTGGGACTGATTGTCACCCCGACGCTTGGCCCGGTGGTGGGCGGCTACATTACGGATAATTACTCGTGGCGGACGGTGTTCTTTATCCACATTCCATTGGCGATTGCCTGCCTGACCCTGGTGGGCTTGTTTTTGAAAGACAGCGTGCATCAGAAACGGGTGAACACGGTGGACGTTCCCGGCATTCTCCTGCTTGCTGCGGGCATGGGAAGCCTGCAATATGTGTTGGAAGAGGGAGAACGATACGAATGGTTTGACAACGCCTGGATTGTGCGCCTGTCCCTGGTTGCCGCTGTTTCGCTGGTGGGTTTTGTGGCGTGGGAGTTGTCGCCGCGCAACAAAGCGCCCGTGCTGGATTTGCGGGTTCTGAAAGACCGGGGGCTGTCTGCCGCTGTGGTGCTGGGTCTGGTGCTGGGGTTTGGCTTGTACGGAGGCGTTTTCATTTATCCTTTGTTCGCTGAAAGCATTCTGCGCTTCACGCCGACAGCGACCGGGCTGGCGCTTCTGCCCGGCGGGATTGCGACTGCTGTGGCGGTGATCCTCTGCGGGCGGATGTTATCCAAAGGCTTTGACGCGCGCATTCTGATTGTCGTCGGGATGTTTGTTTATATGGGAGCGATGTGGATGCTGGGGCATCTCACCACGCAAAGCGGCTTATCGGACACGCAGGCAGGGCTGCTGGTGCGCGGCTTCGGGCTGGGCCTGGTGTTTATTCCCATCAGCACGGTGGCGTTTGCGGGTCTTAAAGGCGCTCAAATCGCGCAGGGGGCCGCGCTGTATAATTTGATGCGCCAGATTGGCGGCTCGTTCGGCATTGCCGTCTTGAACACGTATATTGTGAACATGACAGCGTTCCACCGGGCCAATTTAGTGGGCAGTTTGTACGCGGGCAGCACGAATTTACAGGACAGGCTTGGCGGGCTGACGGCGGCCTTTATGAGCAGAGGCTATTCCCCGGAGGCGGCGCGCGGGGTCGCGGTCGGCTTTCTGAACCAGACCGTGCAGGCCCAGGCACAGACCATGTCGTACAATAACGCCTTTATTCTGTTAGGACTGACGTTTCTGATGGCCTTGCCTGCCGTGTTTATCATGCGCCGCGCCCGCCCTTCGGCGTCCACCGCCGGGGCGCATTGAGGGGAAAAGTTGACTGTGGCGGCCCTCACCCGGCGCATCGCAAAGCCTCGCGCCACACGGAAGGCCCTCACCCGGCATCAGAATGCCACCCTCTCCCGTTGTCACGGGCGAGGGTTAAGAACGACTTAACTCTCACCCTCGCCTGCGAAGCGGGCGTCTTACTTCTTACCCTCGCCTGCGAAGCGGGAGAGGGTCGCTGCGGAGCAGCGGGGTGAGGGCCTCCTTCCTACACGGTGAGCGCCTCTTTCCGACATGGTGAGCGCCTCCTGCGCGGGAGAGAGTTGCCCTTCTGAGGGCGGGGGGAGGGGGCGCGCAGCGCCTCTTTAGTCACGTGTGAGGGCCGCCTGCGCCTTCCCGCGCGGCTCCGCAGCCCGGAGCATCAAAACGAAACTTGCCAGCGCAAAGACAGCCGACAGCACGAACGCCGGGCGGTAGCTGTGCGCCATATCTGCCACGAAGCCGCCCAGCAGGGGGGCCAGCGCGCGCGGGCCTGCCGTCACCATGTTATATACCGCCGTGTAAAGCGGGATGTCGCGGGACGTTTTCGCGTACTCCATCACCATATTCGTGCCCATAATCCCCACCCCCGCCGACGCCAGCGCGGACAGCGCGAACACCCCGTAGAACACGCCTGCGGACGGGGCCAGCAGAGCCAAAAGCGCCCCGGCGGCGGCGCACAAACCGCTTGCCAGCAGCACGTTTTTGTTGCCCCGGCGGTCGGCCCAATGCCCCCAGAACAGGCTCCCGAAGGCGGCAGACAGCACCAGAGTTGCCGTGTAGCCCGCGACGGCATCCGGCCCGGCGTGAACCCGGTGAACGGCATCCAGCACATAAAACGGCGTCGCGAGAGCGCCCAGTTGGAAACAAATTTGGCCCTGCAGGAAACGGCGGAACGGCGCGTTGCTCTTCCAGACGGCGCGGCTGTCCTGCCCATAATGGCCGGAGTGGGGGTCTGCCGCGCTACCTTTGTGTCCCGGCGGTTCGCGTATCAGCCCCAGGGGAACCACGCTGACGGCAAGGGTCGCGAACCCGATGGCGAAGCAGTCGGCGAAGCCCTGCGGAAAGCCTCCGTTCGGGCCACTTAATAAGTGCCGTAAGATGCCATCCACGCCGATGCCGAGAATCCCCGCGAGGCCGCCCGCGTAGCCGTAAAGCCTGCCGCGCCAGTGCGCCGGGATGGTTTTGCCCACCACCACATAATAGACCGGCTGATTCAATCCCAGCGCCAGCGCGCTTGTCCCCATGCAGGCAAACAGCGCCCAGACAAGCCATTGCGGGTGAGAGACGCCCCACCGGGGAACCAGCAGCACCAGGGGCAGAAGCGCCAGACGCTCCGTCGCTGCGACGCCCATCAGCAGAGGCCGCGCCCTTTGCAGGCGTCGGAGACGCCCCACGAGCAGGAACCCCGGCGCGAACATCAGCCCGTTGAACAGCGCAGGCAAGGCTCCCACCGTCACGTTGCCCGCTCCCAGATGGCGCAAAAGCACCGGCAGCAGCGTTGTCACGCTGAAGAACGCCATTCCCAAGGGCCAGCCTACGGCGTCTATCACGCACGCGGCGAAGTTGAAGCGTTTATCGGCGCGGCTGTTTCCGGGGGATGGCTGTGAGGCGACTGTCACGGGAAAGGCTGTTGGACGCGGGCGGGCGCGTTTCCTGCCGGTTCACAGACAAATGCCCGGTGCGCGTCGCCCTGGCGCGTGAGAATAACCGTTGCTTCGGCGTCGCCCTTGAGTTTTAATTGCGCCCGCACCGCGTCGGGTTCCAGGGGGAAGCCGCGCTTTTTGATGACCACGCGCCCCACGTTACGCTCCGAAAGGGCGGCTTGCAGGCGTTTGCGCGCGTAGGGGAACTGTTCCAGAACGGCATAAGCGCGGGCAAACGGCGTGCGCGAAAGCGTCGGGGAAACGAGATACGCGATGTGTGGGTCAACCGTGACAGCCTCCAACTGACCCGCCAGCGTCCCCACAAGATGTGCGCGAATGACGGCAGGGTCGGGTTCATAAAGGAAGCGAACGGCGGCAAGCGCGTCCGTGTCGGCGACGGGCTGACCTGCGGGAACGGTCACATCATCCGGCAGGCCCGCGAGCGTTTGAGGGCCGTCTGCTGTCAGGAGCGCAGCGCGCGTCAGGCCGTCGCCCCGGCGCAATTTGCCGAGCCACAGCAAGGCTTCTTTGCATTCGCCCCCTTCCGACAGCCATTCGGCTTCCGCGCCGTAAGCGGCAATCGCGGCGTGGTCTATTGCGGGGGCGGCTTTGACGCCCACATCAGTCACATCACGGGCAGCAAGAGAGCGCAGGAATGACAGGGGCGGGAGGTAGTCTCCCGGGCCAGAGACGCGCCGCCCGTTGTCGCGGCGCGCGGGGTCAAGCCACACGGCGTCGCCCGGCTGCAATGGGGCGTCCTCCGCGTTTCCATGAACCACCGTGATAGCGTGGGAAAAGCGGCTGACTTGCGCGTTGTGGGCGGCGAACAGGGCGCGCACGGGGTCTTGTTCATACACCGTCACCTTTAGCCCGACACGCGCAAAGGCGAGCGCGTCGCCGCCGATGCCGCCCGTCAGGTCGTAAACGTGGGGAACGCCCGCCTCCCGAAAGCGCAGGGCGTGGAAATCGGACGCGCCCCGCCCGGATGCCTGCTCCAATGCTTCGCGCGTCAGCAGCATTTGCGCCGCGCCCGCGCCGAACTTGGGGACGGCCCGCGCGCGCAGTTGTGCTGTCTCCCATGCGGCGGCGGCGTTCTGCGGGTCAGCCTGGCGTCGGAGGGTGACAAGGGCACGAAGTGTCTCCGTGCGGGCGGCGTGGAGGGCATCGGCTTCCGTCAATAACTCCTGCCCCGGCAGGGTGAGAAGAAAGCGCGCGGCGGCTTCCGTGAACATAGGCGCAGTATACCGTGTCCTGCGAATGGGGTATACTCTCTCCATTGAGGCAAACAAATGGTCGCTGTGCGCTGGCTGGCGGAAAACTGGGCGTGGGCGGTGGGCGTTCCGGTGATAATCGGGCTTTGCGTCAACGCCGCGCGGCGCGTCATGCAGATACGGGCGCGCATGGAGCAGGTGCGAGACGAACTGGCGCGCTCTCCGCTGCCGCCGATGGCGCAGATGGCCGAGTTGTTTGAGCCGCAGAGCAAGCAGGAGCGTTCCGATGGCAAAAGGGCTGACTGACCGGCAGCAGGAGGTGTTCAACTTCCTGGTGTCGTCCATTGAGGAGAAGGGCTACCCGCCGAGCATCCGCGAGATACAGGAAGGCATCAAAGTGGGGAGCCTGCGCGGGGTGACTATTCACCTGGACGCCCTGCACCGCAAAGGTTATATTGAGCGTCTTTCCGGCAAGAACGGGCCGCGCACATCGCGCGGGATACGAATCTTAGCGCAGGTGGAAGGGCGCGCGCGCGACGAAGACAAAGGCATCGTGCGCCTGCCGCTGATTGGCACGATTGCCGCCGGACTGCCTCTCCTGGCGACCCAGAACATAGACGATATCGTGCCGGTTCCCCTGTCTCTGGTGCGCATGGGATTAGAGAATTGCTTTTTGCTGCGGGTGCAGGGCGACAGCATGACGGGCGCGCATATTCTGCCGGGCGACCTGGTGATTATTGCCCCCCAGCAGACCGCTGAAAATGGCGACATCGTGGCGGCGCGTCTTGGCGAAGAGGCCACCGTCAAACGCTTCTGGCGGCACGGCAACCGCATTGAACTTCAGGCGCAGAACCCTAACTACGCCCCCCTCCCCCTGCGAAAGAGCGACAATGCGGCCATCATCGGCAAGGTGGTCGGCCTTCTGCGCGGCTCCGGCGGGTAGCGTCTGCCAATCCGCGCGGTCAGGGACGCTCGCAGGGGACGGCGCAGCCGTTATTGGCAGCGGAAAGAATGGCGGCTTCCACGATAGCAAGCGCCTTCAGGCCCGCAACACCGTCGGTTTCCGGCGTCTCGCCGGTGCGGACGCAGCGGGCGAACTCGGCCACTTCTTCCGCCATCGTGTCGACGGCTTCCAGCGGGACTTTCTCAAATTCGCTCTTGCCGTGCAGACGCACGGACAATTCGTTCCCGTAATGGCAGTAGGCAAGGCCCTTTGTGCCGTGCAGATGGATAAAGAACGCATTCTCACATGCATAGTTGGAAGTGAGCGTACCGAGCGGGCCGCTGTCAAAGCGCAGGAGAGACACGGTGGAGTCGTCAATGTCGACGGGCGTGGCGACATGGCGCATCAGAGACGACACTGCCCCCACGTCGCCCAGAAGATATTGCAGGGTGTCGGCCTGATGGACGCCTAATTGCATCAGCGGCGCGGCGGGGCACAATTGACGGCTCGCGCGCCATTCCGTTCCGGTCAGGCCCATGCCGCCGCCGTGCGAGAAGTTGGCTTCAGCGAGCACGATGGTTCCCAATGCCCCGCTGTCCAGCAGTTCCTTCATCTTGCGGTGGCCCGCATGACGGCGCGTGTTATGGCCGACCATGAGAATGACCCCGGCCTCGCGGCAGGCGGCAATCATGGCGCGCGCCTCAGCGACAGTGGCGGCAATGGGCTTTTCCACAAAGACGTGCTTGCCCGCGCGGGCGGCGCGCGTCACCATGTCTTCATGCAGGAAGTTGGGCGTGACCAGGAACACGGCTTCTATGCGCGGGTCGTCTAAGACGGCCTGCAAATCGGGCACGGCAGAGACGCCGTACTTGCTGGTGAAGGCGGCGCGGGCCGCTTCGCTCATGTCGCACCCCAGCGCCAGTTCCACTGAGGGCGACGCGCGCCCAATCGCGCTGATGGCGTGCTCCCCCCATCCGGTCAGGCCGACCAGAGCGGCGCGCACCGGTTCCCCTGTCTTGTTCTCACTCAAAGGCCAACGTCCTTCCCCCGCGACTCGCGGTAGCGCAGCAGTTCCAGTGACAGAAAGAGCGGGTCAAGCGTGACGATGCTGCTGAACTTCTCCAATGTCTTCGTCAGCATCCGCTCCTGGTAATCGTCGCGCGGCTCGCCGGGGCCGGGCATCATCACGTCCATTGTGTCGGAGATAAAGCGCACGGCTTCCAGAATGTAGCGCGCCTGCCCGTGCGCGTGCCGGATTTGCGGGGCGGTTTTGTAGCCGTGCGCGAGGCGTTCATTGAGTTTTTCCCATGTCGGATATACTTCGCGGGGCGTTTCGGCAGGGCGAGATGGCCCACTGGCCCCGGTGAAGGGGGGAGAAGAGTGCGCCGCAGCGAGGGGTTTAAACCCCTCGCTTTCTTTCTCCTGATGGGGGAACAGGGGGCCATTCTCAGACGCGGGGGCCATCACTGCGGGCGCGGCGGCAGGCTTCTGCGCCTCCCAGTCGGCCAGCGTTTCGCCTTCAATCAGCGTGAATGCCAGCACGCGGCCCGTAATCTGCTGCAAGGCTTCTTCAATGGCGTGGGCGGCCTGCGCGTCCTGCAAGTTGACCGCAAGGTACTGCTGGGACGCGGGCAGCCCGGCCACAAAGTGATTGCCGTCAAGGGCGAGGGGAATAGCCGCCTGCATTGCCAGCCAGACAGTCGGCATCCGCACGTCGCGCCGCACCTGGTTGAAGACGCGCGCCCAGACTTCCGGCAGGGGCATCGGTTCACCCGCGCGCGGGTCATCAGGGCGCGGGGCGGCGGCAAGCGGGTCAGGCGTTTCCATGCGGGACGGTTTCCATGCGGGGCAGTCTCTTCCGAAGGCGGCTTCTCCCTCACATTATGCCGCAAGGACAGGGCAAAAGTCAACCAACCGGCGGCGCAAGGGCCGTCGCCCCCCCGACATTGACAGAAGCCCCTCGCCGGGGGCATACTGACAGGGAAAATAGAGCCTTGGAGGGCAGCAAAACAGACGGCAGCGCCAGGGTATTCAAGCATGACACGAATTAAAATCTGCGGCATTACGAGCCGCGCTGATGCGGAATGGGCTGCCGCCTGCGGCGCGGACGCGCTCGGCTTTATCGGCGTGGAGGGCAGCCCGCGTTATGTGTCGCCCACCCGTTTTCAGGAGATGGCTGTCCCCTGCCCCTGCTTTGTCAGCACGGTTCTGGTGGTGCGCGGGCGCTCCGATGTGCCGGAAGGCTGCCAGCACGATTACGTGCAGTATTACGAAGAACCAGAGGGCAAAGGCAGTCTGCCGTCCGCGCGCAGGGCGATACGCGCGTTCCGCATGAAAGACGCGGCCAGTTTGGACGAGATTGCCGCGTTCCGCCTTCCCGTCGCGGCGATTTTATTAGACACGTTCCATGCCGACACGCTTGGCGGAAGCGGGGAAACGTTCAACTGGGCGCTCGCCGCCGAAGCCAAGACGCTGACGAACAGGCCGATTATCCTTGCGGGCGGTTTGTCTCCCGAAAACATCGCCGACGCTTTAGACGCCGTGCGCCCGTTCGCGGTAGATGTGTCGTCAGGCGTGGAAGCGTCGCCCGGCGTCAAAGACCCCGACAAAGTGCGGGCATTTATCCGCGCCGTGCGTCAGTGGGACGCGCGTCACGGGGGTTAAGGCCGTTTTCGCGACGGCTGATTTGCGTATCGGTTCCGTACTAACTCCGTACTGGTTCCGTACTAACTCCGTACTGGTTCCGTACTGGTTCCGTACTAACGAGTAGGCAGACTTACATAAAACCCGGCTAAAACGGGCGCAGTTGACAGCAGGCGCGCGCCGTGATACAATGCAGCAGACAGCAGAAAGAGAACCCCATGACAGCACTCACAGATGCGCCGCCTGCGCCCTCTTATGTCGCCGACGAGAACGGACGCTTCGGCGGCGAGTTCGGCGGCAGGTTTGTTCCCGAAACCATTATTCCCGCGCTAGACGAGTTAACGGAAGCGTATGAAGCCGCGCAGCGCGACCCCGCCTTCCAAACCGAGTGGGACTGGTACGCGAAGAACTATGTGGGCCGTCCCACGCCGCTGTTCTTCGCGGAGAAGATGACGCGGGAGTTGGGCGGCGCGCGCATTTACCTGAAGCGCGAAGACTTAGCCCACACAGGCGCCCACAAGATCAACAATGCGCTGGGGCAGATTTTGCTGGCGCGGCGCATGGGCAAACGGCGTATTATCGCTGAAACGGGCGCGGGTCAGCATGGCGTCGCCACCGCAACGGCGTGCGCCCTGTTCGGGTTTGACTGCGTTGTGTACATGGGCGAGGAGGATGTGAGGCGTCAGGCGCTCAATGTCGTGCGAATGAAGCTGCTGGGAGCGGAGGTGCGCCCGGTGTCGTCGGGCACAAAGACGCTGAAGGATGCCTTAAACGAGGCCATGCGGGACTGGGTGACGAACGTGCGGGACACGCACTACATCATCGGCACGGTGGCGGGGCCGCACCCGTATCCCACGATGGTGCGGGACTTCCAATCCGTGATAGGAATAGAAGCCCGTCAGCAGTTGTTTGCAGAAACGGGCGGCCTGCCCGATGCGGTGCTGGCGTGCGTGGGCGGCGGCTCCAATGCGATGGGGATATTTTATCCGTTCGTGCGTGATGTGGGCGTCCGGCTTATTGGGGTAGAGGCCGCCGGGCATGGCGTCCATACCGACAAGCACGCCGCGACGCTGACGGCGGGTTCTAAAGGCGTGCTGCACGGGTCGGCGTCCTACGTTTTGCAGGACGAATGGGGGCAGGTACAGGAAACGCACAGCGTGTCCGCAGGATTAGATTATCCCGGCGTGGGGCCGGAACACGCTTATTTCAAGGAGATTGGCAGGGCGCAATACGTCGCGGTCGGGGATGACGACGCATTAGCCGCCTTTCAGTGGGTGGCCCGCACAGAAGGAATTATCCCTGCATTGGAAACGTCTCATGCGTTCGCGTATGCCCGCCAACTGGCCCCGGAGATGGGCGCGGAGCAGACGCTGATTATCTGCCTGTCCGGGCGGGGCGACAAGGACGTGGACACGGTCGCCGCGCGATTGGGGCTTCTTTAAATGGCCTCCCGTCTGGACAGCACATTCGCCGCATTGCGGGCAAAGCGGGAAGGCGCGTTAGTCTGCTTTGTGACGGCAGGCGACCCGACTGTAGAAGGCACGGCTGAGTTGGTGGTTGCCCTCGCCGAAGCGGGCGCGGACATTGTGGAATTAGGCATTCCGTATTCCGATCCGCTCGCCGACGGGCCAACCGTCCAGAACGCCTCGCAGCGAGCCTTAGACCGGGGCGTAACGCCGAGCACGGTGTTTCAGGTGGTAGCGGACGTGCGCCGCGCCAGCGGCGTTCCCCTTGTGCTGATGACTTCGTACAATCTCGCCTTGCGTTCGGGTCTTGCGCGCTTTGCGAGGGATGCTGCCGGGGCGGGAGCCGATGGTGTCATTCTTACCGATTTGCCGCCCGAAGAGGCCGCCGCATGGAAGTCTGAAGCCGACGCCGCTGGCCTGGCTACCATTTTCCTCGTGACGCCGCTGTCTACCCCGGCGCGTATCCAATCGATTACGGCCATGACGACGGGCTTTGTTTACTGCGTCTCGCGCACGGGGGTCACGGGGGCGCGCGTGGAACTGCCCGCCGACATTACCGAAACGGTGGCGCGGGTGCGCGCCGCAACGGACAAGCCAGTGTGCGTGGGCTTCGGCATTGCCACCCCGGAACACGTCAGACAGGTCGTGGCAGTCGCAGACGGGGCGGTGATTGGCAGCGCATTAGTAGACTTCCTGCACCGCAGCCGCGACACCCCGGACTGGCAGACACAGATGCGCCATCTGGTTCAACAATGGAAGGAGGGCGCGCGCCGCCAGCACGCCGATGTATTCTAAAGAGCAGTTCGCCAAGATGATTGACAACACGCTGCTGCGCCCCGACTCCACCAAAGACGGCGTGCTGCGGCTGTGTGAGGAAAGCGCGCGACGCCATTTCGCCGCCGTCTGCATTCTGCCCTGCTGGGTGGGCACGGCGGCGCGCTATCTGGAAGACACGGACGTGAAAGTCTGCACCGTCGTCGGCTTCCCGTTTGGGGCGACCACGCGCCTCACCAAAGTGTTTGAAACCCGGAACGCCATCGCCAATGGCGCGCGCGAGATTGACGCTGTGCTGAACATCTCCAAGTTCAAGTCGGGCGATTACGAAGCCGTCGCGCAGGACGTGCGGGAACTGGTGGAAGCGACGCGCGCAGGCAGTAATTTAGCCGAAGAAGAACGGCGCGTGCTGCTGAAGGTGATCCTGGAAACGTGCCTGTTGACCGGCGACGAGATAGACGCCGCCAGCCGCCTGGTGCGCGACGCAGGCGCGGACTTCATCAAGACTTCTACCGGCACGGCGGGCGGCGGCGCAACAATGGAAGATATTCGTCGCATCCGCCGCGCCGTTGGCCCTGCTCCCATCGGCATCAAAGCCTCCGGCGGCATCAAAACCATTGAGACGGCCCTCTTGATGCTGGACGCCGGAGCCAACCGCATCGGCACGTCGTCCGGCAGCGCCCTCTACGATGCCTATCGCCCCGAAGACGTGGAGTAGAGGGCGGCCCGTGCGAACTGCGGGATGAGGAATACGGCGAATGCGAGGGGGAACCAAAACGCCCCCGGCTTCTGCTTTACAACGAGGCCAGGGACGCTTTTTGGCGCGCGTCCCCTTGCGGAGCAATGCGGAAAGTCTTGCTGCCCGATGCGCCGACGCCGTTCGCGGCGCGGGTTCCTGCTTCACCGGGGCACGGCGCGTGCAAAAAAGTGCAAAACAGAGGCAGCGCCCATGCGACTCCCATGCTATTCCCATGCAAGTCTCTGCGAACACCCAGCGAACACCCACCGAACACCCATGCGACACCCACCGAACACCCATGCCATGTTGACGCGGGGCTGTCGGCGGCAGCAAGCGGGCGCGAACGGCTTCGGAGGGGCGGAACGCGGCGACGGCATCGGGGCCATTCCCGGCGGCGATAAAGTCAATCACCTCGTCATAAGCAAGCGTCTGGCTCATGGGGTAATTTTACCGCATGTATTCTTAGGCTTCTTGTCTTACAGTTGATTGTTCAGCCCGTCGCCGTGCTGCGAACTCACAAATAGTGTCCATCGGACGCTTGCCCATGTTGCGGTAGCCCAAATGCGCCCGCTCACAGTTGTAGAACACCAGCCACTCGTCCAGGTCAGCCTGCAAGGCGTCCACGCTCTCATAGAAGGTCGTGCGTAACTTCACCCGGAAGAACTCGTCCAGCACCGTCCGGTGGAACCGTTCCACAAACCCGTTTGTCTTCGGAGAGCGTACCTTCGTGCGGCGATGCTCAATCTCGGACAACGAAAGGAACAACTCAAACGGATGCGTCGCTGTTCCGCAGAACTCACGCCCGTTGTCCGTTAGAACCGCTCCCACAGGCAAACCGTGCTCCTCATAGAAAGGCAGAGCCTCATTATACAGCACCGACACCGCCCATTCCGGCTGCTTGCTGGTGCCCAGAACCCCGAAAGCATACGAGCCAAACGCATCCACCACCGTGTGCAGGTAGACTTTGCCCACCCCCTTGAAGCTGCCCACATAGAACGTATCCTGGCACAACAGTTCGCCGGGACAGGCGCTTTCCACGTGCCGCTCCCGGAAACAGGGATTGGCTTTTTTCAATCAGCCCCGCCATCTCTGGCGTCAGTTCTATCTCCTGGGCTAGGGCTTGCTTCTCCAAAGCCAGCAGACGTTCATAGCGGCTGCCCAGGCCGTTCTTGGTGAGAATGCTTTGCACGGTCACAGCGGAAAGGCTGATGCCTTCCAGGGCCAGTTGCGCGGACAGATAGTTGCACCCGCGCGTCGGGCTTGCCAGCGAGAGGGCCAGCACCTTCTGCTGTGTTTCTTCGGGCGTCGTAAACGGGTGGTCTTTGACGATAGGCGGCAGGTCTTTGAGGCCGTTTAAGCCGTGCGTCTGGAACCTGCGCTTCCACTCATAGAAGCTGGTTCTGTCCATGCCCGCTTGTTTGCAGGCTTTGGAGACGCTGCCCAATTCTTGCGCCAGTTCTAGCACGGACAGGCGCCTGCGTGCCAACTTGACCACCGGGTCTTTGGCTGTAATTCTTGTTTCTGTTACTTTCTCCGCGACTTGTTCCATTGTGTCTTTGCCTCCGAGGATATTACCTCATGGATGCAAGACAAGAACCTTTAGAATACATACCGCATAAGGCTGTGGTGGAAAATACTACAGGTTATTTCAAAACTATCCTTGCCGTCACTTCCCAGCATTCTGAACCACTAAACTCGGATGATATTACTCTGCCATCAAGACGAGGAGCAGCCATTCCAGGGCAACAAAATGGCACTCGAACGAGTTTTGAAATAACCTGTAACCATTTGCCTAAGTTAGATTTGTCTCAATGAAATCTAGAACTTCAACTGACTTCTTCATGTATTCTTTTATACGTACAATTGTGATGTCTGAAGTCTTTCCGTGCGCTATTTGATGTCTATGCACCATAATGCTATCAAGTGCTTCTTTTCTGCCATCTGTTTCAACATACTGCTCTAAAGCATCTCTCCATGCCCTCTTGAATGCACCAGCAGTCTCTAAAAAACGTTCCGTTTTCGGGTTTTGAACCTTAGACAGCGAGTGTTTAACGTATGCAGTTATATGAGGGCTTGCAGCGGATTGTGTTCGATCAGCAAATAAAGATGACAAAGCATTTTCTAGCATTCCTGCCGTTATGATACAAAGATACTTCGCCCAGTGACTCATCAACTCAAAATCGTTGCCACAAGCATTGCCTGTTTTGCTTAATAAAAGATCAATTGCTTTGATTTTTGCGTTAATCTCTCTGTTCTGCATCGTTAGATACTTTGGAATGCTTTTATTGCTTCCTCAATGCGCGTCTTAACACTGATTTCGTTGGATGTCGCTTCACCTGTAGCATATTGATAATCTGAGTTGTTGAGAAGTGTTTTATAGGCTTCGGCTAATTTCTCCGTGTCATATTGAGGTTTTTTGTCAAGTCTGCGCGCAATGCCTACCATCACAGAATCAAAAACGGCTACATTTAGTGGGTGTCTCGGACGAAACGCATTGCTCCCAATACTCTTAAGCACAGCGTCAATTGTTCCTTTAAAAGCAGTTTCTGCTGCGTTTAAAAAGTCCATATCTGTATCTTGATGCTTTTTTGCGAACGTAGTTAAGAACTCAGCAAAAGGCCGCTTATATGTCTCGTATGTGTAATACAACGCAAAAAACCGCAAGATCAACTCTTGATCTTTCAAATGAATGGCTTTGGCTTTGTATATCTCTCTCCATGCTTGATATTTGTTAAGTTCTTCTATTTTATCTATAAACGCACCGTGATAAATAGCAGAGCGAATCTCTTGGGCGGCAAGTTTCTGACCACCACTGTTGAGACGTTCAAATATATGGTAGATACTCGTATCATCATCTGGAGAGTTCTTGTTTCACTACTGTGGCATGAATGATTGCATTTCGCAAATTTATCTTATCAGATTCTATCTAATTGCTCAAAGGTTCTTTCTCTGAATTGAGGCTGAACTTTTTGTAAACTAAAAACCCTCCTTGTTATGGTGTTACTTTCAGGTTTGAAGATGCCGTCGAAGAAGTATTGAAGTGAAAGCAACCGTTGCTGCCCATCAATGACTAAAAGTTTGTTGCTGTTTTTCTCTTTTGCCAGAAAAATACCCGGTACAGGCAAACCGAGCAAAAGTGATTCTATAAATCTAGAGGCTTCTACTTGATTCCACACATAATCACGCTGGAACTTAGGAATGAAAACATCACCTCGTTTAATACGGTTTATAAGCCCCTCCACATCAAAGTCTGCACCATAGCTGGTAATGTCATATTTGATTGGCGTAACTTCGTTATCATCTTGGGCTTCATCTAAAACGTCGCTGGTATATTTTGATGCTGTCATAATTCTCTGTTCCTAATCTTGTATGACAGTAATTCGCCTAAGTTACGGAAATATCCTCTCTAAACACGTATTGTTAACAGTAAAGACGGACTTGCCTTCCTCCTATTATTACGGTGTCACCCCGCGCCCGAAGCGCAGGCGTGATGTGCGCCGAAAGTTCTCAAACAGTCACAATGTCGCGGCGCAGGATGATACACACGAGGGAATGTAGATGAAATCTACCAACATTCTGCTCGCGCAAGGCTCCGGCAAGCTCGGCGGCATTGTTGTGCAGCAGGACAAGCACGGCGAGATGGTCATTCGGGAGCGAATTTACCGAAAGCCCGCTCGCTCGGCGCTGCAAATTGAGCAGCAAATCCAGTTCAAGGCCGACAGCCAGTCCTGGAAAATGCTCTCAGAGCAAGGGCGTCAATCATATCGTCAATTAGCGGCGCAGATGACGGGCAAAACCGGCAAGCCGATGCAGGGCAGCAACTGCTACGCCAGCATCACGGCGACGCGCGCCCTGATGGGGCTTGACCCCCTGCCAATAGCGCCTGCTTTGCCGCTGCAAAGCCCGATGACGCCATCGTCGGGAGTGTCGCTCGCAGCGGTCAATGCGGACGGGGTGTTCTCGCTCCTGCTGGTTTCCGAGGGAGCCGCCGCGCCGTTTCTGCTGGAAGCCAGCCCGGCTGTCTCCGCAGGCGTGGCGTCGTTCAAGGCGTCGGCATTCCGTATCTGCGAGACGCTGGGCACGCTTTCCGCCCCGCAGATGGACATCACGTCGGCGTTTTTGGACTGCTTCGCGGCGGCTCCGGCGGGCACGCAGGTTGCCATTCGCCTGACCCCGCTCACGGAGACAGGCTTTCGGGGCACGCCCAAAGTGTATGCGGCGTCGGTGGCGTCGTCGGCAGAAGCGATGACGGCGGATTTGGAAGCGCGGCAGGCCAAAGCGCCCCGCAGGGGCCAGTTGAAACGGGCTGCGTGAGGAAAAAGAAGCCCCCCGGCCCCCCAAACCTGGGGGGAGGATGTTCTAAAGCGTGTGTCTTGCTTCGCCCTCCCCTGCAAGGGACGGTGAAACGAAACCGGGCTGTAGAGTTTCCTCCCCCTAACTTGGGGGGCCTTTTCTCCCTTCCCCCTAATGCGGGAACGCCAGATACACCTGCGTGTGCTGGAACGTGCCCCACAACCCCCACAGCGTCGGAACGGCGTAGTCGCCTAAGATAAGCCCCAGAAAGAACGGCAGGGCCTGACGGTAGGCTTTCACGCCCCCGTAGCGCAGGGTGAGGGCCTTCAGCGCCCACGCGACCAAGAAGGGACACCACATATATTCCATAGACGCCGTGCCTGCCAGCGCGTAGCCGATGGGGTGCAAAGGCCACCAGGTGAACGTTTGACGCAAAGTCGCCAGCGCCACCACAATGATGGCCCCTCCTGCCATGCCGCCCAGAGCCGCTGTGTCGGGGGCCTTCGGGTTCTTCAGCCAGTTGTCCACCATTTTGAGGTTGTTGGAGCCAATGCCTTGCAGCACGGGGCGCACTTTCGCGGACGCCGCCCCGAACTCGTAATACATATGCAGGAACGCCCAGAACGCCACCACGCCCGAAATGGCGGCAGCAATGAGAAGCGCCCATAACAGCTGGCGGCGGGGAGTTTGCGTGTCCACTCCCATCTTCATTGCCATCAATTGCTGCGGCATCGGCGAGTCCCGGAACTCCTGCTCAAACCAGTTCAAGTACGCAAACTGCGTCAATCCCCGGTCGCCGAGGGGGGCCGTGCCGACGGCATCAATCAGAACCGCGTGGACGGGCGCAGAATATGGCCCCCACACCCAGCCCGCGCCTGCTTCCACCACGATGCGCGTCACCACCAGCAGGAACAGAAAGTAGACAACCCAGAACGCGATGCTTGCCCACACCGGCAGGCCAATCACGCTCAGAAACGCCGTCAGCAGGACAATTCCCACCAGCCCGCCCCACAGGGCCGCGCGGGGCGAGAGCGGCGAGCCAGGGTCATCCGTGTCTGCCGCGACGGCTTTATCCCAGCCAGCGCGGAGCGCGTTCCCCAGCGGTTTCCGCGCGCGCCACAGCAGCACAAGCGCGAGCGCCAGAAACGAGCCGACCCCCTGCTCCGGGATAAACGGCCATTGCGCCGTGCCGCCGTGCGCGCCCGAATTGAGTCCCCACGCCGCCGAAAGCACGTTCTCCATGCGCGTCAGCAGGAAGAAGAACCAGCATGAGAACGACACTTCCAGCGACAGCAGATACCCGATGCCGATGGCGAACGGGTAAAACGCCAGCCGCAGCGACCCCACTTTGTCCCAGGGCGGCGCGCTCGCCAGCAGGGCGTCAATCTGGAACGCCGGGACGCTCGGCTTGATGGGAACAGAAGGCAGCGACGGGTAAAAGTAATTGAGGTAGTTGATGGACTCCAGCAGGCCCGCAATGGCGAACCCCGTCCACATCAGCCGGTTGGCATAAAACGGCGTGTGCCCCGCCCCACCCTGCGCCATTTCCAGCGGCAGATACACCAGTGGGAACGAAAGTTTCTCTTCATCCGTCCACTGCTTTCTGACCAATGCGGACAAGCACAGCGTCACCCAGCACATTGCAAACAAAAAGAGCGACCAGACTAAGACGGGCACGGCCCAGTCGCGCAGAATGTCCGCGCGGTACAGGGTCGTGCCGCCGCGATAAAAGTCATTGATGACAGCCGGGTCATGCGGGACGAGATACGTGGGCACATAGTGCAGGAAACGGTCGTAGTGGTTGGCGGGCGTCTGATTGTACGGCCCCGACGGCAGAATGTTGACCAGAAACTGCATCATGCCGTAGCCGGACACGCACACGGAGACCGCCAGCATGGAGTAGATAATCAGCATCTCCGACGCCGTTAGCCCCGCGCGCTTGCCGCCCTTGCGGAGCAGCAAGTTGCCCAAAGTCAGCAGGAACAGGCAGAAGACTGGCCCGCGCAGAAGCGACGTTTGCCCCCACAGGAGCGCCTGCGTCACCACATACGCATAGTTGCCCCAGTAGGTAGAAAGCGGAATGAGCAACGCGCCAATCAGCGGCGCGCGCCATAAAGGGGGGGCTGCTTTCGCGGCAGGAGGAGTGTCGGGCAAAGTGCCCGTTTGGGAGCGCGCGACGGCCATTGGAGTGTTATCCTGAGAGTGTGTTCACCGCCGCACAACTTATTGCATTGGGTCAACAGCCGCGCGAGAGACATCTTAACACACCAGACGGCCTCTTGTCAAGCCAGGCGGGTTGTTCCATTTAACGCGGACGGGCGAGAGCGTAGTCAGCGAGAGCAAACAGGGAGTTGCGGTAGGGGGAAGCAGGCAGTGCGGAGAGGGCAGCCTGCGCCGATTGCACATAGCCCTGCGCCACCTGCTGCGTGCGCGCGAAGCCATCATGGGCGGTGATAGCGATCAGCACGCAGGCAATCTCGGCGTCGGTGAGGGCTTCGGGTTCCTGCAAAATGTGCAGCAAATCGCGCTGCTCGGTGTCGGACACGTCGCGCAGGGCGAGTATCAGCGGCAGGGTCATCTTGCCTTCGCGCAGGTCGCCGCAGCGCGGCTTGCCGGTAACATGGGGGTCGCCCGTGTAGTCCAGAAGGTCGTCGGCAATCTGGAACGCCAGGCCTAAATGCAGGCCGTAAGCAGTCAGCGCGGTGAGCGCGGCGGGGGACGGCTCCGCGAGCATGGCCCCAATCTCGCAGCAGCCGGAGATGAAGCCCGCCGTCTTCTTGCTGATGATGCGAAGATAGGTCTCCTCGGACGTATCCACGTCGCCCTTTGCCGTAATTTGCAGCACTTCGCCTTCGGAAAGGCCCACCGTCACTTTGGAAAAGACCCGAATGACATCCATGCTGCCCTCGCGGGCGGCGAGCGAGATGCTTTTGGCAAGGAGATAGTCGCCGACCAGGACGCTGATCTGGTTGCCGAAGGCAGCGTTGGCGGTGGGGCGGCCCCGGCGTTCGGCGGCGTTGTCCACCACGTCATCGTGAATGAGGGAGGCCATGTGGATCAGTTCGGCGGCCCCGGCGGAGGCATGAACCGTGCGCGTGGGGAAGGCGTTGCCAGCAGCGCGCGCGGCGAGCGTCACCAGTGCGGGACGCAGGCGCTTGCCGCCCGCCGAAAGCGTGTGGCCGGAAATGGCATAAGCAGCGCGCACATCAGAGCGAATTTCGTCTTCCAGCAGGCACTCTACGGCGAGCAAATCGTCGCGCACGCTGTCCAGAAACGCGGCCCCGGCGGGCGCGTCTTCTTTCGCGGCTTTCTCAATCAGGGCAGGCATTGGGAGGCTTTCCTTCTAAGTCAGAGACGGCCTAAACGGGAGGCGGCTTTTCGCCGACATGGACGCACACCAACCCGAACATCAAGTTGACCCAGCGCACGCGCACAAGGCCCGCCGCGCGCATGATGGATGCCAGCGCGTCACGGCTCGCGAACCGGGCGACGGAGGCGGGCAGGTACGCATACGCATCCGGCCTGCCGCTGACCGCGCCGCCGAGGGCAGGCATGACCCAGCGCGCGTACAGTTCATACCCCAGCCGGAAGGCTCCGGGCGGCGGGGTCGCAAACTCCAGGCACACGACGCGCCCGCCGGGACGCAACACGCGCGCCATCTCGCAGAACGCCTGCTCGCGCTCCGCCACGTTGCGAATGCCGAAGGCGACAGTGACGGCATGAAACTGGTTGTCCACAAAGGGCAGCCGGGACGCATCGGCCTGCACGCGCGGCGCGCTCGCCCGCGTGAACGACGCTTTTCCCTGCGCCAGCATTTGCGCCGAGAAGTCCAGCCCGACCACGCGGCCCGACGGCCCCACCGCGCGGCGCAGCGCTTCCACCCATGCGCCTGTGCCGCTGCACACGTCCAGCACGGCATCTCCGGCCTGAAGCGCGGCGCACCGGGTCGCAAACTGCCGCCAGCGGGTGTGAATGCCTGCCGAGAGCAGCGAATTCAGCAGGTCGTAGCGGGGCGCGATGTCGTCAAACATGGCCTGCACGAACTGCGCCTTTTCGTCCGGCGTGACGGGCTGGTCTAACACGGCGAGGCCGCTGGGCGCGGGCCGTTCTGCTGCGTCAAAGCCGCTGGGCTGCTGCACTGTTCCTCCTACATTGGGCTGCATCGGGCTACATTGTGAAAAAAGCCGCAATTGCTCTAGGGGATTATACCCGCGCAGCGCGGGAGTGTCAATGTGGGGGGAAGAAGGCTGTGCCGGAAAGGAACCTGCCGGGCACTTGGGGTGAAGGGAGCGAGGGGTTTAAACCCCTCGCTCCCCCAAACAGACAAGGCGACTGGCGGCTACTGCGAGAGCGGGGGGAAGGCGGTCAGCACTTCCTGGCCCATGTTGTCCCAGTGGCGCTCATCGCACCAGGGGCGGTCGTTATACCAGTAAGTTTCCCAGGGGTACGCGGTAATCTGCTCGTTGCGGTCGTTGGCGGTGTGATACACTTGATGCACGAAATACACCTGCGCTTTGTCAAACGGCAACGTCATGCCCGCCGGGAAGTCTTTGTCATGCACGACATTGTAGTGCCCGTCCGGGGTGGTCTCCACGATACGGAAGTGGGTCTGCGAAAGGTACAGGTCAAAGTGGTGACGCTTGTCCAAATCCTGCATGGAGCCGTTGGCGAGCGGCGTGATGTGATCCCAGAAGATGCGGGTGGCCGCCTGCTCGTCGTTCCAGTTGGCCCATTGCATGACATCGTTTTCCGTGCCACCCAGGAACATTTCGGCAAAGTGCTCCTCGCCTTTGATTTCCCAGCGAAACAGATTACCGGTGGTGGTCGGGGACTTGCCGTCCTCGGCGAACTTGCCCGCGAGCAGGAGCGGGTCGCCCGCCTGCCCGACAAACACGTCGCACCAGCGCCGCTCGCTGAAGTGGGCGTCCACCTCAAACGTCACATGGAGGACGCGCCCGCCGGAGATGTCGGCGGTGGCTTTGGGCATCATCACCATGCTGGCATTGTTGTTGTGAACAACCGACGTTCCTGCTGTGCCGCCATCATACAGCACGTCCATGAAGTGATTGCCCATGAAGAACAGGCGCGACGACAATTGGTCGCCCTGATAGTTACGCATCACCCAGTTGGCATTGCTGTATTCCGTGAAGTTGGAGGCAATGCCGCCGTTCGCGGCATAAATGGCCGCGTTGGGCGTGAGGTTCTGGACAAGCGGCGTTTCCGTGCGGAAATTGTCAAAGAATGCCTGATCACCGGTCAGCACGGTCGGGACAGGCGTGACATGGAACGAGGCCGAGCGCGCCAGCACGCTGGGCACATTGGACGGGTCGCCCTGCCCGTTGATGGCAACGTTCATGCCGTTCATGGCTCCCGGCCCCATCGCACCGTCCATCGTTTGGAAGGGGCCAAGTTTGTCGACGGCCTCCACGACCAGGTTCGCGCCCTGCGCGGGGTCAATGCCGTTCCACTCAATGGAGTAGTGCATAGAAGTCGGCGCTCCCTGCACCAGCGTCTGATAGTTGCGGACGCCCGCGTATTTGACTTTGCCGGGCGCGGCAAGGTCGTAAATGCGGTAGTCTGTCGCACCGGGAACGGGCTGAAAGAAGACTTCGGCGCTGTCATCGTTGGGCACGACGCGCAGGATTTGCACGGCAGGCAGGGGCGTTGCCGGAACGGGCGCGGACGCCGGGACGGTCACAGTGACGGAATTGCTGTCCGGGCTTTCCTGATGGGTCAGCCAGTTGTAGTTGACCCCAGTGATGTGATACGTGTAGGCTTGACCGGGCGCAACATTCACGTCCAGAAAATTGGTGGCCCACAGGCCATAAGCGATGTGCGCGCTGTTGCGGATGACGTGATAGGTAAAGTCCATCTGGTCGCCGTGCCAGGCGAGATGAATGCGGGGCGTGCTTCCATTCCATTCCACTGTTGCCGTGAGGCTGGACGGAGCGACAGGCAGGCCGGGTTCCCACGACGGCGCGGCGTTGGGGTCGTTTGCGCCCTGCGCGGTGACAAGATTAGACGGCAGGCTTTCCGTGCCGTCGGCGGCGACTGAGGTCACCGTGTAGGTGAGGCCGGGCGCCCACATCCAGGGGCCGACAAGGAACGTGTGGTCGTTTCCGGCGGTGCCAATCAGAATGCCGTACCGATAGATGTTGTACGAAACCGCGCCAGGCATGGCGTTCCAGTGCAGATAATCGGCGGGGCCGTTTTGCCAGGAGCCATGAACGCGCAGATTGAGCGGCGCAGAGATGAGCGTGCTGGACGCGGCGGTCGCGGACTGCGCGGCGCTTTGCGGCCCTTCCACGCCGTCCGCGCCGACCGCAGACACGGCGTAAGAATAGGTCTGGCCGCCCAGCACGGCCATATCGATTTCGGTTGTGTCCGCGACGCCAGATTGGAGCAGCGCGCCATCCCGGTACACATTGTAGGCGGATGCGCCCGGCACGGCCTGCCAGGAAATGTTGACATGGCTCATCGCCATGTGGCAGCGCGGGCATTCCTGCACCCATTCCGGCGCGAGCGCGAGACCGTCCGGCGCGGCAGGCGCGGGCGAAGCGAGGGCAGGCGCTGAGGCCATCAGCAGCGCCGCCACAATGAATATGTGCAGCAGTTTCATTGTTTCTCCTTGCAACTGCGCCGCGTAAAAGTACGGTGGCCTGCGGCGCTCGGCCAGTAGTATCCCCAATTCTTACAAAAACAATTGTCGGCAGCCTCACAGCAAATCTTTAGGGGGGTCTCAGGGCAGGAAATTGGGCCGGGCGCGGCGCATTCTACTGCACCATGAATATCACCATGCACGCGACCACGATTGTGGCGGTCAAAAAGAACGGCAAAGTCGCCATCGCCGGGGACGGCCAGGTCACATTGGAAAAGACCATTATGAAAAGCACGGCGAAGAAAGTGCGCCGTCTGTATCAGGGGAAGGTGCTGGCAGGCTTCGCGGGCAGCGCCGCCGACGCGCAGGCGCTCGCTGACCGCTTTGAAGCCAAGTTGGAGGCGGCGAACGGCAACCTGCGCCGCGCGGTGGTGGACTTCGCCAAAGAATGGCGCTCTGACCGGGTGCTGCGCCGCTTTGAGGCCCTGATGATTGTGGCTGACCCAGAATACCTGCTGGTGGTCTCCGGCGACGGCAACGTGCTAGAAACCGATGACGGCATCGCGGCGATTGGCAGCGGCGGGCCTTACGCGCAGGCCGCCGCCAAAGCCCTGTCGGAGAATACCGACCTGCCCGCGCGAGAGATTGTGGAAAAAGCGCTGCGCGTGGCCGCCGCTATCTGCATTTACACCAACGACAACATCACGGTGGACGAGTTATGAACCACGCTTTCTGGCTTGCTTGGCTGCTTGTCGTCCTGTTCACTTGTCCCGCCGGAACGCGCGCGCAGGCACAAACTGCCCCGCCCGCGCAGGCGCAGGCGTTTCAACTGGGATTTGCGCTGCAAGCGCCTGCCAGCCACACGGAAGCGTTTCTGCAAAGCGTGAAGGGGCTGCGCGACATCACCGATGACGTGCAGGGGGTGAGCGAAGTCGGCAAACTGACGGCGCAGGCCGGGGCGCTGCGGCGCACGGAAGGACGCGCTTACGCGCAGGCAGAACGGCTCTTGCAGATAATGGGAGCGCCGCGCTCGCTGCAAGCCTGGGCGCAGGGGGTCGTGCAGCTGCTGGGGGATACGCTGCTGCTGTCCAAAGAAGCGCAGGAACATGAAACCAGCGACCCGAACACGGCAGTCGTGCTGGCGACCATAGACGAGGCGCAGGCCATCAAGCAGAGCGCAGACCGGCAGGAGAGCGCGCTCCAGGCCTGGCTGAAGGTGACAGGGGGCGCGAGCGGCATCTGGGCGCGCACAGCGGGAGGGCTGGCTGCCAACATGGAAGCGTCTATCGTGCATCAGCGCGGGCTTCTTATTTCCCGCACGGATATTCTCACGCTGCGCGATACGGCCCCTGACACCGTGCCGCTGGAAGCGCGCGAGGCGCTGGGGGCGCTCGTGCCCCGGCAGGGCAATCTGGCCGCCGTCGTGCGCCTGCCGCCGTCCCTGGTTCCCGTCTCAGAACTGACGGAACCCAGTATGGCCTTGCTCAAAGCGTTCGGCGCGAGCGCGCTGGCTCATGGCATAGACCAGGAGGCCGGGAACGGCTAGCGGCCTGCATCCGTGGGTGGAACCGGATAAACCGGCGTCGGGGTGAAGATAGGAGAAACCGTCTCGCGGGCCGGAACTGGCACCACTGTTACCTGCGGCGGCGTGGGGAGCGAGGCCGGGGCCAGAGTCACGGGCGGTGCGGGCGCGCGCCGCGTTTCCGTCGCAATCCGATAAGGCAGGAGTGGGTTGCCTTCGGGCCGCGTCAGGAGCGGCAGGCCACCGCGCAGGGCAAAGACAGCAGCCCCGGCAGGCAGGGTGAGGCGGGTCGGATACAGGAGACCATTGGCGCGCGCGCAGTACATGGTGAAGCGCGCGGCCTTGGGCAGACGGGCAGGAGAGAGATTGGCACGCAGGTAGCCCGCCACGCGCCTCTCCGGGAGATGCAGGTACCGGGCGTAACGCCCCCGCACCAGCGGATCGGCTTCCGCCTGCCGCGCGAGGGCCTCCACCGTGGGAGCCTGCCGGGGCAGAAATGAGTTGGGCAGGTTTGCTGGGGCCTGCGCCCCGGCAGGCGTCAGAAGCGTGCCCCACAGAGCGGCAAGGCAGGCGGCACGGCGAAAAGTCACAGCAAGAGCGGGCATCGCGTTCTCCAAAAGACGCAAGACACGAACGACGCAAGCAGGCAAAACGCACGCCCGGAGAGATTCGAACTCCCGACCCTCTGTTCCGAAGACAGATGCTCTATCCACTGAGCTACGGGCGCATACTGGAGCGCGCAAAGACGCTCAAGGCAAAATGATTATAGCACGGCCTGCCGCCCATGTCAAATGCTTCCGGCGGACAGGCCGTCTGTTTTCTGGCCCCGGAGGGCGCGTCCTTAGCGGCTAACGTTGTAGACGTAACTCCTGGTCAGCACAATGCCGCCTGCCGATGTGACGGTCGCCGTGACGCGCCACAATCCTGCCATCGAGAATGTCACCTGCCCCTGATAGCGCCCGTCACCCATATCCTTGAACGCGGGGTGGCTCGTGCCCATGTCCATCGAAGTCATCGCCACCGACGCCGTGACCGTCGCGCCGACGAGCGGCTTGCCATCCGACCCCATGACCGTCAAGGTCAGGGTGTTCTCGCGACGCGCTCTCGGCAGGGCAGGCGCGATGACCGCCGTGACAACGGTTATAGAAGCAGGAGGCACTGCCGCAGGAGCGGGGATCGCGCTGCTAGACGGCGCAGCGGGCGGGCTGTCGCGCATCGCCACGCCCTTCATGTCCATCGTCTTCACGCGGGACGGACGGAGCCGCAGGTAGACTTGGAACGAGAACGGAGCGCCCGTGCCGTAGTCGGCGTTCAGGGCTGACGGGTGGGTATCAGCAGTGACGGCAAAGCCCAGCCCCGTGTCCAGGCCCGTCCCATGTGTCAGATCGCGCACGTACCCCACTGTGTACGCTCCCAGCGTGAACTTGCGGCCCAGCAGGGCCTCTTCGGGCAGTTGCAGTTCATGCCCTGACTTCTGAATGTTCTCCACCCGCGTGAAGACGGTATCCCGCCCGCGCTGGAAGTCCGCCTCCACCAGATACGAGTTCGTCTTACCCTCCGTGCTCAGGTTGTTTTGCCCCCAGACCAGCGCGGTAGTGACGTTGGCGTCCTCGCCCTGCGGCCTGTTGTAAAGCCACGAGGCCGTGACGCGATGCTGGTTCGCGCCGTCTCCCTCCGCGTTCTTGATAAAGCCATAGGAGACTTGATAGGCGTTGTCACTGTTGGGGTTGAACGAAAGCCGCGCACTCTGGCTGTCAAAGCGGGGCTTGTCAAACGAGTAGCGGTTTTCATCAGGCTCGCGCCCCGTGAAGTCGGAGGCTTCCACCTTGAACTTGCTGCCGAAGTTCAGGCCCGCCGTCGCGATGCCAAACGTGATGTGCGTGGCGTCCTGCCAGTGGTGTCCGATGGGGGCGTCGGCCAGGTCATAAGCCAGCAGGCGGTGCATATAAGTCGGCGGCCCCAGCGCAGGCTCGCCCGGATAGCCCAGGTAGACGTAAGCCGAGCGATTGCTTCCCACGCGGCGGGAGTAGGTGGCGGCCAGCTCGCTCACGAAATCGTGCGGATGCTGGCGGTCATGCAGGGGCTGGCCGTGCCAGCTTTCGCCGGTCTGGTACAGGAGCGGGTAGCCGTAGCCGCCTTCGGTGACGGGGTCAAGGCTGAACATTCCGCGCAGGCCGAGCTGCGAGTTCGCCGTGAGCGGGTGGGAAAACATCGCCATCGCCCAGTTCGGCGCGTCAACACGGCGGTCGCCGCGCCGGGAGCCGACATCTGTGTAGCGCGGCATGGCCGCGCCGTGAACCATCAGCATATTGCCGTTTGGCTGCATGAACATCTTGCCATAAATGGGCATGCTGGACGGCAACCAGGCCGTCCCTGACGCTTCCTGGCTCATGGGGTCAAGCAGGTCAATGGACGACGCCATGCCGGGGATAGCAGGCAGGGGGGATGGATTTTGTGCGAAAGCGGGCGCGGCGGCGAGCAGGCACAGCGCCGCGAAAGCGCGTGAAAGACGAGTCATTGCGTATTCCTTCGTGCAGTCTGAAACAGGGGAAAGCGGGACGATTCAGGCAGCAGGAGGAGCGCGCAATTGGGGGCGGGCCAGGGCGGCGAACAGGAAACACCCATCGCGCGGCGGACGCTGGCGCAGGAAAACGAAAACAGGGGAGAACTGCGCGGCGGGCAATGGCCCCGACAGGGCCAGCAAAGACGGACGCGGGCGCGATTGCGGCGCACGCAGGCGCGCTTGCATCGCAGGCGCAGAGGCCAGCGCCGTCCATGTAGGACGGCAGGGAGGCGGCGTCAGCGTTTGCGGTGGGGACGCAGGGCGCGCTTTCGCAAGCCAATGGGATTGGCAGCAGGGCATGGCCGTCGTCATGGGCTGACCGGTCATGCGGCACGGCATGGCGGCGGGCGCGGCGGCGAACGTCGCCGGAACGACATGGGCGGCGTGGCGGCACTGCCAGACGGCGAGCGGCGGCAGCGCCGAGCCGCTTGCGGTCAGCAGGACAAGCAGGCAGGTCAACAACGATGGCAGGAAGCGACACCGGGGCATGGTGTTGACAGAATACCCCCACCGGGTACATAATGTCAAGCGAGGCATACCCACAGGGAGTACCGAAGTTGGACGACAAAGCGCGGCGGGACATCAAGGCTCGCGCCAATCGCATTGCGGGGCAGGTGGCGGGCATCGGACGCATGATTGACGAAGACCGCTACTGCGTGGACATTCTCAATCAAATTGCGGCGGCCCGCTCGGCATTGGACGCGCTGGGGGTGAAGCTGCTTACCGCACATTTAGAGTCGTGCGTGCTGGGGCATGGAACTGACGCAGCGCACCCGGCGAGTGAGCCGATGTCGCAGGCGGAACTGCTGGACGAAGTGCGCGTGGCGCTGTCCCGGTTCCTGAAGTAGTGGAGGGCATCTTGGAAAGTTTGCAGGGGTTCGGGTGGCTGGGCCGGAGCCTGTACGAAGCGGCGGCCATGTTCTGGGAGGTACTCTGGGCGCTCGTCCTGGGGTTTTGCATTTCCGCCGTTTTGCAGGTGTACGTCAGCAAGGAGCGTATGTCCCGCGAGTTCGGGACAACAAGCTGGCGCTCGGTTGGGCTGGCGACGCTGCTGGGCGGGGCGTCCTCGTCCTGTTCCTACGCCAGCGCTGCCGCTGCGCGCTCCGCGTTCAAGAAGGGCGCGGCCTTGGTGCCGACGCTGGCGTTCATGTTCGCCTCCACCAATCTTGTGTTTGAACTGGGCATCGTCCTGTGGCTGCTGATGGGCTGGCGGTTCGTGCTGGCTGAGTTTGTCGGGGCGTTCGTGCTGGTCGGGGTCATGTGGCTGCTGGTGCGCCTGACGTTGCCGAAGGGGTTGGAACAGGAGGCACGCGCCCACGAGGAGGCTGATGAGCACGCGGGCTGCGGGCACGAACACGGGGCTAACGAAGAGCACGACTGCGCTCCGGGCGGCAGGCTGCGCGCCGTCGCCGACGCCTTCGCGATGGACTGGGGCATGATGGGAAAGGAGATGGCGGTAGGGTTCGTGATCGCAGGGCTATTGGCCGTGCTGGTGCCCGACGGGGCATGGCGGGCGCTGTTTCTGACGCACACAGGGTCGCCCGCGCTGCGCCTGGTGGAGAACGCCGTCGTCGGGCCGCTCATTGCGGTCGCCTCGTTCGTCTGCTCCATCGGCAACGTTCCTCTCGCCAGCATCCTGTGGTCAGGCGGCATCAGTTTCGGCGGGGTGATCTCGTTTATCTACGCCGACCTAATTATCGTGCCGCTGATCCTTATCTACGGCAAATACTACGGGCGCAGGGCATCGATTTACATTACGCTGGTGCTGTTCACCTCTATGGTCGTCGCGGGGCTAGTCGTGGACGGGCTGTTCAGCGTCCTGCACCTGATCCCGACGGGGCCGCGTCCGCCGAGCGCGATAGCCCACGCGCACTTCGCCTGGAATTACACGACCTGGCTTGACCTGGCGGCGCTGGCCGTTGCGGGGGGCCTGGCTTTCGTTCACCTGCGCCGACAGCCGCCTGTTCACGGCGAGCCTCATCCATGCGAACTTGAGCACGAGCAAACGCACCCGGTCAATCCACAGGCGGAACCTGCCCCATCGCCCGACTTTCCCCATCCTCACGGCCACACGCTATGAGATGCGTAACGCAATTGGGAGTAACCATGACGCTGCGACAACAGACGATGCTCTGGCTGGCTCTACTCCTCTGGATATGGGGAGACAGCACGGCGCGGAGCGACACTCCGAGCGCCCCGTCGCCCCTCAGCACCGACCGGCCCGGCTTCACCAACGGCAGCGATGTCGTGGGAACCGGCGTCGTGCAGATAGAAATGGGACTGGCGCAAACCCGCGCGCAGGCCGCATCAGGCGGCGGCACGCTCACTGACCTGCCGCAAATGCTGGTGCGTCAGGGGATAACGCCCACGCTGGAAATACGCTGCACGCTCCCTGACTACTTCACTGGGCAGGCCGGGCAAAGTGGCTTCGGCGACGCGCAGATTGGGGCCAAATACCGTTTCTACCAGAGCAAAGATGGAAACACAAAGGCCGCGCTGACCCCTTCCCTCTCGCTGCCGACGGGGGCGCGCGCTCTCACAAGTGGTCATGCTGACCCTGCCCTGACGCTGGGGGCGCAGACGCAATCCGGCGCGCGCTGGGGCGTTTCCGGCAACTTGAACCTCGCTGACCCCACGCAGAGCGGCAGGCGGAACTTCACCCTTGCGCCTTCGGCTTCGGCCTCGTACCAACTCACGCGGGCGCTGTCCGTCTACGGGGACATCTATGATGCCGTGCCGAAAACGGGCGCACCGTCGCCCATTACCGATGGGGGGCTTGTTTATTTAGTCAATCCCAATGTGCAGGTAGACGCGGAAATGGGCGTGGGATTGGGGGGAAATGCCCCCACGCGCTTTGTCGGCGGGGGCATCGGTGTTCGCTTTTAGGGAAGGCAAAGGCTTACCCACGCTCGCTGAGAGGCGTCACAATCAGGTCGCGCGGCCCGACGTAAATGGCGCGAGGCCGCATAATCTTGTTGTTTTCTAACTGCTCTAAGATGTGCGCCGTCCAGCCTGCAATGCGCGCCATCGCAAAGATCGGCGTGAACTGTTCGGTCGGTATCCCTAGCAGATGATAGACCGAAGCCGAGAAGAAGTCCACGTTGGCTTTGAGCGTAGTCTTGCCTTTGGCCGCCAGCGCTTTGTCGGCAGCCTTTTGGACGGCTTCGCTTAACTCAAACCAGCGCGTGTCGCCCTCGGTTTCCGCCAGTTGGCGGCTCATCTCGCGCAGAGAAACAGCGCGCGGGTCTAACGCTTTATAGACCGCGTGCCCGATGCCGGGTATCTTCTGGCCCTCTGCCAGCATGCTTCCCACAACGTCCTCAGCCCGGTCGGGAGAGCCAATCTTTTCCAGCAGCAGCATGACGTTGACATTCGCGCCGCCGTGCAAAGGCCCCGCCAACGCCCCAATCGCGCTGACCACCGCGCTGTACATATCCGTGAGCGTAGCGATGGTGACGCGGGCGGCAAACGTGGACGCATTGAGTTCGTGGTCGGCGTGAAGGATAAGCGCAACGTCCAGCGCCCGCTCTTCGGTGGCATCGGGTTCCTTGCCGTTTAACTGGTAAAGGAAATTGGCTGCCGTCCGCAAGCCGGGTTTGGGGGCAATCGGCTCTTTGCCTTCCCGCAGGCGAGACAGCGCGGCGACCACTGTTCCCATCTGCGCGACCAGACGCAGCGCCTTGCGGCGGTTGGCTTCAGGGCTGTCGTCCCCTTCGTCAGGGTCGTAGAGAGACAGCAGTGAAACCGCCGTGCGAAGGGCGTCCATCGGCGTGGAAGCGCGAGGGAACTGCCGCAAAAACGCCATCACCGGTTCGGGAACAGCGCGATGGGAGTCCATCTGCGCCTGCAAGTCTGCCAACTCAGACGCATTGGGCAGGCGGATGTGCCACAGCAGATACACCACTTCCTCAAATGTGGAATGCTCGGCTAAGTCATGGATATCATATCCGGCATAGATGAGTTTCCCCTCCGTGCCGTTGACATCGCAGATTTCAGACTTGCCGACAACGGCATCGCGAAGGCCCTCAGTGAATGGTTCAGCGGCGGCAGCAGTGTTTGCCATGAAGCGTGGTTCCCTTTTCGTTCAGTGCTGACGCTATTCTACCAGTTTTGCCGTGCCGTGTCAAACCGCTTCTGTCGCGGCGCGCGCGCCCGGCTCCCGCGCCGCCGCCGCTTTGTCGGAATTGTCGCCGTCCCAGAAGCCTGCGACGCTCATTTTGGTGCCGCAGCACGCGCAAACGCCCAACATGGCGCGTCGGCCATTCTTCATCACGGTGCGCGTGGCGGATTGCATTTCCTGCTTCGCCCGGCACCGAACGCAGTATCCCTGCATGGTTTCTCCTTTGGCCCCCGTGCGGCTCCTGACGGATTATAACACGGCTCCCCGCAGGAGTCAATGGCGGGCCGTGTGAATGCCTCTGCGCGGCCTGTGATGTACCTCTCATGAACCGATTCACTACCCATTCACTACCTATTGACTACCTATTGACTACCCATTCACTACCTATTCACTACCTATGATGAACCGATTCACTACCGGTACGAAAGCAATCACAAAGCAAAACGGAAGCCACAGGAGGCCCTCACCCCGCCCGAAGACGGGCGATAAAGAGGCCCTCACCCCGCTCGCAGAGCGAGCGACCCTCTCCCGCTTCGCAGGCGAGGGTAGGAGATAAGTCACTCTGAACCCTCGCCCGTGACAACGGGAACTCCCTCTTAACCCTCGCCCGTGACAACGGGAGAGGGTGGCGCGAAGCGCCGGGTGAGGGCCTCCTGCCTCTCAGGTCAGGGCCTCCTGCCTCTTGGGTCAGGGCCTCCTGCTGCCCTTCTGTCGCCCCCTTGCATTCCGCGCGGCCCCCGCGCTATAATTAACGTGAATAGGCGCGCGGCCTGTGTTTTCGCCGCGCCGCACCGGAAAGGTTCGTCTATGTCCCTGTTTGTGCGCGCCTGCGCCGCCGCGTGCGCCCTGCTTTCGCTGCTCGCGCGGCCTGTGTGCGCGGCCCCGTCGCTCCCGTCCCCCACCCCTTCGGCCCCGGTTCCGTTCACCTTCGTCGCGTATGGCGATACGCGCTCGCACCCCGAAGACCATCGCGCGGTGATTGCCGCAATCGTGCGCCAACGCCCTGAGTTCGTGCTGCAAAGCGGCGATTTAGTAGACCGGGGCGGCGACAAAGGCCAGTGGGAACAGTTTGACCAAATCACGCAGCCCCTGCGCGACGCCCATATCGCTTATTACCCGGCGCGCGGCAACCATGATGTCGGCCCCTACTATCTCAAACGCATCACGGAAGCCTATGACAGCGGAAACGGCTATTACTATGCGTTCACCCGCCACCATTATCGCTTCGTCATGCTGGACAGCCTTGACCCGGACGAGTTTGACCCCCACAGCGCGCAGTACCAGTGGCTTGTGCGAGAGTTGACCCGCGCCCATGCGTCTGGCCTGCCGTTCTTCGTGATGTTCCATGAGGCCCCCTTTTCGGTGGGGCCGCACGGCCCAACGCCGGACGCGCAGCGCATTCTGCACCCGCTGTTCGTCAAATACCGGCCCCTCGCCGTCTTTTGCGGCCATGACCATCTATACTATCGCACCACCCGTGACGGCGTGACGTATTTCGTCACCGGCGGCGGCGGTGCTCCCCTGTATCACCCCGACAACGCCAAAATCGCCATTCCCGGTGACGTGTACGCCTCCGTTCACCATCTTATTCGGTGCGACGTGGACGGCTCCCGCGTCACCTTCACAGCCCTGTGCGTAGACGGCGCGGGCGGCATTCCGGCCAATCGCGGCGCGACTCCCACTCTGTTTCATGTCCTGCCTGACGGCACGCATCAAGCGACGCCGCTCAATTTCAACGCTCCGGCGGGGGCCGTGCTGGACAAAGTGACCCTGGGGCCGAAGTAGGTGAGGAAGGCCCCCTCCCCGGTTTGCTGTTTGCGGCGACCATGCCCCATGACTGCCGTTGATGCACAGGTCGTGGCCCGATAACGGCCTGCGGGAGCCGTCGGGCTGGCCTGCGGGAGCCGCCGGGCTGGCCTGATGAAGAGGGGCGAAGATGCTTTTATCAGTCTGCATTGTCAACTGGAACACCTGTGCATACCTGCGGGAATGCCTCGCGGCGCTCGGCGCGTTCCCCCCGCAGGGCGCGCAGACCGAGGTGATTGTGGTCGATAACGCCTCCACCGATGGCTCGGCACAGATGGTGCGCGAGCAGTTCCCCGCCGCGCAGTTGATTGCCCATGACGCCAATGTCGGCTATGCGCGCGGCAACAATGACGCCCTGAAGCGCGTGTCCGGGCAAGCCGTCCTGCTGTTGAACCCCGATGCTGTGGTGCAGGAACACGCGCTCACGAACGCTCTGCGCGCGCTGGAAGCCCACCCCAGAGCCGGGGCGGTGGGAGCGCGCCTGCTGAACCCTGATGGGACAACGCAGGCGTCTTTGCGTTCCTTCCCCGACCCGCTGCCGGTGCTGTGGGAGTACGTGGGGCTGTCGCGCCTGTTTCCGCGCTCGCGCGTGTTCGGCAGGTATCGCATGACATATTGGAATTACAATGCTGCGGGCCTGGCAGACCAGCCAATGGGGACGTTTCTCTTAATCCGCCGTGCCGCGCTGGATGATGTGGGTGTGCTGGATGAACAGTTCCCCATCTTCTTCAATGAGGTAGACTGGTGCTGGCGGGCGTCGCGGGAGAAAGGCTGGGAGATACGGTACGAGCCTTCTGCGCGGGTGACACATTACGGCGGGGCGAGCACAAGCCAGGCCCGTCCTGCCATGCGAGAGGAAAGCCACCGTGCGCTTCTGCGCTTCTACGAGAAGCACTACCGGGTACATCTGCCCCGCGTGGTGTACGCATTGATGACGCTGGCTGTGCGCCTGAATGCTCGCCGCGTCACGGGCCGCGCTCTGCATAGGGAAACGGCATGACCGACATTTCTGTTGTGGTTGTCAACTGGAACGCCTCGGAAGACCTGCGTGCGTGTCTGCTGTCGCTCTTTGCCGCGCCTGCTCCTGCTGCCTCCTTTGACGTGTGGGTAGTAGACAACGCCTCCACCGATGGCTCGGTGCAGATGGTGCGCGAGCAGTTTCCCAACGCGCGTTTGATTGCCAATGACGCCAACCTGGGCTTCTCCAAAGCCAACAATCAGGCGCTCCGGGAGACGACAAGCCGCTATGCGTTGCTGCTCAACTCCGACGCAGTGATACACCCCGGCGCGCTGGACGCCCTCATGCAATGGGCGGACGCTCACCCCAAAGCGGGCATTCTCGGCCCCAAAGTGCTGAACCCGGATGGAAGTCTGCAACTGTCCTGCCGCCGGTTTCCGTCGCTGGGTGCGGGCTTTTTCCGCAACACCTATTTAGGTCGTCTGTTTCCCCGCAACAAGTACGCCGCCGATTATCTGATGGCAGACTTTGACCATGCCTCCGCGCGCCCTGTAGACTGGGTGTCCGGGTGCGCGATGCTGCTGCGCCGCAACCTTCTGGGGAATATTGGATTATTGGACGAACAGTTCTTCATGTACTGCGAAGATGTGGACATCTGCGAGCGGGCGTGGCGCTCTGGGTGGGAAGTCGTCTATGTCCCGGACGCTGTTGTGACACACGCGATAGGCCGCTCGTCCGACAAGAATGCGGAACGCATGGTGTGGGAGTTCCACCGTGCCTGGCTTCTTTACGACCGGAAGCGCCATCCGCGCGGCGGGATTATCCGAGGAGCGGCGGTTCAGGGCGGGCTGTGGCTCCGTGCCTGGGCGCGCATTCTGCGCCGCCGAAGCGCGGAACGGGCGCGGGCGCGGCAGGCAGCGGACAGCGCGCCCCCGACGGCTGTGCCCACCCGCCCTAAAGGAACGCCGTGAGCCGTCTGGTTGTCGCGCTGCTGTCGGTGGTTCTGGGGCTGGCTCCGATACTGGCCGCGCTCCCTGATGAGCCGTTCTGGTCATCGTGGCTGTGCGCGGGCGTGATGCTCGCAGGCCTGCTGACAAGTCTCAATTTAAGGACAGAGGAGGCTCCCCCTGTCCCCAATCATGGAGGGAGCGAAGGATTTAAATCCCTCGCTCCCTCTCCTCCCCTGCTCACCAGAATTGGGGCGGGGGAGCCAGGCGCACCGGCGCTGTTCTTCCTCGCGCTCCTGTGCTGGGCGGCGCTGTCTCTGGGAATGCGTCTGGAACGGCAGCATTCTCCGGCGTTCCTGGGCGTAATGGGGCGCGGATGGATGCTGCTGGCCGCCAGTTTCGCCCTGTTTGTTCTCGCGCAGCGGGTCGCTCGTTCGGCGCGCGGCAGCCTGTACGCGATTGTGGGCGCGATTGTGGGCGCAGGCGCAATCGTTTCCGCGCTGGGCGTCAATGAATGGGTGGCGCACGTTCGCATCGGCGAAGCGGGCTGGCGCATCTTCGGCACGTCCACCCCGGACTTCCTGGGCGGGTATCTGGCGCTGCTGGTTCCCGTCACGCTGTCGCTCTTTCTGGGAGCGCCTGCGGGGCGTCCTCTCGCTCTGCTGCTGGGGCTTCTTGTGGCACTGGAAAGCGTCGCGCTGCTGGCAACGCAGTCGCGCTTTGGTTTGGTCTCGCTTGTCGTGGCATTGATCGTCTTCGGCGTGTGCCTGGCGCAGGCGCGGCGGGCAGGCTTCGCGCTGCCGACAACGGCGCGGCGCAGGCTCGCGGGCATGGCCGTTGTTGTGCTGCTGCTGGGGATTGCGGCGGCGCGTCCCGTGCTGGCCCGCTTGCAGGCGACAAGCGCGGGCGACAATTCCACCGCCTTTCGCGTCTGGACATGGCGCGGGGCGGCGCGCATGGCGGAAGCCAACCCCGTGTTCGGCACGGGCATCGGGGCGTGGGTGGACGATTATCCCCGGTACGCGCAGGTCGGCTTTACCCGACTGGCGCACAACTCGTATTTGCAGATGACGGACGAGTGCGGCGTCCCTGGTTTGCTGCTGCTGGTGGCGACACTGGGCGCTGTGTGCGTCTGCGGCGCGCGCAGGCTGTCTCGTTCTCTTCCAGCCGATGACCCAGACACGCTGACGGAGATTGCGCCTCCTGACGACCGCCTGCTCCTGTGCGGCCTGCTGGCAAGTTTGGCGGCGGGCATCACGCAGAACGCGATTGACTCGGACTGGTACGTCTTCTTTCTGGGCTTCACGTTCTGGGCGCTGGCAGGCTTGACGGTCGGGCTGGCAGGCCGCGCGGAAGGGTGGCAGGGAAATGCTGCGCGCTTCCCCAAATGGGCGGCAGGCAGCGTGGCTGCGGTGCTGTTGTTCGCGTTCGCCGCGCAGGGCATGGGGGCCTTTTATGCAAACCAGGCGCGCGCGGCGTCTGACCCAGCGCAGGCCGAGTTAAAGTATCGGCTGGCGCAGGCATGGGAGCCGTTCAACGCAGCGTATCCGGGCGATTTGGGCTATCGGGTGTATGCAAGGCAGGGGCGTTTGGAGGAAGCCATCGCGGCGCTGCAGGCGGCTGTGGCACGCGAGCCAAGCGGGGTCAATTACAAGCGTCTGGGAACGCTTTTGGCGGCGCAGGGACAGGTGAACGAGGCGCGCGCGGCCTTTCAAAGCGGCCTCCGCGCCGACCCGTTGTCGCTGGACTTGCTGCTCGGTCTGGCGCAGACAAGTTCCCCGCCGGAAGCGTTGGGCTTTTACGCGCGCATGGCGCAGTTGGAGCAAAGCCCGGTGGGGCAGGTGCGCGCGATTGGCGGCCTGACCGAGACAAAGTTCGCCGTCGCCGACACGGTGCTGGGAGACGCGGCGGCTTCAGCAGGAAACGCCAAACAAGCCTCCGAGTATTACGCCCGCGCCCGCGCGCTTTTGGAAGCCTACGCCGATGAAGGCGGGACGACTAACCCACAGCGGCAGGCTTTGCTGGGCGGGCGGCGAGACTTGCAGATGGACACGCAAATGGGCGCGCTGTACCGTCATGTCATGGCCGATTTGCTCCTTCTTGCGCCTGACGCACAGCGCGCGGCGCTCCAAACAGCGCAGGCGGCTTACGCGCAGAAGTTCCAAACGCTACTGGCGTCGCCATAAAAAGCGCGCGCGGCGGGTATCCTAAAGGGATAATTTGCTTCAGGAGGCGAAACGATGGATTTAACAGTGACAAAGCGCGGCCCGCAAACGAAAGGCCAGCGCAAACAAAGGCTTCGGCAGGGATTTGTGCCCGGTTCCGTGTATGGCAAAGGCGTGGAGCCATTGAATGTGGAAGTGCCCGCGCGTGGCATTGCCGAGGTGCTGACTGCCGCTACGGGATTGAACACGATTATTACGCTGAAAGTGGATGGAGAGCGCGCCACCCACCGCGTTCTGGTGGACAATTTAGAACGAGACCCCATCACGCGCGGATTTGTCAATGTAGGGTTCCATCAAGTGCGCCGGGGCGACAAGGTGACGGCCCAAATCCCCATTCAACTGGTGGGAATGCCCGCAGATGTGACCCTGAACGGCGCGCTTCTGGAGCAAACACTGGAAACCATCACGGTTCATGCCGACCCGGACAACCTGCCGCCCCATCTGGACGTTGACGTGTCGCAGATGAAGATTGGCGACGTGCTGCGAGTCGCGGACTTGCCGCATAATCCCAAAGTAGAGTTCACGCAGGGCGACGACATCGCTATTGCGTCCGTCCATGTGTCCACAACGGCGCAGCAGGTGGAGGAAGATGAAGCCACCGCGCCCGCTGCGGAGGCCGCATTGACCGGGCAAGACGCCGTGACCGAACTGCGTTCCGACAAAGACTCCGCATCGGACAGCGTGACCGGGACAGCTTCTCCGTAAGTGTTCCCTGCACGCCGCATTTACTTAGACCATGCGGCCACCACGCCCCTGCGTCCCGAAGCAAGGGCGGCGATGGAGCCGTTTCTTGCCGAGGCATTTGGCAATCCGAGCAGCCTTTATGCCGAAGGGCAGCGTGCCCGGCGCGCTTTGGACACAGCCCGCGACGTTGTGTCCGAAGCGCTGGGCGCGTCCTTCGGAGAAGTCGTCTTCACGAGCGGCGGAACCGAAGCCGACAACATGGCTCTGGTCGGCACGCTGCTGGCACACGCCAAAAGTGGCGGGCATCTCATCACGACAGCCATAGAACATGAGGCGGTGCTCCATACGGCGCGCTTTTTAGAGGCGCAGGGCGTCGCCGTCACCGATCTTTCCCCCGACGCGCACGGGATGATTAACCCCCAGCAGATAAAAGATGCCCTCACGCGCCAAACTGTGCTTGTGTCCGTCATGCACGCCAACAATGAAGTGGGGACAATTCAGCCCCTTCGCGAGATAGCCGACATTGTTCACGCACACGGGGCGCTGTTTCACACGGACGCCGTGCAGACATTTGGACAACTTCCCGTCTCTGTCAAACAACTGGGCGTGGATTTGCTGACTGTCTCCGCGCACAAGGTTTATGGGCCGAAAGGCGCGGGGGCTTTGTTCGTGCGCGACGGTGTTCCGATTGAGCCGTTCCTGCATGGCGGGGCGCAGGAGCGACAGCGGCGGGCGGGCACGGAGAATGTCGCCGCAATTGTCGGTTTCGGGGAAGCCGTGCGCTGTCTTCTGCCCGAACGCGAGGCGCTTGCGGCGCGTTTGTCGGCGCTTCGGGACAGTTTCCTTCATCAACTGCGCGCGCGCCTGCCGCAAATTGTCCTGAACGGGCATCCCTCCCTGCGCCTGCCCAACAATGTCAACGTCTCGCTGCCCGGAATGGACGCCGAGACGCTTCTCGTCGCGCTGGACAGGGCGGGAATTGCCGCGTCGTCAGGTTCGGCCTGCACTTCCGGCAGTATTGAACCAAGTCATGTGCTGACCGCAATGGGTTTGCCCGCCGAAATTGTTCGTTCCGCGCTGCGTTTTACGCTGGGACGCGAAACGACGGCAGGCGACCTCGCGCAGACTGTGGAAACGCTCGCGGCAATCGCCGCGCGGCAGGCGCAATAAAAGAAGGGCAGCCCCGAAAGGCCGCCCTTGTGCCAACAGTTCCCCTACGCACCGTACAAAACCGCGACATTGGACGGGTCACTGGTCTCAGTGCGGCGTTTGGCCCGCACGCGGTACGATGTTTTGACGCCGGGCGTGCAGCCGGAGTCGGCGAACTTGCGGCTTGTGGTGCTGCTGACCATTGTCCAGCCCGTTTCCGTGCCGCACTGACGCTCAATCAGGTACATGGTTCCCGCAATGTTGCCGTTGTTTTCCCAGGACAGCAGATTGGTTCCGTTGTCCTGGCCCACTGCGACAAGCATGGTTGGAACAGTCGGCGGCGTGTGCGTTTTGGGAACGCGCACGGGCAGACCGAGCTGCTTTTTGATGGTGTCGGAGACGGCGGGATTGGCCTCAATGCGATGGGCGTAGACACGCACCAGTTTGCCGCTGTTGGCAAGGTTGGTGGTCTTGGTTTGATGGGCCGCTTTGGAGGCGGCGGCGGCAGAAACGGCCCCGGCAATGCCGGAATTGACCGAAGTCGCCGAGTTGTTGAGCGTGGTCAAGTCCTGCTGGGACAGACCGAGCGTCGCCTGATAGGTGGCGGCGTTGGTGTTGAAGTTGGCAAGCCACTCTGCGTACTTGCCCGCCTTCGTCGGAATAGCATTTGACATGGAACCCTCCGGGTTTTGGGAGAAATGCCCCGATTAGTCAGACCGGCGCATCGGACGCGAGAGTGCGTCGTTCCCATTATCGGCAGTTTTCGTCCAATCTTTAGCCCCGTCTTTCCCACAAACCCTTGTTTTGCTCCCACAAGCGAAACAAAGGCCCGAATAAACAACTCTTTTGCAGGAACAGAACCTTCTTCTGCTGCCACAAAAAGGCGTTCTACAGGAACGAAAAACTTTTTTGCAGGAACGGATTGCCCTGCTGCTGCCATAAAACGGCGATGTGCAGGAACAAATGGGAGATTCGTAGAACGTGCAAACATGACACTAACTGAACTAAAACGCACTCTCCCAAACGGTTTCCATGACGCAGAACTTTACAATGTGTCTGTGGATTATTTGCGCTGCCGGGTAGAAATGCGCTTCGGCGTCTTTGTAGACCTAATGCCCAACAACAACATTATCTTTCGGCATGGGAAAGTAATGCTCTCAGGCGTGGAGTATTTTGTCGTGCAGCCACCGCAATATGGATACGACACAGATGATGCCGCATGGATTACATCCGACGACGAGGGATTACTGCCTGACCAGCCGCCTCTGCCTGACCTAGAGCAAGAAGGCGCATTCCGTCACTGGTTTTTCATCAGCAATTGGAATGCGTGTATCTATCTCGCGGCTTCTGACGCGCAAATGGAATGGGAAACAGAATAGACGACGGGAATAGCAGCTTACACAGTCTGCCATTCGTGCGCGGACACGACGCGGCCTAAATGCCCCACGTTCCCCGTTGCAATCACCACACCCGCGCCCGCCATTTCCCACTGTTCCGGGCGCAGGGTCGCGCACTGCGCCGCTAAAATCACGTCCGCGTCTAAAGCCAAATCCGGTGCGGTCTGCATTCTTTGCTGTCTTAATACAGCCCAGAACTCTGCCGCTTTGAGCATTGCCTCCGACGTGAGAGGCACAAAACCCAAGCCTTCCCGCAGCGCGTCCAGTATACGAATGCTGTCTGTTTTTCCCGCACGCAACAGTTCCCGCCTTACTTCATAATCCGCAATTTCCGGCACCAGCAATCGGTCGCCTTGCGCGATAAGACTTTGGCTCCACGCCTCGCACCGCAATGCTTCCGCATTCGGGTTAGAATGTGCCAGCAGGCCCAGAGGGCGGCTGTCCAACAGAATAATTCGGTTCATGTGGGTTCTGTCGGCGTCTCGTCAGGCATAGGATTGAAGCCTTTTCCCATCGTTCGCCGCTGACCGGGGCGGTCTTCGTCTATGACGCGCTCCAGATACTCAAACGTCTGCCGGTTTTCTTCCTGCTCCGCAGGGTCATCTGTGTGCAAATCGCGCAGGCATTCCAGCGCGCGGATTTGCCACTCTTTCAGGGGCGGGGCTTGCTTGTCTAAAGCCTCCTGCACGGCGGTCAAGACGAAGCGTTCTTTGTCTTCGCCGCGCTGTGCGGCCAGCGTTTCCAATCGCGCTTCCAGTTCCGGGGGCAGGGTGATGGTGAGCATGGGTTATTCTCCGCCCGCGCCGACACCGGGTTCGGTCATGGCGCGCGGGTCAAGCAGTTCGTTTAATTGGTCAATGGGCAGAATGGCGTCTTCCGTCACCAATTGGCGCACGGTCTTGCCTTCGTCCACGGCGCACTTGGCGATCTTGGCGGCTTCGTCGTAGCCAATCACCGGCGCGAGCGAAGTCACCATGCTCATTGACCACTCTACCAGACTTTCCGCGCGTTGGACGTTAGCTGTTAATCCATTCACGGCCTTTTCGGTGAACACGGTGACGGAGTTTGCCAGAAACGTCAGGCTCTCCAGCACGTTGCGGGCCATCACGGGGAGCATCACGTTCAGGTCTAAATTGCCGTGCGTGTTGGCAACCGACACCGTGACGGCGTTGCCCATCACCTGCGCGCACACCATGATAAGTTGTTCACACATGACGGGGTTCACTTTGCCGGGCATGATGGACGAGCCGGGCTGCACGGCGGGCAGCGAGAGTTCCCCCAGCCCGCAGCGCGGCCCCGACGACAGCCAGCGCACATCATTGGCAATCTTGAGCAAAGATGTCGCCACCGTAGACAGTTGATTGGCGAGTTCTACCGCTCCGTCCTGCGAACCCTGCGCTTCAAAGTGATTCACGGCCTCCACAAACGGCAAGCCGAACCGTTCCGCCAGTTTCTCGGCAACCGCCTTGCCGAAACCGACGGGAGAATTGATGCCCGTGCCGACGGCTGTCCCGCCAATCGCCAGTTCCAGCAATCGCGGCTTGACGCTTTCCAATCGCGCAATGCTTAACTCCACCTGACGCGCCCATCCTGACGCCTCTTGCCCCAAACGAATGGGCGTCGCGTCCATGAGATGCGTGCGTCCAATCTTCACAATGGAGTCCCAATCGCGCGCTTTGGCATTTAGCGCCGCCTGCAAAGACCGCAGGGCGGGAAGAAGCCGCGTTTCCAGTTCCGTTGCCGCCGCAACGTGAATTGCCGTTGGGATCACGTCATTGGATGACTGCGACTTGTTCACATGGTCATTCGGGTGTACCGGCGTTTTGGAGCCAAGCGCGCCGCCGAGCATCTGAATGGCCCGGTTGGAGATGACTTCATTCGTGTTCATGTTGGTGGACGTTCCCGACCCCGTTTGATAGATGTCCACCACAAACTGCGCGTCCAGTTTGCCGTCAATCACCTCCTGCGCCGCGTTGGTAATGGCGTCGCGCAGGGACGGCTCCAGCAAACCCATCTCTGCGTTGACCTGCGCGCAGGCGTATTTCACCGCTCCCACCGCCTGAATGAACGGGCGCGGGAAGGGAATGCCGCTCACGGGGAAGTTATCCACCGCGCGCGCGGTCTGCGCCCCGTAAAGCGCCTCGGCGGGGACTTGAAACTCCCCCATGCTGTCTCGTTCTGTGCGTGTATTACTCATGTGCTGCTGTGTCTCCATTGGTTCGGCGCGGGAACGGCTTGCCCCCACAGTTCCGCGCGTATTTCTTCCGCAAGGCGTTCGGCTTCTTCTTGTGTTCCAAAGATACCCAGTGTGAAAGTTCTATTGGCCGGTGTCTTCCAAAGCAGGCGTGTATAGAAGTGCGTTCCTGAACCCAGATTGCTAATTATATTCACATCCAGCCCTGTGAAGTCGGAAAACTCCCCTGTCCATTGTCTACGGAAAAGCGGCCAGCCGCGCGTACAACGATAAGTTTGGCGTTGCAAATCCAGCCGCAGTTGTTCTGGTTGTGCCAACCCCATGAGGGCAACAGCCATGAGACCAATCAGCAAATACATAAGCAAAAGGAATTGTGTAGAAGTTGTGCTGCTAGGCCCGGCGCTTCTCAACATTTCATGGAACGAGACGAGCAAGAGCAAAACGATGGAGAGGCCCGCTGTCCGTTTCAACAGAGGTTTACGAAAAACGAGCGTCTGCGGCTCTGATGTTACGCGCCAACTGTTGTCGCCTTTAACGGCAGCATAGGTGACGTTACCAATTGCTAGAGCGAGATATACCAGAAACCCATAATCCTCGCCATACATGAGCCGCTACTTCCCGGCTTCGCCTGACAGGTGATACGAGAGAACCGCCAACTCCTGCAAAAATGACACATTGCGGACGACAATGCGCTCCGGCACTTTGAGTATCAGCGGCGCAAAGTTCAGAATGACGCGAATGCCCGCCGCAATCGCTTCTTCCGCCACACCCTGCGCCACCGACGCCGGAACGCAGAGAATGGCAATGCGCGCGCCAATCTCTTTGTTCAGCGAACGCATTTGCGCGCCGTCCTGAATGACCAACTCGCCCTGCGCCTTGCCAATCTTGTGGGGGTCTGCGTCAAACGCGGCGGCGATGTGGAACTTGTGCTCGCGCAGGCCGGGATAGCCAATCAGCGCGCTGCCGAGGTTGCCCGCGCCGATGACGATAATCGGCTGTAACTGATCAATCTTGAGAATGCGGGCGATGCGCGCCTGCAACTCAATGACGTTGTAGCCGACGCCGGGCTTGCCGAACTCGCCGAAGTAGGACAGGTCTTTGCGGAACTGCGCGGCATTAATCCCCGTCTGCTGCTCCACGTCGGTAGACGAGATGGTGTCTACGTGCGACGCTTCCAGGTCAATCAGATAGCGCAGGTACGTCGCGAGGCGTTCCAGCGTGGGAATGGGGACTTTCGGGTTGGTATTCAACGCCAGGCGCCTGCTTTGTGAAGGATGTCACTATTATACAGCGCAGGGGGCGCGGCGTCAAGCCCGCATGGGAAGCGTTATTGCGGGCCGTACCATGCGAGATAGCGCAGAGCCAGTTCGCGAATGGTTTCATACGGCGCTTCGGCGCACCGCTCCCCGCGAAACAGGAACGTGGGAACATGGGTCACGTCGCGGGCGTAGGCGTCGTCGTCAAAGGGCACGATTTGGCTGGAATAGGCTTTCGCCGTGAGCGCACGGAGGAAGTCAGCGCGGTCAAGGCCGATTGCCTGCACAATGCGGCCCAGAATAGCGAGGTCGGAAATGTCCTGCGACTGCTCCCAGAAGGCACGGTAGACGGCTTCATTGTAGGCGTCAAAGCGTTCCGGCGCGTGCGCCTTTACATACTCCGCGCCCTGCAACGCATCGTGCGTGCGAACGATGCCGATGGTGCGATTTTCGGGAATGGCAAGTCCTTCCAGCGTCAGCAATTGCTGCAAGCGAGACGGTGGGGCATTCGGGTCGGGCGGCGCGGGCTTGTAGTCAGGCAGCGGGCCGAGGGCTTCCGGCAGGAGTTCATAGCCGCGCCAGTCCTGCTGGATTTGGGGAAACTCCTGCGCGAGACGCCCGGCCTGAAAAAAGCCAATCCAGCACCAGGGACACAGATAATCGTGGGCGATAGTGACGACGAGTTTGTTTTCTTGTTCCAAGTTCTCTCCTTGAGGCCTTCCCAAAACTGCTGCAGGACTTTTTATAGCCCCGTCTGTGAGAGCCGCCATCCGTCCGCTGTGTCAGGCGCGCGTTTCTACGGTGAGGCCAGGCGACGGCGCAGGGGTCATAATCTTGTCCGCGCCTGCTGCCAGCAAAGCGGCGCGCGTGCGCTCCGGGTCGAGGGTGAGGGCGAGAATCGTGCCGCCGCCGCCTGCGCCTGCGAGTTTGGCCCCGACTGCGCCATTTTCTAATGCGGCGGCAATCAGGGCTTCGTTGGCCTCGCCGCTGCCGCCTAAATCACGCACGATGGCATGGTTGCGGTTCATCAACTCGGCGAGCGTGTCCCATTCGCACGAAAGCAGGGCGCGCTTGGCGCGGCGCGCGAGACGCCCGACTTCCAAATAGCCTTCCACCACGACGGTTTCTCCCGCAAGCCACCGCGCGCGGGGAGACTTGTGGACGGAGCCGGAATGGTGCTTGACGCCCGTGTGCGCGAGCAGCAGGGGCAGGTCAGCATCTACATAGGGCGCGAGCAGCTCTACAGCGGCGAAGGGTACGGCATCATCCTGCATTTGCGCGCTGTCTTTGTCGCGGAAGTCCATGAAGTTGAGGCCGCCGAAGACCGTCATGTAGTGGTCTTGAAAGCCGCACACGATGCCGAGCACATCGTATTCAATTTTGCGGACGAGTTCGGCAATCTGATAGGAGTTGAGGCGCAACTCTAAATGGGCTAGAACGCACCCGACGAGGCAGGCGAGAATAGCAGTGGAACCAGCAAGGCCCGCCTGCATGGGAATGTCGGTGTCGGCGGACAGATGGAACGGCGGCGTGTGGGCCGGGTCAACTTCCAGGGCGAGCAGCACGGCGCGGGCGACGTTCAGATAATCCCCTTCGCGCAGGGCCAAGTCGCCTGTTGTCGTGATGGTTTGCGTCTGCCCGGACACGGTGAGGCTGATGCGCTCGGCGCGCTCCAGCGTGGCGCAGGCGCGCTCCAGCGTGGAGCAGGAAATGACAGAGCCGCCGTACATATCGGTAGGGTTTCCCACCAGGCCGCAGCGACCGGGAGCGGTGGCGCGTATCATCAAAGCGTGTTCCTTTCCAGCGTCCTAACTGCTTGCCAGTATCCAGTGGACAGCGGCGGGCAGGTCAGCGAATACGAAGTCGGGCGCGGGGGCCATATCGCCTGCATGGTAGGTTGTGACGCTGCCGCACAGCACGAGAAGAGTGGTTCCGACGCCTGCCGCGCGGCCCGCCTCCATGTCGGTGGCGCTGTCGCCCACAAAGACCGTGCGGCTCAAATCCAACTTGAACCGCTCGGCGGCCTCCGTAAGCATTCCCGGCGCGGGCTTGCGGCGCGGCGAGTTCGCTGACTTCAAGTCGGTGCAGTAAAGGCAGGCATCTAAATGCGCCCCGGCTTCCGCTTTCAGCACATGGGCAAGGCGCTGTTCCACGCGCATCAAGTCCATCTCGGTCATCAGCCCCTTGCCCACGCCCTGCTGGTTGGAGATGACGACAACGGGAATGTGCGCGTCGTTGAGGCGGCGCACGGCCTGCGGGACGCCAGGCAGCACAACCAACTCGTCCGGCGTCTGTACATAGCGGCCCGGCAGGTAACGGTTGAGCACGCCGTCGCGGTCTACGAACACGGCGTCAACCTTCAATCCTGCTCCCCGACAGCGCCGCTCTCCGGCGACCGTCTACGTTCTCGCACACGGCGGCGAGCGCGAGGGTGCAATCCAGCGAGCGAAGCGGGAGCGCGCTGTTCAGCCCTTCGGCGACGGTGAGAAGCCATTTGCCGTCGTCCTGCCGCCCGAAGCGCTCCAAACGCGGCGTGGTTTGGGACACCAGCACGTGATCTGTGAGCGATTGCAAACGGCGGGACAGCGCGAACTTCTCACCCCGATCATAGGCTTCGGTAGAGGGCGACAGCGCTTCTATCAGCACGGTCGGGTTCGTGAGCGTATCCATGCGCGTGTCGGCGAACTTGCGCTCGCCGCAGACAACCACAACGTCCGGGTACGTGCAGGCGGTGGGGCTGGACTGCACGCGCATATCGTTCACGTAGGCGCGGCAGGGTTCCCCGCGCAGTTGCAGGCGAAGTTCACTGCCAATGTTGAGCGTAATAACGTATTCGCTTTTGGTGTCGGCGCGGCGCTCCCGCTCCAGATATTCTTCGGGCGTGATGCGCGGGACAGTTTGGGCGGCCATCAGCGTGTTCCTAATGCGGCGTCAGCAGGCGGGGACGGCGTGCCGCGCGCCGACAGCCGACAGCAGGTTCCACAGGGCGTTTAAGACGCGCTGAGACGCTTTGGGCGCGTCGCCAGCATCCGGGTCTTCTAAATGGCGGGACAGCAGGGCGCGTTCTACCGCCGAATGCTCCACGTCGGCTTCCTCGTGGACGGCGAAGTAGGCGAGCGCATCGGGGTCGGTGATGCCGTAGAAGCGGGACAGGCCGTCCTGCTTGGTGGCGGCGACGGCGGGCATCTGGCTTTCGTAGGAGTAAAGCGCGGCGAGACCGGCGGCGACGGAACCATTGCGACAGATGTCCTGAAACGTGTTAATAAGCGCCTGCGTTTCCGGCGCGGTGGCTTCTCCCCTGGGTTCGGCTCCAACGGCCCGGGCGAATTGACGCCACAGTTCCGGGTGGTTGGGCTGGCCCGCTTCCTCGTCTATCAAGTTTTGCAGGACGGCGCGGCGGGTTTCCAAATTGGCGGTGTGGCTGTGCAGGGCGGACAGGTAGGCGGGAAAGGCGGCGACGTGCGGCTCGTACTGCGCGGCGTAGTCGGCGAGGGCGGCCTGCGTCAGTTCCCCGCGCTGCCACGCCTGATAAAACGGGTGCGTGAGAATGTGCCGGGCAGCAATCTGCCGGTCAATGCGGGCGAGGGCGTTCTGCATGGGTGTCTCCTTTGGGGCGCGTGCGCCGGGCGCGTGTCTGGCTGTTAGTTTACCGCAGAGAGGGGCGAAATAGGGCACTGCGGGGCAATAAATTGCTTTGGCAGGGGCACTGCGGGGCTATAGTAAGCCCCCGCTGCGGGGGGGGCTTGCGTCCGTGAGGACGGCGGCGCAGCCGCATCTTGTGCCGGGGCATTTTATTGCCCCGGCCCTGCCAGGAACTCCCCGGCGAGGCGCGCGGCTTCATCGGTGTCGCCTTCGGAAAGTTTACCTTCCAGCACGGCATTCAGAAGATAGTCTTTGACGGCTCCTACCTGCGGGCCGGGCGGCAGGGAGAACAAACGCATGATGGCGGCTCCGTCCAGCGGCGATTGGGCCGTGCGCGCGTCGGAAACGGCTTGCAGGGCGTCCAGGCGGGCGCGCAAAGCCGTCGCGCGGGAAATGTCCCGGTGGTCTTCTGCGAGGGCGGCGACATCGGCGCGGTGCAGTTGGAACAGGTCGTCCAGGCGCGGGCCGAGGTCGCGCACGAGGCGGCGCACGGCGCTGTCCGACCACTGCGGCTTGTATTCGCCAATTCTCATGTGCTGGGCGACCAGCAGCACAACGGCGTGCGCGTCGTCGTTGGAGAACTTGAGGCGGCGCAGCAGAGCCGCCGCCATCTCCGCGCCCACGTCCTGATGGGCATAAAAGTGGACGCGCCCGTCGTCGCCCGTTGATTTGGTGCGGGGCTTGCCGATGTCATGGAGCAGGACGGCAAGGCGCAGAGGGAGGGGCGCGTCGGGCGGCAGGGCGTCCAACGCGGCGAGCGTGTGCTCCCAAACGGGGTGGGAATGGAACTCGTTCTGCGTGACGCCGACGGTTTCTTCTATCTCCGGGGCGAACTGCGATAAAAGGCCGCTTTCGTGCAAAAGCGTCATGCCGAGGGCCGGGCGCGTGGTCAGCAGCGTCTTGCAGAACTCGCCCTGCACCCGTTCGGCAGAGACGATAGACAGGCGCGGGGCGCTTTGACGGATGGCTTTCCACGTCACGGGGTCTATGCGAAAGCCGAAGCGGGCGGCAAAACGCACGGCGCGCAGCATTCGCAGGGGGTCGTCTCGAAACGTGAGCAGCGGGTCGGCGGGCGTGCGGATAATCCCGGCGGCAATGTCGGCATAGGCTTTGCCAAGCGGGTCGGAGATGTCGCCCGTGTGCAGGTTTTGCAGCAGCGTGTTGATGGTGAAGTCGCGCCTGCGGGCGTCTTCGGCGAGCGTGCCGGGGCGCACATCGGCGGGCTTACGACTGTCCTGTGCATAACTTTCCGTGCGCGCGGTCACTAACTCCACGTCGCGCCCGTTGACTTTGACGAGGGCCGTGCCAAAGCGAGGATATGTGACAGGCCGGATTTGCGAGACGCCGCGCGCGTGCAGAAACTCGGCGAGCGCAAGGGCATCGCCTTCCAGCACAATGTCCACGTCGTCGCTTTCCGACGGCAGCCCCATCGCGCGGTCTCGCACAAAGCCGCCCACCAGGAACAGCGCGTTTTCATAGGGCGTGTTTCGGGTCGCTTCGCGCAGGGTTTGAAGCACGGTGTTGGTTGCGGTTTCGCTGTCGGGCGGCATCAGTGCAGTATACCCGGCCTTCTGTCGCAGAAGGAGTGAGGCTTTGCCGGGGCTTTGTGTGGGCCTGAGTGGGGCTTCGCGCGGGCTTGGGCATGGGGTACACTGTGCGCTATGAACCTCTTACAGCGCATCGCCGTTCGCGGCGCGAAGACCGGCCTGATGCTTTCGGCAACCACGACGGCGGCGATTATGCTGGCAAGCGCATGGGAAAACCGCGCGCCCTGGGCCGCCCTCAACTGCGTCGCGCATATCGTAGACGGGGACGATAAAGACCAGCCGACGGCGTTTTCCCCGCGCGAGTCGGGGTTAGGCGTTGCCGTCAATACCGCCGCGATGGGGGCATGGGCCGTTCTTTATGAGGGTGGCTTGACGGTGACAGGGGCGAAAAGAACTCTCACAACTGCATCTGCGGCAGCGCTGATTGCCTACGGGATTGACTACTTTGTCGTGCCCAAACGCTACACGCCGGGTATTGAAAAGCGTCTCAGCGGGCGCGGCATTGCGTTTGCTTACGCCGTGCTGGCGGTGACGCTGGCGCTGTCCGGCGCATGGAACACGGCCAAGCGCGATTAACGCACGGTGACAGAAACAGTCTGGACGGCGCGTTCGCGTCCCCGAACAGCGGTCACGGTGACGTTCCACGCGCCCGGCATGGTGAACCGCAGGGACGTTTGGTAATCGCCGGGAGCGGCGGGCGCGAGCGTCACGGGATGCTTGCCCATGTCCATCGCGGGCATGGACGGGTCGGCAGTAACGCGCGCGCCTGCAAGAGTGTCGCCTTCGGCATTTGTGAGATGGACAAGGAGCACGGCAGGGTCGAGCGAACGGGGCGCAGGCGGCGTGAGCGAAATGGCGGCGCGCAGGCGTGGGTTAGGGGCAGAAACAGGCGGCGGGTCTGCCAAACGCGGCGCGGCGCACCCGGCCAACACCGCTAAAAGGAGAACCGGCAGAATTGGGGACGCCAGACGCACCGTGCCTACTTGAGGGCTTCCGCGCCGCCCACAATCTCAGCAATCTCTTTGGTGATGGTGGCCTGCCGCGCCCGGTTCAAGGAAAGCGTCAGCGTGGAAATCATCTTGCCCGCGTTGTCGGTGGCGCTGGACATGGAGGTCATGCGCGAGCCGTGCTCCGATGCGATGCTTTCCACGACGGCCTGATACACCTGGGTGTCCAGGTAGCGGGGCAGCAGGCTGCTGAGAATAGCCTCCGGCTCCGGCTCAAAAATGTAATCGGCAGTGGGGGCTGCGGGCGCAGCGGCAGCCTTCGGGTCGGCGGCAGGCGGCTGAATGGGCAGGATTTGCACAGTCTGCGGACGCTGGGTCATAGCCGTAAAGAACTGCGTGTAAATCAGATACAGCGCGTCCACCGTGCCCTGCTCAAAGAGTTCGCGGGCCGTGCGCGCGAGAGCCTGTGCGTCGGCAAAGCCCAATCCCGTCGCCGGGACGGGATGCTCGGCGACAATGGCGAAGCCGCGCCGCCGGAAGAACGTCGCGCCCTTCTTGCCGATGCAAACAAATTGGACGCGGCCTGTCCCGTAAGGCCGCACGAGTTCCACCGCGCGGCGGATAACATTGGAGTTGTACGCCCCGCACAATCCCCGGTCGCCGGTCACGAGAATAATCCCGATGTTCTGGGGTTCCGCGTCGGCATGACGCAGCAGCGGGTGCTGCACGCCCCGGCTCGCGCCGCCCTGTTCCAGGCTTTGCAGCACGGCGCGCATCTTCTCGGCGTAAGGCCGTGCCGCCCCGACCGCTTCCTGCGCGCGGCGCAGGCGGGCCGCCGCCACCATCTTCATGGCTTTGGTAATCTGCTGAATGTTTTTGGCGACTTTGATGCGCGAGCGGATTTGACGGGGCGTTGCCATAAGAGAAGTCCTTTTGGTGGAAATGCGCCGTTATGATACCGGCAAACACGCCCGTTTGTCAACCGAAAGGCGGCAGGGCTTGACATTTGCCCCCCGAATTGGTTACAGTAGCCGGGAGCCAATGTCCGAGTTCACCTTGCCCGAACCTATCCTCACACTGCTGGTCAGAAGAAGTTTTGCTGTGGTCGGCGCGTCCCGGCGCAAGGACAAGTACGGCTATTTAGTCTACAAGGCGCTGAAGGCGGCGGGCAGGAGGGTTTATGCCGTGAACCCGCAAGCCAACCGCGTGGACGGCGACCCCTGCTGGCCGTCTTTGACAGACTTGCCGCAGGTGCCGGAAGTCGCCGTGATGGTTGTGCCGCCTGCTGTGACCGAGCAGGCCGTCGGCGAGTGCGCGCGCCTGGGCACTGGGGGCGTGTGGATGCAGCCGGGCGCGGAGTCGGACGCCGCGATTGCCGCCTGCCAGGAAGCAAACATCGCGGTCGTGGCGGGCGGGCCGTGCATCATGGTTCTTTTGCGAACGCGCTACTTTTACACACGATGACTTGGGAGACTATGGAACAAAAAAGCAGATATACCTGCGTGGATGGACGCAGTTACGACGTGACAATGGCCTGGAATGAACGCTTCGCGGACAAGGACAGCATCTTCAAGGTGACGTTCGCCGCGCTGGACAAGGCAACAGGCCGCGCTCTCGCCCTGCCGCGCGAGATTGCTACCTATGCCATCGGCGACCCGGACGAGAACCTGGGCGAGCGGGTGAAGTATTACTACAACGGCGACCGCGAACTGTTGATGACGGACTACCTGACGACCGCCTATCGCCGCGCCTGCGACTGGATAGAGCGCGGCAAATAACGCCGCTGTGCGGCTACGGGCCGCCGGGGGGCAATTGGTCGTCGGGATAGGCTTCCAGAGTGAGCGAGTGCTGCGGGTCGGATGCGGCGCGCTCCCCCATCGCGACCAGCGTGTACGAATGGCCCGGCTGAAGGCGCAGGCTGACCGGGCCGATGCGCGTCGCCACCTCGCCAGCCATGTTCACCTTGATATCATACGGGCCGGGGTCAAGCAGCACGGCCTCGCTGCGGCTGCCGTAAGGCACCTGCTGCAAGCCAACCAGGTTGTTGAGCAGCACGTCCACCTGCTCTAATCCCTGCGCGGCGTTCATGAAGCGCATTCGGGTTTTATCGGGCGGCACGGGCGCGTCTTTGTCGTCATTGAAGATACGCAGGTCAGGCTGGAGACTGCGGGGCGTACTCAGCGCCACCACCGTGTAGGCTTTTCCCTTGCGGAACTCAATGTAGTTCTCTGCTGTCCGCTTCTGCCCGCCCTGCTGCGCGGTCATGTCCACCTGAAACGTGCCTTCCCCCACCCCCGCAAAGCCCGTGTTGCTGCGAAATAGGGAGTGCTTCCAGGCGCGCTGACCATCTACGGACACGCTCAGGTCGTCGGTCTGCGGGGCCGCATTGATGAGGCGCACGAGCGCGTCGTTGCTGCCCCCATTGCGGCAGCCATTCAGGGCAAGCAGCCCCACAACAAGGCAAAGCGACACGGAAAGGAGGCGCAGGCTTTTCATCACGGGGAACAATTCGCGCCCGCTGGCCCCTTTTCCTGCCGCCGTGCGGGGCAATGTCAAACAAAGGCAACCGGCTCCCTTGAAGTAAAGGAACCGGCTGCGAACAGGGCGGGAGTTGCAGGATTCGAACCCGCGACCTTCCACTTTGGAGGCGGACGCACTACCAACTGTGCTAAACTCCCCGGCAGGGCGACGGAAATGCGCCTGCTTTTGGTAAACGCTGCTTATTTGGCCTCGCGGTGCAGCTTATGGGCGCGGCAGCGGGGGCAGAACTTGTTGAGTTCTAGCCGCTCCGGGTGCTTGCGCTTGTTTTTGCTGGTCGCGTAGGTTCGCTCCTTGCACTCGGTGCAGGCGAGCGTGATAATGACTCTGGCTTCGTTTGCCATGTTCCTTCTTCCTTAACACTTAATAAATGGCCGAGGCAGCGTTGACTGCCCCGGCCCCGACAAGCCTAGCCAATGACGCTAGGCAATGACTTTAGTGACGACGCCTGCTCCGACCGTCTTGCCCCCCTCGCGAATGGCAAAACGCAAACCCTCTTCCATCGCAATCGGAGCGATCAACTCACCCACGATCGTCACGTTGTCACCCGGCATCACCATCTCCACGCCCTCTGGCAAGTCCAGGTTCCCCGTCACGTCCGTCGTCCGAAAGTAAAACTGAGGACGATAGCCCTTGAAGAACGGAGTGTGACGACCCCCCTCTTCCTTGCTCAGGATGTAAACCTCACCCTCAAACTTCGTGTGAGGCTTGATGCTCCCCGGCTTCGCCAGCACCTGACCACGCTCAATGTCCTTGCGCTCCACACCGCGAAGCAAGATCCCCGCGTTGTCGCCCGCCTGAACCGTGTCCAGCGTCTTCCTGAACATCTCCATGCTCGTGGCTACCGTCGTCTTCGTCGCTTCCTTGATCCCGATGATCTCGATCTGCTCCCCGGCCTTCAGCACACCCCGCTCCACGCGCCCGGTCGCAACCGTCCCCCGGCCCGTGATCGTCATCGTGTCCTCCACCGGCATCAAAAACGGCTTGTCTACATCCCGCGTGGGAGTGGGAATGAAAGCGTCCACCGCCTCCATCAACTTCAGCACCGCAGGCTCCCCAATCTCCGACTGGTCGCCTTCCAAAGCCTTCACCGCAGACCCCACCACAATCGGGCAGTCGTCGCCGGGGAACTCGTACTTGGACAGCAGTTCTCTGACCTCAAGTTCCACCAGTTCAATCAGTTCCGGGTCGTCCACCATGTCCGCTTTGTTGAGGAACACGACAATGGAGGGAACGCCCACCTGACGGGCCAGCAGGATGTGCTCGCGCGTCTGGGGCATGGGGCCATCGGCGGCGGACACGACAAGGATAGCGCCGTCCATTTGGGCGGCTCCGGTGATCATGTTCTTGATGTAGTCGGCGTGACCGGGGCAGTCCACATGGGCGTAGTGGCGCTCGCCGGTTTCGTACTCCACGTGGGCGGTGTTGATGGTGATGCCGCGCTCGCGCTCTTCGGGGGCGGCGTCAATGGAGGCGTAGGAGCGGGCGGTGGCTCCGCCTGCCTTGGCCAGCACGTTGGTGATGGCCGCCGTCAGGGACGTTTTGCCGTGGTCAACGTGCCCGATCGTGCCGATGTTGACATGAGGCTTGGAACGGTCAAACTTTGCTTTTGCCATTGAGAATTGCTTCCTCTCTGAAACCTAATTTTGTTGTGTGGAGCCGACTATGGGAATCGGACCCATGATCTCCTCTTTACCAAAGAGGTGCTTTACCACTAAGCCAAGTCGGCGGATGCGCGCAAGGGGCTGCCCCTCTGCGCGAGCGATACGGCGTAGATTATACCACACCACGAGCGGAAAATGCAAGCGTAGGACGGCAGCGTACACGTGGGGAAGCGGCGTTTGCGTGGAGGATGTACGGCAGATGCGTGGATGTGTAAATCCCACTGCCGTCACACTGCCGCACTTCCGCCGTGTTTTCATGCAAAACTGCCCCGTCGCTCACTTGGACGGGCGCAGGAGGCCGTATTCTATGCTGTCCACGACGGCGTGCCAACTCGCGTCAATGATGTTGGTGGAGACGCCGATGGTGCTCCACGTTTCCCCGGCGTCCGCGCTGTCCACGATGGCGCGCACTTTGGCCGCCGTGCCTTCTTTGACGTTGAGCACGCGCACCTTGAAGTCGGTGAGGCGAATGGACGCCAGTTCGGGGTAGGTAGACGTGAGGGCTTTGCGAAGCGCGCTGTCCAAAGCGTTGACGGGGCCGTCTCCTTCGGCTACAGTCAGGATTTCGTCGTTTCCCACGCGCAGTTTCAGTGTCGCTTCGGTAATCGCCTCGGTGTCCCCGCCGCGCTTCTCCACAATGACCCGGTAGCCGATGAGGTCAAACAAACGTCGGTAGCCGCCCGTCGCCTTCTTCACCAATAACTCAAACGAGGCTTCCGCGCCCTCAAACGAGTAGCCTTCATGCTCCAATGCGGCGACCTGCTTCAAAATGGCTTTGGTTTCCGGGCTGTCTTTCCGCAGGGCCAGATTGCCCTTCTGCACTTTCTCCAAGATGGTCGCCGAGCCGGAATGCTCGCTGACTAAGATGCGGTTCTCGTTGCCCACCAGAACGGGGTTCAAATGGGCATAGGTCTCCGGGTTCTTTCGCATGGCGTCTACGTGCAGCCCGGCTTTGTGCGCGAACGCCGACCGCCCCACATACGCGGCGGACGTTTTGGGGGGCACATTGGCAATCTCGTCCACGTAGGCAGACATCTCGGACAGTTCCGCCATGTGCGGCGCGCAGGCCAGCGCGCAATGCAACTTCAGCGCAAGTGCGGGAATAATACTCGTCAGGTTGGCGTTGCCGGTGCGCTCCCCCAACCCGTTGATGGTTCCCTGCACCTGCATCGCGCCCGCCTGCACCGCCGCAAGGGAATTGGCGACCCCGCACTCGGCGTCGTTGTGCGTGTGAATAGCGAACCGCCCGCCGGGGAACCGCGCCTGCACTTCCGCCACAATACGGCTAATCTCATGGGGCAGCGTGCCGCCGTTGGTGTCGCAGAGCGCCACGCAGTCGGCCCCGCTGTCCAGCGCGGCCTGGATGCAGGCGGCGGCATAGTCGGGGGCGCGCTGGTAGCCGTCAAAGAAGTGCTCGGCGTCGTAAATGACTTCCTTGTCATGTGCCTTGAAGTAGCGCGTCGTATCGGCAATCATGGCGAGGTTTTCTTCCAGCGGCAGGCGCAGAGCCTCCGTCACATGGAAGTCCCAACTTTTGCCGACAAACGTGATAACAGGCGTCTCGGCCTCCAGCAACTGCGCCAGCATGGGGTCATCTTCGGCACGTCGGTTCGGGCGGCGGGTAGAGCCAAACGCGGCCAGTTTCGCGTGCCGCAGGGGCACGGTCTTCATGCGCGCGAAGAACTCAATGTCTTTGGGATTGGAGCCGGGCCAGCCGCCTTCAATGTAATCAATCCCAAAGGCGTCCAATCGCCGCGCGATGCGGACTTTATCCTCTACGCTGAAGGAGATGCCTTCGCCCTGCGAACCATCGCGCAGGGTCGTATCATAGATTTGTATAGTCATGGAATGCTACAGGGCGCTTTCGCCCTCTTCTCCGGTGCGGATGCGAATGGCGCGTTCTACGGGAGCCACGAATATCTTGCCGTCGCCAATTTCGCCCGTGCGGGCGGCTTCTTCAATGGCAACGAGGGCAGCTTCAGCGACGGCATCAGGCACAATCAACTCCAATTTAATCTTGGGCAGCAGATTGACAACATAGGTGTTGCCGCGATACTTCTCCGTATGCCCGCGCTGATGGCCGTAGCCACGCACATCGGTTACGGTCATGCCGACCACGCCGATGTCTTCTAAAGCCTGCTTCACCTGGTCAAGCCGCATGGGCCGAATTATGGCTTCAATCTTCTGCATGGGGAATTACTCGTTCAGGGCCGCGACAACGGCATCGCCCATTCCGGGGCAGGAGACGGTTTGGACGTGCGGCCCTTCGGCAATGTCGGCGGTGCGTATGCCCCGTTCCAGCACGCGCTCAACAGCAGCTTCTATGGCAAGCGCCGCGTCGTGAGCGCCGAGCGAATAGCGCAGCAGCAGGGCCGCGCTGAGAATGGCGGCCAGAGGGTTCGCCTTGCCCGTGCCCGCAATGTCGGGAGCCGAGCCGCCTGAAGGCTCGTACAGGCCAAAGACGCCATTCGCCGTCTTGCGCTCACCCAGCGACGCGGACGGCAGCATTCCGAGAGAGCCGGTCAACTGCGCCGCTTCGTCACTGAGAATGTCACCAAACAGGTTCTCAGTCACAATCACGTCAAACGATTGCGGGCGGCGCACCAAGTCCATCGCGCAGGCGTCCACGAGTTGGTGGGATAACGCCACGTCCGGGTACTCCCCTGCCACGCGGGTCACGGTGTCGCGCCACAAACGGGAGGTTTCCAGGACGTTGGCCTTGTCCACGCTCACCACGCGCCTGCCGGGACGCGCCTGCGCCGCCTTGAACGCGACGTGGGCGATGCGCGTAATCTCGTCGCGGGTGTAAACGCAGGTATCCACCGCGCGCGCGCCGCCGTCCCAGTGCTTCGGTGAGCCAAAGTAGAGGCCGCCCGTGAGTTCCCGCACGACTAAGATGTCAAAGCCGCCGGACACCAAATCGGCGCGCAGGGGACACGCGGCAGCGAGCGCCGGATACAAACGGCAGGGCCGGAGGTTGGCAAACAAGCCCAGTTTCTGGCGCAGGGGCAGGAGCGCACCGCGCTCCGGGCGCAGGTTGGGGTCAGGGATGGCGTCGTACTTTGGCCCGCCCACCGCGCCAAACAGCACGGCGTCGGCGGATTGGGCGAGTTCCAGCGTTTCGGCAGGCAGCGGGTGGCCGGTTTGGTCATACGCTGCACCGCCGACAAGGGCAGGCACAAACTCTAAACCAAGCCCGAAGCGGGCGTCAACGCTTTTCAGCGCCTTTACGGCCTCCGCCGTGATTTCCGGGCCGATGCCGTCACCGGCGAGAACGGCAATGGTTGCCATAATCTTCTCCTGAATGGCCCTCGTCCCCACATCTGCTTGCGGATACGACGGCTCTTGCCGCGCTAATGGGGGAACAAGAAGGCGTCTTCTTTTTTCCAGCCCCCCATTATTGGGGCGGGGTTCTCACAAGTCCACGCGCAATGTCCGCAGAAAATCACCGAAGCCCATCTTGCGCCAGAACGTCTGCGACGCGGGGTTGGCGCGCACAATCTGCACTTCAATGGCACAGACGCCGCGCGCCCTGAACCAATCGCGGAGCGTGTGGAATAATCCTCGCCCAATGCCTCTGCCGCGCGCATCTTCACGGACAACCAAATCAGCAATGTAGCCGCAGTCGCCGCTTAACAATGTCGGGCGGCGATGGATTTGGCCGAGCACGTAGCCCGCAACAGCGTTGTTCTGCTCGGCCACAAAGACTGCCGTGCTGCTATTCTCCAACTGGTCTAGCAGATAGCCCCGGAACCAATCGGCAGCCTCCGGGTTGGGTGCGAGACGCTTCTCGTAGACCGCGCTGCTTTCCTGCAAAGCGCGCCATAATGCCACAATCTCCGGCACGTCTACGCGCGCGGCGGGGCGAAACAGAATGCCATTCATGGCACGGCCCCGCTAAACGTGTTCCAGCACGCGCACGGTGGGAAGACGGCCCGCGACCCGCGCAATCTGCTTGTTCAATGCCTGCAAATAGGCTTTGGTGCTGGCAACGAAAATATCCGTGTGGGCGGCGCGGCCCGTGTAAATCATGTCGTCCGCCTTGATGCGAATGGTCACGTCGGCCATCGCATCAATGCCCTCCGTGACACTCTGCACGGTGTATTCCACCAGTTGATTGGGAACCTGCACGATGCGATTAATCGCGCGGTACACGGCGTCCACCGGCCCGTTGCCGGTGTCGGCGTCCATCAGGACGGCGCGGTTCTCGTGGCGCAGTTTCACGGTGGCCGTTGGGATAGCAGCGTCGCCGCAGGAGACTTGCACCTGCACCAGTTCGTAGGTCTGGGGCACGGTGGTCATCTCGTCGCCCACGATGGCGGCAAGGTCTTCATCGTAGACAATCTTCTTGTTGTCCGCCACCGTTAGAAAGCGGCTGTAGACCTTCTCAAAATCGTCCTCGCTGCTGAACGTGTGCCCCAATTCGGCGAGCCGATGCTTGACGCCGTGCCGCCCGCTTCTCGCGCTGAGGATAATCTTGCTTTCGGTGATGCCGACGGTCTTGGGGTCAATAATCTCGTAGGTGGTGCGCTCTTTGAGAACACCGTCCTGGTGAATGCCGCTGGAATGCGCGAAGGCGTTTGCGCCCACGATGGCTTTGTTGGGCTGCACGAGAATGCCAGTCATGGAGGACACCATGCGGCTCGTTTTGTAAATCTCCTCCGTGTTGATGCCCGTCTCCAATTTGTAGGCATCGCGACGGGTATAGAGCGCCATCACGACTTCTTCCAAACTCGTGTTTCCCGCGCGCTCGCCGATGCCGTTGATGGTGCATTCAATCTGCCGCGCGCCGTTTTTGACAGCGGCCAAAGCGTTGGCGGTCGCCATGCCTAAATCATTGTGGCAGTGCGCGGAGACAGTGACATTCTCAATGCCGGGCACTTTGTTCATAATGCCCGCGATGAGCGCGCCGTATTCATCGGGCGACATATAGCCGGTGGTGTCGGGGACGTTGATCACGGTCGCGCCCGCCTTGATGACAGCCTCAATGACGCGGTACAGGTAGTCCGGGTCGGCGCGTCCGCTGTCCTCGGTGAAATATTCCACGTCCGGGCAGCCGAGGGCGCGGGCATGCTTGACGGCGCGAACGCCGATTTCCAGCGCCTCTTCGCGCGTCTTCTTGAGTTTATAACGCAGGTGGCTCTCGGAAACGCCCAGACCTGTGTGGATGCGCGGGCGTTTGGCGTCTTTGAGGGCGTCCCACGCCACGTCAATGTCTTTCGGCACGGCGCGGGTCAAACCGCAAACGGTCACGGCATCGCTGACGGCGGCGCTCACCCGTCGCACCGCCTCAAAATCGCCGGGTGACGAGATGGGAAAGCCCGCTTCAATGACATCAACGCCCAGTTTCTCCAGTTGGCGGGCGATTTCTACCTTTTCATCCACATGCAGGGACGCGCCGGGCGACTGCTCGCCGTCGCGGAGCGTGGTGTCAAAAATCTGAACGCGATTGTTGGTCATATCAGCCTCCTCGCTTTCGCTGTGGGCGGCAGCGCTGCCGCCGTTGTGTTCCCCGCCGGGCAGGTTGCCCTCCCCGGGCCTCCCGTTGTGGATAACGCGCCTTGCGCTGTAATCAACGAGAGCCGCGTTGATTGCCCTTTTGGTCGCGCTGCGTCATAAATCAATCTGGCGGACGACAACGGGCTGGGCTTCTTCCTCCTGCACAGCGGTCTGAACGTCGCTTTTCTTGACCCAGGACATGAGGCCGCGCAGTTCTTTGCCCACGCTCTCAATCTGCGAATGCGCGTCGGACGCGGCAAGCGCGTTGAACTGCGGGCGGCCTGCCTTGTTTTCCAAAATCCATTCTTTGGCGAACTGCCCGGTCTGGATTTCCTTCAGAATGCGCCCCATTTCGCGCTTGGTTTCGTCGTTGACGATGCGCGGGCCGCGTGTCATGTCCCCGAATTGCGCGGTGTCGCTGATAGAATACCGCATTCCGGCAATTCCTGCCTCATACATCAAATCTACAATGAGTTTCAGCTCGTGCATACACTCAAAGTACGCAATTTCCGGCTGATAACCCGCCTCTACCAATGTCTCAAAGCCCGCCTTGACCAGAGAAGTCGCGCCGCCGCACAGCACGGCCTGCTCGCCAAACAAATCTGTCTCGGTTTCCTCCTTGAAGGTCGTCTCCAGCACGCCCGCGCGCGTCCCGCCAATCCCTTTCGCCCACGCGAGAGCCAGTTTGCGGGCGTCCCCGGTGGCGTTCTGCGCGACCGCAATCAAACAGGGCACGCCGCGCCCTTCCTGATACTGGCGGCGGACGAGATGCCCCGGCCCTTTGGGGGCCACCATGAAGGCGTCAACGCCTTCGGGCGGCACAATCTGCCCGAAATGAATGTTAAAGCCATGCCCGAACGCAATCGCGTTCCCGCGCACCAGATGCGGCGCAATGCTTTCGCGGAACACATCGCCCTGAAACTCATCGTTGATGAGCATCATCACAATGTCGGCCTCGGACGCCGCCCCTTCCACCGTGTTGACCTGAAGCCCGGCCTCCTCCGCCTGACTCCAGCGCTTGGAGCCGGGACGCAGGCCCACGCGCACGTCCAGGCCGCTGTCGTGCAGGTTGAGCGCGTGCGCGTGCCCCTGCGAGCCGTAGCCAATCACGGCGATTTTCTTGTTCTGCAACGCAGACAAATCAGCATCATTGTCGTAGTAAACCTTCGCGGACATAGTAAGCGTGTCTCCTGTAATTAAAGCAATACGAGGTTAGGGGCGCGGTTCGTCCCCCAGTTCTTTTCGGCGAACAGCAAATCCGGCGGCAATGCCAACCGCGACGCCGAGGGCAACAAAGAGCGCGAGATTAGTCAGCAAGTTGGCGACGGTATCCAATCCCAGCCGGTCAGTGATGGCATTGTAAATGCCCCAGAGCGCGTAATTGCCGCAGCCAATCGCCGTGCCCAGCGCAAAGCCTCTGATGGCGCGTTTAGCGATCATCCCCCAGACAAGGCCGACAACGGGCGCGGCAACGAGAATGGCAAGCATCAGCCACTGGGCTTGATGGGCGTCAATTAACTCTTTGGTCGGGTCAGGCATGGCTAAACGTCCATTCCAAGATGGAAGCGCACTCCATGTTCCTGCGCCAGCAACAATATCTGCTCCGTTTTCTCTAAGTCGGCGATAACCCACGCCTGTGCTTTTTCTGTTTCAAGTATCACTGTTTCTTGGCGCACGGCTACCAATGCCGCCCGCACGGCGATGATGCCTTCTGCAGCATCAAACCATGCTTCAGGGGGTGGCATGACGCCCTCTGGCAAAGGTTCAAGCATATTATCTACACTTACGCTGAAAAAATCTTGCAGACGCCAAACCTCTGGAAGGTTTGACTCGTACACGGCACGCGCTAACGCTTTGCCCACAACCTCAGTCACGTCCACGCCTAGCACGTCACGCTCCAAGACAGGGTATAAACTGACGCCCATCGTTCTCCCTAAATTCCGCGCAGGCCGCGCGCCATCGCGATGCGCCCGGTGCGAACGAGTTCCCGAATGCCGTAAGGCTCCAGCAGCGTCTCAAAGGCGTCTATCTTGTCGTTGCTGCCGGTGAGTTCAATCACAAACGTCTTTTCCGACATATCTATCACGCGCCCGCGAAACACGTCTACCAACTGTAGAAGCGCCGTGCGGTTCTGCACGTCGGCGTTGACTTTAATCAGTGCCAGTTCACGCGCCACGATGGGCGTGTTGATATAATCCTGCACCTTGCTGACTTCAATCAGTTTGTGAAGCTGCTTGGTGATTTGTTCCACTTCCTGCTCGTCGCCATTGACGACAAGCGTCATGCGCGAAATGGCGGGGTCTTGGGTGATGGACACCGCGAGGCTCTCAATATTATAGCCCCGCCGGGAGAAAAGGCCCGCCACGCGGGAAAGAACTCCCGGCTTGTTTTCCACAAGAACCGTGATTGTATGTTGCTGTTCCAAAAGCGTCGGCGCTCCTTTTATATGTTACTTGATGCCGCCGAACGCGGCGTAGCGATTGTTCTTGTGCAGAACGTCAATAGCGTGGAAGCCCGCCCGACGCATCAAATCCGTCTGAAAGAGAAGCGGGCGCGGCGTGTCTTCTTCTTCAATGTACGCGAATACTTTGTCGCGGTAAGCATCGCCGCCCACCCCGGACAGATAATCGCCGTATTCGGCAGTCAGCAAGTCGCGCACCGGCAGGATTTCATGCTCGGTGGCGTCCGCAATCCACAGCGAGCCGCCGGGAACAAGCGCGGCGTAGAGTTTGCGAAATACGGCCTGCCATTCTTCCTCCCCGCGCAGATGATGAAGCGTCATGGCGGCGAGAACAATGTCATAGCGCGCCGCGCCAATGTCCAGGTCGCGAATATCGCCCTGAAGCGTCACAACTGCGCCGGTTGTGGCGGCAGAAACGCGCTCCCGCGCCCGTTCCAACATGGGACGGCTCAGGTCAAGAAGCGCGCAGTTCAGCCCCGGACGGTGTTGCAGCAATTTCAGCGTGTAATTCCCCGCCCCGCAGCCGATGTCCAGGACGGCGCGTGCATTCGGGTTCGTGGCAGACGCCGCGCGCGCCACCAACTCCATAATAAGCGGGGCGTCCATTGTGGCGGTCTGGCCGGTTTCCAGGTTGGAAAAGCGTTCCACGTCAGCATCAAAGCGGGCGCGGATTTGCTCTACAGTAGACTTGGGCATGGGTGAGAAAGTTGATTCCGCTGTTGGGCGCGTGCCTCATGCGTAGTCGTAGACGGCATCTTCGTTATTGTCCCACACGTCTTGCAGGGAGTGGGCGGAGGCGGCTTTCCAGTCGTCAAGCAGTGTGCCTTCGGCATCAGGCAGCAGGGTACAAGACTTCCTGGCCTTCGCGCCCTTGTAGTGGCTCGGCGGGGTAGACAACGCCGTCTTTGTAGCGGCCTTTAAGAGACTGCATTTGATGTTACTCCTGCACGGCGGCAACGACCGACACACGCTCCTTTTCGTCTTCCCGGGCGGGGCGCGTTTCGTCATCGGGCATATAGGTTTCCGAGGCCATGTAGCTGTCTAACGGCACCATCTCCGGCGGGCGCTGCACCACCATCTGCGCGATTGTGCCGCCCGAAGGGATCATAGGGAACACGTTTTCCTCTTTGGCGATGCGGAAGTCCAAGACGGTGGGCCTGTCCGTGATGGACAGGGCTTCTTCCAGCGCGGCCTGCACGCCCGATGGCTGCGAGCAGCGTATGCCGTGTGCGCCGTAGGCTTCCGCGAGTTTCAGGAAGTCGGGGGAGGCTTCCAGGTCAACGGCGGAGTAGTGCGACTCCCAGAACAGTTCCTGCCACTGGCGCACCATGCCGAGGTATTGATTGTTCAGGATGCAGATTTTCAGGGGCAGCTTATAGATGGTCGCTACCATGAGTTCCTGAATGCACATCTGAATGGAGCCGTCGCCGGAGACGCAGAAGACGGGCTTGTCGGGGACGCCGAACTGCGCGCCGATGGCGGCGGGCAGGCCAAAGCCCATTGTGCCCAGCCCGCCCGAAGTGACGAACTGACGAGGCCGCTGGCACTTGTAGAATTGGGCGGCCCACATCTGGTGCTGGCCGACATCAGTGACGACAATGGCTTCATGGTTGGTGAGCGCGCCGATTTGCTCTATGACGTACTGGCCGTGCAGAACGCCGTCGTTGGGGTAATGAAGCGGGAAATCGGCTTTGAGCTGCGCGATGCGGGCGTTCCATTCGGGCAGGCGACTTGGCTGAACGTGGTTCAACAGTTCCGTGAGGATGGCTTTCACGTCGCCGACAATGGGCACGTCGGGCACGAGCACTTTGCCGATTTCAGCGGGGTCAACGTCAATGTGGATGATTTTAGCCTGCGCGACCCATTCGTCGGCCTTGCCAGTCACGCGGTCGTCAAAGCGCGCGCCGACGGCAACCAGCAGGTCGCATTCGGCGACGGCATAATTGGCGTAGGCGGTGCCGTGCATTCCCAGCATTCCCAGCGAGAGGGTGTGGGTTTCAGGGAATGCGCCCAGCCCTTTCAGCGTGGTGGTGACGGGAATGTTCATGCGTTCGGCAAGTTGACGCAGTTCCTCGTGCGCGCCGGACGCGATGGTACCGCCACCGACATAGAGAACGGGCTTTTTGGCGTGCGCCATGAGTTCCGCCGCGCGCTTGATTTGCCCCAGATGGCCTTTGGTGGTGGGCTTGTACGTGGGAATGTCCACGTCGGTGACGGGCGTGTACTCAAACTCGGCTTTAGAGATGTCTACGGGAATGTCTATCAACACGGGGCCGGGACGACCGGAGCGGGCGATGTGGAATGCTTCGGCGATAATTTCCGGTAACTTGGTGACATCTTTGACCAGCCAGTTGTGCTTGGTGATGGGCATGGTGATGCCGGTGATGTCGGCTTCCTGAAAGGCGTCGGTGCCGATGGCGGCAGTCTTGACCTGCCCGGTGATGGCGACGAGCGGCACGCTGTCCATCATGGCGTCACACAAGGGCGTGACTAAGTTAGTGGCTCCCGGCCCGGACGTGGCGAGGCAGACGCCGACTTTGCCGGTGGCGAGGGCGTAGCCTTCGGCCATGTGGCCCGCGCCCTGTTCATGCCGCACCAAGATGTGCTGAATGTCCGGGAACTGATAAATGGCATCGTAGATGGGGATAATGGCCCCGCCCGGATAGCCGAAGATGGTGTCCACGCCTTCGCGCTTGAGGCATTCCAAGAGCGCGCGGCTGCCTGTGATTTTCATGTATTGTCCCTTATGCTAGTGCCGAAAAAGCCCCTCGTTCCCAGGCAAGGGACGAGAGGCTTTGGAAAAGTCTCACGCGGTACCACCCTTGTTCGGGACAAATGGATTATTCCATAGTCCCGCACTTGGAGCGCGATCACGGGCGCGAACCGGAGCGTCTTACGCACCTGCCCGCAAAAACGGGGAAGGCTTGGGACGCCCTGCTCGGAGGGGAGAGCGCGCGGGACGCCTTGCCGTCTTGCACCAGTTGACGGCTCTCTGAGAAGGCGTTTCCCGCGCGCTGTGTCCTCGTCACAGCAGTTAACTTCCCGAAGGAAGCGGAGTTCAGTTGTGGGGCGAAGTATACCCCGGCTTGTCTGCCTGTGTCAACCGTTTGGCAGACAATTTTGTTCAGCCCAGACGCGAGGGGTTAAAACCCTCTCGCTGAAGGGCACTAAGAGACGCCAAACGCCCAGAGGACGTAAGAGCGCGTCTGCACGTGCCCGGCACGTTCGGCGGTTCTGACCGCCCCCTAGCGAGAGGGTTTTAACCCCTCGCTCCCTTGCCATTGCTTATGGCCCGGCGACGCTGACCGAGAAGCGCGGCTCTATGGTTTCGTAGTAGAGGTCGGCGGTGCCGTTGCGGGTGCTGTTCCAGAACAGCCAGAGTTTGTGCGGCTGGTCGGGGTGATTGGTGCCTGCCGCGCCCGCCGGGTCATACGCACCCGCGCCAATGTCTGCGTAGGCGAGCGGGTCAAGGAAGGCGGAGACGCTGCCCTCGTTGACGGAGGTGTCAATGGGGACAGCACGCTCGCTGGTGTCGGTGGCGGCGAAGATGCTTCCCGTCGGTTGTGTGCCGCTGTCGTTGAGGCGTGGCTCGTCCAGCCAATGCACGACGGCATTGTTCACCGTAAAGTTTGCGCCGCTGGCGTCCGTGCCGGTGACAGTCACGGTGTCGCCTTCCATTGCTTTGGTGCCGAACTTGAGCGGGAAGTAAAGCCTGCCGCGCGACCAGTCTACATCGACGACGCCGCCCGATGCGCGCGCATACAGTGTGCCGCTGGCATCGGTCACGTCTACCTGCGGCTTTCCGGCAGCGTCCAGGCCGATGGAATTGGGCAGAACAACGGTAAGACGCTGCGTTTTGGAGAACAGCGTGGGCGCGGTAGCCGTGCCTGCGGAACCCGACTTGCGCCACAGGAACCAGTAGCGGGCGGTTTGCACGCGCCCCAGATTGGCCTTGAAACTAGCCTCGTTGGGCTTGAACGCTTCATCTATGAACGCGATGGGGGCGCTGTCGGCGCGCGGGTCGGTGGTGATGCGCCGCGCCTGGGATTGGAACGTCGCGTAGACCACAGTTCCAGCAGCAAGTGGCTTGCCGAATCGGACACGCCCGCGCGCCAGGTCAACATAGACCGCACCGCGATCATAGATGAGCAGGCCGCTGGCTTTGTCATAAACGGGCGTTTTGGCAGGAAGGCCGAGCGACGCGCCCGCGACGTTGACATCCAGTGAAGCGTTGCGTACCCACGCGGCGTCGCGGGCCTGCCAGAACTGACCGGCGGCATCGGGCTGCAAGAACTCGCTGATGGTCGCGGTTGGCGTCAGGGCGAGGCCGACCTGTGTTCCCGTGCCGGTGGCGGCTTTGAGCGTGTACGGGCGGTAGCGGCTGACGTAAATATCCGAGTTGCCGTCGGGCGCGATGCCGGTGTAGGAGACTTCAATCACTGGAACGGCGTTCCCCGCGGTGGCCGTCAGCGCATCCGGCGCGGAGGTCAGGACAGCGCACGGGTCGGACGCCGACGACAGCCCGGCGGGAAGCGGCAGCGCAAGCGGCGGGCCGGTTTGCGGGCTGCCGCCGGTGGGCGTGACAGAGTTGAATATCAGGCTGGCGGCGCGCGTGTTGGCCGAACTGTAGTAAATGACGGAGCGCCCGCGCGGGCCGCCGTACCAGAAGGCCCACAGGTTGTTGGACAGCGTTTTGGTGGTGTCCAGCGGGTCGGTGAACGTTGTGCCGCTGAACTTGAGGCCGCGCACGCCGTACTTGGCCTGCGCCAGGTCGCTGGTGACGGAAACTGCCGCGCCCAGCGTGCCGTTTGCGCCGAGGGGGTAGCAGTTGATGATGCTCTGGTATGCCTGCGTGTTGCTGATCGGCTGGATGCCGGGAACGAACGCATAGGCGGTGCCGTCGCTGGAAAAGTCGGTGCCATTAAAGACCTGCTGGTCAGGGGCGACGGTGAGGCCGGAGAAGACGCCGGTTGCCAGCGTGTTGGTCATCAGCAGGCCCAGCGGGTTCGCGCCGGTGATGGCAGGCAGTTTCCACCAGTAGCCGCGCGCGTCGCCGCCTACCCCGGTTTTCCCGGCGTCAAAGTAGTTCCCGGTGAACGGCAGGTTTGCCCCGACAAGGTTGTACGGCGGCGTGGACGCGGGCAGCGTACCCGGCGCAGTGTTGCCACGCGCGGTTGTCCAGTAGAGATTCAAACTGCCGTTGCCGGAAAGCGTGCCGCCGTTCCAGAAGGCGTTGCGGAACGCGGAAGGCAGGAAGTCTGCCGTGCCGGTCGCGTTCTGCGCGGCGTTGTCCACCTGCGGCAGACTGCCCGCGACAGAACCATCGGTGACGCGCGCCTCGGTGACAGTCGCCTTCACGACAACGGGTGAACTATAAGGCTGCGTGGCGTAATTGAAGGTGTCCGGGAACGTGCCGTAAGCGGGGCCAACCAGAGGATTGTAGGCTCCGCTGAGACCCTCAAACAGGCGCACATTCTGAGCATATGTGCCGACCGGCGTCCCCAGCGGAACGGCGAGGCCGACAAAGGGCGGGGCCGTTTTGCCGATGGTGGGCGTCGCCGCAGACGGCAGGAAATACGGCGTCAGGGCCGGGTTGCCCGCGTTGTTGTCATGGGGCACATCGGGCACGGTCAGCGTGGTGGGGGACGAGTCGCCCACGCGCGCCTTGTGGAACGTCGCGGTAGTGGTCGTCAGGCCCGGATTGTGTCCATAAGCGGCGATGGTGTCCGTGTCCACGTTGGTGCGGAGCAGGAACGGTTCCTCGCTGACGCCCGTGCCGGGCAGGGTGAGCGTGCGCGGGCCAGTGACGCCTGCCGTGTCATAAGCCGAAATGCCGGAAAGCGCGTCCAGCGGGCCGGACAGCAGGGGCAGCGGGGTGAATGTGCCGCCGCCCGCGTCTATCTTCTGGTCAAAGTGAATGTTGAGCAGGTTGACGTTGCCCGTGTTCTGCACGTTGAGCTGCTTGAAGAACTGCTGGTAGTTCGGGTTGTACGGCGTGAACGAGCCGATAAGCGCATAGGGCTGCGTCTGCACGCCGAAGGATTGCGGCAGTTTGCCCAGGTCAACAGTGCGGTTGGCAATCTGCGTGGACATATCTACCGGGACGCCCGTGTAGACCTGCGTGTCGCGGTAGGCTTCGCCGTCGTCATAGCGGCCATTGTTGTTGGAGTTTACAAACAGGCGCATCTGCGCGATGTAGCCCATTGGGAAGTCGTTCGCCCCGGCGATGGCGTTGGCGGGCACGATGGGGACAGCGCCCGTACCGGTTTGCTCCATCAGCTGCAAGTTGGCAGGCTGGTAGCGCGGCACGCTGATATTGACCTGCACGCTGTCCGTCTTGACGGCGCGCGTGGCAGGCGTGGCCGCTGAACCCGTCGGGGCGTCCAGCGGCGCGGCGTGATTGGTGATGGACTGCGTGCCCGCGACGGGGGATTGCAGGAATTGCTGCACGGCGCGGGGGCCGATGTCCGGGTAGTCCAGGCTGGTGTTGCTGCCCGCGCCGTAAGCCGTCGGCACGTCGTCCCAGGCGATCGCATTGATGCGCGCGCCGGGGCCGTTGGTTTTCGCGCCGCCGGAGACGGCGTTGTCGTTCCATTGCAGGGACATGGGCCGCGAGGAAACCTGCACGGTGCGCGTGTCCGAGCCGAGGCCGATAACGCTGCGGTTAGCGACCGCCAGCAGCGGGTTGCCGTTCGCGTCGGTGTTGGAGCCGGACGTGCCGTGCGGGATTTCCGGCGTCGCGGTGATGACGGTTCGCGTGACCAGCGGCTTCGCCAGCGGCACAGCGCCGCCCACGACGCCGTTCTTGGGCAGGTCGGCAGCGCTCTGGTAGACCCGGTTGCCGTTGGAAAACGCAGGCAGGTTGGGGAGGCCCGGCGCTGCAGCAACCGCGCCGAACGGGCCGAGGCCGGAGTTGATGTTCGCCGTGCCGAGGAATTGTGGCCCCGCGCTTGCGGATGCCGCAGACAGGGGCAGCGGGACGGCGCTGCCGTTGAGGGCCAGCGGGTTCAGGATGGCAAACGTCGGCTGGTCTACCGGCGTGAAGTATTTGCGCGTGTGCGTCACCGGGTCGTTGTAGCCATTGCCGTTGTTGATGGTCGCCGTGAGCGTGAGCGTGCCCAGGGATTGATAGCGCGCGGCCCCGATGCCGCTGCCCAGGTCTTTGTAAACCGGGGCGGTCTGCGTGGCGCTGATGATGCGGCGGCGCGCGCCCGGCGTGTTCTTGCGCGCCCGCCCGTCGCCGATGGAGTAAGTGTATGCCCCCAGCCAGTAGCGTCCTGTCGTGTCCTTGAGCACGCGCTTGGCGGCCTCTGGCCCCGTTGACGTATCTGCAATGAATCCGTTGGCAGGCAGCGACGGCACCAGCACGTTGGGCACCTGCCCAATGTCTGCGCCGCTGGTCGCCACCAGGTTGCCCAGCGTGTCCACTTCCGAGATTTGCAGCGTGATGGCGCTGCCATTGGTCGCGTACACGCTCGTATCGGTGGAGTCCAGCACCACGCGGTAGTTCGGGTCGTCCGTACCCAGCGCCGGGTCGCCGGTGGGGTTAGGCGGCACGGCATCATTGATGCGAATATACACCGAGTCGCCCCACTCAAAGGCAGGCATGGGCTGACCAATTTGGTAGGCATCGTTCATGTTCGTAGACGACGCTTTGGCGGTCGGCATGAGGTACGTTCGCAGCGGGAACTGCGGCGGGCTGAACCTGTAGCCGCCGGGCGGTTCGGAGGGGCCTGCCGCGCCGAAGCCGCCGTTGGTGCCGAAGTTGATGTCTTTAGGCGAAAGGCCGACGCACAGGCCGGTGCTGCTGTCGCCGAAATATACCCAGTCTATGACGCTGACCGTGCCGCCCGCGCCGTTTACATCGGCGGCGTTAAAGGCGGCGACGGCGGGCGATGAATACGGCCCGGCGGTGCTGAAGATTTGCAGGTCGCCGAAGTCAGGCGTGGTCGGGTTGGAAACTAACGGGTCGGTGTTGTTGGACTGCGGCGTCGCGTTAATCTGGTGGAGCGTATGGTCGCTTTCGCTGATGAAGACCGCGCCGCCGTTTCCGGGAGCCGCGCCGCCCGTGTTGGTGGTGTTGACGACAAGTGCCGGGGACGAGGTGAAACTGCCGTTGGAGATAATGCCTGCATGAGCGATGCTATAGGTGTCGGCAGCAGCGCCCGTGCCCAGAGCGGCGGCGTCAAAGGTAGTGTCGGTAAAGATGGTGCGGTCGGCGTCGTTCGCGCCGTCCAAATCTATGCCGTAGAAGCGCGCGCCCGGCACGCCGTTGGAGCCGTTCACCGTGCCGACATAAAGCATGGGAACCTGCTGCCCGACAACGCCGCCCGCGTGGAACGCATCAGTGTGCGGGTAACCGGTGACGGTGCCGTATTCAATGAGCTTCGAGAAGCCGACAATGCCAATCGCGGGCGTCGCGTTCTGAAAGCCGCTCAACGGGTTGGCGGCGGCGGACGCGCCGTTCAGGGTCGTGGTCGGCGCAGTGAGATTGGGGTCAAAGGCGTCCGGGTAGGCCCAGGCCGCCGTGCCATCGGTGTTGACGGCCCAGATGTGCCCGGCGTCCCCGGCGGCCAGGGTCGTGCCGCTGGCGTCTACGGCGTCATTGGCGGCGACGTAAAGGCGCGTAATGGGAGCCGTGCCTGCAGGAAGAACATCCGTATTGGTGAATATGACCGGCGAGCCGTCTATGTTGCCCAGCGGGGCGCGAATAGTCTGGGTAGTTCCGCCGCTGCGGGCGTAGCCGTTCGGGAACGACCAGGCGCCCTGCGCGTTGCTGTTGTAGCCAGGCCCGCCGACCGGAAGCAAAGGTGCGTTAACTAGGCTGGTTGGGTCAACGGGGCCAGCCCCGTCCACGCGGTACAGGCGGCCTTCGTTCTGATTTGTCGCATGGTTAGTGGTCGTGAAGAAGATGGCGACGGGGTTCGGGGTAGCCAGGCCCACCTGCCCGGCGGCGTTGGGCGGCTGCGCCACCAGAACCGCCGGAGCCGATGTGATGCTGACATTACCGGGCGCGTTGAGCCGGTTGGTGTTCGCGCCGTTGACCGGCAGCCACCAGTTCACCGTGCAGGTCGGCACAATCGGATAAGCGGCAGTCGGCTTGTAGCGAATGTCCAGGCTGGCGTTGAATGCGTCGCCCGCAGGGGTCGCGCCGATGGCCGGGTACAGGTCAGTGGCGGCAAGCGCCACGCCGAGCGTGTCCAGTTTGTAGAGCGTGCCGTTGCTGTTGCCGATGTAGACAGTTGCCGCGCTCGTGCCGTGCGCGGCATCGCCGACGCCATTGGGCGGCGTGGTGCCATCGGTGTCAAGACGCTGGCTGATGTAAATGGTGGGCGACGCCAGCCCAAAGGAGCCGGGCACGGGCAACTGGCTTGTGATGGGCGTTAAATCGCCTGTCCCATCAGGGTGCTGCTCCGGCGCGACAACCTTGTTGGAGGTGATGTCTTTAGGCCGGTTGGGGTCAGGGCGATAAACCCAGTAGGCATTGGTTGTGCCCGCGTGCGGGTGGGCGGTGTCAAAGTAGGGCTGGTTATAGATTGTGTTGACCGAAGTGATGTTGCAGGTGCCGTCCCGGTTGCCCAGAGCGTCCAGGCAGTAAACGAAGCCCCGGTCGTCTCCGACGATGACGACAAGTTTGGTGGCGTACAGGCCAGGGGCAATCAGAACGTGAATGCGGGCGACGGCGGGCGTGGAGAAAACGGCGCGCGACCCGGCACTGTGCGTCACGCCATCTGCATTGAGCACGTTAGGCGTCTGATAGCGCCACACCACGCCGCCTGTATTGCCATCCATACAATAAATCGCCCCGACTGGCTGCGTGACGGGCGTTGTGGTCGTATTGCCGTTCTGGTCAACGAGGCCGCCGGTGGTAGGGTCGGTGAGGACGATGGTTTCCGCACGCCCGAAATAGACCAACTGACGGATGGCGTGCTGCCTGCCCGAAGTGGTGATGTCGGGGGCGCCGATGGTGACGTTGCCATGCGGCACCGGATCGGGCTGATCAAAAAGGGGCGGGCCGGTGGTGACTGCCGGGTCAGGCGTGAGCGCGTCCACGCCATAATACAGAGCGTCGGCGATTTCCGGGTACTCAGTGACGTTGACCGCAACCGGCGAGCCTTGCACGTCATTTACTCCGGCGGAGCCGACCGAGCCAGATTGCAGGGACACCGAGTCCGCCAGGACATAAGTCGTGGTGGGGCTGGCAGGCGTGGTCTGGGTCGTGTTGTCCAGCGCGACGGTGACAACCTGGCCCGCCGTCAGCGTGAACGGCCCGGCCAGATATTGCGGCGAGTTGGCTTCCGTCTGCGTGATGTGCCCGTCAAAAAGCGTGGTTCCGCCGCTGGACACGACATAATGGGCGTCGGGGATACGGTTCTCCGGGTAGTTCGGGTTGGCGATGCCCGTTGTCGGGTCTGTCGGGGCCGCCGGGTTAGGCAGATTCAGGTAAACGCTGTATTGCCCGCCCTGGCCTGCGGGAACTGTGAGCGTCCAGGTCGCGGTGGCTGTCGCCGCGCCGGTGGAAACCAGTGTGCGCCGATACTCGCTGCCAGTCGCCGTCGTGTCGACAATATCGCCCGCAGGCGGCGTCGGCCCCGCGCTCTGCCAGGCGGCGACCGACGGCGTGTACGCGGCAGCCGGGTTGTCCTGCGAGGCGACCGCGCCGCTGCCGCCCAGCAAAATAGGGTTGATGAAGCCGAACGGCGAGAAGATTTCGTTGATAGAGGGCGGGACGCTGAGAATGTTGTCCCCAAAGTGATTAGGGGCAATCGTGGCTGACCCGGCGGGCGGCGACGTGGGGTTGTAGTTGCCCAGCAGGAACGAGGCAATTTCGGTCTCATACGTGCCGGACGCGGCGGGGTAGCCTGCCGTGCCGGGTGTCGTGAACAGGCCGGTGGGCGTGCCCTGCATCTGACCGAACAGCGCGGACGGGCCAGGCACGGTGAGAGGCGGCACTAGTGGCCCGGCGCTCGTGCCGCCCGCGTGGAACGTGGGCCAACTGTACGGAGTCGGCGTGTTCGGCGACGTGCCAGTCGGGTTTTGCGCGCCCACGCCTGCTGTCAGGCCCAGCAGGAGCAGCACGAACAAGACGGGCACGACGCACCGCAGTGCGCCGCCGGAGCCGGAACATGAAAATTGTCGGGTGCAGTGTGTCATCTTACGCTCTGTGAGTATACCCCGAAAAAGCGAACGTTTGTTTCTACGCGCGTTCTATTGCAGACGGTACGCGAAGGTCGGCTGCGCGAGCGGGCTGGTGTTCGCGGGACGGCTCGCCGTGTGCCCGGAATAAGTTCCCATCGCGGGGTCATAATGCACTTCGTCGGTCTCCAAAGTGCCGCCGTTGTTGAGCGTGTTGACCTCAAAGACTTCGCCGCCGATGGCGTTGACGTTGCTGGTTGGGTCGCCCTGGCTGTACGACTGGCTAATCAGATAGTGGCCGATGAGGTAGTCCGTGCCGCCAACAGTGACATCATCAGTAGACACGCGCTGAAGGCTGGCAGGCACGAAGGGAAGGGCGGCTCGCCCCGCGAACGGCGTCGTGCCGGAAATGGGTGCCTGCATGGCCTGATAATCCGCCTGCGTGAAGCCCCACTGCGCCACAAACGTGGTGCCCACGATGTCAAACACGCCGTTGTCGTCGGCAAGCAGGAAGTTCGGGGTGGTCGCGCCTGCCAGCGTGTAGGCTTTCAGGTAGCGCGGGTTGCGGACTTGAAGCGTGGTCAGCGTTCCCGCCGTGCCTTTGACGGTGCCATCAATGTCAAACCTGCCCGCATTGAGTTTGGCCTGGAAGTTGGACAGCGGCTTCATCAGCGTGGAAACGTAGCCGTTGGCCTGGGTCGCAGCGTTCGCGCCGGTGGGGTCGTAATCCAGAAAGACGATGCTGCCGCCGGGCGCGTCTGCGTTGGCCGGGGCGAGCGCGCCGGTGGGAGCGCCGGGTGGCGTGGGCGGCGCGGCGACGCGCGTGTTGGTGACGAGCGTAATCACGTAGACTTTGCCGCTGTAGACAAAGTACGCGGCGCTCTGGTAGCGGTACTGCCGGTTCTGCTTGTCGGCGGTGCGGCTGACCCAGACAAGTTGATGGGTTTCAAGCGGCTGATTGGTTGGGCTGAATACGTCGTCTATTTCCACGACACGGTAATTGCCGCTGTCGGCGACAAGGTAGTGAATAGTGGTGTTGTTGCTGGCGTCTACCGTGTGGTAAATCTGGACGCTGCCGGGCTGATTCAGCGTGAGCGGCTCGCCGGGCGCGAGCAGCGGCCCAGCCTTGCCGAGCACGGCGCTGGCCGTGTCGGTGAACGAGGACAGTTCCCAGACGACCTGCCCGGAGCGGTCAAAGCGGACGCAGCGGTTGTTGCCGGTGTCGGCGACAAGGTAATCGTTGGGCGAGAGTTCCGTCAGCGAGTTCGGGCGGTTGAGTTCCACTGTGCTGGTGGCATATTGCCCGGTTCCCGTTCCCGGCCCCGTTTTGGCGCTGAAATCGGGAGCCGCGCCGCCCGCGAGCGCCGTGCGCGTGGTGGCGTCGACGGCCCACAGCGCGTCGCCGCTGCCGTCCACTTCCATGACGCGGTTGTTGTCGGTGACGACGGTCAGGCGGTCGGTGAGCGCCGAAATGCCGCCCGGCCCGTTGAGCAGCATGACCCCGTGACTGCTGCTCGGCACGGCGGTAATTGCCCCCACTCCGCTGGTCTCGCTGGAGTCAAACATCCGCTTGCCGCCGGGCTGAACATCCGGGAAATGCTTCGGCGTGTCGGTCTGGAGGCCGGATTCACTCAGAGGGTCGGCGACGACGCCCTGCACGCCGCTGGCGGTTCCGTAGTAAAGGCGGTTGCCGACAAGGGTCAGGCCCGTGCCCGCCGCCGGGAGTTTGTTCGCGTCGCCCGTTGTGGTCATCCAGGCGAGATTGGTATGAAGCGGGCGCACCACCGTTGTCTGGTTGGAAGCGTCCGGGCTGCCGGTGGAGTAGGCCGCCGTGACCGCCTGCGGCTCGCTGAAGTCGGGATACAATTGCCGCCCGGCGTTCTGCGCGAACGACGTGAACACGACATGGCCGGGGTTGTTGACATCCTGAATGTACTGGTTGGCGAGCAGCTGGAACGTGTTGGTGTCCCCGAACTCGGTGTTCGCGCCGTTAGGGGGAACAGGCTGCGTGAAGGTCAGCCCGCCGACGGGCGTGCCGGTGGCCGGGTCAAACACGTCCACGCTGACGGAGGCGTTCGTGTTGAAGCACAAAATGGCCGTGCCCGCGCCATTGGACGCGAGGGCGTACACAAATCCCTGGCTGTCCACGACGGGCGCTCCGACAAACTGGTAGCCGACCAGAGTGGAATAATCCACGCCATCGGCATCGGTAATCGCGCCGTCCTGCAAATTGGGCAGGCGGAAGCGCCAGGGCAGGGTCGCATGGTTGGCGGTCGCCGAGTCGTGCGCGCAGACAAGAGAACTGTTCAGATAGTTGGTCACGGGCGAAGTCTGCGTCAGAAAGTTCACCGTGTAGTAGATGTTGCCGGTACGGTCAAAGGCGGGCGCAGAAAAGACCGTATTGGTCGGCGGCGCGATAGCCGATGAGGACGCGCTGACGGTGAGGCGCGTGAGCGGGCCGGTCGTGTTGGCAGTCACGGCGGCGGCGGCGCTGGCGGCAAAGTCAACGTCATAGTCCCCGAAAGGAGCCACGGTCGCGCCGGAAAATGTGAAGTTAGGCGCGGTCTGGCTGGCAGTGGCGGCAGCCGTCATCGGCAGGCCCGCGTTGAGCGTGTAAGTTCGCAAGACGGCGGACGCCGTGCCGCCGGTGTCCATGTACGCAGACGGGTTCAGGCTGGGCAGTTTCGTGTTGTAACTGGTGGCAGTGACGCCGTTGAGGTCTTTGAGCGTTTCGCCGCGCGCGCCCAGGAACACGGAATACATGGCCTGATTGGTGGTGACAGTGGCAAGAATATCGGTGCCGTTCTCGCCCGCTACCGTGCCGACGGCGGGCGGGGCGATGACGTATTCCCCCACCACCGGGTTCTGGTTGAGCGTGATGAGCGTGCCGGGGCCGCCGCGCGCGAGATCATATACGAACAGGCGGCTGCCGCTGGGGGCTGTGGCATTAATCGTCGTGTCCGGCTGGCCTGCATAAACGCGCCCGTTGTAAAACGTGGGCGCGGGCGCGGGGCCGGGAATGCCGCCGGAGCCGTAACTATTGGGGCCGCCGGAACCGGCCAGCGGGCTAACGCTGGTTTCCTTGCCCGTGTTGGCATCTAGTTCACGCACTTTGCCATTAGCCTGTTCCACAAGCACAACGTTTTTGCCGACAGTTGGGTCGTAGGCAAGCGTGGGGGCAGACGTATTGCTGCCGAGAATAATGGCATTCGCGCCAATGTTGGTTGCCCACAACTGGTCGTAAGGCGTGCCGTTGCCGTAATCGGCGATGCCGTCGTCGGGGTTTCCATTGCCGTCCAAGTCCTCGCCGGGAATGGTGTCAAAGGCATGGACAATCCCTTTGGCGTCGGTGACATAGGCGATGCTGCCATTGATCGCCGCGCCCGGAACCGCCGCGCCTGCCGTGCCGCCCGATACGGGGAAGTTCCAGGTGCGGACGGCGGAGGCGAGCGCGTTGACGGCGTTGCCGGTCTGACGGCTGTTCTGGTGCTCAGACGGGTGCGCGCCCAGCCACGAGATGATGTTGGACAGGAACTTCAAGTCCTGCGTGCTGGCCCCCGCGTAGTTGTCGCCGCAGTACGCCCCGGAGTTCGCGCCGTCCACGTTGACAGCGAGCGGGCCGGTGACGTATTCGTTGATGGCATTAGCCGTGCCGGTGCTGGTGACAACCACTTCGCCCGCGCCCATCTGCCCGGCAGAAACGACCGCGTTGCTGGCAGAGTTGAGCAGCACGCCCGATAGCAGCGTGCTGCCGTCCTGAATGCCTGCCGTTGCCGGGAAAGTCTGGTAATCGCCGCTGAGGTTTTTGTAGCCCAGCGTGCTCAATTCTGCCTCGGACAGCAGATACGGGGACGAAATGACCGGGTGACGGTAGCCGGGCGGCAGCTGCACATTGCTCGCCGCGCCGCTGGACGTGAACGCCACCGAGAAGAACAGCGGCCCGTTGTTGCTGATGTCCCCGCCGCCGCTGTTTTCCACCCAGAGCGTGCCTCCGCCGTCTACAAAGCGGCGCAGGCTCTCGGTTTCGGCGGCGGTGAGACTGACCGCGCTGTCTAAATTGAGCAAGAGAATGTCGTACTGCAGCAGGTCGGCGGCGGCGGTCTGCGCGAGCGGGACTTCCCAGTAGGCCGCCATGTTGGGCGTCACTATCTGGCCGAGCGCGTAGGAATTGGCCGCGTCGCGCGCGTCCCAGCGGGTCTTGATGGGATTGGTGACGCTTTTCGGGGCGAGCGGATTGATGATGTTCCAGCCGTAAGGCCGAATGTCGCTGCGCTGGTTCAGAACGTAGAACACATAGGGGTCTTTATCCGGCCAGGCGCTGCCGGGTTTGGGCGTAGCGGGGTCAGCGTCCAGCAGCAGAATGCCCGCATTGACCGTGCGCTGCTGACCGCTGTCATAGGTGTACGCGCCCGCCCGCGCGGGCACCGGCACGAGCAGGCAGACGAGGAGCGCGGCGCTCGCCAGAGCCGCCCGGAACCGAAGCCATTGAATGGGATCACGACACATAACACTGTTCCTTGCGCTAAGGCAGCACGGGCTGATCCGTGCTTTGGCCCGCATACAAAAGGCCCTGACAGACCGGCAGCTTCGGCGCATACGGCAGGGGTCGTCCCGTTAAATCCGTCCGCAGGTAGCCGGGCGTGCCTGCGGCCTGATAATACGGATACCCGGCGAGCGGGTTGTAAATGATCGACAGCCCGACCGACGGAATAGACGTGGGCACGGGCGTGTGGCCGTTGATTTCCCCCGTGCCGCCCGCAAGGCTGCCATGAAAGCGCGGTATCCAGCCCCACTTCTGCATCCAGGCGGTTTGGGACGAGATGTCCGCCGGGCGCGCTTCGGAGACGGAGCCGTTGATGGTGATTTTCATGTCAATGGGCTGCCCGAAGAACGGGTAGCGCTGCTGCGCCAACGAAGCGAGCGATCCGCTCATGTCCACGCCGGGGCGGGCCGTGCCGCCACTGCTGGCAAAGTTTTGCAGGTTGTCGTCGCTGCTGGTGTTGAACCAGTCGCCGGGAATGACGAAGAACGAGCGGGTCTGGGCGAACAGCACGGCTTCAATGCGAATGTCCATTGGCAGGATGGCGGCGCGCTCCAGGAGTAAATCCTGCGTGTTGACCGTCCCTTCCGTGCCGGGCGAGCGGCGCACGGCGAGTTGCAGCGCCTGGCTTTGGGTCGCGGCAGTCAGAGTCGCCAGCCCCGTTAGGTCAAACGTGGTGCGGAACAGGGCGTTTGCGTTGGAGCCAGTGGATGTGAGCGTGTTTGTCAAGACAGGCGTGGTGAACGGTGTGCCGCCGCCATTGATGCTGCTGCCGCTGCGCGGGTCTAAGATGTCAAAGTCGGCGGACGTGCTGCCGGGCGCGCTTGGCCCCGCGCTGTAGTAGAGCGCCAAAAGTTTGTTGCCGCTCGCATCTTTATACGTGCCAGCGGGCGTGTCTCCCGGCAGGCCGAACTGGAACTCCTGCAAGAGCACGTCGTCGGAGCCGGTGAAGTCCAGCGCGCTCAAATCCGGGCCGCCGGTGTACGCGCCCGGCGGCTGCGTGCCGACCGGGTTTTCGTCTAGGAGCGCGCCTGCGAGGAACTGCGTGGTGTTGACGCACACATAATCATGGGCGAGCACGGTGATGCTGGATTGGGGATTGCCGCGCAGCAGATTGCCTTCAATATAGGCCGTGCCGTTGGTGACAATAGTGACATGGCGCGGCACAGTGTCGTCGTTCCCGCCGCCGACCGAGTAGGCTGTACCGTAATCAGTCGCCGGGCCGGGGTCGTTTGCATCGGCGGAAACGACGCCGCGCACGCGCACGTTGCCTTCGGCATAAATAATCACGTCATTGTTCGGGTTGGCGGCGTAGGGGGGGTATGCCGCGCTGGCCTGAGCAGGCACAGTGGCAAGGTCATTGCTGGCATTCAGGCTCCGGTAAGAGGCAGTCAGGGTCGTGCTGGACGCGCCGCTCCCGGGGTCTTTCCACAGGAGCGGCTGGCCCGCACCGTCCGTGTCCGAGCGGGTGAGGCGGACGCCGTAGAATGTCTTCGCCGCGCCGGTGGCGTCCGTGATGCGCTGCCGCCCCAGCACGATGTCCACGCCGGGCGGGCGATAAAACGACGCGAGCCAGTGGTTCGCTGCGCCCGCCGAAGCCCGGTGCAGCCATTCGTCCACGAGCGTGTAGCCGCCCACGACTTTGCTGCTTTCGGTCTGCACGTCGCTGCTGTTGTCCACGTAAATAGCCTGCCCGAAGCCGGACGCCGCGCTTCCGGCGGCGTAAGATGATGAGAGAGCCGGGTCAACGAGGCGCGGCGCGGCGTTCTCGGTGAGCGCGCGGTAGCGGGTGAGGCTGGTCGCCGGGTTCACAGTGTCCAGCGTCGGCGGCTCCAGGCGGTTAATGTTGCGCGGGTCGCCGTTGACGTCAGGCGTCGTGCCCGCATCGCGCACTGCGCTGCTGTGCGTGTCATATCCCCCGGCCTTGAGCGTGTTGGTCGGCTCCACGTAATCGGTTACGAGCGGCGCGCTTCCCGCAGGCGGGTTCAGAATGAGCGCCGCGTTCTGCCCGGTGTTCGGGACACTGGGCGAGGCGGATGTGCCGGGGTTGAAGCCGTCTAAGAGCAGGTCGCCTGCGATTTCCGCCGTCTCATTGAACGCATTGGTTGTGCCCCGGTTCAGGTACAGATGGTTTTCCCCGTAGAAACGCGCGGAGCCGTTGACGCGAATGGGGCCGCCGCCGGGAACCACCGTGTAGCCAGTGGGCGCAGCACCCGTGCCCGCGAGCGGATTGGGAAGAAGCGGGCTGGCGGCGGTCAACTGCATATACGCATCCGGGGAGCCATAGTCGGTGACAATCGGGTTCAGGCCGACATTGGTGGTGCCGCCCAGAAAGTCAAAAACGCCGGGGGTGACGATGCCGTCGGCGGGAACTTCCACGTATTCGCGGCTGGCGACGCCGAGGGCCATGATGTCGGAGCGTTTGTCCGGGTTGGTTTCAAAGCGGGCGTAGTCGGTAATGCCAATGGCTTTGTATTCCACCAGATACGCTGCCAACCGGGTCGGCGGCGCGTTTTGATAGGTGGTGGGGTCGTTCTGGTCAACCACGCCTTCGCGCCCGACAGCCTCAATCTTGATGTAGCGCGCCTGCGGGTCGGTGTAGGCGCTGCCGGGCGGGCCAGTGTTGTTTGGATTGCTCAGGCCCGCCGGGTCGTAAGTCAGGCGCAGGAGAAAGCGCCCGGAACCGATGGTGTAGCGCGCGTAGCCCTGATCCAGATACGCTTTATCGGGGTCTTGCGCCGGGGCGGGCTGAAGGTTGTTGGCCGTGACATACGCCGCGTAGCGCGCCTGTCCGTTGGCATCCTGCGGCTGAAAGGCCGCCGCGACGGTGTTTTGCAGCGGGGGACGCCAATCCGCGCCGTCCAAACTTTGCGTGAGTTGGTCGTCGGCGAAGCGGATGCCGGACGCGGCGTAAGCGTCGGCGGTCGTCACCCGGTTGGAGCGCGCAGCGGTGTTAAGCGTGTGCGTGACAATGGACACGAACAGGCCGCCGACAAACGCCATCAGCAGCAGCACGAGCAGGGCGACAACAATGGTCTGCCCCTGCTGCATCGCGCGCCGGGAACGTCCTATCAGGTTGTTGTGTGTGTGCATCATTGCGGGTGGCCTGAAGCCTAACGATTGGAGTTGCCAATCTGCACCTGCCCGCTCGCGGGGGCCAGGAACGCTGTTCCATCGCGGGCATCGTAGACGCGCACGCCGATGTTGACTTGCAGCAGGTCGCGCGTCTGGTAGTCCAGTTTCACCAGCAGGGGGTGTGCCGGGTTCGCGGGCTTGTTGTTCACGGTGTCCGGCACGTCCGAGATGGGAATGGTCAGATTGGGCGGCGCAAGGTTGGCCTGGTAGTCAAACGTGAACTTCACGGGGTCGGCAACGCTGCCGTCTGCCTTCGCAGTGGGCAGGGTTTCCGATGCGTTCACGTAGAAGGTCAGCGTCGCGTTGGGAAAGTCAGGCGGGCCGGGACGCGGGTCGTAATAAGTGACGCGGTACTGATTGGGGCCAAGTACGTCACCGCCGGAAACGGGCGTGTAGAGAACGCTGTAGCCGAGATTGGGGCCGGGCGTGGCGTCGGGGCCGTAGACACGGACGCTGCCGGGCACGACAAACGCATTCACGGCGGACAGCGGCCCGCCTACAAGCCCCATCAGGGAAAGCGGGGACGTGTTGTAGCCATTCGTGTTATTACGCGCGCCGACCAGCAGGACGCCAGTGCTGACAGAGGGATCAACGTAGAGATTGGTGAGGTCAATGACGCCGGGCGTGGAAGCGCCGCCCGCATCGGTGGTGGCCGACAGCGTGCCCGCGTTGAGCGAAGCGTTGTCGGGAACCGACCAGTAGCGCGTGAACCCGTCGTAGCCCGCCGCCATCTGCGTGTTCATGTTGTTGGGCAGAGGCATGGCGGGCGTGGCGAAGTTGAGTGTTCCCGTGTCGGGGTTGATGACAACGGGCACAAAGTTGTTGGGCGTCGCGCTTTGCAGCACGCTGCCGGTGGTGATGTCATAAACCGGTGTTCCCGTGCCTGATGCCCCGCCGGAGTGGTAATACTCTATCAAGTCGCCTGCCGCCGTCTTCATGTTCAGCACGGAGGATGACGCCGGGGCGATGTCGGTTGTGTAGAGCGGGCCGACGTTGTTGGCATATTCATACAGGCTCAGATTGTACGGGTAGCCCCAGGATTGATTGGCCGCCGCGAACACGGTGGGCACGTAGGGCAGGCCGCCATTGTCTACGGCATCGGCGGGGACGCCCAGAGAAGCATACTCGGTCGTAGAGCCGGGCACGGCGTCGGCGGCGATGGTGGCGGGCGCGAACGTGACGCTGGTCTTGACGGTGGGGTAATCCGTGTTGCCTACGGGGTCATGCGCTACGTCAAAGTGAGGCGAGTTCACCACGTTCGGGTAGAGCGACGCGGTGTCGTAGATGATGTTGCCGTTGTAGTCGCGCGGCAGGAGCAGCAGGTCAACGGTGGGCGCACCAATCAGCGGCTTGACGAGCTGCATCCATTCGGCAACGCGATTGTTATGCAGCGCCGCGCTGTTTTGCTCGGAGGCGGGCGTGCTGCCATAAGTGCGGTGCTGCGGGTCAAGCCAGTTGATGTCGGCATTGGTGACGAAGCGGAAGAAGTCCGGGTCGTCCAGTTCCGGCTGGCCGGGCAGAATAGGCGTAAACGTGCTGTCCACTTTGGGCGCGAACAACAGTTCATTGACGATGGTGCCGTCACCAGGAATGTTTTTCTTGGGCTTGCCGGAAGCGTCCAGCGCATAGGGGACTACCTGCGCGCGGTACAGGACATACGTGTTGCCGTCTTCTATGCTGTAGTGGCTGACGAGCTTGTTGCCCAGACTATCAAAGGTGAGGGGGCGCTTGAGGCCCACAAAGTAGCGAATAATGGAGGAGCCGGGCGCAAGCGGGAACAGCAAGCCGGTTGTGGAAAGCGATGCTGACCCCTGCCCACCGGTCTTGGCGTGGATCGGCTGGTCGTTGTCGGTGGGGTCGGTGAGGCCGCCGTTTGCGGCGTTGTGGCGCGCGGGAACCATGTCCAGTTTGCAGTGGTAGGCGTGCGCGACGGCATAGCCACCCAGTGTTGGGTTTCTTGGCACTTCCAGATTGAGGAAGTTGGTGTCTTTGTCGTTGCTGACTGTGGTGCTCAGATTAGCCGTGTTGTACGCGAAGGGGTGGCTGGCGTTGTCGTACACAAAGACCGCGCTGTTGAGTTCGCGCGTGGCCGTTTCCAGCACCTTGCGGGCGGAGTCCTGCGCGGCGGCGAGCATTTGAGCGCGACGGGTCAATTGCAGCGTCTGAATGAGCGGGGCCAGAATAAGGCCGAGCAGAATGATGGAGACGGCGATGACCACCACGATCTCCACCAGCGTGAAGCCGCGCGGCTTTGAGAAATGCCGAAAACAAGTTGTGCGTGTCGTGTTCATTGCGTGGGCGTGAGCAGCGTGTCCACGCTGCGGGTTTTCCAGTTGCCGCGCTCGTGCCAGACGACCAGCGCGCGGGCCGAGATGCCGCGCACGGCGTCAAACGTGAGCGGCTTCATGGGATCATAAGTGTCGGAGCCGGAGACGTTTTGCACGGAGCCGCTCAGGTCGGCGTACACGAGGCCGGGCTGCACCGTGTCGGAGGCGTCCGAGAGGGGCAGGGTGACGCTGGCAAGGACGTGCGCGCCGGATGTGGTGGTTGAATAATGCACGCCGTCAAACTCTACCGTTTTGCCTGCATCACAGCGCGGGAAGTAGACGCGGCGAACGGCGGCATCGGCGGCGTAGCGGTTGGGCGTGGGGCCAACGACGCTGAGAGCGGCATAGTCGTCCGCGCCGCCCCCGGTGACGCTGTGCGTGTAGACGCTGGGCGCTTTCTGCACGGCAACCGCCCAATCCGCGACGCCCTCATAAAACACGCGCAAGTGCTGCCCCGCCGCTGCGGACGGCAGCGTAATGCGCCCGCTCTGGTAACTGACTTGGACGGGGCCGTTGCTGGTGTTGTCGTCCAGATTGTCCACATTGTTCGTGCTGAGGGCCGTTATCAGCCCTGTGTCCCTGTCGAGCAGGAGAATGTCGCTGCCGGTGGTGGCGTCGGAAATGAGGCCGCCGAAAAGCGTCTGGTCAAACTGCACGTCCCCCACTTTCTTGAGGTTTTGCAGTTGCAGGCGCAGCGTGCCGCCGTCTTCGGGCACGTCCAGGTCTTCGTGCAGAATGTGCCAGTTGAGCGTGGTGTAGGAGACGCGGGCCTGCAACGCCTGCGCCCCGCGCTGCCCGGACGCCAGCGGGTTGAAAGCGAGAACGCCCATGTTGGCAGCGGTGCTGGTGAGCGCGGAATTGCTCCCGTAGATGGCGTATTCATACGGGTCGGTGCCGAACAAGGGCAAAGTCGTCATGCCCATCAGGCGGAACGGGCGGTGCAGCGTAACGCTTGTCCAGGGGCCAGCGGGAATGCCGGAGTCATTGAACGTGGCGTTGGTTGCGCCTGTGCCATCAAACCAGTTGCCGTTGTACGTGGACGGAACGGACAGAGTGACCGTAACGGGCGAGCCGGACGCAGGCTGCACCGTCAGCACGAAGTCCTGCGTGACCGCCATGCCGGATGAGTCTTTGTACGCGGCGGGCGGCACGGCGAGTTTACCTGCGTTGAGGTCTACAAGATAGGCTGCCTGCCCCGTTTCCAGTTCATCGGTTGGATTGTCTATCGCAAGGCCGCCCGCATCCCCGCGCAGGCGCGAGTCGCCCGTTTTGGCTGTCCAGGGCAGGCTGTTAACTGTGATGTCACCCGCCGTCGGCAGGTAAATGGGGCCGTAGTTAAGCACGTACAGCGGCGGGTAGGAAGTGCCATTGGCATTGCGCGAACCGGGCACGGTGAATGTCTCATTGCTGATGTAGCGCTGCTTGTTGATGTCGTTGTAGGCGGCATCGGGCGCGTAGGGGGACAGGTCATCGGGCGAGACATTGGGGTTGAACCCGCCGGGCGTGTACATATAAATGGCGTCGGCCAGCGAGACATTGTTTTTGCGGAGCGTTTCCACCATGCCGTTCGCCAGACGGTCGGCAAACGCGCTGTTCTGGGCCGAGCGCAGGGCGACAAAGCCGCCGGGGAATAACTGCGCGATGGTGAGGATGCCCACCACGAGAATGACCAGCACGACCAGCACTTCAATAAGCGACGTGCCGCGCTGCCTTTCCTGCAAATTGTGCGTTCGCTGAGGCATGGCTTACGGCGTGAGTTTCCAGAAGTTCGCCTGACTGACCCCGCCGCTGACCGCGACGGTGGAGGCATCCGCGCCGCTGCCATTCAGGTAACGGGACACGTCCATCTTTTCCACCGCGCCGCCCTCAAACAAGACAAGCACTTTGCCTGCCGCCGGAACGTGGTAGGTGGTGCTGGTGACATACGTCTCGGCGGGCGGGTTGCGCCAGCGCAGTTGGTGCGTGTAGGCGTTGAGGTTGTTGCTGCCGTCACTGTAGCAGGTAGCGGGCGTTGTGCTGCTGGTACACGCCGCATTGTAGCCGCCGTTGATGTCCGTCCACGACGACTGGTAGCGCGTGACGTAGGCGCTTGTGTTCAAGTCGTTGTTGGTTGCGGCGATTTGCGGGCTGGCATCGTAAGCATCGGCCTTGTAGAATTGCCGGGTGCTTGCGGCGAGTTGACCGGGAGGGACAGCCGTCGCGCCGAAACCACAAGCGGCGTCGCTGCTAGGACAAAGCACGTTGACGGGAATGCCGCCTGTGCTTAAGGTTGCCAGGTTTGTGTCATCGTTTTCCGGGTTGTTGGGGTCTTTGAAGACGCTTACGTCTTTGATGTACTCGGGGTAGAGGCCCGTGAAGAACAGCGACAGGTCGGCGTTATACTGCTGCGCGTCGGACTGCGCCTGCGCGTAGGCTTGATCCATCGGAACGACCGTCGTGCCTGGCCCCATCGTGGCGGTGTCATATTGGTAGTAGACATAGCCAAACAGCACGTCCGGGTTCCTGTGGTTATCTAACTGGAACTGCCCCAGACCCGTTGAGATGGCGTGCAGGTGCGAAAGCGACGTAGACTGCCGGGCGTTTTCGCGCACGGTGGCGAACACCGGGAAGATGATGGCCGTGAGAATGGCGATAATAGCGATGACCGTGAGGAGTTCAATCAGCGTAAACCCGCGCCGGGCGGAAATGGTGAAATGGCTGTTATTCAAGGCTTCACTCTCCAGAATGAGACGCTGGCGGGCACACTGAGGCTGGCGGCATCGGGGCCGGGGCCGAGGAAACGGGCAGTGTCTATGATCTCTGCCGAGCCGCTTTCCCAGAGCACGATGACTTTGCCTTTGGGCACATGGTAAGTCGTGCAGGTGACATACGTGTTGGACGCCGGGTTCGGCCAGCGCATCTGCCGCTGGTAATCGGCGTCGGAAACTGCCGCTCCCCCCACTCCCGTCCAGTTGGCCTGATAGCGCGGCACGTAGACAGGCGGGTCAACGAGATTGCTGTCAGGGCCAACCTGCGGGCCGACATCATACGCATCGCCAACGAAAAACTTGTGCGTAACCGTTGTAGAGAGCGTTCCCGTGCCTGCCGCGCCGGGAACGAGCGTATTGACCGCGAGCGCGCCGGTCTGCTGCGTCAGATCATCGGTCGGGTTATTCGGGTCGGTGAAGACGCTGGCATCACGCACGAAGTTCGGGAACAGCGTTGGGCCGCTTGGCTTGAATCCGGTCATGGAGGAGCCAGTTCCAGCGTCTGCCCATCCAAACAGCACATCAGGCGCTTTGTGATAGTCTAAGCGGTACTGCGCGATGCCCGACTGTATCTGGCGGAAATTATCCAGCACGGTGTTCTGGCGAGCCTTCTCGCGCACGGCGGCAAACGCCGGAAAAAGCAGCGCGGCGAGCACCGCGATAATGGCGATGACGACAAGCAGCTCCACGAGTGAAAAACCAGCCCGCGCCGGGCCGGAGCGCGCGAATTGCAGGCGCACGCGAGGCATTGTGTGTTCTCCTGGTCAACTGTCGCCGGTCTATGCCGGGCCTTGTGCAAAAGGGTCGTGGCCGCGCTTGACGTGCGCCAAACGCAATGGCAACCGTTCACTGACGACTGCGCCGCACAGGTTGTTCCCAGTTTTCGCCCTTTTCGCAAACTATATTTTACACGATATTTCGCCGGTTTGCGCTGAGAGCATGGGGGAATGTGCGAACTCTGTACGGCAGATGCGTGGACGTGTAAATCCCAATGCCGTCACACGTCCACGCATACGCCCATATTTCATAAGAACAGAGAGCCTAAAAGCGGCTTAAATACCAATCCAAAGCGGCGCGACCGAACAGCAGCGCGAGAAGCGCGCCCGCCGCCATCGCCGGGCCGAAGGGGATTGCCGTGCGTTCGCCCAGGGCGCGGCGCTGTTGCGCCAGCACGATGGCCCCGCTGAACGCGCCTAAAAAGATAGCGAACATTCCCGATTCCAGCGCAAGCGCCAGGCCTAAGTTTGCGCCAATGGCGGCGGCGAGTTTGCCGTCGCCGCCGCCCATGCCGCCTGCGTCTTCGTCGTCTTCAATCTCGGCGGCGGTGAAGCCCGCGAGGGGTTCGGGTGCGCCGAAGTGCGTGTTGACCCAGGCGCGCAGGGGCGGAACAACAACGGCCAGCGATGACGCGCTGACGTACAGCCAGTCGGTTGCGTTGTCCCGAATGTAAAGCGCGGCAGCGCGTCCCGCGCTTTGGCGTTTGTCCACGCGGGCGGTGATCCAGACATACGCGAGCAGGCCAATCCCATAAAGAGCGGCCCCGTAGCCGAAAAAGCCTGCCAGGGACATCGGAACGGAAAGCGTGCCGAAGCGCGTCCACTGGCCCGCTCGTCCCATCGCGAAGGCGATGGCGTTGTGAATGAAGCCCAGCAGGGCCATGAGGACGCTGAGGCCGTCGGGGATAATGAAGTGCTCCAGGTCAATAAAAAAGACGCACAGGAGCAGGGCGACAAAAAGACAGGCGAAGACTGCCATCTCCCACTGCCCGATAAAGCGCCAGGTGACGGCAAGAAACAGCAGGCCGGTCAACAGCTCAATCGCGGGGTAGCGCCAGGAAATGGGGGTTTTGCAGTAGCGGCAGCGGGCACGCAAAAACAGAAACGAAAGGACGGGCACTAAATCTATTGCCCCCAGCCGATGCTCGCACCGGGGGCAGTATGACCATGTTGGAGAAGCGATGCTGCCGCCGCGCGGCAGACGCCAGATGACCACATTCAGGAACGACCCAATAACCAGGCCGTACACCAGTGCCACAACCAGCCATAGGGTCAAGGGAATGTCACGCTCAGAGTATGCCTAAGAAGGCCCCCTAGCCCCCAATAATCGGGGCATAAGACACTCTTTTCCGGCTCCCCGTTATTGGGGCGGGGGGGCCTTCTTCGCTCTCTATTATTGGGGCAGGGGGGCTTCTTCATCACGTTTCTATCCGTTCGCTCGGCGGCTAATCGCCGCCGCCCTTGCCGCTGCTCTTGCTATCGTCATCGCCGCCGCCCGAAAGGCTCTGAATGAGCGCGACCATCGGCATGAACATTCCCAGAATAATCAACAGAACGGCGATGCCCAGGAAGATAATCAGCACGGGTTCAATGGCGACCGCCAGCGCAGACACGGCGGCGTCTACCTCGTCCTCATAGAAGTCGGCTATCTTGCCCAGCATGGAGTCCAGAGCGCCCGACTCCTCGCCAATGGAAATCATCTGCACGACCATCGGCGGGAACAGGCCGGACTTCACCAGCGGCTCGCCAATACGCTCACCCTCCCGGATTTTGGCGCGCGACTCCATGATGGCGTCGCTCATAATGACGTTGGACACGACCCCCGCCACCGTCTCCAATGCCTGCAAGATGGGCACACCAGAGACGAGAAGCGTCCCCAGCGTTCGGGCAAAACGCGCCAGCGCAACTTTGTGGACTAGTTTCCCGAACACAGGCACTTTGAGAGCCACCCTATCCAGGACATGTTCCCCAAACTTGGTCTTGCGGAAGGCCGCGAGCGCGTACTTGATGGCCAGGAAGATGAGTACGCACAGCCAGGTCTTGTGCAGCAGAAAGTCGGAAAATGCCATCAAGCCCAATGTCAGCGCGGGGAAGTCCTTGACGCCCATGTCCTTGAACAACTGCAGGAACTTGGGCACAACCAGAGTGCAGAGGCCAATGACAATGCCAAGCGCCGCCACCGTGACAATAGTCGGGTAAGTCATCGCCGACTTGACCTTGCGCTTCATCTCCACATCCTTCTCCAGAAACGTGGACAGCCGCTGCAAAGTTTCTTCCAGAACACCACCGACTTCCCCGGCGCGCACCAGGCCAATAAACAGGTTGTTGAACACCGAGGGGTACTTCGCCATCGCTTTAGACAGCGTGTTGCCCGCCTCCACCTCGCGCAAGATGTCGGAGATAATCATCTTCAGACGCTTGTTGGTGGTCTGGTCTGACAGCACAGTCAGGCAGCGCACGAGGGAAACGCCCGCGTCAATCATGGTGGAAAACTGGCGGCAGAAGATGGACAATTCTTCCAGCTTCACCTTCTGCAAGTTATCTAAGAAGGAGCCAGCCTTCTGCGCCTTCTTCGCTTTGGCCTGCTTGATTTCCCCAATCGTGAAGCCCTGCTCGCGCAAACGCCGCGCCAGGACTTCCGGGTTCTCGGCCTCCGACGTGCCGGTGCGCGTGACGCCGCCCGCATCGCGCACGGTATATGCATAACTCGCCATAAACGGTTCCTTTCAGAAGAGAAGGGACTAAGACTAAAGGCGCTTAACGCCGCACGACCGCGCGCGTGCCGGGAGTGCCGTCAGGGGCCGCGCCCTCTTGAAGCATTCGCTTCAATTCTTCCTGATTGTGGGCGCGCGAGATGGCGTTCTCGTAGGAGATCGTGCCCGCCTGATAGAGATTGGCAAGACTTCGGTCGGCGGTAATCATGCCCGCGTTTCCCGATGTCTGGATAATAGACGCGATCTGGTGCGCCTTCGCTTCACGAATAAGATTACGGATAGCCGACGAAGCAATCATAATTTCCTGCGACGCCACGCGGCCCTTGCCGGTCTTGGCCTTGTAGGCTTCGGTCGTGGGAATAAGCATCTGGGAGATAATCGCCTGCAAATTGTTGGACAACTGCAAGCGTATCTGGTCTTTGTCGCCGGACGGGAAACTGTCCACAATACGGTCAACGGAAGTCGCCGCCGAATTGGTGTGCAGCGTTCCAAAGACGAGGTGGCCGGTTTCAGCGGCGGAGACGGCCAGCGAGATGGTTTCCAGGTCGCGCATCTCACCGACCAGAATGATATCGGGGTCTTCGCGCAGGGCCGCGCGCAGGGCATTGGCGAACGACTTGGTGTCCTGCCCCAGTTCGCGCTGATGCACAATGGATTTGTTGGGCGGATGCAAATACTCAATCGGGTCTTCCACCGTCAGAATATGCTCGGCGCGGCTGTCGTTGACGTGCTTAAGCATGGACGCCAGCGTAGTAGACTTGCCGGAACCAGTTGGCCCTGTGACCAAGATAAGGCCACGCTTCTGATGGGTGAGTGTTTCAATGATGGGGGGCAGGCCCAGTTCCTCCATCGTGGGGATTTTGATGGGGATAAGGCGCATGGCAGTGGCGACATTGCCTTTGTCTTTATACAGGTTGACGCGGAAGCGGGCGCGCTTTTGCAGGGCGTAGGCAAAATCCAGTTCCCAGGTGCTTTCAAACTTCTGTATCTGCTCGTCAGTCAGGATGCCGTACATCATGGTCTGCACATCCATCGGGGTGCAGTTCTCGTAAGGCAGGGGGGTCAGTTCGCCGTTGACGCGAATGGTGGGCGGGACGTGCGCGGAGATATGCACGTCCGTGCCTTTGGCTTCCAGCACGATTTCCAGCAGTTCATCCACATGAACGTCCTGCATGGGCTTCTTTTTGACCTGAACGCGCGGCGGCTCCTGAAACTGCGCGTTCTGGGTCGGCGCGCTTTGTGGCATGGTCGGCATTCCGCTCGCGCCGCCTGCCACGCCGTTTGTGCCATACGACGCAGGCCGTTGGTTGGGCATCATTGTGTCAGCCATTCGTTACACTCCTCGTCGCAAGGGCTAGAAGCCCGCAGTAAAGACAACGCGCATCACTTCGTCCGGCGTGGTCAGCCCTTCCAGCACTTTCATCAGGCCGTCCTCGCGCAATTCCAGCATTCCGTTGGCTTTGGCCGCCTCGCGCACATCGGCGACCGGCGCGCGCCGCACCACAAGTTCGGCCACTTCCTCGTTCATGGTGAGCAATTCGTACAGGCCGACGCGGCCCCGGTAGCCTTTGTAGCGACACTCCTCGCAGCCCGCGCCCCGGTACAGCGTCACCATCTGATTGACCTCGGTGGGCACGAAGCCGAAGCGGCTGAGTTCCGTCGCCGGAACCTGGTACGATTCTTTACAGGTGGAGCAAATCTTGCGGCACAGGCGCTGGGCGATGACCCCGATGACGGTGGCGGCAATTAGATAGGACTCAATGCCCATGTCGCCCAGGCGCATCATCGCGGACGGCGCGTCGTTGGTGTGCAGCGTGGACAAGACCAAGTGGCCGGTCAGGGCGGACTCAATGGCAATGGTGGCGGTTTCCAGGTCGCGCATCTCGCCCACCATGATGATGTCCGGGTCTTGGCGCAGGAACGAGCGCAGGGCGGCGGCGAATGTGAGGCCCGCCTTTTTATTGATCTGGCACTGCGAGATGCCCGCCAGGTCGTACTCAATGGGGTCTTCGGCGGTGACGATGTTTTTTTCCACCGAGTTGACTTTGTTGAGCAGGGAATACAGCGTGGTCGTTTTGCCGGAACCCGTCGGGCCGGTGGTGAGAAGGCAGCCGTTCGGCTGCATTGCCAGTTCTTCCAGTTTGGCCTGCATGGGCGCAGAGAAGCCCAGTTTGGACAGGCCAATCTGGGTGCTGGTCTTGTCCAGAACGCGCATGACAATCTTTTCGCCGAACTTGGTGGGCAGAACGGAGACACGCAGGTCGTAGTCTTTGCCGTCCGCGCGGATGGGAATGCGTCCGTCCTGCGGGACGCGCCGCTCCGCGATGTTCAGGTCGGCCATAATCTTGAAGCGCGAAATGAGCGGGTTCTGAATGTGCTTGGGCACGGTCATGGTCTCGTTCAGAACGCCGTCAATGCGGTAGCGGATACGCACGGAGCGCTGGCCTGGCTCAATGTGAATGTCGGACGCTTTCTCGCGAATAGCCTGCTGCACGATGGCATGGGCAATGCGGATGATGGGCGCTTCTTCCGCGATCTTCTCCATCGCGGCTTCGTCGTCTTCTTCCCCTCCGCCCTGAATGTCGGCAATATCGCGCCCGATGACGTTTGCCAGTTCGCTGGTGACAGTGGGATTATCAGGAATAATCGCAGGCGGCGCGGCCCCGTCGGTGGGCTTGATAAGCGCGGGAACCATGCTGGGGCCGCTGCCATTGCCGTTGGTTTTGCCAGGTGCGGGCGGCTTGGCTCCATTGGCTCCGGGCCGAGTGGCTCCGCCTGCCGCCGCGCCCGTGTTGTAGGCGCGCGCGGTGGCCTCTTCAATATCGGCTTTGGTCGCCAGCACGGGGGTAATCTGGCAACGGGACACAAGGCGAATGTCGTCCAGGCCGGTGGCGCTGGATTTGATGTCGCCGATAGCGACCATCAGTTTGTTGCCTTCGCGCTTGATGGGCAGAATGTTGTGGCGCTTGACGATGTGCTCCGGGACAGTCTTAACGGCTTCCGGGTCAATCGGCAGGCGGGACAAGTCTACATAGCGCAGGCCGACTTCCTCGGCACGCCCCTGCGTGACCGCCCGCTCATTGGCGAACTGCAAATCTATGATGATGTTGCCTAAGTCGCCCGGCGCGGTCTTTTGCACCTCGCGCGCCTGACGCAGCTTCTCCTCGGTGAGAACGCCCTTCTCTACCAGGATTTCACCCAGGCTTTTCTTCTGCATACCCATGACGGAAATCTGCCTCCTTACGCAGCCACGTCCAACTTCTGTGTCGCTCCGGGCGCGTTCCGGGAACGCCGGGCCAAATGAATGATGAAAAAGAGCAAACGCAAAACGCGAGCGAGACACAGACCGAGGCGGGTGCGCGCGCAGAGAACGCGGCTTGTTGTCCAGGCAACTGGTGCGTGCTCCTTATTATATCACAAACAACGGGGGAGCGCAAGGGACTGGCCCCCCGCGCCTTGTTTAGTTTATACGGGCTTTTGGGGAGAGGTCGTTCCACGCTCCGGGAGAGTACCCTGTGCCGCCCGCGCCATCTCGCTCAGGGGCATCTGCGCCAGCGGCAATCCCGTCCATAGTGACAGCGACAGCGCCCCTTGCTGTGCCAGCATTCCCAGCCCGTTTGCGCTCTGGCAGCCTGCCGCGCGCGCCTGCGCCAGAAGCCGCGTCTCGGCGGGATTGTAAATCAGGTCGTAGACGAACGGACGGCCCGCCAGCGCGTCCGGCGGCAGAGGCGGCAGTTCACTTTCATGCGGGGCCATGCCCAGAGGCGTCGCATTGACAAGGAAGTCGGGCGGGCCGATTGCGTCTGTTGCTCCCATAACACGCGCCGCGCCCGGAAAGTGCCCGTTCACCGAGTCGGCAACCGCCTGCGCACGCGATGCCGTGCGGCTTGAAATCAAGACACAGCACCCCTGCGCCGCCAGCGCGAATGCCACCGCCCGCGCCGAGCCGCCCGCCCCCAGCAGCAGCGCGTGCCGCCCGGTAAAGTTTGTCTGCCCCTGCGCCGCCAGGTCGCGCAGAAAGCCCGCGCCATCCGTGCTGTCGCCGTGCAGGACGCCATTCTGGTTGACAATCGTGTTGACCGCGCCGATACGCCGGGCTTCGTCGCTGAGCGTGTCCAGATAGGGCAGGACGGCTTCTTTGAGCGGCACGGTGACATTCACCCCCACCATTCCCAGCGCGCGCAGGCCCGCGACAGCGGCAGGCACATCTTCGGGCCGCACCGTGAACGGCACGTACACCCAGTTCAGCCCCAGCGCGGCGAGGGCGGCATTGTGCATGGCTGGGGAGCGCGAATGCCCGACAGGACAGCCCCATACGCCCACCACCCGCGTTTCCCCGGTGACGGACAGCGACGCGCTCACGGCTGCCCCCGGCGGCGCAGCAGCACGAACAGCAGCGCGCCCAGCAGCGCCCCCAGCCCCAGCAGCGCGGCATTGGACACGCGCTTGACTTCAGGCGCGCGCGGGTCAGGGACGGACTCCAGCGCGCGCTCTACTGTTTGTGCGGCGGCTTCCGCCGCTTTCTGCGCCGCAGGCCACAGGTTGCGGGCGCGCAGACGGCGTATCACAAAGTTCTCTATCACTCGCACGGCCTGCGTGGACACAAACTCTTCTTTGGAGAGCGGGGGACGCAGCAGAATAGTCATCAGGCCCAAACGGTTGCCGCAAAGCGTGTCGGTAAAGATTTGGTCGCCAAACACTGCCGTATTCTTGCTGTCGGAACCCATCTTCTGCATGGCGCGCTTGAAGCCGTCAGTCCAGGGCTTGCGGACTCTGTCCACAAAGTCAATGCCCATCGTGTCTGCCAGCTGGCGCAATCTTTCGGTGTGAATCGTGTTGGACGCGATGCAGATGCAGATGCCCTCTACCTCCAGCCTCGCCAGCCACTCAATCACCGCCGGGGCAATTTCATAGTGACGCCAGGGCACGAGCGTGTTGTCCAAGTCCGTGATGATGGCGATAATCCCCTGCGCTTTGAGCGCGCGCGGGTCTACTTCCTTGACGGAATTGACCACGAGAGAGGGCGTCAGCAGTTTCCAGAAGGTTTTCATAGTGATGATTGGCAGTTCCTTGATGGGCGTGATTCTAGTGCGATACCGTTATGACTTCTAGTACGACTCCGGCACGACTCCGGCACGACTCCGGTATGACTCCGACTCAACTCCGTGCGGAAGCCGTCCCGCAAGCGTGTTTAGCCGCCCGCATGACCGGCCCGCACAGCCGCAATCGCCCGGTCGTGCTCGGCCAGCGTGCGCGAAAATATGTGCGAGCCGTCGGGACGGGCCACGTAATACAGCGCGTCGCTTTGCGCGGGGCGCAGAACGGCCTCTATGCTCGGCAGGCCCGGATTGCATATCGGCGTCGGCGGCAGGCCCGCGTGCAGGTACGTGTTATACGGCGACGGCGTTTTCAGGTCGGCGTACAGCAGGCGCGCGCGGTGCTCCGGCAACGCATATTGTACCGTCGCGTCGCACTGAAGGCGCATTTTCTGCGTTAATCGGTTTCGCAGAACGGCGGCAATGAGCGGGCGGTCGCGTCCCACTTCGGCTTCTCGCTCCACCAGCGACGCGAGGTTGACGGCGGCAGGCAGCCCGCCGGGGAAACGCGCCAGCGCAGGGCCGTCTTTGGTCAAAACGCGCTTGCGGAAGGTGTCCAGCATGAGCGAAATGATGTCGCGCTCGCTCGCGCCTCTAGGAATGCGGTACGTGTCCGGGAACAGATACCCCTCCAGGTTGGCGTTGGGGGGACGAAAGCCATTGACGCGCAGCGTCTGGCCCTGTGTCTGCGCCAGCGTCAGAAACGGCTTTTCCCGCGCCATATGCGCTTGCGCGAGACGGTGGGCAATCTGCGCGACGGTGAACCCTTCCGGGACGACCATGACGTCCTCGGCGGTCTGGCCCAGCGCAATCAGCACCGCCATCTGACGCGGGGGCATGGCGGGCGACAATTCATAATGGCCCGCGCGCATCTTTCCCGCCACCCCCTCCAAACGCGCCGCCAGCACGAACCCCATCGCGTGACGCACCAGCCCATGCTTTTCTAAAATCTCCCCGATGCCGCGCGCGCTGGCTCCCGCAGGCACGGACACCAGCACAGTCGGCGCAGCCTTGTGGGGAGACGCAGGCGTCAGAAAGTCCGCCAGCAGCCCTGCCGCCAGCAGCCCCAGCGCCACCAGCAGCAGCGCCAGCGTCAGCACAATCGCCCGGCGCGGGGGACGAAGGGACAAACCGGAGGCCGCGCGTCGTCGCGTCGGCGGTGAAGACGAAGAAACAGGCATAAACAATCCAATTTTGCAGGGCGGCCCCTCACCGTGTCGGAAAGAGGCCCTCACCTCGGATGGAGGAGGCCCTCACCCGGCTCCTTCGGAGCCACCCTCTCCCGTTGTCACGGGCGAGGGTTAAGAGAGTTGTTCTCACCCTCGCCTGCGCCCTCCGGGTCTGCCAGTGCAGAAGCGGGCGTCTTATCTCCTACCCTCGCCTGCGCCAGCAGGCTCTTCCCTCTTACCCTCGCCTGCGAAGCGGGAGAGGGTCGCCATTCCAATGGCGGGGTGAGGGCCTCTTAAGGGTGAGGGCCTCTTTCCGACACGGTGAGGGCCTCTTAAAAGGCCACCCCATCACGGGGCGCGTGCGTGTCGCGCCGATGGGCCAGATAACTTTCCAAGATCACTGCCGCCGCGCGCCTGTCAATCTGGGCGCGGCGCTTTTCGCGGGAAAACCCCATCGCAATCATCTGCGCGTCCGCTTCCACGCTGGATAAACTCTCGTCCCACAGCACCACAGGAACCGTGACACAGTTCGCCAGCGCGCGCGCAAATCCCTGCGTCCGCTGCGCCTGCGGGCCAGCATCGCCATTAAGCGAAAGCGGCAGACCCACCACAACAGCGTCCGCCTCCTGCTCCGCCGCCAGTTGGGCCACCGTCGCCACGTCCTGTTTCAGGCGGCCCACGCGGGTCACGGTAGACAGCGGAAACGCTGCCGTTTCCAGCGCGTCGCACACCGCCACCCCAATCCGAACTTCCCCCACATCCAGCGCCAGAAAGCGCACCTATGTTTCCCCGTAAAGCGCATGAAGCACGGGCAGCGTCAAACACAGCGCCAGCAAAATAGCGGCCACAATCCCGGAGTCGTTGACCAGAACGCACACCATGCAGCCCCATCCTCCCGCCTGCAAAACCGCCTTCCAGCCGGGCCGCCTGAGCAGCAATTCCGTCACCGGGCGGCGCAGCCACACCCGCGCCGCCCCTGCCAGCAAAACAAGCCCCAGCAGCCCCAGCAGCGTGCCGGGGTGGAGCGTCACCTGAAGAGCCAGACCGATTTTGCGCCACGCAACACCGGCTATATACCCCAATCGCCCCTGCCCCAACGCCTCTGTCGCTGTTTGCAAATGGGTGTGTCGCACCGGCAGCCATTGGGTCAGAATGCCCCAAAGGAGCGCCAGCGCGAAGCCCGCCCCGATGCTCCCCAGCCGCCAGCCCCAGCCAACGGGCCTCTTTTGCAGAAGACGCCACGCCACTACAAATAAGGCCGTCGCCGTCACCGCCCCGCCTCCCTTCGCCCCAAACGCCGGAAACGACAGGGCAAACGCAACGAGCAGGAACCAGAGCAAAGCAGAGACGGCCCTCACCCGGCGCGTCGCAAAGGCGGAGGAGGCCCTCACCCGGCGCGTCGCAAAGCCTCGCGCCACCCTCTCCCGTTGGCACGGGCGAGGGTTAGGAGAAGTGTGTTTCCTACCCTCGCCTGCGCCAGCAGGCGTCTTCTCTCCTACCCTCGCCTGCGAAGCGGGCGTCTTCTCTCCTACCCTCGCCTGCGAAGCGGGCGTCTTCTCTCCTACCCTCGCCTGCGAAGCGGGAGAGGGTCGCCCGTCTGCGGGCGGGGTGAGGGCGGCGCGCAGCGCCTCTTGATGCGGGGTGAGGGCCGTCTGTACAACCAAACCCGCCGCTTGCCACAGCGCGCCGCCCAGCAGCAGGCCCATATACTCATTGCCGATACCGTAAAAGCGAATGCCGGACAGCGCATAGGCGCTCAACAGCGACTGGGAGACGAGATGCGTCCCCGTCAGGCCGTCCCCGACCAGCACGACGGCGGTCATGGCGAACAAAGCCTCCGGCGACGGCACAAGCAGGGCCAGCCCTCCCGTGAGGGCAACCATGACAGACAGATAACCCGGCAGCGTGGACACGGACAGACACGGAGCCAGCAGCAAGGCCAGCGGCCACGCCGACAAAAGGCGCAGGGCATATCGGGCCACGCGCCGCGCCCACTCGCTCCGTACCAGCACGCCCCGCGCGTAGAGCGCCAGCGACAGAAACAGCGCGGCGGCTCCTCCCAATCCCAGCGTCCAGAAGAAGGGGTTCTGCGCCTGCTGATTGAGCCGCGTCACCGTGTCTAAATGCCGCAGGGCGGCGTCCCCGGCAGGCGCGCGGATGGCTTCCATCGCAGCCCCCGTCATCGTCATGGAGGCAGGCAGGCCGAGGGCGGAAAGAATTGTCGGGGCCACGTCGCGGGCGGCCACCAGCCCCGCTGTCTGCGTCGTATCGGAGCGAAGCAGTGTCGTCTCCAGGGGCTTATCGGGCGGTGGGACAGGCGGCACGCGCACGAAGGGGGTGAGGCTGTCCCATGTGCCGCGCGCATTCAGGGGAGCCGTCGGCACGACAAAGAACATTGTCTCGTTGCGGCGCGGGCCGGAAAGAGCCAGTTGCAGGTAACGGCCCAGTGCCGCCAGAGCCGCTTGCCGGTGCAGAGCGTAGGCCGTTTCCGTCAGCAGGCCGCGCTGATGCTCACGCTCCACGCGCAGAAAGTCGCCGTCATGGACAATCACCAGCGACGAGACGCGCAAAGCATCCTGCGTCGCCGTCCACAACGGCATGGGGTCAATGCGCCTGCCGCCAGGGAACGTGGGCGCGGGAACCGTGCCGTCCTGAGTGGGGGCAAAGTCGGGCAGGGGCAGCAAGAAGGACGCCGGACGGTACGGGCCAATGTCGTCGCCGTCGGCATTGCCCACAAGAGACGTTTTCACCCGGCCCGCCAGCGCGCGCCCTAATAGTCCCTGCGACGTGTCCCCCACGCGAATGCTGTCTCCCGCTCCCAGCGAAGCGTAGACATTGGCCGCCGGGTCTGTGCCTTCCGGCAGGCCAGGAGACATAAGCGCCAACTGCCCCTGCCGCCGCAGAAGCGCAAAACCCGGCGCAGGGGAATGCAGAACGTCTGCCAGTGTCAGGTGATCAGCGACGACGACAAGAACTTGCGGGCGGGCATGAGCGGGGAGCGTCAGCGTGAGCAGGAGAAAGAAGAGGAGGCGCGGGAGGGCGGCCCCCCCGGCCCCCCAATTCTGGGAGGAGGAAGTGATAGGCTGTGGAGCGAGGGGTTTAAATCCCTCGCTTCGTTTGCCCCCGTAGGGGCAGGCCTTGCCCTGCTCACGCTGCACGCCATCTTCCCCCCAAACTTGGGGGGCCAGGGGGGCCTCTCCTTCCCCTGCCTGCGGATACAGGGGGGCCGCGCTCCCATGATTGGAGACAGGCGGGGCCTCGACGGCCCTCACGCCCCGGCCATCTGCGCGGCCAGAGCAGCCGCAGCGGACAACGCATCTTGCAGTTTGGCAGGGTCTTTGCCGCCCGCCTGCGCGAAGTCAGGACGCCCACCGCCGCCGCCGCCCGCGACTTGAGCGGCTTCTTTGACGATGTTCCCGGCGTGAACGCCCCGCGCCGTCCAGTCCGCGCTCGCTTTCACCGCCAGCGACACTTTGCCATTCATCGCGCTTCCCAGAACAACCACGCCCGACTTGAGGCGGTTCAGGACTTCATCACACAAAGTACGCAGGGCATCAGCATCGGCTCCATCAATGGTTTGGCTGACAAGAACAAGGCCATTGACAGCGCTTGCTTCCGCCACAAGCCGCTCCACCGTGCCACCCGACGCCGCCTTTTGCAGCGTCGTGAGTTCGCGCTCCTTCTCGCGCAGGGCCACCTGCAAACGCTCCAACGCCGGAAGCGCCTGCGTGGGAGAAGTCTTCAGGGACAGAGCGATGTCAGACAGAATGCGTTCCTGGTCTAGCGTGCGAAGAAGCGCCGCCTTGCCCGTGACCGCTTCCAAGCGGCGCACGCCCGCCTGCGAACTGCCTTCCGACACAATCTTGAACAGGCCCGCCTGCGAAGTATGGCCTAAATGCGTGCCGCCGCAGAACTCGCGGGAATAGTCCCCTACTTCCACCACCCGCACGATGTCCCCGTATTTTTCCCCGAACAGCATCCGTGCGCCCAGAGTTTTGGCCTGCGCGATAGGCAGTTCGGCGACGCGCACCGGCAGGTCGTCCAGCACCTTTTCATTGACGATCCCTTCCACCATCCGCTGCTCGGCAGGGGTCAACGCCTGGTCGTGGGCAAAATCAAAGCGCAGCCGTTCCGGGGCGACCAGCGAGCCGCGCTGCTGCACATGGGGGCCAAGCACATCTTGAAGCGCCTGATGGAGCAGGTGCGTGACCGTGTGATTGCGCTGAATGGATGCCCGCCGCCCGGCGTCAATCGCGGCTTCCACCGTGTCCCCAACGCGCAGTTCGCCCACGCGCACCGTGCCGCTGTGAAAGACGTAGCCCGCTTCTTTCTGCGTGTCGGCCACGTCAAACGCCCCGGTTTCCCCGTGCAGGACGCCGGTATCCCCCACTTGCCCTCCGGCTTCGGCATAGAACGGCGTTTGTTCCAGCACAATCTGGACGCGCTCACCCTCGCCTGCGGTTTCTGTGAACTGCCCGCCGCGCAGAATGGCCGCAATGGGGCTGTGCGAGAGGGCCTCCGCGTAACCGACAAACAGCGTCGGCGCTGCGCCCCGCTCGCGCAGGACGGGCACGACGCTTTCCACAAAGACTTCCCGCTGTTTGCCGCCTTCGCTGATGCGCGCGTGCTCGTCCAGCAGTTCGCGGAAGCGAGCCATGTCTACGGTGAAGCCCCGTTCGGCGGCCATCTCCTGTGTCATTTCTACAGGGAACCCGTAGGTCGTGAACAGCGTGAAGGCATCGTCGCCGGAGAGGAACAGCCCCCCCTGCCCCCCAAACTTGGGGGGAGGAAGTTCTGCGTCGCTGTCTGTGCTTCGCGCGCTTTCCTCAGGAACAGGGGAGACGGAACCCGGCTGTAAAGCATCCTCCGCCCAAACTTGGGGGGCAGGGGGGGGCGCCCCCGCCTCCTCACTCAGCAGCGACAGCAGACGCGCCGTGCCTGCTTCCAATGTGCGCCGGAACTGTGCTTCTTCCATGCGGGCGTAGCGCAGGATAGTGTCGGCTTTCTCGCGCAGTTCCGGGTAGTCGCCCTCGCGGTGGGCAATCACCACCGGCAGCAGTTCCGCCAGAAAGGGACGCTCTATACCCAGCACGCTTCGGCCCGCGAGAATGGCCCGCCTCAGAAGGCGGCGCAGCACGTAGCCGCGCCCCACATTGGAAGGCAGCACGCCATCGGCCAGGCAGAACGCGCTCGCGCGCGCATGGTCGGCGACGCGGCGAAAGGCAACATCGGTCTTGTCCGTGTCGGACGCGCCGTAGCGCTTGCCCGAAAGCGTCTCCAACTCGCGCAAAAGCGGGGCGAATAAATCGGTCTCAAATGGCCCGCGCAGGCCCGCAATCGCGGCGGCGGTGCGCTCCAAACCCATGCCGGTGTCAATGTTCTGGCGGGGCAGCGGGGTCAGCAGCGCGCTTCCGTCGGGGCCGTCCGAGCGCTCGTACTGCATGAACACCAGGTTCCAGATTTCCAGCCAGCGCTTGTCGTCCCACACGCCGTCCGGCGTCGGAGGCAGTTCCGGCTGCGTGTCCCAGAATATCTCACTGCATGGCCCGCAGGGGCCGTTTGGCCCTTTGCTAATTACGGACGCAGGCCAGTAGTTGGAATGCTCGTCAAAGCGGAATATCTTGCGCGCGGGCATTCCCGCCGACAGCCACAGCGCATAGGCTTCGTCGTCGTCCTCATGCACAGTGACGCGCACCCGTTCCACGTCTAAATGGAGCACGTCAAAGAGAAACTCCCAGGCCCACGCGACGGCTTCCGCCTTGAAGTAGTCGCCAAAGGAGAAGTTGCCCAGCATCTCAAAAAACGTGCAGTGCGACGTGTCCCCGACTTCCTCAATATCGGTGGTGCGAAGGCACTTCTGGGACGTGGCAGCACGCGGCGCGGGCGGGGTCGCTTCGCCTAAGAAGTAGGGCTTGAATTGAACCATGCCCGCTGACGTAAACAGCAGGGTCGGGTCTTGCGGAACCAGTGAATCGGAGGGGAGATGACGCGCGCCTTTGCTTTGGAAGAACTCCAAATACAAGCGCCGCAAGTCACTGCCGGAGAGTGAAGGTGTCATGCGCCCATTATAGCACACGGGAATTACAGCGCACCGGAGGCGGGTGCGGGCAGCAGCAAGTCGCGCAGGCGGCGGACATTCACCTCGTGCATGGTTTCGCTTTCGGGCGTCTCCACAATAACCGGCAAGCCCGCCATGCGCGGGTCGTTCACCAGCAGGCGGAACGCTTCCAGCCCGATTTGCCCTTCGCCGATGTGAGCATGACGGTCTAAATGCGACCCCAACTCGCCCACCGAGTCGTTGGCATGAACGACTTGCAGCCAGGGCAGGCCAATTACCCTCTCAAACGCCTGCATGGTCGCTTCATACGTTTCCGGCGTGCGAATGTCGTAGCCCGCCGCGAAGACATGGCACGTATCCAGGCACACCGCCAGACGCTCCGGCTCCCGCACGCCGTTCAGAACGCGCGCAATCTGCTCAAACGTCCCGCCCAGATAAGTCCCCTGCCCCGCTGTGGTTTCTATCGCCACCCGCACGCGCGCGCCCGCAGTTTCCGCGTGCAGCAGGTCTAGACTTTCAACCAGTTGAGCAATCCCGGCGTCCTCGCCCGCGCCGACGTGCGCGCCGGGATGACTGACCAGAAAGTCCACGCCGAGCGTTTCCGCGCGCTCTATTTCGTGCCGGAACGCCGCCCGTGACTTGTTCAGTACATCGGAGCCGGGAGCCGCCGCCAGATTGATGAGATAAGAGTCATGCGCCACCGTCTTCGTGATGCCACATTCGGCGAGCGCCTGGCGGAACGCCTCCCGCTGGTCGTCTTTGATGGATGGGGAGCGCCACTGACGCGGGCTGGCCGTGAAGATTTGCACTGCCTCGCAGCCAATCGCGTGCCCGCCCGTGAGCGCGCAATGGTGTCCCCCTGCCGTCGGCATATGCGCCCCCAGCAGGGGAACAATGGGGCCAACATCTACGCCCAGCAGGGGGCCAGAAAAAGCAGGATCATTGGGGAAGGTGGTCATGGCGTCTCGCTTTGGCGCAGAAGTTCCCAGCGCGCTAAATCAGGTGTTGCGCCCGCGCCTGCGACGTGAAAGCCGGTCTTTTGGAGCACGCGCAGGGAAGCCGCGTTGAGGGGAGACACGTCGGCGAACACACGGCGCACAGCGGGAGACGCAAACGCCCATTGGGTCAGGGCGCGCACGGCTTCGGTGGCAAAACCCTGTCCCTGATGTGCTGGCTCTACGGAATACCCTATCTCCACGTCGCCTGCGCCGTCTGGCAGGCCCATAAAGCCGCCGTTGCCAACCAGAACGCGCCCCTGGCTTTCGGCGTCCTGCGCGACCCAGTACCAGAGAAGCCAGCCGACGCGCGCGGGATTGTCGGAAAGTTGACCGGCGAAGAACGCACGAGCGTCAAGGAGCAGTTCGGGGGGCCAGGATGAGGGCACGCGCGCCCGCAGAAGCCCGGACAGCGCGGCGGGGCCATCCAGGTCGGCGCGCACCATCGCTTCGGTGGCGGGGAAAAGCTCCAGGCGCGCAGTAGTCACGGTCAAGGGTTAGTCGCCCTTCTGCTGCACGGGAGAAAGGCCCTTGCTCATGTCCAGCATTCTCTGGACGGGGCGCAGGGCGCGTACCCGCGTCGCTTCGTCCATCACAATCTCCGGGCGGCGGTCGCGCAGGCACAGGTACAGCTTTTCCAGCGTGTTCAGGCGCATATACGGACACAGCGCACAGGTGCAGCCGGAATTGGGTGGGGAACAAAGAAACTCGGCATCGGGACGCGCCTTCTGCATCTGATGCAGGATGCCGACTTCCGTTGCCACAATGAACTGGTTTTCTTCGGGGTGCGCCTTCACATAGTTGAGCAGCGCCAGCGTGGAGCCAATAAAGTCTGCCTGCGCGAGAACGGCTTCCTCGCATTCGGGGTGGGCAATCAAAATGGCGTTCGGGTAAGACGCCCGCAGAACGGCGAGTTTACGCGCATTGAACTGCTCATGCACGATGCAGAAGCCGGGCCACAAGACCATCTCGCGCCCGGTTTGGCTTTCTACCCACTTGCCTAAATGCCGGTCGGGGCCAAAGACAATTGGCTGCTCCGGCGGCAGCTGCTCCACGATGGAAACGGCGTTAGACGACGTGACAATCACATCAGAGAGCGCCTTCACCGCCGCCGACGAATTGATATAGTTGATGACCGTGTGTCCGGGATACTGTGTCAGCCATTCGGCGTACAAATCCGCAGGGCAGCGGTCGGCGAGCGAGCACCCGGCATCTAAATCCGGCAGCAGCACCTGCTTGTCGGGGTTAAGTATCTTGGCGGTTTCCGCCATGAAGTGGACGCCGCAGAAGACGATGACTTCCGCTTTGGTAGACGCCGCTGCCTGCGCGAGCGCGAGGCTGTCTCCCACATGGTCAGCCAAATCCTGTATCTCCGCGTCCTGATAGTAATGGGCGAGAATAACGGCGTTCATGGACTGCTTGAGACGCGCAATCTCGGCGGCTAAATCCAGCGTGGGGGGGATTGTCTTGAGGCGCACGGACAGGTCTGCTTCCTGCCCTAAACTTTCGGACGCCGGGTTTCGGGGCGTCTGGCCCGGCAAAGTGACTTGCATCATGGAAATAATTATACCCCCTGCGGGGCGCGCAAACCCCAAATCCATGTTATAATACGCCTAGTTTCCCCATGCCTTTGCGATCACCGGAAAATCTGCGCGCCCTGCTGACCCTGGACGCGGTATGCGACAACGCTCCCTACGGCATGCTCGTGGTGGATCGCGAACTCATCGTGCGCTATGCCAACGACAGCGCGTGCCGCCTGCTGGGCATCGCCCGCGAGGCGCTTTTGGGCTACGCCCTGCACGACGTTCTGCCGCAATGGGACGCCGCCACGCGGGCTCTGCTGGAGCGCACGCTCCGCACCGGAGCCGTCACGCACTTCAACGAATACCCGGCGACCCCGAAAGGACGCGCGGGCGAAGGAGCGCTTTATTGGGACGGCGCGTTTTCGCCTATCTTTGCGTCCGAAGAAAGCGCGGTGGGCGTCCTGGCGCACTTTCTGGAAGTGACCACGCAGGTGCGCGCGCAGCAGGAAGAACGTGCCCGCGCCACCGAACTCAACACCATCTTTGAGACCATCACCGATGGTCTCACCATTCTTAACGCGCAGGGCGAAGTCTCCCGCATCAACCGCGCCGGAGAACGCATTCTGCGCGGCCCGGCCCCTGTTGACCTGCCCATCGCCGAAGCCAATCGCTTCTACAGCGTGCGTCATGTGGAAACGGGGGAACCCTTGCCGTCGGAACTGATGCCCGGCGCGCGCGCCCTGCGCGGGGAAACCGTGCTGGGGCAGGAACAACTCGTGCGCGACGGCACCGGCACCGACATCGTGCTCGCGGTCAATGCCGCTCCCCTGCGCGCGTCCGATACGGGGCAAATCAACGGGGCCATTTCCATGTTCCGGGACGTGACCCAGATCAAAAGGCTTCAAGCCGAAACGGCAGCCGCCTATGCCCGTTCGCGGCGCATCGCGCAGACTTTGCAGGCGTCGCTGCTGCCCGAAGTGCCGCTCCATTTTGACCATCACACGATGGGGCAGGTGTTTGAGCCAGCCTGGATTGAAGAAGCGGACGTGGGCGGCGACCTGCTTGACTTCTTTGTCACCAGCGAACACGGCAGCCCGCGCGCGCATCTGGTGGTTGCCGACGTATCCGGCAAAGGACTGATGGCGGCGCGCAGAACGGCGCTGATTAAATACACCATCAAGGCATTGGCCGTCGCGGGGATGGGGCCGCAGGCGCTGGTCGGGCAGCTCAACGACGCCTTAGAGCAAGACGCCGGGTTTGAGGGCTTCGTGACGCTCTTTTACGCTGTCTTCCATCAGCAGGGGCACAAACTCTCGTATGTGAACGCGGGCCATGAACCGGGGCTGCTCTGGCAGAACCCGACGCGCGCTATGCGCCTGCTCGGCCCCACCGGGCTGCCGCTCGGCGTGGCGAAACGCGCGGAAGGGGCGCACTGGCAGATCAAGCACACTTACTTGCGTCCCACCGACGCGCTGCTGCTTTACACGGATGGCTTCAATGAGGCAACGGGCCTGGGCGCGCGCCGATTGCTGGGCGAAACGCAGGCACAGCAAATGTTTCTGGACGCGCTTCAGGAGCCGGACGGCCCGCAGGGGGTAGAACGCATCCAGCGCGAAATCCACGAGCACGCCGGGCCTCGCCTGCGCGACGACCTGGCGCTGCTTCTTCTGCGCGGCACGGACATTCCCGCTCACGTTCCCCTCGCGCCGCGCGGCGCGTGACACAAAAAAAGGCCTGCCATCGGCTTCGCTTTCGCGGAAGTCGGCGGCAGGCTCCGCCTCAGCAGGCGGATCATAAAAGGAGGACATGCGCTCTTCTTCTTACGCGCTGTTCTGCTCATTTGTTCCCCAATTCGCACACGAGGGCAATTCTTTTTGCCCGCTGGCGCAATTCTTTTTGCCGCCCGCGCAATTCTTTTTCCGTGACTTGTCTCCGCACTGTCTGAGACAAGTTGTCACCGTCTGTTAACCGGGCAGGCCTGCTTGTGGTAGACACCGGCAATCGGGCGGGCTACAATACTCTTATGGCCGCCCAGAAAAGCGTTTCCATTCCTGTGCCGGGAAATGCGCCGTCGCCACTGTCCCCTGCGCCCATGCCACCGAGGACAATCGCGCTGCTGGTGGGCATCAACCTGCTGTGGGGCGGCGCGTCGCTGGCCGCCAAGTACGCGCTGGGAACCGCCAACCACCCTGGCATTCCCCCGATGACCCTTGCTTTTGCGCGTTTCTCCCTGTCGGCGCTTCTTATGTATGCGGTCGCCCGCGCCCTCCGTGTCAACCTGGCGGTCGCCCGCCGTGACTGGGCGCGCTTCTGGGCGATGGGGGCGATGGGGCTGGCATTGACTTATTTGCTGGCCTACGCGGGCCTTTCACGCACGACGGCTTCCGACAACGCGCTGCTGGTTGCTACCGAGCCGGTGTTTCTCGCGCTGCTTTCGGTGGTGTTTCTGCGCGAAGCCATGCCGCGTCCCAAAATTGTCGGCATCGGGTGCGGGCTGCTGGGCGTTTATTTCATTGTCAATCACGGGTGGCGCTTGAACGCCTTTTCGGGCAGGGCGATGGGGGATATGCTGATTGCTCTGGGGCTGTGCTTTGAGGCGTCGTCGTCCATTCTGGGCAAAGGGCTGGTGGCGCGATACCCCGCAGTGTCAGTGATTACGTACCAGATGACCGCCGGGGCAATCATGCTTGCGCCGTTTGCGGTGGGGGAAATGGCCCATGCCGCGCGAGGGGGACATCCGGTCGGGCTGCCGTCCCCGGAGGCTTTGTGGAGCGTGGCGTATCTGGTTTTGCCCTGCACGGTCATCGCGTACACGGTGTGGTTTACTCTTTTGGACAGGCGGGCGGCGGGCGAAATGGCGGTGTTCTTGTTCATTCAGCCGGTAGTCGGGGCGGCGCTGGGCGCTTTCTGCCTGCATGAGCCAATCACGGCATGGACAATCGGGGGGGCCGCTCTGGTGCTTTCCGGCATCGCCCTCTTGAATAGAAGGCCCGCGCTGCCCGCGCTCCCGACACTGCCTCCGAGCGCGTGAGGAAGGTGGCGCGTGGCGGCCCTCACCCGTTCCGTTGGCGGCCCTCACCCGTTCTGTTGGCGGCCCTCACCCGGCGCTTCGCGCCACCCTCTCCCGTTTCACGGGCGAGGGTAAGACCGCTTTCTTCCTCCCCCTCGCCTGCGGCAGCGGGAGAGGGGGACGGGGGGTGAGGGCCTCCTCCCGCAGCGCTGCCCCTCACCCGTTAAACTGGTTCATGGCGGGCGTCAGCCCTTCGGAAACCCAGGTTTCTAAGGCAGAGATGGCGCGCGCCGTCGCGTCCTCGATGTCGGCACGCTCGGAACGGGCAAACGGAGAAAGCACGAAATCCCGCTGCACCGCCGCGTCGCGGGGAGCGCCCACCCCGACGCGAAGCCGGGCGAAGTCGGACGAATGCAGGTGGGCTATCAGGGACTTTAAGCCATTGTGCCCCCCCGCCGACCCTTGCCCGCGCAGTCGGAGGCGGCCCACGGGAAGGGCGATGTCATCCGTCACGGCGATGATGTGTTCTAACGGCACCGGCTTCTGGCGCAGAAACAGCGCGACGCTTTCGCCCGACAGGTTCATAAAGGTCTGGGGCAGCAGCAGAAACACCCGCGCGCTTCCCACCGGCCCGTCACCGCAAATCCCGCGCGCCTGCCGTCGCGAAAGCGCAATCCCATTCACGGCGGCAAACTGCTCCACGACCGCGAACCCGACATTGTGGCGCGTGCCCGCATACTCCTGTCCGGGGTTTCCCAGGCCGATAATTAATCGCGTTTGTGTGTCCATAGGAAAAATACCCCTGCCGTGAAAGAGACCTACCCCTGTCCCGTCGCGTTCGCTCCGGGCCTGTCCCCTCCCTGTCAGGGAAGGGACGAAGACAGTGTTTCCCACCCCTCCTTAACAGGGAGGGGTCGCCCGTCTTCGGGCGGGGGTAGGTGCCGCGCAGCGGCTCTGGAAGGCAGAGGCAGGTTTCCCTCCCCTCATCCCAACGTCAACCGGGGCAGCGGCGCAAACGCAGTGGCCTGACCCGTTGCGGGCCGCACAAACCGGTAGGCCGGACATACCCACGCCGCGCGCAGAAGCGCGTCAAACGCCGACTGCTCGGCGGTGAACCCCACGAATGCCTGCGGGCGGTAGTTGCGCGCACAGGGCTGACGCGCCGGGCCGCGCAAGGTTTCCAGCAATAATTCCGTCACCACGCCCTCGGTGTTGGGGCCGGACGCTTGAAACCGGACGCCGCCGGGAATACCCTGCGCGGTCACGGAAATCACGTCCCCAAAGAACACCGCCGCCGGGGGCAGCGCGGGAATCAGAGCGTCCGGGTCAACCTGCAAGACTTTCTGCGCCAGGTCTAAAAACGACGAGCGCGCGGTGGGCGTCTTGCCCGACGACGACAGCAGGCCGCGCGCTTTTTGCTCGTCCGCATAGAACTCCCAAAGCAGCCGCTGCGCCGGTTCCAGCGCGCCAAAAGCCGCCGACGCTTGCGCGAAACGCCAGCGTCCCTGCTGCTGCGCGGTGGTTTTCGGGTTGCGTGGGTACGTATGCCCGCGCATCACCACGCCGGAGGGCGTATTCAGGAACACGACATTGCCCATTTTGCCGCTCAGCGGCCCGATGAACGGATTAGGCGTTACTTTTGCCAAAGTGAACTTCTCCCCCATTTGTTTCTCAGCGTTTCTGCTGACAGGGTTATTATTCCACAGTTGCGGCTTTGTTTTTTGCGCCCGCTTTCCCCGCGCTTTCCCCGCGCTTTCCAGACAGGTTCCAGACCGTCTCCAGAAGGGCTGCGTGAGAGCCGCGCCTGTTCCCCGCCGACGCCGCGCCCCAACACCGTTGTTTTCGGTGTGGCCCCGGTGTGACTCCGGTGTTACCCCGGTGTTCCACTGGTTTCCGCATGGACGCTTGATGGACGGCGCACGGCCTTCACGCACAGGGAAGGAGGCCCTCACCCGGCTCCTTCGGAGCCACCCTCTCCCGTTTCACGGGCGAGGGTAAGAAAACGGACTTGTCTCTCACGCTCGCTTCACGGGTGAGGGTAAGAAAATGGACTTGTCTCTCACCCTCGCCTGCGAAGCGGGAGAGGGTCGCTCGCCCGGCGAGCGGGGTGAGGGCCTCCTGCGCCCTTCCGACGACGCACAGGTGAGGGCAAGAAAACAGACTTGTCTCTCACCCTCGCCCGCAAAGCGGGCGTCTTGTCTCCCACCCTCGCCTGCGAAGCGGGCGTCTTGTCTCCCACCCTCGCCTGCGAAGCGGGAGAGGGTCGCTCGCCCGGCGAGCGGGGTGAGGGCCTCCTTCCCTGTGCATGAGGGCCTCCTGCGCCCTTCCGACGACGCGCAGGGGTTGCAATCTGCGTCAAACTTGTGTATAATAGGGGCTGTTCAGGGGGGGATTAGCTCAGCTGGGAGAGCGCTTCAATGGCATTGAAGAGGTCAGCGGTTCGATCCCGCTATCCTCCACCTTGTGTTTGGGTTTCACGCAAAGCGGCATGGAAAAAGAAGAATTGGTCAAGGACGACGGACGTTTGCTCATCTTCTACACGTTCCCGCCCGACGACGCAGGGACGAACCCGGAACCGTCTGCCGATGTCTGAGCTGCGATGGCATCCCCTTCTGCGGCAATGGGTGATTACCGCAACACAGCGTCAGGACAGGACATTTTTCCCGCCCCCCGACTACAATCCGCTCGCCCCCACCCGGCCCGGCGGCTTTCCGACAGAAATCCCCGCTCCCGATTACGACATTGTCGTATTTGAAAATAAGTTTCCCTCGCTTCAGCGCCACCCGCCCCTGCCTGCGGTGGAAGGCTCCGAATTGATGCCCGTGCGGCCCGCCGAAGGCGTCTGCGAAGTGGTCGTTTATACGCCCGAAGCCGACAAAACTTTGGCCGAACTTCCGCTGGAAAAGATTGAACATCTGGTGTGGGTGTGGACAGACCGCTTTGCGGCATTAGCCGCCCGGCCTGATGTGCAGTACGTCTACATCTTTGAAAACAAGGGCAAAGAGATTGGGGTGACGCTTTCTCACCCGCACGGGCAGATATATGCGTACCCCTTTATTCCGCCCGTGCTGGAAACAGAACTGGCATCGGCGCGCGCTTACTGGGAGACGCACGGCGACAATCTGTTTCTGGCCGTGCTGAGGCAGGAACTCGGAGATGGGCGTCGCATCGTCACGCAGAACGACACGTTTGTGGCCGTTGTCCCGTTTTACGCGCGCTACCCGTATGAAGTCCACATCACGGCAAGAACCGCCGGGAAGACCGCGCTTGTGGACTTTACCCGCCAGGAGCAGGGCGATTTGGCCCGGATATTGCACGTTCTTCTGCGTAAATACGACAATTTGTTCGGCTTTTCGCTGCCGTATATCATGGCTTTGCACTCCCGGCCTGCGGTGGGAAACAGCGCGGATTATCCCTTCTGGCAGTTTCACATCGAGTTTTATCCGCCCTACCGCACCAAAGAAAAGCTCAAGTATCTGGCCGGGTCGGAGGCAGGCGCGGGCGCGTTTATCAACGACACGCTTGCGGAAGAAAAAGCGGCGGAATTGCGCGCCCTTGCGCCGATTGGGTGAAAGACGGCCTGGAGACGGCCTGAGTTTGTGGAATAATAGCACATGACGCCTCCCTCGATGACCCTGCCGACAGCGTGCCCGACTCTCGCGCAGCAATTCCAGCGCGACGGTTACGCGGTTGCCCGCCATTTGTTTGCCGCCGGGGAAGTGGACGCCCTGCGTTCTCACTTCATGGGCTTGCGGCAGGCGGGCACGTACCCCGGCGACTTTGATGGAGTGGACATCACGTCGGCAGACCCGCTGAAGCGTTATCCGCGCATGATTCATATGCACCGCTGGGACGCCATCAGCCTTCAGTGGCTTTTAGACGCGCGCCTGGACGAGTGCCTTTCCGCTTGTTTGGGACAGTCCCCGCTCGCCGTGCAGACCATGCTGTATTTTAAGCCAGCCGGTGCGCGCGGGCAAGCCCTGCATCAAGACCAGTTTTACCTGCGCGTGCAGCCGGGAACCTGCATGGCCGCGTGGCTGGCCCTTGACCCGTGTGACGAGGAAAATGGCTGCATGCAGGTCGTGCCGGGCAGCCATGAGTGGCCCGTCCTGTGTACGCAGAAAGCCGACACGGGGGCGTCATTCACCGATGTTACCGTGCCTTTGCCCGCCGACAAGCATCCCGTGCCTGTCGTGATGGACGCAGGCGATGTGCTGTTTTTCAACGGTCAACTGGTGCATGGCTCGTTTCCCAACACCAGCCGTGACCGCTTTCGGCGGTCTTTGATAGGGCATTACGTGGCGGGAGAAGCGCAGAAAGTGGGCGGTTTTTACCATCCCGTTCTGCGGATGGACGGCACGGAGGCGGCGTTAGAGGAGAACGACGGCGGCGGGCCGTGCGGCCTATGGCGCGAACGGGACGGGCACACTGGGATTGAAATGACGCAGCCTGCCGAGCCTGCGCTGGCTTTGCACGAGTGACAGGAGAAGAAAAGATGCCCATCACGGATCAATTTTACGGGGCGAATACAGCCGGGATAGGCCGCACCGTGCAGGACTTCGGCCTGTGCGATGTCAGCGGCGAGTATGTGTATACGGCCAAGACGCGCGGCAAAGGGGTGCTGGTCGTCGTGTTTTTCGCCCCGGACAGCGCGCCTTCGGTGCGGGCTTTGCAGGCCGTCCAGCAGTGGACAGAAAGCCTCCCCGGCGGGAAGTGGACGGCGCTGGCGGTCTCCGAGGGCAGCCGCGAGAGCCTCTCCGCCTTGCAGCAGAGTTTGCCGGGAATGACGCTTTTGCTTGACCATGAACTGTACCAGACGCGGCGCTGGGGCGTGTCGCATCTGCCCAGCCTGTATGTCGTATCCGGCAAAACGGGCCGCGTTCTGTCAAAAGTTATCGGAGACCGGGCTGCCGATTTAGACGCCGCCCGCCTCCTGCTTTCCACCGAGCTGGATAAAATCGCCGCTCTGGAAGCCGCCGCCGCGCAGGCTGCCGCCGAAAAGAAAGCCGCCGAAGATGCGGCCAAAGCCGCCGCGCCCGCCAAAGCCTAGCCCTCCGCCTGCCACATGAAAAAAGCCGCCACTGCAACCCAACGCAGCGGCGGCTTCCATCACAGGGCGATGGACAACGATAAGGAGATCACACGTGTAAGACGCGCCAGCGCGCGCCTTTGTTCCCGGTTTCTCTCAGATGCACCCACGCTCCTTGAGGCTGACAAACACGCCGTCCCCAATAACGACGTGATCCAGCACTTCAATTCCCACAATTTCCCCCGCCTGCATCAAGCGTTTGGTCACGGATACGTCTTCTGCGCTCGGTGTTGGGTCTCCTGACGGATGGTTATGCGCCACAATCAGCGACGCGGCGGAGGCGATAATCGCGTCTTTGTAGACCAGTGGATTATGCGGAACAGCAGCCAATGGGTATCTCAGATGGAAAACGCTTGCTTTGTCTTCGTTCGGTAGCAATTCATCGTCTTCTATTAAGCCTGAAACAGACTGCTTGACGATAACATTCTATCACAAGCCCAGACTTGGGCAAAAGCCTGGCAGTCTTGATCTCTTTCGACGCAGTAAATACAAAGAATGACCGGTGATAAGCCGCTCCGAGGGTTTTTAGTCAGGCACAAGTTAATTATATTCTAACGACGGGGCGTCGGTAATATCTTTTTATCGACCCGTCCAACAAATCCGACCTCGTTAACTTTGATGCCCAAAAGGTTGCACACGCTTTGACGTAGTGCAAAATCTTCTGGGTATTTGAAAAAGTAGTCCCTTACAAGTGAACGGATTACTGTTCGTGCCACATAATTTTTTTCAAGGCTCTTGTTGGCATCAACGACTTTTTGCTTTGGGAAGGCAGTGAGGTGATCTAGCCCAATTGCTATGTCAATGAGTGATATAGGCACTTTTAACGAATTGTCCTTGATCAACTTATACGTCTCAGAAAGATGAACAGAGCCAACAGCATTCGATATTCGCTGAATTACGCTAGTGGCAGACATCAATATTATATCGGTGAGAATATAATTCGTTTTAATTTTTAACTCTTCTGGATTATCAATCCTTAGTTCCTTTTGGAGCAATGATGCATAACTATCTCTGACCGACTCGATATCATCTCTTAAAAGAGAAGTGACATATTGCATCAGCCGCAGACCTACTAGATACGCCTCATGTATAATTTCGAGTTTTACGTCTCCAGTTAGAGAGCCGGGAACATTGCGAACCATCTGCCCCATAATTTGCATAACTTTGAGAGCAAAGTTGATGCGAAGGTAATCATCCAGTTCCTGCTCTTTTATTCGATCTTCCGCTTCGTCAGATAACTCCTCACTCTCCGTTTCCTCATCAACTTGACGCCTATACTCACGTCCCACCTCCTCATCACCTGATGCATCCAAAGTCAATTCAGGCGGGTTTAGACTCAAAAGGCGGTCTGTGAACTTAAAATCCTGATCGTAATCACATGGTGTGAAGTTAGCATACTGTTCTTTTGCTTTGTCAACCACTAACTTCATCAATTTCTCATCATTCGTGAGATAGAACAGGAAGATGATTATGTTGGCATAATCATCAACATGTATATGATGCACAAGATAAGAGATTACATCGCGCAGTTCTTTCTCATGCTTTTGCGAATAGAGATTCGTCGCAAAATAGTTTGCCACGAAATAGTAATAAATGTAAGAGTAACTAAAACGGTAACGTCCATCTGGCAACAGTTCAACAACCCGAGCCTCAAGGAGTGCTTTCACTACATCCTCACGATTAAATGTCATCGTGTGGAGGCTTTGGTAATTCGCAGTTACTGTCTCTAGTTCGTTCTGTTCAAGGCATTTCCGCTTGTCCGAAAACATTGAAAATGCTATTGCGGACAAGTAAGTAACCAATGTATCCGGTGTGACGGAAGTTACGACCGCAGCAAGTTGGTCTTTGATAAGAATTTCCCAGTGATAACTGAAGGCTCCAGTCGCAGTGTCCTTTGTACCAGCCGCTTCATGGCTTTGCAGAATGGTCAAAATAAATAGGGGATAAGACGGCATGAGATTTCTGCCGACCACGACGCGCATTACTTGCTCTATTTGTTTCACGGCAGCCGTCTTTTCAGCGTCCGAAAGTGTGAATTCTTGGCCAAGCAACACCCACCTATTTATTAACTCGTAGCGCAACAATTGCCCGAAATCTTTGATCCAACAATGCTTGAAAACGAGTAGAGGATGTTGCTGAAGATTAGCATCGCGAAGTTCCTGAATTTGGAAAGCATCACTTGCCACTAAGACGAGAGAACCAGTCAGTGTCACCAAGATATCGATTAGTTGGCTCCATCCCTGACGATTGAGTTTAGTCTTATGGAAATCATCTATGATGATAGCCTTTCTTTCCAGAGGCAGTTGCCGGTAACGTTCAAGCAGGCTCTCGTCATATTGAGAGACAAACTGCCGTTCAATAATGCGTTCAACCACTTTAGGATCGGGTTTTGTTAATAAATCCCCTGTCAGACGGAGAGGAATGACATTTTGCTCCTGCAAATCTGTATAGAGTACTTTTGTAAGGGCGGTTTTGCCTATATTTTCACGCCCATATATTATGACCTTTCCATTTTTCCTCACATATCCCGCTAAGTCTTCGCCATGAACTCTTCCAGTGAAAGTTCTTCTGGCAGTTCCTAAGGCGATGCTCCACTCTGACATTTCAGGATAAACGTAAATATCACGCAATTGGAGGTTGGCTTTCCTAGGATGACTGAAAGCGGCTCCCGGATTATTCAACCATTGCTGTATAAAATTGTCATGGTTCTGGAATCGATCACGAATTATATTTTCACGACGTTCTAAAGTAGTCCATTCACATTCACTACTTCTGATGTAGATATTATTCCGCCAAGTATAACTAATAGTTTGTTTGGAGCGGTCTTGCAGATTTACAAGATAGATTCGGAAACCGCTCTGGGTCGGATTTGACTCATCTTGAAGGGCGTCGGCTTCCAAAAAAGTACTTATCTCACCAGTGAATTTAGACTTAATGTATCCATCCGGATCATGGTCATGCCCTGTGCAAATCAAGTCTGATGCCTGCTCTACTAATTTGCCAAAGCGTCGTCCATTTGTTGCGTCAAGCCAGCCGATCGGATGGTGAAACACTGTCACGTCTAAATCAGTCTGGAAGTTCGAATTAACCAACCAATCCGGCGCAAGCAACGAGTCCTTTTTTTCATGCAACCTTGACAACCAAGCAGTATTGAAGCAACGAATGATGATTGTCTGCTTGTCCAGGGTCATGATATGTTGCCAAGCCAAGCGGTCACGCACATTCGCAAAAGTTTTGGATGTACGTCTTGCAGTAAATGCAAAGAAATTGTCTTGAACATTAAGACATTCCCCGATCTTCTGCTCGCTCAGATTGTTGCTTACCTGAGCGTCAGTCACCACACTCTCTATGAGCAACTCGCGTGATACTGGATTCAAAGAAAGGTCGCAATCATGGTTTCCAGGAACGTAGACCTCTTCCCACGAAACGACGTTTCCCGATTCAAATAGACGCAAACCAAGATCATCAAGAAACTCTTCGGCTACCTTGTATTGGCTATCCAATCCGGAGAACGCTACGTCACCGGAGACCAAAAGAATGCAATGTGTTGGTACTTTCAAGTTTGACGCTATCGCTGCGGCCAACGCCTCGGCTTTATCCAAGATAGGGTTGCTTCTATCTGTTCGAAAATGTATATCACTAATATGGATGAGTGCAAGTTGCATAATATTTTCCTCAAACAACGGGTTTTGATTAATGCCATTATATTGGACAAACCAGTTTCATTTATCTATGTGGACAATACTCCCAACAACATCATAATCGAGTTCAAAGAGCGTGTTGCATAGCCACCGTTTGAATTCTAGATCGTTGGTGAACTTTTTGTAGATCTCTGTGTGCTCGAAGATAATTTCCTGGAATTTGTCTATCACCTTTTTCTCGTGCGTGATCTTGGCGTTCTGGCGGTCGACCTTCTTTGCGTTCTGGTACTCTTCGTCTTGATTAACTGCGGCGGGCAAGTCTTCGAATAGGAAACGATTGATCTTATCATTATCTGTCCAACCGGTGCCAAAACGTTCGTTGAAAGAACGTAATATATTGGAAAGAATGTCAATTTCTGGCTCGACTGGGCCGCCTCCCGGCTCAGCGGACGCGGGAATTAGTTCCACACCCCCTTCCAATTGAATTTTGATTGTCGCCTTCTTCTCCGTGCGATAACTATCCATGTCGATGCTGTCTAGCACGCCAATTGTTAAATCGGCATCGTCGGGCGTAGGCAGTTTAGAAGATAAAAAGCCCAAAAATGTGTTCAGGCTCTCCCAATAAATATTGCGGAACGGTAGGATAGACGCGAGGAACTGATATGTACGGATGAATGACTTTGCAGCCGACTTGAACTCAATTTGTTGGTCGGTGTTAAGATCATTCTTGAAAACACTTGCGCAGACATCCAGAGTAGGATCTAACTGTTCTCGGCTTGCCCCTTCCAAAAACTTCTCCATGACCGCCATGACCTGCGCCTTGTCGTAGACCTGGAAGCCATCTAATTTGTCGTGCAAGTCGTTTAACCGGTTCAGGTCAGTTTCTTCGCTCAGGATGGCGGTCTGGTAGAAGGGATCGAACGCATCTTTAATAGCATCGGCAGAGTTAACGAAGTCTAGCACGAAAGTATCTGTCTTTCCAGGATAGCAGCGGTTGAGACGTGAAAGCGTCTGCACGGCTTGTACGTCAGCGAGAGTCTTGTCCACATACATTGTATGCAGAAGCGGCTGGTCAAAGCCGGTTTGGTACTTTTCCGCGACAATGAGGAAGCGTGACTCGCTCTTGTTAAACTCCTCTGGAATGTCCGCGCTCGGGAAGCCATTCATCTTGAATTCGTCATACGTTTCCCCAGCGACTTCTTTGGAGCCGCTGAAGGCAACGAGGGCCCGGTATGGGGATTTGATCTCCTGAAGGTAAGCGTCGGCAGCCTGCTTATAGCGGATAGCCTTGACGATACCACTCGTCACAATCATCGCCTTCGCCGCGCCCGCGATCTTTTTCTTAGCCAATACCTCTTCATGGAAATGGTCGATCATCACCTCGGTTTTCTGGCGAATGGCGGCGTCATGGCTTTCTACATACTTCTTAAGTTTCTTCTGGGCCCGCACTTTATCAAATTGCGGATCGTCCTGCACTTTCTTCAAGAGTTTGTAATAACTGCTATATGTGGTGTAGTTTTGCAGCACATCTAGGATAAAGTCTTCCTCGATCGCCTGACGCATGGAGTAGACGTGATGGGCATGAAATTTGCCATCCCCGCGCTTGATGCCGAAGGTTTCTAAAGTCTTATTTTTGGGTGTGGCGGTAAAGGCGAAATAACTGGCATTCGGGAGCATTTTGCGACCTGAGATGAGGGCGTTAATTTTGTCCTCTGTGGTTTCATCTTCACCGTCACCCTTGGAGGAAGACTTGTTCTCCGCTAGGGCCATGTTCATCTTCGCCGCTGTGTCGCCGCTCTGTGAGGAGTGCGCTTCATCAATAACAATTGCGAAGCGATAGCCGGGCAGATCGCCTATTTCGTTCACGATAAATGGAAACTTTTGGACAGTGGTTATGATAATCTTCTTATTGTCTTCCAGTGCCTTCTTAAGTTGTTTGCTGCCTTCCGTAATCGCCTCCACCACCCCCTTGACGTGAGCGAACTGTTTGATGTTGTCACGGATCTGCTTGTCCAGTACGCGCCGATCCGTAACAACAATCACAGAGTCAAAAACAGGCTTTTCATGCTGGGCGTCGGTGAGTTCCACTAACTGATGCGCCAGCCAAGTAATGGAGTTGGACTTGCCAGATCCAGCGGAATGCTGCACCAGATATCGCCTGCCTGGGCCATGCGCTTTGGCGTCGGCAAGAAGCATTCGCACTAAATCCAATTGGTGATATCGGGGAAAGACCAGAAGGCTCTTGGTCTTGCCGTTATCGTCCTTCCTATCGACAATTTGAGCGAACTTCTCTAGAATACTGGCCAGACTATTCTTTGTAAGGATGTGCTTCCACAAGTAATCCGTCTTTAGCCCATGCGAGTTAATAGGATTGCCCGCGCCACCTTCGTCGCCTTTATTGAAGGGTAGGAAGTCGGTTTCCTTACCCCGCAGGTGCGTCGTCATGAACACCTGGGCATCATCCACGGCAAGATGAAGAAGGCAACGTGCGAAGCCAAAGAGCGGTTCGTGGGCATCGCGGTCAACCTGATACTGCTCGATGGCGTCGCGGACAGTCTGCTTCGTCAGCGAATTTTTGAGTTCGAAGGTGATAAGGGGTAGACCGTTGATGAAAAGCACGAGGTCAAGGGACAACTTTCCCTTGTCTTTACTGTAGTGAAGTTGGCGAGTAATAGAGAAGATGTTCGCGGCATACTGCTGCATGGCTTTCGGGTTATCTTGGGAGGGAGGTGGCTTATAAAAAACAGTGAAGGTAGTGTCACCATGCTTGACGCCCTTACGAAGCACGTCCACGATACCGCGCTGCCCAATCTGGTCAAAAAGGCGTTTGAGGAATTTGTCATCCGCCAGAGTGCCATCGCCGAGACCGAGTTTAGCAACGGCTTCAGACTGCGTGGCTTGCAGGAAGGCGAACAATTTGGGTCGATCAACGCAGTGCACCTTATCGTAGTCGGCGGGCAGTCCTTGCTCATAGCCTGCGTCGGCCATCAGGCTGTTCGCAATTAGGCTTTCTAGCCCTTTTTCACTGATGTCGGTGGTACTCATAATCTGCTTTTTTCATGCCCTTTGGCGTCCGTTCATATGCTCGTCTGATGTTCATCACTGCCAAATGCGGAATTGCCTTCCATCTCATTGTCAATCCGCAACATTTCTTTAACAAAGCGGCGCAGAAACTGGTCTAGGTTGAACGTATCTATCTGCGTTGCCCATGTTACTTTATCCTGCTTATTCAAGTTCCACAGGCGTATGCCGTTGATATTGCCCTGTCTGTCAGGGATAAGTTCCATATTGCCGTGCGCCAATGCGTTCCGCATTAAGCGCACTAGGTCTTGAAGATGTTTAGGAGATTCTGGCTTTGTTCTTTCAGGCGAAAATAAGTCGTAACGGTTAGGTATTGGCGGCCACCCATCTTCCGCAAGTTCAGAGATCGGCATCATGGGAATGAACTCAAACCATGCTTCCTTCGGATGGATGAGTGCCCCCAGAAACGAATTGAGAAGTTGCGTCACTTCAAATGGCCCATCCTTCCCACGCTGTCGGCGGTGGATGTAATCCAGATTGAAAAGCGTTCGCTCCATCAAGCCGCGAACGCGCTCCTTTGGCATGCCCATAATTCACCTACTTCTGCACAGGCTTGTGGCGCAACGCCTTTTCCCTATTTCTAGTATGCTCTGCGTCCTCAATGTTACAAGAATGGAGGGCCAAGCGGCGGGGACTATTTCTCCCGATTCTTATGTGGCGACAATGGCAGCCTCCGCTTTGGTGTTTGTTGCCTGCCGCACATCAATTTTACCTGTGACAACCTCGGCTATTAGTGCGGTGCGATATTCCTGAATGAGTTCTATTTCGCGCTCGATGCGGGCAATGGCTTTATGAATGACCGCGCTTTCGGCGTCTATGTGTGCGACGATGGCGGCTTGTTCGTCGGGCGGGGGCACGGGCGTCTTTGCGCTGAGGAACATACCTTTCTGTATTACTTTTCGCAGACCCGTGTAGAGAGGCTTGAGGCATTTAGCATTATCCATTGCTAGGTAGAAGTAGTAAAGGTACTGCGCTGCACTCTCCTGTATTGGGCGCATTACGGTATATGCTCCCGTAATCATGCCGCGTTGACTTGCAAACCCTACCGTTCGCGGTGTCTCATCCATATCAAACAGGCAGAAGACTAAGTCGCCAGGCTCTACAATCTGGTATGTATCAAACGCAGCGGGGAACTTGCCTTGTGGGTTGTCCATATCACGCGGTATGACGCCATACAGTGACAAGGACAACAGCGTAAATTGTGTGTGATTAGAGCCTACAATGTCATTCTTTATCTTGAACAGTTGTTTGTTAGGCACCATAACCCAATGAGCCGGAACCTCCCCCAGCCATTGCACGCCCGCCGCCTTCATAGGCATGTCGGGGTTCAGCCCTTTCGTGACAGCCCGGTTGATGAGTGCAATCTTCTGCTCGTGGAGCAGGGCGACGAGTTGCCGCTTCTTAGTAATGAATCGTTCTATGTCGGCGGATTTGCGGTCTAGGAAGGCGACGATGTCGGCTTGTTCGATGGGCGGGGGAAGCAGAAGCGGCATTCGGCGCAAGTCTGAATATGACATCGACTGGCGCAAGCCGCCGCCCATGGTATAGAACATCTTCTGAGTATCAAGAGAATGCAGTTGGTAATAAGCGAACCTAGGATCTATCGCTGCTCTTGGGGCCAAACATAAGTACGCAGAAGTGATAATTCCTACATTCTTTGCCAGCCCTACTCGTAAACTTTTGTGATCGTTCTGTAAATCGGTAAAGCGCAAGACAATATCGCCTGGCTGCACGATCTGATATGTCTCAAAAGAGGCAGGGAGCAAGCCAAAATTGTTATCTATATCTTTGACAACAACTCTACCGTAACTAAGCGAGAGTACAGTCCGTTCGCGTAAGCCTGCATTTGGCATATGCTTCTCACGTAGAGCGGCAAACGTGGGCACAACGCTCCAATGCTCAGGAATACGGCCGATCCAAGACAGATTGCTGTCCCTGTACTTAGGATATGGAGTCATAGCATGTAGGGGAGTCCGCAATTTCTTTTTACTTCACTCCCGCTATGGCGTGAAGAAGCCCCTCGGTTTCCTGTTCTAGTGCGAGAATGTCCCGCGTAATCTCAGACAGGGGGCGAAGCGTCTGATACTGATAAAAGACTTTAGTGAACGAAATTTCATAGCCGCGCACTGTCTTCTCGTAGTCAATCCAGGCATCGGGCACAAAGGGCTTCACTTCCCGCTCAAAATATTCTGCGATCGTTTCAGAAAGCGGCACGTTCTCGGTGTCACGCAAGTCACCATCCGGCTCATACTGCACCGTGCCATCAGAAAGACGCTTTTTCACAACCGGCGCGGCAGACTCGTCCTTCCAGACAAAGGCGTGCTGGATGGCAACGGCAGCCTGTTTGTCTAGTTTGACCTTGTTGACTTTGAGATAACTCTCCCATTTGGCGCGGAAGACATTGTAGTCTAAGCACAAGTCAGAGCCAAACACGGTGCGAAGGGTAGCCGGGAGCGAATGCAAATTGTCTGGAGTTGCCTTCTTGAACGCGGTGATGCGCTCCTCGCTAATTTGTACGGCGAGCCGCAAGGGTCGTTCCACAATAATTTTGTCGTAGCCAAAAGCGTCGTTGTCAAATAGCCGAGAGTGTTTCGTCTCGGCAAAGTCTTGATACGTCTCCATGATGCGGGCGATGTGCTCGGGGCGCAGTTCGCAATTTTTTTGCCCCAGATTCTTGCGGAGTTTTGCAAACCACGCTGTCGCATCAATGAGTTGCACTTTGCCTTGACGATGTGGTGCCTTACGATTGGACAACACCCAAATATAAGTCGCAATGCCCGTGTTGTAAAATAAGTTAAGCGGCAAGCCGATGATGCACTCAAGCCAGTCGTTCTCAATAATCCATTTTCGGATTTCGCTCTCTCCCTGCCCGGCATCTCCCGTGAACAGGGCTGACCCGTTATGAACTGTTGCGACCCGGCTGCCAAGAACTGTCTCTCGTTTCCGCTTGGACAGCATGTTAACTAAAAATAGCAACTGCCCGTCGCTGCTACGCGGCACTCCAACGCCTTTGAAACGGGCATCGATGATACCTTCTTTTTTATCTCGAATGTATTCCTCATCCCCTGACCAAGATTTACCATAGGGGGGATTAGACAGCATGAAGTCGAACTCCATGTGCGGGAAGCCGTCTTTTGAAAGAGTAGAGCCGAATTTAATATTTCCAGGATCGCGCTCCTTAATGAGCATATCCGATTGACAGATGGCATAGGTTTCCGCATTGATTTCTTGGCCGTACAGTTCAAGTCGCACCTTCTTGCCCGTCTCGTCAGCCAGGCTCTGCAAGACGCGCTCTGCCTCCGTTAGCATGCCACCTGTCCCACAAGCGGGGTCATAGACCAGATAAGTTGTGCTCTGGATTTTATCTTTCACGGGCAGGAAAATAAGACTCGCCATGAGTTCGATAATCTCCCGTGGCGTAAAATGTTCCCCCGCCTCCTCATTGTTTTCCTCGCTGAATCGGCGAATCAGTTCCTCAAAAACATAGCCCATGCCGAGGTTTGACAGCCCCTCCTGTTTCACCACGCCGTTTCCCAGCACCACCGGTAGAGGACTGAGGTTGATATCTTTAGAAACGAACTTTTGGATCAGGGAGTAGAGTTTATCTGTCTCCGTTAGCCTCTTAATTTGGTTCCGCAATTCAAACTTGCTGATGATCTCCTGCACATTGTCGCTGAACCCGTCCAAATACGCTTCGAAGTTTTCCCTTATCTGCCCGGAATAATTGAGCAAACTCTTCATAGTAAACTTGGATGTGTTGTAGAAGACATAGCCCGTCACTTTGCAAAGATAGTCGTGTCCAGGAATCTGCTCCTTCTCCAGCCACTGATGCTGTTTCAAAACCTCATCTTTCGTCGGCTCCAACAAGCAGTCCAAGCGGCGCAGGACGGTCATAGGCAGGATCGTGTCGCGGTACTTACCGCGCGGGTACACGTCGCGCAATACGTCGTCAGCAATGTTCCAGAGGAAATTGACGATGGCTGTGTGAGTGGCTTGGTTCATGGTTGATGTTGTGTGACGAATGTCCTTATCAATTCGCGTAACCATCAGGTGAATCCTGCCATTGGTGCTTCCTCTGCCAGTGACAGGATGCCAGCCCCACGCTTTTCAGATTCACCATAGACTACCAATGCTGGGTCGCTATAGATACAAGCCCCTATCTGCTGGTAAATTTCCGGTCTTAATGTTACGTGTGCTAAATCCGTCTCATCCTCCGGCGTAACAAAATGGTGCTGCCTTGCCCGAAAAAGCGCACTACCATGGCAATAGGCAACAGCCTCGATAAATTATTGGACAGGAGAAACCTAATTTCAACATGAAGCCTCTAACTAATGAGACGACAGAAACCACCGAACCGAATCAAACGCTCGCACAAGTGCGAAGCGCAATTAAAGCCGCACGGCATACTCTTGGTGAGGAGGTGATTCCGCCGTTTCTTGACGACCTGGGCTACAAGAAGTCGCTTGAGTGGGGCTACGAAGAATGGCTGTACGGACAGAAGAAGTCCCAAACGGGCACGTATACTGCGCGAGCGAATGATCCTTTCGCTGACAGCGGCACACGCGCCAGCGAAATGGATCACAGCCCCATACCGCCTACACCCTTGTGGTATGGCATGTACCCCGGCGCAGTCACTTACATCGCTGGAGAAACCGGTGCGGGAAAGAGCAGCATGCTTTATAATGTTGCCTTGCACGCTGCTCAAGGGAGGGCCCTCTGGGGCATTCCATTTCAAGAGGATCGGCCCCTCAACGTGTGGTACATCGACCCTGAAAATGAAATGCAAGCCGCTCACAAAATAAAAAGAATTTGTGTGGGCAATCCGCAGGGACTCATAATTGATCCCGCACGCGAAGTAAACCTCAGCAGCCCCGCCCATCAAATTAGTTTCGTAAACCGAATAAAGCGAGACCGGATTAACCTCGTGATCATCGACCCGTTGATCAGTCTGTTCTCTGTACAAAATGAGGACGACAATGCGGAAGCCGAACGACAGATGGGCTTCCTGCGTGCGGTCGCACGCCAAACAGGAGTATCCATTGTGGTAGTTCATCATACTGGAAAGCACGACGGCAACAATAAAAAATTCGGCAGAGGGGCTTCCGCTAGGCTTGGTGCTGTGGATGTTGGCATGGTATGGAGTTTGACTGGTGGTGCCAGTAGCCAAAATGATGACTATCAGGGCGAAGATGCATCTGTTGAAAGACATGGAGAATGCAGGCTTCAGATCACGAAGAACCGTTTGGGAGGTCTTAGCAGCATATATCTCAGGATGGTAGGCAACGACCGTTTTGAGAGGGTCATTCCTTCCGTCGCTGTCAGAGAGCCAGAAAAGAAGACCAAGCAAGCACTCGCTGAAGAAGAGATTCAAACCCTTCTGATGGGTGGAATTTCCCTCAGCAGACAGGAAATACTTGACGCCTTGGCTCAGAAAAATATTCTGAGATTTAGCGTAGACGCTGCTCTCTCAAAGTTGGAGAAAGCATGCATTATTGTATCAGAAAAGACAAAATCGAAAAACGCTACCTTCTATCGCCTCGTGGCATAAAGGAAGCAAACCGTCAACAGAATAAAATGCCGATAATAAGAAAAATGCCAAATCAGAGACAGGAGAGGAGCAGAGAAGACCTGCTCCGGCTTCGCCTTCGCAGTCGACAGTCTCTCCATCGCTTTGGCGAAGACGCCTTCGCTTCTGGAGAGCCAATCGAGTGAGAATAGCAATTTACGTGTCTTGCGAGGCACGCAAAGAAAGATTCTCTTTTTCCGAATGGCAATACCCGCTTCCTATAGTGAAACCCCGGCTCTGCCGGGCAGAGGAACGGCGAAGCCGCTCCGTTCCTCCTGAACATTAACAGAAAGGGAAAGGTGACGGTTACAGGATTCGTTCCGGCAAGCGAAGCGTTGGCGCGTGCGCCATGCTGGAACGGAGCCTCCCTAGAGCGGGCGCGAAGCGGGTGCCCGCGAGAGGGTCTTTTCTGTGTTGTTTGAGTAGTCTGCTGTTCAGGTGTCTTACAGTCTATAAATAGACCAGTATACTGCATACTAAAACATTAGCACAATGATGATGAGGCTAACAATCCTATCTCTCTTATTTAGTATTCAGTTTTCTGCGTTTTAATAATTGTGTAGGAGAACTGAACAGCAGACTACGAAAATATCGCTACTATTCAATTTATCGGAGGTTTTACAAGGGATTTAGCCAATAGACTTCTGATTAAAGCGTATCGCAACGACCAAAGGCTGTTCCAAATTCATATTTTCGGCCGCATTGTAGATACTGTTTGCAACGTGGGTTCAGGAACTCATAATACAAAGCAGTCTTCAGTTCATTCGTAGTGAAGTTTATATGCGCTCGCTCTTGTTTCCTTGATATTCGATAGCCACTTTCTAAGTGGTTCGGTTTAGATATCCCAAAATGGGCAACAGGGCGACCGTGTGCGGAATTCCGCACATGGGAGTGGTCTAGTGCCCTATAGAAGCCAGAGAAATACCTCTCTGCCTTGCCAGATTGCATAGCCTTCGTTAAGCATAATTTTTTCAACGACACATGAGAATAAAGCGACTAATATTTTCGTCCGAGACAGCAACACACTAACGAACCTCTCCCACGAGTTATGCCAGATGACCGACTAACACAACGCGATCTAAAGTGAATGACATGAGTATGCCCTCTTCTCTAAAATCTCAGGTTGCGCCCTATCAACTTCTACCCCCACTTACGCCCGATGTCTTTGCCGCCCTAGAAGCCAGCATTCTTGAATATGGCGTCCGTGTACCCATAGAGATGGATGAATATGAGAACGTTCTCGATGGGCACAACCGGATGGAGATCTGTCGCAAACATGGGATGCAATGCCCAATCATTGTCCGGGCCGGGATGACCGAACCACAGAAGCGTGAGTACGTTCGCCAGATTAATATGCTCCGCAGACACTTAGATAATGCCACGAAGCGAAAACTCATCGCTGATCAACTCCGCGATACGCCAAATCGCAGCAACAGGGGCGTCGCTGCCCTACTTGGTGTCTCCGACAAAACTGTCGGTGTGGTTCGGTCTTTACTGATTAAATTGGGGGAAATCCCGGATTGTCCAGTTGTTGAGAGTCTATCAGGAAGGCGGCAGAATACAGCAAAACGCCATGGTACGCCGTCGATTCTAACGCAAAATCGTGGCGAACTGCGCAGAGCCATGGAATTGTTAAGGAAAATGCCTCCGAGCAGTCTGCCAGACAAGATCGTGCCGATCAATAGGGCTGAGCGCATCGGGCGGGAGCGAAGACAACGGTCAGTTTCCGATGGTTTGAGCCAGTTAGAAGCATTGCCTCTGGAAGTTGACATACGTGAAGGGGATTTTCGGAAGGTGCTTTCTGACGTGGCAGGAGGCACAGTAAGTCTTGTGATCACCGACCCGCCGTGGAGCCATGCTTACCATTCACTTTGGGACGATCTAGGGCGGTTCGCTGCCCACGTTCTTAAACCATCCGGTATGTTAGTGGCTTATTGTGGTCACCAAACATTGCCCCTAGCGATGGCTGCCCTGTGTACTCATCTGGATTACTACTGGTTGTTCGCTGTGCTGACAAAAGGGAAACGGACAATCATTCATTCCACTAAAGTCTCCTCTGCGTTCACGCCTATCTTGGCATTCTGTAAACCGCCCCTTCGTCGGTATAAAATGATACGTGACGTGATCGAAGGCGAAGGGGGAGAAAAAAAATGGCATCCGTGGCAACAGGGGATCTCGGAATTTATCAACTTGATCAGGGCTTTTACCGACAGCGCGGAACTAATTTGCGATCCTATGATGGGAAGTGGAACGACGGCGGCGGCGGCATACGAAACAGGGCGGAGATTCATCGGGTGCGACATAGATTCGTTTACCGTTGAGTTGGCTCTTTCTCGCATTAAAGGTTACACTCAGCAAAACTCAAGCGGCGAAGTCAATAAAGAATCGGGGGAAATGCTTTAGATGCCTGAAATTATGGAGCGTGCGGATAGAGAGTTAGAATCGAAAACCTTCTCATCAAGAGAAGGTTTTTTATTTTCGAAGCACGCAGAGACCTGACGCCAAGTTGCAGAGTGAAGTCCGCTTCCACATGGCGCGTTTATAGAGATTATCACAAAGGCGCAAAAACGGAACTATCATCATACATACCAGCCGCACCGCGCCTTCGGCTAATGCTAAACAGGGATATAGCAGAAATATGTAAGAGGTGAATTGACAAGCCCCAAGAAAATAAAGGGGCAAGTTAGTGAACAATTCATTGATTCTTGCAGGTCTGCCATTAATCAGTTTTGAAGAAGATAACAGGTGCAAAACAGAGTGTCAAGCACGACAATGCCTCTGACGTAAATGAATGTTAATATGAGGTGTTGAATACATTCAACACTTAATAATAACATCTTTGTGGTATAATAGAAGGAGAAGAGAAAACAAATGGTCAAAGTACGCCAAGCATACGCAACCGAGGGGCATGATTTATTTCCCCAGAGTTCGTTTTATGACGCCTCCGCTGGCAAGCACAAAGTCGCTATCTATACGCGCAAATCTAATGCCAGTGAAGGTCGCAGCAAGAGCCGCGAACAACAGTTGCAGCATTGCCGCCAAGTTGCTGAACAGCGCGGATTTGTTGTCCAGCCGGAGCACATCTACTGGGAAGACGAGGGACAGGAAGGGTATTGGTACTGGGATAATGGCACTGGCCGCTTCCCTACCCCACATCGCCCCGAGTTAACGCGCATGATGCAGAACATTGAGAAGGATAAAATTGATACGGTCATGGTTTGGGACAGCGACCGACTCTATCGGGACAACGGCGTCTGTGATGCCATCGTGCAGGTGTTTCGTCGCAAGAAAACCCTATTTATATGCAATTACTCTGAAATGGATGTTCTGAGTTCATCTGGTTTGTTTCACGCGCATACGGAGGCGGCAGGTAACCGACGACAACGAGACCGGGCTAGTGAAGATGTTCAGCGTGATAAACTGGGCAAGGTACAACTTGGAATGTTCTCACGCGATCCGTCTTGCCTTGGTTTTAGATCACGGGGTAGAAAAACTCAGCAGGTTGAACCAATTTGGGAGGAGATAGCATTGGTGCGCCGCATCTTTTCTCTTTTCGTCACTGGTGAAGACCCAGATAGCAAGGAGACACCTGGTTCTCTTGGCACTAATGGCATTGCCAGTTATTTGATGGATCAGGGGGTGCGCTGGCCCAAAGGCACAAAGGGACACAAATTTAAATATCCAGCCACCATTCATGAATCCCAGATTGGAACTGTACTTAGCAATTGTATGTACGTTGGCTGGTGGCGGCACAAGGGATTAGAATACGAATTTGATCGCTTGCTCGTGCCCGTTCTAGATGCCCTAGGAGACACGGTTCCAGATGGGAAGCGTGAAACCGTTATACCGCTCAGCCTGTACGAGGCAGCCCAGGAAAAATTGGCGCGACGCCAGCGACAAGGCAAACGGTCATTGACTGCGGAACATTTGCTAACTGGTATGGTGATATGCGCCAGATGCGGACGCCCTTTACACGTCCACTTCACTGCTTACAAAACAGCATCCCATGGAGAACCACGGCAACCGCGAGCAAATTTTACGTGCGGCCACAAGCGCGGCGAACGCCCATGCCCATCCAAATCGATATGCCGTTTGCAGGAACCGGTATTGGACGATTGGGTATTGGAGCAATTGGCCCCATTATTGATCGGTGAAATCAACATCATTCGTACCTCTGCGGGACGTGATGCAGATGTCCAAACACAAGCAGACTTGACGCGCCAGATCAAGGAAGCACGAGAGCGAGAAACAAAAAGCCTTTCAGCACTTGTCGGTGTTATGGATGCCGAGCAGTTTGAAGGAGTTGCAAGGACGCTTAGAGTAGAGCGTGAGTCTCTGGAGCGTCGTGCAGGCGAGGTCGAAAAACGATTACAAAATGCCGAAGTTATGCTCCCAAATCTATGCTCTGAAGAGTTGGGTCGGATGCCGAAGGCGACACTCAAGGATACTCTTTCACGCGCTATTCAATGGATTGCAATCGGGAAAGAGGGCATTGTTATTCTAACTTCATGGGGAACTTATGTCGGGGCAGCCTTTCGCAAGCGAGAAAAGTCAAATCCCGTAGAAAAAATCAATGTTACCTATCTTTGTAAGCCTGAGCCAGCGACAACCTTAGGTTGCCTGTCATGGCTGGTCGCCCCAGCAGAGTTTATCAGGGGAAGGCGCGATGCCTTAGGCAGAAAGTCAGATCGTTTCGCAGATGCCGAACTGCTACCAGGCATTCTACTGGAGCCGTTAGTGGATCTTGCGGACGGGGAAAAGGCGACGACCGCTATACCTTATTTCTTGGAAGGCACCGTATCGTTGCCAGAGGTCAATGGCGATTGGATGGAGCCGTACAGCCAACTAATAAAAGGAGCCAATTATGCACAACCCCAATACATCGCAGGAGAAAGAGACATGGGCTGCGCTTACTGAGGATGAAATAGAAGCCCTGCGCCATGGCTACAAAGCAGGAGCCACAGGGAGTGTCTTATTGGGGCTATGGGGTTCATCTCGGCTAGTAACGGTGATGCTTCCTGCACAGCCCCGACTGGAAACTGCCGTGGCGCAGATGGCGCGCGCGGCAGAGCGGCTAAAGGCAATCCGGTGCAATGGGTACGTCTACGTTCGTCCAGCACGGCTACGCCGTTCAGAGCCGAGCGTAGATTTCCCTTTCACTGATGGAGGCGAATCCACCTGGCTACTAGCAATGGTGATTGATGAGAACCGCGAAATGTCAGGGGCGTCAGAACCAGCACCAAGTTATAGCCTGTCAAGTTCATCAAAGCCGATTCGCTCACCGCTGGCTGCGCCTTACGGTAGGAAGATAAAACAAACAATTATCCTGACACTGTACCGGCAATGGCAATGGCAAAGCGAGCCTATTCTCCGAGATGCGGTCAGCGACACGCTCCTTAGTGTTATCAAGCATCAGCCTCCTGAGGAAGGGGACTGATGCTTGTTTTTATTTCTCGCCTCCTGTTAACAGCCAGACTAGGGTTCACTTAAGCGCAGAGGTAAAACAATTGCCTCCAAATCAGTCACCGTTATGATGCTCTGTTCAATATGGAGCACTTTCCCGTCTGGCGACGCTTGCACCAACGGGACGAAGCAGGCGTGTGGGAGCGTGTCTGAAGAGCCATGCTTTCTACATTGACGCACAAGTAATAACTTCGCCAAGCCTCGATAATAAACCCACTGCATAGAAGGATTTGTAGAGAAGAGGAACTAACTTCATGGTGTGAACCGCACAACAGGCGAAAGCATCTCCAATAACCTCAAAAAATTCAGGGAACAGATTGGGTTGACCCAGCGCGAACTGTCGGAAAGATGCTCGGCATTAGCCACTACCGATCCGATAAATTTTTCTAGAGTCAGCCTTTTCGCCATACGCGCCCTTGAAACAAAACCTAATCGGCGTCCTCGCTTGTCAACAGCAAGAACCCTCGTAGCAGCCATCGGCGTCACCAGGGATGATATTTTCCCCGGAGGCGTCGAAGACCCGGTTCATAATCCGGCTGGCTGGAACGGCTTGTTACCAAAGCATTCATTGGATAGTCCTCTGAAGAAGCGAACACCCGAAAAATAATCACTGATCCGAAAAAAATCTCTTTCCTATTGACAAATCCGATCTCCCAGTGTATACTTGGACTATACTTTGGTAATACTTGGACTATACTTTGGTAATACTTTGAGTGTTTTGGACATACGGGGAGAAGGAATATGGATTTTACTTATGCACAGACAGATGCTGTCGAGTATGACGGGGATCAACAAATCCTAGCCTGTGCGGGATCTGGGAAAACTAGCGTATTGGCCGCGAAGGTCGCTCACTTGCTCAAAACGGGTATTGCGCCAGCAGGCATCGTCGCTTTTAGTTTCACCGAAGCCGCTGGACAAAACCTCAAGCGAAGAATTCAGAAAGTCGTGACGGAAGAAATTGGAAACGTTACCGGGCTTGCTGATCTTTTCGTAGGAACAATCCATTCGTTCTGTCTGAATTTGCTCCAAGAAGAGTTACACCGATTTCGGAAATGCTCTGTGTTGACTGAAGTACAGGCGAAACTTCTGCTACATCGCTATCCAAAGCGATCAGGTCTGACTCGATGTGCTATCGTCTGCGGTGCATCCGATGGGACGCTCCTTACCAACAACTCAACAAATGCTAGACTTTTCCTTGACGTTGTCAATACAATCCGTGAGGAGATTGTGCCGCTCGGTGACTTACCACCATCACTGCGCGACGCGCATAGTTCCTACTTGTCCTTGCTAGAGGAGAAGGCATATTTAGATTACGCTGAAATCCTCAACCAGACATACCTCGCCTTAACTGACGATCGCCATGCTGACAATGTGGCATTACAACATCGGCTTTCGCAGCGTCTCAGGTACGTCATAGTTGATGAGGCACAAGACAACGCTTCTATTCAAGACCATATTATTCGGCGGCTCCACAACTTAGGCGCGCGCGTAGTGGTATGTGGTGACGATTCGCAAGTTCTGTTTAATTGGCGTGGGGCCAGCATCGATAACTTCTTGGATTTTCCACGTCATTATCCGGGAGCCGCCATCCATTATCTAGATCTCAACTTTAGAAGTTCTGAGGGCGTTGTGGAGACCGCACGAAAAATCGTCGAAACCAATGCACCGTTTCGGCCTGAAAAGTGCATGGAGGCGGCTGGCTGGCAAACATGGGAACGGGGGGACATTCTCGCACTTACTTTTAACTCGCCTGACGATGAAGCCCACTGGATCGCAGACAAAATTCATGGCTTGGTTGGAACGCCCTTCCTGGATGACCCATGGACAGAACCGCGTGGACTGGATTTTAGTGACATTGCAATCCTTCTTCGTAGCGTGAAGTTGAATGGCGACCCCATAGCGGGCGCACTCAGTGAGGCTGGCATCCCGTTCATCGTACGCGGTATGAACGATCTTCTCGCCTCTGCTGAGGCAGAAGCGATGGCAACGATGTTCGATTACTTAGCAAACGCTGCGGATACAGCGACACTATGGAATAAAATTGAAATTGCTGAATTGGGCGCGAGCGAAGACCAAATTCAGTGCGTTATCGCCACTCTCGATGAGATCAAAGAAACATTTGGCACAGGGGGCCACATCAACCTGCAAGATATTTACCAGGAATTTCTCGCAGCCCTCGGCATATTTGAAGAGAACATTCCTGTGTCCGATGGTGCAGAGGTGCGCAGGGAAATTGTCATGCTCAACTTGGGCAAGATAAGCCATGCGATTAATGACTTCGAGTCTATATGGTTTAGAACCTCAGTACTCTGGAAGGTTCCAGCCTTCGCCCGGTGGCTTCGGCATGATGCAAACGAGTTCGTATCATGAGACTAGCGATATACGTGGAGAAGTGCAGCCAAACGCAGTCAGTATTCTTACAATCCATAGCGCAAAGGGATTAGAGTTTCCGGCCGTCTTCATCCCATGCCTCGTAAAGAACCGATTCCCATCCACGTATAGGGGCGGGCGGACGAAGTGGCATGTGCTTCCACGTCAAATTATTACAGACTCGAGCCGCTATGACACGAACGAGAGCGACGAGCGGAGATTGTTCTATGTCGCCATGTCAAGAGCGCAGAAATATCTCTACTGTTCCTGGGCACCAACTGAAAAGCCAATGTTTCAACAGGTCTCGCCGTTCTTTCAAGAATTCGCCCAGCAAGACCATGTTTCCACAACTGACAGAAAAAAGTCAGCGTGTGAGAAACTCATGCCTCAACAGAAAGCAGGGATGCAGGCGGGCATGACAGTCAGTTTCAGCGAGTTGAAAAACTTTTGGTCTTGCGCGTACAGGTTCAAATTGCGCCACATATATGGATTCGATGCTCCATTTCGAAAGGAAATGGGCTTTGGGAGCAGCATCCACGATGCGGTTGCGGAATTGCACAAGAAAGCAATTCAGGGCATATCGTTGTCGCCTGAGGACGTACCGCTTCTAATCGAACGGCATTTGCATCTACCCTACGCAGACCCATCAACTCGGGCACAGATGAAATCAGCCGCTATCATGTGCGTGCGGAGATACATCCAACAGCATGGTTCATCACTTATCGGAGCATTGCACGCCGAGCAGCCCGTGGACATTCGTGTCGGTGATGTTACGGCGACGGGACGGATTAACCTGATAAAAAATATAAAAACCGGCGAACTTTCGATCTGTGACTTCAAAACGTCAGAGAACGCGCCTGATGAGATTCATCGCCTGCAACTGCATTCCTACGCAATTGGGTACCGAGACTGGTCGGGAGCAACGGCCGACTTAATCGAAGTGCATCATCTAGGTGAGAATGGGACGCATGTCCGCGAGCAGATTAGCGAGGATGATCTTAGTAAGACTGAGGCAACAATAAAGAGCGCTGCCGAAAATATCCGCGCCAATCGCTTTGTTCGGTTGCCAGTTATGAATCAGACCTGTGAACAGTGTGACCACAGGAAATTATGCCGTCCAGAGAAGTTTTCCTCATAACTTTATTCTGTGGGGCGAAAAGTTAATAATTAGCCTAACCTGATGCGTCTTTCGCACTATCATTAATTAGGCAAAGCCCAGTCGTGGGTTTTCCATACAGCAGTGTTGAGCCGCCATTATGACAACAGTCTCAGCATCTTGTGTAACGAACTAATCTTTTTAAGGGCAGGAACTATGAAAAGTATACCAAGCAACCGACGAGCAGTCGGTGATTTCTCATCTTATTCTGAAGCCAACGATCTGCGTCTCTAATAGCAAAATGTGCGACGGACAGAGATTTTTACGTGTACATCCGCAAGTCGAATGCGACAGCCGAGACCATTAATGCCAACTACCTCTTAGCGCAGCATGACATCTACGAGCGGCTCCTCGCTCTTAATATTCCGGCTGATCGGATTATAAAATTGAAGGATGACACTGGCAAGTCGGGCATTCTCTCCCGTGCATTCCGATCGGACTTAAAGCGGCTTTATGATGACATGGGCGCAAAACGAGTCGGCACGGTCATTGCCATTGACGTGGCTCGACTGTTTCGTGACTATACCGACAAAGAACCCGCTACTTTCGCATCCCGCATGGATGTTCAAGACGTAAACGTCATTACCCAGGTGGACAATCATTGGATTCTGCTCACAATGACAGATACCTCTGACAATCAGCGTTTTCGCGAACTCGCCCGCTCAGCGGCTGCGGAGCGGAAAGTGATCAGGGCGCGCACCATGGCAGCACGAGAGCGGTGTGTATTGGACGGCGGCTATTCGGGAGCACCAGCACCTTTTGGCTGGGCAGTACAACCTAAGCAGAATCGTCATGAATCAATAGATGGCAAAGAACATTCCGGTCGACTTTACGTGTATCCACCCCATGCAACGATAAAAAAGGAGATCATGCAATTATCCCTCCGCCCGGAGATACGATCACTGCGTCAACTCCGTGATTTGCTTGTGGTAACGGGAATCAAAATACCTCCATTTGAACTTGACATTGCGGCCCAATCCTTTAGCCGTTCGGTGTTGTGTCGGGCGTATATGAGTGAAAATGGCGTTCGTCGGCAAGTTAATAAAGTTGATTCGTTTACGCCATCAACGAGAACAATCGAAGGAATACTTTTGGAACCCTTGGCGGTAGGTGATAGGCTGTATGGATCCGGAAAACACGGGGCATGGAAGGCGAAGAGATTAGAGAAACAGATGCAATTACATCAAGACCAACGAAGCGACCATATGCTTCGTACTTACCGAGAATTTATTGATACGCGACCTGATCTTGCCGTCTGCACGACCGATGAAGAGATCGAGATGTATTTCCGTGTTTGTGAAAAGTGGTCAAAATTTGACGCGAAGGTCGCTCGTGAGTCAAGTTATCGGGTGGAAGAAAAAAACCCCTCCTGTATTCGCAAGATCGGACGGGGTACTGGTTCGGGACATAGGCATTTCAATGAATGGGCAGATCATGTATTTTGCATAAAGCATGGCAGTGATGAGCAGTATAAATTCCTCCATACCCATCACCTTCGTCGTGATGTTGGGCGCGGCGACTGGATGTGTACAAAGCAATACGTCGCGGGAGACGCGGCCGCCTGTTGCGTATTGGGGTAATAACGACCATCTTGGCAAAGTGTTAAACTTTCACCTCTACTATCATATCCATGCCATGTTAGAACAGGACGAAAATTTCTTGAAGCCATTGGTTGAAGAGCGTAATGCATTGAAATATCGCATTCACGAGTTGACAGAAGAAATCAAGCAGGTTGATTCGGAATTAACTCGACAGCAGCGACGCCAAAACGAGTTCGAAAATCGATTAGAAGGTATGGGCAATGATGCAGATAATAGTTTTGTTGGGAAATTCTTTGACGAAAATGTTCGTCCACTAATTGTCCTTCTGAAGGAGAAGAGGAAAACCCTTCAACAAGCGGAAGAAGATGGCTCAGTCGCGATGAGCGAACAAACAGAGGACGAGATTCGGCACGATCTAAATGCCGCCATTATCGATGAAGAGCAATTAACAGATGCAAAAAGGTATGAGGTGATAAACACTTTCGTAGAAAGTGTTGAAGTATTAATTCCAGAGCAAGGCGGCGAATGCATCATTTATTTTAATTGGTCTGAGGTGATATTGAATGCTTTAGGTCATCGTCTAACTGATACACTGATTGCCTCACAATCACTTGTTAAAGATAAAAGACCTTTTACCGAAGAAGAAGATTCCATCTTACGCGATGTATTCCCAATCAAACCAAACCTCACCTATGTCGATATTAAGGATAGGCTTCTTCCTGGAAGGAAAATTGATGCCATCGTTCGACGGGTGTCTTTTCTTGGCATTCCGAGACCTGCGATTTCAAAAAAATGGATTGCTGAATGCCGTTTGCTAGATCAGACGTGGAGTCAGAAAAATCCTGATGCTCTCTATCTTTGTATCAGAGACACTCGCTTGAACCCATGCGACTTTGATACACTGATAGAGATCAACTCCCAGGGTGAGACAGTACGAGATTTTTGGGCAGAAGTGGCAGTAATAGGTAAAGGAATGATTAGAGAATATAATGCACCACTTAATATTTGGAAGGAACTGCACATCCACGAAAAGCATTGGAAGGAACTGCACATCCGCGAAAAGGACTGGTCTTCTTGAAGACCTCGCGCGGGTGAACGATAGACGATGACAAGTCCCCCACCGACACGGTTTTAATCGCCAGCACCTTGTTTTTGGTGTCCAGCAGCACGCTTTTCAGCGTTTCCTTCTTCAAGTAGCGCAGGTCGGACATCAGCAGGTTTGCCACGTCGCGCGGGCTGCCAATCGCCGGGCGCGCGCTGCCGGTAAACAACGCGACCCGGCTGCCGAACTCCATCGCGGCTTTAATCTGCGCGGCTTTCACGCTGCCGATGCCCTTCACTCGTGACAATTCTTCCACCGACGCGCCCGCGACTTCTTTGATGTTGCCGAAGTGTAAAGTATCCTGCATGGTCAGGAACGGCCTCTGCCAGTGGGAGGCAAGAGTATGAGGTTCTTTTTGCCTCCCTATCTACCCCCACCCATCCCGAAGCCAGAAAGTCGGGGGCTACGCATCGTCCTTCTTTGGACGCCCGCGCTTCTTCTTCGGTGGCAAACTGCCTACACCTATTCTCCTTTCTAGGAATTGCGGAAACACAGTTCCTAGAGCACGCTCAAACTGACGGTCTCTTGAAATATCTTGCATCGGACTATCTAAGAGGGTGCAAAAGTGAGCCATTGTATCTGTTGCCCGTAATTTCTGGCGACTGGTCTTTTCGTCCTTAATCCGTTTAACAATCGCAGACCAAATCTTGCTCAGTGTTGTGGCTGTCACCCAAGGCTGCACTTCCAAATAGACAGGGCCACAAGCCGTGTCCGTGTTGTGGTAGTTTAGTTGAAAATCACGTAGGCTCTGATGGGGGTCTGTTATATGAGACTTATCCCCTGTTGCATTTTTCGTGTCGTCAAAGCGATACAAGGCGATAACATAACGAAAAACAGACAGCGGGGGGGCGAGACCAGTCAGCAAGTAAGCGGCGATCATAAAGGGGTTCCACCAACAAGCCCCGCGTAAATCATCCACCAGTGCTAATATCTCACCCACGACGGATTGTGCGTACCCTGCAATTTCGTGCTCATCTTCTGGCTTAAAGGGGTTAGGGAAACGATAATTAAGCGCCCTTGTTGTTTGGACTTGAATAACATCTGCGATAGGAGTTCCATAGATAAGGCGAATGATTGAGCCGCTATTGCGACTCACGGCAATCTGTGTTTTCTTTCCATCTGGCAGTGTTACCTCTACCGTAATGTTCATTCGGGGTAATTCTGCTGACCCAGAAAGCAGGTTTGCTAATTCCATTCGGCGCATCGCAGTTCTTAATTCGTCCGAGTAAGTCCCAATATTGTCTGCATCTTGCAGGGCTACAGAATGCCGCAGAAAGGCCGTTCGGCCTGCATCGGAAGGCGCGAGGCGCACCATTTCGCCCTGTAGGTTTGTCAAAGACACCCCTATCTTGGATATATCCTGAAAACCCAGCAACCCTGCTAGGGGATTAATAAGTAGGCCATAAGCCTCTTCTTCAGTCAAAAGTCGCGGGAGTTTCGCTCGCAGTGCCTTAACATCGGGACGCTGATTCAGTTTCCACCGGAGAAAGAGCGACGCGGCCCTTGCACATTCCCATTCCTCCTGCGAGATGATACCCGGCGAGCTTGCGTCGTTTTCTTCTCTCTCTTCCTTCTGGTTCCAATTCCCTTTCTGAGATAGTGCCTCTTGTCGGGCCTGCTGTATTGCATCTGTAACCCTTTGGTTGTGTTGAAGGCGAAATTGGTTATTACAGTTTTCTTTCTGAGCGATATAGACAATGTCTTCTACATTCTGACGATACGCTTCCCCTGTCCAATTGATAGACGGCTGCCCCTCAGTCGGGGAGGATTCCTCTCCCCAGCCTCTCTTAAGTTGGCCGATAACCCAAACGCGAATATCCCTGTAGTCCATGCTGCAATACCTCTCTATAAATTGCAGACAGTCTAGGTTATCTGCAATTTGATTATGCCATAATCTTGACAGAACTTCGCGCTTTTTCGGGGAGGCGTAAACAATGAGAGACTTTTTGACAACGCAGGAGGTTGGCGAGCAATTAGGAGTAGGCCCGCGTCAGGTTGCCAATCTCGTTCGGGCAGGGCGACTGCCATATGTCAGGCATGGGCAAAAACTTTGGTTTCCGCGCCACGCTTGGGATGAATGGCTGGCCTCGCAAAGCAGGGAAGCTTTAGCCGTCGTGGAGGATGCGCGTCATGCCGACTAACACCACCGCGCCGCCGCTTTCTTGCTGGAAAGCGTTCTTTTCGGAACTTTACGCTGCCGCGCGTGAACTGGACGCGCGGGACAAAGGGGAGCCGACCCCGTTAAACGGCAAAACGCCCGCCGACCGTTGAGAAAAACGGCGAGCGGGCATTCTTGGTTGGCTTGGACAACCGGGGGCGACACCGTATATTACCACATACGGCCCCGAAAGTTCAAGTTCACCTACTCCGCCGCACACGCGGCAGAAACTAGGAACTTGAAATGAAGACACTCACGACACCACCGGCCACCGATACCTCCGGGCCGCGCAACCCTCGCCCTGATTGGACGAGCGAGATTTGGGCTTGCCTGGACGTTCTCTCTGCCCGCCGTGCCCGGCAACTGTCCCGCTTGTCAGCCATGCAGAAGTTACGGGGGGCAAGCTATTGAAGTCTACTCCCCTGGCTATCGCACTCGCAACCTTGCGCGGACTGCCCGCCGACCCCCTCCAAAGGGTTGGCGTGGCAGACTACACCATACCGCGCGCTATTCTCCCCAACGGACTGCCGCGCCCGTCTCGCATCGTATCCAGCGCCGCCCTCACTGTCGGCGGCTCGTTCCGGGTGCAGGCGCGCATTATTCGGCAGCGCGGCGGCATGGCGCTGGAACTGGCTCCTGCCGCCTTTGACATGGCCCGCCAAGAGCCGGAGCCGTTCCGGTTCAGCTCAACCCTCGCGCGCTCCATCTATAACGCTATGGCGCAGGCTCACATCAAGGCGCAGGCGCGCGGTCATGCTCAGAGCAGGGAAGGCCGCAACTAATGATCGTCTCAGCAACCCCCACATGGAACGGCAGGATTTGGACGCTCTGCATCTCCTGTCCCTACTGCGGGCGCAAGCACCAGCACGGCGGCGGGAGCGGCCCTGCCCCTTCGGGCGGGCATCGGCTCGCACACTGCACCGGCAGGCCCACAGGGGCAAGTCAGGGCTATGTCCTGAGCGTCACGGCGCAGGAGGGAAGCCACTAATGCCAACACCTTCCAAAATCACCAACGCGCCCACATTCGCCGCCCTCTGCCGTGTCTACCCGTACCTGCGTGATTTGGCGCGGGAGGCCGACATTGTGGCCGAGAGCGCAGGCCCCGACTTCTGCGCGAACCGCGCCTGGTACGAGCACTGGCGCGGCGTCAAGGGCAGCCTGCGCTTTCGCACCATGACCATCGCTTCGCGCGCTACCAAGCGGTTTGGACACCGCGCCTATGACACAATTTATCAGGGCATCTATTCCCGCCTGCCGGACTGCCGGGCTTGTGGCTGCATGAGCCGGGAGGATTGGGAATGAGCCAAAGTGCCGTCCACAATACGGAACAATGCCCGGAATTGGGACTTATCCGATTTCTGCCCCGCGCGGCCCTGCGCCCGTCCTGCCAGAACGACGTTCTGTACCGCCCGGTTGACCGGAGCGACCCGGAACTGCGCGAGTTGGCTGCCAGCATCAAGCAGAACGGCATACTGGAACCGCTTGTTATCAGCTGCGACCGGGTGATTGTCAGCGGGCATCGCCGCTTTGCCGCCGCTGGGCTTGCAGGCCTGACCGAAGTTCCCTGCCGGGAACTGGACATTCTCAGCACCGACCCCGGCTTCCTCAGCACACTGCGCGAGTTCAACCGCCAGCGCGAGAAGACCGACGCCGAACGGCTGCGCGAGGAAGTCGTGTCTGCCGACCCCGAAGAAAGTTACCGCAACCTGCGGGAACACCGCAGGCAGTCGGCGCAGGTGGAAGGCGCGTTCGTGCGTATCACGGGAACCAAGACGCGCGCGACCATCTCCGGCGCGAAACTTCCGTTCCTGCAAGCCATTGACCGGGTGCTGAAAGACCTGCGAAACTACCTGCCCGTTTCAGACCGTCAGATACATTACGCCCTGCTCAACAACCCGCCGCTCATGCACGCCAGCAAGCCCGACTCCCTGTATCAAAACCGACTCAACTGCTATAAGTCCCTGTGCGAACTGCTGACGCGGGCGCGGCTGGCCGGACTTATTGCGATGGACGTAATCGCCGATGAAACGCGCCCAGTAATCGTGTGGAAGGTTCACGCGACAACGCGCCCCTTTCTGCGGGCACATATCAACGACCTCTGGAAAGGCTACTGGCGTGACTTGCAGCAGTCCCAGCCGAACCACATTGAAATACTCGGCGAGAAGAATACGGTCGGCTCTATTCTCTCTCCGGTCGCCGCCGAATACTGCCTGCCGATTACAACGGGGCGCGGCTATTGCAGTTTGCCGCCGCGTTATGCCCTTGCCGAACGCTACCAAAAGAGCGGGCGCGAAAAGTTGATACTGCTGGTGCTGTCTGACTTTGACCCGGACGGGGAGGAAATCTGCCATTCCTTCGCGCGCTCCCTACGGGATGATTTCGGCATTCGGCAGGTGCAGGCTATCAAAGTAGCCCTGACCCAGGAGCAGGTACAGCAGTTCCGCCTGCCCGCCAACATGGAGGCGAAGAAGGGCAGCGCCAATTATCAGAAGTTCGCCGCCAAGTACGGCGACCAAGTGTTTGAGCTGGAAGCCCTGCCGCCCGCCGAATTGCAGCGACTTCTGCGCGAAGCCATAGACAGCGTGCTGGACATAGACGCCTTCAACGGCGAGATTGACGCCGAAAAGCAGGACGCGGCTTTTCTGGACACGGCCCGCCGCCGGGTGCTGCCCTTACTCAGTGAAGCGGCAGGCGAAAAGGAAGAAACAACCGAATGAATCAAACGTCACCTATTCTCGCTGCCGCCCTCAAATATCAGGAGGAGGGACTGTGCGTTATCCCCATCAAGACCGACGGCAGCAAAGCCCCCGATGGGAACGTCCTGCCCAAAGGGAAGTGGGAAGGCTTTCAGAAAACGCCCCCCGACACAGAAACCGTCAGCCGGTGGTGGGGCAACGGAACGGCGCGCGGCATCGGCGTTGTGTGGGGCGGAGTGTCCCTCAACGGCGAAGCCCTGGACTTTGACATTCCCGGCCTGCATGAAGCGTTCGCTGAAGTGTGCGCCGAACATGGACTCGGTGAGATTGTGGAGAGTATGCCGCTCGTGGAAACGCCTTCGGGCGGGCGGCATCTTTACTACCGCTGCACGGAGCCGGTGCAGGGCAACCAGAAACTTGCCCAGAGGCTTGAAGAAGTCCCCGAAGGAACGGACGGGGCGCGACTGCACGCGGGCCGCTGGGTGAAACAGAAAACCATGATAGAGACGCGCGGCGAAGGCGGCTACACACTCGCCCCTGGCTCGCCCGCGCAGTGTCACCCGAACGGCAAACCGTACCGCTTCCTGCGCGGCAGACCGGCGACCATTCCGACCATCACCCCTGAGCAGCGCGGCGACTTGCTGGCGATTGCCTCCACCTTCAACGAGTACGCCGAACCGGAGCGCGAGTACCGGGAACCAAAGGCGCGAACACCTGCAACCGGCGAACTCAGGCCCGGCGACGACTACAACGCGCGCGGCGATTGTGAAAGCGTCTTGGAGCGGGCAGGTTGGCACTGCAAAGGCTGGCGCGGCGACAAAGGCTTGTGGCAGAGGCCGGGCAAGACCGGAACGGGATTGTCGGCAACGTCCAACTATGGCGGGAGCGGCTTGTTCTACGTGTTCAGTTCCAACGCGGCCCCCTTTGAGCCGGAAAAGGCATACAGCCCGTTTGTCGTGTATGCCCTGCTGGAACACGGCGGGGACTTCACGGAAGCCGCCAAAGAATTAGGCAGACAGGGCTACGGAACGCCGCTGCCGGAGCGCGTCACTGTGCGCCTGGGCAAAGGGCGCGACTCCGTGGAACACGTCACCCCCGCCGCGCCTGTCAGCGAGTGGCCGACCCTCGCGCCCGAAGCCCTGCACGGACTTGCCGGGGCCGCTGTGCGCCTCATTGAACCGCATACCGAAGCCGACCCGGTAGCCCTCCTAGTGCAGTTCCTTCTTGCCTTCGGTTCCTGCATTGGGCGCAGTGCCTACTATCTTGCGGAAGCCGACAAACACGCGGGCAACCTGTTCGCCGTGCTGGTGGGCGTCAGCAGCAAGGGGCGCAAGGGCACGAGCTGGGGCCACATTCGCCGCCTGTTTGAGTCGGTTGCCCTGGCATGGACGGCAAGCCGGGTGCTGTCTGGCCTGTCTTCGGGCGAAGGCTTGATACACGCCGTGCGTGACCCGGTGGAGAAAGAGGAAAAGAACAAGAAGACCGGCGAGATGGAAACCGTGCTTGTGGACGCGGGCATAGAAGACAAGCGCCTGTTTGTCATGGAAAGTGAGTTCGCCTCCGTCCTGCGCCAAACCCAGCGCGACGGCAACACCTTGTCGGCGACGCTTCGCAATGCCTGGGACACCGGAACGCTGCGCTCCATGACCAAGAACAGCCCCGCGCAGGCCACCGGCGCGCACGTCTCCATTGTCGGGCATATCACGCGGGATGAGCTGCGGCGCGACCTGGCGGAAACGGAAACGGCCAACGGCTTCGGCAACCGCTTCCTGTGGGTGTGCGTCAGGCGTTCCAAAGAACTGCCGTTCGGTGGGGACATTGACAGCGTGGACTTTGCCCCGCTTCTGTCTTCCCTTCAGGACGCCCTCACCCATGCCGGGCAAATGGGCAGGCTATCACTGGACGCGACCGCGCGGGAAGTTTGGGGCGCGGTGTACCATGACCTTTCCACCGGCAAGCCGGGCTTGCTGGGGGCCATGACAAGCCGCTCGGAAGCCCAGACTATGCGCCTAGCCCTGCTGTACGCGCTGCTGGACAAGGACACGGCTATTCGGGCGGAACACCTGACGGCGGCGCTGGCCCTGTGGGAATACTGCGAAGCCTCGGCGCGCTACATCTTCGGGGACAGTTTGGGCGACCGCGTAGCCGATGACATTCTGCGCGCGCTGCGGGAAAGGCCGGAGGGCATGACCCGCAGCGACTTGCGGGAGTTGTTCGGCAGGAACCAGAGCAGCGAGCGCGTGGGGCAAGCCCTTGCCCTTCTGGTGGAACATGGGCACGCGCGGGCTGAGAAGCAGGCGACCGAAGGACGCCCGGTGGAACGCTGGTTTGCAGGCGCAGAGGCTACGCGGTAAACGCCATAAACGCGGTAAGTCAGGCAAAAACGGGGGCTTATAGCGTTTACCGCGTTTATGGCGTAAGGATACGGAGTAGCAACAATGCCGACACTGACCGAAACCGCGCGCCTCATTCGGGAGCAGGCGCAAGCAGCGCAGGCAACGCCGGACGGGGTAACGGGGCGCGACATCATCACCTTCCGGCGTGGAATGTATAACCCCGACGCCGACGGCACGTTTGTCTTTGAGGGCCAACGCCGCAACGCCCGACAGGTTCACGCACAGACAGAGGACAAGGACACCTGCATTAAGGCCATCATCGCCCAGCAACGCCAACGCGCAGGGCAGGAGGAAAGCCAATGAGAGCCACACAAAGCCGGGGCAGCTCCCTCGCCCGGCTCGCGCAGGCCGAAGCCGCCGCGCAGGAGGCAAAGGCCGCGAAAGCCGCCTTCGCATCCGCCCAGCGCAGCCGCCTTCTCGCGGAGTGGAAGTGGAGTTCGCCCTTCGCCGAAGAGGAACTTGACCGCCGCCTTCTGGTGCTGGCCGAAGAGTTTGTTTACCGGGGGGAGAAGGTGCATGGCCCTGTGCGTCCTCTCCTGCCAACCCCGTACCTGTCCCCCAGAGAGTTTGCCGCAACGCCAGACGTGGAGATGGTACGTTACGTGAAAGGCATCCTCGTGAGCCTTCGGGCAGGAACTTTCGTCCATCGCCTCCTGACGCCGGAGGAGCGGGAACGTGAAGAAAGAGAGCATGAAGAAATGGAACAAGAGAGAAGGGAACGGCCTTAAATGGGGACAAATGCGGACAAGACCGGACACGCCGCCCCGGAACCGGAAGACACTTTGCCGCCTGCTCAGGAAAAGGCATTGACGGCGCTGTTGGCCTCCGTCACCATTGAAGCCGCCGCCAAGAAAGCGGGCATGAGCGCGCGCACCGTGCGCCGCTACTTGGAAGAGCCGGAGTTTCGGCGGGCGTACCTGGCGGCGCGCAGGGCGGGCTTGGAGCAGGCGACGGGGGCCTTGCAGCAGGCCGCGCATGGGGCAGTGGCCGCGCTTGTCAAGAACCTGTCGTGCGGCGCTCCCAGCGTGGAAGTGACCGCCGCGCGCTCTATCCTAGACTACGGGCTAAAGGGCCTGGAACTGCTGGAACTGGAGGCGAGGCTTGCGGCAGTGGAAGAGTCTTTGGCCGCGCCGGTTGGCAAGGGAGAACCCACGCATGGACTGTCTATCAGCGCCTGATGCCCCGGAGCAGGGGGGCGCGGGCTGTCCGCGCTGTGCGGAGTGTGCGGGAAGCGCCTGCCCTGAAAGCCTCGCATTCGGGTGGGCAATGGGCGTGTGGCTGCGCCTGCTGACGAATGACCAGCTCATCGCCTCTTTGCATGAACTGGAGTGCAAGAATGAAGCCGAGCAGGAAGCGGAAGCCCGGCGCGCGCAGGAGTTTTCACTGTGAACCGGAGTGCGGCCACGACCATAAAGAGTCAAACAGAACGCCGCCAACCCCCAGGCCGCCATTACCAGAAGCGGCAATACAGCGAAGACGACAAGGCGACGGCGCTGGCCTGCCTGTGCGCGAACCGCGGCAACCAGAAGAAGACCGCGCGGCAGTGTCAAATCCCCCGTGCGACCCTGCAAAAGTGGATACAGGGGAAGGGCGTTTCGGCGGGCGCTGCCGCAAAAGTGGCACATAAAAAAGGGGAACTCGCCGACAAACTGGAAGCCCTGGCACACCGGCTGCTTGACGCCATGCCGGACAAGATAGAAGCGGCCTCCCTGCAATCCCTGACCGTCGCCCTCGACGTAGCGATTGACAAGATGCGCCTGCTGCGGGGCGAGGCTACGGTCACGGTGAACACCGAGGACACCCCCGCCGTGCGGCATCGGTGGGCCGCATCCCATGAGGGAGGCTGGGCACTTCCTGCTCCACGTCGGACAGAACCATCTCAATGACTATTGCCCATTCTCGGTAGCTCGATAGCCTGCCTTCTTTGCGGCGTCCTCCGACATATACTCGCCCTCTTGGGTATTGCCGTACCATCGCTGACCGGGGTAGTGATACACACCGCTTGCTGTGTTGACCCAGACCTGCACATTGTTCGCTACAGCAGGCGCGCGGGCAGGATGCGCTCTCGTTGCATGGCGCGTCCGTCCCGTCGCTGCCGCTGAATGTGTCAGACGAGTGAGCGGTTGGTCGGTGTGGAAATACTTCTTGTAGGCGGCAATCCAGTCGGTGGCAATCTCGTGCTGCGCGTCCGGCAGGCTCATCTGTCCTGACACTACCATCGCGTGAAGCTTGTTCTCCAACTTGTCCTTGACGCGGGCGTTCCAGGGTTGCGTTTTGTAACTCTCCGGCCACAGGTTCTTGATAGAGTTAGAGCCGCCCAACTCCAGACTTATCAGGTGATCCACCTCGTACTCGCCGGGGGCGTGGGCCGTGATGCCGTACTCGTGGTACACCTGCTCCTTGACGGACTGCGGAACGTTCCTGACTTTTTTGGTGTAGCCGGGCACGGCGATGTCCGCGACGGTGACGGGAAGGGTTGCACCCGGCGTCATTTGAGAATCGGGCAAGAGCGGTGGCGAGGAAGTCTGGGCCAAAGCCGAGACACTTGAAAGGGCAAAAGTTAGTACGAAAGACAGACACAGGGAATAACGCAACTTCATTATCAAGCCTCCACTAGCCTCGTTCGCTTCGCCTGTTCCCGGCGGCGATGGCGTCCGGCTCGCTCATGTATTGCCCGTTCGCCGTGTTGCCGTACCAGCGTGACCCCGGCATATGGTAGACGTGGGTGCGATTGTTAACCCAGACCTGAGTGTCAGATGCACTGGGTGCAGGCGACGGGGGGATGGGCGGCGGTAGCGGGGCAGGTGACGGCGGTGGTACGGATGCGACAGGCTCTCTGGGAAGGTTCTCTGCTGGGAAAGGATTTTCTGGCGAAACCTCTGGCTCTGGTACGCTGTCAGTAGGAGTTACCATCCACTTTGCAACGTAAAACACATGACCCGCAGGCGTCAAGCAAACATAATAACCGAGGGATTGCCCCTTAGTATAAACTGGGTCACCTTTCGCAAGACGCGACAACTCTGGAACATCTTTAAGCGGCTCAGGGCGACAGACAGCCTGTTTTACAGCAACATAGCGAAGATGTGCGCCGGTGAGCGAAGGGGTTGATACGGGAGAAACTAACTGCGGTTGCTCTGGTACGGCGTCGGGTTGCTCTGGTACGGCGTCGGGTTGCTCTACGGCAGCTTCCGGCTCTGCTGCTATTGGTTGGCTAGGATTGGTTCGCGCAGAGGGATTGACTGCGACTGATCCCATAGGCGGGTTCATCTTGTGCCAGAGCCAGCCGTTATAAGTCGTGTTCCATCCACTTGAGTCGAAATGCTGAACCTCGCCCGTAATGCGGTTAACGCGCCAGTCGCGTCCCTGGTGTTCCCACGCGGTGGGCCAGACAAGGTATGCAAACAAAGCCACAGCGGCAATCAAGCCAGCCTGCTGACTGCGGGCTAACCTGCGCCATCTTTCTGGCAAAGTTGTGTTTGGTTCTTCCATAATCCCGTCCTCTATGCCCGGCATTTCGGGGCTTTTTCTACTGTATCCGAGGGTCAACACCCGACATTCTGGCCCGGCTTGCCAGATACTCTGCGGTTGATAGAACGATCATAGGCGGATCGTCTGCGTAAAACTCCATCGTGGCATGATTGCGCTTCGCATAGTCGCTTAGGGGGACATAGCGCCCGTTGTCACGCAGATAAGCCCGGCCCTGCCGAATGAGCGCCGCCCCCGCGATGTGCCCGTCCATAATCAGGGCGACCATCGGCGCGGTCTGGGGAGGGCGGTTGACAGCAGGCCGGGCAGCGGCAGGGTGCGTTGTATGGCGGGGCGTCTGGGCGCAGGCGGTGAGGCTCAGGGAAAGAAGCAGGCAGAGCGGCAGGAAGCGGGGCATGACGCTGACTCCTTTATTTGGCAGGCTTCGGGTTGGCGGCTAGGTAGTCATTTACGAACTCATTTACAAGGTCAGTGATACTAGGGCGAACTGTTTCAAGTTTCTGGTCGCCCACAAAAAAGACGCCGCCCTGCTCCCATATTGCGGCGGGAACTAATACAGTTTGGTCACGAAAAAGCAGGCACTTATCTAAAATGCTGACGGTGCAGGAATAACAGGCGGAATATTCCTGCTTAAGAGCCGCCAGCCTTATACGTAACACGACACTTCCGAACTGTCCCTTATCAATGACAGGAACGCCAGCCTCGCGCAATCTTAATTCTGTATCTGTTTTAATTTGGGTCGCCGTGATACCTGCTGATGTCAAAACGTCGGCGCATTTGTCGTTCATTGAAAGAGAGGGAATGTCTACAACTACGCCGCTAATGCCTTTGAGCGAAGCGGCAGGACTTTCAGCCCAATGCGGCGCAGGCGTTTGCGGGGCCTGCCCAAAGGCGGCAATAGCCTTTGGCGGTTCGGTGGCTGGTGCGCTCTGACAGTAAGCCTCTGTGCATACAAAAAGCAGTGCCACAACAAAAAGCAATCGCTTCATTCCTCACCCCTCCCTCATGCAAAGTTGCTCCACCCGCCGGGCTACTTGATGGCAGGTGAATGTCAGCGGGATTGTCGCCGTCCCCCCAAACTGCCCGCCTTCTATCTAGCCGCCTATCTGCCGGGCAATGGCCTGGGTGCTGCTCTTTTCGTAGGCTTCCCGAAAGGCTTTCACGGCCTGCGTTGAGGCAATCAGCAGAGCGCGCGCGTCGGGGTCGTTCGGCTTCTCCTGCTGGCCCAGCACGGCGGCGGCGTGTCCTTCGCGCAGGCGGTCGTACACAAAGCGCCAGTTTGGGGCCATGCCTTCCAGCAGGGACGGGCGCTCTGGGTCAGGCGTGGGGCTGTTCGCGCCGCGCTCATCGGGCAAGTCGTCCGCTGTCTTCATGCTGCCACCTCCGGCGCTTGTTCATCGGGAATGTATTCCAGCAGGTCGCAAAGGTCACAGCCGAAGTACCGACACAGCGCGTCAATCGTGCCTGCGTCCACTCTATCCAACGGGTCGCGCTTGAAGAAACGCGACAGCGTGGATGTAGATAAGCCTGTTTCGGCGTTCATACGCTCGTAAGTCTGCTTGTCGCCCGTCTGCTGTTCCTTCTCAAAACGCAGGCGCGGAGCTTTGCTAAGTAACATTTGCCCCTCCTATACTCCTAGTATACACGCTTAATTGTCGGCTGTCAATGCGAATATAGCGACAAGTCAAAAATAAATCTTGACTAAGACTTAAAACCCCTTGACAAGTTACCAGATACCTGCTATAATCTATTCATAAGCCGCTAAGAAATAGCGACTAATAAGGAGAAACCCAAGCAATGACCACCGCACAAGCAACCGAAGCGACCGCCTTTATCGTTCACCCCGGCCTGCGCGCTATGGCTGCCGCCGCGCTCGCCGCAGGCCGCACGTTCCTCTGCCCCGAATGCGGGCAGATTGCCAGCGCCGAAACCGGCTGCTTCCCCTGCGATGAAGTCAAGTTCGCTTCCCTCTGCGCCGAGCATGATGCGCTCATGGAGCAGGGCGAAACCGCCGACGGGTGCGATGCCTACGCCCGCTACTGAACCCCAACGGGGCCGGGACGAACGGCCCTTTCTTTCCTGCACAGGAGAACCCGCCCGATGGAAACCCTCACCGAAACAGCCGCCCCGATTGAAGCAATCGCCGTGCGTCAAGCCTGCGATGCTCTCCCCGCCAGCCCGCGCCCGGAATGGGTGCGCGGCGTGTGCCCGAACTGCGGGCAGCCGGTCGTATCTAATTGCTACTACATCGGCGGACGCGGCTACCTGTGCGTGTGGGAGTGCTGGAACAGCCTTGCCGAAACGCCCTCCTGCACTTACCGCAAAGTTCTCTAACAGTTCTCTAACAGTTCTCTGACCGCAACATGATACCGACCGCACGAAAGGAACACACCATGACCGCTGAGACTACCTACACGATTACCCCGGCAGGACTTGCCGCGCTGGAACAATCCGAGTTTGAAGGCTACGCGCCCTGCCCCGACAATGACGCCCCCGAAGCCCCGGAAACGCTGTGCGAGGCTCCTACGGGCGAGAATGGCCCTTCCGACACGTTCACGCCCGACACCGCCGACAAAGTGGATTGGGTGCTGGGCAAGATAGCCGACGCCCGCGCCCGCGCCCTGCGTGTCCGCGAGAACGCCGAACGCATTGCCCGCCAGCATGAGGCCGAGGCCGAAGGAATGGAATGGCGCTTCGGCGTTGCCCTGCAAGCCTTCGCCCGGCAGGAGACGGAGGGAAGCCGCCGCCGCTCTGTTCGGCTGCTCAATGGCGTGGTGGGCTTTCGCACGAGGCCCGCCAGCGTGACGATCACGAATGAACCCGAAGCCCGCGCGTGGGTAGAGGCGAACCTGCCCCAAGCCCTGCGCTTGGACGTGCGCGCCCTCTCTGCCCGCCTTCTGCAAACCGGCGAGGCCGTAGACGGAACGCAACTGGTGCCCGCGCAGGAGACGTTCTACATCAAGTGACACTTTCGGGTCGCGCACTCTGCCAAGACAGCAGTAAAGGTAATAAGAAACGGCCCGGCCACCGAAAGAGGGTGAGCCAGGCCGTTTTCTCTGCCAACCTAGGCCATTGTGCTAGGGCAGGGTAACGGTGGCGGTGTTGCTGAACGTGCCGCCGGTGAATGTGCCGCTAACTTTGAGCGTCACTTTCTCTCCGGCATTGCCCGCCGTGTCGGGGAAGGTCAGCAGGGCCGCAACGGGGTGATACGCATCCACCGTGCCAAAGCCAAGCGGCAGGCTGGTGCTTGTCACCGTGCTGCCCAGTTTCGCGGTTGTCACTTTCAGCGTGGGTGCGGTGTTGTAACCCGTATTGGTGAGCATGACGGGCATGGCAATGTCACCGTTCGCAAAGCGGCGCACCGGGCCAACCGTGAGGCCGAGGGTGGTGACGACAATGTTCACCGTCGCGCTGTTGGACGTGCCGACCTGCGGCGTGGTGATGGTGACAGTGGCCTTGCCCACCGTTGCCAGCAGGGACGCGGGGACAAGCGCGGTGAGTTTGGTGAACGAGACATAAGTAGTCGTGAGCGCGGTGCCCTTGAAGTTGACGACAGAGTTATTGAAGAACCCGGTGCCGTTGATGGTGAGCGCAATATCGGGACTGCCCGCCGCAATCGTGGTGGGGCTGACCGTGCTGATGATGGGTGGCGGCGTGACCATCTTGGCGACATTGTAGACCTTGACTTCATCAATCAGCCCATGAAATGGATCATTATAAGCGCTAGGGTCTTGCGTGTTGCCAATCGCAACGCCGGGGGTTTGTGTAGGATCAAGGTCAGCAAAAGGCCGAACAGTCGTGGCTATCTGTCCGACCACCTGTCCATCAAGCGACAGCGTAAGGTTGCCGGTGGCGTCGTCTAAAGAGCCGGAGATGAACACCCATTGGTTGAGCGGAACAACACTATTGGATGTGATATTAGCAACGTTGCCCGATGCATCATCGATTTGAATATAGGCTGTACCATTGGTGTGCAGGCCTAGAGCGTATGGGTCTAAATTTAGCCTATCATCGCCCCGGAAAAAGATACGATTAAAGCCATTATTATACGCTTTCACATAGATATAAGCAGTGATGGTGAACGACTTTGTGAACTTCAGGTTGTCAGCATCGGGGATAAATACAACGCCGTTCGTGCCATCAAACGAGAAGGCTTCACCGCTCACGCCGGGCGCGTAGGTGACGCCGCCTTGCCGCGTGCCATTGTTGCCGTCCGCGCTGTCCAGCGCATTGCCGTTGCCTTTCCACCAACTCACCGGCCCCTGCGCGAGCGAGGGCGTGAGCAAGGCAAAGGCAAACACAGCGGCGAGCAGTGGGCCGATTGTTCGGCGCAGGAGGGAGAGTGGGTGCATAAGAGTTATCCTTTCAAGGGGAGAGAATGAAAGTGGGACTTGACTTGTACTTTTACCGGCCTGCATAAAACGTGCCAAAACAATTGCATTCTAATTATGAAGCGGGATTGTTGTTTTTATTTCGTCTCCATCATTACCCTTATGTCGTTAATGTCGTAGCCTCTCACAATGGCACTTAGTCGGATTAGTCGGAGAGTTTCGTACAATTCGGCGGTTAACATCACTCTGTTATAATTCTCTGATATACGCTTGTATTGGCTTGTTTATCGGGTATACTCAGTGTATGACACAGCCCCCGGATTTGACCGTTGAGGAAGTCGCCGCCGAACTGCGGCTGACCTATGACACCGTGCTGCGCCTGCTGCGGGCGGGTGAGATACCCGGCTACAAGGCCGACCGCAAGCAGTGGCGCATTGAGCGCGCCCAGCTAGACGCATTCAAGGCAGCCGGAGGCATTCGCCGACCCGGACGACCCCGACAGGGCGAGCAGGCCCGAAAGGACGAACAGCAGCCATGACCCCCACCCACAAGCGAACGCCGGGCGCAGTTCTCTATACGCGCGTCTCCACCGGCGAGCAGGCCGAGCATGGCACAAGCCTTGACAGCCAGCGCGACGCCTGCCGCGCCAAAGCCCTTGCCCTCTCCCTGCCCATTGTCGCCGAATATGAGGACGCCGGGGTATCGGGCGGCTTCCTGCTGTCCCGTCCTGGAATGCAGTCGGCCCTTGCTGACATTGCCGCAGGCCGGGCGGATACGCTCATCTGCGCCAACCTGTCCCGGTTCTCGCGGGACACCGAACACCAGCAGGCTATCAAGAAGGCTGTCAGAAGCGCAGGCGGGCGGCTTGTCTTCTGCGACATGGACTTTGACGACACGCCCGAAGGGGACTTGGCGTTTGGCATCATGGGCGGCTTCGCACAGTATGAGAAGGCGGTAATCCGCGAGCGCACTATGAAGGGACGGCGCAAACAGGCACAACAAGGCCAGCAGCCCACCCGCTCCCGCTCTCCGTTCGGCTACCACGTCGTCACCAAAGCCGACGTACTGCGCGGCCTCTACCCTGCCGAACAGTTAGGGCGGCATCAGATTATCCCGGAAGAAGCCGCCTGCGTCCGGGAAATCTTCGCCCGGTATGCCAGCGGCGCGCATTCCCTCAACGACATTGCCAAGTGGCTTAACCAGAGCGCCGTTCCCACCAAGCGGGGCGGCGCATACTGGCGGGCAACAGCGCTGCGCGTCATTCTGCGAAACAGCGCCTATCGGGGCGAAGCCGTGTTCGGGCGCACGTCCTGGCACGTCAGCGAGAACCGGCTTGCCGAGACGAACCCCATCACGGGCGAGAACTTCCGCTGCGCGCACATTCAGACCTTCACCCCGGAAGAAGACTGGGTTACGATTGAGTGCCCGCCGCTTGTGCCCGCCGACCTCTGGGAACAGGCGAACGCCCGGCTGACGGAGAACAAGCGGCAGCATGGAGGCAACCCCTGGCGAACCCGGATGCTGTCCGGGCTTGTCGCCTGCGCGCACTGCGGCAGGCCGATGGTCGCCTGCAACGGAAGCCGCACAACGCGACGGGGGAAGACCTACCACAACCCCGACCGGTACTACTGCGGGCATGACCGGCGCACCTTTACGGCGACGGGCGCGCACCCCTGCTCGCCCACGCATTACCTGCTAGAGCAGACAGAACAGGCCGTCCTGCTGGCGCTGGGCGAGATATGCGCCCGCCCGGAAGTCGTTCGGTTCGCGCTGGAAACCTACTCGCGTCAGGCGGGGCCAGCGCCGAGCCGGGACGTGCTGCGGGCGGAACTTTCGGCAGTGGATAAGTCCCTCGCGGGTGTGAAGCAGCAGGAAGCAGCGGCAGTGCAGGCTCAGATAGCGGGCATCATCGCCGGAGCAAGCCCCGACGCCTACGCGGAAGCGTTTGCATCACTCGCCGCCCGTCGGAAGGATTTGGAAGATGAGCGCGGGCGACTGAGCGCGCAAATTGCCCCATCCCGCGCCCCCTTGCCTGCCGAGCCGCTGGACACAGAAACGCTGACGGCGCAGGTACTCACGGACATTCATGCCGTGCTGACCTCGCCGCTGGTGGCAGGGCAGAAAAAGCGGAGCCTGGTTCGCACGGTCGTTGAAAAGGTGGTCTGTCAGAAAGAAGGGGCCGACGTGTTCTTCCGGGACGGGGCAGGGATAGCAGAAGCCATTGGCGCGGATACTTTACAGTTCATGTTGCCGAAGTGCGCCAGCAGGTGTTCGCCCAGCGAAACCGCGCTCCGCTCCTGATTGCCCACCCGAATGAGAATGGCGAGCAGTTCAGCGGTGGAGAGCGCCTGCGGCCCCGACGCATACAATCGCTCGCGGGGACGCTCGCCTTCGGGCAGTTCTTTGATAGTCGGACTGTAGCGGGAAACGGCGGCGGGCGGGCCGGGCGGCGTAGGCGCAGAAGGCGCAGGCGCTTTGGCAGATGCCTTTCGGCGGCGCGGGGCAGGCTGAATGGGCGCGGCAGGGTCAGGCGGCGAAGGCAGGTCGGGCGACCAGAGACGCGGGGCGGCGCGCGGCGCGTCAACCGTGTCTTCCGTAACGGCAGGAGTGGACATGAGTTATGGTAACACAAAACAGTGGCGGGAGGCAAGCCCCCCGCCGTTCTGTTTCCTCTGCGCTCCGCACACCCAAAGCCCTTGCGTAGAATAGCAGAAGCCCTTGCGTGGAATAGCAAAAGAATAGGCAATGAATAGGCTGGAATAGCAAATGAATAGGATAAGAATAGGTGGCGGTATGCTGGGTTACACTTTCCGGCAGCAAAAAAGGGGGCAGCAGGCTTTGCAGCCTGGCCCCCAATACGAGAATGCAGGTCTTAGAAGGTGAACATTCCGGCCAGGGTCAGCGTGTCCTGGTTTTTGGAGCCAGTTGTGTCATTCTTGCCGCCCAGAAACACTTCCTGGTTGGAAAAGTCATGCCGGTATTCCAGGCGGGTCGTGAACGCTGCCGTCGGCTTGACTTCGTAGGTCAGGGTCACTTCCTTGGGTTTGCCGCCGCCTGCCTCGGCATTGGAGTCCAGGCCGGAAAAGCGCAGGGCAACCGCATTTTTGGGCGTGAGCGCCTGACGGTAGTAGACTGCATAGCCATTGGTTTTGGCATCGGAAACGCCGTTGCCGTTGAACTTCACATAGGTGTAGTTGGCGGCCACAATCTGGTTGGCGTTGACGTTATAGGTGAAGTCCACGTCGGCGGCGGTGGCATCCACCCCGGCTATGTCCTTTTTGCCGTAGCCAAGCGTGCCGATGGCGGTGAACTTGCCATTCGGGTCGGTGAAGTTGATTTGCCCGATGTACGCTTTTTTGCTGTCCGGGTCATGGACGCCTGCGGTTGCCGTGTTGTACAGATTGTTGACAAGGTAGGCTGTGAACACCAGCCCGTTGATGCTGGGCGTATAAGCCCGAATGCCTGCGTGATAAACCGGCAAAATGAAGTACGGCAGCGAGCGCGAATAGTTGTAATCGGCGTTGGCTTCGGTCACTTCATAGCCAAACGGCGTGTAGAACTTGCCGATGTCCACGCCGCCGCCTTTTCCGGCGAAGGCATAGGTGCCGTAAAGCTGCTGAATGTTCTTGAACTGCGCCTCGCCGGTAGAGCCGAGGGTTGTGCCGGTGGCCGTATTGAAGTTGCCATGATTGATGTCTGCCGTGTCGCCTGCAATCAGCGTGGCCTTGAACCCTAAGCCGCCGGGTTTGGGGTTCTGGAAGACATTGAGTTCTGCCAGCGCGAGCGTCGGCGTTTTGGTGCGTTGGTCATAGGAGCGGCCCGTGCCCTCAATCAGATTGGTGCCGGTGTTCCGCAAGTCCAGCATATAGTAGCCGTCAATCAGGCCACTGGTTTGGACGCCGTAGTTGGGCGGCGGCGTGGCGGCAGGCTCGGCGGGCGCGGCGGGGGCCGTGCTGCTTGTGCCGGGCGGCGTGGGCGCGGCGGGCGGCTGAGACGGCGCGGGCGTTGTGGTGCCGGGCGCAGGCGGCGGCTGGGTCGCCGGGCCAGGGCCGTTGGCGGTGGTCGCGGGCGGCGCGGGCGCGGCGGGCGGCGCGGCGTCCTGCGCGAACGCAGGGGTCAGAAACAGGCTGCTCAGAGCCGCGCCGAGCGCGGCAGCCGCAAGCGCGGCAGACTTGACGGAGCGAGTCGATGATGGGTGTCGCAAATGCAATTCCTCCTCGTGAAAAAGGCCCTATAGGCTGGATTTGTGCGTGTTTTGGGCGTTGCGCCTGTCTTGCATTCGGTTCCCAATCAGGAAAATCAGGCCGAACGTGAGCGCATCACCGCTTTGGTAAGCGGATGCGAACGCATCATCGCGTCGGCAGCAGCGGGCGCGGGCACAGCGAAGTCGCCGCCTCGCGGGGGTTCATGGTTCCCGTTTCTGTTCTCCTTTCCGTCTCATCACCCGGCGTTATACTCCCATTTCGCTGGCAGTCAGAATGGCCTGGGCAATTTCGTGCGGTGCTTTTTGCAGCGACTGGCTTTGCGCCTGAATGCGATGAAACGCCTCGCGTTCGCTTAAATTGTAACGCTCCATCAGCAGGGCTTTGCGCGCCCGACCACTTTGCGCGCTTCCATTGTTTCTCGCAGAGCGGCCACTTCGGCTTCCAAAGCGCGACGCTCGCGGAAGCGACCCAGCGCAATGGCAATCGCGGGCGGCAGGTCTTCCGGGCGCAGCGGCTTACGAAGGTACGCCACCACGCCAGCGGCATCGGCCTGCGCGAGCATTTCCTCGTCGGCATAGCCGGTCAAGAGAACCACCGGGGCCAGATTGTCGTGGCGGGCCAGACGCGCGGCGTCCAGCCCGCTCAGATGCGGCATCCGTATGTCCAGAATGAGCAGATCGGGCCGCAGCGTGCGCGCCAGCGCTGCCGCTGTCTGGCCGTCTTCGGCTTCGCCAATCACCCGATGCCCCATTTCTTCCAGCGCGAGCCGCAGGTCAAGGCGGGTCAGGGCATCGTCATCGGCAATCACGACTTTCACGGGCTGCATTGCAAAGGCTCAGTTCCAATGCCCTGTCCCGCAGGAGCAGGCATACAAACAAAGAGGCGCAAAAAAACATCGCTGTGGTGGACACGACAGCGATGTCGTTTGCGCCTCTTTGACAGTGATCCCGTCCGAACCAACTTCCGCAGCAGCCCTGCTGCGAGAAGGTTTGGGAGAGTATACACGCTGGAATTGCGCTTTGTCAAGGGGGCTGGCAGCAAGTACGCGCAAAATCCCGGTATTTTTAGCAGGCGGCTTGCCCTAAAGAGAACGCGCGGAAGCGCCATTATATCATTGTCATTCAGTCAAGCGCCCCGGAAATCAGAGCCAGGGCGGCTACGTATCGGAAAAGGAGTTTCTCTATGAAGGCATTTCGTATCAAGAAGTCTTCGGGCTTCACGCTGGTTGAGATCATGATTGTGGTCTTAATCATCGGCATTCTGTTGGCGATTGCGATCCCCAACTTCGTTCAGGCTCGTGAGTCGTCCCGTGCCAAAGCCTGCATTGCCAATCTCAAGCAGGTTGACAGCGCCAAGCAGCAGTACCTGATGGACAAGGGCCTCAGCACGTTCACCAGCGTCACACAGGCGGCGGCGGCCAGCACCGACACCACGTTCGGCAGCACCTCCACCCCCATGCTGGTGCCGACCTATCTGCGCGCCACGCCGGTCTGCCCGGCGGGCGGTCTGTATACCTCGCAGAATGCCACCACGCTGCCCACGTGCAGCCTGGGTGCCAACAATGGATTTGCTCACGTACTCAACTAATCCTTTCCTTTTTTGGATGGGAACGGCGGGGACAGTTTTCTGTCCCCGCCTTTTTTTGCGTCTGGCTCCTGCACAGAATGGCTGGCCCTGAAGAAATTACCGGGGCGGGCCGATAATCATGGCATGAGACGTTGTGTCATGTTCCTGCACTTCTGCAAGTCTTTTTGCGCGCGTCACGCGGACACGCTGACAGCAGCGGCGCTGTTTGTTTGCGCCCTATGCGTTTACCTGCGGACGCTGTGCCCCACGCTTTACTGGGGCGACTGCGGGGAACTGGCCGCCGCCGCGTACACGCTGGGGGTCGCGCACCCGACCGGCTACCCGCTCTGGTGTTTGGGGGCGAAAGCGTGGACGCTGCTGCTGCCATCGGGCACTGTCATCTGGCGGCTGAACGTGCTGAGTGCAGTCTTCGGCGCGGGCGCGGCGGCGGCGCTGTACGGCTTTACGCGCGCGCTCGCCGTGCCGCGTGTCGTCGCCATCGCCGCAGCCGGGCTGTATGCGTTTTCCCGCACGTTCTGGCAGCAGTGCCTGTTCTGCGAGACGTACAGCCTCACGGCCTTTTACACCTGCGCGCTTTTGTTTCTGGCGGCCCGCTGGCGCGCGCGCGGCTGCCGCCCCACCGACCTGCGCCTTCTGGCCCTCGTGTACGGGCTGGCGCTCACCAACCATCAAACCAACACGCTGTTTTTGCCCGGATTCTTCGTCTTTGTGCTATGGACGCAGCCGGTTCTGCGCGAATGGCGCTCCCCGGTCGTGCGGCGTGAATGGGCAGGGACGCTCGGCTGGGGATTGCTGCCGCTGCTGTTTTACGCTTATCTGCCCCTGCGCGCGCTCGCGCACCCGGCGGTCAACTGGGGCGACCCGCAGACCCCGTTCGCCTTCTTTTACCATGTGACCGGGCGGCCTTACGCCCATCTCATGTTCCAGAACGGCCCGGCGGCCTGCGTCGGCAAACTGATTGTCTGGGCGCGGGGACTGGGCGGCGAGTTTCCCTGGCCTTTTTATGCGCTTGCCGGGGCGGGTTTGCTGAGTTCGGGACGGGAGCGGCAGACGCGCCCGATAGCCTTTCTGCTCGCGTGGGTGATGGCGACGGACATTGTCTACACGGTCAACTACAACATTTACAACCAGTACATTTATTTTCTGCCCTGCTATGCGGCGCTGGCGGCGCTTTCCGGGCGGGGCGCGTGGCGCGGCTGGCAGCGCGTGGAAGCGTGGGTGACGGAGCCAAAGCGAGCGGCGTACCGCGCGCTGGCCGCCGCGTGCGTGCTGGCTGCGGTGCCGTGTCAGGCGCGGGCGCACTGGGCGGGATGCGACCTGAGCCGCAACTGGACGTGCTATGATTACGGGCGCAACCTGCTGGCGAGCGTGCCGCCCAATGGCATTCTGATAGACAACGGCTCCGACACCAGCAAAGCCGCGCTGACTTATCTGCAAGTGGTGGAAGGCGCGCGCCCCGATGTGGTGTGCGTCAGCCGGGGGCTGCTGGGCGCGCTGTACGATGCTTACGTGGGCCGCTGGGCCAACATCTGGTATTACGAGCAGATTAAGCGCGCGTATCCCCCAATTGCTCATCTGTTCGCGCACAATGTGATTACCCCGCAGGACATGGCAACCGAGCAAATGCTGCGGCGTCTGGTGGCACAGGCGGTTGGGTCGGGACAACCCGTGTGCGTTTTGCGCCCGGCGGCGCTGCCCGCGCTGGTCAGCGCCGAGGGCCGACCGGAGCGCCTGTCGGATGTTCTGAACGCGCGCTATGCGACCGCCCCGATTGGCCTGGTCACGCGCCTGTACCCGCGCGATGGTCGTCCTTCTGACGCGGCCCTGCTCGCCGAAACGGGGGGCGTGTGGAGCAGGTTCTCCCTGCGCGGGGTCTCCAATGGCTTTTATTCGGGCGACGAATTCCTCACGCCGCTCGCGCTGGACTACGCCGATGGCGCGCTGGCGCGGGCGCGTCTTGCGTATGGGCAGGGCGACTACACGCAGGCCGCCGCCGCTTACGGGGACGTTCTGCATCTGTTCCAATCCTCTGAAGCGACCGACGGGCTGGCCCGGTGCGCCCGCGCCGCCGCGCGCCATGACTCAGGGCAGCGCCCGCATCTCGCATTTCTGCCATAACCTGTCAACTTTGGCAGTGAGGCGCGCGGCCCCCACTGCCACAATGGAACAAGAGGAAGGCTCTGGCATGAATGGACTCAACAATACACGACCCCGGCGCGCGCGGCGAAGCGGCTTCACGCTGATAGAAGTGGCCCTGTCACTGGTCGTCTTCCTGATGATGACCCTGGTGTTCGCGGCTGTCTTTCCAATGGCCGTGCGCGCCGCCAAGTTCAGCAACAACTATTCACAGGCCGCCATGCTCGCCCAGCACAAGATTGACCAGTTGCGCGCGGCAGGCATCAGCAAACTGGACTACGCCGACCTGAGCAGCCAGGGCATCGTGGACACCATGACCACGCCGCCGTCGAGTTTACCCGCTACGTACACCTTCACGACAGTGGACAACATCGCCAGCACCGGAACCACGACCGGCTACTTTCCGACCGGCAGCACCGGAACGCTGACCGTGCGCGATTACAACGCTTACGTGACCGGGCAGGGCAGCGCGTGCTCGGTGCCTGCGGGCGTCATGGATTATGTCACCGTCACCCTCAACTGGAGCGGCGCAGGCGTTTCTACCGGCACATATTCGCTGTCCGCCATCATTATTCGGATGCCGCACCAGTAAATGCTTATGAACGCACGACGCACATCTCGACCGTCCCGGCAAGCGGGCTTCACGCTGCTGGAAACCATGCTGGCCCTTTCGCTGATGTCGCTCATCTTTCTGGGCGTCACCACCCTGTTCCTGAACGCCGCCCGTATCGGCATGACCACCGATTCGCAGGTGCGCGCCAGCCAGGATGGGGCTAACACGGTGCAAAGCGTGATTGAAAAGACGCGCGAGGCGTACTCGCTGACCCTGCCCACCGAAGGCGGCTTTTCGCCGCCCGCCACGTACACGGCAAGCCAGTTCAGTACCACCGACAGTGGGGAAACGATTGAAACCGCCCTTCAGCTCACCCTGCCCGGCACGCTGCTCCCGGCAACGGTGGGTTACACGAATACGTCCTACACCAACATCAATGTGTACAATGCCGCCGGGACACAAGTTGCGCTCACCCCGTATGACCGCAATTCGCCCAACGCGCACATCACGTTTTACCGCTCGAACACCCTCGGCGTCCCCGCGCCTGCCAATGGAACCTGCCTGTGGGAATACAGCACCGATGCTGTCATCGGCGGCGTCACCGGCATCAACCGGGCCATCTGCAAGAGCGTGGACGCCAACACCGCCAATGCCGTGCAGTTCGTGCGCCCCACTACCAGCACGACCACGCTGACCAATCAAGTAGAGATTAAAATCGTCACTAGTTATTACAGCCCGATTAACGGCCAGCAGACCAACGAACAGACCGGTGGCGGCAACTCCTCGCAGATGACCGGCAAATGCGTCCTGATGCGCGATCACGGCGTCCTGTCGCTGCCGCCCGACCCGACCCGCAACCCGACCAACAACGTCTTCCATGCGAACTAGCCACCTACCCCCAACCCCCTCCCCAGGGGGAGGGGGCTTTCTTTACCCTTCCCCTTTGGGGAGGGGTCGGCGAGGCTTGGCGAGCCGGGGGTAGGTTCCTTCAGGCAAGGCAGGTCTCTTGAAAACAAGGACAGCAGACATGAAAACAACACGAAAACAGCGCGCGCGGCGCGGCATGGCGATGGTGAGCATCATGGTGGTGCTGCTGGGCGTCCTTGCCATCAGCCTGCTGGGTATTGCCGCCGGGAAAACAGGCGGGCACAGCGGCGTCATGGCGAACACCGGCGACGCGATGCAGATGTCGTCCACGCGCATGGCGTCCGTCGCCGCCTTCAACATGGCCGAGTCGGGCGTGGAATACACGCTGCAATGGCTCAACAGCCTGCCCGACCCGCCGTCCTACGTCACGGCCTTCGCCCCTGCGTTCACGTGGTCTTCTAAATCCATGCTGTCCAGCGGACGCGCCGTCGTCACGCCCGACCCGTCCGTGCCCGGCAGCACGTTCAGCATCATGGTGTACCCCAACGTGTCCAACTCCGGCAGCACGCAGAAGATGTACCTGATTGAGTCCATCGGCACGAGCGGCGGCATGAAACAGGCGGTACAGGCGTATGTGCAGGTCACGTCTCTGAGCAAGTGGCTGGTGCTCGTCAATCAGTGGCAGTCCAACAACTATTGGGTTGCCGATGGCTCCACCACGTTTGACGGCCCCGTGCATGACAACAACGCAGGCGGCGTCAACGAAAACGTCCTGTGGTTCACCAGCACCAACACGCCCATCTTCACGTACACCGGCTCCGACGCCTACGACATCTCCGGCTCCAATGTGAACTGGTACAAAGACTGGAACCTCGGCGGCACGCAGGCTCCCACGACTGCCGACGACTGGGCGCACGTCGCCGCAGGCGGGGCCAACACGGTCAGCACCGGCACACCCACCGTTCCGTTTCCGAGCAGCAGCGTCGCGCAGCAGTACGCCGCGCTGGGCCAGACGCCGCCCGCGTCCGGCGTCACTACCCCGCCTTCAGGAGCGCCGCAGGCTTCCGACCCGGTGGGCGTCACAGTTACGCCCAGCGGCGGCACGTACATTCACGGCGACACGTCGCAGATGACGCTTTCAGTGGACGGCGGCGGCAATCAGATTGTCGTCATCCAGCAGACCGATGCCAACGGCCAGCCCTACACGACCACCTTAACTATAGACAAAAACAACGGCAATACCAAAGAGCACGTAGATTACTTCCAGCAGGCAGGGAAAAGCGGCAACTACAAGGCGAAGTCCTCGGATACCAACGTCAATGGCCCCAACAACGGCGTCATCTACTCCGATGGCAACATCGGCACCACCGACCCCGACCCCAACCTGAACGGCACGGCGGCCACCGGCGGCGTCACCGGCGTCGTCGCCGACAACACCGTAGACGGGCAGGGCAACATCACGCACCGCAACGCCCTCACCATCGCCACCGACCACAGCAAGAACCTCAACATTGACGGCAACCTTACCTACAGTACGGCTCGCCAGAAAGACGCAAGCGGGCACTACATCGCTGAAAGCGCTGACCCTAACTTTGTCAAGCACGCCGGGACGCTGGGGATTGTCTCCAACAACGTGCTGCTCACCGTCAACGACAGCACCGGCGCGGCCATGAACACCGTAGAAGTAGACGCCAGCGTGCTGGCCTACGGCGTCTACGATGTTGACCATTACTGGACGCGGCCCGTAGGCTCGTGGGAAAACATGGGCGGGTATCTGTCCAACAACATCGGGATTATGGGCGTCTTCGGCGGCAGCGGCCTGACCAGCGGCATGGCGAACTACTTCAACTATGACGCCCGGATGCGTGACACGCCGCCGCCCTTTTTCCCCACCAGCGGCAGCAGCTACGACGTGCTCTCCTGGAAGCGGGTAAGCGCTACGCTGGATGGCACGTACCCGTAGGCACACAGAGTCACAAAAAGGCCCGGCAGACCATTGCGGTCTGCCGGGCCTTTTGGCTTGCTTTGGGGCCGCTTACCCCAGCATTGCGAGTTCTACGGGCGTCACGAACACGCCCATCGTGTTCAGGTCGGCCAGCGCGCGCTGGATTTCCTCCGGCTCGCCCTGCAAGGCGACCTGCACCCAGCCCGCTTCTTCCGACAGATTGGCCCGCTCCAGCACCGTCACCACTTTGTACTTGCGGCCCAGGTTGTAAATGACAGGCTGACTGCCCATCGGTTTGGAAAACGTCAGGTTGTAGCGCTCTAAAGCCATGCGTTAAAGCCCTCCCGCAATCGCAGGCACGATGGACACCTGGTCGCCGTCTTTCAAGGCCGTCTCCGCCCCCTGCAAGAAGCGCACATCCTCATCGTTGACGTAGATGTTGATGAAGCGGCGCAAAGCGCCGTCCTCCCCGCGCAGGCGGTTGCCCATGCCGGGGAACTGGCCTTCCAGTTGCTCCACCAGCCCGGTCACCGTGCCGGGGCTTTCCAAACTCACCGTGTCCGCGCCCGCCGTCAGGGTGCGAAGCGGGGTCGGGATTAAGACGCTGACTGCCATGATGTGCTGTCCTCCATTAAGAAAGCGCGGGCTAACCCACCCGCGTCAGAGAGCGAGGGGGTTGAAACCCTCTCGCTTCTCTTCAACCTCTCGTTTATTCAGTTCTCCACGCCGCTCAAGTGCGCCAGCAGCGTCCCAATATCCTGCTGCGTACAGGTAAAGATGGGGGTGTCGCGCTGCGTGTACAAACTGGACTGCGTTTCGCGCAGGCCCTGCACCAAATCCACAAAGTCCTGCGGGAAGTCGGTCTCAAAGGCGACCACGAAGTCCTGGTCGTCCAGCCCAAAGGAGTAAGTGGTATTGAGCTTGACCGACGGGTACTCATGCCCAAACTTGATATGCTCGCGCATGATGGCCTGCCGCTCCTCTTTGGGAAGCAGATACCACGCGCGCGTCTTGACGAACGGGTACACGAACAGGTACTTGCCGCCGCCAATCACAATCTTGTTGCGCGTCCCTTCCTGCCCTTCATGCACATGGTCGTCCACGTAGATACTGGTCTTGGTCATGGCAAGGAACGAATGGGGCGTCGTGAGATAGGTGCCCATTTGGGTGCGGCGCATGGCGGCGGCCATCGCCTCAAAGTCATCTAAGTTGTACGAGATGCGCCACAGCAGGAAGTCGGTATCCGGGCGCACGCCAAACGTGGTGTAGGGATAAACTAAGAACTTCTCCGCATGCCGGGTGATGACTGCGGCCAGTTCCCGCGCGCCGTCCTGCCGGGTGCGGGCATCCAATCGGAGCCACGCCGGGTCAAGTTTATAGAAGGCGAAGTTAACAAATTGGCGCGGCTGTTTGGCGGGGTCAGGCTCTGCCTGCCTTTCAACAAGTTCCGCGCGCTGCCACTGTGAGACTGCTGCCATGTGATGCGTTGTCTTTCTAAACCGGGGCCATGTCCCGCCGGGGCGCGGCGGCCTGAGTGGGCACGCTGTGCGCCCGCGCCGCCAATGCTTCTTCCAGGGAGGCCAGCGTGGGGGCGATAGGAATGGTCTGCGTGGTCTTGCCGAGCACGGCATCTATGGTTTTGAGGCCGTTGCCGGTGATGCACAAGACGACGCTTTCGTCTTTGGGGATGACGCCCTGCTGAATAAGTTTGCGCGTGACAGCGACGGTGACGCCGCCCGCTGTTTCCGTCCAGATGCCTTCCGTTTGCGCCAGCAGGTTGATGCCTTCCACCACTTCGTCGTCGGTCACGTCTTCGGCCCAGCCGCCCGATTTGCGGCAGGCTTCGGCGGCGTAATAGCCGTCAGCGGGGTTGCCGATAGCGATAGACTTGGCGATAGTGTTAGGGCGCACCGGCTTCATTATCTCCGCGCGCTCCTTGACCATTGTGGAAATAGGCGCGCACCCGGAAGCCTGCGCGACGTACATCTTGGTCGGCACGCCGTCAATCAGGCCCAGTTTGGCGAACTCGCCCAGCGCCTTGTATATCTTCGTCACCAGCGAGCCGCCTGCCGACGGACAGACAATGTGTTGCGGCGCGCGCCAGCCGAGTTGTTCGGCAATCTCATAGCCAAAGGTCTTGGAGCCGTCGCCGTAGAACGGGCGCAGGTTGACATTCGCCAATCCCCAGCCGTACTTGCCCGCTACTTCCGAGCACAATCGGTTCACTTCATCGTAGTTGCCGGAGACGGACAGCACATTCGCGCCGTAAATGAGCGTGCCGACCACCTTGCCCTGCTCCAAATCGTGCGGGATAAAGATGTAGGCTTCAAAGCCCCCTTCGGCGGCGTGGGCGGCAACGGAATTGGCAAGGTTGCCGGTGGACGCGCATCCGACAGTCTGGAAGCCGAACTCGCGCGCTTTGGAGAGGGCGACGGCGACGACCCTATCCTTGAACGACAGCGTGGGATGGTTCACGGCATCGTTCTTGACGTAAACTTCCTTGAGGCCGAGCGCGCGGCCCAACCCTTCCGCGCGCACCAGCGGGGTGAAGCCCACCTGACGCCCCACGCACGGCTCGCCGTCCAGCGGGAGCAGGTCGGCGTAGCGCCACATGGTCAACGGGCCATCCTGAATGCGCCCTTTGGTGACAGGCGGCCCGGCGGCATAGTCGTACTGCACTTCCAGCGGCCCGAAGCATAGTTCGCACACATGAATGGGCGCTTTGTCGTAGGTTTGGCCGCACTCGCGGCAGCGCAGCCCCAGCACTTTTGTCACGTTTGGTTCCCCCAATAAAAGGGCAAAAAGCCCTTCGTCCCGGCCCGATGCCTTCTGCCCGGAAAAGCAGAAAGCGTCATGCAGACAAGGACGAAAGGCTTTGCTTTCGTGGTACCACCTTGCTTCGCGGGACGCCTCGCGACGCGCCGCCTTTGCGGGTGCAAACAAACGCGCGAGCGCATCACACCCTGCCCCTGTGACGGGAGGCCCCCGGAGCGGACTACTGAGCAGGCGTTCCGCCTGCCGTTCCCCCACCCGGCTCGGAAGTCATGTTCCGCCGCCCCACGTTTACCGGCTTGCACCTTTTCCGGCTCTCTGAAAAACGCGATGGCGGCGTACTCTTCTTCGTCAACGCCGTTGTCTAACAAATTGTGCGGTCAGTATACCCCGATCGCGTGCGGGCCTGTCAAGGGTTAACCGGTCAGCACCGCAAAAGCCTTGCCGGGCAAAACAGCAGGCTGCTTTTTATGTGGCCCGCTACGCAGGCATCAGGGCAAGGCAACGGTGACTGTTGCGCTCCACGCGCCGCCGCCATACGTGCCGTTCACGGTGAGCGTTTTGGCGCTGCCTGCCGCGCCCGACTTTTTGGGGAACGCGAGCGTGACTGTTGCGGACGCGCCGGGCGCGATGTCGCCGAGCGTGACCGGCAGCGGCGTGAGCGTGGCGTAGCCGCCCAATTTACTTGCCGTCACCTGCGCGTTAGGCGCGGTGAAATCACCTGTGTTCTGCACGGTGAGCGGAACGCTGAGAACGCTTGTCCCGGCGGCGCGTGTCGGCGTGCCGACTGTCACTTTCACGCTAGTCAGGGTGATGGTAAACGTCTTCGCGTTGGAAACGCCCCCGCCCGGAGCGGGGTTGACCGCTGTCACCTGTGCCGTGCCCGCGCTGGCAAGCAGAGAGTTGGGCACGGTTGCTTTGAGTTTTGTGCCCGACACGAACGTCGTTGCCAGCGCGCTTCCGTTCCATTGCACGACAGACGCTCCGCTGATAAAGCCTGTGCCCGTGAGGGTCAGGGTGAAGGCGGGCGCGCCTGCCACTGCGCTGCTGGAACTAAGGGCAGACAGCGTGGGCGCGGGATACGGAACCGTGACTGCCAGGGTCTGGGACGTTCCGCTGTTGCCCGCGTTGTCCGTGCTGAAGAACGCAATGCTGTGCCCTGTCCCGGAGCCGCCGCTGACGGTGAATGGGCCGCTGTACGTTTGCTGCGCCCCGTTGTCTATGCTGTAGAACGTGCTGGCGACGCCGGAAAGGGCGTCCGAAGCCGCCAGCGTAACCGTTGCGCCATTCATGGAAGCCGTTGTGACCGGCGGCGCGGTGTCAATTCCGACGGACAGGTAATGCTGCGCTTCCGTATTGCCCGCATTGTCGGCGCTGAAGAACGTGACGCTGTGCGCCCCGTCGCCCGTCACAGAAAAGGGCGCGCTGTACGCCTGCGCCGCTCCGCTATCCACGCTGTACGATGTCGCCGCAACGCCGGAGCCGCCGGTGTCTGTTGCCGCCAGCGTAACGGTGACGGGGCCGACATAATAGCCATTGCTCCCCAATGTGCCAGACAGCGCAGCGGTCGTCGCGGGGGGAGTTGTATCCGGGATGGCCTGATTAAAACTGCCCACGTAAGGATTAGTTTTCTGCCCCAGCGTATCCGTTGCCATGATGAACACTTGATGATACAGTGACGTGCTGCCCGTGTTGGCGGCATACGGCAGGGCGCAGGTGTAAACGCCGTTCGCGTCGGGGCCGGTCATGGATGCTTGAACAAACGTGGTGCCGCCATTCTGAAAGAGGGGGTAATAGGCGTACAAATCGGAAAATCCGTGCGGGAAAGTGACTGTCGCGCTCACCTGTACCGTGCCCGCCTGCGCCGAAACATTGGCCGGGGTCACGGTCGCACTGCTGACAACGGGCGGCAGTTCCGAAGGCTGCGCGCAGGAGCCGACGGCACTGGCGGAAAAGACGCTGCCCTGCGTATCGGTCGCCATAATGGTGGCAGTGAAGACAATCGGGCCGGACGAACGGTTCACACCAGGATTATAGGACGCCGCGTAGGTTGTGCCGGAGCCGGTGGCAGTGAGCGAGAGTTGATTGTACGGATAAATGGAAACCGGCACACCGTTGGCATAAAGCGTGGCGGAAACAGAGCGGACGCCTGCGGGCAAGGCAACATCTGCGCTCACGCTCAGTGTGCCACCGGTCATGGGCAGAGTGGCCGGGCCGATCGTGGCGTTGGTGATATAGACGGGCGGGATGAACTCAAACGCGCCAATGCTGGGTGGGTTGGGGCGCGTATTGCCGTCAAAGTCAGTGGTCGGCGTGTAATTAGGCGTGCCCGCGCCGATGCACGGTGAGCCGCTTTGCAGATGTGAATCTCCGTAATCGGGCGGCACGGCGCTCAGATTGGGAGGGCGCGCGAACAGCGGGTCAACGTTGATGTTGCCCGTCCCCGCGTACCCGCCCTGCACGTCGCAATAGGTCATCTGTGGATTAAAGCCAGTCCCGGATTGGTTTAGTTCGTTGTCTTTCACTGAGGCAGCATCGCCCCACAGGAGGCAGTTCGTGATAAGGGCCGAACTGATAGCACCATAATTCCCACCCTCCATGCCGCCGCCATATTGGGCGGTATTCGCTGTGAACGTGCAATTTGTGATACTTGGACTGGCCGCAAAGCCTATGCCACCGCCAGAACTTGCTGCTGTGTTGCCGATAAAGGCACAATTGAGAACAAGTGCGTTGTAAACGGTGAACAGGAAAAGGCCGCCGCCGTGAGCGGCAGAATTGCCGAGGAAGGCGCAGGCGCTTATTTGACCGCCATAGGAGTAAATGGCTCCTCCGTCAGCGGCTGCCTGATTGTTCAGGAAGATGCAGTGCGAAATAGTCGGGCTGGTGCGAAAAGCAAGAATACCGCCGCCATTGACGAGAATGGAGCCGGGATTGCCGGCATAGCCGTTCTGGATGGTGAAGCCGCTGACCGTTGCCGCCGACGTTTCTTGATGCTGGAAGATAAACCCCCGGTGCGGGGTGGACGCGCTTCCCTGACAGTCAATCACCGTGACAGCGGGGCCGTTGACGGACGCGACGGTGATGTTTCTGCCACCGAAGTCCAAGTCCACGTTGCCGGGGCCGGTGTACGTGCCGTCCGCGACAAGCACGGTGTCGCCATTCACGGCGGCGTTGATGCCTGCCTGAATGGTGGGGTAGGCAGACGACGGGACGTTGAGCGTGGCGGCGCGGGCGCACGGGGCGGCGAGGGCAAGAATCAGGAGGAGCAGGAGGCCCTCACCCGGCACGCGCCAAACCGCGCGCCACCCTCGCCTGCGAAGCGGGAGAGGGTAGGAGATAAGAGCAGGCTGTGCCTCTCTTACCCTCACCCGTTCCGACGGGAGAGGGTCGCCCGTCTGCGGGCAGGGTGAGGGGTCGCGCAGCGGCTCTTGAAGGCGGCGCAGAATATGTGCGAGAGCGTGTGCGGCAAACGGCATGGCGTGTCCTCCGTGAACGGGGCTATTCGTAACAGTCGGCCGCGCCATTATAACACAGAGGCTGCCGGATTGCAAGAGACTTCCTGCAAAGGAAACGCCTTTATCACAGCGAGCGCCCCGAAAAGCCCGTTTTTATGCGCGGCAAAGCCCCGCAATGCCCTCAGTAACGAATATTCCCCTCCTGACCAATCATAAAAATAGCCGTTTCTTTCCTTGAGGAAAGCGGCTAAACGCCAAAATCCGGTGTATAGTGAAACGGCGCTTTTGCACTTTGCCGCCGCTCATGGTACTCCGTTTACAATAGGATAACCACATATGCAACACACGCTGCTTGCGCGGCTCGCTTTCTGCGGGCTGCTGCTGATACAGGCTGTCGGCACGTTTGCCGCCGCCCCGACTGCTCCGAAACTGTCTGCCGTGCCGCAGACTCTTAGGCGTCCTGCTGTCTCCATTACCAGCCAGTCGATGGTCTGGGGCGTCACCGCCGCCAACGGCATTCAACTGTACGTCACCAGCGGTCATCAATACGGCGCGCTTCACCCACTGGATCAAAGCCCCGTGCCTGACCGGGTGAACCTGCCGATGACCTCCATCTCCAACGCGCGCAAAGCCGGGCTGGACGGACTGGCTCTTGACCTCATCGGGTCGGTGGGACAGCTCGCGTCCATTGCCGCGCAGCCCCTGCTGACCGCCGCCACGGCCCAGAACTTTCTGCTTGCGCCCTACTATGAAGTCACTGATAAAGGCGAGAAGCCCGCTCCCACCCACGCGGCCCTCATCAGCCGCGCGATTGCGTTCTATACCGACTACTGGAACACCGTGCAGGCCAACAACTACACCTGCGCCGCCCGCCAGCCCGACGGCTCACTCATCGCCTTCAGCGCGCATACGACGGCGCTCTCGCCCACCGAATGGCAGACTGTCCGCAACACGCTGGCCGCGCAGGGTTGCCGGTTCTACTGGGTCGCCGATATGTGCTGCACGCCTGACCTGGGCACCATTCAGACCTTCAATGACCCGTCCAGCACGCCCGGCATGACCGTGCCGCAGCAGATTGCGTCCTACTTCCCCGGCACCAGCGCCTCCATGACCCTGTTTGCCTACACCTGGGCTTCGGACTTAGACCAGCTGGCGGGCGACAATTCCCGCCTGTTCTTCGCTCCCGTGCAGCCCGGCTACGACCACGAAGCGCCGTCCCTGCAAGGCTACACCGACGCGCAGGGAACCGCACTGTACCGCGCCCAATGGGGCCAGGTCAACGGGCTTCCCTATGCCCCGCGCTGGGTCACTCTGTCCACCTGGTGCGACGTGATTGAGCATACGGACATCTTCCCCGACAGCGAGTGGAACACCACCCGCGCCGACCTCACCGCCTGGTACGCGGCTCAATTCCGGGGGCAGGCCTGCCCGTTTTCCAATGCCCGGCTTTATCTGACAACCCCGCAGGCGCTCCATCCCAATCAGGCCACGCAGGTAGAAGCGCTCGTGCTCAACCCCACCGCCGACACCGTGACCGCCACCGTGCGGCTTTATAACGCCGCAGGCAGCCAAATCGGCTCCCCGGTCAGCGCGGCCATTGCCCCCAACAGCCTGGGCGCGGCGACGCTTCCCCTCAACTTCGCCGCCCCCGCGACCGGCACGTTCTACCGGGCGCAGGCCACCCTGACCGACAACGGCGCGACATTGAGCAGCACCGTCAGCGCGCCTATCTGCCTGTACGTCAAGCCGCAGACGGATCGCTACTCGCGTATTCTCTACTACTCGGTTCCCGACTACGCCGCCCTGCGCGGCACGCCGTCGCTCACGCTGACCAACCTGAACCCCGGCCATTACGCGGCGGGCGCGCTGGCGACGGTTACTACGCCGACGGGCACGAGCGTGCGGAGCGTGGAAGTCTTGCTCAACACGTGGGAAGTGCAGAACTGCTTCAGCGCGCTGCCGTTCGCGGTTGTCATCCCGCAGGGAACCATTACCAGATACTTCAACCAGCCCGCGCTCGCCACCGCCCAGCCGGGCTTTGTGGTAGGCCGCGTTATTGACACGCAGGGACGGGTCGGCTACACCGATCCTGTCTACGCGGGCAACTGACACGCCAAAGCGCCCCTGTTCCCGCACGGGAACAGGGGCGCTTTTCTTTGTCTCAGCCTTCCAGCGGCACGAAGCGAATGGCCCGATCGGGCAGCACTTCTGCCCGATAGAAACTCAGCGCCGCCTTGAAGGGCGCGCTTTCCAGATGGCGGCGCACTTCGGCCATGTCTTCCAATTGACGCGCGGCAATCTCCTCGCGCGTCGCCTGCGGCAGCAAACGACGGTAATGGGCACAGATGGCCTCCTCCGGGCCACCCTCCGCCGCGCTATGGAAGATGAAAATCACCTGCTCAATGGAATGCGCCACCGAGAGGAACTGGTAGTCCTTGCGGAACGTCTCGGCGCGCAGGAACTCGCAGGAGCGGGTTGCCAGCGCCGCCGGGCCGCCCGGCGCGTACAGGCGGTCGTAATACACAACCCCCAATTCGTGGTGCAGAAAGTCGTCAATGGCGGTTTGCAGGCGTCCATCGGAGCAGCAGACCACCAGCGCGAGCGGGCGCGTTGCGCTCCATTTTGGCCCGCTGACGTAATCGGGGGCGCTAACAGTTTTCGGGCTTGTTTCAGGGTTCAGGTTTGTCTCAGTCATGGCCCCCGTTATACCCGATTTCTGTCTGCTCCCGAAACTGCCGTCCGAAAAAACAAGCGTCGCTACGCAAAGCGTTCGCATCTTGCCTTCTCTTGTCCTCAAGTGTACCCCGTGCTTGACACTCGCCCCGCCAGCCGCTATAATTGAGGGCATCATGGCGTTGAGCGAGAAATACGACTTTCAGGCGATTGAAGCCAAATGGCAGGCGCGGTGGCGCGACGCTGACCTGTTCCGCGCGGAAATGGACAGCGCGCGGCCCAAGTATTACGGGCTGGAGTTTTTCCCGTACCCGTCGGGCGCGGGTTTGAGCGTCGGGCACTTCAAGAACTATGCGCCCACCGATGCATTTTTGCGCATGAAAGCCATGCAGGGCTTCAATGTGCTGCATCCGATGGGCTGGGACGCCTTCGGACAGCCCGCCGAGAACGAGGCCATCAAGCGCCAGCGCGCGCCCGCCCCGATGGTCGCCGAATTTGCCGCCACCTACAAGCGTCAGATGAACTTGATCGGCCTTTCCTACGACTGGTCGCGCGAGGTCAATTCGTCTGACCCCGCTTACTACCATTGGACACAGTGGATTTTCCTGTTGCTGCTGAAGCGCGGCCTCGCGTACCGCAAGAATGCGCCCGTGAACTGGTGCCCCAAAGACAAGACCGTGCTTGCCAACGAGGAAGTCGTGGGCGGGCGCTGCTGGCGATGCGACACACCCGTAGAGAAGAAGGCGATGCCGCAGTGGTACCTGAAAATCACCGACTACGCCGACCACCTGCTGGCCGGGCTGGACACGGTGGACTGGCCGGAAGGCATCAAGCAGCAGCAGCGCAACTGGATTGGCCGCTCCGAAGGCGCAGAGGTCACGTTCCCAACAGCAGGCGGCGCGGACGCCATCACCGTTTTCACTACGCGGCCTGACACGCTCTGGGGCGCGACGTTTCTGGTGCTGGCCCCCGAACACCCCTTGGTTGACACCCTCGCCGTGCCGGAGCAGCGTCAAGCGATAGAAGACTACAAACAGCGCGCGCAGCGGCAGACCGATATAGACCGGCAGGCCGAAGGGCGCGATAAGACGGGCGTGCCGACCGGCGCGTATGCCGTCAATCCGGTTAACGGCGAGCGCGTGCCTGTCTGGGTGGCGGATTACGTGCTGATGGGCTACGGCACGGGGGCGATTATGGCTGTGCCCGCGCACGACCAGCGCGACTTTGAGTTTGCGCGCAAGTTCGGCCTGCCGATTGTGCCTGTCTATCAGGAAGCAGGCCAGCCGGAGTTGACGGGCGAGGCGATGACCGAAGCCGTCACCGACAGGGGCGTTCTGCTGCATTCGGGGCCGTTTGATGGGCTGCCGTACTCCAAAGATACTGTCGGCAAAGTCGCCGCGTGGCTGCAAGCGCAGGGCAGCGGCAAGCCGGTTGTCACGTATCGCTTCCGTGACTGGCTGTTGTCGCGCCAGCGTTACTGGGGCGTGCCCATTCCAATTATCCATTGTCCCGAACACGGGGAAGTCGCCGTGCCCGACGACCAGCTGCCCGTCACCCTGCCGCCCGTAGAGCATTACCAGCCGACGGGCACGGGCGAAGGGCCGCTCGCCGCGATCACCGAGTGGGTGAACACCGTCTGCCCCGTGTGCGGCCAGCCCGCGCGCCGGGAAACGGACACGATGGCGGGCTTTGCGTGCTCGTCGTGGTACTTCCTGCGCTTCGCCGACCCGCGCAACGCCGCCGAAGCGTTCTCGCAGGACGCCGTGCGCTACTGGCTCCCGGTGGATATGTACGTCGGCGGCGCGGAGCACGCGGTGATGCACCTGCTGTACGCCCGCTTCTGGACAAAAGTGCTGCACGACGCGGGCCTGCTTGACTTTGACGAACCCTTTACGCGCCTGCGTAATCAGGGCATGATGCTGGCCCACACGCCGGGCCGCCGCCCTGCTGCGAGCGAAGAAGACAGCGGCGACACCGAGGCGCAGGAGGAGCGGGTGGAAAACTGGGTGCCGATTAAGCCCGAAGACCTGCCCCGCTACCCGGAAGGCGAGATTGTCTATCGCTGGGCCAAGATGAGCAAGTCGATGGGCAACGTGGTGACGCCCGACGAGGCCGCCGAACGCTTTGGCGCGGACGCTCTGCGCGTCTACGAGGCGTTCATCACGCCGTTTGAGGAAACGGTGCAGTGGTCGGAGGAAGGCATACGCGGCTCGTCACGCTTCCTGTCCCGCGTGTACCGGCTGGTGGCGCAATGGGGCGCGTCCTACCGTCCCGACTGGTGGGAACGCCTGTCTGACGGGAGCGATACCGACCGCGCCCTGCGCCGCAAGACCCATCAAGCCGTGCTGAAGGCCGCTGAGGACATAGAAGCGTTCCGGTTCAACACCGCCGTTGCTGCCCTGATGGAGTGGGTCAACGCGCTCTACGAGTATGTGTCCAATCGTCCCGCCAACGTCTCATCTGGCGCGCTGGATGAGGCATTGGAGTATTTGACGCTCGCCATTGCCCCCTTCGCGCCCCATCTCGCAGACGAACTGTGGACTGAAGCGCTGGGCCAATCGGGGTTCCTGTACCGTCACCCCTGGCCGTCCGTTGACCCGGAGATTGCCAGAGCCGACGAAATCACGCTGGTGGTGCAGATTAACGGCAAGGTGCGCGACAAACTCACCGCCCCCGCCGATGCCGATAACGCTCTGTTAGAGACGCTCGCCCTTGCCAGCCCGCGCGTGCAGGAAACGCTGAACGGCAGGGAGCCACGCAAAGTCATTGTCGTGCCCGGCAAGTTGGTTAACATTGTCGTCGTGTAAGGAGGCTCCTGATGCCGATTTCCCCATCTCTGTCCGAAAGCAGCGAAGCCATTCTCATCTCTGGCCCCCGCAAGGGCAAGTTCATCACGGTGGGAGGAGACGCCGCAGCGCAATGGACGCCTGCCGCAGAGGCGCTGCTCGCTCACTTAAGTTGCCAGCGCAGCGCATGGCTGAACACGCACGCGAAGCCGCTGCCGAGACCGACGCGCTGCTGACTGATTTGCGGCAGGCACGGAGCAAATCCCAATGAGCCTGCGGGAAGCGCTGCGTGATGCTGACCGGGCGCAAATGGCCGCAGACCTCGCGCTTTGCCATTGAAGTGGAGCGCGCCGAACTGCGCTTGACCCGACTGCTTCCGCCCCCGACGAGCCGACCTGTTGATGCGGCGCGAGTAACGAGAACACGTAACGGAGGAATACCACTATGCAGGATGCTCGTGTGCGCGCAACGCTCGCTGCCCTGTGCCTGCTGATTGCGGCTGGGAGCGGGGCGGGTCTGTATGCATCTCGCCGTCCGGCCCCGCCGCCCGTTGTAATTACCCCGCCCCCGGCAGCCGTGAGCGCCCTGCCGCCGCAGTCGGCGACGCCTGTTCCGCTCCCGTCCCCCGTTGCAGCCGTCTCGAAACCGGCCCTGCCGCCCAAGCTGTATGTCCATGTCGCGGGCGCGGTACGCCACCCGTCGCTGTATCTGCTTGCGCCGGGAAGCCGGGTGATGATGGCAATCCATGCGGCAGGCGGCCCCCGCCCCAATGCGGACTTAGATGCCGTCAACCTCGCTGAGAAAGTCCATGACGGCGAGAAAGTCTACATTCCCGTCAAGACAGCGGCCGTTGCCACCGTCATGCTCGCGCCACCCGGCAACAGCATCACGGCAACCGGCCCGATAGCCGCGCCGCCCGCCCCGGTTAGGAGCGCCGTCAAAGGAGCGGGCACGGGCAAACCGGGCAAGCTCACGTCACCCGCGCAGGGGCAAGTCAACCTCAACACGGCAGGAGCCGACCAACTCCAACGCTTGCCAGGCATCGGCCCCGCGATGGCGGCCCGCATTCTCGCGTACCGTCAGCAATCAGGCGGCTTCCAGAAGCCCGACGACCTGCTGAACGTTTCCGGCATCGGCCCCAAGAAGTTCGCCCGCCTCGCCCCGCTCGTCCGGCTGCATTAACCAGCCCGCCGACTTGTCTTGACAGCCGCGCCCCGCCGTGTTACAATGGCCCGTTGCTGGCTCCACGAAAGGAACTACGCCATGTCCCACAGCGCCCGGCGCATCTTCGCGCCCGCATCCGTAAACCCTACGCAGACGATACGTAAAGCATACGTAAGCCTTACCTGGAGCATACATAGATGATACGTAAGCCTTACGTAAACGCCCCCCATCACCCTGAAGACACGGCGCAATTCTGCCGATAATTCCCACCGGAAAGGAACACAGCCATGTCAACCCAATCAGCAAACGTCTTCGCAATCCTGCCAACAGCCCGCCCGAAAAGGCAGCGCAGGGATATGCTCGGCAACCCGCAGGCGCAAAGAACCCGCCAAATCTCCGCCCACTGGAACGCCTTGCCCGGCCAAATCAAAGCCGACTGGAACAGCGTCACCGGCCTTGTTTACAACCCCACGCAGCCCGACCTGCCCACCAAACAGCACGGGTATCACACCTTCCTGAGCGCCGCCAATGCCCTTTTAGACGCCAACGCCTCCCTGCCCAACGCCGCGCCTGCCGCCTACACGCCCCCCGCGCCCCTGCCCGCCTGCGCCCTCAGCGTCCAGACGGATGGCGCGGGAACGCCGCGCGTCACCCTGCACTGCCCCGCCGGATACGCGGGAACCGTCGTCGTGAGCGGCACGCGCCCTGTCCCCGCCACGCGCACGCCCAACAAAAGCGCCACGTTCGTGCGTCTGGGAGCCATCACAAACCTTGCCGCCGCACGCGACCTGACCGGGCTGGTGAACACGCTTTTTCGTATTCCCGGCCCCGGCTACCAGATCAGCATTCGGCTTGTCGCCGTCTCCGCGGAAGGCTTCAAGAGCGCCCCGGTCATCGTCGCCGCCGTGTCCGCCCTTGCCCCCGGCCCGGCTTTTCGGCTATAATAGGCCATGCCCCCCGAACTGGATACTCTGCTCGCCGTCTCGCCCTTAGACGGGCGCTATCACGCGCAAACCGAAGCGTTAAGCGCCGACTTCTCCGAGTTCGCGCTCGTTCGCTTTCGGGTACACGTAGAGGCTGAATGGCTGCGCCTTCTCGCCGAGCGGCCCGAAGTAGACTGCGTGCGCCCGTTCACGCCCGCCGAGCAGACATGGCTGGCCGCGCTCGCCGCCGACTTTTCCCCCGCCGATGCCGCCCGCGTCAAGGCCATTGAAAACACGACGCGCCATGACGTGAAGGCCGTTGAATACTTCCTTAAAGAGCGTCTTCAGGAAACGACGCTGGCCGATGTGCGCGAGTTCGTCCATTTCTGCTGCACCTCGGAAGACATCAACAACCTGGCCTACGCGCTCATGCTGCGGCAGGGCATTACGCAAAGATGGCGTCCGCAGGCGCAGGCGCTCACCGACGCCGTCACCGCCCTTGCCGACGCGCACAAAGGGCTGCCGATGCTGTCCCGCACGCACGGGCAGCCCGCGTCGCCCACCACGCTGGGCAAGGAAATGGCGGTCTTCGTCCATCGCTGGCAGCGTCAACTGTCTCAAATTGACGCATTGGAGTACCTGGGCAAACTCAACGGCACAGTCGGGAACTTCCACACGCACGCGGCGGCCTATCCCGACGCGCCCTGGGAGCGCATCTCGCAGGAGTTTGTGACGCGCCTGGGCCTGACGCCCAACCCGCTCACCACGCAGATTGAACCCCACGACTTCCTTGCCGAAGCCTGCCACGTCCTCCTGCGCTTCCACACCATCACGCTGGACTTCTGCCAGGATGTGTGGAATTATATCTCGCTCGGCTACTTCAAGCAGCGCGTGGTCGCCACCGAAGTCGGCTCGTCCACCATGCCGCACAAAGTCAACCCTATTAATTTTGAGAACGCCGAAGCGAACCTCGGCGTCGCCAATGCGCTCTTAGGCCATCTGGCAACGAAACTCCCCGTTTCCCGAATGCAGCGCGACCTGTCGGACTCATCGGCGCTCAGAACACTGGGAACGGCTATCGGGCACGGCGTGCTGGCGCTCCAATCGGCATTGACAGGCGTCAGCAAGTTAGAAGTCAACCCTGCGCGTTTGTCCGAAGACCTGTCCCATGCATGGGAAGTCCTCGCCGAACCCATCCAAACCGTGATGAAGCGCACGGGCCACGCCGACGCCTACGAGAAACTCAAAGACCTGACGCGCGGCGCGGCCATCACGCAGACGGTCATGCACGATTTCATAGTCAGCCTTGACCTGCCCCCCGCCGACAAGACGCGCCTGCTCGCCCTGTCCCCGGAGACCTATGTGGGCCTCGCCCCTGAGTTAGTCCGTCACATTCACGCCACCGAAGGAGAATAAATGATGCCGCAGGTAAAAGTCACGGTCACGCTCAAGCCGTCGCTTCTGGACGCGCAGGGCAAAGTGGTGCAAGGGGCGCTTCAGCAATTAGGGTATGAGAGCGTGTCCGGCGTCCGTATCGGCAAGCACATTGAACTGTCCCTGCCGGACGGAGCCGACGTGCCCGCTCAGGTCAAGGAGATGTGCGAGAAACTGCTCGCAAACCCCGTCATTGAGGACTATCGCTACGAGGTGCTGCCATGAGCGCGCCCACACAGATGAAGTTCGGCGTCTTGAAGTTCCCCGGCTCCAACTGCGACCAGGATGCGTATTATGCCCTCAAAGACGCGCTGGGGCAGGACGTTCGCTACCTGTGGCACGGGGACACCGACTTGCAGAACGTGGACTGCGTGGTGGTTCCCGGCGGCTTTTCGTATGGTGACTACCTGCGGTGCGGAGCGATTGCGCGGTTTTCCCCCGTGATGAGGGCCGTGCAGGACTTCGCGGCGCAGGGAGGCTTGGTCTTGGGCGTCTGCAACGGCTTTCAGGTCTTGTGCGAGGCCCATTTGCTGCCGGGCGCATTAGTCAAGAACGCGGGCCAGCGCTTTGTCTGTAAACACATTCACCTGCGAACGGAGAACACACAAACGCCTTTCACCAACACGCTCACGCCCGGTCAAGTCCTGCGCGTTCCGGTCGCGCATGGCGAAGGCTGCTACGTCTGCGACGACGCCACCCATGCCGCGCTTGTGCAGCAGAACCGTGTGCTGTTCCGCTACTGCGAACCCGACGGCACGCCGACGCCCGATAGCAACCCCAACGGCTCGCGGGACAACATCGCGGGCATCGCCAATGAGGGCTTCAACGTCCTGGGCCTGATGCCCCACCCCGAACGCGCATGCGACGCCGCGCTTGGCTCGGCGGACGGCCTCGGCCTGTTCCGCTCGCTCCTGCGCCACGCCCAATTGATGCGCGCCTGACGCCCCCCGCCGCAGGACTGCGGCACAGGGTGAGTGTGGCCGCAGGAAACGAGACTGGCCTATGAGATACATGGAACAGTTAGACAACCAAACCGTAGAAAGCCTACTTGATGGCTTGAATGGATGGCAGTTAGGCATAGACCGCCGTGACCCGCACCAGCCTAACTTGATTTACAAGAACCTCGTCTACCCCAATTTTGCGGAAGCAATGAACGTGGCTCAACGAGTTGTGAGCGCATTAACTGGGGCCGAAGACCACCTTGGGTTAAGTCTCTACGGCCTCACCGGGCGCACTAAAGTAACGCTCATGTTTCGCACTTACCGGGAAGAGGGGTCGCCCTTCGGCATCACCGAGCAGGATATTACTCTAGCCCAGAAGGTTGAGACAGTTATCACTGAGACAACATAGCCAACACTGGTTGACGGCATCACAATCCCTGCGCCTGACGCCAATAATTCCCTTTCCGCGTGTCTGTGAGCCGTCACCGGCGCGGCTGAGTTTTGCTGTGCGGGGGTGTATAATACGAAAAAGGGGAGGACGTGTCCCGTATGACGCAACTGCTTGAACGCGCCTATGCCGCAGTGGCACAACTGCCAGAACCAGACCAGGACGCTATCGCCGCGCTCATTTTAGAGGAACTGGAAGATGAGCGCAAATGGCAAAAGTCGTTTGCTCAGTTTCCCGACGCCTTAGCCAAACTTGCCGACGAAGCGCTTGCCGAACACCGAGCCGGGTTGACACTGCCGCTTGACCCAGACACGCTGTGACGTTGATGCTGGTGACTTCAATGCGATGACTTCACGCACCACCGCGCGTTTTCGCAAAGCCTTTGCCCACCTTCCCGGCCCCATTCAAGAGCAGGCTGGCCATGCGTACTGTTTGTTTCGCCAGAACCCGCAGCATTCCAGCCTGCGCTACCGGCAGGTTCACCCGACGTTGCCGATTTATTCGGCACGGGTTGGCATTCATTATCGGGCTGTCGGGAGACGTGATGGGGAAGAAATCATTTGGTTTTGGATTGGCCCCCACGCAGATCACGATTATCTCATCGGGCAACTGTAACCTGCGCGCTTGACGCCCGCTGCCGCGCTCCTGCGGCACAGTTTCACCAGTAACGTGCTAGTTAAGTCGGGGCATAAAAACACGTTCTTCACGGCCTGTCACGCAGGCAGCGCGCGGCGAGCGCGGCAAACTGCGGACGGCGGCGCAGAAAGATGCGCCCGTGCTGGGAATGCAGGCCGTCAGCGTCGGCGTACACCAACTGCCACTTGGGGTCGGCGGCAAAGGCGCGCGCGACAGAGGCACGGGTCGTCAGCACGCAGTCCGGGTCGTAACGGCGCATGAGGGCGGCGCGGGCAGGCGTGTCCTCCGCGCGCGCCAGCACCAAGTTGTCGTCAAACGTGCGGCCTGCGTACACGTCCAAACGCCCGTCAATGAACACCCGCTCCAACGGCAAACGCCACAGCACAAAGCCGCCGTTCTCAAAACTGTTCAGCAGACGCAGGCCCTCAGGGAACCGTTCGCGCTCCATAAACGCGCACGCCCCCTCCGGGTAGCGGGGCACGCGCGCGACGGCCTCCCCCACCCCTTCGGCGGTCAGGCCGCGCGGCCCTGCGTCCTGCGTGACGCTGGCAACGCTCACGGCAAGGAGCATGGCGGCGTACAGCACCGCAAACCCCACAAATAAGGGCCTGTGCCGCGCTCCCAGTTGACGCAGAAAAGCCCGTTCCTGCGTCAGTGCCCCAATGTGCGGCCCTATGATCATGAGACTGCCGACGGCGAACAACGCCATGTTGCGCGCGTGCAAAACGGCTTCCATGAACAGCGCGGCCACCGCCAGCGTGTCCGGCAAACTGCGTCGTGGGGACAACCACAACGCCCCAAACGCGCACCCGGCCAGCACCGCAAACGGCAAAAGCGACGGCCACGCAACCGTGTAAATTGGCCCCCACTCGGTGACGCCTGCCATCAAGGCGCGGTCATGGAGCGTCACGAACACGGTGCGGTACACGCCAAACCCGTAGGGAGACACGCAGGCCGCCCCCGCGCACGCCAGCGCGAGCACGCTCATGCGGCCCGCGCGGGCGGTCTTGGCGCGCGCATCCTCCCACTCCTGACGCCGCCGCTGCCACCACCTCGCAAGCGCGTCGCCTGCCGCGTACACCGCCACGAGAGCCGCGAACGCCAGTACGCCTTGATGCAGATTGGCCCACAGCGCGCACAGCGGCGGGAGCGCGAGCAGGACGCGCGGCCTGCCGTTCCTGCCATAAAGGAGAACCATGAGGGCGAGCGGCAGCAGCACAAAAGAAAACGCGGGGGGCCGCTCCTGCACGCAGGGACTGAGCGTGAGCAGGCCGAGACTGGTTAAACTGAACGCGACGCCCGGCCCCGCGCGCCGCGCCAGCCAGCCGAAGACAACCAGCGCGGCGGCCACCGTCAGCGCGGCCATCAGCGCCCATGTGCCAAAAAACTGCCCCACACGAAACGCCTGCGCGAACAGCACAAACGCGCCCCATTCCGGCACGTCCCAGCGCGTCCCGTAGTTTGTCCACGAATAGGTGTCCGTGCGGGGCAGCGCGTGCGTGCGGAGAATATCGTCGCCGGTGCGGAGGATAAAGAACAGGTCGTTTTCCGGCTTGGGGATGAGGCACACGAACAGGGCGAACAACAGCGTCAGCAATGCTCCCGCCACCCAGGTTGTGCGGTTTTGCGGGAGCACAGGGACAGCATACCCGAATAGCCGTGCTTACTCGTTTATGACGTCCCACTGACCCGAAAGCGTCTGGCTGGGAGCGAGCACGGCTAGTCCCCATTCCGGGTGGTTAAACGCATCGGAGCCGCAGGTCATCGGCTCAATGGCGAGCGACGCCCGGCGGTGCGGGGCAGGAAGCGGGTCGCCCGAATACAGCACCACAAAGTCAAACGCCCTGTCCAGCGTCACCGTGACCGCGCGGCCCGTCTGCGCGTTTGACAGGCGAATGCGCGCCAGGCCGTCGGCGTCGCGCGTGGGGTGCAGATAGCACGTGTTGAACACAGTGGCCCCAATCGGGCGCGGCGCGCGGAAGTCCCATTCGGTTCCGTCAACGGGCAGGACGTTTCCCGTCGGCAGCAGCGCGTCAAACTCCAAAGTAGCGGCAAACGGCACAGAGAGCGTGTCGCCGTCAATCGTCTCTGACCCCACTGAAAAGTACGGATGAAAGCCTGCCCCCACCGGCGCGGGGCCGTCGCCGACATTCTCCACCATGAACGCGCACGTCATGCCATTATCCGTTAATTGATAGGTCACGGTGGCCCGCAGGGCAAACGGATAACCCGCGTAATCGTCCTTGCCGAACGCGGCCTGAAACGTAACGCTTTCGCTGTCCTGCGCCGCCGTCTCCCAAACAACATGACGCAGGAAGCCGTGAATGGCGCTTGGCGTCTCTTTGTCATTGCGTTCCATCTGATAGGTCTGGCCCCCAAACTCGTAGCGTCCATCGCGCACGCGCCCCGGAAAGGGGACAAGCACGTCGCCCTGCCCCCCTACTTTGTTCTCTGCGCCGGTGTAGCCTGTGACTACAGGCAGGCCATTTCGCGTCAGGCCGCGCAGCGACGCCCCATAAGGCGCGCAAACAAGACGCATGGAGCCGCGCGTCAGCGTGATTTCGGTGTCATGTGTCATATTGGTTTCCATAACGAAACACAACGCTCCGCGTCGCCGCAAGTTCCCGCGTTCCTCTGCGGGGCTGGTCTTTCAATGATTGACTTCCCACGCAGCCTGTGTTACAATGGCGTGTGGCGTCCTGCACGTCTCCCCGCCACAGGCCCCGCCGGGCTAGCACGTTTCCGGCGAATACTGACGTTCCGTTTTACTGTCTCGTGGAAAGGACACCCAACTAATGCGTCCTGGATTACGCCGCTCTTTCGCCTCGCTCGCCCTGCCTGCTCTCTTATGTACCCTGCTGCTGACCGTGCTTGCCCCCGCCCGCGCCGACCTGTCGCAGACCGCGTTTCCCGCGAAGGGCGGCACGCTCTACGTCAGTGCCCCCTCTCCCGGTGCTAATTACGTTGACAACGCCAGCAGCGAATTTGAGTTGCGTGACTCCAATAACGACCTAGGCGCGGCTAGCCCCGTTATCTATGATTGGGCCAGCAGTCTGCAAGTGCCCGCTAACCGCAGCCAGACGGATACAGTTACTTACACCGTCGTACTCCATGCGTATTACTTTTACGTCGTCAACGGCTACCTATATAGCGGGTATACCGACTTTGCACAAGGATTAATTACGGTTGCTCCTGACAACGTGGCTCCTACTGTCAGCAACATTGCTGTGTCCGCGACCGCGTTCCCCGCAAAAGGCGGCACGCTGTCGGTGAGCGCAGATGTGACCGACGCCAACGTTGACTTTACTCCCGACTCTTATAGTTATTACCAGTTGCTTGACGTAAATGGTGCCAATGGTGGTATTCAAAGCCCGAATGCTGACTGGTCTGCCAATCTGCAAGTGCCATTTAATACCAGCCAGACGGACACAGCCACCTACACACTCGTACTCCATACCCACGACACGCTCTATAACTACTGGGACACGACGCTCGCCACTATCACTGTCGCTCCTGACAATATGAAGCCGACCAGTATTACCGTCGCTCCGGTTTCTGGTCTTGCCCCCAACACCGTCACCCTCACGGCCACGCTCAAGGAAACTGGCGCGGGCACTTTGAGCCGGCAGACGCTCGCCTTCAAGGTAGATGGCGTGGCGGCGGGAAGCGCGGCCACCAACGGCTCCGGCGTCGCCACCGTCTCGTATGCCATTCTCAACGGCGCGGCGGCGGGCAGCCATACCATCACGGCGGCCTTTGCGCGCGCGGTTCCCTACCTCGCCAGCACCGGACACGGGACGCTGACCGTCAAAGCCGTGCAGGTCGCCTCCCTGTCGGTGTCGCCGGGCACGGTAGCGGGCGGCAACGGGGCTACCGGCACGGTCACGCTCACCAGCAATGCCCCGTCCGGCGGCACGGTGGTCACGCTGGCGTCCTCTAAAACGACGGCGGCAGCGGTTCTCGCCTCGGTGACAGTGGCGGCAGGGCAGGCGACGGCGACGTTCCCCATCACGACCTCGGCGGTCAATGCCAGCACGACCGTTACCCTGAGCGCGGCGGCGGGCGGCGTCAAGAAAACGCACACGCTGACCGTGACGCCCAAAGCGCCGGTGCTGTCTTCGCTTACGCCCTCCACGCGCAAGGCAGGGAGCGGGGCGTTCGTGCTGACGGCGACGGGGGCGAACTTCGTGCCCGGCTCGGTCATCAAGTGGAAAGGCGCGGCGCAGGCGACGACATTCATCTCGTCCACCCAACTGACGGCCTCCATCGCCGCCTCCCTGACCGCGACGACGGGCACGGCGGCGGTGACGGTTTCCACGCCCGGCGTCGCCGCCTCCGCCAGCAAGACCTTCACCATCACCCACTGACGCCCCGCAAGCGCCAAAGCCCCCAGCCCTGTTGTCAAGGCCGGGGGCTTTCCTGTGCGCTATGGAATCTACGGGGTGTCTACGCACTGTCTACGGGGTGTCTACGATACGTCTACGGTTGACTATCCGATGGGCTACGGGGGGTCTTCGGGTGTTTACGGGAAGGCTACGGGGTGTCTACGCTTTGTGCCCGATTTCCCGTCACTGGCCGCTGTGCAGGGCGGCGCAGTCACGCTGGCAGCGGGCTATCAGTTCCATGTACTCTGGACGCTGGCGCAGCAACACCCAGCAGCGGCGATAACCAACGGGCACGGTGGCGCGGTCGTCGGTATATACGACCGCCCACTGCGGGTCGGCGGCAAACGCCCTCACTTCGGGCGGGTCATTGGTTACCACGCAGTCAAACTGGTAGCGGCTCAGGGTGTCCGCGCAGGCGGACGGCGCGGCGCAGTGCTCTATGCCAATGTAGTCGTCCATCACCGGCCCCAGATAGATGTCCTCGCGCCCGTCAATAAAGACCGGCTCCTGCGGCAGTTGTTCAATCAGATAGCCGCCGATGCTGTAACTGTTGAACATGCGCAAATGGGGCGGGAACCGTTCGGCCCGCATAAACTGGCAGGCCCGTTCGGGAAACCAGTCGGCGCGCACGGCGACGCGGCCCAGATGTTCTAAAAATACGGGGGCCTGCTCCGGCGCGGCGCGCACGGTTTGCACGGCCACGCGCAGGGCCGATGCGACGCAAAACAGGGACACGGCGGCCAGAAGCAACGCCGGAAGGCGCGAAGCATCCCGCCCCGCCGCACGCTGCCAGACGGGAGCCATGCGGTTCAGGCAGGATTGCACATACGGCGCAGCCAGCAGCGCCCCCGCCAGCGCGAACAGGGGGATATTGCGCGCGTGAACGATGGCCTGTTCCAGCAGCAACGCCAGCGCCGCCATCTCGCCCCAGCGCCGGGGAATGCGCGCAAACACAACGGCGCACACGACTACCGCCGCCAGCAGCGCAAACGCCCACACGCGCACAATCGGGAACGAAGTGACGGGGTGCCACTCTACCACCAGGTTCATGGCGGTCGGGCTGCTCACCGTTGCCTGCAAGTTTGAGTAGAAACGCCAGCCGTAAGGCGTCGCCAGCGTCGCCAGCGCGCAGGAAATCGCTAAAACCGCGCCCTGCCGCGCGCTGTGGGCCAACGCGGCGTCTTCTCCGTCCCCGTTTCGCCTGCGCCATGCGGCTTCCGCGCCGTCCCCGGCGGCGAGTGCAAGCAGCAGCCCGGCGAACACCAGCACGCCCTGATGCAGATTGGCCCACAGCGCGCACAGCGGCACAAGCCCCCAGAGACGCAAAAGCGAGCGGCCCCGCCGACGCGCCCGCAGCACAAGCCCCAGCGCCAGCGGCAGAAACAGATAGGTAAACAGATACGGGCGGGGCTGAAGGAAGTCGCTGCACGCAATCCACGCCAGAGGAGCCAGCGCGAAAGCCGCCAACGGCGTGAGGCTTTCGCGCAGCCCGGCCCAGAGGGTCAGCGCGGTCAGCGTCGCGAGAAACGCCATGAGCAGCCAGATGCCGCCGAAGCCGCCCGCGTGATAGGCAAGCCACAACAGCGCAAACGACAGCCATTCCGGGGCCACCCAGAGCGTTCCGGCACGTGTCCAGGAGAATGTGTCGCGCAGGGGCGCGTGCCCGCTCGCCCAAATGTCGTGCCCTGCGCGCACCTGCCAGTATAAATCGGCGTCCGCTTTGGGAATGACGCACAGGCACACGACAAACACGCACAGGGCCGCTGCCAGCATTCCCGTTTGCCAGCCTGCCCTGCCGTGCGGCTTTTTTGTGGCAGCCGTGCTGCGTGTCTCAGTCATGGGTGAGGCTTCCTGCCCGGCTCTCAGGTTTGACGGAAAGCAAATACGGGCAAAAACAGGGCGTCAGCATGATTGCGGGCGCAGCACGCCCAGGAGGAAACACGATGGCACTTAATATGCTTCTGGATCAGGTCAGGAACGCAGTCTTTTCGCACGCCGACCAGCCGGAAAACAACTTCAACGCAGGCGGACTCATGGGCACCATTGAGGGCCTGTTCGGGCAGCACGCCGCCAACACGGGCGGTGGCGGCATTCTGTCGTCCAGCGCCGATCCTTATGGCGACCCGGCCAACAGAGGTGGCGGCATTCTGTCTTCGTCTCAAGACCCTTACGGCGATCCGGCAGACCAGCGTTAAGCGCCGCCCCCGGCGGCTGTCAAAGAAGCCCCAGGCGTTCCGCGCAGGCTTGCATTATCTCGCGCTCCCACGCGGGCCGCTCCGGGGAGCGCGGGTGTGTCTTGCTGGTGGGTATCTTCCCCAAAAGGTGCAGGAAGATGGCCGCCGAATGCTTGTACGCGGGCACCGGTGGCCTGAACGCCACATTGCCCAGGAGCTGCAAGGCGTCGGCAACGGTAAGATAATCCGTGTCCCCAAGCTCCCACAGCCGGTCGCGCACGGCAAACTTGGATGGGGAGAACGCGGCCAGCCCTAGCAGGTAATCCGAGCCGTACTCCACCATGTCTATCCCCAGATCGTTGCCTGTCAGAATGGCAAAGTCCGGGCGCACGCGGTCGCGCAGCGCGAGACGCTCCATCTCAATCACCCTGTCTAAAGACGAGTGCTTCATGCCCATTAGTTGCGGGATAGACATGATGGCTTCCGCCGTCTCCGCGCTCCATATCTCCCCGTTGGGCGCAAACATGCGGCCCAGTTCAAACCCATAAGCGCGCGGCACGTCGTTCACCGATTGGGCGTACACCTCCGCCAGTTCTTTAGCGGGCAGGTTGTGCAGACGGGAAGTCTGGAACAGGATGGGCGTACCGCCATGCTCCGCGATGCGGGCAATCTCCCTCTGATAAAGAGCGGCTACATCCCCGTCCTGCCCCTCAATGTACGCCCCGGCCAGGAACGGCTGCCCGCTCATCGTCTGCTGTGCAAGCGAAAGCACGCGCGCCTTTTCGGTGTCTGTAATGAGGTTGACGTAGCCGGTGTCCATGTTGACGGCAGGGGTTAATCCCGCTGCCGCCGTGTCTGCCAGGCACTGCACGTAAGCGTCCTCGGCGATGCGGCCCTTGTCGTCGTAGGGCAGCAGCACCGCTGCCATACCGTTTATCTTGCGCCCCACTCGGCAACGCGCGTGCAGTTGTGTCAAGTCCATCGCGTTTGTTCTCCTAAACGGGCAGTTCGGGCAGTGTGACCCAGCAGCGGCTTTCCCACGACTCAATGCCCTTCTCGGCCAATTGCACGCCCTTCGCCCCTTCCCGCAGGTCATACGGGAACGGGTAACGGTCTGCATCTACCACGTGACGCAGGAACATCTCCCACTGCGCCTTGAAGCCGTTGTCGTACACCGCGTTGGTCGGAACCGTCATCCAGTTCGCACCAAAGTCAATCGGGCTGTCCAAATCCGGGTTCCACACCGGGCGCGGCGTCGCCCCGTAAGGCTGCATCACGCACCCGCGCAGCCCCGCAACCGCAGACCCCTGCGTGCCGTCCACCTGAAGCGTCAGCAGGTCGTCCCGGCGCACCCGCACCGTCCATGACGAATTGAACTGCGCGACCACGCCACCCGCAAGCTCAAACGTCGCATACGCGCTGTCGTCTGCTGTGCAGGCATACGGCTTGCCCGCCTCGTCTATGCGCTCTTTCACGTGGGTTGCTCCCAGGCATGAAACGGCCTGCACCTGCCCGAACAGGTTGTCCAGCACATAACGCCAGTGGCAGAGCATATCCACAATGATGCCGCCGCCGTCCTCCTTGCGATAGTTCCAGGACGGGCGCTGCACGGGCACGGCGTCCTGCCCTGTGAAGACCCAGTAGCCGAACTCGCCGCGCACCGACAACAACTCGCCGAAGAAGCCGCTGTCTATGAGCAGCTTGAGCTTCATTAGCCCCGGCAGGAACAGTTTGTCCTGCACGACGCCCTGCTTGATACCCGCCTTCTTCGCCAGCGTGTACAGTTCATAGGCTTCCTCGGTGGAGACGCCGGTGGGCTTCTCGCAGTAGACGTGTTTGCCCGCTTCAATGGCCTTCTTGACGGCGGGGGCGCGCAGCTGCGTGAGTTGGGCGTCAAAGTAGATGGAGTTGTAGGGGTCAGCGAGGGCGGCGTCCAAATCGGTGGAGGTGCGCGCGCCTCCTACCCGTTCGGCGAGTTGTTCTAATTTGGCGGCGTTTCTGCCAACCAGAATGGGGTCAGGCAGGATGACTTCCGTATCAGAGAGTTTGACGCCGCCCTGCTTGCGGATGGCGTCCACGGAGCGCAGAAGATGCTGGTTTGTGCCCATGCGCCCGGTGACGCCGTTCATAATCACGCCGAGCGTGTGCGTTGTGATGTTGCTCATGGATGTCCTGTAGGTTAAGAGTGTGTTAAGTCTGGGGCGGGTCGGTGTGCTGCGGACGCGCGCCGTCGGGCAGGGGCGGGGCGTCAATGCCCGCTTTAGGGAGCGTGCCTTCTAGTTCCTGACGCCAGTGCGCGACATCGCCTGCGGGGCCGTAGGCGTACAGCATGGCGAGCGGCGTTGGCCCAATGTTGGTCATTTGGTGGAAGACGCCGGGGGGGATAAATACGGCCTGCCCCGTTGTCACCGTTTGACGCTCCGTGCCCAAGCACATTTCCCCCGTGCCATCCAGCACGAAATACACTTCTTCCTGCTCCTGATTGTGCCAGGGAACCTGCCCGCCGTCGGGGTCAAGGGTCACAAAACCCAGGCAGAACGTGCTGGCCTGCACGGGCGACACGCCGCCCACAATATTCTGCGTGCGCCGTCGTGCGGGGTAGCGCCTGCCGTCTATGGCGGCTAAGTCTGCGATGATCATGGAGGGTTATTCGCCGCCGCCCGCGCGCATTCCTGCCGCGCGTCCCAGGGTACGGGAAAAATTAGGCCCGACAAAGGGCTTTTGATTGGAAAGGGACACGCAGGTGCGTCGTCCTTATCGCTCAGGCGGAAATGGCCGTGCCAACGGTCGCGGCGCGAGCGCGCCTCGCTGCTTCTGTGTCAAGCGCTGCGCTTCGCGCCGGTGTCACCGGCAAGCCAATCAGGCGGGTACAATAAAGCCATGCCCGCCTACAATGCACTCGCGTTCGTGCTGCGCCGCGTGCGCTACGGGGAAACAGACAACATTCTGACCCTGTATACGCGGGAGCAGGGGCGTCTGTCGGCGATTGCGAAGGGCGCGCGCAAGGCGGTTTCGCGCCTGTCCGGGGCGACGGAAGTCTTGACCTGCGCCCGCTTCCAGTTGGCAACGGGCAAGAGTTTGGACATCGTGACGCAGTGCGAGGTACAGGATGCCTTCCCGCGTCTGCGTCAGGAGTTGACAAGATTAGCGCACGGTCTCTACTTGGCAGACCTGATTGACCACGCCGCGCCCGAAGACCACGCCCCCAATTCGCTGCTGTTTGACCTGCTCCACGCGGGTCTGCGCCTGACGGAAACCCTGCCCGACCCCGCCCTTGCCGCCCGCTGGCTGGAAACGCAACTCTTGCGGGATTTAGGCTACGCGCCCCATCTCACCGAATGCGCCGTTTGCCGCGCCCCGCTGCCCGGCGAGTTCGGGCGAGAGGAAACGTTCGCGCTGTCCGTGCAGATGGGCGGCGCGCTCTGCCCGCGCCACGCGCACCCGCAGACAACCGATGACCATAGCGCCTTAAGCCTGGGCGCGCTGCGCTTTCTTCTCACGCTGGACGCGCTCGGCCCTGACGCTTCGGACGCGCTGCCGTCCCTTCCTGCGCCCGGCCCGAAAAGCGGCGAACTGGCACGTCTGGCCCTGCGCCGTTCCCTGCGCGCCCGTTTGGAGCGCGACCTGAAAAGCCTGGAGTTTCTGGACAGTCTGCGTGGGGACATAGAAAAGGGCCGGAACGAATAATCGTTCCGGCCCTTTGTGTTTTGGGAGAAGACGCTGCGCCTTACAGTTTGGGATACACTTGATAGGTGTCGGCGGAAAGGGGCTGTACGGCGTAGCCAACCTGCGCGGCGACGGCTTTGAGCGCATCGGGGGTGGCGGAACCGGCGGGCGCGTCAGTCACGGTGGCGGTGGGTGCGGACGCCGCGTCGGCAATGACCGTCACATTGTCGGCAGACGCGATATCCTGCAAAGCGTCGTACAGGTTGCCGCTGTCTGAGAAGGACACCGGAGCGGACGCTGCGCCGGGAGCCTGCACGGGCGTGAAGATAACCTGCGCGCCGGGCGCTTGTGCCGGGTCGTCCGGCGTCCACTGCACCAGCAGGTTCAAGGTCGTGCCTGCGGGCGCGTTGCGCAGCAGGGCAATGGGGATTTGCAGTTCTTCGCCGTTGGTCAATTCCTGCGGCTGCTTCAGGGCAGGCATCGCCTGCTGCGCGCGCACGGCGGGGTCAGCAATCTGGTCGGTGGACGTGATAACATAAGCCATGACGCTCGCGCGCGGCACGCCGGGCGGCAGGTGAACATGAATAACGTGGTACAGGTTGCCGTCCGTGCCGGTTGCAGTGGAAACACCATGCACGACAGTGGGAGCCAGCGAAGACGTTGTGCGAGGAAAACTGGGGCCGAGATTGGTGACAGTGGGGCCATGCCCGTTAACCGTGTGCAGGAAGACTCCTCCCACTGCCAGAGCCGCGAGAGCCGCCAGCGCGCCGCCGGTGGCGCGGCGGCGTCCGGTGAGCGTGCCCAGCCAATCAGTGAACGAGCGCGCGGCCCGGCGCGAGGGCTGGGCTTCGCGCCGGGCCGCTTCAATAGACGCCAGTTCCAGCACTTTGGCCCGGAAGCCGAGCGGAACGGCCACTTCGTCCTGCGCCGGAGCGCCCAGCAGGGCAAACACCTGCGCGAACTGGTCGTAGTCGGCACGCGCGGACGAGTCAGCCTCCCAGTGCTGTTCCAGCGCCAGACGCATGGCAGGGGTGAGAGTGCCTTCGGCGTAGTCCGAGTAAAGTTCGCGGGCGCGTTCCAGTTTCATAAGAGCACAGTTCCTTGCAAATTGGGCAGGCCGTCACAGACAGGCAGGCTGGCCCGCCTTGCTGGACGAGGGGACGCGGGGAAATGTTCCCGATGGAGCGTTTTCAGCCATTGAAAAGTTCCCGCATGGGGGTCAGTTTCTCTTTCAAGGCAAGGCGGGCGCGGTTGAGGCGGCTTTTCACGGTGCCAATCGGCAAGTCCATCGCTTCAGCAATTTCCTCGTAAGACTGCTGCTGCGTGTGGTACAGCACCACCATCGCGCGCTGATATTCCGGCAGGGATTGAATGGCTTCCTGCAATATCTGGGCGCGCTCTCGTTCTTCGGTGAGGGCGGCGGGGGACGGCGACGGGTCTTCAATCTGGCGGGCGACGCTGGACTCTTCCAAATCCAACTGCTCGTCCAGCGACGTATGCGGGTGAGCGCGGGCGCGCTTGCGCTCGTCCAAAAAAACATTGGTGGTAATGCGGAACAGCCAGGTGGTGAAGGAAGCGTCGCCCCGGAAGCCGCCGATGGCATTGAAGACGCGCAGAAACGCCTCCTGCGCCACGTCATTGGCATCGTCATAAGAGCCGGTCAGCCGGTACGCGAAGTTATACACCTGCTTCTCGTACTTTTTGACCAGTTCGTTGAACGCCGCCAGGTCGCCGCGCTTGCAGCGCTCAATCAGGGTTCGTTCTTCGGCGGAGGCCGGAGTGGCCCGCGCGGGCCGCGCGCCTGCTGCTTCGCTCATCACGCCATTCTACCCGCGCAGGGCGCGGATTACGCCCGCATGGAGAACCCTCATTGAGAATATGGCCAGGTTCCTGCCAAATTGACAGCCTCAATTCTTGCTGCGCGCCCGTCAGGATAGCCGGGATTCGTGGTATCCTATAGCACTGCGCGCTGCCGCTCTAAATTAATGCCGGGTTTTTGCCGATAACAAGAGCGACCCAGGACGACGCCAGAGACTTTCCCAATCAGGCCGTCTTTGCCAAACGCTGTTGACGCATCACGGAACCATGATGAGCGACCGGAGCCAGTTGCCCTACGCACCTAATGTGTGCCTGCACGAGCAGGTAGAAGCGCAGGCCGCGCGCACGCCCCAGACCATCGCGCTGGAGAGCGGCAGCGCGCGTCTGACTTACGCCGCGCTGAATGCCCAGGCCAACCAACTCGCACGCCGCCTGCGCTCGCTGGGGGTCGGCCCTGATGTGCGCGTCGGCCTGTGCGCCTCGCGCGCGCCGGAAACGTTGATCGGCCTGCTCGCCGTCCTGAAAGCGGGCGGGGCGTATGTCCCGCTTGACCCGGCGTACCCCGCCGAGCGCCTTGCGTTCATGCTCGCAGACGCGCAGGCTCCCGTGCTGCTGACCCAATCGGCGCTCGCGCCCGCGCTGCCCGCCCATGCCGCCAACACGCTGCTTCTGGACGCTCCTGACTGGCAGAACAAGAGCACGGACAACCTGCCCCCGCTGGCTTCTCTTGACGACCTGTGCTATGTAATCTACACATCGGGTTCTACGGGAACGCCCAAAGGCGTCGCCCTGCCCCACCGCGCCCTGTCCGCCCTGATTGGCTGGCAGCTCGCGACGCCGCTTGGCCCGCCCGCCCGGACGCTGCAATTTGCGTCGCTCTCCTTTGACGTGTCCTTTCAGGAGATATTCTCTACGTGGTGCGCGGGCGGCACGCTCGTTCTCATTGACGAAGACTTGCGGCGCGACCCGGCGGGCCTGCTGGCCTTTGTCGCTGACAACGAGATTGCGCGCCTGTTTCTGCCGTTTGTGGCGCTGCACCAACTGGCCGAAGCCGTCAGCGAGCGCCACCCCGTTCCCTCCTGCCTGCGGGACGTGGTGACGGCGGGCGAGCAGCTGCAAATTACGCCTGCCATCACCGCCTTCTTCCAGCAAGCAGCGAATTGCCGCCTCCATAATTATTACGGCCCGTCCGAAACGCACGTCGTGACTGCCTACACGCTCAACGGCTCGCCGTCCGAGTGGCCCGCCCTGCCGCCCATCGGCTATGCCATCGCAGGCACGGAAACACTCGTCTTAGACGACGCCCTGCGTCCCGTGCCGCCCGGCGTGGAAGGCGAACTGTATTTAGGCGGCGACTGCCTCGCGCGCGGTTATCTGGGCCGCCCCGACCTCACCGCCGAACGCTTCGTGTCCGACCCGTTTTCGTCTGACCCCGCCGCGCGCCTTTACAAAACCGGCGACGGCGTGGTGCAAGCTACCGACGGCTGCCTGACTTATCTGGGACGGCTGGACGGGCAGGTCAAGGTGCGCGGCTTCCGGGTGGAAACGCTGGAAGTGGAGCACGCGCTCGCGCTGCACCCCGCCGTGCGGCAGGCCGCCGTTGTCGCCCGCAACTTCGCGACGGGCGACACGCGCCTTGTGGCCTACACGGTGGGCGACGCCGACGCCGCGAGCCTCCGCGCGCATTTGCAGGAGCGCCTGCCCGATTACATGACCCCGGCGCATTTTGTGTCCCTGGACACGCTCCCGCTCACGCCAAGCGGCAAAGTGGACAGAAAAAGCCTGCCCGCGCCGGTCGCGCCGAATGTGACGCCTGCGCCCGCGTTTGCTGGCTCGCAACTGGAACGGGACATCGCTCAAATCTGGCGGGAAGTGCTTCACACCGACGCATTCGGCCCCGCCGACAACTTCTTTGACATAGGTGGGCAGTCTCTCCACATTGCACAGATGCAGCGGCGGCTCACGGCCCTTTTAGGCTGGGAGCCGCCCGTGACCGCGCTGTTCGCGCACCCCACTCTGCGGGATTTAGCCCGCCATCTCGCGCAGGAAACAGCCGCACGTCCCGACGCAGTGGAGCAGCCGCGTGCCACGCACCCATCTGATGATAACGGCCTCGCCATTGTCGGCATGAGCGGACGGTTCCCTGGCGCGGCGAATGTCGCGCAGTTCTGGGAGAACATCGCGGGCGGCGTGGAAAGCATCGCCCACTTCAGCGACGCTCAACTGCGCGCGTCCGGCGTCCCCGAAAGCCTGCTCCAAGACCCGAACTATGTGAAGGCGCGTGGCGTGCTGGACGGCGTTGATTTGTTTGACGCGGAGTTCTTCGGCATGGCCCCGCGTGAGGCCGCTGTCACCGACCCACAGCACCGCCTCTTTTTGGAGTGCGCGTGGGAGGCCTTGGAGAACGCCGGCTACGACAGCGCGCGCGTGGGAGGCCCGGTGGGAGTGTACGCGGGCCTGAGCCTCAACACTTATCTTCTGCACAATTTGTGCGCCGACCGGGCCGCATTGGAAGACCTCGTTCTCTCGTATCAGATTGGCAATTATCACATTCTGGCGGGCAACGACAAGGACTTCCTGCCCACGCGCGTCTCCTACAAACTCAATCTGACCGGGCCAAGCGTGAACGTGCAGACGGGGTGTTCTACGTCGTTGGTGGCAGTTATTCAGGCGGCGCAGAGTTTGCTTGCCGGTGGGTGCGACATGGCGCTGGCGGGCGGCGTCTCGCTCGCGTTCCCGCAGGAGCGCGGGGCGTCTTATCAAGAAGGCGGCATGGCGTCTCCCGACGGTCATTGCCGCCCGTTTGATGCGGAGGCGCAGGGCACGGTGTTCGGCGGCGGGGTCGGCGTCGTTGTCCTCAAGCGTCTGGCAGATGCACAAAAAGACGGGGATACCGTTCTTGCCGTCCTGAAAGGCTTCGGCCTCAACAACGATGGCTCGCACAAAGTTTCCTACACCGCCCCCAGCGTGGACGGGCAGGCCGGGGCCATTCGCGCCGCGCACCAGATGGCGGGCGTCCCCGCTGACACGATTTCTTACGTGGAGGCGCACGGCACGGCGACCCCTCTCGGCGACCCCATTGAAGTAGCAGCCTTGACGCAGGCGTTCCGCGCGAGCACCAACAAGACCGGCTTCTGCGCGCTCGGCTCCGCCAAAGCCAATGTGGGCCATCTGGAAGCGGCGGCAGGCGTGACGGGGCTGATTAAGACCGTGCTGGCCTTGCAGCACCGTCAATTGCCGCCCCTGCTACATTTTGAGACGCCTAACCCGCGCATGGATTTGGAGCGCAGCCCCTTTTACGTCCCCACGCGCCTCACTGAATGGGAGACGCGGGACGGCGTGCCCCGGCGCGCGGGAGTGAGTTCCTTTGGCGTGGGTGGCACCAATGCCCATGTCGTCGTGGAAGAAGCGCCCCCTGCGGAACCGCCCGGCCCGTCGCGCCCCTGGCAGATGCTTCCCCTGTCCGCCAAGAAGGAAACGGCGCTGGACGCGGCGACGGCCAATTTAGCCGCCCATTTTGCCGCGCACCCGAATGTGTCGCTTGCGGACGCCGCGTACACTTTGCAGGTGGGCCGCCGCCCGTTTGACGCGCGCCGCTTCGCCGTCTGCCGCGACGTAGCGGACGCCCAAGACGCTTTGCGCGCGCCTAAACGCATTATTACTGCTAAACTAATCGGGCAGGACATTCCCGTCGCGTTTCTCTTTCCCGGCCAGGGCGCGCAGCAGGTCAATATGGGCCGCGCGCTGTATGCGACGGAACCCGTCTTCCGCGACTGCGTAGATGAGTGCGCCGCCTTTCTGCGCCCTCTGTTGGACTGCGACCTGCGAACTATTCTGTATCCCGCCCCGGACGGCGAAGAAGACGCGCAGCGGCGTTTAACCCGCACAGAAATCACGCAGCCCGCGCTATTCGTGGTGGAATACGCGCTCGCCCAATTGTGGCAGTCGTGGGGGGTGCGGCCCGCCGCCCTGCTCGGCCATAGTGTCGGGGAATTCGTCGCGGCGTGCTTGGCGGGCGTGTTCACGCTGCCTGATGCCCTGCACGTTCTCGCCTCCCGCGCCCGTCTTATGCAGTCCCTGCCATCGGGGACGATGCTCGCCGTGCGTCTGCCGGAAGCGGAACTTTTGCCCCTGCTGGACGATGCGGGCCTTTCGCTGGCTGCCGCGAACAGCGCGCAGGCGTGCGTGGTGTCCGGCCCACACGAAGCCGCCGACCGCTTTGAGGCCCAAATGGCCGCGCGCGGCGCGGTCTGCAAGCGTTTGCACACGTCGCACGCCTTCCATTCCGCGATGGTTGACCCCATCTTAGGCGAGTTTGCCTCTATCGTGGCGAGCGTCCCGCGCCGCGCACCCCAACTGCCCTACGTGTCCAATCTCACAGCGACGTGGGCGACCGAGGCCGATGCCACTGACCCCGATTACTGGGCGCGTCACCTGCGCCATGCCGTGCGCTTTGCCGACGGTGTGGGAACGCTTTTGCGTGAAACGCCGCTTCTGCTTCTGGAAGTCGGGCCGGGGACAACGCTTTCCGCCCTGACCCGCCAGCACCCGGACAAAACGCGCGCCCACGCGGTCGTCTCCTCCCTGGAACGCGAGAAAGACGCGAACCCAGACGAGGCCCGCGCCCTGCAAACCGCTCTGGGCCGCGTCTGGCAGGCCGGGGCCGCACTAGATTGGGACGGCTTTTACGCCCGCCAGCAACGACGGCGTATTGCCCTGCCCGCTTACCCGTTTGAGCGCGCCCGCCACTGGGTTGACCCGCCCGCGCCCCAAAGCGCCATTCCGCAAAGCATCGCAATACAGACCGTGCAGACAAAGGAAATGCCTGTGACCCTTTCCAAGATGGACAATACGCCGCCCGAAGCGCCCGCTCAGGGACGCCCGGAGCGCCTTCTCGCCAAACTGACCGCCGTCCTGGAGGACGTGTCCGGCCTCGCGCCTGATAAATTGGAGCCGAACGCCACGTTCCTGGAACTGGGATTTGACTCGCTGTTTCTGACGCAGGCGAGCCAGGCGTTCGGCAAGGCGATGGGGGTCAAAATCACCTTCCGCAACCTGCTGGAAGACTACCCCACCCTGCGAGAACTGGCGTCGCACCTGGACAAGACGCTCCCGCCCGACGCGCTCCCCGCGCCCGTGCAAGAGACGGTTCCCCCGGCTCCCCATCATGGGGGAAAGAGTGAGGGGTTTAAACCCCTCACTCTTTCCCCTTCCCTGCCTCCCATAACTGGGATGGGGGGGCCGCTTTCCGAAAATAGCGAGCCGCTGGCACGCCTCATTCAGCAGCAATTGCAGTTGATGCAGCAGCAATTGGCCCTGCTGGGCGGTCAGCCGCTCGTGTTAGACGCCGCGCCTGTTCCCGCCGCGCCGCCCGCACCGCCTGCGCCTCTCCCGCAGACCATAGCCAGGAACGGAGCCATGCCTGCGCTGCCGACAGAAGCGCCCAGGCAGTTTGGGCCGTACAAGCCGATTGACACCGCCCCCGGCGGCGGCCTCACGCCGCGCCAGCAGGCGCATCTAGACCAGTTCGTCGCCCGCTATGTGGCGCGCACGCCCGGCTCCAAAGAGTTCACGCGGCAGAACCGCAGCCATCTGGCCGACCCGCGCGTGGTCGCCAACTTCAAGAACGTGTGGAAGGAGATGGTGTACCCCATCGTGGTTGACCGCTCCACCGGTTCCCGCCTGTGGGACGTGGACGGCAACGAATGGCTGGACATCACGATGGGCTTCGGGGTCAATCTCTTCGGCCACCTGCCCGCGTTTGTGACCGAAGCAGTGCAGGCGCAGATGGCGCAGGGCGTGGAAATTGGCCCGCAGTCTCCGATGGCAGGCGAAGTCGCCAAACTGATTTGCGAGATGACCGGCATGGAGCGCGTGACGTTCTGCAACACCGGCTCCGAGGCGGTCATGGCGGCCCTGCGCGTGGCGCGCACGGTGACGGGGCGCACCAAAGTCGCCTACTTTACGGGCGATTATCACGGCACGTTTGATGAAGTGCTGGCGCGCGCTAACCCGCGCGGCCCGGAGGCAAAATCCCTGCCCGTCGCGCCCGGCATCCCACCCGGCGCAGTGGAAGACACGCTGATTTTGGATTACGGCACGCCGGACGCCCTGGAAGTGCTGAAAGCACATGCGCACGAACTGGCCGCCGTGCTGATTGAGCCTGTCCAAAGCCGCCGTCCCGACTGGCAGCCCGGCGAGTTTTTGCGCGCCGTGCGGCAGTTGACGCAGGACGCGGGCGCAGCCCTTATCTTTGATGAAGTCATCACTGGCTTCCGCGTTCATCCCGGCGGCGCGCAGGCGCACTTTGGCGTCCGCGCCGACATTGCCACTTACGGCAAAGTCATCGGCGGCGGGATGCCGTTTGGCGTGGTCGCGGGCAAAGCCGAATACATGGACGCCTTTGACGGCGGGCAGTGGCAGTACGGTGACGACTCCTTCCCCGAAGTGGGCGTCACGTTCTTCGCGGGCACGTTTGTGCGTCACCCGCTCGCGCTCGCCGCCGCCCGTGCCGTCTTGTCCCACCTGAAGGAGCGCGGCCCGGTGCTTCAGGAAGAGTTGAACGCGCGCACGGCCCGCTTCGCCGCCAGCCTGAACTCCTGGCTGGAAGATGTGTCTGTTCCCATGCGCGTGCCGCACTTCGGCTCCCTGTTTTACTTGAAGTTCGCGCCGGACATCAAGTGGGCGTCTTTGTTTTACTTCCATCTGCGCGCGCAGGGCGTTCACGTGTGGGAAGGCCGCCCGTGCTTTCTGTCCACCGCGCACACCGACGAAGATGCAGAACGACTGATTGCCGCATTCCAGGCTGCCGTGCGGGAAATGCAGGCGGGCGGCTTTCTGCCCGAAACGCCAAATAGCCCCTCCCCGCCCGCAGACGGGCGACCCTCCCCATCGGGGATGGAGAGGGTGGAAGAGAAAACACTGCCGCTGACCGAAGCGCAGAAAGAAGTATGGCTTGCCGCGCAGATGGGCGAGGACGCCTCCTGCGCCCTGATTGAGTCGCTCTCCGTGCCCTTACAGGGTGAAATCGATGTCGGCGCGTTGCGGGCCGCTGTGCAGTGTGTCGTCGCCCGCCATGAAAGCCTGCGTGCGACATTCTCGCCGGAAGGCGACGCGCAGACCATCGCGCCCGCTCTGGTGCTGGACATTCCGCTGGTTGACCTGTCCCGTTTGGACGAGGCCGCGCGCGCCATCGCCCTGCGCGATTTGCAGACCGCCGAAGGGCGCGTGCCCTTTGACCTGGAACGCGGCCCGCTCCTGCGCTGCCAGATTGTGAGCCGGGACGCGCACAGCCACGTTCTCGTGTTCAGCGCGCACCATCTCGTCTGCGACGGCTGGTCTAGCGGCGTCATCTTGAGCGAACTGGGGGCGCTGTATTCCGCCGCGCGCGCCGGGACGCCCGCCGCGCTGCTCGAAGCCGCGCTGCCTGCTGCGGTCTCGTTTACCGAATACGCACGCGCGGAAGCAGGCGACGCCGGAGACGAAGTGTATTGGCTGGCGCAACTCCAAAACCCGCCGCCTGCACCTGCCCTGCCGACAGACCGCCCTCGCCCATTGGTGAAAACCTATCGCGGGGCGCGCGGTGTTCACCCGCTGCCGCCTGCGCTTGCCGCCGACCTGCGCCGCTTGAGCGGGAAGAACGGCTGCACGCTGCTCACGACCCTGCTGGCGGGCTTTTCGGCTCTGCTGCGCCGCCTTACCGGACAGGACGACATCATTGTTGGCCTCCCCGCCGCAGGGCAGGCAGCACTGGAAGACCCGTCGCTGGTCGGTCACTGCGTCCGCCTGCTGCCCCTGCGCCTCGCCCCGCATGGTTCGCTGCCGTTCGCCGAGCACCTGAAGGCCGTGCGCGGGCGCGTGTTTGACGCTTACGACCATCAAAACTGCACGTTCAGCACGCTCCTGCCCAAACTGCCCGGCGCGCGCGGGGCGGGGCAGACAGCACTTGTGTCTGTCACGCTGAACGTGGACAGGCCGCCTGAGTTGGCCTTCGCGGGCCTGACAGCCTCCCTTGAGACTAACCCGCGCTCGTTCTTCCAATTTGACCTGAGCCTGAACATCGTGGACGCGGGCGGCGCGCTCACGGTGGAGTGCGACTACAACACAGATTTATTTGACGCAGCAGCCGTCGCGCGCTGGCTGGTCGGCTTCCAAACCCTGCTTGCTGGCGCTGCCGCCGAGCCGTCCCAAACGCTTCTCACCTTGCCAGTGCTTACCGAAGAAGAGCGGGCACAGGAGATTCGACGGGTGGAACCAGACGCAGGCCGACTTCCCACGCGAGGCTTCTCTCGCCGCTCTCTTTGAGGCGCAGGCGGCGCAGACGCCCCAAGCCGTCGCGGTGGAAAGCGCGGGCCGCGCGCTGACTTACGCCGAACTGAACGCGCGTGCCAACCAACTCGCCCGGCGTTTACGGGCAGCGGGCGTCGGGGCAGACGCGCCGCGCGTCGCGCTGCTGACGGAGCGCGCGACGGAGACGATCGTCGCCCTGCTCGCCATTCTGAAAGCGGGCGGCGCGTATGTCCCGCTTGACCCAGCGTACCCGACTGAACGGCTCGCCCTGATGCTCCGGGACGCACAGCCGTCGGCGCTGGTGGCGCAGCCTGCTTTAACGAGCCGCCTGCCCGCGTCGGACGTTCCTCTGATTTGCCTGACTGACGAGACCGCCGCGCCAGGCACGGAATGGAGCGAAAACATTCCCTCCGGCGCGGACGGCGGCAGCCTGGCCTACGTGATGTATACGTCCGGCTCTACGGGCACGCCGAAGGGGGTCGCCGTGCCGCAGCGTGCGGTCACGCGCCTGGTTAAGAACACGGATTACGCCGACTTTGACGCCGGGCAGGTGTTTCTGCAACTGGCCCCACTCGCGTTTGACGCTTCTACCTTTGAGATTTGGGGGCCGCTCCTGAACGGCGGGCGGCTGGTGATGATGCCGCCGGGACAGCCGTCGCTGGCGGACATCGGGGAGACCATTGCGCGGCACGGGGTGACGACGCTGTGGCTGACGGCGGGCTTGTTCCACGCGATGGCAGACACGCACTTAGACGCCTTGCGCCCCCTGCGTCAACTTCTGGCGGGCGGCGACGCGCTGTCTGTCTCCCATGTACGCGCGGTGCGAGCTGGGCTGCCCGATTTGCGCCTCATTAATGGCTACGGCCCGACCGAATGCACCACGTTCGCCTGCTGCCACACAATCGGTGACGTGCCGGAAAACTGCGCCTCCATTCCTATCGGCAGGCCGATTGCCAACACGACGGCATTCGTGCTGGATGAAGCGATGCAGCCTGTGCCGCTCGGCGTCTTCGGAGAACTGTTCCTGGGCGGCGACGGATTGGCAGACGGTTATCTGGGCCAGCCGGAATTGACCGCCGAACGGTTTGTACCCCACCCGTTCTCGCCTGACCCCGCCGCACGGCTTTACAAAACCGGCGACCGCGTGCGCCGCCTGCCGGATGGCACGCTGCAATTCGGGGGACGCTTAGACAGCCAACTCAAAGTGCGCGGCTTCCGCATTGAGCCGCAGGAGATTGAGCACGCTCTCACGCAACACCCATCCGTGCGGCAGGCCGCCGTCGCCGCCCACGAAGTCGGCGTCGGGCGACAAGCAGTTAGTCGCGTACACGGTGGGCGACGCGAACGCCGTCGCCCTGCGAGCCTTCCTGCGCGAACGCCTGCCCGCACACATGATGCCGTCGCGTTTTGTGCCGCTGAACGCGCTGCCGCTCACGCCCAATGGCAAGCCCGACCGGGCCGCTCTGCCCGCCCCCGCCGAAGAAGCCGCCCTGCCGGACACGCTTCCCGTCGCCCCGCGCGACGACACGGAGCGCGAGTTAATCGCCCTGTGGCAGAGCGTCCTGCGCGTGAAAAGAGTGCTGCCGTCCGACAACTTCTTTGACCTGGGCGGGCACTCACTGCTCGCGGTGCGCCTGTTCGCGCGGATTGAAAAGCAGACCGGGAAGCGCCTGCCCCTGCCGTCGCTGTTTCAGGCCCCGACGCTGGCGCAGATGGCCGACCTGCTGCGCGAAAGCACGCCCTCCCCGGCGGACGCGGCGAAAGCGGAACTGCCTCCCGCCGCCTGCATTATTCCCATTCGGGAGACGGGCACGCAGACGCCCCTGTTTTGCGTGCATCACATTGATGGCGTGGTGATGTGCTACCGCGACCTCGCGCACTTTCTCGGCCCCGACCAGCCCGTTTACGGCATTCAGGCCCCCGCCGTTGAGGGCAGGGAAGCGCCGGAAACTCATCTGGACGCGATGGCCGCCCGCTACGTCCGGGAAGTGCGGCAGGTGCAGCCCGTTGGCCCCTACCGTCTGTGCGGGCTGTCATTCGGCGGCACGGTCGCGTTTGAGATGGCCCAACAATTGCAGGCCGCAGGGCAGCAGGTGGACTTTCTGGGCCTGCTGGACACCTACGCCCCGGTTTACTTCCGCTCGGACGCCGCCGACGAAAAAGAGCGCCCGCTTTTGTTCCGGGTGCGCGACCAGTGGGATACGTTCCGCCATCTCAAAGGCGACGAGCGACGCGCGCTGCGCCAGACCAAAGTGCGGAGCGCGCTGACACGCCTGCAGAAGGCTGTTTCCGGCGGGCGCTTTGTGGAAGACGACCTGAAGGATTACATTCCTGAAGCTCTCGCCCAGGTGCGCCAGGCCAACGAAGACGCCCAGCGCGCGTACTTCCCAAAAAAGTACGCCGGACACGTCACTCTGTTTCGCGCCAAAGAGCGGCTTGACCAGTCGTACCGCGACCCGGAACTCTCCTGGGGCGAATTGGCCGCCGGGGGTTTAGAAGTGCGCGACGTGCTGGGCAACCATTACACCATCGTGCAGCGCCCCTTTGTGCAGGGATTGGCACGCATTATGCAAGACTGCCTGACTACTCTGGCATACACAAGGAGACAGCCTTGACCACGCAAACGCAAACTCAGACGCCCGCGCACGCCATCCCGCGCGTTGCCGGGTTATCCTCGCAAGACTTCCAGCGCGACTATCTGTTCCCGCACAAGCCGGTCGTTTTCACGGATGCCGTCAAAGACTGGCCCGCAGTGGGCAAATGGACGCCGCAGTTCTTCGGGGAGCGCTACCCATCGCGGCAGGTGGAAATTGACGGCGAGACTTACGCCATGCCCGCGCTGATGGAGCAAGTCGCCGCGTCGCAGCCGGGCGGGCTGGCTGTGCCTTATTTGCGTAACCAGGCGATGCACGAAGCCTTCCCGGAACTGGCGGGCGACGTGCAGCCGTCGCCCGTGTACTTCTGGCCTAACTGGCTCTTTGGGCGCTTCTTCCCGTCCAAATTGGACGACGTGATGCGGGTGCTGACCACAGTGGAAGTCTTCATCGGCGGGGCCGGGTCGGCGTTCCCCAACCTGCACATTGACTCCGCGCACACCCATGCGTTCCTGAGCCAGGTGTACGGGGAGAAAGAACTCATTCTCTACGCTCCTGACCAGACCCCGTTTCTGTACCCGCAGCCGCACAAAGACATCGCGCAGGTGGGCGACGTGGATAAAGTGGACTTAGAGAAGTTTCCCCTGTTCGCGCAAGCCGTTCCAGTGCGCGTGACCCTGGGGCCGGGTGAAACCGTGTTCATTCCCGGCGGCTGGTGGCACACGGCGCGCATGAAAACGGCGTCCATCACGGTGGCCGTGAATACCGCGAACGCCTCCAACTGGCCCGCGCTGGCCCGCGACGTAACCCGCCACCAGAACCCGGTGGTGCGCGGCCCGCTGCAAGCCTACTTGCTCGCTCTGGGACAGTGGAAGTCCCTCACCGGCGCGGGAGCGCGTCCAACCGGCTAGGAAGCCCCCCATGAAGCTGTACTACTACCAGTTCCCCGACGGCGTGCAGAACTTTGGCGACAACCTGAACGCCTGGCTCTGGCCCCAACTCATCCCACACCTGCTGGACGACGACGAGCGCGCGGCGTTTGTCGGCATCGGCACGCTCCTCAATGAGCGTCTTCTGCGCGACACGCCCCGTGCCCAAAAGCGCGCCGTGTTCAGCACGGGCGCGGGCTACGGCGACGCCCCACCGCTGGGAGCGGATGACCGGGTTTACTGCGTGCGCGGCCCGCTGACGGCGGCGGCGCTGGGGCTGCCGCGTCAGGCCGCCGTCACCGATGGCGCGCTGCTTTTGCGCCGCCTCTGGAAGCCTTCCAGCCCCAAGCGCGTGCCGTTTGCGTATATGCCTCATATCGGCGAGATTGCCGACAGGGCGTGGGCATCTGTCTGCGTGGAAGCGGGCTTCGGCTACATTGACCCGCGCTGGCCGACTGAGCGGGTGTTGGGCGCGATTGGCGAAACCGACGTGCTGCTCACCGAAGCCATGCATGGCGCAATTGCCGCTGACGCCCTGCGCGTGCCCTGGGTCGCTGTCACCACCCGCCCGGACATTCTGCCGTTCAAGTGGGAAGATTGGTGCCGCTCCATCGGCGTCGCCTACCAGCCTGTCCATCTGGACTCGCTCCACAATCCGCGCCGCACAGGTGACGTGTTTGCTTCGGTGCGTGCGGCCCGTTACCAGTTCCGGCGCTGCCGCGCGGCGGCGCAACTTGGACGGATTGCGCGCACGGCCCGGCCCCATCTCAGCGACCCGGCGCACCTGGAATGCCTGACCGAGCAGTTGGAAGAGCGGCTTGACCGCTTCGCGCACGATGTCATGCAGGGAGATTATGCCCACTGAACCGCCGCCCCGTGTCAGCATCATCGTTCCCGCCTGGAACGCCGCCGCGTATCTGGGCGAAACGATAGCAGGCGTGCAGGCGCAGACCGTCTCCCACTGGGAATTGCTCCTTGTAGACGACGGCTCCACCGACGACACGGGGGCCATCGCGCGCGCCTTCGCCGCCGGGGACAGCCGCATTCGGGCCATTCGGCAGGAGAACGCGGGCGCGTCCGCCGCGCGCAACCGGGGGTTTGCCGAAAGCCATTCTGCCGCTCCCTTTGTCGCCTTCTTAGATGCTGACGACGTGTGGGAACCCAATGCACTGGCCACGCTGGGGCGCGCGCTGGACGCCGCTCCCCCACTTGCTGCCGCTTACGGCCTGGCCCGCGCGATAGATGGCGCGGGCGTTTTCCTTGAGCCAGACGTTCTGGAAGCCTATCAGCGCGAACGGTGGGGCATTGATGCAGGCTGCCTCGTCCGCTGGCCTTCAGACAAGCCGACCACATTTGCCGTAGAAGCGGTCATGGAGCACATCATCACGGCAGGCACGGCGCTTCTGCGGCGGAACGCCCTGGAGGCCGCCGGGCTGTTTGACCCGCAGTTGTCTATGTGGGAAGACTGGGACTTGTGGCTGCGCCTCTGCAAAGTGGGCGATATGGCGTTCATTGACCACCCCGTTCTGCGCTACCGACGGCATGGCGGCAATGTGTCCAATCAAGTTGCCGCGCGCGAAGCCGGGGAGCGACAGGTGCGCCAAAAACTGCTCCACTCGCTGGCGGGCGACGCGGAACGACTGCGGGTCGCGCAGCGGGGCGCGCGTGCCTATCACAAAATTGTGGCCGGGCGGCGCTGGCGCTGGGCCACCGGCTGTCTGCGGCAGGGGAAGCCGCTGGAAGCGGTCAAGCAGATGCGGCATGCTGCGCGCTGGTACGCCGGGGCGCTCTGGCCTCCCGCGCAGGTGGGCTGACCGGGTACAATCACGGCACGGAGCGTTTTACTCATGCCGCCGGAGTTCCCGTTTCCCCTCCTCGCTACGAGATGACCATGAACGCGCAGGCGGGCGTGGACAGCCTCATTCACATTGACGCGCCCCTGTACGCCTCCCAGATTGCCCAGAAAAGAAACATTCTGGCATCCGACCCCGCATACTATTTCCAGTGCCCGCCGCCCGCGATGCCGCTCGCCTGGGACGCGGTGGAACTGTTGCTGCCTGACATGGCGCGCGCCTGGCCGCAGGATTTCACGCTCCAAACGAACGGCCCGCGCTGGACGTGGACAAACCGCCTGCTGGAAACGACAACGCGCTTCGCCCCTGGAGACCCGGAAACGCTTCCCTGCCCCGCGCTGGAATGGCTGGGACGGCAGGTGCAGGAAGACCTTTTGCTGATGGGAACTGCCCCGGATGGCGCGTCATTGCTGGCGGGCGGCCTGCTGTGCTTCGCGTCGGGCTGGTGTCTGGGGGACAAAATGGGCAAGCCGCTGCTCGCCATTCACGCTGAAGTGCCCGGCTTCAACGCACGTATCGGGCCGCCAACCGATTTGCTCCTGCGCCGCCTCAAAGCGGGCCGCCCCGTCGCGCGCTTGAATTGGTCGTTTTCCCCCACGCTGCAACTCAATTTATCCCCCGCGCTGGCTGGCGGATGGAAACCGTGCCGCGACACCGTGACGCCGCAGAACGCGGGCGCGCGCTGCTTTGTGCGCGTGGAGCGCCAAACCCTGTCCCGCCTGCCGCGCACCGGGGGCATTTTGTTCACCGTGCATACGTCGCTGAAGGCGGTGGGGGAGGCTGACCCGGCGCAGCGGCGCGCGCTGGCGTCGTTTATTCGCTCCATTCCAGTGGAGACTTTAGCGTACAAGGGCATGATGCCTTACGCGGACGCGCTGCTGACGTATCTGGATGCGGCCTGACTGCCCGCTTCCGTTTGCTCCCACAGGCGGGCCATCGCGAGCAGAGGATTGTGCCCTAAATAATCGGGGGATGGCGCGTTGGCAGCAGACTGCGGCTTGCGGGCCAGCGTGCGCGGGTCGCCGCCCATCGGGTGATAAAACTCCCAGATGGTTCCCGTGCGCGTGAACTGCGCGGCGGTGTCGTCTAAAGCGCGTTCCAGGAGAAGGCAGGCCGCATCGGGACGGCCAAAGCGCAGGCAGCCGCGCGCGGCCCAGAATGTCATGCTGTTCCATGCCGGGCCGCGCCACATTCGCAGCTCAAAGCGAGGGTCGCTTACGCCGACGGTGGCAATCGGGTGCGGCGTGAAGAAGCGCGACGGCTCCAGCAGGTTCTCATTGATGACACGCGCGGCCTGCTGCGGCGTGGCGGCCCCGACCACGAGCGGCCACATTCCCTCAAACGCGAGCGGGGGGCTTTGCCCCTCTTGACCGGCATCCCAACTGTCATGGAAGAAGCCAGCGCGGGCGTCAAACAGCGTGTCCTGAATGAAGCGGCGCAGGGCATCGGCTTTGGCGGCATGGGGCGCAGGGTCGTGACCGAGCAGTGCGGCCCAGCGCGCGGCAGTCTCATACAGCGTGAACACATGGGACGACGCATCCATGCAGGCGGCGCGCGCGCCGGGCGGGGCGTCGTCAAAGCGAATGCCTTCATCCACGCCGCTTTCCCATTGCCGGGTCAGAATGTCGGCGTAGAAGAAGCCGCCCCCTTCCGCGCGGCGTTTGGCCTCAAACCAGCCGATTTGACGCCCCAGCGGCTCCCAGCACTGCGCGCGCAGAGAGTTGTCGCCCGTTAGGTCGCTGTAGGCGTCTACCGCAATCGGCCAGACTGGGGGGTGCCCCACATCCAAACTCATCCAGGGCGCGCGGCCCGGCGGAAAGTAGATGACGCCGGGAACCAGGCCATCGGCCTGCTGCGCCGCCAGCGTGTTGAGGATTTGGGCACGGGCGTGCTCTGGCGTGGCGGGCAGCGTGTCCAGCGCGGCGTGAACGATGTCCCAGTGTCCGAATGCCAGTCCGGCGCAGTAGCCCGGCCCGATTTCCTCCCACGCGAACGGCAGCGGCGGGCGCGGCGGGTGAACGCTGCGCGTATGAAGGCGAGCGACATAATCCAGCAGGGGCCGCCATTGCGGTTTCCCCAGGTGGCGCGCTTCAAGTTGCAGTGCGTCCAGCATTTATTGCCACTGCCTCAGCGCGTCCAGCCAGCCGGGCTGCGCCGCAATGGTATCTGAAACAGCGCGGGCGACAATCTCGTGCCCATACGCATTGTGGTGCTGGTCACCGGGCGCGACGTGCCAGCGCGCGCTGCCCTGCGTGTCGGTCGCGTTTGGGCCATAAAGTAATGCGCTCTGGAAGGCATATAAGTCGCAGAAGGCTGCTCCCTCTGCCCGCGCCGCCTCGCGGGCCGCGTCCCGCACCGGCACGTTCTGCGCGGCCCGTGTGCCTTCTCCGGTCAGTGCGTTCCAGCAGTCGCCCCGCTCCACGCCATTTTCAGGCGGCCAGTTCAGGTAATTCGGGCTGACGACCACCAGGCGCGGAGGAATGTCCGCGCCCCGCGCCGCGCACTTGAGGCGCTTCAGAATGCCGCGCAGATTGGCTTCGGTCTGCGACGCGGGCATCTTGCGGCTGGCATCATTGACGCCGCCATAGACAATGCTGATGTCGGGAATGCCCTGATGCCCCAACTCGCGCACCCGTTCCAGCATCTCCGCCGTCGTGTGGCCTCCAGTAGCGACGACGTGCGTTCTCACCGTGCAGCCCCTCGCGCAGAGTTTGCCTTGCAGCACGGGAACCCAGGTCTGCGCGGCGGGAACCCAGTAGTCGTCAACGGCGGTCTGGCTGTCGCCGAGGGCCGCAATCAGGACTGGTCTTGTGGGCATCATGGCGCGTCTCCTTCGGGCGGGCTGAGGACAACGCGCTGGCCGTCGGGCTGCCGGTAGGCCTCATAGACGCGCAGGAGTTCCAGCGCGTCGCCTAAACTGCCCCGCTCCGGCGGGCGATTGTGGAGCACGCAGTCGCAGAAATAGCGGATTTCGGGCGCGTAGCCCAGCAGAAACAGACCCTTATTATAGAGTTGGCCCAGCGAGAACTCCGGCTCCCAGTGAAGCGGCGCGTGTTCGTCCGGGCCATAGAACGTGGGCGCGCGCCCGTACTCGCCGACCGGCCCGCCGGGGCGGTAATAAGTGACGCGCAGATTGTTTTCCACCACGACGCTCGCGCTGTCCCCCACAATCTCCGTGCGCTCTTTGGGGGCCATGTCGGACGGTTTCGCAGGCAGGTGCAGGCTGCCCACCGCGCCGCTGGTGAAGCGAAGCAGGGTCACCGACGCGCCCGTGCGCGCCTCCCGCTCCACGCAGAGGCTTTCAATCGGGCCGCCCAGCAGGCGCAGCACGGAATACGGATGCACGATGTGATCTAGAAAGCCGCACATGGCGCGGTCGTCGTGGCGCTCCGCCAGCGGCGGCAGGGATTGCGGGTAGCGCGCGGTCAGGCTGGCAACGGGGCCAAACTCCGGGCGGGAGACGATCTCTTTCGCCTTGACATTGGCAGGCGCGAACATCTTCTTGAATCCGACAGCGACAAACTTGCCCGTTTCCGCGCTCACCTGCTGCATCTGGCGCACGGCGGCGGACGAGGCGGCGGGCGGCTTTTCTATCCAGACGTGCGCCCCGGCGCGCAGAACGTCGGCAGCGATGGCAGGGTAGCGGGGATGGCCTTCGGCGTCATAATTGGTGACGATGGACACGGCGTCGGGTCGCTCGCGTTCCAGCATTTCCCGGTAGTCCGTGTAGACAGCCCGCGCGCCGAACTGACGCCCGGCAGCCTCGGCGCGCGCCGCGTCCAGGTCGCACACGGCGATGAAATCCACCGGTGCGTAGCCAAAGGCGGGAAACACATTCCGCAGGGCGTGGCCGCCGCATCCGATGGCGGCCAGGCGCACGCGGCGCGGGTATTCATGTGCGAAAGCAGGCTCGTTCATGCAGGCTCCAACTGGAAGTCGCGGGCGCCGGTGGAGTAGGCGACAATCATGTCGGCGTCCTCCTCACCGATGCTCGCGGCGTTGTGGTAGACTCCGGCGGGAATGGAGAGCGTGTCGCCGGGCCGCAGCAGCACGGTTTCGCTCCCCAGCGTGTGCCGCAGAAGCCCGCGCAGCAGGTACAGCGCTTCCTCACAGGATGGGTGACAGTGGCGCGGGTTGGAGTGCCCCGCCTTAATCAGCACGCGCCCTAGCGTGAGGCCCTGTGCGTTGCCGATGTCCTGATTGGCGAGCCAGCGCAGATGGCCCCATGCGTGCGTGTCCTGCGCGGCCTCCGCTTCCTGTGCCGTTAAGATAGTCTTCATGGTTTTCTTTCCGCCTGCTTCGCTTTCCAGTGTTCCTTCATGGCGCGCATCTCATCGTTGACTTCCACCGTGTGCGAGGTGGTCTGCGTTTCCGGGTCAACCAGCCAGCGGCCCTGATTGTCGCGGCGCACCGGGCGGCGCTTTTCCACCGGCGGCGGCTCCGCCAAGCGGGTCGGCGCGGCGGCATACCAGTAGGCGACGCTGCTCATCTCGTTTGCCAGGTGGTTGCCGTGTCCGTGCTCTACGGTCACTTTTATCTCCTGCTGGAAGTGAACCGGGTTCTCCAGATGGTGAACGTAAGAAGTCTGGTAGCCGTTCAGGTGCCACTCAAACAGCGACGTGCCATTGCGGGCGAATGCATTGGGCTGCATCCCCCACGCCTGATTGAGGTAGTCCTCGCCGCCGGTGCCGTGCAGGTCGGGGGGCCATTTGTAGCCGTCCACCCAGATCATGTCGTCGCCTTCGCCCCACCATGTTCCCTGCAAATTGGTGACGCTGAGAGTGCAGCCAATATAATGGCCGCGCCCCTGCGTCTCCAATATGACATAGTTGTTGTCCCAGGCATCGCGCTCTTTGTTCACAATGTCGGCTTCAGGGGTGTTGACGGGGATTTCGTGCCCCCAGCCGCCGAATGGGTTTTCGCGCCGGAACTCGGCGTGTGCGTAGCCCGTGTCGGGGCCGGGTGGCGCGTCATATGTTTCGTAGTCCACATAAAAGTATTGATTGTGGGGTTCGCTACTCTGGTTAATCAACTCCACGACGGCCCGCTCGCGGAACGGCATGGGCAGGTATGAGTTCAGCGCGCACGGGTGCTCCCACTTGCCATTGTGCTGCGTGGACGCCGTGAACAAGAGCGACTGGTATGAGTTGACCAGCCCGTGCCCCAGGCCGAAAAAGTCCCCTAGCGGGCACAGGACAGACGGGAACGGCGCGTTATCCCAGGTAATCTTGAGAAGGCAGTCGCGGTAATGGCTCCGCTGGGTCATCCAGAGGTGGGTGATGCAGCCGGGGCCTTTGATGTCCGCCAGCGTGCGCGTCTCGCCCGGCGCGAAGTGCCACACGTTATCGTTGCGCCCGGTGGTGTCCCACGAAGAGGCGCGGCCCGTGCGGGCGCGGCGCAGTTGGGGCAGGCTGCTGACAAGCGAGATTGGATTATGCGTCATAGGACTTCTCGGTTACTTTGCGGCGGCGCGGCGGGCGTAGGCTTCGGCATGGGCGGCGCGGGCGGCGGCGACAAACTCCGGGTACGGCGTGTCGGTGACGCTGACCAGGCCAATCTCGTAGTTCTCGCCGTCAAACGCGCGCCCGGTCAAAGGCTCGTCCACGTACTCAAACCAGTGCGCGCCGACAAAAACGGGGTTATCCACAATGGAATGCAGATAATCTTTGTACATGGCGGCCCGCGCCGTCTGGCTGGACGCGCTGACCATGCCGGGCGCGAACATTCCCCTGTCCAGCGCGCCAAAGTGGTACTCGGTCACTATCACCGGCTTGTTCAGCGCGCTCAGGAACGCCCATTTTTTGGGGTCAACGCGGGGCTGGTAGATGTTGAACGACAACACGTCGGCATACTCGGACGCGGCGCGGGCGGCTTCCGGCGTGTAGGCGGCAAACCGGCAGCCCAGAAAGAGTTGATGCGGCGCGGCCTTTTGGAGCGCGTCATGCACGGTGCGGAACCATTGCTGCGCGTAGGCGAAAGTAAGCGCGCTCAGGTCTGCATCGGCGGCAGGAGTGAACGAGCCGGAAGCCGAAAGCGGCGGCGACCCCAGCGCGTCCCAGGCGGCGAATGACGTGCCCCAGGCCGCGTTGAGTTTGTCCACCGTGCCGTACTGCGCCTGCAACTGGGAGAGAAAGGCGCGCTTGGCGGGCTGCTTGGACGCATCGGCGGACAGCGCGGACAGCACCAGGCTGTAATGGTCTTTGTCGGAAAGGCCGCCGCCCCATGACATCTCGTTGCCGACCATGATGCCGAGGCACCAGGGGTCGTCTTTGATAGGCGTCAACTGGGCGCGGAAGCGGGTGGCGGCATCAGCGGCGAACTGCGGGTCATACGGGTCGTCCATTGGCCCCCAGCCCCCCATTTTGACGCGGGCGTGCGCGCCGGGAACGCCAGACACTTCGGCATACGGGATTTTACCCTTGAACATACGCCCGCCGTCCCAGGAGGCCGTGTTGAACCCCCACGCGCGCAGGCGGGCGGCGCTCACGTCCTGCCACGCGGTCTGGTATTCCGGGCCGTACTTGCGCTCCAAATTGGCCCCGTAGAAGTCAAATGCCTGCCCGGAGCGCACTGGCCCGGCGAACACGGGGCCGGACGGAACGAGGTGCTTTGCCAGCGGGTCAGGGGCAGCGGGCAAGAACGTGAACATTTTTTCGCGGCCCGTCACCATCGTTTGCTGATGCTGCGTGCTGACCGAGACAATGCCCCATGACAGAAACAGATGCCCGGCGGGGTCAACCAGCCACCATTTGCCGCCGCGCTTCACGGTACCGAAGTGCCCCGTCGCGGGCAGTTGCGGCCCGGCGGCCCACCCGCCAAACTCGTCGCGGCCCGGAAGCGCAGGAGCGGCGGCCAGCGTTTTCGCCTCGCTGGCACGGCGGGCCGTCAAGTCTTGCACGGTATGCACTTTGCCGGGCCAATCGGAACGGGTGTATTGCCCGAAAGCGTCCACAATGCCCGCGTAGCGATCGGTAGCGGGCGGCGACGGCAGCAGGCGAATGTTGTCCACCAGCAGGGTTTGCGGCGCGTCCGGCTGATGCACGAAAATCTGGAACCCGATGACGTGCGACGGGTCAATTTCCCCCACACCCGCCAGTTCCGTCATGCCTGCGCGGCCCGTCGCGGGCGGCCCGGCGCGCATTCCATAGTCTTTTGGCTCGTCAGCAGAGGCCAAATCCATAAAGAATGTGCCAGACGCGCCCGCCGCGAGGGTCGCCGCGCCCGTGTGCGTGTGCAAGACGCGCGGGACAAACACGGGCTTGCCGTCGTCCACGCGCACATTGAACGTCACGGGTTCCGTGCCGGGGTTGGTGACATCCAAGACAAGGGTGGTGAGGCCGCGCCAGTCCCAAAACTTGCCCGTGCCCGGCGACCAGGACGCATTCGGGTAGGGCGCAGACGGAAACGTGATTTGCAGCGCCCGTTTGCCTTCGGTTGCGCCTTTGGCGGAAGCGGCGACAGCCGCGCCGTCGCGCACAGTTACAGCGGCAATGTCGGCAGGGGCTTCAAACGATGCGATGGGGCGCAGAGTTTCACTGGTGTGAAAGGCGGGGCGAAAGGGAGAGGGGGCTGCCGCCACCTCCGGGGCAGCCGGGCCAGCCGACGCGGACACTTGCGAAGCGGGGGCTTTCAGGCCGGGCAGCAGGCGCACATTGTCTATGATGAGCACCTGGGGGGTGGCGGGCTTATGCACATAAATCTGGAACGCGATCACGTGCGCCGGGTTGAGTTCCCCATTAACGCCGGTGAGCGCGTGCATCGTCTCGCGCCCGGCGGGCGGCGTCGCGGGCGCGGACACGAGGTCAAGATAATACGTGCCCGACGCGCCCGGCGCAATGGTCGCGCTGCCGTCCAGCGTGTGCAGGACATGGGGCGAATAGACAGGCCGGTCATCGTCCACGCGGAAATGAAAGGTCACGGGGTCTTTGCCGGGGTTGGTGATGTCCATCGCCAGGGTCGGTGCGGCGTGCCAGTCCCACGGCCCGGCGGCAGGCTGCGACCAGTAGGCTTGCGGCCAATCGCTCGTCCCGAACGTCACTTGCAGGGCTTGCTTGCCGTCGGTGACGCCTTTATTGGTCACGGGGGCCAGGGTCGCCGTATTGCGTCCCTGCAAGACCTGATAGCCCATGTCGTCCGCTGTCTCAAACGACGTGATAAGCTTCGGCGCGTCCGGCGGCGCGGCTTGGGAAGCAAGGGAGCCGCCCAGCAGGGCCAGGAGTGCGGGCAGAAAAGTACGTTTCATCAGCAGTTCCTTTTTGTGAGTTGGGGTGCATCGGGCGGCGCAGCAGAGCCGCCCGGCAGGGCCAGCAGGACAGGTTTTACGTGGGGTATTGCTTCCATATTATTGTGCGTTGTCACGGCGGGCATAGGCTTCCGTATGAGCCTGCCGCACCGCCGCGATGAGTTCCGGGTACGGCGTGTCGGTGACGCTGACCAGCCCAATCCCGTAGTTTTCGCCGTCAAATGCGCGCCCGGTGAGGGGTTCGTCCACGCACTCAAACCAATGCGCGCCCACAAAGACGGGGTTGTCCACAATGGAGCGCGTGTAATCCAGAAACGTGGCCGCGCGAGCCGCCTGGTCAGGCGCGGCAACCAGCCCTGGCGCGAACATTCCCCGATCCAGCGCGCCGCAGTGGAACTCTGTCACCATGACCGGCTTGTTCAGCGGGTTCAGGAACGCCCATTTCTTCGGGTCAACACGGGGCTGGTAGATGTTGAACGAGAGCACATCGGCGAACTGCGCGGCGGCTTGCACGGCTTCCTGCGTGTAGGCGGCAAACCGGCAGCCCAGAAACAGTTGGTTGGGCGCGTTCTTCTTCAGCGCATTATGCACCGTCTGGAACCACTGCTGCGCGAATGCAAGGGTGAGAGCGCTTAAGTCTGCTTCGGCGGCAGGAGTGAACGAGCCGGAAGCCGAAGGCGTTGGTGGCCCCAGCGCGTCCCAGGAGCCGAAGGACGTGCCCCAGGCCGCGTTCAGAGTGCTGATGTCACTGTACCGGGTTTGCAGCAGGCTGATGAACGCCTGCCTGGCGGGCTGACTGGCGGCAGCGCTCAACACGGCCAGCGTCAGGCTGTAATGGCTTTTGTCGGACGAACCTGCCTCGCCGTGCCCCCAGGACATTTCATTGCCAACCATGTAGCCGAGACACCAGGGGTCATTACTGGTCGGCCCGGCCTGCTGCTGGAAGCACGTGTCGGCGTCTACGGCAAACTGCGGGTCATAGGGGTCATCCATTGGCCCCCAGCCGCCATTATTGATGTGCGCATGGCTGCCAGAAACGCCCATCACAGGCGCATAAGGCACTTTGCCGGTGAGCGCGGCGCCCCCGTCCCAGGAAGCCGTGTTGAACCCCCACGAGCGCAGCCGGGCAGCCATGATCGTGTTCCACGTCGTCTGGTAATCGGGGCCGTACTTGCGCTCTAAATTGGCCCCGTAAAAGTCAAATCCCTGGCCTGAATGAATTGGCCCTGAGAAGACCGAATTGATCTGCGTGAAGTGTTTGGCGAGCGGGTCAGTCGTGGCAGGCAGCCATTTGAACATCTTCTCGCGGCCCGTTACCATCGTGTCGTGAAACTGCGTGCTGACCGAGACAACGCCAAACGAGAGAAACAGATGCCCATCCGGGTCAACCAGCCACCATTTGCCATTCTGATTGGTCGTGCCGAAGAAGCCCGTCGCGGACAATTGCGGCCCGGCAGCCCATCCGCTGTATTCATCGGTGCCGGGGATAACGGGGGCGGCGGCGAGCTGTTTGGCTTCGGCAGCACGTCGGGTGGCTAAATCCTGAACGGTATGCACCTTGCCGGGCCAATCGGAGCGGGTGTATTGCCCGAAGGCGTCCACAATCCCGGCATAGCGGTTGGTGGCGGGCGGCGACGGCAGCAGGCGAATGTTGTCCACCAGCAGGGTTTGCGGCGCGTTTGGCTGGTGCATGAAAATCTGGAATGCGATAATATGGGACGGGTCAATGTCCCCCACGCCCGCCAGTTCCGTCATGCCCGCGTGGTGCGACGCGGGCGGCCCGCCGACCATGCCATAGTCGATTGGATTGTCTGTCCGTCGCAAATCCATGAAGAACGTGCCGGACGCGCCGGGCGAAAGGGTTGCCATGCCAGAATGCGTGTGCTCAACGCGCGGGCTGAAAATGGGTGTCCCGTCATCCACACGCATATTGAACTGCACCGGCTCTGTGCCAGGGTTGGTCACGTCCAGGACAATCCTGGTGACGCCGCGCCAATTCCAGGAGTTGTTGCCGCCCGCCGACCAGTAGGCTTGCGGCCAGTCGCCCGTGCCGAACGTGATTTGCAGCGCCTGTTTGCCATCGGTCACGCCCTGACTCTGTAGGAGCGACCGTTGCGCCATCGCGCGGCGTGATGGCGGCAAAGTCGGCAGGGGTCTCAAAGGACGTTATTTCACGCACCGTTCCCGATAGGTTGCTCGATTCGGGCGCATCCGGCGGCGCGGCATGGATGGCAACGGAGCCACTCAGCAGGGCCAACAGCGCGGGCAGAAGGTTACGTTTCATTGGGCAGTGCCTCTCTGAAGGCTGTTAGTCGTTCTCGTTGACTGTCCACATACCGCAAGGCGCGACACCGCCGAAGCGCTGGCAGAGCGCCCCGGTTACATCCCTGTGTGTTGCGCCGATACCGTCCCCTTCGGTCTGTTCCGGGCGCATCCATTTGACATGACCGTCGCAGAATGCGTAGTTCCACCCATCGGAGTGAAAGGTGGGTATGGGCGCTCCCGCCGCTGTGTTGCATTTGCCGCCACCCAACTGGTTGGTAAAATTGGAGCAATCCTGCGAAAGAACATTGTTGTTGGACAAGGCGACTGCCGGGTAGTCCACAAACGTATTGTCAGCAATGCCAAACGTATTTTTATCATTGGGCCATTCCAGCAGCAGAATAGTAGTGGCAGGCGCAGGTATTTTGGGCGCGGGCTGGCACAGATAGATAACGAACCCAACGGGCGGCATGGAGGGCGTTTTAATGACCACGCCGTCATTGCCCCGCGCCATCGCATAAGAGCGAGGGGCACGACTGTTATAGCGGGCTACCGTGTCATCCGGGCACTGAAAGATGGAGGGGTTGGTTGCTTGGCTGGTGGTATAGGCTGTCACCCTCACCCCCATATAGGGCTGCACCAGCGAGTCGAACCCCATATTAACGGGCGGATTATTAGGGTAGTTAGTGATACTGGCAAACGACATGGCTTCATCGTAATCCTGAGAATACTGCCCGAAGCCGAGGCTAATCTGCTTCATGTTGGAGAGGCAGGTCGTTTGGCGGGCCTTTTCGCGTGCTTTGGCGAACACGGGGAAAAGGATGGCGGCGAGCAGCGCGATAATGGCTATCACTACTAGCAACTCCACGAGAGTGAAGCCATGCCGGGGGCGGCGGTCAACAGTAAACATGAGTGCGTTCTCCCTTCTCAGGTTCAGGTAGTCTCCCCCAGGCGGAGGAGAGTGGGTAAAACAATCTGGCGCGGCGCGGCGTCCGGACTGCCGGTCAGCAGGGCGAGCGCGGTTTCGCACATCTCCCGGACAGGGCTGACAACGGTGGTCAAGGGTTTATCTAAACACAGGCCCTCCGAGATGCCGTCAAAGCCCACAACGGCCACGTCTTCCGGGACGCGCATGCCGCCCCGGCGCAGACCGTGATACAGCCCCAGAGCCATCGCGTCGTTGTGACAGAAGACGGCATCCGGGCGCGACGCGGCAGGCAGGGCCGCCAGCGCGACGCCGGTGGCGACGCCTCCTTCGCGCCAGCCTTCCTGCGTCGCCGGAACGACTTGCTCCGGCTGCTGCATTTGCAGGAACCGAGTGGGCAAAGCCCGTTCGCGGCAGACATCTTCATAGGCGCGCTGGCGCGCTTCGCCCGCCCGCCCCGATTGGCTACCCCCGCGACTGAGGTACGCGATGTGTTTGCGCCCACGTTGTGCCAGATGTTCCAAAGCAGCGCGCGCCCCGGCGTAGCCGTCCAGCGCGACAAAGGACGTGCCGTCGTTGCGCGGGTATCCCAAATAAACGACCGGCACGCCGTCCGCCTGCCCGCCCAGAAAATGGCGCAGGGTCAGGTCGCCGGTCGCCCACATTAGGATGCCGTCCACCGGCCAGCCCGCCAGTTTGCTCGCCTGGAGCGCCGGGTCGCGCAGGCCAAATGCGGTGTCCGCCAGCACGTCATAGCCCGCCGCCAGCGCCAGTTCTTCCGCCGTTTCCATCAAGTCTAAGAAGAACGGATTGCGAAGGCCGCCAATCATCAAGCCAATCGTATCCGTGCGGCGGCGGCCCAGCGAGCGGGCTAAACGATTGGGTCGATAGCCCATCTCCTGCGCGACGCGGCGCACGCGCTCCTGGGTCTGCGAGCCGATGCGCGCTTCGGTGCGTTCGTTGAGGACGCTGGAAACGGTGCCGCGCGAGACTCCCGCGCGGGCAGCGACTTCACGAATAGAAACGGCCATAGTCTTTTTCTTCTTCCAATCAGGCGGCATCCCGCGCGCCGCACAAAGCAGCTTGGAGCACATCCATGACCACCGGGTCTCTGTCATCAAGGCCCGCTTCTTGCGGCAGCGCCGTGTTTTCCAGTCTGGCACAGGTGCTAAAGCGTAATGGATTTCCTGCCCCGGTCAGCCATGCTGAACCGGTTCAGCATCATTGTAGCACAGTCAGGCTTTTCTGTCAAGGCCACGCTGCTGACAGGCTGCCGGGGCCGCTTCCACAGCAGACGCGGGCACGGAAAGACTCTCTCAGCCATCCGAAACCTTGACAGAACCCGCGCGAAGGGCTATAATGGCCCTGTCAGTCGCCTTGATGCGGGAGTAGTTCAGTGGTAGAGCGTCTGCTTCCCAAGCAGAATGTCGCGGGTTCGAATCCCGTCTCCCGCTCCATTCCCTTTCTCGGAGCCGTGCCCAAGTGGTAAGGGAGAGGTCTGCAAAACCTTTATGCGGCAGTTCGATTCTGCCCGGCTCCTCCAATATGTTCTTGATGGAAGCCAAAGCGCCCCTGCTCAACGGAATGAGCAAGGGCGCTTTTGTTTTGACAGCGCAAGGCAGGCTAGACTTTGGACTGATAGTAGGCAATGGCGGAGCGGAACACAGTGAGTTCCGTGCGGTCAGGCTGTACCAGACGCAACGCGCGGTCATCATACCAGCGGATAGCCCCTTCCAATTCTTCGCCCGTGACGAGTTTCACCGTAAGCATGGTGCGGTTGTCGCGCAGTTTGATGAGTTCTACTTCGTGCGGGGCGATGCGGTCATCCTGCCGGTACAGACCTTTGTTGCGGTCGTATTCAGGCGCGATTTCCATGACGGCGGTTCCTACACAGTGTTCTTACTTGGGTTTGGCGGCAGGCTTCGGGGCAGCGGGCGCGGCGGCTTTAGGCGTGGCGGCAGCGGCGGCTTTGGGCGCGTCGGCGGCGTGGCGGGCCTTGTGACGCTCTTCGGCACGCTTTTGCGTGCGGTTGATTTCTTTGGCGCGGATACGCATGGGTCAGTTCACCTCCTTCAATTCACTTCTTTTAATAATTGACGCAGGCGGGCTTCGTCTACGGCGTACTCAAACAAAAACGCGCCGTTGAGGAGCACGACGGGGATTTGCTCCTCGTACTCCGCAAGCAGCACGGGGTCGCCTTCAATGTTGATGTCTTCCAGGTCAAAGGGCTGGATTTTCTGGACGCGCACGAGGGCCTCGCGGGCGTCGTCGCACAGATGACAGGCGGGTTTGGAATACAGCGAAACAACGGCCATAAGCATTTCTCTGCGTGCATTATAGCACATTGCGGGGCGTGTGTCACGTCGTTTTGCCGCGCAGCCCGCGGCGAAGCAATCGGACGACAACGGCGGCGAAAAGCAGATGCAGGGTCATGCCCGCAAACTCCAGCCCAGAGTTGACCCCAAAGCCAAACCGCCGGGGGTCTGGCCCCCAGAAAATGTCGTACACGGTTTTGATGGCGACGACATCAGCGGCAAACGCAGCAAGCAGCAGCGCAGTGGCGATGGCGTCAATCACGAGCGTCGGGTGATTGTGGCGCGAAACGAAGCCCCAGAAGCCCCACAGCGCCAGCCATGCCGCGATGTGCCACCGTGCCGTCACTATCGGCGCTTCCACCGTTGATGTTCTGACTTTTTCGGTCTTATCCACGCCTGCGCCCAGACCTTTAGATTACCCCGCCGTCGTGAGTACCCGACATTCCCAAATTGCGACGTGCCGCCATGGGCAGGGTGAGGCTGGCGCAAGACATGCCAAAAGTCGCTGAGAGAGCAGCCGAGTTTCCCGCCCACAGCGGAGGGCCGCCCCCAACTGCACCGGGCGAGAAAGCGCGCGCGTGAGACGCCCTCTTTGCGGTATTCAACGCGGCGTCTGCCATCGATGGCTCGCGCTTTGGGATGTTGGGGCTGCCGTATTTGCATCGATTAAAGGTCGTTCGCCGTGTCCGTCTGTGTTTCCTGCCCTGCCCTCTTCTGCGCCCGGCGGCAAGCGACGCTCAAAAGGCCGTCCGGGACTATCAATTCTATATCAGGGAGCGATAGCAACGATAATGCAGGGATAATACGCAGGTGTGCGTCCGAGGCTGTTTGGGCCTGTACAAGACGCGCGCAAAGCGGACACGCGCGGGCAGGTATAATCGGCCATGACAAATGTTCTTGTGCCCCTTGCCCTGCTGGAAGAACTGCGTTCGCAGGCGCGTGACGCAGCTCCGGGCGTGTTTTTGCTGCCTTATGAAGAAGACGGCCCCCTGCCCGACGGGATAAACGACGCGGCAGGCGTGCTGCGCTGGTGGGGCGGGCTGCGCTTTTCGGAGATTGTGGCGGCGGGGCCAAACGTGCGCTGGCTGCACACGGAAAGCGCGGGAGTTGACCATGTGCTCACCCCGGCGGTGCGCGCCAAAGCGGGATTAGTGGTCACGGACAGCGGCGAAGCGTATGGGATTGCCATGTCCGAGTTTGTTCTGGCATGGATGCTGATGGTGACGCGCGGCCTGCCTGAGTTGTTGGCAGACCAGACAGCGCGCCACTGGGAAGGGCGGCGCACGCAGGCGGAACTGCACGGGCAGACGGTTGGGGTGATTGGGCTGGGGCCGATTGGGCGGGGCGTGGCGCAAAGGGCGCAGGCGTTTGGAATGCGGACGCTGGGCCTGCGCCGCCGCCCGAAGCCTGTGCCCGGTGTGGACGAAACGCTGACCGGCGCGGACGGCCTAGCCCGCCTGCTGACCCAAAGCGACTGGGTAGTTGTTGCCGCTGCCCTCACTGACGAGACGCGGACGCTGTTGGGGGCAGAACAACTGGCGCGGATGAAGCCGACGGCGTGGCTGGTGAACGTGGCGCGCGGGGCCATGATAGATGAGAACGCGCTGATAGACGCCCTGCGCGCCGGGACTATTGGGGGCGCTTGTTTAGATGTGTTCGCGCAGGAACCCTTGCCGCCTGACAGTCCGCTGTGGACAATGCCCAATGTTTACATTGCCCCGCATTCGTCGTCAGGGTGGACAGCGGGCCTGCGCGCCCGTCAGCGCGCTCTCTTTCTGGACAACTTGGGACGCTTCGCGCGCGGCGAGGCCCTTCTCGGCGTGGTGGACATTGCGCGCGGCTACTGACGCCTTGCTGTTTGCGGGGGGCGGCGGTGGCCGATGAGAGCGATGTGGCCGTTTGTCACCTGCACCTGCTCTACCGTCATGGGCAGGCGGCCCTGTGCGCGTCCCACAATCTGGGCGGCGATTTTGTCGGCCTGCGCGCTCACCACCGAAGGCGGCAGGGGCAGGCGTCCCACCTGCGCGCCGAGCACATGAAGCCGCAGACCCGTGCGCGGGCTGGGCAGAAGCGTCCCCGTCACCTGCACATTGGCCCGCTGCCCTTTGTAAATCACTGCCGCCCGAAACGTCGCGCCCTGCGGCGGGGATAAAATCACCTGCACGGCCCGCACGCCCTTCGCCGCCAGCAGCGCCCGCACGCGCGGATTGGTGGCGAGGTACGTGTTCAGGTCAGCCTGCGAGATGTTCAGTTGAATGGGAGAGACGCTTCTACCCGCAGATGGCCCCCTGGCCCCAATAATGTGTGCGGGCGGGGCCACCTGGTCGCGCAGCGTGTCTAAGCGTTCTTGCGCGGCGGCGGCCTGCTGAGGGGTGTAACGGAGAACGACGGGCGCGGGCACGGCGCGCGGACGCAGCCGCAGGACGGCAGCCCCGGCGAGCAGAAACAGGGCGAGCAAGAGCAGACGGCGGCGGGAACGCATGAAGACGGCTAGTGTGCTTCGGAGAAGACGCGGCGCAATTGCATCTCCTCGTCGGCGTGTACCATCGCAATCACAGTGTCGTCGGCTTTGAGCAGGGTGTCCGGTTGAGGCAGATGGGCGTGGTCGTCGCGCACGACGGAAATCACCAGCGCGTTGCCCAAATCCAGTGCCTTGATGGGCTGGCCCAGCACGGGCGAGCGGTCGGAAAGACTGATGGCAACCACTTCAATGTTGCCGTTTTTGAGCGCGCCCAGCGGGATAATTTCGCCCGGTTCTATCTGCTGTTCCAGCAGGTTGAAGATAATCTGCGTGCTGGAAACTGTGGTGTCAATGCCCAGTTTCTGAAACAGGTTCTGGTTAGCGGGGTCATTGACGCGGGCGACCGTGCGCGGCGCGTGGAACTTCTTTTTTGCCATCTGGCAGATGACGAGATTGTCTTCGTCGTCGCCGGTGACGGCCACAATCACGTCCGCGCGCCCAAAGCCGACCTCGGTCATGGTGCGGACTTCGCAGCCGTCTCCCTGCACCGCCACTTCGCCTAGCTCTTCGGCAAGCATAGCCTGACGCCGCCGGTCTTTTTCCAGCAGCAGCACTTCGTGCCCCTCCGCAATCAATTGCTTAGACAGATAATAGCCAATTTTGCCCGCGCCCACCACAATCACATACATAGCCTTCTCTCCCTGTGGGACGCTGCCCTAATCCGCCTGATCTAAATACCGCTTGTCCCAGAGCGCAATGGCGTCGCGCCAAGGCGCGCTTTCCGCGTCGCCGAGCGCCTCCGAGCGGATGAGTCCGGCGGCCAGCGTGGTGGTGCAAAGCGTGTTGATTCCCATTTCCCGGTATTCCTGTGCGCGAATGGGGTCGTAAATGCGGGCGATAACGCGGGCCACCTGAAACACGTCGCGGGCCACCTGCGCGGCCATGATGTTGGTGTTGTCGCCCTGCGTGACGGCGATAAAGATGTCGGCCTGGTCAATTCCCGCCTGTTTCAGCGTGGATTGGTCTAGCCCCGTGCCGACCACACGCTGCCCCTTGAAGTGCGTGCCGAGCCGCCGAAATGCATCGCGGGCTAAATCCACAATAGCGACCGCATGGCCTTCCTGCGCGAGTTGGCGGGCCAAGGCGGCCCCCACCCGTCCGCACCCAAGAATGACGACGCGCAGCGAGGGGGAAGTTCCGGCGGCAGCGCCGGAGCGTGACGGTATCGTATTGGCGGTAAGCATAAGGGGCGCACAACCTCTTCCAAAAGCATCTCGGACACAATCCGAAAACTGCTCCTAGCATACACGCTGAAACGCCGGTTGTCAACCCCTGTTGTTGTTACCGGGGCCTTTCATGTCTGGTTCCCCTTGCACCCTGCCGGGGTTGCGCCCCCTGCGCCGAATATGCTATAAATGTGCTATACTGAACGGGCGGATTTTCACCAAGTCCGCTTGCAACTCGCACCCGCCGGGACGCGCTGGCCTGTGCCTTTTCTTATATGGTTCTTATATGGAAAGGTGGCCGGGGCGAATGAACGGCGGGGACGTTCCCGCACCCAATGTCCAATTGGGCGGGAAACTTAACGCTGAAGGAGAAACGAAACGTGTCTGTTCTCGCGATGAAAGACCTGCTGGAGGCAGGCGTCCACTTCGGGCATCAAACCCGCCGGTGGAACCCCAAAATGAAGCGCTACATCTACGGTGGGCGCAACGGCATCTATATCATTGACCTGCACCAGACCCTCAAACTCTTTGATGAGGCGTATGCGTATGTGCAGGAATTGGCCGCCAACAACGGCAAGATTTTGTTTGTCGGCACCAAAAAACAGGCGCAGGAAGCGGTCGCCGAAGCCGCCAAGCGTTCCCGCTCGTTTTATGTCAACTCGCGCTGGCTGGGCGGAATGCTCACCAACTACCGCACCATCCTCACCCGTATCGCCCGTCTGCGCGAACTTGACCGCATGGACACCGAGGGCATCTTAGATTCGCTGCCCAAGAAAGAAGCCTTCGGGCTGCGCGAGGAGCGCGACCGGCTGGAAAACTATCTGGGCGGCATCAAAGACATGAACGGAATGCCCGATGCCCTGTTCATCGTTGACCTCAAAAAAGAGCGCATTGCCGTGCAGGAAGCGCGCAAATTGGGCATTCCCATTATCGCCATCGTGGACACCAACTGCGACCCGGACGAAGTGGATTATGTCATTCCCGGCAACGACGACGCCATTCGCGCCATCAAGCTGATGTCCAACAAGATTGCCGACGCCATCATTGAAGTCAAGGGCGCGGAGTGGCAGGACACCACCCTGGTTGGCACCGAGGAAGAAGCCCAAAAGATGGGCGACCAGGCCGACGCCGACGCCGTTGCCGCCCAGTGGGAAGCCTTGGAAAAGCGCGTGGGCGCGGGAGCCGTTCCCGCTTCCATCTTTGACGATACTCTTCCCGGCGCGTCCGGCATGACTTTGGAAGGCAATGAGAACAGCCAGGCGCACCCAACAGGCGCGGAAGCCATGACTTCCTCCGCCGAGGCCACCACCGAAGTCGCCGAAGTGACTCAGCAGCCTACGATTGAGGGCACGGCGTAGCGTCCGCATAAGAAGCCCTGCCTGTGCAGGAGGCCCTCACCCGTCTGCGGGCAGGGTGAGGGCCACTTCTTATCCGGTGAGAGCCGCCTGCGCGCCAGCCGGAGATATTAGACACTAAAGGAACCCATTTCTATGGCAGAGATCACCGCCGCAATGGTCAAAGAATTGCGGGACAAAACAGGCGCGGCCATGATGAAGGCCAAAAAAGCCCTCACAGACGCTCATGGCGATATGGACGCCGCTATCAAACTGCTGCGCGAAGCGGACAAGCACTTGCAGGTTAAGGAAGGCGTAGAAAGCGCAGAGGGCGTCGTAGAAGCTTTCGTGCGCGAGCATAACAAACTTGGCGTCATGGTGGAAATCAATAGCCAGACCGACTTCGTAGCCCGCAACGAGGAGTTTGTTGCCCTCGCCCGCGACATGGCGAAGCACGCCGCCGACAACCCCAACGCATCCAGTGTGGACGAACTCCTGGAAGCAACTCACACCGCCACAGGCCAGCCCGCCAAACTGCGCGTGCAGGAAGTCTTCGCCAAGATGCGCGAAAACATCTTGGTGAAGCGCTTTCAGGCGTTCCAAACCCAGAGCGGCACGGTGGACGCTTACGTCCACATGGGCGGACAAATCGGCGTGCTGGTGGAACTGACCGGCGAAGGCGAAAGCGTCAAAACACTGGCGCGCGAAATCGCCATGCATATCGCCGCCGCCCGCCCCAAGTTCCTGTCCCGCGAGGAAGTCCCTGCGGATAAGTTAGCCGAAGAGCGCGAAATTGTCCGCAAGCAGACGATGGACGACCCCAAAAACGCGAACAAGCCCGCCGAGATACTGGAAAAGATTGTGGAGGGCGGCGTCGGGCGCTACTACAAGGCCAACGTTCTGCTGGAACAGGAATACATTCGCGACCCCAAGCAAACGGTCGGCCAACTGCTCAAAGGCAAAGCGGAACTCAAACGCTTCGCGCGCTTTGAGATTGGCGAGGCATCTTAAGCAATGGCAGGCGTTTCCGACACGTCGGCTCCGAAATGGCCGCGCGTTCTCTTGAAACTCTCCGGCGAAGCGTTTGGCGGCGACGGCACGCACGGCGTCATTGACTATGGGGCCGTCGCCGCCATCGCTGCCGAAGTCGCGCGCCTGCACCAGACCGGCGTGCAGGTCGCTATTGTCGGCGGTGGCGGCAACGTCATGCGCGGCACCGAGGCAGAGAACGCGGGCATGAAGCGCGTCACCGCCGACCATATTGGAATGCTCGGCACGGTGGTTAATGCACTCGCCCTGCAAGACCAGCTAGAGCAGCAGAATATAGACACGCGGGTGCTCACCGCCATGCCCATTCAGACCGTCGCCGAGCCGTACATTCACCGCCGCGCCCTGCGACACTTGGAAAAGGGCCGCGTCGTCATTCTTGCGGGCGGTACCGGCAACCCATTCTTTACGACTGACACGGCGGCGGCCCTGCGCGCTTCGGAAGTGCGCGCCGACGCCATTCTGATGGCAAAGAACGGCACCGATGGCGTGTACGACAAAGACCCGCGCCTGCATTCCGATGCCGTGAAGTTTAGTCGCATCTCCTACTCAGATGCCATCAACCGCCGCCTGCGCGTGATGGACTTGACGGCGCTCGCCTTCTGCATGGAAAACAACCTGCCCATTGTCGTCTTTGACATCAACGAACCCGGCAGCATCGTGCGCGTCGCGCGCGGCGAGCCTATCGGAACCCTCGTCGCCAAAGATGCGTAACAATGCGTGACGGCTGCGCGGAACCTGACCTGGCCGCTCTCAGTCTGCACATTGTTGTCTCCATGAGCAGGCGCGGGTGGACAGCATAGGCCATACGCGAAGCCTGTGACAACGGGGCAGCTTTTCCCGCAGTGGATATGACAGCAGGAAACGCTCCGGCAACGCGCTTCGTGCATCCCGTGACGGGAAAGTCAGTGATTATCAACAATGCAACCGGCAAAGTCATTCATGTTAGCGGAGCAGGCTTCCAGTATTGACGTGCCGCCTACCCTGTGGGATAAAGCGCGCGTGCTGGCGGGCGAGCCTGCCTGGCCTGCCGCAGATGCCCTCATTGCTGTTAACTGGCTGGCGGCGCAGGGGCAAATAATCGCAGGCGTGGAACTGTGGCAGGAGCACGCAGGCAACCTGAAGTGGCGCGCGAGCAGCGATTATGCCATGCCCAACGGCTCGCTGACCATTTCCGCCGGTGCGGAAGGCGCGCGCCAGTTTATCGCACGGTTCGCAAACGAGCCAGCCGCCTTGTTTAATCTCACATGGATTGCAGGAGACGTTTCACAATGAGCATTGCTGACCTCGCCAGAGATGCCGAGACCAAGATGAAGAAGACGGTGGACGCCACCCAGCACGACTTTTCCACCATCCGCACGGGCCGCGCGTCCCCTACCCTGCTGGACAGCATCACGGCAGAGTATTACGGCACGCCCACGCCCCTCAATCAACTCGCCAACATCAGCACGCCAGACGCGCGCCAACTGCTCATCACGCCCTATGACCGCGCCGTTGTCGGGGCCATTGAGAAGGCCATCAAGAACTCCGACCTGAACATCAACCCGGTCAACGATGGCGCGTCTCTGCGGCTCACCATTCCGCCGCTCACCGAAGAGCGGCGCAAGGAGTTTGTCAAGGTGCTGGGCAAGAAAGCGGAAGAAGGGCGCGTTGCCATTCGCAACATCCGGCGCGACGCCAATGACGGCTTCAAGGCTCTGGTCAAGAAGAGCGAAGCGTCCGAGGACGAGTCCAAGCGCGCGCAGGACAGTCTGCAAAAGCTGACCGACCGGTACATCGGGGAGATTGACCGGATTGCCCATGCCAAAGAAGCCGAACTGCTGGAAGTCTAAGCGGGGCAGCTGACTATGACCACGCTGGCCCCACCGCCTGTTCCTGCTGAAGCCGACACAGACGCCCTGCGCGCTCGCCTTGACCCCGCCCGCCTGCCCCGTCATGTCGCCATCATTATGGACGGCAACGGACGCTGGGCGCGACGCCACCATCTGCCTTCGCGCCTCTTGGGACACCGCGAGGGCTACAAGACCGTGCGGCGCATCGTGCGCGCCGCCGCCGATTTAGGCATTGAAGTCCTCACGCTGTACGTCTTTTCCAACGAGAACTGGCGTCGCCCCAAGCACGAGACGGACGGCCTGATGGCGCTCATTGAGCAGGCTGCCCGCAATGAACTGCGGGAACTGCACGAAAATGGCGTCCGCATTCGTTTTGTCGGCAGGCGCGATGGATTGTCTCCTGCGCTTCTGCGCGAGATGGAGCATGACATGGCGGTGACAGCGGGTAACACGCGCATTACGCTCAACCTTGCCATCAACTACGGCGGACGCGCGGAGATTGCCGACGCTGCCCGCGCCCTCGCGGAAGCCGCCGCGCGGGGCGAGATTGACCCTGCCAGCATCACTGAGGAAAGCCTCGCGGCCCATTTGTACGCGCCCGACCTACCCGACCCCGACCTGCTCATCCGCACAGCGGGCGAAATGCGCCTGTCCAACTTCCTGCTGTGGGGCGTCGCCTACGCCGAAATCTGGGTGACGCCGACCCTGTGGCCGGACTTCACGCCGACGCTGCTGACTGATGCGCTGGAAGACTACGGGCGGCGCGTCCGCAAGTTTGGCGCGGTCGTCAACCCGTGACAAAGAGCGTTGTTATTCTGGGCGCGACAGGCAGCATCGGCACGCAGACATTGGATGTGGTACGCCGCCTGCCGGAGCGTTTGCGCGTGGTTGGGCTGTCTGCGCGCCAGAACGCCGAAGGGCTGCGGGCGCAGGCGGCGGAGTTCGGCGTTCCCGACACCCATCTCGCACTGGGCGACGAGGTGGGTCTGGAACGGCTGGCAACGCTGCCGGACGCCGACATCGTGGTGGTCGCGGTCGCAGGAGCGGTCGGCACACGGGCAACGCTGGCGGCCCTGAACGCGGGCAAGGACGTGGCCCTCGCTACCAAAGAAGTGCTGGTCGCAGCGGGGGAACTCGTGACCGAAGCGGCGCGGGCGAGCGGCGCGCGCCTTTTGCCCATTGACAGCGAGCACTCGGCTATCTTCCAGTGCGCGCAGGGCAGCCCGCCGGGGAGCATATACAAACTGTGGCTCACGGCCTCCGGCGGGCCGTTTCGCGAGTGGACGGCAGAACAGATGGCGGCGGCGACGCCCGCTGATGCTTTGCAGCACCCAACGTGGCCGACAATGGGGCGCAAAATCACGGTAGACAGCGCCACCCTGATGAATAAAGCGCTGGAAACCATTGAAGCGCACTGGCTGTTCGGCGTCCCGATAGACAACGTGGGCGTGCTGGTGCATCCGCAAAGCGTCGTGCACTCGCTGGTGGAGATGCGCGACGGCTCCGTGCTCGCACAGTTGGGTTTACCCGATATGCGTTTGCCGATTGAATACGCGCTTCTTTACCCGGAGCGGGTGGACGCTGGCCTGCCGCGTCTGGATTTGACGCAGATGGATGCACTCATATTCGCTGCCCCGGACGAGGCCCGCTTTCCCGCGCTGGGATTGGCTCGCCGCGCGGCGTCTGTCGGCGGCACGCTGCCCGCCGTGCTGAACGGGGCGAATGAGGCCGCCGTCACGCTGTTTCTGGGCGGGCACATTGCGTTCCCGGCCATCTGCGACGGGGTGGCGCAGGCGATGGACGCGCACCGTGCCGTGCCGTCGCCGACACTGGCAGAGATATTAGAGGCTGACCGATGGGCACGCGACTACGTTGCCGCCCGCGCCCAAAGTGGGTAAAGATGCTGTTATCACGCGCCCGAAGGAGACCGCGCAATGGCTCTGGTGCATAATCTGCAAACAATTCTGACGCTCCTGATTGTTCTCAGCATTCTGGTGGTCGCGCATGAGTGGGGGCATTTCATTGTCGCCCGGCTGTTCGGCATCCGCGTGGATGACTTTTCCATCGGCTTCGGCAAGCGCCTCGTGCGCCTGGGCAAGCGCGGCGACACCGAGTACAATCTGCGAATGCTGCCCTTCGGCGGCTTCGTCAAGATTGCAGGCATGGCCGCTGATGAAGAGCCGCTCGTGCGCGCCAAAGACAAGGCTCTGGGCCGCGACCCTGACCCCGACTCCCATGACCTGCCCTTGATGGCCGAGAACGTTGACACCAACACGCAGGAGTCGGCTGCCGCCGCCGCGCCCGATGAATTCGGCTCCAAAGCCCTCTGGCAGCGCGCGCTGGTCATCTTAGCCGGGCCGGTCATGTCGTTTGTGCTGGGCTATGTCATTCTCTGCCTCATCGGAGTCACGCTGGGCTGGCCGTCCGGCAAACTGCTCAACCGGGTAGATCAGGTCGCGCCCGGCGGCGAGGGGCAGCGCATTGGCCTGCGGAGCGGGGACACCATCACTGCCATCAACGGGCAGCCCATCACCGAGGGCAAGCAGATGGTGCGGCTCATTCGCCACTCTGAAGGCAAGCCGCTTACCCTCACTATTCAGCGCGCCCGGCGGACGCTTACTCTCACAGGAACCCCGCAGCCCGCACTGGATGACGACAACAAGCCGGTGATGGACGTGGAAGTCGTGCGGCCAGGCGCGCTGGCCGCGCTGGGCGTGCAGACGGGCGACGGACTGCTCGGTGTGGACAAAACGCCTATACGCTCCGGGCCGCAGGCGCAGGCGCTTTTGCAGGCCAATGCGGGCAAATCAGTCACGCTGATTGTCCGCCGCGATGCCCAGCCGGTTCCATTGGTCGGAACAGTGCCCCCCGCGATCGGGACGCAAATGCCTACACTGGATGCCTACGAAGCGGGCATCTTCAAGTTTGACCCCGCCATCGGACTGGAGCGCACGAGCCTGACCGAATCCATTCGGGACGGCAACACGGCGATTGTCAATATCTTCCTCGCGCTGGGCGATTTGCTCCATCGCCATGAGCTGCAAAACAACGCGGGCGGCATCATTATGATGTATCAGGCGACGGGCCTCGCCGTGCAGGACAATGCTCTCAAACCGAGCAGCCTGTTCAAGACTGTGGGCTTGATGGCGCAGTTGTCTATCAGCCTTGCCATCTTCAATCTGCTGCCTATTCCCATCTTAGACGGCGGGCATCTGCTCGCGTTCTTCATTGAATGGGTGCGGCGCGGCAAGAAGATGACCGAACAGCAACAGCAGGTCTTTCTAGCAACAGGGCTGGCGATTATCACTATTCTCTTTGTGCTGATTATGACTAATGACATCCTCCGCACCGTGAAGCACCAACTGCCCCAGTAGCCCGATAGAAAGGCTACAACCATGCCGGGGTTCTAAAAAGCCCCGTTAACGCAGTTGGACACACAGAAAGCGTCCTCATGGACGCAGGAGAGGGACAAGACAGTCTCTCCTCGTCCAACGGACGCCCTCCCCTGCCGGGGCTTTTTAGAACCCCGCAACGTAACATTGCCTTCCAGGACACCCCATGCGCGCCACACAACTTTTTGCCCCCACGCTCCGCGAAGCGCCCGCTGACGCGCAACTTGTCAGCCATCGTTTGCTTCTGCGCGGCGGCTTCGTTCGCCCGCTCGCGAGCGGCGTGTATTCCTACCTGCCGCTGGGCCTGCGGACATTGAACAAAATCTCCGGCATTCTGCGCGAGGAAATGGCGCGCGTTGGGGCTGCCGAACTGCTCATGCCATCCCTGTTCCCGCGCGAACTCCTGGAAGAAAGCGGGCGCGATACTGTAGACGTGCTGTTCCATGTCAAGGAACATGACTACTTTCTGGGCTTCACCCATGAAGAAGCCCTTACCGATATTGTGCGGCAGTCTATCCGCTCGTACAAGCAATTGCCGTTCCGGGCGTATCAGATACAAACCAAGTTCCGCAACGAGCCGCGTCCGCGCGGGGGATTAATTCGTGGACGCGAGTTTCTCATGCTGGACGCCTATTCCTATGATCGCGACGATGCGGGCGCGCAAACTTCGTTTGGGTTGATGCGCGAGGCGTTTGCCCGGTGCTTCGCGCGCTGCGGTTTGACGGCGCTCACGGTGGAGGCCGACAGCGGCGCGATGGGCGGCTCGCAAAGCGCCGAGTTTATGGTGCTGTCTGATGACGGGGAAGACACCGTGCTGCGCGACCCATCGGGGTACGCCGCCAACGCCGAGCGGTGCGAAGCCCTGCCCGCTCCTGCTGAAGCCGCCGACGCGCCCGTGCCCTCGATGGAGCAAATTGCGACGCCGGGCGCGTCGTCCATTGAGGCTGTGTCCGCGCTTCTGCAAGTTCCCCCAACGCAGTTGATTAAAAGCCTGCTGTTCACGGCCCCAGACGGCTCGCCCGTGCTGGCGCTGGTGCGCGGCGACCGGGAACTCAACGAGGCCAAACTCAACAAGACGCTGGGCGGGCCGTCTCCATTGGCGGATGCTGTGACGGTGCAGCGCATCACGGGCGCTCCGGTTGGCTTTGCTGGCCCCATCAACTTGGCGCAAAGCATTCGCGTTGTTGCTGACCGGGAAGTGCAGACCGTGCGCGACGGCGTGGTCGGGGCGAACGCGCTGGACACGCACTTTGTTCACGCGCTGCCGGGCCGCGATTTTCCGCACCCGGAGTATCTGGACTTGCGGAGCGCGGCGGCGGGCGATGCGTCCCCCGCGCACCCCGGCGAAACGCTTTCCACAGCGCGCGGCATTGAAGTCGGACACGTCTTCAATTTAGGCACGAAGTACGCAAAGGCGATGGGGGCCACCTACAACGACGAGGCGGGCGGCACGCAGACTTTGGTGATGGGCAGCTACGGCATTGGCGTTTCGCGCACGATGGCGGCGGCGGTGGAGCAGCGCCATGACGAGGGCGGCATTGTTTGGCCCATCACGATTGCCCCATTTGAGGTCGTCGTGGTGCTGGTGGGCGCACGCGACGACGCGCAGCGTCAGGCCGCCGAAGACATTTACGCGCAGCTGCTGTCGGCGGGTGTGGACGTTCTCTTAGATGACCGGGACGAGCGCCCCGGCATCAAGTTCAAGGACTGGGACTTAATCGGCATTCCCGTGCAGATCGTGGTCGGCAAGGGACTGGCGGAGGGAAACGTGGAACTCAGCCTGCGCCACGCGAAGGTTGACAAGCGCGCCGTTCCGGTGGGCGACGCTCCCGCCGCCGCCGCCGCCGAAGTGGAGCGCCTCAAGATAGAGATTGAAGCAGGGGCGGCTGAAGTGGCAGACGCAGGGTAATGGTCGTGCCCGCGCCCGGCGCGGATTGCACAGACACCGTACCGCCGTGCTGCTCTACGATGCGCCGCACGATGCGCGTTCCCATACCCGTGCCGCCGGGCTTGGTGGAGCGGGCGGCGTCGGTGAACAGCGATTGGCGCACGTTCTCTGTCATGCCCGCGCCGGTGTCGGAAACGGCGACCGTGAAGCAGTCACCCGTATCTGCTGCCACCGTCAAAGTAATCGTCCCCTCTGGCGGCGTTTCCGCAATCGCGTTGTTGACCAAATTGTAAAGCGCATTGTAAAGGCGAGAGCGGTCATAAACGGCCTGCAAAGCATCGTCGCCAGCGACGCGCAGGGTGACGCCGCGCTTTTCGGCGTAGGCGGCCAAACTGCGCGTGACGCGGGTGGCGGCGTGAAAGGGCCGCCCCGTCTCAAACAGCAGCGGAGCCACTTCGCCCTTGACCGCGCGCGCGACTTCTTTGGCGCGCTCCTCCACCTGATGCACCCCGTCGGCGACGTTTTCCAGCACTTCGGCATAAAAACTGTCTAAAGCCTCCCACGCGCCTTCTTTGCCCGCGCGGGCGTCGTCCATGTAAAGCGCAAGCGTCTGCACATAGGGCAGCACCGAAGTCAGCATATTGCCGATGTCATGGCTGATTTCCCCCACCGAGCGGGCGACGGCGGCCAGACGCGCTTCCTGCGCGAGACGCGCGTTTTCCAGCGCCATGACAACCAGACTGCCCATGACTTCCAGCGTGGCGATGTCGGCGGCGTCAAACGCCCCGGCGCGCTTGTTGACGAGCTGCAGGACGCCCAGCGATGCGCCATCACGCCGCTTCAAGGGAACGGTCATCAGGGAGCGGGTCTGGTAGCCTGTACGCGCGTCCACCGCGCCGATATGGTCGCTGTCTTTGTCCACATCATTGGTGATGCGCGGCAGCCCGGACAGAAAGACGCCGCCTGCGACGCCCCGCCCCAGATTCAGGTCTAGCGTTGTGCCCAGCAGCGTTTCTGCGACGGGGCCGACAACATGGCGAAAGATAAGCGTGTTGCTCGCCGGATCATGCACCAGCAGAGAACCGGCGTCGGCTTCCACTACATCCAGCGCGGTTTGCAGGGCCAGGCGCTGCAATTCTTCCAAATCCGTGACGGAATACAGGGCGGCACTGACGCGCTGCATGGCCTCAATCTCACGCCGCGCGAGGGCCAGTTGGCGTTCCAGTTCGGCAGTTGTGGTGTCAGGCATGGGCATACAGGCCGTGCGCGCGAATATAGTCTTCTACGGACGGCGGGGTCAGATAACGGATGCTGCGCCCTTCCCGCACGCGGCGGCGCAGGTCAGAAGAAGACACGTCCAGACCGGGCGCAGGCAGCAACGTCACACGCCCATGCAGCAGCGGGTCAGCGTTCAGGTCAGGCAGGACGCTGCCGGGGCGGGTCATCGCCAGAAACGCGCACTCGTTCAGCAATGCCGGAGCCTCATGCCAGCGCGTTAAATTCGGCACGGCGTCGGCTCCCACAATCCAGCAAAGCGCGGCGAGCGCGGGAAACGCGGCGCGGACGGCGCGCACTGTGTCTATGGCATACGAGGGGCCGCTGCGTTCCAGTTCCACGCGGGACACGGACAAACGCGGGTTGCCTTCAGCGGCCAGCAGAGTCATGGCAAGACGATGCGCCGCAAGCGTCACAGCACGCCCTTTGTCCCACACAGGCTGGCCATTGGGCACGAGCAGCACGGTGTCTAACGCGAATGCATCGGCGGCTTCTTCGGCGAGACGCAGGTGGCCGAGATGCACCGGGTCAAATGTGCCGCCCAGAATGCCTATTTGCACGCGCTGTCTCCTTCCTCCCGGTATTTGGAAAGCCCGGGTTATGAACTGATTATGCACGGGGAGAGCACAGGAAAGGCAGCGCGAAAGCATTTCGGAAGCGGTTTTCACGCGCGTTTCACCCTCCCTGCTTTGGCTCATGGAACTGGCTCCAATTTGGGCTGGTCTTATGTTACCCCATTACGGAAGCGGGCGCGACCTTTCACCCGCTGCTACGCACGGGGCCGCTGCCGCTGGTGAAAAGTGTAAACCGAATGGCCCAAAAAGCCTAGACAAATGCGAGCCAACGTGTTATGCAGGCACGCCTATTGCATGAAGCCACAGCGAGAAGGACCGCAACGAGAGAGGAAGGATAGGAACGATTATGAACAGCCATCGTGGATTTACTCTGGTGGAGCTTCTTGTCGTGATAATCATTATCGCGCTGCTCGCCGCCCTTCTGTTTCCCGTCTTCGCCAAAGCCCGCGAAAAGGAACGGCCGGCAACGTGTTTGTCCAACATGAACCAATTGCGGCTTGGCTTTTTGCAGTACGTCAATGACTGTGACGAAGGCTATCCCTGCGGCACGGCCATCATAGACCCGAATACCAAAAAGGGGAGTGGCTCAATGCGAGTTGTTTTGCTTGCATTCTCAGACTTTTGGTTCCTCTGGCAAAGGTGGATTTAGAGGCCAAAGCGTGAGCAAGTTTCAATGGGGGGGCAACGCTGACAACTCCTATTGAGCCACTACCGCTAAAGATAATGTGCTGCGGTGGCTCAGGAACTGCCCCTGTTGCGGGTCACAAGGACGATATTCTGTACTGTCTGCGGCTCACAAGTTCAAACATGACTGAAAAGTGGATAACACGCTCTAAAATCGGCCATTTCGCGGATGTTTATCTGCCAACGCCTGATTTATAATGACCCCAAGATCATTTACAAAGGAAAGCACCATGAGCATCTACTTTTTTGAGACGGATCGGGACAAAGAGCCTGCTCTGCGCCTGCGCCTGACGGATGAAACCCTTCATTTCTCCCCGCAACCCCTGTCGTCCCCGGCCCAGGCCAAAGACATCGCGCAGGATGCTGATGTGTTATCCGTTTTCGTTCATTCCCATCTCAGCGCGAGTATCATTGACGAACTGCCCCGGCTCAAAATGATTGCGACCCGCTCGACCGGCTTTGACCACATCAATGTCCCGGCGGCGGAGTCGCGGGGCATCGCGGTCTGCAACGTGCCGACGTACGGCGAAAACACCGTCGCCGAGCACACTTTCGCGCTGATCCTCGCCCTCTCGCGCAACATCCACAAGGCCTCGGCCCGCGCCGCCGCGGGCGATTTCTCCCTGGCAGGGCTGCGCGGCTTTGACCTGAAGGGCAAAACCATCGGCGTTATCGGCACAGGGCATATCGGCAGGTATGTGATTTCCATCGCGCATGGATTTGGCATGCGGGTTCTCGCCTATGATCCGGTGCCGGACATCACGCTCTCTGAATGGCTCGGTTTCGCCTACACCGCTGACCTCGATGACCTGCTGCGCCAGTCCGATGTTGTCACGCTGCACGCGCCTCTGACGGCTCAATCCCGCTGCCTCATCGGGCCGCATAACATTGGCCGCATCAAGCGTGGCGCGCTGCTGATTAACACGGCGCGGGGCGAACTGGTGGACACGGAGGCCCTTCTGGATGCGCTGGATTCCGGCGTCCTGCGCGGGGCCGGGCTGGACGTAATCGAAGGCGAGGAAGTCTTTTCCGAGGAGAAGCAGCTTTTCCTGAACCCGGATGCAGGCGCGGACAATCTGCGAACCGCGCTGCGCAACCTGGCCCTGCTGCGCCGCCCCGATCTGATTGTCACGCCCCATATCGCTTTTGACAGCCAGGAAGCCATTGAGCGGCTGTTGAACACTACCGCTGCTAATGTCCAGGCGTTTCGGCAGGGCATTCCCCAGAATGTCGTGCATACCTGACGCTCCGGGAGGAGAAGCATCATGCTGGAACAATCGCCTTTTTGCGACCAATGCCGTGAGGTGAAAACCCGGCGCGCCGCCGACTATCAGCTGGCTTCAGAAGAGGTTACGCTGCAAGGGCCCGAACTCGGCGATCCTGACTACTGGCCGGACGCTGCCTCCCGCTGGCCCGCTCTCTGCCAGCAGCATTATCTGGAACTGCCCGCCGATGTCCGCCTGGATTATCGGCCCGTCAGAGACGAATTCAGCCCAATACTATGACGCACAGGGAAAGATTGTCCAGCGCGCTTCTCACTGCCGGGCTGGCATACTGGTGCCTCGTCCGCCCCTGGCATTTGCGCTGGGGAGCCACCGAAGCAGAGACCGGACAGCGGCTGCCGGGCGATGAGTTGGTCGCTCAGCCCGTGATGCAGGTGACGCACGCCATCACGATCCACGCGCCTGTCGCGGCTGTGTGGCCGTGGCTCGTGCAGATCGGCCAAAATAGGGGCGGCTTTTACAGCTACGCCTGGCTGGAAAACCTTACTGGCTGCCATCTGCATAACGCCAGCCAGATCGTGCCGGAGTTTCAGCGCCTCGCGGTGGGGGACCCGGTTTGGCTTCACCCCAAAGTCCCGCCTCTTCCTGTCCTGATACTCGTCCCAGATCGCGCCCTCGTGCTCGGCAGCAATATGCGCGAAGCCGGAACGTGGGGCTTTTACCTCACGCCGCTGGACGCGCAGACGACCCGTCTGGTTGCCCGGGGACGGTCAGACGGGAGTCCTGGCCTGCTCCGGTGGATCGGCGCGCGCCTTCTGTTCGAGCCTGCCCATTTCATCATGGAGCGGAAAATGCTGCTCAGCATCAAATCGCGCGCCGAAAGAAGTCATCTCTGGCGAAACCGATGTTCCCCATCCACGGCACTTTCGCTGAAAGGGCACGTCTGCTTGACGCGCCGCCTGACAGATTTGAAAGCGATCTGGCGCTGGCTCCTTGTCCTTGCTTTCGGCGCACTCTTTTGGTTTCTGATCAGCCGCGCGACGGAACTGGCGTCAGTTGCTCGGACTCTGGAACAGGGGCGATGGCAGTGGCTTCTCGCCGCCGCCTGCTGTCAGGTTGCGTACTATGGGCTGTACGCGGTTGACTATCAGGCGGCGTTCCGAGCGTCCGGCCTTCCGGAACCGGCCTATCAACTCCTGCCAGTGCTTCTCAGCTCGCTGGCGCTCGGTGAAGTTGCTCCGCTGGGCTGGGTGGCAGGAAGCGCTGTCTTCATCCGATACTGTGTGGTGCGGGGGGAGACCCCGGAACGCGCAGCGGTGGGAACCCTACTGGCGCAGACAGCCGACCTGACCGCCTTTTCCTTCGTTTTCGTTGCGGGGCTTGCGTTTCTTTTTCAGCAGCATCATCTGCGCCCCTATGAAGCTGCCGGGACAGTTCTTTTGCTTTTTATGAACGCCGCTTCGCTCACTGTTCTGGCGCTGGCCGCGTGGCGGCCCGACCTCCTGCCGATGACAGCGTACAAGTTCCTGCCGATAGCTCTGTACAAAGGGCCGGACACGGCAAGTCGGGCGCAGCATTTCGCCTCCGCGCTGGCTGAGGCTGCGCTTCAGGTGCGCAGCCATCCCCGCCAGATAGGAGTCGCGCTGGCAGCCGCGCTCGGCGGGCAGGCAGCCAACCTGTTCAGCCTTTTTCTGGTTTTTGAGGCATTTCGCCAGCCTATCGGGTTTTCCGCTCTGGTTGCCGGTTATGGCGTCGGGACGATGACATGGATGCTTTCACCGGTTCCTACGGGCATCGGCGTGGTGGAAGGGGCGACCGCTCTTGTGTATGTCTCGCTGGGGGTGGCCGCAGGCAAAGCGGCGGTGATCGCTGTGGCGTACCGGGGTCTGAGTTTCTGGCTGCCGCTTCTGGCAGGGCTTCTGTGCCTGCGCCGACTCGCTGCGCCTCCGCCGGATTAACTGTGCTGCTCTTCAAGATTGGCAGCCCAGATTGGCTGCGACGCAGCCTGCTTCCTTGGCTGCTTCTTGCCACTCAGAATGTCCTTTCAGGACGCCTCTTCAGGGCATCCATTTCAGGGCATCCACTTCCAGTTTCGCACTTCTGGCAAGTCCTGGCCGTGTTTGTTGATGTAGCGCCTGTGCTCAACGAGTTTGTCCGTAAACTGCTGCTTGAGATAAACGCCCTGTTCGCCTGTCTTCGGCACGCGATCTATGATGTCCATCACGAGATGGAAGCGATCCAACTCGTTCAGCACCGTCATATCAAAAGGCGTTGCGATTGTTCCTTCTTCCTTGTAGCCGCGCACATGAATGTTGTGGTGGTTTGTGCGGCGGTAAGTCAGCCGGTGGATCAGCCAGGGGTAGGCATGGAAAGCGAAGATAACCGGCCTGTCCTGTGTGAACAGTGCGTCAAAATCTGTGTCGCTCAAGCCGTGCGGGTGCTCGGCCTGCGGCTGAAGCCGCATCAGATCAACGACATTGACCACCCGGATTTTCAGATCAGGCAGATGCACACGCGCGAGGGAAACAGCGGCCAGTGTTTCCAGCGTCGGCACATCGCCAGAGCAGGCCATGACGACATCAGGCGCAGCCTCCTGATCGTTGCTGGCCCACTGCCAGATGCCGATTCCCTCCGTGCAGTGTTTGACAGCGGCGTCCATATCCAGCCATTGCGGCGACGGATGCTTGCCCGCAACCACGACATTGACATAATGGCGGCTCCGCAGGCAGTGATCCATCACTGACAGCAGGCAGTTGGCGTCTGGAGGCAGGTACACCCGCACGATCTCGGCCTTTTTGTTTGCAACGTGGTCAATGAAGCCAGGGTCTTGATGCGTTAAACCGTTATGATCCTGACGTCATACGTGGGAGGCCAGCAGGTAATTCAGCGAAGCGATGGGCCGCCGCCAGGGCAGCCGCGACGTGACTTTCAGCCACTTGGCGTGCTGATTGAACATGGAGTCCACGATGTGAATGAACGCTTCGTAGCAGTTAAACAATCCGTGCCGTCCGGTGAGCAGGTAACCTTCAAGCCAGCCCTCGCACTGATGCTCGCTGAGCATCTCCATCACACGGCCCGTCGGCGCCAGGAACTGGTCGTTCGGCTCGGTCTCGGCGTTCCACTGGCGCTCCGTCGCTTCAAACAGAGCTTCCAGGCCATTGGAAAGGGTCTCGTCCGGCCCAAAAACCCGTAAGTTCCTTTGCTCCAGGTTCAGGTTCACCACGTCGCGCAGGAACTTGCCCAGCACGCGCGTATCGCCGGGGCCGTTGGTTCCCGGCGCTGGCACAGGGAGGGCGTAATCACAGAAATCCGGCATTCGCAGGTCGCGAAGCAGCGCGCTGCCATTTGCGTGGAGGTTTGCGCCCATGCGCTGCGCTCCGGTGGGCGCGAGTTCGGCCAGTTCTGGCCTCAAGCGGCCTCGCACGTCGAAAAGTACTTTGGGGCGGTAGCTCCGCAGCCATTCTTCCAGCTGTGCCAGGTGTTCGGGATGGGCCGCCGGGTCGGAAAGCGGCATCTGGTGCGAGCAGAACGTGCCTTCCACCGGCTGGCCGTCCACTATCTTTGGCCCCGTCCAGCCTTTCGGGGATTCAAGAACAATCATCGGCCAGCGCGGACGCGCGGCGACGTTGTGAACACGGGCCTCCTGCTGAATCCGGTGGATGCGCTCTATAGCCGTGTCAAGCGTCGAGGCCATGGCCTCGTGCATCAAGGCAGGCTCGTGCCCCTCAACAAAATAGGACGTCCAGCCGCAGCCGCGCAGCAGTTGTTCCAGTTCCTCGCGGCTGATGCGGGCCAGCAGGGTTGGATTGGCAATTTTATAGCCGTTGAGGTGCAGGATGGGCAACACCGCGCCATCGATCACGGGATCAATGAACTTGTTGGAGTGCCAGGCCGTGGCGAACGGCCCGGTTTCGGCCTCGCCGTCGCCCACGACGCAGGCGACCACGAGTTCAGGATTGTCGAATGCCGCGCCGAACGAGTGGGAGAGCAAATAACCCAGTTCGCTGCCCTCGTGGATTAAGCCGGGCGTCTCCGGCGAAGCGTGGCTGGGGATGCCGCCAGGGAACGAGAATTGGACAAACAGTCTGCGAAGGCCTTCTTCATCCTGGCTGATATTGGGATAAACCTCACTGTATGTCCCTTCCAGGTACGTCTGGCTCACGACGGCGGGGCCGCCGTGCCCGGGGCCGGAAACATAAATCATGTTCAGGTCATATTTCATGATGACCCGGTTGAGGTGCGTATAGATGAAGTTCTGTCCCGGTGTTGTCCCCCAATGTCCCAGCAGCATCGGCTTCACATCCGCAAGGGCGAGGGGGCGCTTCAGCAGAGGGTTATCGTACAAGTAAATCTGCCCGACGGAGAGGTAGTTCGCGGCCCGCCAGTAAGCATCCAATTTGTGCAGCGCATCAGGGGTCAGTGCAGCGGTTGATTTCATGGGGCGGTTCCTCGGCTGTGTTTGTCTGGGGGATGACGATTTATGTTTCGGACACGCGCAGGACGGCGGCGCCGTTGATTTGGTCGCGCTTGAGGGCCTGCAGCGCCTCATTCGCCTGTGCCAGAGGGAACTCCTGGGTCTGCGCGTGCAGCGGAATCTCGGCGGCGAGCGTGAGCAATTCCCGCCCGTCCTGGCGCGTGTTCGCCGTGACACTGCGGATTGTGCGTTCCCGGAAAAGGTATGTGTCATAGTCCATTTCCGGGATAGCCGTCATGTAGATGCCAGCCAGGGAAAGCGTTCCGCCCTTATCCAGCGCCGCGAGGGCGGGCAGGACGAGGGGGCCAGCAGGCGCGAACAGGATGCTGCTGCGCAGTTTCACCGGCGGCGTATCATCCGCCCCGCCCGCCCAGACTGCGCCCATTTCGCGGGCCAAAGCCTGATGGCGCGGCTCGCGCGTGCAGACATAAACGTCGCTTCCCTGATGCCGCGCAATCTGGATCAACAGATGAGCCGACGCGCCGAAGCCGTACAGTCCCAGCGGGGCGGCGAGCGGCAAAGCGGCACGGCGAAGCGCCCGGTAGCCGATGATGCCCGCGCACAGGAAGGGCGCGGCCTCGCGCGAGCCGACCGTTTCCGGCAACGGGTACACAAAGTCCTCCCGCGCAAGCATAAACTCGGCGTAGCCGCCATTGCGGTCATATCCCGTAAACTGCGGGGCGTCGCACAGGTTCTCCTCCCCGCGCCGACAGTATGGGCAGGTTCCATCTGTCGCCCACAGCCAGGCAGCGCCCACACGCGCCCCGCTGTCAAAGCGCGTGGCTCCAGCGCCACGCCGATCCACCCGCCCCACGACCTCGTGGCCGGGAACAATCTGCGAACGGTGCGGCGGCAGGTCACCTTCCACCACATGCAGATCGGTGCGGCAAACGCCGCACACTTCCACCCGTATGCGGATTTCCCCTGGCCCCGGCTCCGGCACGGGCACATCGCGAAGAGTGAGGGGATTCGTTTCTATGGGAGCGGGCTTTGTCAGCGCCATCGCTTTCATGCGGCTTCTCCTCGCGCGCGCGTTCAAGAACTTGATGAGTCTTAGCGCAGGCAGTCCCATGTTTCCAGGGCAATCTGCCGTTCCTCATCGGTGGGCACCATCCACACGGCAACTGCTTTGCCGTCTTGGCTCAGCAGCACGGGCAGGTCGCCCCCGACCGGTTGATTGCGGCCCGCGTCCAGGCAAATGCCGAGGAAGCCCAATCCCTGACAGATGCGCGCCCGCATCCGGGGCGAATTTTCTCCGATGCCCCCTGTGAACCCGACAGCATCCACACCCTCGAGTGCCGCCGCGTAAGCGCCAATATATTTGCGGACTTGATACGCGAACAACGTCAGGGCCAGTTCCGCCCGCGCGTCCCCATCGCCTGCCGCCTGTTCTAGCACGCGGACATCCGCGCTGCGCCCGGACACGCCGAGCAGGTCGCTCTGGCGGTTCAGCAGGTCGTCCAGCTGGCCCGGCGTCAGACCCTGACTGCGAAGGAGAAACAAAAGCAGCCTGGGATCAAGGCTCCCGGATCGCGTTCCCATCACCAGCCCCTCCAGCGGCGTCAGGCATGCTGGTGTCCACGCTTCGCCCGTCGCGCAAGGCGCACACGCTGGCTCCGCTGCCCAGGTGGCACAGGATCAGCCGGACGCCCTCCTGCGTGCGCTTGAGACATGGGCGCAGGCGGTCGGAGACGTACTGGTAAGAAATGCCATGAAAGCCATAGCGGCGCAGCTTCAGGTCCTCGGAGAGTTCCCAAGGCAGGGCGTACCGTGAGGCAACCGCAGGCAGTGTCCAGTGGAACGCGGTGTCAAAAACGGCCACCGCCGGAATGCCCGGCAGAAGGCGCTAGCTGGCCTCTATCATCGCCACCTCCATCGGGTTGTGCAGGGGAGCTAGTTCACGCAAAGAGCGCAACCCGTCCAGCACTGCCGCTGTAATGCGAGCGGGCCGCGCAAAAAGCGAGCCGCCATGAACGACACGAAACCCCACAGCCCCCAGGCTCAACGGGCGGCACCGCTCGATAATCTGTTCCGCTGCCTGGCTGAAAGCGTTGTCGCCCGCACGCGCCAGCTCTCTGCCCTCCTGCACGTCTTCCAGGATTGTCGCTCCGTCCGCACCGGCTTCCCTGTGAAACACGCGATATTTGAGCGTTGAACTGCCCGCATTCATCGCCAGAATGTTCATGCAGCAGCCCCAATGTTCATGCAGCAGCCCCAGACGGTCAGGCCCGCGTCCGCCATGTCATTCCTGGCTTTCAAGTCCGCCCGTTCTTCATCTCTTTGTTTGGCGATCTGCCGCATTACCCTGCCGTTCACGCCCAGGAATTGCTGCGGCTTCATTATAGCCCAGCGAGCGCGCCAGAGCATCCGCCAAACGACGGATTGTGCGGCAAGCGAACGACAGGCTATTTGCCTGATGAAAACCACAATCCGTCGTTTGGCGGATGCGGCGCGGGCTTGAGAGGATTATACTCAAGGGCAACAGAAGGAGACCGACGCTATGGCCGGGCCAAATCCGGGACTGACGCTTTGGGAGATCAACGAGTCCGACTTTCCCCGGACGGGAAGCCCGGGCGAAAAACTGCGTTTTCTTGTCGGCTATTCGATCCTCGCGCCGTCGCCTACGAACACGCAGCCGTGGAAGTTCGCTGTGTCGAATGTGGATATCCGCCTGTATGTGGATCGCCGCCGCTGGCTGAAAGTAGCCGACAAGGAGCAGCGCGCGCTTTATCTCAGCGCCGGCTGCGCCCTGGAAAACCTGCAGATTGCCGCCCGGCATTTCGGCTACCGCGTCACGGTTGAATATTGCTCGCGCCCGATCAACGGGCCAGACCCCGGCAATCTGGAACTGGCCGCCGACGTCTTCCTTGACGCCGATGCGGCGCGCGTTGCGGATGACCCGGCGCTGTTCCGGGCGATCGCCGAGCGCTGCACGGACCGCAGCGCCTATGCGCCTGGGGACTTTTCAGAGGATGTGATCGCGCAGATGGAGGCGTGCTGCACCGAAGCCGGGATCCACCTTCAGTTTATCACGGCCGCCGAAACCATGCGTCAGATGAACGAATTGGTCCGACACGCCGATGAGATTGAGTTCGCGGACTCTGCCTTCCGTCGGGAACTGGCCGCTCTGATCGGCCTAGGCGTCTTCGGCGCCTCCCGGCCCGCGTCGGCGTTTGGCCGGATCGTGATGACGTACCTCAGCCGGGGCGAGCAGGCGCTCCGGCAGGACCATGCGCTGATTGCGAGCGCCCCCAAACTCGGCCTCCTGACTTCCGAGCGGGACGACCGCACCTCTCAGGTCCGCGCCGGACAGGTACTGGAGCGCCTCTGGCTGACGGCGACCACGCTCAACGTCCACCTGCACCCGATGAGCCAGATGCTCCAAGTGCCGAAAGTCAAAGAACAGTTCAGCCGGATCATTAATTTGCCTGACCTTGTCCTCCAGCAGCCGTTCCTGCTGGGACGTGTCCAAACAGCGCCGCGACACACGCCCAGACGCCCGTTCAGCGAGTTTTGGGTGACGTAAGATCGAGAAGGAGACGCTCATGGTACGACATCCAACGACAGCCGTTGCCGAGGACGGCATCGGCCCATTCTTTACCGCGGGGCAGACCGTCCCTGCCGGGGCATATCTGGAACTGACTTCTCACCGGGAAGTCCGGCTGGATCAGAATGACGTCCTCCCGGCCACCTGTAACGGACAGGCTGCCGTTTATGTGCGCAAGCCCTTGATGTGGGGAGAGTGCCGGAGCGGGAACTGCCAGAGCGAGCAGGGGCATCACGGGCACTCCGCATGACACTGGCTGACCTGACCGCGCTGCGCGTGCCGACCGCGAGGCCGGGAACCCGGCAGCCCGTATCCCTGACCGAGTTCTGGACGTCGCCTGCCGCCGATCTTTTGGACCAGCTTCAGGCCTCGTCCATGGGGCTGAGCGAAGACGAAGCCCGGCTCAGGTTGGCCCGCTTCGGGCCGAATCAGCCTGTCCAGTGGCGCCCGGCCGCCGGGCTGGTCCAGTTCCTGCTGCTGTTTGCAAATCCGCTGGTGGTCATCCTGCTGCTGGCCTGCGTTGTTTCGGCGGTTCTGGGCGAGGCTGTCAGCGCTTCCATCATCGTGCTTATCGTCCTGCTCAGCATCCTGCTGAACTTCGCACAAACGTATCGCTCGCAGCAGGCGGCCCGCAAATTGCAGGCGTCGGTTGCCCCGCAGGCATCCGTCCGGCGCGACGGGCGCTGGGTTGACCTTCCCCGGCGGCTGCTCGTGCCGGGCGACCTCATCCGCCTGAGCGCGGGAGACCTTGTGCCCGCCGACGCCCGCCTCCTGGAAGCGCGCGATCTGCATATTCAGCAGGCTGCCCTCACGGGAGAATCCCTGCCCACCGAGAAAACAGCGACTGATGCGGCAGCCGCGACAGATACGCCGGGGAATGCGGTCAATGCGGTCTTTCTTGGAACTTCGGTGTCAAGCGGCATCGCCACCGCAGTGGTGATCCACACGGGTTCGGCCACTGTTTTCGGAGACATCGCCGCGCGGATTTCGGCGCGCGCTCCTGAGACTGAGTTTGAGCGCGGCACTCGGCAGTTCAGCCTCCTGATCATGCGCACTGTCTTTTTCCTGGTGCTGTTCGTCTTCCTGGTCAACATCGCCTCCCACAAGAACCCGTTTGAAACGCTGCTGTTCAGCGTCGCGCTCGCCGTGGGGCTGACGCCGGAATTCCTGCCGATGATCAGCACCGTGAAGTCTCGCACAGGGCGCTCTGCGCATGGCGCGCAAGCGGGTTATCGTCAAGCACCTGGAGTCGATTGAGAACTTCGGCAGCATTGACGTGCTTTGCAGCGACAAGACAGGGACGCTGACTTGCGGCGAGATGACCTGTGATGCCTTCCTCGATGCGCGGGGCCGACCCGAAGAGCGTGTCCGGCAGCTCGCCTATCTCAACAGCTCTCTGGAAACCGGGGTCCGCAGTCCTCTTGATGCGGCAATCCTGAGGCAGGCGAGCCCGATACAGGCAGCCTGCAAGAAACTCGACGAAATCCCCTTTGACTTCGAGCGACGCCGCCTCTCGGTCGCGGTTCAGACCGGAAACGAGCGCCTTCTCATCACCAAAGGCGCTCCTGAAAGCGTTTTGGCAGCCTGCACGACTTACGACGCGGCCGGACAGACGCACCCGCTGGACACCCAGGCTCGCGCCCAGGCCGAAGCCCTCTATCAAAAGCTCTCGGCGGAGGGATGGCGCGTGCTGGCCGTCGCCACGCGCGCCCTGCCTCCCCTGCCGACTTATACCGCCCGCGATGAGACGGATCTCACCCTAGCCGGGTTCGTCACGTTCCTCGATCCGCCCCGGGATGACGCCGCCGAGGTGCTGAGACAGTTGCGGCAGGACGGGGTCTCCGTCAAGATCATCAGCGGCGACAACGAACTAGTTACGCATCATGTTTGCGCCGCCGTCGGGCTGAACGCCGCTTCCGTGATGCTGGGGAGCGAGATTGACCGGATGAGTGATGCGGCGCTGGGGCACGTGGCAGAGCAAACAGAGGTATTCGCCCGCGTCTCCCCGGCGCAGAAGAACCGCATCATTCTGGCTCTCAAGAACCGCGGTCATGTCGTCGGCTACCTCGGAGACGGCATCAATGATGCCCCTTCCCTTCACGCGGCGGATGTCGGCATCTCAGTCGCGGACGCGGTGGACGTGGCAAAAGACGCCTCGGAAATCATTCTGCTGGAGCGCAGCTTGCGTGTGCTGCATGACGGCATCATTGAAGGCCGCAAGGCCTTCGCCAATGTCACCAAATACCTGTTGATGGGCACCAGCTCGAACTTCGGCAACATGTTCAGCATGGCCGGCGCCTCTTTATTCCTGCCCTTTCTGCCGATGCTGCCAGCCCAAATTCTGCTGAACAACTTCCTGTACGACTTCGCCCAGGTCACGATCCCGACAGACAATGTGGAGGGCGCCTCTATGCGTACCCCCCAGAGATGGGACATCGGGCTGATCCGTGATTTCATGCTATATATCGGGCCCCTCAGCTCCCTCTTTGACTTCCTGACTTTTTATGTCCTGCTGAAGGTCTTCCATGCGTCTGAAACGCTCTTTCACACCGGCTGGTTTGTCGAGTCCCTCGCCACGCAGACGCTGGTGCTGTTCGTCATTCGCACCGCCAACGACCTGCTGAAAAGCCGCCCTAGCCTGCCGCTGACGCTTACAACCTGCCTGGTCGTCCTTCTGGGGCTGGCCCTCCCGTTTCTGCCAATTGCCCGTCCGCTCGGGTTTACGCCCCTGCCCACGGATTACTTCGTCTTCCTCGTCGGCATGACCCTGACCTATCTTGCCCTGGTTGAGATGGTCAAGCGGCATCTGTTGCGCGTCCGCCTTCGCTGTTCAGCGCCCATCGGGGCTGCTTAAAGACACAATCGGCCATTTCGAGGATGCGTCCCCGCCAGCGAGCCCCCATAATGAAACTGACGGAATCCATTCGCGAGGACGTGCCGGAAGCCGGCGCGCAGGTTTGACATCTCGGATGCGCCTGGCGAGGCCAAACGACGCCCTGCCCGTATCGGCCCTGCTCGTATCGGCCCGGCTGCAGGACACCAAAGGAGAACGCAGATGGACCTTGCTACCACCTACCTGGGCATGCCGCTCAGGAACCCGATCATCGCTTCCGCCTCGCCGCTCTCGCGCACCGTGGATATGATCCATCGTCTGGAACAGGCCGGGGCGGCGGCAGTCGTACTGTATTCGCTCTTCGCTGAGCAGATCGTACTGTCCGAGCGCCCGTTTGACACAGGCAACGGCGCACAGAATATCCCTCAGAGTTATTTCCCGCGCTGGGACCGCGATCCCATCGGCCCGGAAGGCTATGTAGACTACATCCGGGTCGCCAAGCGCTCTGTTGGCATCCCAATCATCGGCAGCCTCAATGGAGCCGCCGCAGGCGAATGGACCCGCTACGCCGCCCGCATACAGGAGGCGGGCGCGGATGCCCTGGAATTGAACCTGTATTTCACCCCTGCCGACTTCTACCAATCGGGGGCGTCCGTCGAGCAGATGTACCTGGACCTGGTCAGCGAGATAAAGCGCGGCCTGACCATTCCGCTGGCGGTGAAGATCGAGCCACACTTCAGCTCCATCCCGCACATGGCGCGTCGGCTTGTCGAGGCTGGCGCAGACAGCCTTGTGCTTTTTAACCGCTTTTATCAGCCCGACTTTGACCCGGAGAGCCTGCAGACGGCCCCGCATCTGGTTTTGAGCGACCGCCATGATATGCGGTTGCCGCTTCGGTATGTCGGGCTGCTGTACGGGCATCTCGCCGTTGACCTGGCGCTGACCAGTGGCGTTCACAGCGCGGAAGAGGTAGTAAAGGCGATCATGGCAGGCGCGAATGTTGCCATGATGGCCTCGGAACTGCTGGAAAATGGCGTGGATCGGATCGGGGTCATCCTGAACGAGTTAACGCGCTGGATGGACGCGCATGGCTATCAATCGGTGAATCGGATGCGGGGGATTGCGAGCCAGCGGTCTGTCGCCGACCCCGCCGCATCGGAGCGCGCGGGTTATGCCAAAGTGCTGGAGTCCGCTCCCCCGACGGTTCAGCCGCTGGGATAAGCGGGCCGGAGAGGCTTGGATGGCTGCTTTTTCCCATTGCGCTTTCAGCGAAATTGCGCGTCTTCAAGGGCGACGCGGAAAAATTCGCCTTCCCTGACGAAGCCCTCCGTGCCGAGATGCCACCCGACGCGCAGGCGCGTGGGGATGGTATAGCCCCCAAAAGTGGCTTCTTCTTCCGCGAACCCGCCGAAGTCTGCATAGCCAAACGCGCCGCCTTCAGGATTGCCCCAGCGGCGAAAACGCACCTGCTCCAGACGGCCCGTGCTGGCGAGGGTCAGGGCCAGTTCCGTTTCTTCCCCCAGCACAGAATACCGGGCGTGTGCGTGAGAGGCATCCGGGGCTGTCCATGCTACCTCTCCGCCGCAAAGCAGTGATGGCAGCCAGATGGCTTCTCCCTGCAGCCGTCCAATCGCGGAACGGGTGACATCGGCCCCCGCGCCCGACGCCAGAGGAAAGATGCCGAGCAGCTTCCACTGCATCCGCCCCCGGTTAGCTACAAGGCTGTCAAAGCCCGTGACTGGAATGCCGTGCAGGCGCAGAAGCGCGCGCCAGAGGAACGCACCATCACACCGGCTGACCTGTTCAGCCTGAAACGGACACCAGCCTTTGAGCCGTATCTCTCCGCGCATCCGCATTCGGACAGCCGAAGCCAGGGGAGTTCCGGGGGCGATGGCGTGCTCCAGGTAAAGCCGGGCCGCTTCCGGCAGCCCCGCGACGCCATCAGGACTGAAAACCTGCCCCGTGCCGGGAGCCGTGTCCCAGAGCTCATTGATAGAAGCCCGCTCCTGCATACTTTCCCTGTTCCCTTCATGCCACGCAAATGCGCTGCTTCGCGATGCGGAGCATCTCGCCGGTGGCTTGATGACATTCTACTGTGTCCTGCCGAGCATACCATCCACCGAATGGCCGATTATGCCGCACACAGATATGCTGCACAAAGATTGTCTGCGTGGCGCAGGCAGCCTTTGAAATCCGCCATTTGGCGGATGGAAGTTCTCCGGAGATCTTGTAAAATACGGAAACACGGCGGAATAGTGGACAGAAGTATTCTGCTTCAAGGAAGTGGGGAAAGTTGCGAAAAATCGAGATGCGAGTGGGCGAACTCATGCTGCTGGTCGGAACGCGGGCGCTGCTTGGGGTCGGCCTCGGCCTGATTCTGTCGGAGCGTCTTGCTGCCGCGCCGCGCCGCGCGATTGCGTACACCCTCCTGACGGTCGGCTTGCTGACCACTCTTCCGCTGGGCCTGGATGTGCTGATGGCGGAACGCAGCCCCGCCCCGACCAACACTGCTTAAGATTGCCGCTCCGAGGAGAATGTCTATGTCTGATGCCCTCGTCGCGGGGCGCGCGCAGTTCGCCTTCACGGTCATGTTCCATTACCTGTTCCCTATTCTTACGATGGGACTGAGCGTAATGATCGCCGTGATGAAGACGCTGCAATTCACGCGCCAGGACGAACGCTACGGCGACGCCGCCCGCTTCTGGATGAAAATCTTCGCGCTCAACTTCGCCATGGGGGTGGTGACCGGCATCCCGATGGAGTTCCAGTTCGGCACCAACTGGTCGCAGTTCTCCAAGCAGAACGGCGGTGTCGTAGGCCAGCCGCTGGCGATGGAAGGCACGTATGCGTTCTTTCTTGAATCGGGCTTCCTGGGCGTCTTCCTGCTGGCCGAAAAGCGCGTGACACCCTTTGTCCACTGGTTCTCGTCCATGATGGTCGCCTTCGGCACGTTGCTGTCGGGCTTCTTTATCACCGCGACCGACGCCTGGATGCAGCATCCGGTCGGCTACCAAATCGGGCCGGACGGCAAGGTCGGGATGACCGGACTCTGGACGGTGCTGACCAACCCGTATGTCGGCTGGCAATACTGGCACGTCATCAACGGCGCGCTCGTCACCGGGGCCATGATCGTTGCGGGCATCGGGGCGTACTATCTGCTGGCGCGGCGCGACGAGGATTTCGGGCGGATATGCGTCCGGCTCGGCGTCGCGTTCGGCCTGGTTTTCAGCCTGCTCCAGACCTTCCCGACCGGCTCCAAGGCGGGCGAAAACGTCGCCCGCTACCAGCCCGCTAAGATGGCCGCGATGGAGGGCCAGTTCAAGACGCAACAGGGCGCGCCCCTTGCCATCATCGGGATGCCGGACACGGCGCGCGGCCAGCTGCTTGATCCGATTGTGGTTCCCAAAATCCTCAGTTACCTCGCCTACGGCGACCCGCGCGCGACAGTGATCGGGCTGAACGACATCCCCCCAGACCAGCGCCCGCCCGTGGAGGTTGTCTATTACGCCTATCACATCATGGTCGGCCTGGGAACGCTCTTCATTGCGATACTGGCCCTGGGCGGGCTGCTGCTCTGGCGCGGGAAGATTGACACAGCGCGCTGGTTCCTCTGGGCGCTGATGTTCGCCATGCCGTTCCCGTACATCGCCAACGAGGCTGGCTGGACGGTGGCAGAGGTCGGACGGCAGCCGTGGATCGTGTACGGCCTGATGCGCACGGCGCAGGGCCTCACTCCTGTCGCCAACGTGAGCGCGGGCGAGACCGTTTTCACGCTGCTCGGCTTCGCCGGAATGTACGCGCTGCTCGGCCTGGTCTTCCTCTACCTGCTGATCCGGTTCATCGCCGCTGGCCCTGATGCGAAGGACACGGCGCACCCACAGCCCGCGCCGCATGAACTGCTCGTGACCTTGACCGCGTCGGACGGGCTGCCGCCCGTGTCGGACAAAAAGCCGCTCGTGGAGAATGTGAAATGAACGAAGTCTGGTTTGTGATCCTGGCTGGAATGTTGACGGCCTACGCCGTCCTGGACGGTTTCGACCTGGGCGTGGGCGCGCTGCTGCCCTGGATTTGCCGTTCGGAAAGCGAGCGGCAGCAGGCGCGCGACAGCATCGGGCCAGTCTGGAACGGCAACGAGGTCTGGCTGCTCGCGGGGGGCGGGGCTATGTTTATGGCGTTTCCGCGCTTATACGCCGCCAGTTTCAGCGGTTTCTACCTGGCGCTGATGCTCGTGCTGTGGCTGCTGATGCTGCGCGGGGTCGGCTTTGAGTTCCGCCACGCGCACCACCATCCGATGTGGACGAGCCTTTGGGACACGGCGTTCTCCGTCGCCAGCGTCCTCTTGGCTGTCCTGTTCGGCGTTGCCGTCGGCAATGTCCTGCGGGGCGTCCCGCTGAACTCACAGGGCGAGTTCCAGGGATCGTTCGGTCTGATGCTCAACCCCTTCTCCCTGCTGGCGGGAGTGTTGAGCCTGGGAACGCTCTGCCTGCACGGGGCGGCGTTCCTGGCGATGAAGACCGAAGGGCCGCTTCAAGCCAGGGCGCGGGCCTGGGTTCCGGCCCTCTGGGGCGGGGCACTGGCCCTGACGCTGGGCCTGGCGGCGGCAAGTTTCGCGGTGCGCCCGAACTTCGCGGCCAATTATCTCCGTGCCCCGGTTCTCCTCGCGCTGCCGCTGCTGGCGCTCGCGGCGCTGGCGGCGATCCCGATTTTCGCCCGGCGCGGCGAGGATACGAATCTGTTCGCCGCGACCTGCGGACTGATCGTCACCCTGCTTGGGTCGGCGGCGGCGGGAATGTTCCCCCGCCTGCTGCCTGCCCTCGTTGGCACGCGCGGCACCGATCTGACGATCTACAACACCGCTTCCAGCCATCACAGCCTGGTGACGGCGTTGATCCTGAACTTGATCGGGATGACTGCCGTCGTTATCTACACGTCCTTCGTTTACAAAGTCTGGCGTGGCAAAGTCCGCGCAGAAGAGGCGCTCTAGCCCACCATATACGCGCAGGGGTCTCCGGCACTGGCGGCTACAGTCGCCCCCGCGCCAAAGATGGGTCTTCTTGCTTCCGTTGAGGCACGGCCTCGAGGCAAACGCTTGCCTGATTTCCGGCGGCGGCAGCTTCATGGGGAGCGGCATACGCAGAATGTTCCAACAGCGTGACCACCAGATGCTGCGCCCAGGCAGCCTGCTCGTCCCGCACCGGCAGAGCGAGCACCGTGCGCCATTCCTGATATGCCTCGCCCTGCCGGTTCAGAGCCATCAGGGCCAGGCCAATCAGGAAGTGCCCCAGAACGTCCTCCGGGGCAAGGCGCGCCGCTTCCTGATAAAGCGCGAGGGCTTCTTCCCGCTGCCCCTGCATATACAAAGCCAAGCCCTGCTCCCGCCGCGCCTGGGCTTGCTGTTGACAATCCGCGCCCGTCGGCAGCGCATCGCTGCCGCGCGGCGCCCAGCTCGTTGCGCGGACACAGGGCTGTTGTCGCATGGTCACCCATCCTTTCATCTCGATTGGCGCATTTCCCATTCAATCATCCAGCCGCAAATAATGCTGGCGGGCCTCATCCGCAAGGAGGCTGTAGTGCGCCGCGCAGAGATTGGCCGGTTTGGGAGCGCTCGCATCTGCGCGCTCCTGCTCTCGCAACGAATATTCGGCGCTGTTATCAACGCCTTCAGCGGCGCAGTCATCACAAAGCAGCCACGCATGGGAGAGCGGGGCTGCTGAGGCCGATGTTGCAGGGGACATGGTTTGCTCTTTCCGGCGGGCACCTGTTTGCGGCACCCGCCTTTCTACGCAGTTTTTTCCACGCTAATCTGAGGGTTCGGCCTTTAAACCAGCGTCTCCATTCGGAGATGGTCTTCCAGGGCATGGACACCGGGCGCGTGTTGCGCCGCATTGAGAACAGCCTGCCGCTCCCGCCAGGAATGCACCGGGCCGGACAACAAGATGACCCCATCTTTCACGTCTACCGTGATGCGCGCCGCCTCCCGATCCGCCTGGCGATCAAGGGCCTCCTGGATCGCGTGCCGAACCTGCACGGGGTCTGTCTGATGGACGCTGACCTGCATCAGGTCGGTGATTCCTTTCACCCCGGCGATGTTGCGGACGACGCGCTCAACCTCGGCACGGTCTGCCAGCAGCGGGATTTCTCCTTCAAGGCGCACCCAGCCATCGGTGACGGTCGTGCGGATTTTCTGATGCGCCACCAGCACGTCCCATTCCAGCGCCAGGCGGATTGCGTGAGCAATATCGGTATCGGTGCGAGACAGGCTTCCCGGTAGTTTGATTTGCAGGTCATTGGCGACATCCAGAACGCCATTGACCCGGTGAGCGGCCTCAGCCGCCGCCAATTTTTTGCCGTAGCTGCTGACAGTGCCGGTGAGCGTCACAGCGCCCGCGTCCACTTCCACGCCCACTTCGGTCGGATCTACGCGCAAATCCCAGGCCAGTTCATCGAGGACGCGCCGCTGAATCTGAGCATCGCTCAGACTCAAGTTGGTTCCGTTCTTTCACTTGCGTTGTCGTACTCATTCGTTGCCTCCTGATGTGCTTTCGTCAATTTCCCCCGCTGCCCCCAGATATTGAGGGCAGCGGAGTGTCAGTATTCCTCCGCTTCGGAAGCCGCCACCCAGGTCTGGCATTTCCCTCCGACCCGCTGGCCGCCCGCAGTCTGTTTATGCGGCGCTGGCATTCATGCTGCGTCGGCATGAAGAGTAAGCCTGCGCTTTCTGTGGCTGCCTCCCGGAAGAATTGACAGGGGTTATTATGAGACATGGAGACGGGAAGAACATCCGCGAAATGGCCGATTTTTACCTGCTCAGGCCAGAGTGCTCTGCTATTTCTCGTAATCCGTCATTTGGCGGATGCGCGGTCAGCGCGAACCGGCTACAATGGGCGCGAGCGTCATGGCTTCAAGTGGAAAATCTGTGAAAGGGAACCTTATGAAAAAGGATGCGCCTTTGTGGTGGGTTATCGGGTTGCGAGGACTTTGCGCTCTGCTTTTTGGCCTGGCGGCACTTGCGTGGCCGGGCGCTGTCTGGCAGGCTCTGGTGGCAGTGGCCGGGGTGTACCTGCTGATGGAGGGCATTTTGACAATCGCCGCAGGCATTCGCCTCCTGAAGAATGGCTGGGGAGCCAAATGTCTCGTCACGCGGGGCGCGCTGGGGGCGGTTCTGGGTATCGTGGCAATCTTCTGGGCGCAGACGGTCAGCCTGCTGGCGGTGGTTTTGATGGCAGCCTGGGCCATTCTGACGGGCGTGGTGGAGGTTGCCTTCGGACTGGAGATGCGGCGGCAGTTCGTGGGCGATCTGCGGTGGATAATCAGCGGGGTCGTTTGGATTGTCTGCGGCGCGGCCCTGCTTGTACGCCCACAGGAGGGGATGCGCCTCGCGACTGTTATTCTGGGCCTCGGCGCGGTGGCCTTCGGTATGCTGGCCCTGTCTCTTGCCGCCCGGCTGCGCCGTCATCAGAGACAGTGCCTCCCGTTGCTGACTCAATGAGCCTGGGATGCTTTCCGGGAGATGCAGGTGGTATCTCCCGGCGCGGGTTCACAGCCGCTTGGCATTCCCGACGACGCCCTCGCAGAGCGCCGCGCTCACGAATTGAAGGCAGCAACATTCGCCCCCGTCGGCCCGGCATTTGCCTATGCCATGATGATGCTCCGCGCGCACGTGGCCGCAGACACACAGCCCCCGCTGATCTTCCGCTGCTGTTTCCATGGTTGCGTGCCTTTCTCCAGCGCAGGCAAGGCTTGCCGCCCGCGTTGTCAATGTCGTCAACACGGTTTTTATTCAGGATTATAGCCGGGAGCGGCGGCGCGAAACATCCTCGTAACGGCGGATTGCAGCCCGTAACGGCGGATTGCAGCAAACGCCAGCCCGAAGCCTGAAGTCGCGCCGACAATCGGCCATTTTGGGGATGACGGGCGCGCCAGCATCGGTTATACTCCGCAATGCGGCACCCGTTCAGGACAAATGCCGCCGTTACTTTAATGCATGAGGAGGAAAGATGATGGCGAACAATCAAGGCTCAACCAGCCTCGCCCAGACGCGCGAGCGGCCCCTGACCCCCTTCCGTGGTCTCGGCCCGACAACCCCGGCAGCGTTCTTCTCGGAATCGCCCTGGGAAAGCATGCGGCGGATGCAGGAAGACATGGATCGGCTCTTCCGCCAGTTTCTCGGAGGAACGATGGACTTTGGCGCGGCGGCGGGCATCCCGCAGGAGATGTGGTCTCCTCGTATTGATGTGAGCGAGACAGACCGGGAATGCCTCGTGGAAGCGGAACTGCCTGGCGTCAAACCAGACGACATTGACGTGCAGATTCGGGACGACCAACTCGTCATTCGCGCGCAGATGCAGGAGGAAAAGACGGAGGACAAGCGGCGTTTCTTCCATCGCGAGCGGCAAGTGGGCTTCTGTGAGCGCGTTCTGCCTCTGCCCCAGAACATCGACGAGGAGAAAATCTCCTGCGAGTTCAACCACGGCGTGCTGGTCTGCCACCTGCCAAAAACCGCGCAGGCCGCCGTCGCCGGACGCCGCATCCCGGTGGGGACAGCCAGCCAGTCTGCCGCCCCGTCACAGCCTGAGCGCTGACTTCTCTTCTTTTCTCCGGTGCCTGCGGCACCGGCACTGTCTGGCGGGGCTTTTTACCGACCCGCCAGACACCCACCTTCCTGGCGCGCGGCATCCGTTCTGTGCTATACTGCAAAAAACACATCCGTCCTTCCGCAGCGAGCACGCGCGATGCCCCATCCCCCGGACACCTCCGCAGACGCAAGCGTTTCCCTGCCGCACCCTTCGGGGCTAGAAACGGCGGCGCTCGCGGCCGTCCTGGAGCATTCCGACGATGCAATCTTCTGCAAGACGCTGGACAACGTCATCACCCTCTGGAGCCGCGGCGCGGCGCGTGTCTACGGCTATTCCAACGACGAAATCCTGGGCCAATCCGTGGAGCGATTGCTCCCGCCGGATCGGCCCAACGAGGCCAAACAGCTCATCCGGCGCGTCGCGCGGGGCGAACAGATTGAGCATTTCGAAACAGTTCGGCTCACTCGGTCCGGCGAGCAGCGCCGGGTATTGCTGACACTCACCCCGCTGCGCGATGCCGCAGGACGGATCGGCGGCGCGCTGACGATCGCGCGTGACATCTCCGCTTACCGGCAGGCGGAGGCAACAGCGCACGAGGCGGAGCAGCAGTTCCAGGCAACCTTTGAGCGGGCCGCCGTTGGCATCGCTCTCGTCGACACCGCCGGACGGTGGCTGCGCGTCAACGAGCGGCTTTGCGCGATTATGGGCTACGCGCGCGAAGACCTGCTGGCGCGGCCTTTCCAGGAGATCACCCATCCGGATGACCGGGAGGCTGGGCTGGATCATGCCCGCCGCCTGCTGAACGGCGAGATCGACGACTACTCTCTGGAGCGGCGCTACGTCCACCGGAACGGCCATCTTGGCTGGGTCAGCCTTTCCGTGTCCCTGGCGCGCTCCCCGACGGGCGAGCCTTGTTATTTCATCGCCGTCCTGGAAGATATCACCTGGCGCAAGGAAGCTGAGGCGGCCCTGAATCACCTGGAGAAACAGGCGCGGGAACGGGCGCTGCTGCTGGATACCGCCAGCCGCGTGGCGCTCGGCGTCCTTTCCAGCCAGACGGGCATTGCCGCCCTGCAACACATCGCCGATGCCGCGCGCACTCTGGCGGGAGCGCGCTACGCCGCCCTGGGAGTGGCGCGTCGCGATGGACAGGGCCTGTCTGAATTCATCACCGCGGGCCTGTCGCCGGAAGAAGAGGCCAGGATCGGGCCGCGTCCGCAGGGACGGGGCGTGCTCGGGCATCTTCTGCGTCGCCGGGAGCCGCTGCGGATCGATGCCCTGGCCGCGCACCCCTCCGCGGTCGGCTTCCCACCCAATCACCCGACGATGGGAACCTTCCTTGGCGTGCCCATCTGCCGCGGCGAGACGGTCGTCGGAAGCCTGTACCTGACAGACAAAGTCGGCGGTGGGCCATTCACCCTGGAAGACGAACTGGCGGTGCAGGCGCTGGGGGCGTACGCGGCGGTGGCAATCAACAATCTGGAGACGCTTTCCCGCAAGCGCGAGCTGGTGCGTGGCCTGATCGCGGCTCAGGAGGACGAGCGCCGGGCAATTGCCTACGACCTGCACGATGGCCTCACTCAGTACGTGATGGCATCCCATGCCCATCTGGAAGCATTCCGCCGGGCTTCCTTGGATGGAAAGGCGGAGCGGGCCGAACAGGAGTTAAACCGTGGGCTAACCTATCTGAACGAGGCTGTGGCCGAGTCCCGACGCCTTGTGAGCGGCCTGCGCGCGCTGGCGCTGGATGACCTGGGGCTGGCGGGAGCGCTGGAGACGCATCTGGCCGAAGAGAAAGCACGGGCTGGCTGGAATGAGGCCGAGTTCGTGCATAATATCGCCGCACGCCGCTTTGACGCGATGCTGGAAACCACTGTCTACCGGGTTGCCCAGGAGGCTCTGACCAACGCGCGCAAGCACGCGGGCGCTTCCCATGTCCGCCTCGTGTTGCTGGAAGAGGCTCCTCCCGACAGCGCCCGCCGCCTGACGCTGGAAGTCCGAGACTGGGGACGCGGCTTTGATCCCGACGCGGCTGCCAGCGACACCGAACGTGTGGGGTTGCACAGCATGTCCGAGCGCGTCAGCCTGCTGAATGGGGCGTATTGTTTGATTTCTGCGCCTGACAGGGGAACCACAGTGCGCGCCGTATTCCCCGTGCCAGCGCCCCCGACAGAAAAAGGAGCGCCTTGATGAATGACAAAGCGGAAGAAAGGATGACAGAAGATTGGGCCGCGGATGCTGCCCGGGTGGATGTCCTGGTGGTGGACGACCATGCGATCTGGCGCGGCGGCGTGCGCAGCATGCTGGAAGACACCGAGTTCCGCATCGTGGGCGAGGCCGCATCCGGAAAAGAGGCGCTGGAAGCCGCCCGGCGCGCGCCGCCCCGCCTCATTCTGCTGGACATCCGCATGGCGGGCGGCGACGGCTTGGACGCGCTGCAGGCGCTCAAACAAGAGCATCCGCGCGCCGCTGTGGTGATGCTGACCACCTACGATAACCCCACCTATATGGCCCGCGCCGTGGCAGGCGGAGCGGCGGGCTACCTGCTTAAAGGAATTGAGCGCGACGGCCTGCTCCAGGCGCTGCGCGCTGTTGCCGGAGGCGAGATGCTGCTCCATCCACAGGATTTGGTGCGCTCTCTGCGCGGTCTCGGCGCGGAAGGAGCGGGCGCGGCGGATTTGATTGAACCGCTGACCAGCCGGGAAGAGGAAGTCCTACGCCTTCTCGCCACGGGCCTGCCTAACCGTGAGATTGCCCCTATCCTCTTTGTGGCGGAAAGCACCGTGAAAACCCATATTGAACATATTATCGGCAAGCTGGGCGTCTCCGACCGCGTTCAGGCCGCCGTTTGGGCCGCGCGTCACGGCCTCACGGCTCCGGTCAACTTGCAGCCCTGAATCCACTTGCAGCCCTGAATCCACTTGCAGCCCTGAATCCACTTGCAGCCTTCATCTGCGCGTTGCCACACTGTGCAGTCCTCTTTCTTGACCGTTCCCCCACAATCCGCCAAACGGCGGATGCGTGTTCGTGCGCCCGCCCTTTATAATAGCCTTTATAATAGCCTTAATCGTACCGGGCTTCCAGGCTAGGCTCGCTTATGGCCTCCCGGACAGGAGAAACACCATGTTCAACAACATTCTGCTGGCCTCAGACGGCTCGCCCTGCGCGCTCTATGCCGCCGAGGCCGCCGCCGCCCTCGCCGGGAAATTCGCCTCCCAGCTGACCGTCATTAACGTCTATCACCCTGCAGCTCTGCTGGAACCCCATGGGGAGCCGCACGACCAGATTGAGATGAACTTCATCACGAAGCGCCAGGACGAGGCGCTGGCCGCGACGGGCCGCATTGCGGACGGGAAAGGTGTCGCTTACCACACTCTCCGAGAAAACGGCCATCCGGTTGAAAAGATCACGCAGGTCGCCGCGCAAATCCATGCAGACCTTGTGGTGCTGGGCAATCGGGGACACGGCGGCATGAAAGCCTTCCTGCTGGGCAGCGTCTCGGAAGGCGTGCTGCATCATGCCCATTGCCCGGTCTTGATTGTGCGCGGAGCGGGGGCGACAGATACGGAGGCCAGGTTCCAAAATATCGTGCTGGCGTCGGACGGCTCGGAATGCGCGCTGACGGCAGCGGTGGCCGCTGCCGAGATTGCGAGCAAATTCGCCTCCCGCCTGACCATTCTCAATGCTTTCCTGCCGCCACCCAGCATCGCGCCCGACGGCGTCCCGTTTTACTGGGGGCTGGACGACAGTATCATCCAGGATATTCAGGATTATGCCGTGTGCAGCGCAGGCCGCGCCGCTGACGACCGAGGCTTGATGTATCGCTGCCGCAAGGAGATCGGCTTGCCCGCGTCCGAAATTGTGCGCGTGGCCGAAGAGGAAAAGTCAGACCTGATTGTGCTGGGCAGCCGGGGCCTCAGCAATATCAAGGGATTTCTGCTGGGCAGCGTCTCCAACCGTGTTGCCCACCATGCCCACTGCCCTGTTCTGGTCATGAAGTGAGTTGCCTGTAAAAGGAAACAGGGTCTTTGTCCCGCCCCATGTGGCTTGTTCTGTTTCATGGAAGTGCCTGTCAGCGAGGACAGGGAAGCCGCGCTGTGCATCCATACAAGCAGCCTGAAAAGACGGCAGATGCTATGAGTATCACACATAATGGACGCCAGATCACCTGCAACGGAGACGGATGCCAGGCCGAAGCGGATGCGCCTGTAGCCCTGCACCCACTGCTGTGCGGAGACGACTCCAGCAAGCAGCAAATTAACGGCTGGCTCTTTATTGCCAGCGGCGGGGAATGGCGCCACTATTGCCCGTCATGTCTCATAGGGTATCTGACTTACTTCCATAGCTGATTGTTGCTGGGACAAATAACGGACGGCCCTTTGCGCTTCTCTAGAAGACATCTGGCTCTGATGACATCCTGATCAAATATTGGCCGCTTGCTTGCCTGAAAGGGTTGCCGCAAAGAGTCACACGAGAGACAGGTTGTAGGCGAGGTAAAGCAGTAGCCCATGTAGTGGGCGAACTGCACCCACGCCAACTAGCCCTTGAACAGGTAAAGAGCGTACTGGAAATGCTTGTCCATGACGTCGGTCATGCCGTTGCAGACGCCCCAGAGCAAAAACAGCGAGCTGATAAGCGCGAACGTGGGGCCGACGTTTTTAGCGTCCTCGGTGACGAAGACGCTTGCGCCGGACTTCGTATCATTAGAGGTGTTCATATTGAACTAATTCTTGGTCGTCGCCTGCGCTGATATTGCGTCACGCAGTTTCTTTTCTGAGGCGTCACCCCAATACTTGCAGTTGAGCTGAATGAACACTGACGTATACGGAATGGTCATATTCGTCTTGATGATGAGAATATTGAACGTCTTTCCCGCATCGTCGAGTTTGGAGATGATCTGCTCGTGAGGCAGGTTAGTTGGAGCGACAGCCCCAAATACCTTCGTCAGGGAAGACCGGTACGCTGACACACCGGGGGCATCCTTCTCGCTCACATACTTCAATTCGGCATCCGTGAAAACAACAGGTCGAACGTGCCGCGAGGCATTAATTTGGGCTACGACTTCTTTTACTACCGCCCCTTGGTCGGTGTTCGCTACGATCGTCTTGATCCCGGCGCTCGTTTGCAGCGGATAGGCGGAATCGACAATCGCGATCCAATTTCGATGTCCGAGCAGCGGCAGGTAGGAAGCGACCTGTGTGCGCCAATCTGTGTTGTCGCTATGCGCTGGCGTGCCGTTCGCAAAACATAGGCCAATTATTAACACAATCATTGTTCGTAATATCATTCCAAGTTTCTCCTGTGGAAAGTGGCAAAGTATTGCCGCAAAGTTCGACAATTGTGAACGCCTCCGCGATGGCCGAATACCTGCGCGCCTATCGGTGTCCGCGCCAGCCGCCGTTACAACCCTGTATTGCCCGCGATAGTAACATCTTGGCAACGGATAACATTCAGCGGCTTTACGCCCAGGTTCAGCGGCCATTTCACTTTTCCGAACTTGTTGTCCGAAATCAATACGTTCCGGGCGTTTCTAATCTCAATTGCTCCGCGCGGACCGTAATCGTCAAAGATATTGCCGGTGATGACGATGTTTGAAATTGGCTGAGATGTGACTCTTTCCGGATCGACATCAAATATCCCGATCTCAATACTGGGTTGATAGATTCCGGTGAACTTATTGTTGACGATGGTGAGGTTATGAGGGAGCGGCCCTTCTCCCCACCACATCTCGGGACCCGCAGCAATTGCGGGCATACCACCGTTCTTGAAGAGGCAGTTGGTAATGGTGCAATTCTGCGCCTTTAGGTTGAGTGGCCTCGCCCGGTTGCATTGGAATGTACATCGGTTGTAGGTGACGCTGGTGCAGGCGTTGTTGTAGTCTGCGATGCGGTCCACTCCATCGGTCGCGCGGTTCTTGTCATCGCCCTTCCCGGCATGGAGCTTGGGCAGGTTCCGATCCAATTCCAGCAGATAGTCCCCTCTGTCCAGGCGCTGCGAGGAAACGACTTTTGCCACAGCTGTCTCGGAATATGTTAACCCGTCAAGGATGGTAATCCAATCGCCGTCAAGGTATCCATGTCCTTCCTGCACGACGATTGTGCGATCGTTGCGTTGCTCCAAAATTCGGCGGTAGTTTGTGTTGATATCGGATCCGTCGTCGTCGAAGTGTTCAAAATCGCAGTCCTCGAAGACTAGCGCGCCGCGAATGTTGGATAGCATCGCACCGCCTGAGCACGACAAGACGCCGTTAGAGCCAGGCGGGACGCCATTGAAACAGTGACGGACCTTCATCACTCCAGTGCAATTCCACAGGATTAGAAAAGCGTTGGTTCCCTTCCCATAATAATTAATGTCCTCGAATACACAGTCTCGGTCGCCTCCAGCGTCAATTCCATGCGAACTGCGGCGGTCGTCCCAGATCAAAATCCGCTTGCCCATGACGTCGATATCTTCCTTAACCGCTGGCCAGCCATGGAAGTCGGAGAACGTGAGCCGCCATAATCGTTGGCCGATCTTGGTCACAGCCTGAGGGGCAATTCCAAAGTATGGTGGACCTTTGTAACGTCCCGAAGTGGGGCTATCGACCACATTGATTGTCCAATGAGCGTTCCAGGCAATTTGGGGATCGCTGACCTCGGGGAAACCAGGATCGAGTTTGATGTCGACCGTGTGATCGGCCTTTCTCTGGGCAACGACAAGCCCCTGCGTGAAATAGTAGCGGCTTTGTGTGAGTGTCAAGTGCTTTAACACCGTGTTCAAGTTGTCGTTGAACCTAACTATCGCGGTATTGGGGTCGTCCTGAACTATCTCGGTTCCTTGCTCGCCTCGTATGGTCAATCCCGACGCGTTCGATATTTCCAAGGACTTCGTGTTTGCGCACAGGTACCGGCCCTTCGGAATGAATACCTCGGTTCCTGGACCCATTTTTGCTCCGGCCGCTACGGCGGCATTGAGAGCCAGTGCATCATCAGTGACGCCGTCACCTTTAGCGCCGTAATCGCGGACATTGATCATTTTGTGATCTAACGCCTGCGAATGCGCAATCGGCAAGGCTATTGCTATCCAGGTTAGCGGCGCCAATGGCAGTAACAATCGACAGGATCGTATCATCAATACTTTCAAGCCTTGCTCGTGATCATCAGATGTCGTCGGTACCCACTCGTATGGCCCATTGAATCGGTAGTCGTGGACACCGCAGATAGAAGGATCACCGTAACCTGCTACTGATTTTGGGTGCAATTCAGATAATGCGGGCCTAAGCGGCCGTGACGGTCAAGGGGCTACCCGGCTTCAGTAGGGTCCCTTCGGGCAATGTGACTGACAGTTTGCCGTCCTTGACCAACGTTGCCGCTCCCGCCACGGGCTTGCCGCCCAGCGCGACGACGTATCGCGTCTTCGGCATGATGGACGGCGGCGCAAGCACAAGGTTGCTTAAGCGCAGTGTCCCGTTCATGACGTCGACGGCGGCGCTGAACTTGCCGGTCGCAGTTTTCTGCGTAAACGATCCCCAACCTTCAGCCGACGTGAACGCCGCCTTGAAGTTGTCCGGGGCAATCCTGGGTTCGAAGGCCATATAGCCTTTCGGGCCGTGGTATTCAAAGCCGCAGGCTGCCAGATACACCCCGTAGCTGGCCATTGCCCTGGCGTAATGGTCACCGCACTCGACTTCGTTATACGGATTGCGGCGCGAAGGATGGTAGCGATCGTGAATTGCTTTCTCTATCGATAGCCCTTCCGTGACCATGCCTTCCCAGATCATGTGCCCGGCAACCTGGTGCTCAAAGCCAGACATGCATTCATTGAAATACATGTCGCTCCAGTTGTTGCGCTCCTTGCGCGCCTCCTCGCCAGCGGGGAATGTACACATGATCAGTCCGCCTTCTCCCGCCATCGCATACCAGCGGCCAGACTTGTGAGCCGCCCGGAATGCGCCGACATCCGGTGTGAAGTTGTACTTGTAGAGAGCCTGGAGCGCGCTCTTGACGTGATTGCCGGGCAGGAATCGCGGCATGCCGACCTGCCGCGCCCAGCTCTCGCCGAAGACCTGGTCAATCTCGCACCCTTCGTAGGAACCGATGACCTTGGAATGAGCTGTGTCGGCAACCTGAACGTAGTATTCGCCGTTGAAAAGTTGCTTGTCGAAGTTCGCGGGGCCCGATGCCAAAATGGCCTTGCATTTCGACGCGAACGAATCGTCGCCCATTTCGCTGGCCATTGCGGCCCCAGCGGAGACGGCTGCCAAGTACAGAGAGCTTGTCCAAGCGATCTTGCCATACCACACGGCGTCCAGAGTGTTTGGCTGACCGCCCTCCATCACGCCGGTGGAACCTGGATCGAGCACGAACATGGGGTCGAACGACTTCTTGATCTTCTCCCAGTTACGCCGAAGAAACGATGCATCCGTGGACATCTGGTGCTCGCGGTAGATACGCAGCACTGTTCCGGCCTGGCCGTCAACGGCGAATCTTCGGCCGAACTCACCGCGATATCCGATAACACCGGTTGCAGCGTCGAACGAAAGGCCCAGGTCGACCAATTCGCGCAGGTTCCGCTCGAGCTCTGGGAAGAGGCGACCAATGGCTTGAGCATAGTGCCAGACATGCGTGCATGTGCCGAGGCAGCATCCAACGCCCTCCCATCCCCAGAACCGACCTGAACTGAAGCGATGACTAGTCGACGTCGCAAGGGTCGATGTGTTCGCCATGGTTCTGTCGAGAAACCAGTATGGCAGCGTCGAATCGTACCACGTGTCGCGCCACAGTAGCGTCTCATGCGAAAGACGGGCCTCGTTGGCCGCGATATAGGAGGCCACTGCATCGGAGTTTTCAAACTTAGTTGCGTAATACCGTCCCGTGGTCGCTATGCCGCCCTTTATCTCATCGTTGGGGAAGTGCCATGCGAGGACGTATGTCACCGTAGCGGACTTGCCGGCGTCGAGCTTGAGGGTGCGGCTGAGGCGACCGACAAGCTTCTCGCCCATTGGCACCTTCGCCGCATTGCTTGCCGGGCCCGTCGCAGGTGGCAGCGCGGGGTCGATTGAAGCGTCGCGTTTGTCACTCGCAGAGGGATCGAGCAGCGCGAGCGTCATCGTGCCAGCATCGTAACGCTGATCTACAGGAACGAAAGCGGCACCCATATCCGTCTGCACGATCTGCGCTACCTCAATGTGCCCCCATCCGCCAGTAGCAGCGTCGATAATCTGGATGCGAACCCTTTGCCCTACAAGGTCGGTGACGCGCCAAGACGCCAATTCCAGCTTGTCGCTGTCTCTGCCGGTCGCCGTGCGAACGACTTTATCCCCGATGAGCAGGTTTATGCATGTGTCACTGGGATGATTGCCGCCTCCAATGAGAAATGAGATGAAATTCCGCTCAACGATAAACTCCGGCGATGTCAAAGTTCCCGTCGAGCTGTCGGTATTGTTATATGAGTTTGCGAGACCGCTGCCAAACGGCGATCCGCTCAATGTCTGTCCCTCTCCCGCGCCGCGAGCGGGCGCGGTTCCGAACGCCGTCCCGGTCGCGACCCAATCACCGTAAGTGGCACCGGCAAAGTCCTCGACAAGTATGTCAGGTCGCGGTGCCAGCGGAGCTGCTTGCGGTTTGGCCTTCCATCCGCAGGATAATACATTGGCGCCAGCCGTGACGGAAACTCCATTTATCAAGTCTCCGTCGCTCGGGTTGCCTGTGAACCGCAGACCCGCATTTTGTAGCCAACCCGTAACATCGCAGGTCACTGCAGATGAAGACGTGTTCTTGACCGCGAAGCACATGACTGTCGCAGGCAAACTCAAATCGTCGGTGTTAAGCGGAATAAACGGCGAGAAGGCGGTCAGGCTGACAGATACCGGAACGTCTGGGTCATCATAGTCCACAGTTCCGACGGGATACTGGCCAGTGAATACTACGTTACGGAAGCCGGTTGAGTCGAGTTTGTGAACGTTATCGCCGATACGCAATGCGAACCCCTGCTCGATCGGAGAGTGTGGCACGGGTGGATGGGCGTAGTTTGCGTCTCCGGTCGTCAGGCCCTGGTTGAACACGTCCCACAACCAGAGCTTGCCGTCACCACCGAGGTAGAGTTGCCCAGCGCAGATGCCGCCAACCGGCATACCAATTAGCTTGAGGTCGTCTCCCTTGTAACGGGACCGTGATCCGCGCTCGGTTAAGGATCGCACCCAGTCGGCGCTGAGTTTCTTGTTCATCGGTATCTCCTGGGCGAACTCCGCATCCACAAATGGCCCTGCGAAGGCGAGGCGCGGGTTTAAGGCGAGCAGCGACGTAAGAGCCGTTGCGCCGACTAGGAACTGTCGCCGGGACGGTTTGCAGCAGCCAGAATTGGGGTCGCAGGGTTCCTGCGCCGACGTGAGTTCAACAGGGACAATGGGATCAGCCTTCACTTGATAGTGTCTTTCTATGCGTCGAGTTCAAGTGGCCGGTGCCTCAGGTTACTAGGTAGACGCCGGCGCTTTGTAAATGTCGAATGTTGGAGAAATTTTACGTGGGGCTAAAGGTGAGGGTTACCGGGTTACCGCTAGGGTCTTTCAATGCGGTCGCGCCCGATGCTAACGCGCCGACGCCACCTACGAACGCCGCCTGCGCGTCCGTAGTGAGCTTGGCAACCTTGCCGCCCGACACTTTGTTGCCATTCAGCCATTTGACGTGTCCGTCGGCACAGAGCCAGTTCGCCCCGCCGCTGTGAACCCCAGCAAAAGTATTGTCGGCGCAATGGAGCTGCGTCGCGTTCGCGGCTCCGTTGGTGCCGCATGTATAGCCCGCCGTCGGCCCCGTCGCATACCGGGCCATCGTGCTGTCGATACCCCAGTTTTCCATGACATTGTAGCTAATAATGTCGAAGCCACCAGTTCCCGCAGGGGCCGAGTTCTGTTGCTGACCCGGCTGATGTAAACGAAATCCCGTTGTTCCCATTGCTGTCGATCACATGCTGGACTTCGAATAATAGAACCGTCGAGCTCGGCGCAGTCATCTCAGCGTTACTGTAGGCCCTGCCAGCTCTTGGGTCGACCACATTGTATTGCAAATATCCGTGGTGAAGGTTGGCATTCATCGCATAGGAAAAGGTCACGTTGCCCGTTGCAGCATAGGGTGCTGTCGGGTCGTCAGGGCAGGCGAACATGCCAGTCGACTTAACGTACGGAAAGAGCTGACGTGCCCAACCGTATGCTAGGGCCGGCGGGTTCGGCGACGCTGGCCCGAAAACAGCGTTAGCCCCAACGGGAAACTGTTCGTCATAATCCTGCGTATACTGGAGGAACGCAAGCCCCAGCTGCTTTTCGTTGCTCGCGCAGGTCGTCGTCCTCGCCTTCTCCCTCGCCGCCGCGAATACCGGGAAAAGTATCGCTGCGAGGAGAGAAATAATTGCGATAACAACTAAAAGCTCGATCAACGTGAATCCGCTTACTGATCGCTTCATATTATCACCTTTCATGGCACAATGGCGGCAAGTCACTCGCTTTGCCGTTCTTCTCAATATTCTACATACTATAATAATATAATTAGTTACGGATGTCAAGGGCCTTTTAAAAAAATATAACCTATTTTTTCCGTGCCGCAGGGGCTAATTGACAACGCGGCGTTAATTAGATATAATAACTTTATGAGTGCAACAGTCCCAGAAATTATTAAGAAGCGTCACGCTAAGGCCGCCTCTGATCCTGTTGGCCTTGACCTGTGTATTCAGTCCGACGGCGACACGCCGTTGCACGTTCAGGTGCGTAATGGATTGCGGGCACGGATAATAGAGAGGTACGCGCCAGGCGACCCGTTCTATAGCGAGCAGGCTCTTGAAAGGTGCCTGCCAGTTTCGAAAATAACTATCCGCAGAGCCCTCGACGACTTAGGCCGCGAAGGGCTTCTCATTCGTCAGCGCGGTCGGACGACGCGCGTGGGAGCGATCCGCGAAAGAGCTCTGGTCGAGGCTAGCCCAGAGGCCGCGCAACCGTCCAGCGCGCCAGTGGCAAGGACATCCCCGCGTTTCAAGGCAGTCGGCGTGTGCGTACCAGCGTTTGTTCCTGGCTATGTCTCTCAGGAAATCGACGCGATCTCACGCGCGTGTTCCATTTTGGGAGTTGCATCGGTCTACCTTCACATTACGGATGCGGAAAGCGCGTCCACGGCGTTTGCCAATCTGCCGTATGGCCCGGACGAGATGGCGTTCGTGCTGTTTTGCAACACCGAGACTACGACGTTTCTTTACTTCGCGCTGCGCGGACGTGGCTACCGGGCGGTCGCAATCAATTCGGCTCCCCTTGATTCGCCATGCTCATTCGTGATGACCAACTCCGCTCAGGTCATCGATTTGGGTATGACGCATCTGCTGGACCTAGGGCACGAGCGAATTACGCTCGTGCTCAACGAGCCGCTTGCACATCCCACGGTCGCGACCAAGGTTAACAGGTTCAACGAAATCGTCAGGGATAAGGGGATCGAAGGCGTTGCGCGGGTGCACGAACTGAATCGCAATCATCTCGACAGTCATGATTGCGTTTTGCCAGCGATGCCGGAGATTTGGGACCGTACTGACGGGCACCCAACAGCGCTTTTCACCGTGTCAGATCCTGGAGCGTGGGCCGCAATGAACTGGCTTACAGGGAATGGCATCGACGTACCGGGCGACGTGTCCGTACTCGGGTTCGAGGACGCGCATCCCAGTCGATTCGTTCGTCCCGCGCTCACGACCGTCTCGCATCCGTATTCGGAACTAGCACAGCGCGCGGTTCAGGTTGTATGCGCGGAGGATTTCTCGCCGAAGCACCATGAGCTCATTGTGCCCAAACTCGTTGTCCGCGACAGTACGGGGCCAGCGAAACTTATCTAAGATTGCAAATATAAATAAGGGTAAGTACTTGTTCTGAAATAGGTTAAACTGTTGTGACTGTCTTGAAAGGGGAGAACTTAATACTCAACGATTTTCCGACGGCTTTGAGGGCCTGCCAAACAGCATAACGCAGCGTGTCTTCATCCGCATAGTCTTGGGGACGCAGCCATTCATACTTGAGTTTACGCCACAGCACTTCGGCAATGTTGAGGTGCGGCGAGTACGTCGGCAGGAACCAGACGAACAACCCCCGCTCCTGCCAGAGCGCCCCCCGCTCTCTGACCGCTTTGGTATGCACCCGCGCATTGTCTAAAACCAGCACCGTCAGGCGGCGCAGGGAACGCGAAACGGTGTCTAACCGCTCGCTGAGCCACTCGGCGGTGATGGCCCCTCTGGTCAGGAAGGATTGGCATTGGCTCGTGCGCGAAATCAAGGCCAGACAATTGACGCCTCCACCTTGCTGGCTGGGCATAACGACCTGCTCACCCATGAACTGCCAGCCGTAGGGAATGCACGGCAGCAGAGACACGCGGCTTTCATCGCCGTACACCAGGTCAATGTGGCCCTGCTCAGTCAGGGCCTCCAGTTGGGCGAGAACCTCACGCTTGAGCGTGTAGACATCGGCATTAGGCGCGTGCTTCACCCGCCTTCTAATACGTTTGTAGCGTCCACCGTTTTTTTGAGGAAGCGGCGCAGCGTCAGTTGGGAGAACTGCTTGCCCAGTTCTTGCTCCAGTTCGGCTTTGGCAAGGGAAAGGCGCTGGCGGCTGCCCTCTACCGCGCGGCGTACGGCGGCAAGGTCGGTGTCTGCTTGGAGGATGGCTTTGCGTCCTCGGCCTGTTTTGAGCTGGAGGCCCGCAAGGCCCTGCTGCTGGTAGCGTTTGAGCCACGTGTTGAGGGCGACTTCGCAACAGCCGAGTTGGTGGGCAACGTCTGCCGAGGGCCGCTTCTGTGTTTTGAGCAGAACGGCCTGGCAGCGCAGGCGCAACGAGGGTGTGGAGCCGTACTTTGCGGCTTTTTCCAGCGCGGCGCGTTCCTGGGCGGTGAGCGTGATGACGATGGTTTTCGGCATGACTACAGTTTAACACATTTCTGAATGATTACTTAGTGTATCAATTTAAGTTGTCTCGGCAACATTGGTTGTACTCGTGTAAGAACAAGCGCAGGCAGGTTTCGTGCATCTCATCGGTCTTGGAAAACGACAACGTGCGCCGCACGAAACGGCCCAGCCTTTGGCGCAGAATGTTGTTGAACCGCTCCACATGACACGTCTGCCCGTCGCCTTTACCTGTAGCGCGGTGCTGGGCTTGGGGCAGCACTTTGGCATAAGCGCGCCAAAAGTCGGTGCAGAGCAGACACATCTTGTAGTCGTGCGGGATGCGCCGCCACAACAGGCGGCACTCTCGCTGCCCACGCCCACCGATGGCGCCTTCCAGGTCTGCCAGTGCAGTAGGCCACAATCTGGCGTGTGCGCCGACACTGAGCCAGCCACACCCAGCGTTTGTGCTTGCGGCGCAGCACAAATGACCACAACTCGTCCAACTCCAGCACGTCCTCTGGCTCAGACGGCAGAAGCGTCGCCGACAGTGGCGGCAGGTTCGCGGCTTTTTTTGAGCCAGGACAGCACGGTGTTAGGCGCGACGCCAAAGATGCGCGTCATCGCCCGCAGGGAGCCACGCTCATGGTAGGCGGCTAGGATTTGGGCTTTGGTGTCTTCATCGTAGGCGTTGCTGCCTTTGTTGGCGCGGCTGGTTTTGCCGCAGTCATGGCATTTGTACCGTTGCCGCCCGTTCTGGTGTCCGAAGCGGATGATATTCTGGCTATTGCAGTGGTAGCAGATGACTGTCTGAGTGACCATACACACAGTCTACCAGAACAACTTGTGTTAACACACTACCTAAATAAGATTGCGAATATAAAGGGGTCACAACATGAACCTATTCAAGACACTGATGTCCGCCGCACTTGCCGCAGCCATGATGGCCACGAACGCCAATGCCGCAACGATAAAATACGCAGGCATGGTACAGGATACAAAGACATCGGCCGAAGCGTCTCATTGGCGGACGTCGTCGGTTAAAAAGACGATGGCCGTAGGCGCCGCAACCGTTTACGGCAACCTCGGCGCGGTCATCTGGATGCGCGGCGCTCTTGGGGAACAGCACGATCTCGCGGGACCGCTCGGCTGGGTTTATGCGGGAGCAGGCGAGCAGCGCGCGAACGCGAACGGCGTCCAGATTGACGATGTGAGGGAAGCGTCCGCCATGGCAGCGGCAGGATATTGCGTCGACCATGTCGACTTCGTGCTGACCGGGAAGGCTGCCGATTTCCAAGGCAAGACGGTACGGATCGGCGTGATGGAGGATATTCTGGATGAGGCGAGCGCTAAGCTCAACTCAGGCAAAGCGCTCCAACTGGTCCAAGCCGGCGGTTCCGCTTCAGGCGATAGCGGCATCGTGAAGCTGCGTGCTGGCGCCGGGGGAACGCGAACGCCGACGATCTACTTCTTCGACGTCACCAATGTCAGCCCAGGCGACGCTTTCACAATCAAAGCGCCGACTGACCGTGACGTTAAGAGCAGCGGCCCCGGCTATATCGGCCCCGTGTTCTGGGACATTGCCACCAAATAGCGGGCGAACCCACCGGGATAGAATACGGTTAATATTCCGGCGGGGGCTTGGTGCTGCCGCGAACGATCAATAACGGCGGGTACAAATTGTCTCTGCTGAATGTTGGAGCAAATGTGAGCAAATTGACTGGCGCATTGCAGCGCATCTTCTAAGGATATCTCCATGATAACTATCACGCGTATTCCGCCCGTAGCGCTTTTCGCCATGGTTTCGCTGTTTGCTGCCCCGGCTCAAGCTGCGTCGACATCGCTAAAGGTCATGTCGCTTTTCAGCAACAATATGGTACTTCAGCGCGACGCATCGGACGCAGTTTGGGGCTCGGCTGGCCCTGGCGACAAGATCGCAATCAAACTCGGGGACAACTTGGTTAGCGCAGTTGCCAACTCGACTGGCCGCTGGAAAGCTATTTTACCAAAAATGCCAGCGGGCGGAGCGTTCGACCTTGCGATCGCGGATAACGACCAGAAGCTCATCTGTCACAATGTTACGTTTGGCGAGGTGTGGCTCGCATCGGGCCAGTCGAATATGGTTTATGCGTTGGGATGGGACGCCGCTTACAACGCCGCGGACATCGCCAGTTCCACCGATCCCGATCTTCGCATTTTCACCGTCGCACAAGACGGAGCGCTCGCGCCAAAAGACGACGTTCGCGGATCATGGCAACCGGCGACACCCAATTCGGTGAAGGGCTGTTCTGGCGTGGCATATTTCTATGCCCGCGAATTGCGAAAGGCGCTTGGCGTGCCGGTCGGCATCATCGTCTCCGCTTACGGCGCGACCGCGGTCGAAACGTGGACCAGCCTCGATGCGATCGCTGCCGATCCGGCGTACAAAGCGGAAGCCGAAAAGAGCATCGGCTTAATGGCCGCCGAGCCAGAGGCCGAGCGCCAGTTTCCGATCTCCGTGGCCGAGTGGCAGGCGAAACACGGCGCGACCGACGACGTGAACGCGGGCGAACAGCAGGGCTGGGCAAAGCCGGAATTCGACGACAGTCCATGGGCCACAGTGGAAATACCGAAAAATCTAGCTGGCTACGGGCTAAAATCTGGCGGTGTGGTCTGGTTGCGCAAGACCTTCACGCTGCCGGCCTCGGCAGCCTCGAAGGATTTCTACTTAGGTTTGAACTGGACCGACCAGACGTCAATCACCGTCTACTTCAATGGAGTGTCGCTGGGCGAGCTGGATCCTTCCCATCGGTTTTACCACCATGATCTCCGAGCGCACGTTCCGAAGTCGCTGATCCATGAAGGGACGAACACGGTTGCCATTCGCCTCATGGGCCTTGTTCCAACGGCGTATGATTGGGTCACGACACAGATGATGGGAATACCGGTCGAGGATCCGAAGTCGGATGACAACAAGTGGAAGCTGAAAATCGAGAGGCAGTTTCCGCCGCAATCGGCAGACGATGTCGCATCGCTGCCTATCGCCCCGTCTCAGATCATTCGCAACACCGAAACGGCGATGTACAACGCCATGCTGGCGCCGCTTATTCCGTACACCATCATGGGAACGATCTGGTACCAGGGCGAGAGCAACGCCAATAACAGCCAGCAGTACGCTTCTCGGCTCTCGCTCATGATCGCCGATTGGCGTAAACGCTGGGCTCTCGGCCCGTTCCCGTTCTATCTCGTGCAGCTCGCCAACTACGGCAGCCAGACGGTCACGATTGGCCCAAGCCGGGTGGCTGAGGTTCGCTGGGCGCAGTTCCAGGTCGCCAAAAGCGTGGCCAAATCTGGGCTTGCGGTCACAATCGATGTCGGCGAGGAATCGATCCACCCGCGCAACAAGAAAACCGTGGGACAACGACTGGCTCTAATAGCGCTGGCGAACACATACGGCAAACCTGTTGAGTTCTCGGGGCCGCTGTACTCAGGCTACAAGATCGACGGCGCGTCGATCCGCATATCATTCAACCATGCTGCCGGCCTTATGTCGAAGGACGGCCCCCTAAAGACGTTCCAGATAGCTGGCGCGGATAAGAAATGGGTGACTGCCAACGCGAAAATCGATGGTGGGACGGTAGTGGTGAGCGCCGCAAGCATCGCCTCACCCGTCGCGGTCCGCTACGGGTGGGCGGATAACCCTCCAGGCTGCAATCTCTACGACGCCGCAGGTCTTCCCGCCTCGCCCTTCCGAACCGATGACTGGAAGGATTAGAAGCCATCTGACTCTGTCGACATCCTGTCAAATATCGATTGTTTGCTTGCCTGAAAAGGTTGCCATAAAGAGTCATACGAGAGACAGGTTGTAGGCAATTCCCAGCAGCAACGCCTGCCGTTGCTGAGTAAACACGCTGCGGCCAGGCGCTTTGGCAGACAGTTTGCGCTTGACGGCAGAGAAAACGCTCTCAACCAGGGAACGCTGACCATAAGCCGACGCGGGAAAGTTATCCCGCATCTCTCTGCGGATGCCTTTGATGTTCCACGTCTTCTTGCCCCGTTTGGCAGAAATGATACTTTGTGCACCATTCTGCTGGCGAACATACTGATGGTTCAAGTCGCTATCAAATTCCGCATCTGCCAGCACCAGATGCACAGGCGTCAGTTGATGCGCGGCACGTACAAGGGGGCGAAGCGAAGGCCCATCGTTCCAGGGGCCTTGCCGCGCCATCGGTGCTAGGATCGCCCGTCGCTCCACATCAATCCCCTCCACATCAACGGCCACGATCCACTTTGTCCAGTAGCGCCAAGGCAAGCCCTCACCACGGTCTTCAGTGATTTGCTTGGCCCGCTTGACAAAGACCGTGCTGATGGAGCCAAGCGCAAGTCCTGTGGCATCTACGGCTACGGTAGTTTCTGTGTTAGGCGCAGGCAAGGCGGCAACGGTCTGGGCCAGAGCGTGGGCAAGGGCCGCGTCATCGAGCCTGCGCATGAAGCGATAGACGGTGCTGTAATCAGGAACGTGTGTGAGTTCCAGGGCTTGCCTGAGTTCGTGATGCTCCGCCAGGCGCGCTTCTGCCTGACGGAACGTCCAGTCTTCGTAGCGCATCAGGCACAGGATCGCCAGTAATTCAGAATTGCCAGCAGTTGCGGCTGCGTGAACAGGTGCTTGGAGAACTTGGTTTTGTAGTTAGGCAGTGCCGCTTTGCCAATGTGCAAGGCTGCCTGCGCGAAGGGAACAAGACCAACTTCGGCCATGGGAGACACCTCAGTTTCTATACGAGAATGGAACCGAGGATGTCAACAGAGCCAGAGGGCTTCTAGACTAAGTTTTCACCTGACCGCGCGCAGGTATTGATACACCGTCTCACGCGATATGCCTAAGTCCCGCGCCACCAGGGACTTTGACTCTCCGGCGGTAATCCTGCGCTTCATATCAGCCACCTGTTCATCAGACAGGGCTTTCTTGCGTCCGCGGTACGCCCCCCGCTGCCGGGCAAGCGAAATCCCCTCACGCTGACGCTCCCGCAGCAAGGTGCGCTCAAATTCGGCGAAGGCACCCATCACAGACAGCATCAACGTCGCCATTGGCAAATCCTCCCCCGTAAAGGTAAGGCCCTCTTTGACGAACTCGATGCGAACGCCTTTTGCAGTCAGCGTCTGCACGATGCGGCGCAGATCATCCAGATTGCGCGCCAGGCGATCCATGCTGTGAACGACGAGTGTGTCGCCTTCGCGCACGAATGCTAGGAGTGCGGTCAACTCCGGCCGCTTGGTATCTTTGCCGGACACCCGATCCGTAAAGCACCGGTCAAGCGCCACCCCTTCCAGTTGCCGGTCTGTGTTTTGGTCAAACGAACTGACGCGCACGTAGCCGACACGCTGCCCGGTCAAACTCCCGCCCACCCTAGATTTGCCTGTCATAAACCCTCTTGATCGTTATCTGTCAGATTAAAGTCTATGACATTATGAGCGATATGTCAGGAATATGTCAAGAGGAGCCTATCCTGACGGGGAAGAAGCCTGATGGGCTGACATCCATTTAGGGTATACCCTAAATGGACAGCATTTTGTTCTGCATCATTCGTCGGAGTTACGCTTGTCTGCTTATAACACTTGACTAAAGCGTGTCTCATAAATAGTAGCGGTAAGCGGGGCGACCTAGTCGTAGAGCGTTCGCAGACTGAACAAGTACGGACAGCACAAGGAGGTCATAATCTGGAAAAAGGTCAGCACCAGAACGCGCGCTTGATAGCGTATCCGCGGTAGCAGTTTCTCCTGCTGCTTTTCCCACAGCCCGTTTTCCTGCCACGCCCCGGCTACGTCGTCCGCTGTCACGCTGCGCCAGCCCACTGAGCCTCCGGGCACTCTGCCAAGTAAAGGAACGACAACATAATGGCCTTGACTTCGGGGTGAGCGCCGGATTTGAAGCACCTGCATTCGCGGGGGCGCGGTTCGAATAGGGCGCATCTGAAAGATGCGTGGTCCAGATGCGAAGGGTACAAGCCTGCACAACAAGCTCAACTTTGCCGACATAGTTCGATTGACGCCACAGGAAATCCGCAGCCCGCCGCCATGTCGATAAAGTCGGCATGCAGAGTCAGTCGATGCATACCTTGATGAGCGATTGCGATGTCCCCATATCGGGAGCGAGAACGCGGATAATACCGCGATTCGATGCCTGGCTCGGCAACACTCCGCAGTTCAACTGCTGGCAGTGCGATGCCGTCAAGCTCCAAATGTACTGTGTGTCTCACGTCAACGTCAAGGCTGTGGTAGAGGGCGGACGTGACAATGTCTAGGCAATACATACCTGCCACCGACACCAAGAATTCCCATTCCAAGAGATCGTCGCCACGCGTCCAATTCACAATCACGCCTACATGATCCACCGAAGGATTGCCGCCGATTTCCGTCATTTCCCCGGCAGCGCCAACTCGTTCGGGACTCATGTCGCAGTCGATGTCGTACGAGCGGCGCTTATGCAGGCACAGTCCACCGGCAGTATCACGACGTCGCCGTCCTGACTGCGGAGCCTGGCATCCACGCTTGCCTCCTCTTCAAGATCAATTGCAATGACGGGTTTGACGGACGCTGGTCTCTGTGCAGGCAGTATGAGACGCAAGAGCGCATCGTCGGGAGTTATAGTTTGATCGAACGTCAACGGAAGCTGGGGACTGTTAAGAAGAGACGCGGATGTGACCTTGGTGAGCAGCCCGCGCACCTCGAGGACTCTCGACGGCCAGTCACGCAAGATAAAATGAAGACGCGCCGGTTCGGTCAATGTCTTCGGACAGCTTGTGATCCATCCCCACTTCATCGGGTATCGGTAGGGGTTTTCCCGGGTACCGTGAATGGCCGACGCGTTCTCCGTCATCCAGCCGCCGATTTCGTCCAGGATGTCCGTCGCCGCGGCAGGAAACGCGCCGGTTGATTCCGGGCCGATATTCAACAAGTAGTTCACGTTGCGGCTGGCGAGCCCTGCGAGGATGGACAGCATGTCGGACGGCGACTTCCAGGCATGATCGAAATGCTTGTAGCCCCACGTGTCGTTGAGGGTCGCCGGAGTTTCCCACGTCCCCGACATGACGCGCATGGGCACTTGATTGTCGCCCATGCTGCTGAAATCGCCCAACCCGTGACCGACCCGTGTATTGATCAGGCAACTCGGCTGCAAGTCACGCACCAGTGTCGTCAATTCGCTGCAGTGCTGCTGTGAAATAGTCACGGGACAGTCGAACCACATGAGGCTGATGTGGCCGTACTCCGTCAGGAGTTCCCTCACCTGCGGAAGCACTTTCGCTCGAAAATAGTCTTCAAATCGCTTTGTCGATCGATCGGGGAAGTCCCAGTCATTTCCCCAACTCATGCCGAAGTTCTTCGGAAAATCCGGGCCGGGATCCCCGCCGCTCGGATCGTGCCAGTCGAGGTCCTGCGAATAATAGAGACCCAGCTTCATGTCGTGACGAGCGCAGGCGGCCGCTAACTCGCGAAGAGGATCACGTTTAAACGGTGTCGCGTCCACGATGTTAAACGTGTCCACCGCGGATCGATACATCGCAAAGCCTTCATGGTGTTTTGCGGTGTACACGATGTACCGCATTCCCGCGTTTTTGGCCGCCAACACCCACCGCTCGGCATCGAACGACGTCGGATTGAAGTGCGCCGCGAGCGCATCGTACTCCGCGGAGGGAATTCGGAACCAACTCTGCAGCCACTCGCCGATATAGGACATCCGCTCGCCCCGCCATTCACCACCGGGCAGACTGTAGAGGCCCCAATGGATGAACATGCCAAATCGGGCGTCCTGGAACCATTTTAGTTTTAATTCATCCATACCTGCTCACTCAAGCAATTCAATATTAGGTAGTGGCTCACTTGATGTTGTTACGCGGTACGTTTGTTCGACGGCACAGGGTGCAATCCTGATGGAGACCTTGTGTCCCATTCCACCACCGCAGCATACATAGAAACACTTACTGAGCCACTACCAAGATTGTTAATGAAAGCCGGGAAGAAACTCCGCTTCGGCGTCAAACAACTCCAGCGTCATGGCTTTTATCTCGGCGGGAGAGCAGACGGCTGCTGTCAGCGGGTCAAGCAGCAGGGCGTGAATGGCCGCCTCTTTGCTCCGCTCAATGCAGGCGGTAGCCGCCAGGTCAAAAAAGCCCATGTTGGACGCGCAGATGGCCGCCATCTGCGCGGGCAGTTTGCCAAAGCGCGTCGGCTGTACGCCGTTCTGGTCAACCAGGCAGGAGACTTCCACGCACCCGTCCGCAGGCAGGTTCGTGATGAGTGAACCCTGCCCCCCCGCGCTGTTCATCACGTTGCCGTGAATGCGGTACGGGCTGTCTTTTTCCCGCGCTTCCACAATCCACGACCCGTACTCCCACGAGCGGTTCCAGTCAAAGGGCTTCTCGCCGCGCACCAGTGTCATGCGGTCATTGTCGGCATTCTTGCGCCACTGCGGCCAGTTGTCGGCGTAGAAGGACGAGCCGCCATCGTAGCCATCACGCGCATACTTCCGCACCAGATCGGCACGCTTGCGGTAATACGGCAGGTACTCGGACAGGTGACCGCTGCTTTCCGTGATAAAGGCCCCAAAGTGCAGCATCATATCCTTTCGCACGATGTCCTTGTGCCATTCGGGCATTTTCCACTCGTACTGGTTTTCGCGCTCAAAATCTGGACGCCCTTCGGCAAAAGCTCGCTCCAAATCCTGACGCGCTTTTCCCATCAGCACGGGGTACAAGTCCTGCCCTTTGTGAGAAAGTTTCGTGAACCATGCCAGATGATTGATGCCTGCGCACGCCCAGTCCATTTCCGCATACGGCACTTCGGCGCGGCTCGCCAGCAGGTGGCTTGTTCCCTGCACCGAGTGACACAGCCCCACAACTGGAACTTGCGGCACGGCGCGGCCTGCGGCAAGACAGAGAATGTTCATGGGGTTAGTGTAGTTCAGCACCTGCGCCTGCGGGGCGAGGCGGGCGGCGTCGCGCAGAATGTCCAGAAAAACTGGAGCGGTGCGCAGGGCTTTGAACAGGCCGCCGGGGCCGATGGTGTCGCCGATGCACTGGTCGACGCCGTACTTTTTGGGAATATCGTTGTCCCAGCGGACGCAGGCGGTGCCGCTGACTTCAATGGAGTTGACGATGTAGTCGGAGCCACCCATTACTTCGGTGCGATCGGTCGACGCGATGACGTTCCAGGTGGCAATGGGGTCTTGGAAGACTTTTTCCTGTACCATCCGCTCAATCACCTGCGTCATCGTGGACAGTCGTTCGCCGTCAATGTCCACGAGGGCAATGGTGCCGCCGCGTGAGCCGGGGATTTGCAGGATGTCACGAACAATGGTGGGTGTAAAACCAGAGCCTGCCCCCATCATGGTGACTTTGATGGGGCGGCGCATGACGCCGGACAGTCCTTTAGCTTCCGCGCTTTTGGTATGCGCGGCATGGCCTTTTTCCGTTTCTTCGCGCACCTCAACCACTTCTGAGATGTCTAACTCTGAAGAATTGGGGGCTGTTGTTTTCAAAGCGACATTGTTTGGAGTATTGCCTGACATAAAATTTCCTTTCATTATCTTGATCTTGGCGATGTATTACTTCTTCACGCAGAAAATATTTCCCTGGAGAAATGCGCTCATTTGGTGGCACTCCAAGCGGGGCAGGGTGAACTTCACGCTGCCGCCTATGGGGGGCCGTCTGTCCCTTGCCTGTAGTGGGGCGGATGGGGGGGGTGGAAACGCGATCGCCACGCGGTCGCGATAGCGGCGGTCAGCGCGATCTTTCGACCAGACGGGGCGGCCGGTGTCGTGATCTGGACACACTGGTCTGTCCGGGAGACCAGTGTCGCGGTCAGGACATCTGCGTCTCGATCCCACTCGATTGTGACCTCGACGCCGCCGCGGCATCGCAGGCCGGTCACGCGGCCGCGGCGCCACTTCTCCGGCAGGGCCGGCAGCAGCGCGATCTCGCCGGGACGGGAGAAAAGAAGCATCTCCTGAACAGCAGCGGTCCAGCCCATGTTGGCGTCGATCTGGAACGGCGCCCAGGGCATGTCCACGCCGACGCCCATGCCCCGCCAATCATTGTGAGTGGTGTACAGGTTGTTCAGCAGGCAGGTGCGGCTGAGGATCTCCAGGCACTCCAGGGCGAGGTCCCCTTCACCCGTCCGGGCGTAGCTGTTTGCCATGTGCGCCAGCGACCAGCCGGTCTGCTCCTTCAGCCCGATCACTAGGCGTTTCTGGACCGCTTCAGCGAAGGCCGCGAAAAGCGCCGCGTCGTCACGCCGCGTCAGTTCTGTGCCGGGGAAGATGGGGTACAGGTGGGACTGGTGGCGGTGGTGATAGTTGTCCGGGAACAGCGGGTGCTGCCATTCGCGGACGGCCCCGTCCGCGTTGATCTCGTAGATCGGGATGCGGGCCAGCAGTCCGCGCCAGGCGTCGATTTCGTCGGGGTACAGGGCCGCCGATTCCGCGCCTTGGATCAGGTGCGCCAGGACTTCGCGGGCGATGGCAAAATCCATCGTCGCATTGATGGTCGTCAGGATGCCTTCACCGCTCCCGCCGCCGGGCGTGTTCTCGGGCGAGACGGACGGCAGCGACTGGAGACTGCCATCTTTGTCCGTGACAAAAAAATCGGCGTAGAACAGAGCCGTTTCGCGCAGGAACGGCAGGGCGCGCTCACGCAGAAACGTCTCGTCGCCCGTGAACAGATAATAGTCCCAGTAGTGCTGCCCGATCCACCCGGCGGCCCCGGTCCAGTGCAGAATCTGCGGCTGCAGGTCCTTCATCAGTCCCGAGTCCGGCGCGGTGTCCGCCGGGATCAGGATGCCCCGGCACCCGTACAGGTTCCGCGCATTGGCGCGGAAGTCGTCCATACGCCGCTCGTAGTAGTCGAAGACGGCCAGCAGCGTCTCCGGCATGCCGCCGGGCAGGGCCTGCCAGTAGATCATCTGGAGATTTTCGTTGGCCATGTTGAACGACCAGAGGCCCTGGTACTCCCCCAGCCACAGCCCGTGCAGCGGGCAGGGATTTCCGCCGGACCGCGAGCTGGACAGGAGGAGGTAGCGCCCGTAGGCCCACAGCCGCTCGACCAGTGCCGTCGGCGTCTCTCCTCCATAGGCCTCCAGGAGCAACTCCTCGTTCGATCGGTCGTGTCCTTCGCCGCCGAGGTCGAGCGAGACGGCGTGGAACAGGCGTCCGTGTTCCTCCGCGTGGGGCCGGAGAAGCGTTTCGTAGTCCGCCGTGACGGTAGATAGCTCGGCTTTCAGGCGCTCCCACTCCTGCCGACGTTCCCCGCGAACAAATAACCGAAGGCAGATCAGAACACGGCTGGCGTCTGTGACACGGAGGGCAGCGCCTTCCGCGTGGAGGCTACCGTCGCCGCAGAACACGCAGGCGACCGCGCCGAAGTCCGTGCCGTCGTCGTTGGCGGCGGCGTAAAATAGAAACGAACCGGAGGCGGACGTATGCGGTTCACAGGGCAGCGGCGCGTTCGGCCCACCGTCAGGGGATCGGGCGTCGGCCCGGTCGTGCAGGTCCAGGGTCAGCGCGGCGCTGATGCCAGCCGGGCCGTCGGCGCGGATCTCGCAGACGATCAAGTCGTCGCAGCGCGACACGAACAGGGCGCGCTCGTACCGCGTGTCGCCGTCGCGCCAGCGGACAACCACCTCGCCGCTGCCCAGATCCAGCGTTCGGGCGTAATCGCGGAACGCCTGCCGCGCGGGCATGGTCACGATGAGGTCCCCCAGGGGAAGCGGCGTGCCGATTTGCGGATCATAGCCGAAGCCCCGCAGGGCATCCGCCAGGATCGGCTCCGCCTCGGCGGAGCGGCCCGCCCGCAGGAGGCGGCGGACACGGGGCAGATGCTCACTGACATCCGGCATTAAAGCCGTCCGGCTCCCGGTCCAGAGGTCCTCATGCGTCAACAGAATGCACTCACGGCCAACGCCGCCGTAAACCGCGGCGCCGATCCGACCGTTGCCGGACGGCAGCGCCTCGCGCCAGGGCGCACCCCAGAAGGAGGCGGGCGTCTTGAGAGTGATCAGATTTTGCAAGAAGGCAGGCTCCAGATCTAGAAGGCAGGCTCCAGATGTCGTGGAAAGCGCGGCGGCGAACTCAGGACGACTCGCGGATGACCAGATGGGTGGTCAGCGTCATCTGCTGGCGCGGGCAGGCAGGATCGGCGATTCGGTTCTGCAGGAACTCCCAGGCGAGACGGCACGCCTCCTCCAGAGGCAGGCGGATCGTGCTGAGGCGCGGCACCTGATATTCAGTTTCAAGCCAGCCGTCGCACCCGACAATGGCGGCCTCCTGAGGGACGACGATGCCGCTTTCGCGCAGTTCCCGGTTGACTGCGATCGCGATCTCATCGTTGTAACAAAGCAGGGCGTCCGGGCAGCCGTGTGCGGCAATATGGTCCCGAACCGCGCGCATGACGTTCTCTCGGGACCGGCTCCCGAAATCACAGGGCACGAATTCCGGCTCCCGGCCCGCCTCCTCCATGAAACGCTGGTAGGCGAGATGGCGGGCCTCGCCGCTCATGCCAGCGCCGGACGGCGTCACCAGGGAGATCCGCCGCCGATCGGTGGCGGTCAGGTGTTCCATGGCCTCGCGAACGCCGGCGGCGATGTCGAAGCGGATGTAGTCTGTCTGCGAGGAAACCTCGGCTCCGATGGTCACGATCGGCGGGGTGGAAGGGTGTTCCTCCAGGAAGCGCTCGATAAACTCGGGCTTGATTTCGGTGATGATCCCTTCGATGGGCCAGTGGCTCGGGTCCAGGAGCATCTCCGTCTCGTGGCCGGGCGTCTTCTCGAAGAGGAGCGCCTGGAAGCCATCCGCCCGGAGCAGGCCCATCACGGTCTGGATGATGCTGACATCAAAGGGCGACGGCAAGGACCACATCCACAGCCCGATCAGGTGGGACGCCCCCGTGATGAGAGCGCGGGCGAGCTGGTTCGGGCGGTAATTCAGGTCCCGCACGGCCTGCAGGACGCGCTCGCGTGTCGCCTCGGCAATGACCGGTGTGGGGTGACCGTTGAGGACCGCAGAGACGGTCGAGCGAGAAACCCCGGCTCGGACGGCGACGTCCGAACTGCTGGGCTGACGCGGCTTCGTCTGTCTTCTTCGGCCTCTCTCGGCAGGGCTTCTGGGCGGCGTGGGCATGACGAGTTAATAGCACATCGTCGGGATGGTGTCAAGGGCTGATGTTTTCATCGGTCGTTCCGGAGCGTGCCCTTACCGATGCGCGGGGGCCGACGGCGGGCTTACCACGTGCGCGCGCAGGGCCGCTTCCATCTGCGGCGGCTGCCCGCCTTTGATCTGCTTCTGCCGGGTGGGGCTGTAGGAGTCCTGTCGACTCCCACAGCCAGTCAGAGCCCCGCAACCGTGGCTCTGACTGGCTGTGGGTATGCTTTTAATTCCGATCCTCAATCTCAAAATACTTATAGGCACCGGACTTGCTGTTCACGGGTAACGTTGTGTCCCGCGTCACAAGGTAATCAAGTGTCACGGCTTTAGCGTGACCGTCGGCAAACGCGACATTCACGAAGTTGCTGTGCCAGGCCGCCACATCGTTACCGGCCCCTGCCGGATCGATGGCAAACGGGACAACCGTTTTGTCTATCGGGTATTCAAAGCCGGCGACCCACCAGCTACTTACATAGCCTACCGCGATGCTTGTTGCGTTGCCCAATGTGGAACTGTTCGGACCGTTCTCGGTTAGCAGAACCGTTGTCGTCGGATGGTCCAACTGGGCAATCTTCGTCGGCGGATGATACGGTCCACTGCCGCGTGAATTTATGGCGAAGACGCCATGCCACGATGGCGACCTGCTGTCGCCGTACGCTGCATTGACTTCATAAGAACCGGCGGCATTCCCAGCCGTAAAGTCACCGACCGTGGCGTCGGGGCTTGAGACAAATTTGTTAGGTGAGTCCGGGCATTGAAACACAGCCGTGCTCTTTACGTAGGGAAATATCATGTCCTGCCAACGACGGTAGTACGTCGAACCGGGAAAACTTGCAACCAAGGGATTGTCGAAGTTGTCGATATAGCCGAAGGTCTCGTCGTAGTCCTGGACGTATTGCAGGATCCCCAGGCCGATCTGCTTCTCATTGTTCAGGCACGATGTCTGCCGTGCCTTTTCGCGGGCTTTGGCAAATACTGGAAATAAGATGGCCGCGAGTATCGCTATAATGGCGATGACTACGAGAAGCTCGATAAGTGTAAATCCGCGTCGATCTTTCATTTCATTCTCCTTCGAATTCTTCCACCTAACTTGGCACCGTTTTTTGGCACCGTTTTTGTATCCCCTGAATTTTGTATCCCCTAAACATGCTGGAGACACGCTCTACGCATGTTTTCTGGTTTACTGACACGAGTCAGTAGTTTGATATAAGTTCATTATAGCGATGCGACCATGAATTGTCAACCCTTTTCACAAACGATTTTTAAAAGATTTTCAGCAGCACTTGACAAACCAGTCTAATTGCTATTATACTACCCTACAAAGGTAACTGACTCGTGTCAGTTTTTGATCTTCGCCATCAGGAGAACTTTATGTCATACGAGGACATGCTCGCCTCGGCCCGCGACCGGACGCCCTGGATGCGCGGGCACTGGGGGCTGATGGTCCACTGGCTTTACCCCCAGACCGCGTCGCGCACGGGCGGCCCCCCGGCCAGCTTCGATGCCGCCGTGGACGCCTTCGATCTCGACGGGTTCCTGGGCGATATCACGACCGCCGGCGCGGATTGGATGATGTTCACGATCGGACAGAACACCGGCTATTATGCCGCGCCGAATGCGGTCCTGGATCGACTGGTCGGGCCGGGGCACGCCTCCGGCCGCGACCTCGCCGGGGAAATGGCCCAGGGCCTGAAAAGCCGGGGTAAGCGTTTCATCGCCTACCTCCCGAGCGAGGTGGCCGCGCAGTCGGACGCGGTGCGGGCCGGTTTTGCCTGGGACCCGGCCGATCAGTCAGAGTTCCAGCGCCGCTACACAGACTTCATCCGCGACTATTCTTTGCGCCTGGGAATGGGCCTTGACGCCTGGTGGTTCGACGGTTGCTACGACTGGGACCTGTTCAACAATCAGACCTACGACTGGCCGCTCTGGCTCGGCGCGTCCCGCGCGGGCAACCCGGACGCGGCAGTGGCGTTCAATGACGGTTCATTCTACCTACGCAAGCAGGAACCGATCACCCCGTACCAAGATTACCTCTCCGGCGAGATCGGGTGGCTTGAGGACGGCCAGATTCGCCTCGGCCGCGAGACCGAGCGAGAAGGGCCGGGCACGCTAATACTGCCCACAGAGCGGTTCGTGCCGGGGACGCACTGTCAGTGGCATGGGCAGCTCCCGATCGACTGCTTTTGGTGGTACAGTGGCGACGGTCCGATGGATTCACCACGCTATTCCGATGCAGAACTAGATTCGTTCGTGAGGAGCTGCCTCGGGGTCGGCGGGGCAATCACGCTAAACGTCGGCATCTATCGGGAGGGGCGTCTTGCCGAAGACACCGTAGCCCAGCTGGCGCGTCTCTCGGGAGGGTGGAACAATGCACACTAGTCTCAGAACGAAGGCCAAATCAGGGACATATTTCACCCTTCGGGCCGTCTGCACGGTGATTCTAGCTCTGACCGTCTCTTTAGCCGTTAGAACGGAAGCCGCGCCACAAGAAATTGTGTCACCGCACGCGGCCCGCTCCGACTGGGCGTCCGGTCACTACGGCCTTATGTCGCACTTCTTGCCCTACGCCGCGTCCATCGACGACTTCAATCGGATTGTAGATGCGTTCGATGCGAAAGCATACGCCGAGGACGTGGCTCAGACCGGCGCGAAATATGTCATCTTCACGCTCGGACAGCAGGGCTACTTCTGCGCACCGAACCGGACTCTCGATGGCCTGTGCGGCCCGGTCACGTCCCACCGCGACTTGATCCTTGACGTTTCCAACGCTCTGGCAGCCAAGGGCATCCGCACCGTCGCGTATATCCCGAGCGGCGCGCCCGCGCCGATGGCGGCCGGCACCCGGTACGGAGACGCCGACGACGGCGGGCCGGGGCGGCGGCGGGCTTTCCAGGAAAACTGGCAGCGGGTCATCGCCGAATTCGGGCAGCGCTGGGGCGGGCACGTTTCCGGCTGGTGGCTTGACGGTATGTACGACTGGCAGAAGATGTACGCCTTCCCGGATGCCCCGAATTACCAAAGTCTCGCCGATGCCTGCCGGGCCGGTGACCCGCTTCGCTTGGTTGCCTTCAACGACGGCGAGGGACCCTACTCCAACCATTCCGAGTTCGGCGACTGGACAGCGGGCGAGATTCACCGGCATGAGCAGTCTCTGTTGGAGTGCGAGGGTCGGTGGGTTACCGGGCTCGATCCCGCGACGGGCCATCCGTTCCGGCTCCAGTGGAACCTGCACACGTTTCTCGGTCATGAGTTCCTGGGGAACGGCTTCGGCGGCACCGCCGACACCCCGCGATTCCCCGATGCCTATATCACCGGGTACGTCCGGCGCGTCACCGCCCACGGCGGAACGTGCCAGTTCGACGTCCCCCTGCACATGGGCGGGGGAACAGACCCGAACTCAACCCTGGAAGGGCATCTGAGCGCGAACTTCCTGCCGCAGCTACGCGCCATCGCGCAGGCTCTCGCATCGAAGGCGGCGTCGGGCCACGGGCCGGATTTGGCGCGGCAGGCGGCGGCAACGACGAACCTGCCGTCCGTCGGGCCACCCCGCTTCGGCAATGACGGCGATCTCAGCACCGACTTCACTTCGGGCGAAAACGACGCGGACGTCCCGTGGTGGCAGATCGACCTCGGCTCAGCCAGGCGCCTCACCGCCGTGCAGTTGGTTCTGAGCCAGACGGATGACGACAAGAAATACCGCGCTGAGATGCAGTTCCAGGCCTCGAACGACCCAGAGTTCCGTTCGTCCGACGTGATCGCCTGGGCGATGGAGGGGGCCGAGATCCCGCCCCATGGCGACTTCTATGCCTTCTTGGTCAAGCCGGCGTCCTATCGCTACCTCCGCGTCAGCCGCCCCCCGAAACCCTATCACGTCTTCTGGTGGAAGCCGGGGTTGCGATTCGCGGAAGTCCGCGTGTTCGGCACCGTGGAGATGGCCCCCCATCGTGGGAAAGACGACAAGAGCATTGGCCTGAAATGACACGTCTGTGGATTACACGGGCACGTCGTCGGCGCGCTTGATCCCGGAGGAGCGTTTGAGGCAGGAGACAAAGACGGTGCGAATGGCAATGCCGCAATCTCCCAAAGCATCACAGCAGGAGCTGGGCGCGCCTGCTCCCCTGGATGACAGCGCGGAAGCAGAACAGCGACCGACACAGATACGCTGGAGGCTGCTGCTGGCGGTCGCGCTGCCGCTCATTGTCCTCAACACCGGCTGGATCGCAAACTCGGAGATGAAGACCAACGTCACCGAACTGACCATTTCCAGCCTGTTCATCGGCGTCACCTTCCTGCTTTTTGTGGTCTCACTCATCAACCTTCTCGTACGCCGCCGCGCCCAGGCCGCCGCCCTCAGCCAGCCGGAGATGATGGCGCTCTACGCGCTGCTCTCGATGTCCAGTGTGGTCGCGGGCGTCGGGCACTTCGGTTTCTTCACCCCCTTCCTGACCAACCCGTTCTACTACGCCAACGCTGCCAATGGCTGGAGCCGTTTCTGGTATCTGCTCCCCTGGTACATCGGCCCGCGCGACCCCGCCATCTTCAAAGGCTTCTACGAGGGCCATGCGACCTTCTTCCAGCCCCGCATCATGGCGGCTTGGGCCGGGCCGCTCTCGGTGTGGTGCCTTTTCTTTCTGGTGCTGCTCTGGACGATGCTCTGCCTGTCCATCATCGTGCGCCGACGGTGGGCGGACGAGGAGCATCTTCCGTTTCCCGTTCTGGCCCTGCCGCTGGAAATGACCCGCGAGGGCGCGCCCATTTACAAAAACAAACTGCTGTGGGCTGGCTTTGCGGTGCCGTGCCTGCTGCACTCGCTCAATTCGCTCCACAGCGTCATTCCAACCTTGCCGTCGCTGCCGATTAACTCCATGCACGACCTGGTGCCCGACGCCTCCCTTCATTTCCCGCTGACCGGAGTGGACGCGCTGTTTTATATGCTCCACCCGGCGGGGGTCGGCTTTGGCTACCTCATCAACACCGATGTCTCCTTCTCGCTCTGGTTCTTCTACCTGCTGAAAAAAGCCCTCAATGTCTGGGGCGTGATGCAGGGATGGCGGGATGCGGGCCAGGGGTGGACCGGTGACCTCGCGCCGCAATTCCCATTTACGGGTTATCAGGGATATGGCGCGTGGCTGGCGCTGGGCCTGACGACGCTCTGGACAGGGCGCGTTTATTACGGCGAGTATCTGCGGCAAGCCTGGCGCGGGGGCAGCGGCGCGGGGAGTGACCGCCAGCGGAAGGAAGACGAGCCGCTGAGCGCCCGCGCCGCGGTTCTGGGGTTTCTGGGGGGCTACCTGGCGCTGTGCGTGTTCGTCTGGTCTTCGGGCGGCTCCTGGTGGCTGCCGCTTGCGTTTCTGGGCATCACCCTCTTGATCACGGTGGCCCTGGCGCGCATCCGCGCCGAAACCGCCGTGCTTTCCACGGAACTGGGCTGGATCAGCCCGCAAAACATTCTGCCGGATGTGGTGGGCACGATGGGCCTGTCGCACATGGACAAGGTGCACATGGGGATGCTGTCCTGGTTCAACTCGGATTACCGGGCGTCGCCCATGCCGCATGAACTGGAGGGCATGGTCGGAGTGGAGCGCGCGGGGGGGCGTTTGCGTCCTCTGGTGGCTGTGCTGCTGCTCGGCGCGGCGGTGGCGATGGTGAGCGCATTGGTGTGGGATTTGCAGCTGTACTACGCGCACGGCGCGGCCACCGGCAATGTCAACCAGTGGCGGGCCGCCTCCAAGGCGAGTGACCCCTGGAGCAGCGTGGCGAACTGGCTGCACAATCCCAAGGCTGGCAAGCCCAGCGCGCTGCTGGGGATGCTGGCAGGCTTCGCGATAACGGCTCTGCTGACGGCGCTGCGGGTGCGGTTTGTTTCGTTCCCGCTGCACCCGGCGGCCTACGTGCTGAACACAAGTTTCGCCAACGACTTCTTCTGGGGCGATATGTTCGTGGCGTGGGCTTTGAAGACGCTGCTGCTGCGCTATGGCGGCATGCAGATGTTCCGGCAGGCGCTGCCGCTGTTTCTGGGGCTGATCCTGGGGGACTTTGTGACCGGGGCGGTTTGGAGCCTGATTGGCACGGCGTTCCATCTCCAGCTTTTCCGCACGTTTGCGACGTGATGTTCGCTTCCATCTCCGCTTTCTCCGCGCCCTCACGCAGCGCGCGCAAGCAAGAGAGGACACAAAATCCCGTCTGCCGCGCTGCGCAGCCGCCTGCGTTTGTATTATGATTTTCAGGTGCTTATGAAAATCTACTGCACGGGGCGCCCGCGCCCACCAGCGAAACAGCCTCGCTGGGCGTCGCTTCCGGCAGGGACGCGCGGCCCGGCACCGTGTGGAGCGCTTCAAAAACGTTCGGCACCAAAGACTGGGCCGCTTCGCGTGCGACGCACCTTGTCGTTTTCCAAGACGGACGTCATGCATGAGAGTTGCTTGCTTTTGTTCTTGCACGAATACAACCAACATTGCCAAGACAACCTGAAGTAATACACGACCAGATATTCAATCTGAACTAGCAAAACTCGTTAGGAAATCAAAGCATGAAGTTGCATCGCGATCCCGCAGGGATTTCGCTATTATTGGAGTCAGGACAAATTCGATTGCAGGTCATCACCGAATCAATCGTACGGTGCGTATACACGCTGGCCCAGACCTTCGCTGACGATGCCAGCCACATGGTGCTGCCTCAGAACGACGCCACACACGAATGGGAGGTGACCGAAACGAATGATTCAGTTACCCTGACGACGCGACGTCTTCGTCTGGAGATCGATCGACGTACTGGCGCGTTCACCTGGTACAACGCATTACGGGAATTGCTCGTTCGTGAACCCGCAGCAGGTGGCAAGCATTTGGAGCAGGTGGATGTCGAAAAGCATATTTTTGACTCAACGAACCTAATACTTACCACTGAACAAACGGCAGACGGCACGAAAATCCGAACTGAGGGAGATCGAGTAGTCGTTGACCGTACTGCCTACACCACGCGGCTAGACCTTGTATTCTCGAAGGATGAAGCCATCTACGGGCTTGGTCAGCACGAAGAAGGCATCCTGAACTACCGTGGCCAATCCCAATATCTTTATCAGCAGAATATGAAGGTAGCGATGCCGGTTATCGTATCGACGCGTGGGTATGGGATTTTGTGGGACACTAACGGCCTTGCCGCATTCCATGATGATCGGCATGGCACATACTTCTGGACCGAGTTCGACGATGAGATGGACTTTTATTTCATCGTTGGGCCGGAACTCGACGACGTCGTCGCGGGTATTCGTACGTTAACCGGTCGTCCAACCATGTTTCCACGGTGGGCCTATGGTTACATTCAATCTAAAGAGCGATACAAGTCTCAGGATGAACTGATCGATATTGCCACGGAATACCGTCGCCGTTCCATTCCCCTCGACTGCATTGTGTTGGATTGGATGTCGTGGGAGGGCGATCTGTGGGGCCAGAAGACGTTCGATCCTGAGCGATTTCCCAATCCAGATGTGTTAATCGATGACCTTCATAGCATGAATATCAAGCTGATGATATCGATCTGGCCCATATTTCGCAACAACGGCGCCAACCATGTCGAAATGCGAGATCATAATTTTCTACTTGGCAACGACTCTACCTACGATGCGTTTAACGCAGACGCACGCGCTCTCTATTGGAAGCAGGCGAACAACGGGCTGTTTTGCCATGGCGTCGACGCGTGGTGGTGCGACTGCAGCGAGCCGTTCGAGTGCGATTGGAAAGGAGCCATTAAGCCTGAACCGTGGAAGCGTGTCGAGCTCAATACGCAAGAGGCGAAAAAGTACTTGGATCCTGAGTTCATCAATGCGTACTCGTTGCTGCATTCTCGTGGAATTTACGAGGGCCAACGCAGCATAACCGACGGGAAACGCGTTGTCAATCTGACTCGCTCAGGTTTTCCCGGCCAGCAAAGATACGGGGCCATTACTTGGTCCGGTGACATTGCGGCCAATTGGGGGACACTGCGCCGGCAAATCGCTGACGGTCTCAATTTCTGCGTGACCGGAAATCCGAAGTGGACCTTTGATGTCGGCGCATTCTTCGTTCGAAACAAACCGGATCTCTGGTTCTGGAGTGGCGAATACCAAGATGGATGTGATGATAAAGGATACCGGGAGCTTTACGTTCGGTGGCTGCAGGTTGGCACTTTCTTGCCGATGTTTCGGTCCCACGGGACCGATACCCCGCGAGAAGTCTGGCGCTTTGGCAAGCCAGGGGAGGTCACGTACGATACGTTGGTCGAATTCATAAATCTTCGCTACCGCCTTTTGCCGTACCTATATAGCCTTGCCGCACTCGAAACGCAGGCCCACTATACGTCGATGCGATTGCTTGCTTTCGATTTCCGAAGTGATGTGAATGTCTATGACGTGGCTGATCAGTTCATGTGCGGCCCGGCGTTTTTGGTCTGTCCCGTCCTTGAGCCGATGTATTATGGTCCGGACTCGAATGCCCTCGAAGGCGGGGAGCGCAGTCGCACCGTTTACCTGCCAGCCGGCACCGATTGGTTCGACTTTTGGAGCGGCGAGACTCTTCAAGGCGGGCAAGCAACGACGGTAGCGGCACCTTTGGACACCATGCCACTCTTTGTCAGATCTGGATCCATCGTGCCGCTAGGACCACTTGTCCAGTATGCGGATGAGAAGACTGCGGATCCGATCGAGCTTCGAATATACGGCGGCACCAATGGTTCGTTTGATTGGTATGAGGATGAGAACGATGGATATGGATACGAACGTGGTCATTATGCAACCGTCCGAATCCAGTGGAACGATGCCGAAAACACGTTGGAGTTTGGTGAACGGATCGGCTCATTTCCCGGACTTGCCGTAGATCGACAATTTAATGTCGTGTACGTAAGCCCGAACAGTGGGACAGGCATTAGCGCCAGAACAGATATAGGAATCCCGGTTACGTATTCAGGCAGTAGAAAAATCGTTTCGGTATTACGTTAAACAATCCGGTCGTGTGATGAATTAAGTTGTTTTGGTAGACTGTCTGGCATGGTTACTCAGACCGTTTCTTTCTCTCACTGCGACAGCACAGACATCATTCGCTTTGGCTTTCAGAACAAACGGCAACGCTATCAATATCGTGCCTGCGGCAAAACCAGCCGTGCCAACAAGGGTAGCATTGCTTACGACGAGGCACGCAAGGCCGACATTTTAGCCGCCTACCATGAACGCGGCTCTCTGGGGCAATGACGCGCATCTTTGGTGTGTCGGTCAGTACGGTGCTCATCTGGCTTAAAAAAGTCGCACGGTTGCCACCCCTCAAGAAGACGCTGGCAAAAGCAAAGAAGCGTAACATTTTGGAACTGGGCGAGACGTGGTCGTTCGTCCGGCAGCGGAGGAACAAACGGTGGGCCTGGCTGGCCCAGTGTGTCCAACTGCGTTAGCGCAGAACCCGCTAGATTGTGGCGTATGCCATCGGGGACAGGAGCGAGGCGACTTGCCGCCTGCTGTGGGAGCGCATCCCCAAGCGGTACAAAAGGTGTGTACTGTTCACCGACTTCTGGAAGGCCCATGCTGAGGTGCTTCCCGAAAAGCAGCATCGGGCGACGGGCAAGGGCGACGGAGAGACCTGTCTCATTGAGCGCTTCAACAACACGCTCAGGCAAAGGCTGGGCCGTTTTGTTCGCAAGACGCCTTCGTCTTCCAAGACGGACGCGATGCACGAGAACTGTCTGCTTTTGTTTCTCCATGACTACAACAACCGATGCCTAACAACTTAAATTACAACACTACCCAGATTTTTAATGGGCTTGCGCACGATGTCCACCACCTGGCCGCTGACCACGATCTGGCCTATCTCGATTGTCCGCAAATCAATACTCATCGTGATTTAGTATTCATGCTGGTTTTTTGCCAGTTCTAAAATCTGCTCGGTCAAGGTTTCGTCACCGCCCAGGGCCGCTTTGATGGCGTACTTGACTTCCTTTTCCTTGATGCGGCTCGCGCGCCAGCTGTCCTTTTTCTTCTTCCAGATGGCCATGTCCACCTGCGCCGCCAATTCCGTGTCTTTGCCCAGGTTGTCGTACAGCGTGCGCCGAGCCGCCGTGTTCATTTCCGGCGGGTAGGACGTGCTCGCTGCTGGGTTCTGCACCTGCTTGGCAAGGGCCACCACCTGCTCCAGATACGCCTGATAATCCAACGCCTGCGTCCGCCTTTGTACCACCAGCGCGTCCAGCAGGGCGGACATGGTTTCGTAGTACTTGGGGTTGATGGATGTTTCGTCGATGATGATCTTGCGGACGTTGTTTTCGATGGTTTCCGCCACTGCATTCCGGGCTGCTCTTGATGCCTTCCGGCAGCGCGTCCACTGCCGCTGCGCCCCGCTCCACAATCAACTGGATCAGGGACAGGTTGTCAAAGGCGGACACCTTTTCGCTTTCCTCCGCGCGGATGTAGGTGTCGATCAGGTGGCGCATGGCTGGTTCGTACACTTTCAGGTCAATATAGTCGCCGCTGGCGAGTTTGACTTCCGTGCGCACCTTCTCCGCGTGGTTGACCTCTTCTTGCAGCACGGCGATCTCCGTCGGGCTGTACTTCGCCTCGGCCAGCTCGTTGGCGACGTTGGCGTAGGCCCGCACCAGCGCAGCGGTCAGCTTGTACAAGGCCAGGCGCTTCGGCTCGTTGTCCTTGAGCTGCTCCCCGCTGCCGGGCTGCTGTGCACAGAAAAAGCGCACGTAGTCTTCAGTGCCACGCGGCGGCTCTACCGGCTCGCACAGGGCGCGCACGCTCTCGCGGGCTTCCTCCAGATGCTCTCGTGCTTTAGTCAATCGGTCTTCCAGCAGGCCCGCCACGTCGCCGGGATCATAGCCGTCAAGCGCGCCGGATGTGTAGTCGTGCAGTGACGTTTCCAGGCTGTGGAACAGGTCTTTGTAGTCGACGATGTAGCCATACTCCTTGTCCTCGCCGCCCAGACGGTTCACCCGGCAGATGGCCTGGAACAGGCCGTGATCACGCAGGGCTTTGTCGATGTAGAGGTAGGTCGCCGGGGGCGCGTCAAAGCCGGTCAGGAGTTTGTCCACCACAATCAGCAGCTTCATCTGCCCCGGCTCCTCGATGAACTTCTTCTTAACAGCTTTTTCAAGCTCCTCAATGCGAGTGACGGCTTGCTCCGGGGCCTCGTGGAACCAGTCGGCCAGCATCTTCTGGTAGATGTCGTACTGCCGCAGCTTCTCGGTGGCCCCCTCGCCAGTCTCCTCGCCCTTGACGTTGGCGGGCGTGGGCTTGTACGAGGTGACGATGGCGCACTTGCCGCCGAGGCCTGTCTTGGCAAACAGTTCGTAGAACTTGCAGGCCTGATAAATGGAGCCGGAGACCAGCATGGCGTTGCCGCGCCCGCTTTTGAGGCGGTCGCGCGTTTCCATGTCCATCAGGATGTCTGAGACGATTCGCTCCAGCCTGTCCTGGGAGGAGAGCACCTTCTGCATGGTGCCCCAGCGGGCTTTGAGCTGGGCGCGGGCGATATCCGTCAGGCCCTGGGTCTTGGCTTCAAACCACTGGTCGATCTTGGCGGGGGAAGTCAATTTTTGGGGTAGTGGCTCAATGCGAGTTGTTTTGCTTGCATTCTCAGCCTCTTGGTTCCTCTGGCAAAGGTGGATTTAGAGGCCAAAGCGTGAGCAAGTTTCATTGGGGGGCAACGCTGACAACTCCTATTGAGCCACTACCCCAAAAAGTTCTCCAATACCAACAAAGTTGGGCGAGGCTGGGCGTGGCAGATTTATGCTTATACGCAGAATACGGCTGTGTATGCCTGTCCGATGACACGGCGCAGCCTGCAGTGCCGAGCGGGAACTTCGTCTATTATGTTGTGTCTTATGCCATTAACCGCAACATTCGGCAGTTCAGCAACCCGTTCAATTCCAATAGCGCCGTAACGGGCTGCCAGGACTACATTTCTAAACTGACCGCGCGCGCAGATGCGGCGTCCCCGACGCCCGCGCAAACTCTAGGCAGCAATGCAGCGGGAACGCAGAGCATGGCCGACACGACCAGCGCGTACAAGTTCGTGCTGACGTGGAGCACGATTTAACGCAGGCTGCTATTCTGAGGCGGGCGTGGCAGCGGCAATTTTATCGGCAAGTTGGGCTTCGGCAGTGATGGCGCGCAGTTCCTCATCGGAAACGCGGCACTCCATGTGACGCATGAGTTGGAGCAACAGGTCGGTCTGATGTTCCAGATGGCGCAGGATTGCCATCACTTCCTTTTCCGCCTTCTGGTTAATCTCAAAGTCCAGTTGCGCCCGCGTCTCCGTGTGCCGCCCCTGCAAGTTCTGCCCTACCATAATCAGCGGCATGAGAAGTATCTGAATGACATTGCTGATGAGCAGGTAGGCAACGAACGCCGGGAACGGGTCAAACGACTTCCAGTGCAGGGCGGGCACGACGGTGGCGAGCACATTGTAGCCCGTCCACAGTAGCGTCCACGTGAAAATGCTCAGGAAGAAGCCCATCGAGCCAACTTTATCCGTAATGGCGAGGGCTAACTTATCCAGCGCGCTCAGGTTGCTTTGATGCACCTCGTTGGCATTGCGAACGGGAGCATGGTCGTCGTGCTTAAATTGCGGCAGGCGCAGGTGATGCCAGAAGTCAGGTTCCAAAGCGGACATACAAAAAGCCTCCTGTGACAAAAGGGCAGGGACGGCGGTGATTGCCGTCCCTGCCCCCGTTGCTCTTGATTATATCACAGGTTACTTGTTAACTGCGTCCTGCACGGCTTCTTTGGCTTTGCCGTAGCCTTCCTGCACTTTGCCTTCCACCTGTTTGGCCTTGCCTGCCACGTCATCATCGGCATTGCCGGTCACGTCTCCCAGAGCGTCCTGCGCCTTGCCTTCCGCCTGCTTGAGCTTGCCTGCTACTACGTCTTCATTGGTCATGGGTTGCTTCCCTCCTTCGGGATACAGTAAGTTTACCCGGCGGCAGCAGGAAAAAAACTTAATGGTGTTAGGCCGCAGGGCTTGACAGACGCCCGGAGCGCTTGCTATAATGCCCGCAATGCCGACATAAATAGTCGGAGATTGCCGCTGACAGAGAAAACGCCCCGGACGTTTGCAGACGCCCGGAGCGCGCGTGGAATGCAGCAAGATGCCGCAGCCCTCAACAGGTGCATCTTACCCCATTTCCGCTTCTCCTGCAACTTCGGCACGTTTATACACAGGAGAAGACACCACCATGACTGTTCGTTCCCAGGCAGCCCTCGCTGCGGCCCTGACGCTGTTTGGCAGCGTCTTGCTTTCCCGGCACGCTGGGGCCAGCCAGCACGATTTCCCGTTTTCATACGACTGGAAGCAGGCCGCTCCCGGCGAGAAGGAGATTGAAACCCATTCCACGTACCTTACCAGCGACCGCTCGTTTGAGGAGGAAGTGGAGTTTGAATACGGAGCCAGCCAGCGGTTCACGATTGCGCCGTATCTCGTCTTAGGGCGCGGGCCGGGCGAGTCTTTGCGCTACACCGGCTTTCAGGTGGAAACGCGCTATCAATTACAGCCGTACAAAACGGGGCGGCTGCTGTCCGGGCTGTACGAAGAGTACGCGCAGCCCAAAGGCGAGCGCGCGTCGCTGGAAAGCCGTCTGGTGCTGTCCCGCTATGACGCGCAGGGCGGCGACCTGACATTTAATGCGGTGCTGACCAACTCTTTTCGCGGCAGCCCCGACTATGAGAAGACCTACTCATTCGGTTATGCGCGCCCGCTTTCAGCACGAAGCCGATATGCGCCGCGCGGGGGCGCGGAGTTTATTCACTCCGTCACGGACGGGCGGCTCAATCTGGGGCCGATTCTGGGGCTTGCGCCGTCGCGAGACACCTGGATTGTCGCCGGGTACGCCTTCGCGCTGAACGGACGCGCGAACAATCGGGGCGAATTGCGCGTCATAGCCGAATATGAGTTCTAAAGAGCAAGTTCTGAGAGGAAAACAACCATGAACCCTTCGCGACGCCAGTTTTTAGTGCAGTTGAGTGTTCTGGGGGGAGCCGCGCTGCTTTCCCAGGTTGGGGCGCGGGCAGACGACCCGGCGAGCGTGTGGGTTCCCATCGGGGCCGCCAAACAGTTTACGAAAAGCGACTTTACGCGCGTGACCTTGCCCAAAGCGCAGAAGGAAGCCGTGCTGTGGGTAACGGAGGCGGCGGACGGGTCGTATCTGGCGCTCTCTTCCCGCTGCACACACAAAGGCTGCGAAGTGGACTGGCAGAAAAGCGACGCGCAGTTCGTGTGCCCCTGTCACCGGGGCCGTTTTGACGCGCAGGGCAACAACGTCGGCGGCCCGCCTCCGCGCCCCCTGCCCGCCTTTGCCACCCGCGCCGAAAAGGATGGCACGCTGTCGGTGCAGATTCCAGCCTGAGTTTGCCGGAGCTATGGAAAGCCCCGGCAGGCCGCTTGGAGAGGCTTCTACGCTCCCAGGCCGCCGGAGCCGCCGATGCCGCGTTCCTGCGCCACGCTTTCCGCGTAGCCGCTTTGCAGAAAACCCTGAACCGGGTCAGCAGGGTTCGGAAGACCTATCTCGGAGCGCACTTTCCACAGCAGCGGACGCACGTCGGTGGCGAAGGCGCTTTTGATGATTTCCTCGGCTCCAATCAAATCGTCCTGCTCCTGTGCGGCGCGCAGGGTGTCCCGGTTGACAAGGAGGGCTTTGGCGTAAGCTGTTTGCAGGGCAACAAGGCTCTGGATCATTTCTGCTACCTTGTTTTTCAGCGTGTGGCTTTCGTCAATCATGTACGCCAGGCCGTCCGCGCGGCCATCGTTTTCGCCTGCGACCAACTCCGTGTAGATGAGAAACAGTTCATACGGGTTAACCGAGCCGGTAGTAAGGTCGTCGTCGGCGTATTTGCGCCCGTTGAAGTGGAAGCCGCCGAGCCGTCCCTCGTCCAAGAGAAATGCAACAATGTGTTCAATGTTCGCGCCCGGCAGATGGTGGCCCAAATCCACCAGCACTTTAGCCCGCTCGCCCAACTTGCGGCAGAAAGACGCCGCCATGCCCCAATCGGCCACGTCCGTGTGGTAAAACGCTGGCTCAAACGGCTTGTATTCCAGCAGCAGGGTTTGTTTTCCAGACAGCGCCCCGTAGACATCGGCTAACCCTTCCTCAAACTGACGCTTGCGGCGGCGGAAGTCACCCTGACCGGGGAAGTTGGTGCCATCGGCGAACCAGAGCGAGAGGGCATCCGAGCCAACGGCGCGCATAATCTCCACGCAGTCTTTCATGTGCGCGATGGCTTTGCGGCGCACGTCAGGCCGCTCGCTGCCCAGACTCCCGAAGCGGTACTCGTCCTCTTGAAACACGTTGGGGTTGACCGCGCCGACCTGTACTCCGAGCGATTGGGCGTAATCGTTCAGCGCGTTCCAGTCGTCTACGGTGTCCCAGGGAATGTGAACCGCGACGGCGGGGGCAATTCCCGTATATTTGTGCGCCTGCGCAGCGTCCGCGAACTTCTCCTGCACGGTGCGGGGCGCTCCAGCCTGACGGAAAACGCCGAAGCGCGTGCCACTGTCGGCGTAGCCCCAGGAGGGCGTTTCTACCTGCTGCGCTTTGAGCCGCGCTTCGATGTGCGCGAGGTTCGTGCCCGCGTCGGCAAGCCGCTGCGCGAGCAGCGCATATTCTTTGTCCCAGGCTGGCGTCATCATTGCTTTTCTCCCTGCGTTGGCGTGTGCCGTCATTATAAGCGACAGAAACGGGCGTGTCAAGCGCATCGGCTAACATTTGGGGCGCAAAACTCGTATTGACAAAGCAGAACGGAATCTGGGTATACTGCCTTATCGTTTCGCGCGCTGCTGTGCTGGAACCATTCTGCTCCTGGTGCATCGCCGCCCACCGTTTACGTTTGTGCTGTATCCCAAATCCCGCCTGATAGCGGACGTGTTTCCCTTTGGCGGCCCGTTTGGGCTGGCGAATCGCAAGGGGATTTGTTCTTTTCACTCGTTTGCGCAGAAGCGGACACTCTGGTTTCCCACAGGCGGTTTTCGGGTAATGTTGCGGGTAAGTTCAAACGAGCCTGAAACAAGCAGGCGAGCAAAGCGCGGCAGTATTTTGTCACCAGTTTGGTGAGTATCTAAAGGAGTGTCAGACCCCATGTTTAACGGCATTGAATTTCTTCTCAAGGGCGGCCCGGTCATGTGGCCGCTGTTCGCCTGCGCCATCATCGCGGTCGCCGTGATGATTGAGCGCTTCATTGTCATCACCCGCGCCGGACAAGACAACGAATCGCTGGTGGAGCAGGTTCGCGCGCAGCTCAAGCAGGGCCGCGTCAACGAGGCCCTCAAACTGTGCGAAGACTCCGCCGGCCCGGTCGGGCAGTTGATCGCGAGCGGCATCCGCAACCGCGATATGGACTCGGACAGCATTGAGCGCTCCATGGAAGAATTGGCCCTGCGCGAAACCCCGGTGCTGTATAAGCGTCTGGGCGTGCTGGATACGATTATCACTGTCGCTCCCCTGCTGGGCCTGCTGGGAACGGTCACGGGCATGATCCGCTCGTTCCATATCGTCGGCGCCGCATCGGGCCTGAACAACACGGCGGGCATCTCCGGCGGCGTCGCGGAAGCGCTGATTGCCACAGCGACGGGCCTTGCCATTGCCATCGTGACCCTGATTGGCTACAACTACCTGACCGAGCAGGTCAAGCAGGTCATTGCCGAGATGGAGATACGCGCGACGCAGGTGATGAACATCCTGGCGAACCTGCGCGGCGGGGAGGGCGCAACGCGGTGAAGTTGCAGCGAGCCGAGCTTAAACGAGCGCGCATCGAAATCATCCCGATGATTGACACCATCTTCTTCCTGCTGGTGTTCTTCATGCTGACGGCTTTGCAAACGGTGCAGGTGTCCGCGCGGAAGGTGCATCTGCCCAACAGCACGACCGCCCACGACAAGCCGCCCAAAGACAAGATCGTGGTGACGGTAGATGAGCAGGGCAAGTATTACATTGACAAAGGCCCGGTCACGTTTGACCAAATCCTGCCCAAACTGCAGGACGCTGTGTCGGGCAACCCGCAGATGACGGTCATTCTCAACGCGGACAAAGATGAGCCTGCCTGCGAACTGCTGAAAATCATGGACATCGCCAAGCAGGCCAATCCCGGTCAACTGGTGATGGCGACCACGCCGCAGGCGGTGACCGGGGGAGGCAGCAAACCGTGAAAAATCACGTCAACATTCGCCGCCCCGAACTGCGGAAAGCGCGCATTGAAATCATCCCGATGATTGACACCATCTTCTTCCTGCTGGTGTTCTTTCTCATCATCAGCCATCACGCAGATGAAGATGAATCAGCATGGGGGTGAGCCTGCCCAAAGACAGCCAGGTCGTCGAAGGACAAGCCGCCGCCCAAAGCCATTGTCACCGTAGACAAAGCGGGCGACTGGTATATCAACACCGACCAAAGTGGAGCCGTCGCAGATGCAGACGCAGCTGCAGCAGATGGTCAACGACGACGCTAATACGATTATCATCGTCAACGTGGACAAAACGCGCAAGGTGCAGGAAGTCATCAATGTCATGGACGCCGTGAACGGTGTCAAACTGCCGCCGGCGGCCATGACGCCGGACAACAACGCTCCTGCCGTGATGATTGCGACCACGCCGGTGGATGCCAATGGCAACGCCGTCTCGGACGCTTCCGCGACGCCCAGCACCACCGCGCCCTCGTCTTCAACAGGAGTGCCGTAAGCCATGCTGAAAGAAACGCCTCCTCTTTCGGGAACCGTCACCGGGCCGCCTTCCGGCAACTCGCCCCCGCCGCCGCCGCGCAAGCGCGATTTGGGCGACCGCATTCTCGCGGGCTGCTTTGTAGCGTCCCTGTTTATCAATCTCGGCCTCGGCATTTGGCTCAGTTTCGCCGACATCTACGGCACCAAGCGCACCGCAGATGATGCGCGCAAACAAATCAAGATCAAAGTCTACCGCCCGCCGGTGAAGGTCAAGCCGAAACCCAAACCTAAACCAAAGCCGAAAATCAAGCCGCCCCCGCCGAAAGTCATTCCCAAAGTAGTCGTGCGTGTGAAGCCGCCCCCGCCGCGTCCGCAGCCGCCGCCGCCCACGCCGCCACTCCATCTTGGGTCGGTGTCAAAAGGCACTCCGTCGCCCAAAGCAGTGGATGTTGGCCCGACAAGCACCGCGCCACCGGTCGCCGTGCCAACGCCGCCTCCGCCGCCTGTGCCCGTGCCGGAAGCGCCGCCTCCGCCCGTGCCCACGCCGCCTGCACCGGTTGTGAAAGCGCCGCCGCCACCGCCGCCGGTAGTGCATCCAAAGGGTTACAACGCCGATATTGCAAACTCTACGCCGTCTGCACCAATCGGCGACTGGCCGAGTCCCCAGTTTCCAAGTGATATAGACGCTTCTAGCCTCAGTGGGGACTGTGTTCTCGAAATCTATGTGGACGCAACTGGTCATGTTTCCAGGGTGCGTATCAAGCACAGTTCCGGCAACTCTCAATGGGACAATATTTGCGCGGATGCCGTCAAAGTCGTTCGGTTCCAACCGGCTTATCAAGATCACCTTCCGCAGTCGGAGGTGTACGAGAAAAGTTATGGCGTGAACGGCTGATGCCATGACGCTGTTCAAATAACAATAATGCCCCTGCCTCTTAGAGAACAAGAAGCAGGGGCTTTTTTTGCAGCGGGCTACCCTCTCACCGCGCCCCTTAAACCCGCTTTTTCACTTTTTTTTCATCTTCCCTTGCACAAAGAAGGATTTCCTAGTATAATTCCCTAATACTGTTCCCACAGCTTGCCCGGCACTCGTGACCGGGCAACAAAACGGGCGCAGGGCTGACACGCCTCGGCACAGAGGGACGCTGCAAGATGCGCCTCCGTTTCGCGGGCATTGCCAACCTGCCGCGCGCCGTTTTTTCATCAGGCGACTTCTTCAGAAAGGGAGAGCACGTCATGCCAAAAGCAGCATTCTCGAAATGGCTCGCTTTGACCGTCCTTTTCGCAATGGCAACGCTCATTGCGCCTATCGCGTCCCGTGCCGCGACCACTGGCACCGTCCAGGGCGTCGTCCGCGACGACACCGGCAAGCCCGCCCAGGGAGCGAATGTGTTCCTGGTCGGCACCGGTCTGCAAACCAAAACCGGCCCCAATGGGTACTACACCTTCACCGGCGTTAACCCCGGTGCCTACACCGTGCGCGTGGAACTGGTCACGTTCACGACGGCCACGCAGCCAGCCACTGTGCAGCAGGACTTCACCACTGTGCTGGACTTCTCGCTGGTCAAGCGCAGCATCAGCGGCGGCAGGACAATCGTCATTGCCCCCACTGTCCAGCGTACCACCACCACGACTGCAACCACAATTTCCGCCAAAGTGGAGCAGGAAACCAAGTCTCAGCCTAACAACCTGTACCAGTTCCCCGGCCTTGTGTTCGGGCAGCCGGGCATCACCCCGGACGCGGGCGGCTACGTCCACATTCGCGGGTCGGACATCAATCAAGTCGGCTTTGACGTGGACGGCATTCAGGTTACCGAGCCGATGACCAACACCTTCGCCACCAACCTGGTGACGGTCGGCCTCAAGAGCGCCAACCTCTACACCGGCGGTGCGGATGCTTCCTATGGCAACGCGACCGGCGGCTTCATCAATGAAGTCACCAACAACGGACGCGACCTGCGCGGCGGCATCGTGGAGTATACCAATGGCCCCGGTCATGGATGGAACTACAGCGGCACCAACACGCAGTACGGCAACGTGTCGCCTGATGGCAAGTTTGACTACTACGCCTCCACTATTGCCTTCAAGAACGGCTTCCCCAGCGGCCTCAACGGGCTGGACAAGCTGAACGCCTCCTTTGACGGCGTGCTCAAGGCAAACTACTACGCCGACCCTAACAATACGATTACCGCATTCTACAGCCAGGGCTTTGAGCAGTACAACAACTACGATCCGGGCGGCAGTGCGGCCACAAGTCCGTACAAGTTTGACGAGCATCTTGGTACGACTGTTGACACTCCTACTCAGTATCAGCAGGATCACGACGACCAGGGATACAACTTCTCGTACTTGTCCTACAAGCACAACTTTGACCCCAAATCGTTCCTGACTTACCGCCTGTACCGTGTTCGCAGCGAAGTCACGTTCCACCTGGAGAATCTGGGCGGGGTCTACCAGAACCGACACTCTGATCAAGTCGGCAACCAGATAGACTACGCCAACCAGCTCAAGCAGAATGACACCGTTCGGGCGGGCTTTGCGATTGTCCCGTCCACCACGAAATACCGCTCGGTGTCGCTCATCTCGGGAGCGGCTCCCGTACTGCCTATCGATCAGGTGCCTGCCTACGGCTACAACGACCGCACCAGCCGCGTTTCGCCAACCCAGTACGTCGGCTACTTGACGAACCAGTTCCGCACGACCGACAGCAAGATCACACTGGACACCGGTGTGCGCTTCGCCGCCCAACGCTATGGCTTGAAAGAGTTCAGCACGTTCACCAAGCACTATGTTGACCCGCGCGTTGGACTGAACTACTCACCTAGCCGCGATCTGGTGTTCCGCTCCTCGTTCGCCGAGTCGTCGCAGTTCGCCGACACACGTCTGATTGAGCTTCTGTTCCCGGAAGACCCGGCCTCTGGCATCGGCACCTTCACGGCGCTTAATCCCGGCAATCCGGCAGATTACATCGGCCTTGACCCAAATCAACTCACCAGCGCCCAGCGCGGCACCCAATATGGGCAGCTTCTGCGCCGCTACGCCCAGCTCAACGAGATTGGGCCACAGCACTCGCACAACTTCGATCTAGGCGTGGAGAAATCATTCAGCGTGGGCGCTCCGGTCGTCGGAGGCAACTATGCCCTTTCACTGACTGGCTTCCGCCATCAGCAATACGACCTGATCCAGTTGAACCGGACTTTCTTTGTTGACCCCGGTGATGCTAATGGCAATCCACTGGTGGCTGGCGGTGTGGTTGGCATTCAAGACGGCCAGCGTTCCTACAACGCAACCGGCAAAGGCCATGCCAGCGGCCTGGAGGTTGTATTCTCCCGGCGGCCCCGCAACACCAACGACTTGAGCGGGTTCGTTACCTACACTAACCAGATCGCCAAGGCGACTAGCTCGTCCTTTGACACAGGCTACAACCCGTACTTCTACAACACGTTTGCGGGCCTGGGGCCAACCCTGGGCTTGAACGACGCGCAGTTCCGTGCGCTCAACAACGTGGCCTATCCCACTTCCTACGACCAGCGCCACACTGTGGCGGTGGTTGTCAACAAGCGGTTCACGAAGCTGCTGGAAGAGTCGGTAGTGTTGGATGCAGGCAGTGGCTTCCCATTTGTCGCGGCTATCGGCGGCGGCGTTGACCCGCAGAGGGCCGCACAGGGCTTTGGCGGGGCAACTTTCGGTGAAGTGCCTATCGTGCTGCCAGATCAGAGTACCCTGGCCGCGCTCAACCCGGTGCCGGGCCGCTCTGGCTGGCACTACAAGTTCAGCTTCAACACGAACTTCAACCTGACGCCGGAGACTTCTCTGTTCCTGAATGTGGACAACCCCTTCGACAGGAAGACAGTCCTCAGCTACTCAACAGCCGATACCGCCGGAAACCCTTACTACATTGCACCGACCGCCGCGTTCCCACAGGGGAAAGTGTACTATGGCCCCAGCACGATCCTGACGCCGGTCTTCCTGACCGTCGGCTTCCGCCACAAGTTCTGAGGCAGCCCTTTGCGGAGGGACGCACTTGCTGCGCCCCTCCGCTCTTTAATAAGAGGAAATACCCTCTTGCATAGTATACTGAGAAAGGACGAATGGAAACTTTATGCAGATGAAACATAACATCTTCTTTCAGCGCAAGACCCCCCTGGCACTCGCCGGGATGGCGCTGGCCGTTGCTCTGAGCGGCTGCGGCGGCGCGACCAATAACACAGGTATCCTGGCGACGCCTACGAGTGGCCCGGTTGTCAATGGACTGTCAGCGGCAGACGCCTTAAACGGCACCTTGTTTGAGATTAGCGGTCTTGCCTCCGCCAACGCGCTAACCGATCCTGCTCATGCAGTCGGTTATCTGAGCGCCCCAGTGGCGTCAACTGCTAAACCCTCTGCGGTTATCGCTGGCGCCTTCGGCGGCACCATTCCGCTGGGCTTCACTCCTGACGGCAGTTTTGGCGCAGCGGGCAGCAACATTGGCACTGCCGTCCTGGACGGCTCCAGCGTCATCTTCGGGGCTAGTATCAGCAATGGCAACGATGCGAAGCAGCCTATTCCCATTGACCCGAGTAGCGTGACGCTGACCTCGCCGGATGCCGCAGGCTTCTCGCAGAAGCTCACTTTCACGCTCACAGCCAACTCGGCTGGCCCGCTCGCGACTGCTCAATACACAACGCCTGCGTTTACGCTGCCATTCGCTACGCCGGGCCTGCATAGCTTCGTTGTCTCCGTCGCTGATACGTCCGGGCAAAGCAGCACCACGACATTTGATGTAGTCACTGTCAACGCTACCACAGTGGCTCTTTATGCCGCCAACATCACTCCTGATGGCGCAGGCGGCACGCCCGGCACCACGCCGCAGCCGATTGCGCCAGGCAGTGTGGCAACGATTACCAATCCTGTTGCGGGCGCTCGCGCGCAGTCAACAGCCGATGGGAATGGCGTTGTCATTCTCTTCACAACGCCCGGCAAGCAGACATTTACTGTGACACCGGCTGGCGGCACACCCGTCACGCAGACCATTGACCTGTCTGCTTTTGCAGGCAAAGCCTTCATTGAGTAAACAGGACAATGGTTTGCTAACGGTTTCTTTTAAGCCCCGGCCATATGGCCGGGGCTTTTTTTTCGTTTCAGGAGCACTAGGAAAAGAGCAGGCGAACACGGTAGGAAAGATAATCCACAATGTTCACCAGCAGCACCATGAGCAGCACAATCACCCCGGCGTCTAGCATCTGATACAGGCGCAAACTGTACATCAGCGTGTAGCCCAGCCCGCCCGCCCCCACGATGCCCACGATAAACGCATCCTTGAAGTTGTATTCCAGCGTATACAGCGTCGTCGCCAGGTACAGCGGGAAAACCTGCGGCAGCATTCCAAAGACAAACACCTGCGCCGCGTTGCCCCCCGCTGCCCGTACCGCTTCAATCGGCCCGGTGGGGACGGACTCCAGCGTCTCCGCGTACAGTTTGGCAAGCGAGATAAAGGAGACGAACGCGATGGTCGCCGCCCCCGCCGACGCGCCCAGCCCGATGGCTGCGACGACGACAATGGCATAAATAAACGTGGGAACCGAGCGCAGCACGTTCAGCGCGGACTTGAGCAGCGCGCTCAGAGGGCGGGGAACGTAGCCCGTGCGCGCGGCTACAAAGGAGACCGGGAACGCCAGCAGCGCCCCCACCAGCGTGCCCACCACTGCCATCTGCACGGTTTCTGCAAAGGGCTTGGCGAGGTCGGGCCAAAGCAGGCGGTCGTGCCGCCAGTCGGCGCGCGAGCGGGGAAACATGCGCGCCACGTACTCCTGCCCGGAGCGGATGCCTTCGCGCGTGTGCGTGAAGTCAAACTGCAAACCGCGAATGCACCAGACGAGAAACAGCACGAGCAGAACAGCAGCAGCAAGACGGAGCAGGGTTCGCAGGGGCGCGGGCAGCATGAGGCAGTCCGTTCAGGCAGAGAAAGTTGAAATGGGCAAAGGCGCGCGCGCCAGCACGTCGGCAACGGCGGCTTCGCTGAGGGCATCGGGAGCCGCGTCAAAGGTAATGCGCCCCTGCTTCAAGCCAACAATGCGGGTGCAGTAGCGCCGGGCCAGCGGAAGGTCGTGCATGGACAAAATCACCGTCGCGCCGCGCGCGCGAGCCAGCGCCTGCAAAATGTCCATGATGTCATCTTTGGTCAGCACGTCTAAGTTTGCAGTCGCCTCATCCGCCAGAATGATTTCCGCGCCCTGTGCCATCGCGCGGGCAATGGCAACCCGCTGTTTTTGCCCGCCAGACAGGTCACGCGCGCGGCGTCCTTCCAATCCTGCCAATCCCACCTGTTCCAGACAATCGGAAGCCAATGCCACGTCGCCGGGCGCGAACCGGTGCAAACAGGATGCCAGGGTCGGCGTGTAGGCCAGCCGCCCCACCAGCACGTTCTTCTGCACGGTCAGCCGGTCTGCCAGATTGAACTCCTGAAAGATCATGCCGATGCGCCGCCGCAGAAGTCGCCGCCTGCCTTCCGGCAGTGTGCCCACCGACTCGCCCAGCACGCGGCAGACGCCACCGGTAGGGGTAATAAGACCGTTCAAGCAGCGCAGCAGCGTGCTTTTGCCCGCCCCTGAAAGCCCGATAAGGCCGATCACCTCGCCTGCCTCCACGCGCAAATTGACGCCCTGCAAGACAGGCGAGCCTGCTTGATAAGAGTGGGTCAGGTTTTCCAGCGCAACGACTTCGGTCACGGCTTTTTGGACTTCGCGTCCTGCTGTGCCAGCGATTGCAGGGTCAGGCCGAGGATTTTCGCCTTCTCCCGCACTGAGTTAAACAGGCCGTCATCGGGCGGCACCACTTTGTTCCAGGGGATTTTAGCCAGCGCGGCCTTGCCGGGCGCATCCGTGTTGATGGACACGAGGGCCGCTTTCAGTTTCGCCAGCCGGGCGGGGTCTAAGTCGCCGCGCGCCACAAACATCCCGTTGGGAATGGGGTCGGTGACGGCGACAACTTTCAATTGGCGCGCTTCCGCCGGATTGGACAGGGCTTTTTCAATGCCGCCCTCGTAGGTCGCGCCGCCGTCCGCCTGCTTGTTCAGCACGGCCAGCACGGCGCTGGTGCCGGAAATGTTAGCGGGCAGAACGTCCTTGCGGGGGTCAATTCCGGCCTGCTGCATCATGCCTGCCGGGTACAGGTAGCCCGATGTGGAGTTCAGATCGGCGAACGCGAAGCGTTTCCCCTTGAAGTCCCGGACACTATTGATGCCGGAGTCGGCGCGCGCGAACAGAATACCCTTGTAGGTCAGGCTGTTATGGAAGTAAGGCATGGCGAGCGGAACAGGGTGCTGAGGCGTGTGCGCGAACTCCTGCACGGCCAGCGCGTAGGACAGCGGGTTCAAGTAGGCGCAGTCAATCTGGTCGCTTTTGAGGGCTTGCAGCACGCCCGCGTACTCCTGCGCCACGAACAGTTTGGCAGGCTTCCCGGCGCATTTCTGCCCTAAATAATCGGCGAACTGACCGTAATCGTCTTTAATCTTGTCCACGTTCTCGTAGGGGATAATCCCGACGCGCAGGGCTTCGGCCTGCGGCACAGAGGAGCCGCCAGACGTGTCTTGATGACCACAGCCCGCAAGGACAAGCAGCAGAACCGGCAGGGCCAGCAGAGAAAGAAGCGGGCGAAGACGCATGGGGGTGTTTCCTTGTGCGGGGAGTATGCTGGGGCCTATTATATCATGCGCGGGCGCGTTTTCTTGCATTTTGCGTGCCGCTGTGGTATACTCTTTCCCGTTGTTCTGACCAGAGGAGTTACCGAACCGTGCCCAATATCAAGTCCGTTATCAAAGACGTGAAGCGTTCGCACCAGCGCCAATTGCGTAATCAGGCGGCCAAATCGCAGATTAAAACCTATGTGAAAAAAGCTCGCGCCGTGATTGCCAGCGCCGACGCGCAGCCCGAAGAAGTCGCCGCCGCCGTGTCCAAGACCATCAGCATTGTGGACAAAGCGTGGAAGCGCGGCATCATTCACAAGAACGCGGCGGCTCGCCGCAAGTCTCGCCTGATGAAGCGCGCCGCGCAGACCCACTAAGCCGCCTGTTCCTGCGGGGCACGGCACAGGTCTATGACCAGCAGGCGCAGATTGGACGCCGGGTCATCGCCCGGCGCGGCCTGCCCCAGTTCTTTCACGGGCGTGATGCCCTTCATGGTCATGTCGCTTGCCAGCACGCGCGCCAGACCGTCTCTGAGGGCGGCGTAGTCCCACAATCTCGCCTGTTCCTGCAATCCCCGCAGCAGAAATGACTGACGCAGGGTCAGCCCCACCATCTCTCCTGACAGCACCGCCTGCACTTCGGGCGGCAAACCTGCGCCGCGCATCGCCCCTGCGCCCGCACGCTGTTCCGCGAGAAACTTCGCCCCATACAGCAGGCGCAGGTGACGCGCCAGCATCACAAAGGTGCGCGCGGCGACCCCATCGGGCTTGTCGCCCGTTCTCAGCATCTCGTCTACTTCGGCTAAAGCCCGGCCCGCATCTCGGTGGCCGACCGCATCCAGCAGGGCGAAAATGTTCTCTTCGGTGCTTCTCAGGCCGACAGCAAGGGCGTCTTCGCGGGTGATTTTGTCTCGCTCTCCGATATAAGCGAGCGCCTTTTCCAACTCGTTGGTCAGCACATGGATGTCGCCCGACTTGCCGCTGCCGCCCCGGTCAGCGGCAGCGGCTTTGGCCCTCCCCGTAATAAGGCGCAGCGCATCGGGAGCAATGGCCTTGCCGCGCGCTTTCACTATCGCCTGCGCCCGCGCGGACAGGTCGGCCTCGCCGGGCGCATCGCACTGCACTGTCGCGCCCAACTTAGCGACAGCGGCCTGCAATTTCGCTCCCACAGCAGTGCGGCCCTTCAGTTTTCCGGCTTCGTATTCAGGCGCACCGGCTATTAAAACCAGGCAGGATTGCGCGCCTAAGCCCGTTAAACCTACCGCCAATGCGTCCTGGTCTTCTTTCGCAAGGCGCTGAACGCTGTTGACAACGACCACACGACGCTCCGAAAGCAGCGGCACGCTGCACGCCGAGGCAAGCGTTTGGCGCGCGAAATCCCCTTCGCCTGCCCCGGCAGAGGACGCCTCGCGCTCGTCGCGGTCAAAGTCGGTCATGCTTGCGTCCAATAATGGCGCGGTCAACTTTTCTAATGCTTCGCGCTTCAGGGCGTCGTCGCTGCCCTGCAACAGATAAACGCGCAGAATAGGTTTGGGGAAGCCTTTTGCGCCCAGTCGCGCATAGTCCAGTTCCATGCGCGTTTGTTTCGGCGCGGCGGGCCGTTTCTCCTGCCCTGCCGTTTTTCGCCGTGCGACGCAGGGCGTTTCCCGGTAAGCCGCTTGTGCGCCGTTCGTGACTCGCGCAGGGATTGCCTGCGATTTCCAACAGGTTCCGTATAGCCGACGTATTCGGAACCTATACGGAACCATACAGGAACTACGAATTAAGACCCAATCCGGCATGAGGGAGCCTCCCTGCCGCGCCGTCGCCATGCGCTCTCCGCAATCTGGGTATACTCCTGTCAGTCCCCGAAGAAGTCGCTTTAGAAAGAAGAAAGACCTATGCAAGTCCTCAAGCCCCTTTCCGCTGCCGCTGTGGGCAGCCTGCTTTGCGGCCTCGCCGCGCTCCTGCCGCCCGCTCTGCCTCCCGCGCAGGCTGTTCCTGCCGTGCTCACGCAGGATAACGACAATGCCCGCACCGGCCAGAACACTCAGGAAACAAAACTGACTCATGCCAATGTGAATGTCCATACGTTCGGCAAGTTGTTCACCCGCAGGCTGGACGCCAATGTGAACGGGCAGGTCTTGTATGTCCCCAATTTGACCGTCAACGGGGCCGCGCACAACGTCATTTTCGCCTACACATCCAATAATGCCGACGGCTCCCCGTGCAGCCTGTATGCGTTTGACGCCGATGATGCCGCGCAATCCGCCCCCCTGTGGCACAGGCCGCTGACCGCCTCCGCGCGCTGGACAACCGCCACGCCGGTCATTGATTTGCAAACCAACACGCTGTTTGTGCTCACCAAGCCCAATGACGACAACGGCCCTACCCACCTGCGTGCCTTCAGCCTGCTGACCGGACAGGAGAAGCCCGGCAGTCCCATCACTTTGATGGCGTCCGTGCCCGGCACAGGCGACGGCACGAAAAACGGACATGTTCTGTTTCGCACGTCCCACGCTAATGACCGGGCAGCCCTGCTGCTCTTAAATGGCGTGGTCTACGCGGCCTTCGCGCACAATTCCGACAGTTTCCCCTACCAGGGATGGATATTCGGCTACCGCTACGACGGCGCGAAGTTCACCAAGACCGCCCTCTTCTGCGCCGACCCCAACGGCGGCGACGCGGGCATCTGGCAGGCCGGGAAAGGTCTTGCCGCCGACAATTCCGGCAACATCTACTGCTCGGTCGGCAACGGCACATTTGACGCCAATTCCGGCGGCAAAGACTACGGGATGTGCTACCTGAAACTACGCGCCTCCACGCTGAAGGTCGTTGACTACTTCGCGCCCTACAATGAGCAATCCCTCAGCGACCAGGATTTAGACCTGGGCAACAGCGGCCCGCTGCTCATCCCCAACACCAACCGGCTCTTTGGGGGCGGCACCAAATACGGCTCCGTGTACCTGCTTGACCGCTCCAACATGGGCAAGTTCACGCCCAACGGCCCCGACAACGTGGTGCAGGAGTTTAACGGTGTCACCGGCAACGACAAAGTGGGGCAAAATGGCGTGTGCTGGGACGCCGGGAAATACAAGTACGTGTATCTCTGGGCGCACGACTCGCCGCTCTACGCCTTCCGCTACGACCCCACCGCAGGCAAGTTCAACCCGGCAGGCGCATTCGCCCAGCACAACAACACCAATGGCGGCTCGCTGTGCGTCACGTCCAACGGCACCGCAAACGGCATCGTGTGGGCGATTGCCAACAACGCCGTGTTCCATGCGTACAACGCTTCCGATGTCTCGCAGCAGCTTTGGGACAGCAACGAGAACGCCGCGCGGGACAGCATCGGTTCGGCAGGTCATTTCCAGTTCCCCACTGTGGTAAACGGCAAAGCCTACGTCCCGACCGGTTCCGCTTCCATTGTGGTCTATGGCCTGCTGCCTTAACGCTGAAACGTCAAAAGCCCCCTGCGCCTTATTGTAGGCGCAGGGGGCTTTTCTTTGAACGTCGTTAGGAGAGGCCCAGATGGGTCAGCGTCCGCGTGAGGGCGCGGGCGAAAAAGCCCACCGCAGGTACGGCGCGGTCATAATCCATGCGGGTGGGGCCGACAACGCCAATCGTGCCCCGCTCCCGCGTTCCCACATAGTATGACGCCGACACAATGGAACACTCCTGCATGGCGGCGATGTGGTTCTCCGTGCCAATGACAACGGCCACGTCCGGCCCTAATGCCCGCGAGAGGGTTTGCAGCAGAAGCGTGCGGGTCTGTAAGGTGTCCAGCACGCCCTCCCACTTGGTTGTTTCCCGGAACTCCGGCTGACGCAGGATTTCGCCCGCGCCCTCCAGGAACACTTCCTCTTCCGATGCCCTCTGCGCCATGCGGCAGACTGCCGCCGCCAATGTTTCGTGCCAGCCGCGCAGAAGCGCGGAGAACGAGGCAGGCGCAGGGAACGGGGCAGCCAGAGCGCAGAGCGCGGCCAGCGTCTTGCCCGCGAACGCCGCATTGAGCGCATTCACCAGAGAAACGCAGTCCGAGGGGGAAAGGGCATCGGCATCCGGCAGCAGCAGGTTTTCCACCTGCCCGGTAGACAGCAGCAGCACCAGAAGCAGACGCTCCTCACTGACCGGGGATACTACAATCTGCCGTATCACCACATCGGCGGGGCGCGGAGGCGTTGCCACCGACGTGTAGGACGTGTGCCGGGTCAACAGCGCGCAGGTCTGGCGCAGGAGACGGTCAAGCTCAGAGGGGCGTTCGCCATCCTGCTGCGCCGACGTGTCCATCTCTCGCAGCACCATCAAATGGTCAACGTAGAATCGATACCCCTGGTCGGAGGGAATGCGCCCTGCGCTCGTGTGCGGCTGACGCAGGTAGCCTAACTCGGAGAGTTCCGCCAGTTCATTGCGAATGGTCGCGCTTTTGACGCCCCAGGGGTGACGCGCGGCGAGGTCTTCGCTGCCCACCGGGCGCACCGTTTCCACGTAGTCGCGCACGACCGCGCCCAATATCTTCTGCTTGCGCTCGTCCAGGCTCATGGGTGTGGGTCTATTATGGCAGGAAACGGGCGTTGCTGTCAAATCCCCTGTCCACTCACCACTCAATGAACAGGGGCTACGCGCGCACCTGCCCGTCGCCGCGCACGAGATACTTGTAAGTCGTCAATTCTTCCAATCCCATCGGGCCGCGCGCGTGCAAAGCCTGATTGCTGATGCCAATCTCCGCGCCAAAGCCGAACTCAAAGCCATCCGTGAAGCGCGTGGAGGCGTTAACATATACGGCGGCGGCATCCACCGAACTCAGGAAACGCTCGGCGGCGCGGTAGTCTTCCGTCACAATGCACTCGGAATGGCGCGTGCCGTAGCGGGCAATGTGCGTGAGGGCGGCGTCCAAATCATCCACGACGGCGACGACAAGTATCAGCGCGTTGTATTCTTCGTGCCAGTCGTCTTCCGTCGCCGGTGACGCCTGCGGCAGCAGAGCGAGTGCGCTCGCGTCGGCGCGCAGTTCCACGCCCGCGCTGCAGAGTTGTTGTCCCATGAGGGGCAGAAAGTCGGCGGCAATGGCGGAATGCACCAGCAGGGTTTCCAGCGCGTTGCACACGGAGGGACGCTGGCACTTGGCATTCACCACGATGCGCGCAGCCATGTCTAAGTCAGCGTCTTTGTCCACAAACACATGGCAGTTGCCGGTTCCCGTCTCAATCACCGGCACGGTGGCGGTAGAAACGACCGTCTTAATCAGCGATGCGCCGCCTCTGGGAATAAGGCAGTTGACGTATTCATTTAAGGTCATCAGGCGGCGCGCGGCTTCCCTATCGGTGCTGTGAACGAGCTGCACAGATGCGCGCGGCAGGCCCGTTTTCTCTACCGCGCCCGCAATCGCGTCGGCAAGGGCGCGGTTGGAATGAATGGCCTCCGAGCCGCCGCGCAGGATCACGGCATTGCCAGATTTGAGGCACAGCGCAGCGGCGTCTACCGTGACATTCGGGCGGCTTTCGTAGATGATGCCGATGACGCCCAGCGGCACGCGCACTTTGGAAATGCGAAGCCCGTTGGGGCGCGTCCCGCCGCCGAGCACCACGCCTATCGGGTCAGGGAGCGCGGCGACCTGCGTCAAGCCTTCGGTCATGGCGGCGATGCGTTTGGGCGTGAGCGCGAGACGCTCCACCATGTTCTCGCGCAGGCCGCGCTGCCGTGCGGCATCGGTGTCGGCGGCATTAGCGTCTAAGATAGCGGCCTCAGAGTCATGGAGCGCGTTCGCAATGGCGCGCAGAGCATCGTTCTTCTGCCCGGTGGACGCCGTAGACAGCACGCGGGCGGCGTCTTTCGCGAGCCGTCCCTTGTGCTCCACTTCGGCGGCGGGAGTGTACGCAAGAACGGGGGTGTCAGTCAGCGTGGTTGTCATAGGCCATTGTAGCCGAACGGGGGGGCGGCTTGTCAAGCCACGCACGGGGAGAAGAAGCGCGCAGGGCTGAGAGACGCGGGTGGCCTTCGCCGCCATGCAGATTGTTCAGATTGTTATCCTGCAACTTTCTGCCTGCTCGCGTGTCACAATAAGCAAGAAAGGGAAACGGAATGGGCTTTGTGATAGACGGGCTTTTGTTTGTGGGGCTGATTGTCGGCCTTCTCTGGCTGTGGTCGCTGCGCGGAAGCGCCGCGCGGGACACGACGGCGGCGCAGGCACAGGCGCAGGAAGACGCCAAAGCGCGCGAACTGCTGGAACGGGACGCGCGCCTGCATCGTCCCGGCGTGCCTTTGCGCTGCCTGGGCTGCAATACCGCGTTTCTCGGCCCGCTGCTCGACAACGGCTGCCCGCAATGTCATTTGTCGGCTTTGGTCGTCACCGAGCAGGAATGAATATGGAGAGGGCCGGCAGGCCGTCCTGCGCGGCAGGGAGGAATAAAACATCATGTCTACTGTTCACACGCCGCCGCCCCCCGTAGGGTCGATGCCGCGCGTCTCGCGCCGCACCCGCACGCTTGGATTTGTGGGGCTGCTTCTGCTGGCGCTGTTCGCCTTTGCCGCCGTCTCGGTGAGCATTGGCGGACACATGGCCGGGCCGACCTATATCGCCCCCGGCAACGTGGGCCTGGTTGTAGACAACTACTCCGGGCGCATTGAGCGTTCTCTCATGCCCGCCGGGACGCACTGGCAGGGCATCTGGGAGACGGTCATTGAAGTGCCGACGGCGCAGCGCACCATCTCGCTGACTTCCCAAGACCCTCAGGGGGCCGTGCAGGTCAACACCATCTCCAATATGCTGCAGGTAGACGTGTCTGCCCAGTACCGCATTGAAGGCGACAAGGCCGACGACCTGTATGCGGCTTACCAGGATCAGTTCGCGCACCTGCAAAACTTTGAGGCGGTCAATTTGGAGCCTGCCGTCAAAGGGGCGATCAATTATGCGATTGGCGACATGGACACCGCGACGGCCCTCACCACTGTCGGCAAGCAGAAGGCCGAAACCGAAGCTTTGCAGGCCCTCAATGACGAATGGCAGCCGCGCGGCATCGTCTTTTCCAACCTGATGATACGCGGCATTGAGCAAGACCAGGCGTCCAAAGACCTGCTGTCCACGACGCTGGGCAAGATGCAGGAGATCGAGAACGCCAAACTCGCCTTGCAGCAGCAGCAGTTTGACAACCAGACCGTTTTGCAGCGGGCGACAGCGGACGCCAAAGTGAACCATTTGCAGGACGCCGCCCTGACCGACCTGTACGTGCAAGACCAGATGCTCAGTCGGGTCAAGACGCTGTACCTGCCGTCGGATGAGTTAATGGGTCTCTTGCAGAAGAAGTAAAGAAAGCCACGCACATGAAATGGATTGTTGGGATTATCATTGCCCTCGTACTTATCACTCTGATTGGGCGCAACACGAGCGGCTTTGTCGTCAAAACGGGCAATGTAGGATTAGTCGTCAACCATTACACGGGCCGCGTAGACCCGCGCGTGCGTCATGCCGGGTTCAACGCCCAGCCGCCGTTTTCCGGCAATGAACTCATCGAAATCCCCACCTACGAGCGCACGTACACGATGGTCAAGGACACAGGCGAAGGCGCGCACGGCGACAATGACAGCGTGCTCGTGAACACCCTGTCCTCCAATACGCTCAATGTAGACACCAGCATCACCTACCACATCGCGTGGGATGCCGCCCACCCGGAGCACATTACGGCACTGTATTCCAAGTACCGCAACCAGTTCACCGACTTCGCGGCGTTTGAGGAGCAGCAGTTGCGCCCGGCGTTCCGGCAGGCCATCGTGGATGCGTTTGGCTCGGCTACCACGTCGCAGAATATGACCGGCGACGGCAAGCGGCGCGCGGCAGCCTATGCGCTCAAAGAGTTAAACGACCGCTTTAACCCGGACTCCATCGTAGTGGACGAAGTGCGTATCCGCGCCATTTACCCGGACGACGCGACGGTTGCCGCCCTGCGCTCACGCTTGCAGGCGCAGCAGAACCTGAAACTGGCCCAGTTAAACTTGCAATTGCAGGGATTAGTGAACCAGAAAGCCGTGCTGGCGGCGCAGGCAACCGCGCAGGCCGCGCATATTCGGGCGGCGTCACTCACGCCCCGTTTGGTTAAGTTCAAGCACATTCAGGATATTGAGATTGTGGGCGTCCCGCGCGGGGCAATTGTCAACCTGCCCGGCGGCCCCGCCGAAGACAGCACAGCTGTCCCGGCAGACAAAGCCCCGCCCCCAGCCACTCAGAACACGACCAACAACGGGCAATAGCAGGCACGGTAGACGCAACAAAAAAAGCGGGAGGCACTCTGCCTCTCGCTTTCGTCTGCTTGTTCTGCGCAACAATAGAAACATTATACAGCATGGGCAGCAAATTGTCAAGCCGCCTTTGTTGTCTTTCGGTCGCCTGTTATCTCTCCATCAAAGCCAACACGCCCCTGTTTTCCTGCCCGTGTGCCTTCACTCTGCCCTTGCAGGACTTGTATTGACGCCACTGTATGTTGCATAATTGCCTCAAAAGAAAGAGGGAGATAGGACGCTGACCAACATACGCACGCGCGGAGCCAAGCCGCATGACCCGCAGGAACGCGCCGCACGAGTCACCGCCGCCGTGCGCGCATTGGAACGCATCGGCGCGGCATTCACGGTGGCTGATGTGGCAGAACGCGCGGGCATTTCGCGCGCCACCCTGTATCGCTCCCCGGCTCTGCGCGCCCTGGTGGGGGCCAAAGGCGACGGCCCCCGCACGGTAGACGCCGCCGTTCATGCCCAAATCTGCGAGCGGCACACGGCCTCCAAAGCCCGCGCGCGCGCCCTGCGGCGTCAACTGGCTGAGATGGAAACCAGCTGGGACGCCATGCGCGAGCGCGCCGTCGCCGCCGAAAAGCGGCTGGAAGAGGCGCTCCGGCGCGTGCAGGCGCTGGAAGCCGTGCTAGGACAAACCGCCGGGCGCTCGTCTTCCCCTGTTGCCGCTGTCGCCGCGCGGCTCGGCCCGGAAGATCGTCGCCGCGCCCGGCGTCAGTTGGCCCGCGCGCTACATCCCGACCTGTTCGCGCAGGACAGCGCCGCCGCCGCGCTCGCCACCGAGTTGTTGAAAACGGTGAACGCGCTGGCGGAATAAGAGGCCGCCCGCGCTACGGCTCCAGCACCACTTTGCCGGTGGTTTTGCGCGCCGCGATGGCTTCGTGGGCACGGGCCGCGTCAGCAAGGGGAAAGCGGTCACTGGTCAGCAGAGTCAATTTGCCCTGCGCGGCCCACCCGAACAACTCGTGCAGCGTTTTGCCTAACACATCTGGCGGGGCTTCGTACAGCGAGTAGCCACGCACGGCCTGACCGTTGAAGATGAGGCCGCCTAAATCCGCCATGGACAAACCCGTCCCGTTCACTGACTGCGCGCCGTAAATGACCCAGTGACCGCCTTTGGCAAGCGGCTTCAGGCCGCCGCTTCCCGTGTCGCCAGTCGCGTCCAGAAAGATGTCCGCGCCCGCGCCGTCGGTGATGCGCTTGACTTCTTCGGCCCAGCCGTCCTGCGTGTAGTCCACCGCAAAGTTTGCCCCTAACTCTTTCACCTGCTGACGCTTTTCGGGCGTAGAGGCGAGGCCAATCACCGTTTCCGCGCCCAGAAGACTGGCAATCTGCACCGCGAGAGAGCCGACACCGCCCGCCGCCGCACTCACCAGAACGATTTTGACGGTCACGGTCGGCACGGCTTGAGAGAGCAGCAAATGGGCAGTCGCGCCCTGCACGAGCAGCGCAGATGCCTGCGCGAAGTCCAGAGCGTCGGGAATGGCAACGGCGCGGGCAGCGTCGGCGATGGCGTATTCCGCATACCCGTTCTGCGTCAGGGCGGCTACCCGGTCGCCCACTTTCAGATGCGAAACGCCGATGCCGACGCTTTCCACCGTGCCTGCCGCCTCAAAGCCGGGCACGAACGGCGGCTTCGGCGCAGGCGGATAGGTTCCCGCGCGGCTCATCAGGTCGGCGAAGTTGACGCCCGCCGCGCGCGTCTTAATCAGCACCTGGCCCGCGCCGGGCGTCGGCATGTCTTGTTCCACGACGGCCAGCACGTCCGGGCCGCCGTACCTTGTGACTTCTATCGCTTTCATATTGTTGGGGCTTTCTGTTGTTACCGCTCCACCATAGCAAGCATCTGCTCGCCGTAGCGCGGGCCGCTGGTTTGCTGCGCCATGCCGTTCAAGGCTTCCATGTCGTCGGCGTCCAATGTGACATCGGCGGCGCGCACGTTTTCTTCCAGATACGAGACCCGCTTGGTGCCAGGAATGGGAACCATGTCGTCGCCCTGCGCCAGCACCCAGGCCAGCGCGATTTGTCCGGGGGTGGCTTCCTTTTTAGCGGCGATGGACTTGACCATTTCCACCAGAGCCATGTTTTTGGCGAAGTTCTCGCCTTGATAGCGCGGGTCGGAGCGGCGATAGTCGTCGGCGGGCAGGTCGTCAAAGGACGTAATCTGTCCGGTCAGGAAGCCGCGCCCCAGGGGGGAGTAGGGAACAAAGCCGATGCCAAGTTCTCGCAAAGTCGGCAGGATTTGCGCCTCTACGCCGCGCTCCCAGAGGGAATATTCGCTTTGCAGGGCAGCTATCGGGTGGACGGCGTGCGCGCGGCGCAGGGTGTCGGAGCCGACTTCAGACAGACCCAGAAATCGCACTTTGCCCTGCTGCACGAGTTCGGCCATCGCGCCTACCGTGTCTTCAATCGGCACGTTTCGGTCTAGACGATGCTGGTAGAACAGATCAATTCTGTCCGTGTTCAGGCGCTGGAGGCTGGCGTCGCACGCGCGCCGCACGTTGGCAGGGGAAGAGTCCGCACCGCGCACGCTGTTGAAGCCTGAAACGCCATTGCTTGTGTCAATATGGAAGCCGAACTTGGTGGCGATGAGGACGCTGTCGCGCTTGCCCTGCAAAGCGCGGCCCAGCAGTTCTTCGTTGACGAACGGGCCGTACACTTCGGCAGTGTCAAAGAAGTCCACGCCCAGTTCCAGCGCGCGGTGGATGACGCGAATGGACTCATCGTCGTCCGCCTGCCCATAGGCAGTGGACATTCCCATACAGCCGAGACCGAGTTCCGAGACGCGCAGGCCCTCTGTGCCGAGGGCGCGTGTTGCAAGTGTCATGTTTGCGTTCCTTTCTTACCAGTCCAGGCGCTCGCCCCGATGGAAAAAGCCGCCGGTTGGCCCGTCGTCGGGTAGGGTCGCCAGCGTGACGGCGGTTTCCGCACCCTGCGGCGGGGTCAAACCCCCGTGCGGGTTCATGTCGGTCTTGACGGAGCCGGGGTGCGCAGCATTGACTTTCACGGGCGTGTCTTTGAGGTTTTGCGCCGCAATCACCGTGAGCATATTCAGCGCAGCCTTGCTGGAATTGTAAATCGGCAAGCGCCAGGAAGCAGGGAGGCCGCCGGAGCCGTTGAGAGCGAGCGAGCCGAGCGCGCTGGACTGGTTGACAATGCGTCCCGCGGGGCTTTTCTTCAGCAGCGGCAGCAAGGTCTCCGTCACCACGTAGGGCGCGATGACATTGGCCTCGTACCCTTGCCGGAACGCTTCCGGCGTCGCGCCTTCGTGCTCGCTGATGACACCCGCGTTGTTGACCAGAATGTCCAGTCGCTCGAAGGTTTGCTCAAAATAAGCGGGCAGCGCGGCGATGTCGTCGGCGTTCGTGACTTCCAATTTGACCGTGTGGGCGTCAATGCCCTCGGCTTTGAGCGCGTCAGCGGCCTGCTGGCCTTTGGACGGGTCGCGCGCGCCAATCACCACCGTGATGCCCTGTTTGCCAAGTTGCCGGGCGATTTCCAGCCCGATGCCTTTGTTTGCGCCCGTAATCAGGGCGACTTTGCTGTTGTGTGCTATTATCTGTGGTCTCCTTATGCCGCTGTCAGCGCGGCAATCCTTTCTTCGGCTTTTTGCAGCGACGGCTGCCGGATTTCGTCGGTGCTGTGCGTGTTTTCCATCGGGATAAAGTCCACGTCAGTGACGCCCATCAGGGCAAACGCTGTCTTTATCTGGCCGTTTTCCACGTTCATGTGGGCACGCGCTTCGCCTTCCGAGTAGCCGCCGCCGCCGTGCGCGGTGACGACGACCAGTTTCTTGCCGAGCAGCATTCCCGCGTAGGTTTCTGGGTTGAACGTCACAAAGGGAATGACCACGCTGTCAATATAAGCCTTGAAGCTGGAGGGGACGCCAAAGTTATACATGGGCACGCCGAACACGTACAGGTCGGCGGCGTGCAGTTCGGCGGTCAATTCGCCGGACAGTTCCAGCAAGGCGTGCTGCTGCGGTGTGCGGGACGCGGCGGGCGTGTAGAAGGCCACTATCATCTCTTCGGTGACGTGCGGCACGGTGTCATGGCCGATGTCGCGGTAGGTGACGACCGTTCCGGGGTGCAGCTGCACGTAAGCGTCCACGAACTCTTTGGAAACGCGGCGGGAATGCGAAGCCTCCCCGCGCGCCGAACTGTCCAGATGCAGAATGTGTGTCAAATGCGTAATCTCCCTGTGCGATGTTGTTCTATGACTGCCGAACAAGCAATCCCGGCAAGACGTTCCCGTTGGAAGGCGCTCTTTTTGTGGAATAATGGAAGGGTCATGCCTTACGAGCACCCTGAATTAGAAGATGTTTCGCTGCCAGAAGTGCTGCACGCCCTGAGCGACCCGGTGCGGCTGCAAATCGTGCAGTGTCTGGCCTGCCGGGGCGAGTTAGCCTGCGGCGCGGTGAACGCGCCGGTGGCAAAATCTACGCTGACGCATCATCTGGGCGTGCTGCGCGCGGCGGGCCTTATCTTTACTCGGACGCAGGGGACGCAAAGCCTGACTTCCCTGCGTATGGCCGAGTTGGAAGCGCGGTTTCCGGGCCTTCTGGGAGCAGTTCTGGCATCTGCGCCGCCGGGCACGCCGCCCGTGCCCTGACGCTCTCTCGCCCGCCCGGTTGACAGAAGCGGGCCTTTGCCTTATAATAGGCGCAACCGAGTTTGCAGAGGCGCAATGCTGCGCCTTCTCTTATTTCCGAAGGAGGACACAGATTGGGAACGATACTACTCAAGCGCGCCGGGGCGACGCTGTGCTTGCTGCTGGCAAGCGCGGGGGCGGCCTCGGCGCAAAGCGATGCAGTGGCTCTGCCACCGTTTACGCAAGACGTGAATCTGGCGCTGGGCTTCGTGCTGCTGGCGTCGCTGGCGGCCATTATTTACGGCTTCGCGCTGCGGGCGCAGGTGATGAAACTGTCGCCGGGCAGCCAGGCTATGCAGAATGTGGGCGAGGCCATTCGCTCCGGCGCGTATGCCTACCTTGCCAAGCAGGTGCGAACCATGCTGCCGCTTGTGGCGGTGCTGGCCGTCGCGCTGTTCTTCCTGTTTGCTAACCAGCGGGGCTACACAACGGAAACCGCGCTGGGCGTGTCGGTCGCGTTTTTAGTCGGCGTCACGCTGTCTTATACGGCAGGCTACGTGGGAATGGGCATGGCGGTCAACGGCAACCAGCGCACGGCGCAGGCGGCGCTGTCCACCTACAAGGGCGCATTGGAGACGGCGTTCAAGAGCGGCGCGGTGGCGGGCATGATGACGGTGGGGCTGGGGCTTGCCGGAGCCACCGTGTTCTTCCTGCTGTTCAAGTCGGACGCCATGAAGGTGCTGGTGGGCTTCGGCTTCGGCGGCTCGCTGGCGGCGCTGTTTATGCGCGTGGGCGGCGGCATCTTCACCAAAGCCGCCGACGTGGGCGCTGACCTGGTGGGCAAGGTGGAGGCGGGCATCCCGGAGGACGACCCGCGCAACGCCGCCACGATCGCCGATAACGTAGGCGACAACGTGGGCGACTGCGCGGGCATGGCTGCCGACGTGTTTGAGTCCTACCTGGTAACGCTGGTGGCTGCCATGATTTTGGGAGCCGCCGTCGCGCAGGAGTACGGAGCCTCCATTGCTCTTCCCCTTATTCTGTTCCCGCTCGTGATACACGGCATCGGCATCGTGGCGTCCATGCTGGGCGTGGCATCCATGCGCGGCAAGGAAGACTTGTCGCTTGACCCATTGGTTCCCATCAATCGGGGCTTCTGGGTGACCGCCATCATTGCCGTGATTGGCGTCGGCTTCGCGGCCTTTCTGCCGGGCCTGCTGGGGGGCGGCATCACCGTAGACGGAATGACTTATGGGCCGCTTTACTTTGTGGGCGCGGTGGTGATTGGCGTTTTGCTGGCGCTTGCCATTGGACGCCTGACCGAATACTTCACCGGCACAGACAAGCGCCCGGTCACCGAAGTCGCCCATGCCTCGCAGACCGGCCCCGCGACGCTGATTTTGACCGGCTTCTCGCTCGGCCTGGAAAGCGCGACCTGGGGGGCGCTTTCCATTGTCGCCGCCCTGTTCGCCATTGTGCTGCTGTTCGGCGGCAACGCTCTGCTGTCTGCTTATGGCATCGCGCTGGCGGGTTTGGGTTTGCTGACCACAACGGGCTACGTGCTCGCAATGGACACGTTCGGCCCCATCTCCGACAACGCCAACGGCATCTTTGAGATGTCCGGCGCGCTCAAGGAGCATGAGGCACTCAATGGAGCCAGCCCGAAAGGAACCCTGCCGGGAGACAAGGTGGTGGCGAAACTGGACTCCGCAGGCAACACCACAAAGGCCCTGACCAAAGGCTTTGCCATTGCGACTGCCGTGATTGCCGCCGTCGCGCTGTTCCGCTCGTTTATGACCGACGCGCACCTGAGCATGGCGGCGTTCAGTTTGGGCGAGCCGAAGGTCTTTATCGGCCTCCTGATAGGGGCGTCCGCGCCGTATCTGTTTTGTTCGTTCGCCATCAACGCGGTGTCCCGCGCGGCGTTCCAATTGGTGGAGGAAGTGCGGCGGCAGTTCCGCGAGATGCCAGGCATTATGACCTACACGCAGACCCCCGATTACGCGCGGTGCGTCGCCATTTCTACGGCTGCCGCGCAGCGCGAACTGTTGGGGCCGGGCATTCTCGCCATATGCCTTCCCATTCTGGTGGGCTTTGGCCTCGGCGCGGCGGCGCTGGGCGGGTATCTCGCCGGGGCGATTGTGAGCGGGCAGTTGATGGCCGTCCTGCTTGCCAATTCGGGCGGCGCATGGGACAACGCCAAAAAGAAGGTGGAGGACGGGCTGTTCGGCGGCAAGGGCACCGAGCAGCACAAGGCGGCAGTGATTGGCGACACGGTGGGCGACCCGTTCAAAGACACGGCTGGCCCCGCGCTGAACCCGCTTATCAAAGTGATGAACCTGGTGGGCGTGCTGATTGCGGGCGTTATCGTGCTGGACATTCCCACTGCCGTGCGCGTCACGGTGGTCGTGGTGATGGCGGCTCTGCTGACCGGCGCGGTGCTGTTCTCCAAGCGCGGCGGCCTGCCCATGACTTCCGATACCAACACGCCGGGCGCGCCGGGCGGCTCCGCCCCGCCGGTGGCGGTTTCTTCCCGCGAGGAAGCCCTGCACAAGTGATACCGACCTGTAACGTAGGGGCGCGGCTTGCCGCGCCCTGTTTTTTTGCCTTGTTGCTTTTGCTGCTGGCGGACGCGGCACGGGCGGCGTCCTCTCCCCCGATGTCTGGGCCTGCTGCACGGGTGCTGCTCCTTGTCAATGACAACAGCGCCGCGTCCCGCGAGATTGGGGCTTTTTACGCGCTGAAGCGGCACGTTGCTTCCGACCACATCTGCCACCTGCGCTGCCCGGAGGCCGAAGAAGTGGATGAAAGCGCGTTCAATCTCACCATTCTGGCTCCGGTGGCCGAAGCCCTCAGCCATAATGGGCTGTCCGACACCGTAGACTTTCTGGTGCTCACGAAAGGCATCCCTCTGCGTGTGCGCTCTTCCGAACCCGCGCAGGGGCCATTCAACTCGAACGGGGACTCCGTAGATGGCAGGCTTATGGTGCAGGACATTGCGGGCCTGCAATCTCCCTCCCGCAACCCGTTCTTTGGGAGTGACGTGCGCTTCTCTCATGCCGTGTTTCACTTTTATCTGGCGACGCGGCTGGATGGCTACACTGTGCAGGACGCCGAAGCATTGGTGACGCGCGCGCTTCTTGCGCGCCCGGCACGCGGCAAGTTTCTGCTGGACGGCGCTCCCTCGCGCAACGGCGGAGGCGACCCCACGAAACTGAACGCGGGGCTGGACGACGCTGCGCGCATTTTGCAGGCGCGGGGTTTGGCCGTGCTGCTGGATCAGTCACAGACGTTCGTGGGGCGCATTCCCAACTTGATGGGCTACTGGTCATGGGGCAGCAACGACCCCGCCTTTGACGCCGCACTCTACAAGGGAAACACGTGGCGGCCCGGCGCGATTGCCGAAACGGTAGTCTCCACGTCGGCGCGCACGATGCTTCCCACCGTTGGCGGGCAATCGCTGATTGCAGATTTGGTGGCGAGCGGGGTCACGGGCGTCAAGGGCTACGTGTCCGAGCCGTACACGCTGGCGATGGCCCGACCGGAGATTTTGTTTGACCGCTACACGCGCGGGTGGAGCCTCGCCGAGGCTTTCTATTGCGCGTCCCCCGTGCTGCACTGGAAGGATTTGGTGCTGGGCGACCCGCTGTGCGCCCCGTATGCCGCGCCGCCCGCCGCGCCCCGCAAAGCCGCTCGCCATTAGGCAGGCGGCTTTTCCAGTTCTGCCAGTTTGTTCAGGTAGGCGGTCGCCGTCGTCACAAACTGCGCGTGCGACCACGTGAGCGGCGCGACGGAAAGCGGCGCGAGCGTGAACGGATGCACCTGTTCGGGCAGCACGCCGGTGGGAAGCGCGCACAAACCCACCCATTCCAAAAGGTCGGCGGCGCGGCGCAGGTCGGCTTCCGTGCGGGCGGTGGCGATGTACCAGTCGGCGAGCCAGAGCGTGCAGATAACCCAGGGGTTGCCGGGCACGCGCTCAAAGTCGTCGGTGACATGGAAGTAGTAATCCCGCTCGTAACGGGCGATGCCGCCCGCGCCCGCCCGCACCCACAGTTTGCGGCCCAAACATTCCATGCTGGCGACAACCTGCGGGTGGTCGGCGGGCAGGACGCCGAAGGCGAACAGGGCGGCGGCGGAGGCGTCTACGGTCATGTCGCGGTGAACGGCGGGGTCGTCGGCAGCGTCGGTGGTCGTGACCATGCGGGCGAAGCAGCGCGCGTCGTCGTCCCAGAAGTGTGTCAATAACGCCGCGCGGGTTTCGTCGGCGGCGGCCCTGTATCTGTCGGCGGCGGCTTTTTCGCCCAGCGCGTGGGCGCAGTCGGCGGCGGCGTTCAGGGCGGCAATCACCGAAGCCGTTGTCCAGATATGCGTGCCGCGACGCTCTTCCCAGATGTCCCACGAGGGAAGCGGCAGATGCGTCACGGGATGGCGATAGTCGCAGAGAAAGTCGGCGGCGGGGCGCACGAGTTTGGCGTACAGCATTTCGGCAAGGCCCATGTCGCCGTGCGTTAAGACGTGCTGCCAGAGGGCATACAGGACAAGCGCGGTGCCGTCTTCTTGAAACGGGATTTCCGGCTGCCCGTCCACAATCCAGGGGTGCCAGGACGCGCCAACAGTGCCGTCGGGGCCGTACTTGTGCATGAGGGCGGCGCGGTCTTTCGGGAGGACGCGGGCGCAGAACTCAAAAAACGGGCGCGAGATGTCTTTCAGGCCCACGCTGTCCAGCGCAAGCGACACCAATGCGCCGTCGCGCGGCCACATATAGGAGTAATGCGCGCGGGCCGTTTCCATGATGTCGGAGTCGTTGGACGCGAGGATCGCGCCGCGCTTGTCGGCCTGCGTGCGAATGATGAGGACGCTGCGCGTAAAGAGATCGGCAACACGGGGCGGCAGGCGTTCCAAATCCGTTCTGAGGCCGCGCGTGAGGGCGAACCAGTGAACGGCGGTGGCGTCCAGCGCTTTGTCGCAGCCGGTGTGCAAAAGCGCGGCCTGTTCCTGCACGGCTTCGTCTAAAGTCTCGCCGAGCGTCATCCAGGCGCGCAGGGTTTGCTTTCCTAATGGCGGAAGCACCAGGCGATAGGACACGGTGCTGTCTACCGCGCCCTGCGCGATGGCGCTCATGGACAGCAAACCGTCCTGCGCGTCGCGCCATGTCCCTTCCGCGCCTTTGAAGCCCTTTTCGCCGCACGCATACTGCCACAATCGCACGCCGTCCGCGTCGGGGTTCTTGCCGACACAGCCACCGAACAGGAAGTAGCGGTCACGCTTGTAATGCACCATCGCCTGCGCGTAAGGGTTGTAAAAGCAGGTGTCGCCGATGTCGCTTTCGTCGATGCGTAAGTCGTGGTGAAGGAAGACGCGCGCTTCGCGCTGTTCATCGCGCAGGTTGTCTAACGCGAAACGAGCGACGTAAACGTTGCGGTCATGCAGAACGGCGTGGGCGGCGCGCAGGCGCACGCCGAGGCCGTGATGGACGGCGGTGCAGTCCGTGACCAAAGTGTCGCGCTGATAGTGGACATCCCATTCCCACGTCTCGTCCAGCCACGCGAAGTGCCCCCCTTCCAGCCAGACCCCCACGCGGCAGACGTGCCCGCCGACATGGTTGGCCCAGCCAACATAGGGAAAATAAATGTCGCGCACGCTGAGGAAGCGGTCAAGGTTGACAAGCAGTTCGCCGTTGCCAAGCACAATGGGACGGGGCATATGAAACAGGTTCCAATCTGCCGTTTAGTCTACCCGGCGGGCGCGTTCTGCGTCAATGCTGACGAAGAAGCCCTCACCCGGCGCTTCGCGCCACCCTCTCCCGCTTTGCAGGCGAGGGTTCAGAGAAGACTCATTCCCACCCTCGCCCGTCCTGACGGGAGAGGGTCGCCATTCCGATGGCGAGGTGAGGGCCTCCGATGGCGGGGTGAGGGCTTCCGATGGCGAGGTGAGGGCTTCCTCTCACGCGGCGCGGGAAAGGCGGGGAGTGGACTCGTAAACGCTCGCTTCGTTGCTAGGCGCGCTGAGTTTGGCATTGCGCTGCGCCCGTACGCGATAATATAGCGTCTCGCCGGGCACGCAACCGGTGTGAGAAAAGCGCATTTGCGTGGAAACGCCGACCTGTTTCCAGGCTCCCATGCCGTCGCGGGAGGCTTCCACTACGTACATGACGCCGCGCCGGTTGCCGTTGGGCCTCCATTTCAGCGTGTTGATGCCGTTAGCGAACGGCTTGGCGACAAGCGCCTGCGGCGTGTTGGGAAGCACGCGGCGCGTGGATTTGGAATGCACCGGAAGGCCCAGAAAGCGGCGCACATCGTCGGAAATAGCGTCGTCGGCCTGCACGCGGCGGGCAAGAACGCGCACATGGCTCTCGCTGGTTTGCCGTGCCGCATCCTTTTCGGCGGTGGCGGCTTTGGCAGCGGCGCGTGCGGCGTGCGCTTGCAGCAGGGTTTCGGCGAGCGTGTCGGCTTCGGACTGAAAGACGACCAGTTCCTGTGCGGAAACGCCGAGTGTGGCGGCATTTAATGTGGCTTCCTGAACAAAATTTGACAGCCACTGCGCGTATTTGGCATCATTGGCGGGCAAAAAGTTGGCGGGCATGACCGATTTTCCTCCGTTTGCGTGACGAACTGCTCCCATTATCGGCGCAATGGCGCGAAAACTGGAGTCGATGTCAACACGGGCTTTTGTAAACGTTCCATTGAACGACTCATTGGAACGTTTCAGATGGCAAACGGAAGCGTTTGCGTCAGAGAATTGCCCGTTTGCGCCGGGTACACTGACAACAACGAAAGGAGCCTCATCATGTCCAAAATCAAACTGCCCAAATGGTGGGAAATGCTGGCCGTCCTTGTTATTATCTTCGTCGTTGCCGCCGTTCTCTTTCCCGTTTTCGCCCCAGCCCGTGAGCATGACATTCATTATTCCTGCCTGAGCGGCATCAAGCAACTCGGACTGAGCATCTCGCAATATGTCAGTGACTACGACAACACGATGCCAAACATTTCCGACGCTCCCGGCAGCAAGAACACATGGCGCAATATGGTGTACCCGGACATCAAGAACAAGCAATTCTACAAATGCCCGCAAGACCCCATCACCACGCCCGGCCCCGATGGGTATTTTGACAGTTTCGCCGCCAATTACAGCGGCAACGGGCGTGGCGGCAAGTTTGACAAAGGCTTGGGCGCGTTCGCTGGCCCCGGTTCCGAGCCTGTTGCCCTAAGCGACATGGCCGAGCCGCAATATCTGATTGTGCTTTGCGAAGTGGACAACAACAACCGGCCCGATTTCAACATCAACCATCTGCCGTCCGCCGAAAAAGACGCCCCGCGCCTCAGCGTTCGGCACGCAGGCGGCAGCAATTATCTTTTTGCCGACTCGCATTCCAAATGGTTTCGCCCGGACGTGACAAAATACGTCGCGCCCTTTGACGCGAACCTGTGGTATCGCAACCCGCACAGGCCGCTTTCGCCCGTTGGCGTCGCCACGCTCAAAGACGCCGGGACGCACGGGTAGACACCCACCGGGTACACTTTACGCATGGCAAACAACGGGGAAACCGGCGGGGAATTGGCCCGCGATGTGCGAACGCTCGGCAACGCACTCGGTGACGTTCTCAAGGAACAGGGCGGCGACGCGCTCTTCCTGACCGTAGAACGGGTACGCGCGCTCACCAAACAGGCCAGAGAAACCATTGGCCCCGACGACGCTGAGGCCGAGTTGGATACACTCTTCGCGCAAATGGACTTCGCGCACGCGCTTCCCGTCCTCAAAGCCTTCACCACGTACTTTCAACTGGTTAATCTGGCCGAACAAAAGGAAATCGCCCGCATCAACCGACGACGCGCCGCCGAAGCAGGCGACAAGCCGCGCAAAGAAAGCGTCCGCGATGCCGTCCGCACCCTCAAAGAGTCGGGAACCGACGCCGACGCCATGCGTTCGCTCGTGTCCGGCCTCTCCATTGAACTTGTCTTCACCGCGCACCCCACCGAAAGCAAGCGTCGCAGCGTTCAGGAGAAATTATATCGCCTGAGTGATGAACTAGACGCGCTGGAGCGCCCGTTTCTCTCGCACCGTGAACTCAAAGACACCGAAGACAACATCGCTGCCGACGTGGAAGTCCTGTGGCAGACCGATGAAGTGCGCCAGCGTCGCCTTTCCGTGCTGGACGAGGCGCGCAATATTTTGTTTTACTTCGCCAAAACTCTCTTTTCCGTCACGCCCCGCCTGTATGATGACTTAAACGCTGCCCTTGCCGAATATTATCCCGGCGAACCGTTCACCATCCCGCTCTTTTTGCAGTACGGCTCGTGGGTCGGCGGCGACCGCGACGGCAATCCCACTATTACCCTCTCCCATACCGCTGAAATTTTAGGAATGCACCGCGCCGCCGCGCTGGATTTGTACATTCCCGCCGTGCGCGCCCTCTCCGATAGGTTGAGTCAATCGCTGCATTACGTCAAAGTTGCCGCCGAATTAGAAGAGTCGCTTGCCGCCGACGCCGAACGCCTTCCGCAAGTCGCCGCCGACGCCGCGCATCGCTCCCCCACCGAGCCGTACCGCCGCAAAATGGAGTTCATCTGGGAAAGATTGCGCCGCACTCGCGCCAAAACGGACGGCGCTTACGCCAGCGCCGCCGAGTTTGTGGCCGACCTGGAAGTCATTCAGCGCAGTTTGGAGTCCAACGCAGGCAGCCACGCCGCCAAACGCGCCCTCGGCCCTATCCTCGCCCAGGCGCGGCTCTTTGGTTTTCACCTTGCCCGCCTGGACATTCGCGAACACAAGGAAAAATACGTCGGCGCGCTCGCTGCCGTTTTGAAAGAACAGGGCGTGCAGTGGGAAACGCTTACTGAAGCCGACAAAGTGGCCCTGTTGGAACGCGAAATCGCCAATTCCCGCCCGCTTGTGCCCGTTAATTTGGAGTTTGACGACGACACCGACAAGACGCTCGGCCTGTTCCGGTTAGTGCGGCAGAAGCATGACGAACTTGGTTCCGACGCTTTCGGCTCCTTCATTCTGTCTATGGCGTCGGACGTGTCCGATGTGCTGGTAGTGCTGCTGCTCGCCAAAGAAGCGGGGCTTTTGCGAAAGAAAAGCGGCATTGTGGCATCCAGCGTGGATGTCGTTCCCCTGTTTGAGACCATAGAAGACTTAGAGAACGCCCCCGCCGTGATGGACGCCCTGCTTTCTAATCCCGTGTACCGCGAAAACGTGCGGGCGCGCGGCGACGAGCAGGAAGTAATGGTCGGCTATTCAGACAGCAACAAGGATGGCGGGTACGTTTCTGCCAACTGGAAGCTGTATGTCGCCCAAACTCAACTCACCGAAGTCGCAAAGCGGCACAAAATCGCCCTGCGCCTCTTTCACGGGCGCGGCGGCGCGGTGGGACGCGGCGGCGGCCCCGCCGGACGCGCCATTCTCGCGCAGCCACCGGGCAGCGTTCAGGGGAAACTGAAAATTACCGAGCAGGGGGAAGTGATTGCCGCGCGCTATTTTGACGAGCAAATTGCCGCGCGCAATTTAGAACAAATCGTTCACGCCGTGCTCGTGGCGAGCGCCGACAGGAACGGGGCCATTCATTCCGGCAGCGAACATAGCGAGGGGTTTAAACCCCTCGCTGCTGACGCCCTCGCCCCCGCCTGGCACGCGGCAATGGAAGAACTCAGCGCGGATGCGTTCGCGGCGTACCGTTCTCTCGTGTACGATGACCCCGACTTCAAGACATTCTTCCGGGACACCACGCCCATTGGCGAGTTATCGCAGCTTAACATTGGTTCTCGCCCGCCGAAGCGCACGGCGTCCGACAAAATAGAAGACCTGCGCGCCATTCCCTGGGTGTTTTCGTGGATGCAGTCGCGTTACACGCTCCCCGGATGGTACGGTGTGGGCATCGCACTGGAAAACTTCATGGAGCGTCACGCAGACGGCCTCACGCGCCTCTCGGAAATGTACGCGCAGTGGCCATTCTTTGCGGCCATGCTGGACAACGCGCAGATGTCGCTTGCTAAAGCCGACATGGATATTGCGTTCCGTTACGCGCAGATGGTCAACGACGAAGCCTTGCGCGTTCGCGTCTACGGCACAATCAAAGACGAATACACGCGCAGCGTCCGCGCCATCTGCCGCGTGACCCATCAGGAGACGCTTTTAGACAGCGCGCCCGTCTTGCAGAAGTCCATCAAATTGCGTAATCCGTATGTTGACCCACTCTCGTATTTGCAGGTGGAACTGCTGAAGCGTCTGCGCGCGCTCCCTGCCGCTGAAGGGGAAGCCGACCCGCATCGGCAGGAACGACGCGATTTGCGTGCCGCCGTGCTTTTGTCTATCAATGGCGTCGCGGCGGGCTTGAAGAACACGGGGTAAGCGCTTCCCTCCCATGAGCACGCCTGCCGGGGAAACATCCCCCTGCCCATATTGCCAGCGCCCGATTTCGTGCGCGGCGTTAATTTGCCCGTTCTGTCATCTGTCCGTTGTGGGCGAAGCGTGGCCGCCCGCGCCGTCAGGACAGCCGACTTTGCTTCCCCCGGCCCACTCCATTGCAGGCGGCATTGTGGCGTCCAACATCGCCGCCGCTCTGCTTGTTGCGTTGAACTTCTGGATTGTGCGGCGCGCAGACCCGCACAGCGCGACGCTGGTGTCCTCCGATTTCATTATCGTGCCGCTGGTGATGGGGTTCGTTTGCGCTTTCTTCTGGCGCAATTTAGGGTTGAGCACGGGGCAGTACGGCCTGTATTCTCTGCTGTGCAGCCTTGTCGCTCTGGTCACGAGCGGCCTGCTGATGGGCGAGGGCGTCATCTGCCTTTTGATTGTTTCGCCGCTCATTGTGCTGCTGGTATGGATCGGCGCTCTTCTGGGCCGCGTGCTCTTTTTTCGTAATTCGCGCCTGCGCGTGAGCGTTCTGCCGCTGGCTTTGCTGTGCCTGGTGAGCGACTCCCTGGCGCGGCATGAGTACCACAACAGCGTCTCCGACACGGTTCTTATTCATGCCTGCCCGTCGGCGGTGTGGGCACACCTGGCGAATGTGCCGCCCCTCACGGAGCCGCCGCGATTCTGGCTGTTCCGTTTGGGGTTGCCGTATCCGACCGGGGCGAGCGCGACGGCGTGCGCAGTAGGGGCCGCGCGCCGCTGCGTTTTCCAGGGCAACTTAGTCTTTCAGGAACGCATTACGGAGTGCCAAACCAACCAGCGCCTCACGTTTGACGTGACACAGCAGCCCCGTCACCCGGAGATTTGGGGCCATGCGCGCGTCCTGCGCGGGCAGTTTCTTTTGCGCGACAATGGCGACGGCACGACCACGCTGACCGGAACCAGCTGGTACGCGCTCTCCGTGTACCCATCTTGGTATTACGACCTGTGGGCGTCTCAAATTGCCCGCGCCGTGCATCTGCGCGTGATGACCCATATTCAGACGCTCTGCGAAAGGGAAAGCCACTTTGAAGGTGTTCGCCTTCGCCGTGCGCCGCCTGCGCGTCCTGCGCTTCATTCCGGGCCTGCCGCTTTGCTTTGACGGCGCGCTGCGGACGGCAGCGGCTTTGTTTCGCCCCACGCTTGCGGCGGCAGTGGAGACGGTGGAGCGCACCGTCTGCGGCTGGCCGGGCGTCTCCGTGCGCCTGCACCGGTTTGGCGGCACCGAGTTTCGCTTCGGCGGGAAGGAACTGGGCCATCTGCACGGCAGCGGCGTGTTAGACATTCCCCTGACCCACGCGCTCCGGGCGCAGTTGGTTTCTGAGAAGCGCGCTGTCCTGCATCACGTTTATCCCCGCTCCCACTGGGTGACGTTTTACTTGCGCGACGGGAACGACGTTCCCCGCGCCCTGTCCCTGCTCCATCTCGCCTATGAGCGCAGGCGCGCGGCAGGTATAATAGACCCGCATGGAAGACTGACAGCAGTGGAGAAACATGGCGCGTGAAGCAGAGCGCGCGGCCCGCGCGGCAGAAGCGGCAGGCTGCCCCCGTTCTGCCGCCAGCCGTTATCATTATGCTGCCTATCAAGCTGCCACTGCCATGCTGCTGTATTGCGGGCTGGTTCCGCCCGGTGACAGCGAAGCGTGGAGCCATGCGAGGACACCAGAGATTTTGCGCGACCAACTGAGGCCGCTTGTGCCTGCGCGCAACAAGCGCAACGATCTCTTCAGTCGCCTGAGCGCGCTCTACAAACTGCGCGTTCAGGCTGATTATGAGGCCCGCCGTCTTTTCCCAGGCACAGCCTCTCGGGACGCCAAGAAGCACGCTGACATTATTCTGAAGACGCTGGAGAGCCTGTTTCCTGAAAGGTATCACAATGACAACCGTAGCGCAGCAAGCCCATTCCCCGGAGCAAGTGTATCAATGGCTGCGCGAGGAAGCGCAAGCGCGGGGGCTGGGCATCGCCTTCCACATTGACAGAGTAGAGAAGCATGGCCTTCTGCTCGTCGTGCCAACCTATCTAGCCGGAGACTTTGACGCCTACGATGTGGCTGTCGCTTTGCAAGACGTGGAAGACGCTTGGAACAATCAGGAGCCGAGCCAGAACTTTACCGTGATCCTCCGACCAACGGGCGGGCCGCGCAAAATTGCGCCGCAAGCCCTTCCCGAAGGCACGCCTGATGCGTGAATGGGACGTGATCGTCGTGGGGGCGGGGCACGCGGGGGTGGAGGCGGCGTTGGCATCGGCGCGGCTGGGGGCGAAGACCCTGTGCCTGACGCTTGGGCTGGACAGCGTGGCTAGGATGCCGTGCAATTGCTCCATTGGCGGCCCGGCAAAAGGGCATCTGGTGCGCGAGATTGATGCTTTGGGCGGTCAGATGGGCCTTGCGGCAGACGCGACGGCGACCCATGTGCGCCTGCTGAACACGGGCAAGGGGCCTGCCGTTCAAGCCCTGCGCGCGCAGTGCGACAAACATCTTTACTCCCGGTTCATGCGCGAGGCGCTGCAATCCGAGGCCAATTTGACGCTGGCTGAGGGGCAGGTGACGGAACTGCTGACGCAAGAAGGGCCGGGAGGCCCCGCGTGTGTCGGCGTCAAAACGGCGGCGGGGGACGTGTTTGGCGCGCGGGCGGTGGTGGTGACGACGGGCACGTTCCTGCGCGGGGTGATGCATACCGGAGACCAGCAAACCGCCGGGGGGCGTCTGGGGGAGGAGCCTGCGGTGGCGCTGTCACAATCTTTGCGCGCGCTGGGCTTCCCCACCGTGCGCATGAAGACGGGCACGACGCCCCGAATAGATAAGGACAGCGTGGACTTTTCCCGCACGACGGCGATGGAGTCGGATGCCGACGCGCCCGCGTTTTCGTTTCTGCATCAGGGTTGGGGCAGGCGCGAGGGGCTTCTTCCGTCCTGGCTGACGCATACGAGCGCGCGCACGCATGAAGTCATTCGCGGCAGTCTCCATCTGTCTTCGCTCTACGGGGGGCATATTCAGGGGTGCGGGCCGCGCTACTGCCCGTCCATTGAAGATAAAATCGTGAAGTTCGCGGACAAGCCTTCCCATCAGGTGTTTTTGGAGCAGGAAGGGTGGAACACGCGGTCTTTGTACGTGCAGGGAACGTCTACGTCGCTGCCTGCCGACGTTCAACTGTCTTTCTTGCGGACGATTGGAGGATTGGAAAACTGTACGATGCTGCGTCCAGGGTACGCGGTGGAGTACGATGCCGTGCCGCCTACCGAACTCTCGCACGCGCTGATGGCAAAGCGGTGTCATGCCCTCTTTTTGGCCGGGCAGATTAATGGGACGAGCGGGTACGAGGAGGCGGCGGGTCAGGGGCTGCTGGCGGGCATCAATGCCGCGCGGCTGGCTCAGGGCCGCATGGCGTTTACATTAGGGCGGGAAGAAGCGTATCTGGGCGTCATGGTGGATGATTTAGTAGTCAAAGGGGCCGATGAGCCGTATCGTTTGCTCACGTCGCGCGCCGAATACCGCCTGCTGTTGCGCCAGGATAACGCCGACAGCCGTCTGACGGCGCGCGGCAGGGAGTTGGGGTCGGTGACAGAAGAACGCTGGTCTGTTTTTACAAAAAAGCGTAATGCCATTGACCGAGAAACGTTCCGGTTGGCCCAAACCTATGTAGGCGGGGCCGATAATGCGCGCCTTGCCGCGCACGGGTTCGCGCCCGTTTCGCAGCGAACGCCCCTGTCGGACTTGCTGAAGCGCCCGGACGTGTGTTACGGGGACATTGCGGCTTTCAGTCCCCCGCCCTCTCCGGTCGCGCCGGAAGTAGGAGAGCAGGCGGAAATCCTGTGCAAATATGAGGGCTATCTGCGCCGCCAGCGCGCGTCGGTGGCGGCGGCAGTGCGCCAGGAGAGCGTCGCCATTCCGCCGGAGTTTGCCTACGACGGCCTGCGTTCGCTTTCGCGCGAGAGCCAGCACCAACTGACGCGGGTGCGTCCTGAGACGCTGGGGCAGGCGTCGCGCGTGCCGGGTGTGTCCCCGGCTGACATTGCGGTGTTGTCGGTGTTTCTGGCGCAGGGGCGGCTCTCTCCCCGTCTATAAACGGCCCTCATCCGGTCTATAAACGGCCCTCACCCCGCGCTTCGCGCGACCCTCTCCCGTGCGGCACGGGCGAGGGTTAAGAGGGAATTATTTCCTACCCTCGCCTGCGACAGCAGGCTCTTCCCTCCTACCCTCGCCTGCGAAGCGGGAGAGGGTCGCTGCGAAGCAGCGGGGTGAGGGCCTCTTTATCGCCGGGTGAGGGCCTTCTTCGCGGGAGAGGGTCGCCTTTCTGAAGACCGGGCGAGGGCCACTCTCCCCCTACGGCGCGGCGGCGACAACGGCATCGTGGTAGAGGGTCTGGCCCAGAAAGCCGTTCTCAGAAACCGGAGTGAGGCACACGCCGACACGGTTTCCCACATTCGGCACTTTGAAGACAGCCGCATAGCCCGATGCAACATCAAAAGTCCCCACAGCGAGGCTTGGCATCACTTCCAGAATCTGATAATCTTTCCGCCGTACCAGCACCGTGCCCGCAGTCAGCGGGCGGGTCGCGCCCACGATGACCATGTGAGCAAACGCGGCGAAGGGCGTGATGGCGACGCTGAACGCGCCGCTTGCGTTGGCGATGTCCAGCGAGAAATCGGGCAGTTTTCCCAGTTTGTCGGGGTAGGTCGGGGCCATTGTCAGAATGTCCATGCCGCAAAGGTCGCGGTATGTGTTCAGATGGACGAACAGGTTTTTGCCGCTGGACGTGGTTTTTGTTGCGCTGACGGAGTAGTTCTGACCCAGAGCGACAAAGGACGCGCGCTCCAAGTCGGTGAGCGTTGCCCAGAGCGAAGAAATCCAGTCCAGCCGGGTGGTGGCGCTTTGCTGGCTGGGCGACGGGGTGCGCGCGGCGACAATGCGGGCCGCGTTCTGCTGGGGCGTGGCAGCGGCGGAGGTCGCGGCGCTGACAATTCGCAATGAGTTTGGCATGGTCTGTGTTCCTTTTTCCGAAGTGTTCCCGAAGTGTTCCCGAAGTGTTTCCAAAGTGTTTGCGAAAGGCTTGCGAAAAGGCTTGCGAATGATTTGCACACTCACAGGCGGGGTCAATTCCCCGGTAACCACATTGTCGGAAGATGCCGCTGTTTTCTTCAGGGCAGGGTGAAATGATGATGTCGCGCTGCTGTCAATGGGCTACAATGGAGGACAATGGAGGACAATGTCACTACATCGGGGGGACAAAGGGGCCACCTTGTCACTACAAAGGGGGGACAAGGGCTTGACGGCGGGGGCGTTTTCGTGGTACATACGGGTAACATAGTGGCAGTGTTTTCGTGACATTCACACCGTTCCAAAGGAGTTTCCGACTATTTTGAAAACTATTTCGTTTCTGCTTCTGGCCCTCGTGGCCGCGCCTGCTGGGGCGCAGGTTCCGATGGGCGGGCCGCCCGCGCCGCCGTCTGCGCCGCCCATGATGATGTCGCCTGCCGCGCCGCGCAAGCATCTGGCCGCGCCGCCGGGGGTTGCCGCTGTGGTCAACGGCCAGCGCATTCCGACTTCTGAGGTCGCCGCGCTGGCGGTGCAGTTTTCAGGCGGGGACATTGCCGAGCGGCTTATCAACAATCTTTTAGTGGAACAGGCCGCCAAAGCCGCCCATGTTGCGGCCTCTCCCGGCGAGGTGAATGCGCGCCTTGCGGAGGTAAAAGTGCAGATTATGCAGCAGCAGCAGGCGCAGCGCGTGCCGGTGCGGTCGTTAGATGCGCTGCTTTTGCAGTCGCACGAGACGCTGGCAAACTTCAAGGACAGCCTGCGTCTGCGGATACTGGCCGAGAAGCTGGTCGCGCCGCGCCTGCCCGTCATTACCCTGGTTCATGCGCGTCATATCCTTGTTTTGACCAACTCTGGCGCAAGCCCCGGCACGAAAGCGCACACCGACGAGGACGCGCAGAAGCTCATCGGGAAGGCTCAGGACGAGTTGAAGGCGGGCAAATCGTGGGATGACGTGTGCAAAAAGTATTCGGAAGACCCGTCCAACAAGGACACCGGGGGAGATTTGCACATCATCGGGACAGGCATGACGCAGATAGACCCGACGTTCTTGCAGGCCGCGTTGTCTCTGAAAGCGGGCGAAATCACGCCCGCGCCGGTGAAATCCGTGTTCGGCTACCACCTGATTAAAGTGGACAGCACCAGCGCCGCGCCCGCCAGTGCGGAGGAGAAAGTCGCTTACGCTGCCGCGCTTCAGACAGCGCGGGATGCCCAGTTCAAGCAGATTATCCCGGCGTATATTCAGGCCCTGCGCGCCAAAGGGAACGTAGTGAATTACCTGGCACAGTAGATGTAGGGTAGATGTCGGGCAAGCCAGCGCGCGAAAGAAAGTTCACGAGAGCGAGGGGTTTCAACCCCTCGCTCTCAGGGAGACGGCTTGCTTCCGGCAGCGCGTGGAGCAGATACCAGCCCCGTCAAGGAGACACACGCATGACGAAGAAGACGCTCAATGTTGGCTTGATTGGCTATAAGTTCATGGGCAAGGCGCACTCCAACGCTTATCGGCAGGTGGCCCGGTTCTACGATGACCTGCCTGTGCGGCCTGTTCTGAAGGCCCTGTGCGGCAGAGACGAGGCAGGCGTTCGCCGCGCCGCCGACACGCTGGGCTGGGAAACCTACGAGACGGACTGGCGAAAACTCATAGCCCGGCCTGACATAGACATCATTGACGTGTCTGCGCCGTCCAATCTGCACGCGGAAATGGTGACAGCGGCGGCGGCGGCGGGCAAGCACGTCTTCTGCGAAAAGCCCCTTGCCAACCATGCGCCCGATGCCAAAGCCATGCTGGAGGCCGTCACCAAAGCGGGTGTTTATCATGCCATCTTCTTCAATTACCGCAAAGTGCCCGCCGTCGCGCTCGCCAAACAGTTGATTGCGGAAGGCGCGCTCGGCACGCTCTACCACTGGCGCGCGCTGTATTTGCAGGACTGGATTGTTGACCCGCAGTTTCCCTTAGTCTGGCGCTTGAAGAAAGAAACGGCGGGCAGCGGGTCGCACGGGGATTTGCTGGCGCACTCGCTGGACACGGCCCGCTTCTTAGTCGGGGAGATTGCCGAAGTGTGCGGCCTGATGGAGACGTTCGTGAAAAAGAGGCCGGAGTTAGCGGCCACCGACGACCGCATGGGGGGCACGGCGTCTGATGTGATGGGGGACGTGACCGTGGACGATGCTTCCATTGCCCTCGTCCGCTTCACGAGCGGGGCTGTGGGGACGTTTGAGGCGACCCGCTTCGCGCTGGGACGCAAGAACCACAACCGCTTTGAAGTGAACGGCAGCAAGGGCAGCCTGGTGTTCAACATGGAGCGCCCCAATGAGTTGGAAGTCTACACGGAGGATACCCGTGCGGGCACGCACGGCTTCCGCACGGTGTCTGTGACCGCCGGGCAAGACCCTTACAGCGGGCATTACTGGCCCGTTGCCCACAATACGGGCTATGGCGAGACGTTTATCAACCTGCTTGCCGATGCGTTCACGGCCATTGGAAACGGCCAGAACCCCTCCCCTAACTTCCACGATGGCTACATCAACAATGTCACGCTGGACGCCATTGAGCGGGCCGCCCAGTCTAAAACATGGGAGCCGGTTGCGGCGGAGTAACGAGGCCCTCACCCAGTGAGGGCCACCTGCGCGCATATCTCCGAAAACTTTCCCCTGTCTCCGCATCTCTCTGCGAGCCTTTTCCGTTTCCGCCTGTGTCCTGAATAGGAAAGGAGCCAATCCATGTCTGCTCTGCCTCCGAAGCCGATTATTCTGGTTGTGGATGATGATTTGCGGGTGCGCCGCGCCGTTGTGCGCGACCTCAAGCGGCGTTATGGCAAAGACTATCGCGTGCTTCAGGCTGCCTCCGCAGAAAGCGCCTTGAAGCGCCTGGCGGGGTGGCAGAAGCGCAAGGAGCCGGTGGCGCTGGTGATTGCCGAGCAGAGACTGCCTCCGGCAAGCGGCGTGGAGTTTATGAAGCAGGTAGCGCAGGCGCGCTTCTGTGAGACGCGCCGGATGCTGTTTACCGAGCAGGACGACGGCGACGCGCTGCTGCGGGCGATGGACGATGGCACGATTGACTTCCATTTGCTGAAGTCGGCTGATCCGCCGGAAGCGCAGTTCTTTCCGCTGGTGGATGACCTGCTGGGGGCGTGGAAAAGCGCGACCTGCTCGCCGTTTGCGGGCATTCGGGTGATTGGGCACCGCTGGTCGGCGGCATCCCATGCGGTGAAGGACTTTCTGGCGCGCAATCAGCAGTCGTATCGGTGGCTGGACATAGAAAATCGCGGGGCGCGGGCGGAAGCGCGGCGTCTGCTTCAGTCGTGCGGCTTAGATGACGCGCGCCTGCCGGTGATTGTGCTGGCGGACGGCTCCTGTTTGGTGGAGCCGTCGCCGGAGGAAATTGCCGAGCGCGTGGGGCTGCACACCCATGCCGCGCAGCCGTTTTATGATTTGGTCATCGTGGGCGCAGGCCCCGCCGGGCTGACTGCCGCCGTGTACGGAGCGTCGGAAGGGCTGTCTACGGTGATGATTGAGCGCGAAGGGCCGGGCGGTCAGGCGGGCACGTCGTCGCGCATTGAGAATTATCTGGGCTTCCCGGCGGGGCTGTCCGGCGCAGACCTGGCGCGGCGCGCGGTGGAGCAGGCGAAGCGATTTGGCGTGGAGATTTTGTCCCCGCAGGAGGTGACGTCGGTTCGCGTGGACGGTCAATACCGCATTGCCGTATTAGCCGACGGCACGGAACTCAGGGCGCACGCGCTGGTGCTGGCAACAGGCGTGGCGTGGCGCAAACTGGACGCGCCGGGCGTTGACGAACTGACCGGGTGCGGCGTTTACTACGGCGCGGCGATGACCGAGGCGCTGTCGTGCAAGGATGACGACGTGTTTGTTGTCGGCGGGGCGAACTCGGCGGGGCAGGCGGCAATGTATTTTTCGCGTTATGCCCGCTGCGTGACGCTTTTGGTGCGCGGCGAGAGTTTGTCCAAGTCTATGTCGCAGTATTTGATTGACGAGATTGAGCACACATCCAACATCCGCGTGCGGCCTTGCTGCGAAGTGATAGAGGCGCACGGCACAGACAATCTGGAGCGCCTGACCCTGTGCAATGCCGTCACAAAAGAAACGGAAATCGTGCCTGCCGCCGCGCTGTTTTTGTGCATCGGGGCGGAGCCGAATACCGAGTGGCTGGGCGATTTAGTAGCCCGCGACGCGCACGGGTTTATTCTTTCGGGAGCGCAGATGCTGGATTCGATTGGCAAAGACAGGTGGCCTTTGGAGCGCGAGCCGTTCTTTTTTGAGACCAGCACGCCGGGCATCTTTGTCGCCGGGGACGTGTGGAACGGCCCGGCCAAGCGTGTCGCGGCGGCGGTGGGTCAGGGCGCGGTGGCCGTGCAGTTCATCCATCAGTACCTTGCCAGCGTGAAATAAGGGGAATCCTGGGGGGAATCAGGGCACTCTTAGGGCGGATTAAGGCGCGATGAAGGCCGTGTTAAGAGACAACACAGTGAGTCTGCGCGTGGACAAAAAGGGCCGCATAACGGCCCCGCGAAAGCAAGCATGAACTCTCCCGATGGGTTAGGTAAGACACGCATAGAAGCCTTCAGCGATGGCGTATTTGCGATTGCGATAACTTTGCTGGTGCTTGATGTCCACGTGCCGAGTGGATTAGCGGCGCAGGCAGTAGGCGCAGCGTTGAACAGTCTGTGGCCGCGCGTGCTGGCGTATGCGCTAAGTTTTGTGATTGTGGGCGTTTACTGGGTGGCGCACCATATCATGCTGCATAGCGTCAGGCGCACCGACCGCTCCCTGCTATGGCTCAACAATCTGGTGCTGCTCTTTGTGGCGTTCGTTCCCGCCTCTGCATCGTTTCTGGGGAGTTACCCGGCAGAGCGTCGGGTCGTGGTCTGGTATGGCATCAATCTCGTTCTGGTCAGCGGCTCGCTGCTGGGTCTATGGCTGTATGTTGTGCGTGCGCGTTTGCTTTCCCCTTCGGTTAATATCGCGCTGGTGCGTTTAGGGTTCACCCGCACGGCCAGTTCCATGCTGATTTATGCGGCGGCAGTCGCGCTGGCCTTCGTGAACGTGCGTCTGAGCCTCCTTTTCTACTGGTTAGGGCCTCTGGCATATATTTTTGTGCAGACCTGGGAAGATCGCAAACTGGAAGGACAGGACACGCAGGAAGGACAGGACACGCTGGAAGCGGGTACACTGCCGCCATGATAATTTTGTATGCGGTGTACGCGCTCCTGCTGATGGCGGGCGGCGCACTGGGCTACGCGCGGGCAAAATCCCTGCCCTCTCTGCTGGCAGGGATTGGGTCTGCTGTCCTGATGGGGATTGCGGCGGGGCTTTTGGGTCAGCATCACCCGCATCAGGGGTTAGGCGCAGGCATCGGCGTTTCGCTGGTGATGATGGGCTTCTTTGTTGCGCGGTTTCGGGCGACGGGAAAGGCGATGCCCGCGCTCGTGATTGTTACTCTCAGCGTTGCCGTGCTGATTGTATCCATCGTGCGCTGGATTGTGCTGGGCTAGGTGGGCGGCGTGCTGGCAAGACACGCGAACTCCGCCAGAGACAGCGTTTCGCCCCGGCGCTGTGGGTCAATGTTTGCGCTTTGGAGGGCGGCGGCAGACTGCTCGCGTGTCCAGCCTAACGCGGGGTCGCCAGAAAGCGCATTCAGAAGGGATTTGCGCCGCTGCCCGAACGACGCGCGCACGATGGCAAAGAACAGAGCTTCGTCGGGCACAACAATGGGCGCGGCCTGCGGCGTGAGGCGCACAATCGCGCTGTCTACATCGGGGGATGGGAAAAAGACGCGGCGGGAAACGACACCCACAATCTCTACTTGCGCGTGGAACTGCGCGAACACACTGAGTGCGCCATAGTCGGGGGTGGCGGGCGCGGCGGCAAGGCGCTGCGCGAACTCTTTCTGCACCAGCAGCACTATCACAGAAAACAAGGCCTTGTGCGCCAGCAGGCCCGTCAAGAGAGGCGTCGTGATATTGTAAGGAATGTTGGCGACCACGCGCACGGAACGCCCCTGCGCGGCAAGGAGAGCGTCGCCTGCAAAGCGTTCCGCCGTGAACGCAGGCCAGTCCAATTCCAGTGCATCGGCAGACACGACTTTCACCTGCGGCAGGGACGCGACCGTCTCGGTCAGCACGGGCAGCAGGGCGCGGTCAACTTCCACTGTGACCACCTGCCCATCGGAGCCAGTGGCCTCGGCAAGCGCCTGCGTCAACGTCCCCAATCCCGCGCCGATTTCCAGCACCCGGTTTCCGGGTTTTATACCGCCCGCCTCCACAATTTTAGACAGCGTGTTGCCGTCCACCAAAAAGTTCTGCCCGAAGCGGCGGCGGGGGTGCAGACCATGCTGACGCAGAAGTGCAGCGACGGTGGCGGGGGAAGACAGGTTCATCGCCCCAGTGTACCCGAAACAAAAAGCGCCCCCTCGTGATGAGGGGGCGCTTCAGGCAGGGGGCGCTAGCGGCTGGGGGCAAGCACCCACACGGTGACGTGCCGCCGCCCGACATTAGCCGCCTCACGGTAAGTCGTGTGGCCCAAATCAATGCGATGACCTTTGATAGCCCCGCCGGTGTCCCCGGCGACCGCGTAGCCATAGCCTTCAATATACAGCCGCGTTCCCAGATGCACCACGCGCGGGTCAACTGCGACCACGCCGTACCCGGCGCGCATTCCCGTCGCGCACAGCCCGCGCCCGCTGCCCTCGTAGGGCGAATAGCCAGTGGCGGTCATGGAGAGGCACTGCATCCGGTTGTACGTGCCACCGCGCGATGGCAGAGCGCGCGCTTCGCGTGTCCGAATGCCGCCTAGCGTCTCCTGATCCTGCGGCGATTTGGTCACTGTGGTGGACTCCAACTTGCGCGCGGTCTCCCGGTCGTTCACATAACTGACCTGATAGGTGCGGGTGCAGACGCCCGCCGCGCCCGTATGGCCCGGCTGAATGCGGCCCGGCGGCACGTCCCGGCTCATCTTGAACACGGTCTTGAAGGGAACGGCGCATTCGCGCGTCTCGGATGCCACGCGCACGCGGGTGACAACAATGGGCAGGCCGGGCGAAACGGGCGTCTTCAGCAGCGGAGTCACGCGGTCTAATTTGTCCAGCGTGATGCCCGCCTGCACAAGCGCGTCTTTGACGGTCGGCCCGGCAACTCTGACAGCCTGCGCGGGATGCGTGCCATCCGTCAGCGACACCGGCACAGAGGGGAGCACGGGCGCGCTCGGCACGGGCGCGGCAGTCACATCCGGCGCAGGAGGCGGCGCGGGGGGCGGAGGAGGCGTGGAAAGCACAACAGGCGGGGGCGGCGCAGAAACAGCAGGCGCGGCGACTGCCGGGGGCGCAGTCTGGTCGGCCAGCACAGAAAACGGCGATGACAGGGCCGCAGCGGAAAACAGGGCGGCGGTCACGATGCCTGCCGCGCGTTGGGTTTTGAGTGTTCGCAAATGGTCTCTCCTGAGGTTTAGGGTTGCGCGCACGGCCTTTCACAGTGCCGAGCGCCACGCCGGGACGCCTTTTGGCGATGCCGACCTTTGCTAAGTTGGAACGGGCTATTATAACCATTCCCGGTACAATTGTCAAGGCGGCGGGAGCAGCCTCGCGCTCTTGTTGGCGTTCCTGCACAGCCATTCGCAGTTAAACGGCAGAAAAAAGAGTGCGTTTCCCTTGACAGATTGGGGCAAAGAGTGTATAATAAATCAAGCCTCCAAACGCGCGTTTGGCGCTCCGTGCCCGGCGCAGGAGGAAAAGAGAACGGGATGCGGGAACTTGCCTGTGCCGCTGGAAAAGCCGCGCAGGGCAGCGTCCCGCCGTGTGCATTGAGAACTGAGAGGGAGAAACGATTATGGCCTTTGACTTCAAGAAGTCGCTGATTAAAGTGCAGGGCGGGCGCACGTACCTGCCCGTCTCAGCGCGTCTGATCTGGTTTCGGGAGGAGCACCCGGACTGGGGCATTGAAACCGAGCCGATTGAGATTAACCATGAGAAGCAGTATGCCGTGTTCCGCGCCCGCATCTTCAATGCCGAAGGCAAGTTGATGGCAACGGGAACCAAGCAGGAAGACGTGAAGGGCTTCGGGGATTACATTGAGAAGGCGGAAACAGGAGCCGTAGGCCGCGCGCTGGCCCTCTGCGGCTTCGGCACGCAGTTCTCGCCGGAACTGGATGAAGTGGGCGGCGGACGTCTCGCCGACAGCCCGCAGCCGATGGGCGGCTCCCGCTACGGCGGTGGGGGTGGTTACGGCGGGAATGGCGGCGGCTACAGTGACCGGGGCGGGAATGGCGGCGGCTACAATAGCGGCGGCAGCGGGAACGGCGGCAGCCGCTTCAGCCAGCCCCGCGAAGCCGCCGCGCCTGCCCCGCGCGAGGAAGCGCCTGCCCGTCCTGCGCCCGTGGACGCCGCCCCGCGCCGCCCTGCGCCTGCTCCCGTGCGGGATGAGGACGACGATTTTGAGGGGTTAGTGAGCGGCGACCTGGCCGACGGCAACGCGGAAGAAGACCCATTCACCGACGAGGCTCCGGCACCCCGTGTAGTCGCAGCGCCCCGTGCGGCAGGCAATGTCGCGGCAAGCAGCGCCCCCGGCGGCACGCCCGCCTGTGTGGGGTGCGGCAAGGCATTGACGAAAGCCCAGCAAGACCTGTCCATTCGCAACTACGGCGAGGCGCTCTGCCCTGGCTGCCAGAAGGACAAAGGCCGCACGGCCCGGCCTGCGCTTGCGGAGCGTTAAGCCGCACCCGCAGAACAAACAAAAGCCCCGGCTTTCCATCAGGAGAGCCGGGGCTATTTCGGTATCTGGGAGAGGCCTAACTGCGAGAGGCCTAACTGCGGGGGAGCGCGGCGAGCCGAGCCTGCGCGTGCTGCATACGGGCGAGCGCGGCAGGGTTGCGAACAGATACGCGCAGCACCTGCCCCGGCACAAGCGGCGCGCTGGACGACAGGCGGTTGTCGCGGGCAATGGCTTCTACGCGGTCAAGGATATAAGCGTTCGGGTCGCCGTAGCGGGCGGCGTACTTCCAGAGCGTGTCGCCGGGAGCGACGCGCACGGTCTTGACGGGAACAGGGGCGGTCAGGGAGGATGCGTAGGAAGCCGCGACGGTGCGGCCTGCGGAAACCAGAACGCTGCCCACAAAGAACAGCAGGACGCTCGCCAGCGCCATGCTGAAGAGGATGTTGTCTCGGCGGCGGGGGGCGCGGCGAATCGGGTGGGAACGGTCAATCTTGCCAGCAGGGACTTCGGATAAAATCAACTGGGGGCGCGGGGGCAGCCAGATTGCGGGTTGACTGTTAGCGGTGTCTGCTCTCAACGGAACCATAGTCTTTTCTCCTCATTCCATTACCAATTCTCGCATCGCATAATCAGGCAAACATTAGTTTGTTCTAGGGCATTGTACCCCACATCTTGCGGTGTGTCAAGATTTATTGCCCATATACACAAAAAAACAAACTTTTGTTTGAGAAGGTTCCCATTGGGTGGTATAATGCCTCAACAGCACTCATTCACGCTTGTTATTTCTTATTCCCGGAGTTTTCCCATGACAACCCTTTCCGATAAACAAAACCAAATCCTGGCGATTATTCGCCGTGCCATTGAGCAGCGCGGGCAGGCCCCCACTGTGCGCGAGATTGGCGCACTCGTGAGCCTGAGTTCGTCGTGTACCGTGAAGAAGCATTTAGACAGCCTGGAAGCAAAGGGATTTATCCGCCGCGACCGCTACAAGCGCGGCATTGAACTGATGGACGGCGGCGCTCCCATTGCCCTCGGCCGCTCGGTGTGCGTGCCTTTGATGGGGCGCGTGGCGGGCGGAATGCCGATTCTGGCGGAGCAGCCTGCCGCGCCAGAGATGCTGCCGCTGCCCCTGTCGCTGCTGCGGCGGGGCGATGCGTCAGGGCGCAATTTGTTTGCATTAGAGGTGTACGGCGATTCTATGAGGGATGCAGGTATCAGCGACGGCGATATTGTGGTGGCCCGGAAGCAGGAAACGGCGGCGGACGGCGACATTGTGGTGGCGCTTTTAGGGGAAGAAGCGACGGTGAAGACGTTCCATCGCGAGGCGGACGGCACAGTGCGCCTTCAGCCGGAGAACCCGGACTACGCGCCCATTTTCACGCATGACGTGACTATCATGGGCAAAGTGGCAATGGCAATCAAGCGGTTCTAGCGCCGCAGGCTCATTTTCTGCAGCAGGCCGCCCTGCGCTTGTGCGGCAACGCGCGAACAGTTGACCGGCACAGTTGGGACATTTCAAGGCGGCCAAAAGCGCGCGAAAAGGGGGTTGGAAGCCTGTCTACGGCTTCCAACCCCCTTTCAACTGGCTTCCAACTCCCTTCCCACGTCCCGGCGGGGTTAGTCAAACAGCCCGGCGGAGTTGGTCGGCGTCCTGCTCACGCGCCGGGAACCAGCGAAAGCATCACCATGAAGTGACACGCGCTGCCCCCCAGCACAAAGCAGTGCCACAGGTCATGCGCGGAAAAGCGGCCCGGCCACAGGTGGGGACGGTCTAAAGCAAATACCACTGCGCCCACCGAATACACCACGCCGCCCCCAATCAGCCACGCAAACGCCGCAGGCGGCAGCACATGGCGCACCGGGCCAAGCGCCGCCAGAATAGTCCAGCCCATCAGCACGTACAGCGCCACCCTCACCCAGTCCGGCGCGCGCCGCCATAGCAAGACAATTCCAATCCCCGTCGCCGCCAGCCCCAGTTCTATCCCCAGCACGCTCCAGCCCCACGCGCCGCGCAGCGGCAGCAGGCAAAGCGGCGCGTAAGACCCCGCAATCAGGCAGTAAATCGCTATGTGGTCTAATCGCTGCAAACGGTCTTCGTGCCGGGGCGCGACTTTCAGAGCGTGGTACAGCGCGCTTGCTCCGTACAGCCCTATTAAACTCGCTCCGTACAGGGCGAACGCGACCATGTGCCAGGGCCGATGCCGCGCCAGTGTCAGCAGCACAATCAGCGCGGCGATGGACAATCCAAAGCCGACCAAATGGGACAGCGCGCTGAACGGCTCTTTCAGCCAGCGGGTCAATCGGGAGGGGACAAACGGCATAACACACTCTCGCGGGCGGCAGGCAGGCAAACGCCTCGTCTGACACTATCATACCCACTTCCAGCAAGTTTCCCTGCCGCCCCTTGCTATTTAGCGGGCCGCCATGTCATAATACCGGCACTGAACCCCAGGAGGAAGTGCCATGCCTTATGTGATAGCCGAGCCGTGCATCGGTGTCCAGGACAAATCATGCGTTGCCGTGTGCCCGGTGGATTGCATCCACGAGGCCAGCGACCAGCTTTACATTGACCCCAACGAGTGCATTGACTGCGGCCTGTGCGAGCCGGAATGCCCGGTGGATGCCATCTTCATGGAAGATGAAGTGCCGGAGCAGTGGAAGTCGTTCATTGATAAGAACAAGGAACTGTCGGCAGGCTAGTTCGCCCGCCGCTTGATACGCAGAAGCGCGCCCCCGAACTTTGTGTTCAGGGGCGCGCTTCTGCGTGTCAGCAAGTCAGGCGGCGGTGACAGGAACGCGGCTTTCGCCCGCGCCGCGCACGCGGTTGCGGCCCGCGTCTTTGGCGGCGTACAGGGCGGCATCAGCGCGCTGCACCAGGTCGCGGTCGGCGCGGGCGTCCTGCGGGAACGTGGCATAGCCGATGCTCACCGTAACCGGGCAGGGGCGCGGCGCGGCATCCCCTTCCCCGGCCAGCAGAAACACAGCCCCTTCCACGCTGCGCCGAATGCGCTCGGCAATCAAACGCGCTTCGTCAGGGCCGGTTTCCGGGCACACCACTACAAACTCCTCGCCGCCGTAACGGGCAGGCTTGTCTACGCCGCGCAAACTTCCTTGCAGCACGGTCGCCAGTTGCGCCAAAAGCGCGTCGCCCGCCTGATGGCCCAGCGTGTCGTTGAACTGCTTGAAGTGGTCAATGTCTAAAAGCAGCAGCGACACCTGCCGATTGTAGCGCTCGGCGCGGCGCATTTCCTCGTTTAGCGTCTGCTCAAACTGGCGAAAGTTGGGCAGTCCGGTCATGGCATCGCTGAAGGCCAGCATATGCTCGTTCTGCTGCAGCACGGCTCGCTGCAAGGCAAATCCCGCGCGCACCGCCAGGATTTCCAGGCCCCGTAGAACATCCCCGTCCAGCCTGTCCACATGGTCGTAGCCAACATACAGCATTCCCAGCAGCCCTTCCATGCTGGTCAGCGAGAAGCAGGCGAAGCTGGCCGCGTGCGGGTCAAGGTGAAACAAGCGCGCATCGCTCCGGCGCACGGGCCTCTGCGACGTGTCCGGCGCGTAAAAGGCAGGCGCGGGCGGGGCGGCTTGGGCGGCGTCGGCCAGGCTCCACGCGCCGCCGCGCGCGTCCGCAATTGGCAGCGACGGCAGCAGGGCCAGGCGCTCGCGTCGTCCACTGGCGGCGCGCAGTTCCAGTTCGTCGGCAGCGGGCCGCTTCATATAGACCGCGCAGACCGGGCAGTCGGTGAGGCGCTGCACATTGAGCAGGAGCAGGTTCAGGGTCGTGTCCAGGTCGGCGGCAGCGTCCATCATCTGCGACATATCCAGCATCTTCTGGGACATCTCCAGCGACGCAGACAGGTCGCGCGCCTGGCTGTGCAGAGCGCGCAAACGCTCCTCGGTCTGGCTGATGAGCAGGCGGGCGAAAACAGTCATCAGGGGGAAGCTCAGTCCCGCCGCCGCATCGCTCCAGGACGGATGCCAGCCCCGCCAGTGCCCGCCGGACGCGAAATAAGCGTAAACAAGCAGCATCATGGCGCTCGCGGCCAAGCCTAATCGGGCGTTGTAGCAGAGCGCGGCAAGCAGCACGGGCAGGTACAGCGCGCACCAGAGCGGCGAATGCGCCCCGCCCGTCGCCAGCACAAACAGAGCAATCAAGACGCTGAAGACCAGCGTCACCACATCATTGCGGCCCCGCGCGCCTTCTTCTTTGAGCAGCCAGCCGTGCGCTTCCGCCAGATAGTAAAAACCCACCAGCGCAATGACGAGCAGCGCGATGGGAACCGGGTGGCCGGAGGCGGTGACGCCCACCACCATCGCCAGCACGCCAAAGGCGGCGGCCAGCAGGGTGTTCATAATCGCCGGGTTTTGCAGTGTGTTACGCACGTTCTGTAAAGTTAACGCGGCCCCTTCAGCCACAGGCGGGCGAGGTCTAACTGTTTGGCAACAGGGTTTTTGCCGGTTCCCCCTTCAGCGGCGCGGGCATCCACGCTGCCTTGCGGGCGGGCCAGCGCCGCCGCGTCTGCCCTGGCGAACAGGGGCGACGCGGCGATTAAATCGTCTGCGCTCAGGTCTTCCAGGACGCGCCCTTCCCGAACGCACGCCCCCACGATCTTGCCGACCACTTCATGCGCCTGCCGGAACGGCAGCCCCTGCCGCACCAGATAATCCGCTAAATCCGTGGCCGTAGAAAAGTCTCCGTGCAGGGAGCGCGCCATGCGCTCGGTATTAAAGACGGTGTTTTGCAGCAGCGTATCCATCACCGAAAGCGACAGCGCCGCCGTGTCCAGCGCGTCAAAAAGCGGCTCTTTGTCTTCCTGCATATCTTTGTTGTACGCGAGCGGCAGGCCCTTCATCACCGTCAGCAGGCTCACCAGGTCGCCGTAGACACGGCCTGTCTTGCCGCGCACCAACTCGGCCACGTCCGGGTTCTTCTTTTGCGGCATGATAGAACTGCCCGTTGTCACGTTGTCGCTCATCTCGGCCCACCCGAACTCCGGCGCGCTCCAAAGCACCAGTTCTTCGCAGAGGCGCGACAGGTGCATCATTACCAGAGACAGCGCGGCAGCTATCTCAATCGCGAAGTCCCGATCGGACACGGCATCCAAACTGTTCTCGCACACTCCGGCAAAGCCCAGTTCGTTTGCCACCATCCGCCGGTTAATGGGAAACGTCGTGCCCGCCAGCGCGCCTGCTCCCAGCGGCAGGAAATCCGTGCGGCGCAGGGCATCTGCTATTCTCTCGTCATCGCGCGCCAGCATCCAGAAGTACGCCAATAAATGATGCGCGAGGCGCACCGGCTGCGCGTGCTGCAAATGGGTCATGCCGGGCAGCAGCGTCTCTGTATGGCGCTCCGCCAACTGAAGCAGCGTCGCCTGCACCACCGCAATTCGTTCCCGCACGCCTGCCCCGGCGTCTTTGACATACAGGCGCAAATCGGTTGCCACCTGGTCATTGCGTGAGCGCGCCGTGTGCAGTTTCCCGGCGACCGGCCCCAGCCGTTCGGTTAACACTGTTTCTACGGCCATATGCACGTCTTCGGCGTCAGCGGGCAGTTCAGCAACCCCGCTTTCCAGGTCAACGGCCAGCGCGCGCAGGCCATCCGCAATCTTTTCCGCGTCTGCCAAAGGGATTATTCCACACTTACCGAGCATTGTCACATGAGCGACACTGCCTTGAATATCGTAGGGCCACAAACGCCGGTCAAACGCAAGGCTGGCATTGAACTGATGGACGAGGGCATGGGTCTCCTGAGCAAAGCGCCCGGCCCAGAGTTTGGGGGCAGTCATGGCAGGTGCCTTTCATGAGGACGGAAAGAGGAAGCCGAAGCGCGCCTACAGGAGAACCGGCTTGGCGCGGCGGGACACAGGAGCGGCGGGCAGCAGCACGGTCGGCACGGTTTGTGACGAGCGTCGGACAATCAGGCGCGCGGGAAACACGGTGGACACGACCGGCGCGTCCGGCTGGGCAATGCGGCGCAGCACCAACTCGCCTGCCGCGCGCCCGATGCCCTCAAAGTCCTGCGCCATTGTCGTCAACTCGTTCTGGTCTAACCCCGGCGGCACTACGTCGTCAAAGCCAACCAGGGCCACGTCTTCCGGGACGCGCCGTTCCAGCGAGCGCAGCTGGCCGTAAACATAGGGCGCCCAATAGTCTGCTAATAAAAACAGCGCGGTCGGGGCTTCGGGGCCGGAAAACACCTGCGTGAACGAATGGCGGTCTAACCGATGCCCGGTTTCGGGGGCCAGCAGAATGTGACGCGGGTTAAACGGCAGCCCGGCATCAGCGAGCGCGCGCTGGTAGCCCTGCAAACGGCTGGCGGCGGCGTCGGTGGACTCCAGGCGGGTCAAGTGGGCAATGCGGGTGTGGCCCTGCTCAATGAGATGGCACGTTGCCTGGTACGCGCCCAGAAAGTTGTCAGTTCCCACGAAATCGGTCTCTACATTAGGAACGCGCCGGTCTATGGCGACCAGCGGCATTTGCGCGGCGCGCATTTCCGCAATCAGCCCCACGTTGCTGTGCCCGCCCTCGTGCCACAGCACAATGCCCGCAAACCGGCGCTCGCGGGCGTAACGCAGACCGTCGGCTTCTTTCTCCGCCGCCTTCTGGTAGGTTTCCGCGTAGGTGTCCAGCACCAGCGGGTGATAGCCCTCGGCAGACAGCGCCGCGTTCACGCCGTAAAAGATGTCGGTGAACAGCGACCCGCCGAAACGCCGCCCCAGAAGCACGCCCACCAGACGAGTATCAATCCCCTGCGCCCCGTCCGCACCGTTGCCGTGCGGCTTGCGAACCGGCGGCAGGACGCGGTGACGCGGGCTGTATCCCATCTCCGACGCTGCCAGAAGCACGTTGCGGCGCGTGCTGTCAGACACGAAAATACCATTGTGACGGTCATTCAGCACGGTGGAAACAACCGACTGCGAGACATGAGCGCGCTCGGCGACATCCCGCAAGGTCACGGCTTTGGGGACAACAGGTTTGGACAGGGACATCGGTGGGCCTTCTTGGGGGGTTTATATAAACCCCGTGCGCGGATTGTACCTGCCTGTCAGAGTAACTGTCAACTGCTCCGGCGCGCGGAGCCGCTTTCCCGTATATCTGGCAGGGCCGGGCGCGGCACGCCCAGACGGGAAAGCATCTGGCTGACCGTCACGAACCGATAGCCGCGCCGCTGCAAACCGTCAATGATAGCGGGCAGGGCCGACGCGGTAGACGGGTTATCCTGATGGAGCAGAATGATGGAGCCGGGTTCCGTGCGCGACAGCACCCGCTCGGCAATCCATTGCGGCGGCTGGAGGTCATAATCGCGCGCGCCCACTGTCCACGAGACGGTCACATAGCCCAGCGCCTTTGCCACTTGCAGCGTCTTGTCGTCATAGTCCACGCCCGGCGGACGCATCAACGTGGTGTGCTGGCCGGTCAGCGCGAACACGTGCGCGTCGCACAGGCGCAGTTCCCTGGCGATTTCATGCGGCTTCAGGCCGGGCAGCCTCTGGTGGTCATAGGTGTGGTTCCCTATCTCAAAGCCATCACGAGCCAGCAGGCGTATCACCTGCGGGTGCTGCTTGACCCGTATCCCCACGACGAAAAACGTCGCCGGAATGCCCCGCGCATGGAGCAGCGACGCAATCACGGGGCCATAGCGCGGGTCGGGGCCGTCATCAAACGTCAAGGCCACTTCGCGGTACGCGGGGTCGCCATGCTCCAAAAGCGCGCCCGCCGCCTCATAGCGATCCAGCCCGCGCCAGTGCTGCACCCAGTAAAGCGGCGACAGCGCGCGGGTCAGGGGAACCTTGCGCGTCTCGTTTATTCTCCAGATGGCCCCTCCTGCCAGAGCCAGCAAAACGGCCAGCGTCAGCCCCAGACGGGCGCGGCGTGTGACAACCATGCGCCCATTATACACCAGGGACATTGTGCCGCCCTTGACGCGAGGAGCCTTTTTGGTCTACAATAGTCCGGGGGATTGTTCGCAGCACCGTCAGCCAGCCATTTTCTCCACCCGCAGAAAGCCTGTCATGCCTGACCCGGAACGTGGCGAAGCGCCGGAAGAAAGTGCTTCCGAGGCTTTGGACGACGAGCCGGTGTATGTCATCAGCGTCGCCGCCAAGCTCGCGAGCCTGCCCGCCTGGACTTTGCGCGTGCTGGACAAAGAAGGCATCGTCTGCCCCCGGCGCACGATCAAAGACCGGCGGCTTTACTCCGACCGAGACATTGAGCGTCTGGCGCGCGTGCGCTATCTGTCCGAAGAGCGCGGCGTCAACCTCAACGGCATCAAAGTCATACTGGAAATGGAAGAAGGCTTGCCCGGATAAGCCCAAACGTCCGGCCCTGCCGGACACAAAGTTCGGCCCTGCCGAGCAAGGAGAGTTGCATTGATATTTCCCTCAGCGGACATCATAGAAGAAAAGATTGGCAGCCGCTATACGCTGGTCATTCTGGCCGCCAAGCGCGCCAAACAAATCAAAGAAGGCGCGCCGCTTCTCATTGACACCGACAGCACCAACCCTCTGACGATCGCTCTGGAAGAGATTGCCGCAGGAAAAGTTACCGTCACCGAAGCGCCGATTGTGGTCGCGGCGGCCCCGGCTCCGCCCAAGCCCAGCCGCCGCAGCCTCGCCGCAGCCGCTCTGGGCGCGCACGTGCCGGGCGTTTCGCCGCCGCACGCCGAAGACGAAATGGACGACGAAGCCGAGGCTGGCATGGATGACGAGGCCGCCGACAGCGAAGAAACGCCGGACGCCGACAGCGACACGCACGATACCGAGATGCACGACAACGCCGCGCAAGAGGACAGCGACGCGAACGCCTGACGCCCTGCCCGTCGCGCACGGAAGCAGCACGCACGGAAGTAATACCCCCTATGCCTAAAGCAGTTGGAATAGACCTGGGAACCACCAATTCCGTCGTCGCCGTGATTGACGAAACGGGAGAGCCGGTCGTCATCACCCTCGCCGAAGGCAGCCGCCTGTGTCCGTCGGTGGTTGGCTTCTCCAAGACTGGCGAGCGTCTTGTCGGCCAGCTTGCCAAGCGTCAGGCCATCACCAACCCCGACCGCACTATCTCCTCCATCAAGCGCCAGATGGGGACAAAGCATCGCGAAACCATTGACGGCAAGGAATACTCGCCCGAAGAGTTATCCGCCATGATTTTGCAGAAGTTGCGCGCGGACGCCGAGGGCTTCTTGGGAGACGTGATTACCGAAGCCGTCATCACAGTCCCGGCGTACTTCTCTAACGCACAGCGCGAGGCCACCAAAGACGCCGGGCAGATTGCAGGCATCAACGTCGTCCGCATCGTCAACGAGCCGACGGCTGCCGCGCTCGCCTACGGCGCGGACAAGTCCGACGAGCAGATTGTGCTGGTTTGGGACTTGGGCGGCGGCACCTTTGACGTATCCATTCTGGAACTCGCAGGCGGCGTTTTTGAAGTGCGCGCCACGTCGGGCGACACCCATCTGGGCGGCGACGACTGGGACATCCGCATCATGGACTGGATGGTCGCTGAGTTCAAAAAAGACACCGGCATTGACCTGACCAAAGACCGCATGGCGATGCAGCGCCTCAAGGAAGCGGCAGAAAAGGCCAAGATTGAACTGTCTGTCGTGATGTCAGCCTCCGTCAATTTGCCCTTTATCTCCTCCACCGCCGAAGGCCCCGCCCATCTGGAAATGACCATTACGCGCGCCCAGATGGAGGAAATAACCCGCGACTTGGTAGAACGTATGCTGGCCCCTACCGAGCAGGCTCTCAAAGACGCGCGTCTCACCCCGCCAGAGATACAAAAAGTGCTGCTGGTGGGCGGCATGACCCGGATGCCGATCTTGCAGGAAACCGTCAAGACCATGTTCGGCAAGGAGCCGCACAAGGGCATCAACCCGGACGAGATTGTGGCGCAGGGCGCGGCATTGCAGGCGGGCATTCTGGGCGGACAGGTCACCGACATCGTGCTGCTGGACGTGACCCCGCTTTCGCTGGGCATGGAAACGCAGGGCGGCGTCTTCACCAAGATGATTGAGCGCAACACGACCATCCCCACGTCCTTCTCGCAATTGTTCACCACTGCCATCGACAATCAGTCCGCTGTGGACATTCATGTGCTTCAGGGCGAGCGCGACTTCGCCGTAGACAACAAGACGCTGGGCAAGTTTCAGCTCACCAATATTCACCCTGCCCCGCGCGGCGTGCCCAAGATAGAAGTCACTTTTGACATTGACCAGAACGGCATTGTTCATGTGTCCGCCAAAGACACGACGACCGGCCACGAGCAGAAAGTGACCATCACGGCCTCCAGCGGCCTTGCCAAAGATGAAGTCAGCCGCATGGTGCAGGACGCCGAACAGTACCGCAAAAAAGACGAAAAGCGCCGTGCCGACCAGGAGATGCGCAACAAAGCCGACCAGCAAATCTATCAGGCCATGCGGATTGCCACTGACGCGAAAGGATTTGCCGCCCAGTCGCTCATTGATGAAGTCAACAAAGCAGCCAGTTTCCTCACGGCGTCGCTGGCCGAAATGAGCAGCTCGGAAGGCCGCCACGACATCGTGCGCAACGGCATGGACTTGCTGAACACCGCGCTGATGGCTCTCAGCCAGGCGTACTACGAGGCCAAGTCTGCGCCGCCCCCGCCCGCCGCCCCGCCGCCTGTAGCCGCCGTGCCGCCGCCCATTGCCGAAGCCGCTTCTGAGACGAGTGCCGCCGACGGCGTGCTGGACGAAGAAGACCAGATTGACCTGGCCCAATTGCTTCAAGAGCATGACGAGCGCAAGCAGCAGGACGAGCGCAAAAAGTAGCGCACGGCATTTATGGCAACGAAACGCGATTACTATGAAGTGCTGGGCGTGGAGCGCACCGCCACCGTCGCCGAAATCCGCTCGGCGTTTCGCAAGAAAGCCGCGCAGTACCACCCCGACGTAAACCAGGGCGACGCCGAGGCTGAGGAGCGCTTCAAGGAACTCAACGAAGCGCATGAAGTGCTGTCTTCTCAGGAGAAGCGGCAGGCGTATGACCAGTTCGGCCATCAGGGGCCGGGAAGCGGCGTCGGCGACGGCTTCGGGGTTGGCGACATCTTTGATATGTTCTTCGGCTCCGGGGGCGGTTTCTCCAACCGCGCCAGCAGCAGCGGCCAGGATCGCGCCCGCCAGCAGGCGACGCTGGGAGCCGACCTGCGCTACGACTTAGAGATTACGCTGGAAGAAGCCGCCTTCGGTGCGGACAAGACCCTGCGCCTCTCCCGTTTGGAGCCGTGCGACACCTGCAAGGGCAACGGCGCGCGCCCTGGGACCCACCCCAAAACCTGCCCCACCTGCTCCGGCTCCGGGCAGGTGCGCCATGTCCAGAACACTATTCTCGGCTCGTTTGCCACCGTCGCACCCTGCGCGCGCTGCCGAGGCGAGGGGGTCATCGTCGTTGACCCCTGCCCCGCCTGCCGGGGACAGGGACGGTTGCGCCAGACCCGCGAGCACGCGCTCCATGTTCCGGCGGGCGTGGACACTGGTCTGCGTCTGGTGGACGCGGCGCAGGGCGATGCAGGCGTGCGCGGCGGGCAGCGCGGCGACCTGTATGTTGTCATTTATGTTCGGGAGCATTCGCAGTTCACGCGGCGCGGGCAGGACGTGATTTATGAAGCACCTATTTCCTACGCGCAGGCCGCACTGGGGGTGACGCTGGATGTCCCCGTGCTGGGCGGCACGGAAACATTAACCATTCCCGAAGGCACGCAGCCGGGAGCGACGTTTCGCCTGCGCGGGCGCGGCTTTCCCGATGTCAACAACCGCCGCTCTCAAGAGCGCGGCGACCAGATTGTCGTTGCCAAAGTGCAGGTTCCCACCCGCCTCTCCGATGAGCAGCGGCGTTTGCTGAAAGAGTACGCGGCCCTCTCCGGCGACAAGGTGAACGGCGACGAGCGCGGCCTGTTTGACAAGGTAAAAGACGCCTTCACGCACAAGTGACGGCGCGCGGGATGCGCCTATGCGCTGGATGGAAATTGTGGTCAACGCCGGGCCGGACGCCGCCGATGCTGTGGGCGAAGCCCTGCGCGCGTCAGGCTGTGATGGCTTCGCCCTGCGCGACGCGCCCCCTGCCGTGATTGGCTACCTGCCCGCCGACGACCGCTTGGAAGGCCGTCTGGACGCCCTGCAACTCGCCCTGCGCCGCTTCCCCGACTTTGGCCTTGCCCCTGTCTCCGACGCTCTCACCCTGCGTCCCGTAGAAGAAGCCGACTGGGCCAACGCCTGGAAAGCATTCTTCAAGCCGTTCCGCGTGGGCCGCAGGCTGGTAGTCACGCCGCCCTGGGAGACCCCAACGCTCGCTGAGGGCGACATTCCCCTTGTCATTGACCCCGGCATGGCGTTCGGCACGGGTTCCCACCCGACCACCCAACTCTGCCTGATGGCGCTGGAAGACTGGGTGCGCCCTGGCATGACGGTGGCCGACATCGGCACCGGTTCCGGGATTCTCGCCATCGCCGCCGCGAAGTTAGGGGCAGCGTCTGTGACGGCTTCCGACATTGACCCGCTCGCCGTCCGCATTGCTGCCGGGAACGTAGACGTGAACGACGTCCGGGTGCAGGTGCAGGTGCAGGAGGCTTTGCCGGACGGCCCGTTTGATTTGGTCGTCGCCAATATCCTCGCAGACGTGATTATTGGCATGGCTTCTCAAATTGTCGAGCGTGTCGCGCCGGGCGGCGTGTTCATCGCGTCCGGCATCATTGACACCCGCACCGCCGATGTGCGCCTCGCCGTAGAAGCCGAGGGTTTTTCCCCATTGGAGACGCGCGAGTTGGGAGAATGGGTCGCTCTCCTGTTCCGGCGCAATTCGGTATGACAACGCGCTTTTTTGTGCGGCCCGCGCAAATTGTGGGGCAGACGGCGACGCTGGATGCGGACGATGCCCATCATCTGCGGGTCGTGCTGAAAGCGCAGGCAGGTGACGCGATGAGCGTGCTGGACGGCACGGGGCGGGAATGGGCGGGCAGGCTGGTGGAACTGGGCAAGGCGCGCGCCACCGTCACGCTGGGCGAGCCGTTCTTCCCGCCAACGGAGTCGCCTGTTTCCATCACCATTGCCCAAGCCCTGCCAAAGATGAACGAGAAGATGGAGCAGGTCTTGCAGCGCGGCACGGAAGCGGGCGCGGCGGCGTTCTGGGCGTTCGCATCCGCGCGCAGTTTGCCGCACCTGACGGGCGAGCGGCATGAGAAGCGGCTCGCGCGCTGGGGCATGATTGTCAAGACGGCGGCGGAGCAGGCACACCGGGCGCGGCTGCCGTCTGTTGCCGCCGAAGGCGACTTTGCCGCTGTTCTGGCCCGAGCCGGGGAGTTCCACTGCGCGCTTTTGCTGCACCCCGACGCGCCGCATTCTTTGAGAAGCGCGCTGCCAATGCGTCCTCCTGGCGGGGCTGGCACGGTTCTTGCAGTTGTCGGCCCTGAAAGCGGCTTCACCGACGCTGAAGTCCATGACGCCGTGCGCGCCGGGCTGACCGTTGTCTCGCTGGGGCCGCGCATTTTGCGGACGGAAACCGCCGCCATCGTGCTGCTTGCTCAATTGCTGTTTGCGTGGGACGCGCGCGTCGGGGAAGGCTAACCGTTCTGTTTGTAGACATCCACAATCATATCCTGCCGGGCATTGATGACGGGGCCGTGAACATGGCCGATGCCCTCGGCATGGCGCGGCTGGCTGTCGCAAGCGGCACGGACACGCTGGTCGCCACGCCGCACCGGGCGTACCAGACACGCCGCACGGCCCCCCCCGACTGGCTGCGCGCCCTCGTGCGCGAACTGCAAAGCATGCTGGACAGGGAAGGCGTCGCGCTCCGGGTGCTGCCGGGCCTGGAAATCCCCATTGGCCCCCATGTCGCCGAGGAACTGGCCGCCGGAACACTGCTGACCATTGGGGACGCGGGACGGTTCGCTCTGCTGGAGCCGCCCTTTGAACGCCTTCCCGCTGATGGCCTCCAAAACATTCAGCGCGTGCTGGACGCGGGCTTCGGCGTGGTGCTTGCCCACCCGGAGCGCAACGCCCTGGTTCAGCGCGACTTGACCTTTGTGGAAGCCTGTGCGGATGTAGGAGTCACGTTCCAACTCACCACTGGCAGTCTTCTCGGTTGGTTTGGCCCGCGCGCGCAGCGCACTGCCGAAGCCATTCTCGCTCACGCGGCAGAGTGGCCCCTTGTCTTCGCCTCCGATACCCACGATCAGACTGCCCGTCCCCCCACACTCATGCCGCAGGCCCGCGATGCCGCCGCGCTTCTCGTGGGCGAAGCCGCCGCGCAAGAGATGGTGGACGCCCGCCCCCGCGCCCTGCTCGCGCCCCGCGCTCAAGAAGCCCTCCCGCCCTTTTGCCCGCTCCAATCGCTTGCAATTGAGGGCCAATGATGGGGAGCAGGGCCGGGAAGAAGCAGCGAGGGGTGTAACCCTCGCTCTCTGGCTCCCCCATGAGCGCGGCCAGAGCCGTCGTATCCGAAGACGGATGTGGGGGCGCGGGGCCGATTTAACTCCACCCCTAAAGATTACCGGGAAACGTGCCGATAATGCCGGTATGGATAACAGTACCATTGACGCGCTCACCCGCGCGCTGGACTTCGGCTCTGCCCGCATGGGCGCGATTTCGGGCAACCTGTCCAATCTCAGCACGCCCGGCTACAAGCGTCAGGACGTGTCGTTTGACGCGCTGCTGCAAGACGCTTCGGGCAGCGCCAATTTCACGGGACGCACGGACAATCCCCGTGACCTGTCCACCACGCCTGATGACGCGCAAAGCGGCCCCGCCGTCGTGACCCAAAGCAATGGCTCCGCCCGGCAGGACGGCAACAACGTGGACGTGGACGCCGAAGGCGCGCGCCTTGCCACCACCGAACTCTTTTATGACGGCGCGGCGCAGATGCTGTCCGGGCAGTTCGCGGCGCTCAAGTATGCCATTGCGGGAGGGAGATAACTGATGGGCTTCTTAGACTCCCTCAACGTCAGCGCGTCCGGCATGACTGCCGAGCGGCTTCGCATGGACGTGATTGCCAACAACCTTGCCAATGTCAACACCACCCACGCGCCCGGCGGCGGGCCGTTTCGCCGTCAGGTCGTGCTGTTCGCGCCCGGCGGCGGATCGTCTGCGTTCGCCAATGCTCTCGCGTCGTTTAGCGGAAGCGACAGCGTTGCCGGAAAAGGCGTGCAGGTGACAGGCATCGTCCCCGACAACTCGCCCCTGAAGCGCGTCTACGAGCCGGGTCACCCAGACGCGGACGCGCAAGGCTACGTGTCCATGCCCAACGTAGACACCGTAACCGAGATGGTGGACATGATGAGCGCCACCCGCGCCTACGAAGCCAACGTCACCGCTGTCAACGCCGTGAAAGCAATGGCGCAGAAGGCATTGGAGATTGGCCGAGCCTAGCGTTTCGCACCTGCGTTCCCCGCTTTCCGCCCGCCATGAAAAAAATATGTGATACGCGCGCGCAAGTATGGAATAATCCTTTGTCGCAGGCTGGGCTGATGAAATTGCCTGGCCCTCCTCCCCGCAGACGACATCAACAAGGAGAATGCCATGAGCTTGTTCGCGCCCATTACCGCGCCCAGCCTGTCTAACCGAATAACCGCCGCTGACTTCAATAACGCGCCCGCCGCCGACCCGAATGCCCTGCCCGGCGTCACCACGCCCGGCGGAGCCGACCCGAACACCCCGTCCTTCGGCCATACCTTAGAAAACGCCTTCCAGCAGGTCAATGACGCCCAGCTCCACGCAGGCGAAATGACCCGCGCCTTCGCGCAAGGGCAGACCAGCGACCTGCATTCCGTAATGATTGCGGGCGAACAGGCCACCCTTGCCCTGCAAATGGCGACCCAGATTCGCAACAAAGTCATTGATGCCTACCAGGAAGTCATGCGAACCAGTATGTAAGCGCGCGGCGCTTTGCAAGGAGAACCCCGTCCCGTGCCGATGCTGACTCATCTCATGGATTCCCTGCGCGCCTGGTGGACAGGCGCGACGCCCGCCACCCGCGCGCTCGCCGTTGGCATGGCGATTGTGGTCGTGGTCGGCCTCGCCTTCGCGGGCAATCTCGCCACCAGCCCGGATTACCAACCTATTTTTCACGGCGTCTCCGGCAAAGACGCTTCCGCCATTGAAACCACCCTGCGCGACCACAGCATCGCGATGCGCTTTGATGACAAAGAGGGCACGGTCAGCGTCCCCGCCAAAGACGAAAGCAACGCCACAATGTACGTGGAGGCGGCGGGCATCCTCTCTAAAGACACCGACATTGAGGGCATTGAGTCCCTGGACAAAATCGGCATGGGCACAAGCACCGACGTGGAACGCAAACGTATTCTGGTCGCCGACGAAGGCGAACTCGCCCGCAAACTCATGCGCCTTGACCCCGTGAACACCGCCGCCGTCACCATCTCGCCGGGCAACTCGTCATCGCTGTTCGGCTCCGATGTCGCCCCCACCGCCAGTGTCATTCTGGGCCTGAAGTCTGGCGAAGCGCTGAACGCAAATCAGGTCAAGGGAATTGTCAATCTCGTCGCCCACGCGGTCACGGGCCTGACGCCTGCCAATGTCACCCTGACCGACCAAACCGGCGCTCCGCTGTGGAAAGACAACGGCACGGGCGGCAACGCGCTCGGCGACGGGCAGCCGTTAGACGAAAGCGCCAAGTTCGCTGAAGCCGAACGGCTCAAATTGCAAGACCTGCTAGACGCCACCCTCGGCCCGCGCAAGGCGATTGTCACCGTCAACGCCGAACTGGACTTCAGCAACACGTCCGTAGACACGGTGGAGCATTCTGCCCCTGCCGGAAGCCGCACCGGAATGCCGGTCTCCGTGCGCGACCAGTCGGAAACGTACTCCGGCGCGGCCCCCGCAGGCAACGGGATTGGCGGCGCGACCGGCAGCGCGAGCAATCTGGGCAATCCCACGTCCTACGCAGGCGGCGGCACAGGGGGCGCAGGCGGCGGCTCCTACAAAAAAGAAGACACCACCACCAACTACGACAACAATGTCACCCACACCGTTGTGCAGAAAGCGCCCGGCGGGATTAAAACGCTGTCTGTCGCCGCATTGGTAGACAGCAGTGTGCAGGCGGGTGACGTGCCCAAAATCCAGACTATTCTGGCGACGGCCATCGGGGCCGCGCCGGGCGACACGACCCGGCAGGTCACAGTTCAGCAGATGACGTTTGATACCAGCGCCGCCAAAGCGCAGGACGCGCAGATGAAGACGCTCGCGTCGCAAACGCTGTACGGCGAAATCGCCAAAGCCGTCGCCGCCTGCGTCGTTGCCGCCCTGCTCTTGTTTATTCTGATGCGCTCCGGGGGCGGCGGACGCCGCGCCACGCCGTCCTTGGCGCAGGCGGGCGACGGGGCAAACATCGGATTTCTGGAAGAAACCAGCGATGCCGAAATGGGGGCCATTCTGGAAGAACGCCCCCTGAGCATCGAAGACGTGCTCTCGGAGATGCCGGACGCCCTGCCCGCCGCCGCGCGCCGCGCGCCCAGGCGCCGCACGCAAGCGCCTGCCATTGAAGAACAGCAGGACTTGAAACTGGAAAGCATTCAGGAGATGGTCAGCACGCACCCCGAACTCGGTGGCCCTGCTCCTGAAAGGCTGGATGGCCGAAGAGTCACGCGCCGCATAAGCCCCCTGAGAAAGACAAATCACAATGGCAATGCGCCCCCAACCCCTCACCAACCGCCAAAAAGCCGCCGTGCTCATGGTCGCCCTCGGCCCCGACGCCGCCTCGTCCCTGTTTCAGCACATGAGCCAGGATGAAGTGGAGTCCCTCACGGTGGAAATCGCCCGCATGGGCCGGGTCAACCCCGACCTGCGCGAAAGCATCATTGAGGAGTTTCACGAGATGTGCGTCGCGCAGGAGTTCATCGCCGAAGGCGGCATTGATGCTGCCCGCGATATGCTGATGCAGGCATTCGGCCCGGACAAGGCCGACGCCATTGTCGGGCGGGTCATGCAGGCCCTGCAAGTGATGCCGTTTGACTTCCTGAAGCGCGCCGATGCGACCCAGATTATGACATTTATCCAGAACGAGCACCCGCAGACCATTGCGCTTATTTTGGCGTACTTGCAGGCGTCGCAGGCCGCCAATATTCTGTCCGGTCTGCCGCAAGACTTGCGGGCCGATGTCGCCCGTCGCATCGCGACGCTGGACAAAACGCCCCCGGAAGTCATACGGGAGGTGGAGGCCGTCCTGCAGCGCAAACTGTCTTCGGTGGTGAGCACGGACTTCTCGCACGCGGGCGGGGTCAAGTCGCTGGTGGAAGTCCTGAACTGGGTAGACCGCTCCACGGAGAAGACCATCCTGGAGTCCCTCTCCGAGAACAACCCGGACATCGCGGAGGAAGTCAAGAAGATGATGTTCGTCTTTGAGGACATCATCATGCTGGACGACCGCGCCATCCAGCAGGTCTTAAAGGAAGTGGACAGCAAGGAACTGTCTCTCGCTCTGAAGGGCGTGGGCGAAGGGACGCAGGCGCGCATTTACAAGAATATGTCCGAGCGGGCGGCGGCCATGATGAAGGAGGAAATGGAGTTCATGGGGCCGGTGCGCCTGCGCGCCGTAGAGGAAGCGCAGCAGCGCATTGTGAACATCATCCGCAAGCTGGAAGAAGCCGGGGAAATCATCGTCGCGCGCGGCGGCGGTGAGGAGATGATCAAGTAAATGGAAGTCACGACGTTCCTCGCGCTGCTTCAGCCGCTGGCGCGCGAGCCACTGCCGCCCTCGGAACAGCGGGCGCTCGGAAGCCCGCACCCGGCTTCAGAATGTGCCCCTCTCCCGCCTGCAGGCGAGGGTCAGGAAGAAGCCGAAGCCACTCTTGCCCGCGCGCGCGCGGAAGCGGCTGAGTTATTAGACGATGCCCGCCTTCAGGCTGAAGCGTTCCGAGAGGCCGCCTGGCAGGAAGGCTTTCACAACGGGCGGGAAGCGGGAGCGCAGGCAACGGAACTCGCGCTGCGAACTGAGGCTGAAGCGCACCGAGATGCCCTGTGCGCGGAAGTCGCCGCCGTGATAGACAGCATCGGCGCGGCGCGGCAGACGCTCTGGGAGGCGCAGGAAGCGGAAATGGTGGCCTTCGCATTAGACATCGCCCGCCAGGTGATTAAGACCGAGGTGACGCAGAACCCCGAAGTCGTGACTTCCCTGCTGCACAATGCCCTGCGACGGGTCACGGACAAAGACCATGTGCGCGTGCGCGTCTCTGTCTCCGATGCGGCCCGCGTGCGCGAGATGCGCGACGACCTGCTGTCTGTTGTAGATGGCATCAAGGCGCTGGAAATCGTGGACGACCGGCGTCTGGGCGCGGGCGGCTGCGTGATTGAAACCGGCGCGGGCACGATTGACGCCCGCATTGAGACGCAGTTAGCGTCAGTAGAGCAGGCCCTCACGCACGCTGTGGAAGGCAAAGATGACAAACGCGACGCCCTCCATTAATCTGTCCCGCTACCGCGCGCTGGTGTCACGATTGGACACCGTGCGCGCCAACGGAGTGGTGACGCAAGTCATCGGATTAGTCATTGAAAGCATCGGGCCTGCCGCGCAGGTCGGGGAAATCTGCGAAATACGCCCCGGCGGGCGCAACGCAACCATCGTGAAAGCGGAAGTGGTCGGCTTCAAGGCAAGCCGCCTGCTGCTGATGCCGATGGGCGAAATGACCGGCATCAAGCCCGGCTCCGAAGTCGTGGCGAGCGGGCACACGCAGCAGGTCGCGGTGGGGGAACACCTGCTGGGGCGCGTTCTGGACGGCCTCGGCGAGCCGCTGGACGGCAAGGGCGCTTTGAGCCTCGCGCGCCATTATCCTATCAATGCCGCCCCGCCCGACGCGCTGACCCGGCGGCGCATCACGGAGCCGCTCCAACTGGGCATTCGCGCTATTGACGGCCTGCTGACGCTGGGCAAGGGTCAGCGCATGGGCATTTTCGCCGGGTCAGGCGTCGGCAAGAGCACTATTCTGGGCATGATTGCGCGCAACACGGCGGCGGACGTGAATGTTATCTGCCTGGTTGGTGAGCGCGGGCGGGAAGTGCGCGAGTTCTTAGAAAGCGATTTAGGGGAGGAAGGGCTGGCCCGCTCCGTCGTGGTGGTCGCCACATCAGACAAGCCGCCGCTGGTGCGCCTCAAGGCCCCGCTGGTGGCGACCGCCATTGCGGAATACTTCCGTGACCGGGGCCGCGACGTGATGCTGATGATGGACTCGGTGACGCGCCTCGCAATGGCGCAGCGCGAAGTCGGGCTGGCTGTCGGCGAGCCGCCCGCGACACGCGGCTACACGCCCAGCGTGTTTGCCCTGCTGCCGCGTATTCTGGAACGGTCGGGGACGAGCGACAAGGGGACAATCACCGCGCTTTACACCGTGCTGGTGGAAGGCGACGACGAGAACGAACCCATCGCCGACACCGTGCGCGGCATCTTAGACGGGCATATCTGGCTGTCGCGGGACATGGCGGCGCGGGGGCATTATCCGGCCATTGAAGTGGGGCGCAGCGTGTCCCGCGTCATGGGGCAGGTGACGCCGCCCGCGCAGCGCGAGGCCGCCAATCGCCTGCGCGAAATGCTGACGGTCTACAAAGAGGCCGAAGACCTCATCAACATCGGGGCCTATCAGGAGGGAGCGAACGCCCGCATTGACCAGGCACGGCGTTTGATGGAGCCAATCCGCGCCTTTCTGCGGCAGGGCGTTTATGAGCGCATGACTTTGGACGACACCGTGCGCGCCCTGGAAAATATCTTTGCGGCGGAAGGCGGCGCGGCATGAAGGGCTTTCGCTTTCGTCTGCAAACCGTGCTGGAACAGCGCGAGCGCGTGGAAACGCACGCCAAGCAGACATTCGCCGAGGCCGAGGCGGCTTTAGAGCGCGGGCGGCGTCTGCTGGCGGAACTGGAAGACGTTCGCGCGGCTCTTTTAGACGAAATGTGCCGCAGTCGGCAGGAGGGCGCATTTGACCTGCCGAAGCGCGTCTGTATCAGGACTATATGCAGACCATCCGACAGAGCATTCAGGAGCAGGAAGAGTACGTGCGCGATTTGGAGACCACCCGCGAGGCGCTTCGCCTCCATATGGTGGGGGCCGCGCAAGATCGGCAGGCTATCGCGTCCCTGAAAGATCGGGCGCAGCACACGCACGCGCAGGAGCAGCAGCGCGCGGAGCAAAACGCGCTGGACGAACTGTCTACCGCCCGCTTTAATCACCGCCGCGCGGCAGGAGGAGAGTAACCCATGCTGGAAGACCTGAGCGCGATACAGTCTCGCATCGCCGACATTGAGCAACGTTTGGCATCCCTGAATGCCCCGCCGCCGCAACAGGCTGACGCGCCCGCGTTCGGTCAGACACTTCGGAGGGCGCAGGAAGCCGCGCTGCCATCGCTAAATGAGACACGAGTGCCTCTATCGAGCGTCTACGTCACGCCCGCCGCGCTGGGGCCGCTGCCGCCGGGCGGAGCGGCCCCCCTGCCGGTAACGCCCAGTGAGATTGTCCCCCTGCCGCGCGCGTCGGCAGAGAAGTTAGACCCGCTCATTCAGAATTATGCCGCCAAAAACGGCCTGCCGCCCGCGCTGGTCAAAGCGGTCATTCAGACTGAAAGCGGCGGCAACCCGCGCGCGGTCTCCCGCGCCGGGGCAATGGGATTGATGCAGCTCATGCCCGCCAATGTCCGAGAAGCGGGCGTTCATGACCCCTTTGACCCAGAGCAGAACATCGCGGCGGGCACGCAGCAGTTGGCGCATCTCATGGCGCAATACGGCGGGGATTTAGACCTGACGCTCGCAGGCTACAATGCCGGGCCGGGCAATGTGAAGAAGTACGGCGGCGTGCCGCCGTTCACCGAGACGCAGAACTACATTCGGCGGGTGCGGGCGGCGATGGGCAGTCTGGAGAAGGGATAAGCCGTGAAAGTCGTTCTGCCCATTCTGGCCCTGCTGGTCGCGCTGGGCGTCGTGTACGTCTTGGCGTTCATGGGCGTGCTGCCCGCGCAGAAGTGGGCGGACAAGTCGCCCAAACTGGCCCCTGTCCTGCGCGCGCTGCATCTGGCGAAGGCACGCAAAAAGGCGGCTCCCGCCCCTCTGACAGCAACAGCGAAGCCTGCCCCGATGCAAAAGGCGCTCGCGGACGGGCAGAAGCAGCTCGCCGCAGACCGGGCGCAACTCGTAAAAGACCAGGCGGCATTTGCGGCTCAAAAGCAGCAGGCGGCAGCGGCTCCCCTGGCGGCCTCCGCGTCCCCGGTGCCGGAGACGGCGAGCAAACTGAACGCTATTTACGCCACTATGTCCGCCGACGACCTCGCGCGCCTGTTTGCGAAACTACCCGACCCGGTTATCATTCAAAGCTTGACGGCGCTGGACGAGAAGAAAGCCGGGCAGGTTCTTGCCGCGCTCCCCCTGACCGCGCCGCCCGCCTCAGCCAGCGAATGCTGGCGTCTCCTGCGCCCACGCGAACGGCAACTTCTGCCCCCGCTATCTCCCTCCCCTAGCGGATATAATTGCCGCACAGGAGACCGATGCGATGGCAGCAACAACCCAGCCCGTAACGCCGCCTGCCGATGACGTAGTGGCGCGCGGCGAGCAGATTGACGAGAATGGCATCCGGCAGCAGATGGAAACCGGCAACACAAGCAAGCTGCTGATGATTAACTGATGATTAACGTGGAAACCGGGGAATGGGTCATGGGCACGGAGGCCGCGAGATCGCTGCCCGCGCCCGCGCGCGCAACCCGAATACCCGGCTTTACGGCCTGCGTATCGGTTATCCGGCAGCCTCGGCGATAGGCACCACCCTGCGTCCCCTGCGTGAGGAACCGAGTGATGACGCGCGTTAGCAGGGCGCGACATGAGTGTCGGTCAGTTCCGTCAAAGTGATCGGGCGATGCTTCCGCTCGTCGTCTACAGCGCCGACGGAGCGGCCTGGAAGATTCAGGCAGTTGCAGACACTGGATATCAGGGCGCGCTTTTGCTGCCCAGGACGCTGGTTATGCGCCGGGGCCTGCCGCTCATAGACGAGGAAAAGGTGCTGCTGGCTGTCGGCAGCATCACGCGGCTGGCGCTGCACGACGTAATCCTCTTGTGGAATGAGGTGGAGCGGAATGTAGCAGCGCACGCCGCAGACAGCGTGACGCTGGAAGTCATGGACGGCGGCACAGTCACCGTAGAGCCGCTCGATTAGCCCGCGAGAATAAACAGCAGCAAAAGCGTGGAAGTCAGGTTGTTGAGGCAGTGGGCGACAATGGAGGGTGCGAGCGATTTGCGCGTTTCCGCCATCCATGCGAACACGCCGCCCAGCGTCCCAATGGCAAGCATTTCGGCGATGCCAACCGGGTGAATAAACCCGAACACCAGCCCCGTGAGCACGATGGCGGGCCAGACGCCCAGGCGCAGGCGGGCAGCCTGATAAAACACCCCTCGGAACAGCGTTTCCTCCACCAGCGGCGCGGCGACAGTCGCCAGCCCGATGAGCAGGGCAATTGTCCACGCGCCTGATGCGCCCGCAATCTGCGGGATGACCGGGTTGGACGGGTCGGGCGCGTGCCGGAACACGGCTTTGGCGGCGAGAATGACGGGCAGCATGAGAGCCGACGCAATCGCCAGCCCTCCCACCCCGTACAGCGCGTTTGCCCCCAGCCGTGTGCGGCTCCACCCGATTTCCTCCGCGAGCGACGCCCCCCGCCGCCGCGCCATGCCGCGCAAAACCAGAAGCGGCAGCGCGGCGCTGAGAAGATACACCGCGCTTTCCAGCTCGACACCGACCAAACTGCGCTGCGCCGGAGTCAGCAATGCCAGACGCGGGCGGAACGGCTGAAGCAGACCGTTCCAGTGGAAGACGCGCGGGACGCCGAAGCCGGTCAAAAGCAACACAATTCCTTCCTGAGCCAGCAGGTACAGCACAAAAACGGCCATCAAATCGCCCGCTCCCAGTCGACGCTGCGCGTCCGCAATCGGCGGCGGCAGCGTCGGCCACAACTCCGTTTCCGGCACGGTCTGCGCGTTCTCTTTTTGCGGACGGCGCAGGAGCAGATACGCCAGCAGCACCAGACCCAGCAGCATCAGCCCCACGCGAAACGTGCTGACTACCGTGAACGGCAGCAGCGACGGCAGCGCGTCCTGACGCGCCGCCCGCGCGTAACGCTGCGCTTCGGCGAGGTCGCCCTGCCCGGTGTAGAGGGCAATCAGGGCCGGGTAGCGCCACCAGCGGATGTTGGGCAGGCGGGCAATCTGCGCCGCCGCGCTTTCTATCTGTTTGGAGGAAAGCCGCCCGCCCTGAAACACGGTCTGCCACAAGCGGCCTTCTTCCATCAGGCGCGCGCGGTCGGAGGCGGAAGTGCCGGGCGGCGGGGCTGTGGTGAACGCCGCCAGCGGGGCGCGTCCATGCCGACGGGAAAGGGCAAGCGGCGGCCCTGCCGACTGTCCCGGCAGGAGCGCGCGCAGCAGAATAACCCGCCGCGCTGCCGAGGGCGCGTTGCCGCTGTCATCTTGAAGGCGTTCGGCAGATTGCAGGGCGTTACGGAGCGTGGGCGCATCGGGCGTCACGGTCGCTGAGACATGAGCGAGGGTGGAAACAAACGCGGTCTTGGCGAGCAGGTCGGCTTCCATCAGGTCTTGCAGGCTGTCGCTGTCCAGACCGGCGGAGTCGGGGGGGCGCAGCACGGAGGAAGAGGACGCAGCTCGGTGCGTCCACCAGGGCAGGAACAGGCCAGAGTAGAGGCGCGCGGCTAGAAACAACACCAGCAGCGCGACGGCCCAGGGTGGCAGGGCATCGCGGCGCAGGGGCAGATCCGCGCGTTCGGCGGCAGGGGGCGGCGCGTCCGGCAGGTCGGAAAGCGGGTCGCGGCTCATGGCGCGGGAGCCTTCAACGCAGGCGTTTCTGGCGCGGGAGACGGCGCAGACGCGGCGGCCTGCGCCGCCAGCACGCGGTTCAGGTTGCTTTGCACGGCAGGCGCGTCCGGCCAGCGCGCTTGAATGTGACGCCACGCGGCAATCGCATGGGGCAGGTCGCCCGCCTTCTCGTAAGAATGCGCCAGCATCTTCCAATCGTTCGCGTCGGCGTCCGGCAGCGCCGTGCTCTGCTGGAACAGGCGCAGGGCCGCTGGATAATTGCGAAGCGTGTGGAAATAAAATAAGCCGAAATCCCGATAGGCGGCAGGGTCACGCGGGTTGTTCTGCACGGCCTGCCGGTAGAACGCTTCGGCGTCACCGTTGCGCCCCATGCTCCACAGTAGCCAGGCGCCCGTATTGTAGCAGTCTACAAAGTGCGGGTCGGCCTGCGTGATGATGCGGTCAAGGGCGACAATGCGGGGATAGTCGCCGCCGTGCCAGTACCGGTCAGTTTGCGCCCACAAATTGTCTACAGCGGCAGAAACGATGCCGTCCACCTGTGCAGGCGACGAGGCCGCCGTAGCGGGAGCCTGTTTTGCATGATGCTTTGCATGATGCGGACTGCCCCAGGCCGCCGGGCAGAGCAGCAGGGATAACAACAGCAGCGGCTTGAGCATGGAAAGAGGCTTTCTTACTGCGCGGTCACGGTGAGCGGCGGCAAGGTGACGGTTTGGGCGGCAGCCACGCTGGACGCTGCGACGGTGAACGAGGCGACGGCTTGATACGCGCCCGTCGCGCCGAATGCTGCCAGCGACAGCGATTTAGACACCGCCTGGCCCGGCAGCAGCGTCACCTGCCCCGTGCCGGGCGGCGTCGGCGGCCCCGTCAATGGGTGCTGTGTGGGATACACGGTCACGCCTGCCGCGTTGGTCAAGGTCAGCGCGGCAATCGGCTCGTTGGTCGTGCCGCTCAGGCTGGTCATCAGGGGAACCGGCGCGCTCGTGCCGTTCTTGAGCGTGAATGTATAGGTGAGCGTGCCGCCGGGGGCAACGGTGGCGGCGTTTTCGGAGAGGGTTGCGGTCAGTCCGTCGGCGGCGGCGGCTGACACGGCGGGTGTCTGCGCGGGCGGCGTGGTCACAGGCGGCATCGTGGTCGTTTGGGAGGACGAGCCGCCCCCGCCGCACCCGGTCAAAAGGCCGCACCCGGCGAGCAGCAAAAGAAACGGCAGCGCGCCGCGCACAGCCAATTTGCGACAATGTTGCATAAGCCATTGTAGCATGACGCCTCTGCTCTGTCAAGCGAACCGCCTGGCTTCCCCCGATGAGCCGCTTGATGCTGAGGGCGCGCGGCGGCGATATAGATGCTATAATGACCCATGCTGAAATCTTTTCTCGCCCTGAGCCTGCTGCTCGCTTTGGTTCCTGCCCCCGGCGCGCGCGCCGCCGACCCTGTTCCCGCGCACTCGCCCCGCGTGACCGCTCTGTATTCCACCTGGGATGAATACTACGTTTATCTGGGCGCGCAGGTGCAGGACGCGCACGTCAACAGCGTCAACACCACGCCCATCTCGCAGCCCCAGCAGGACGACGACATAGAGGTCTTCTTTGAGACGGACGGCGCGCGCGCTTCTGTTCGCACCAAAAGCACCTACCAGATGGCGGTTTCAGCGGCTAACGGAGCCTATTTCAGCGTTGGTACTGGCGGCAAAGTCCCCAAAGCCAAAGCCGTGTTCACCTACAAATACGCCGCCGCTGTGGACGGCACCCTCAACAACAACAGCGACACGGATACGGGCTACACCATTGAGATTGCCATTCCCTGGCAGGAATTGGGCCTCAGCAAGCCGCCTAAAAGCGGCACCGAATGGGGCTTCAACGTCATTTCCCGCGACCGCGATAGCACCGGCAAGCCCGCCGCGCGCTTTTATTCGCTGTCCCCGGATGTGCGCGCCGCAGCCGATGTGCAGAACCCGTCCAAATGGACGCGCATCGTGTTTGACAACGGCGGCGGGGCGGAAGAAACGCCGGGCCGCGTGGTCTGCCCCCATGTCGCTCTTGACCGCTTTCCCCTGATTAACGGGTCTATTGTGAGCGGGGAATGGCCCTCGTCCTCGCGCCTGGCGTTCGGCGCAGAACCCATCAGCGCGCCCGCCCCGACACTCGCGTCCGAGCCGAACACCACGCAGTCGCCGTTTGACATCGGCCCGCCTGATTTGCCTGCGGCTCCTCCCGCCCAAGAAGCCTCTCCTGCCTCCAATAATGGGGGCGCAGTCTCGGCTCCCGCTTTGCCGCCGGTGGCAACTGCGCCGTCCGGCGCGATAGACCTGCCCGGTGGGGGAAGCATCAAAATCATTCCCGGCGGCAGCGCCATCAAGCCAGAAGGCCCGCCGACGGTCGCTGCCGCTCTGCCGCCCCCCTCGGACATCGCGCCGGGCGCCTACGTGAACCCGCTCACGCCCAAGTTCCCAAAGGGATACAAGCCGTCCGAAGCGGGCGTCTCGCTGACGGGTTCGCTCAAACTTGGCCCCAACAAGCCATCGCCGCTCGTCGTAGCCGTTTACCGTCTGGACTACAACGGCGACGCGCGCAAGGCTCCCGCGCAGAACGTCTGGAACGCGCGCGGCGGCTCCCTGCTCGCCGACCAGCCCATCAACGGCGCTGGCCCCTGGTTTTCTGGCCTGCGTCCGTTATGGCATCGCCAGCAACTCGCCGACCTGCGCCGCGCGGGAATAGAAATTGCCCTTCTGCGCTGCCGCGCCGACGACCCGCTGCTTGGGCGGGAAGCCGACGCCCTTGTAGAAGCCCTCAAGGAAATGAAGGCGGCTAATCAGGACTACCCGCTGGTGGGAATAGACCCGGCTCACGCGGACGCCGGGGCGATTGCTCTGGCCCGCGTGCCCGCTGAGTTCCGTGCGCCTGCCCTGCCCGATGGCGTCCAGACGGTCTCGCCGGGGCGCATTGAAGGCGGCAAATTGGTGGCGCGCAGCGGCGGGCAGACTTATGCCCAGCGCTGGCAGAACGTCAGCGACGCGCCCGCCGTCGTGGTAGACAGCTGGAACGACTTCACGAATGGCACCGAGATTGCCGCTTCCCGTCAGTACGGGGAGAAGTACGCTGACGATACCCGCCTGCTCGTCAATGCCTTCAATGGCAACCGGGAGTGGCACGCCAAGTATCTGCAAGAGTGGGTTCCGCGCACCGTTCGCCCGCGCACGCTCTATCAAGTCCCCCTTCGCATAGAAAACGCCGGGACGCTGCCCTGGCGCGCAGGAGAAGGCTATGCGCTGTGCCCACGCTGGTACAAGGACGGACGCCTGTATGATGACAGCGCGCCGCGCATTCCTATCGGCAAGGACGTGCTGCCGGGGCAAAGCATCACGCTCTCGGTCGGCCTGGTCGCCCTCAATGGCTACGGCGACGACCTGGAGCCGGGCGACTACACGCTGGTTTTTGACATGGTGCAGGGCAATGACCACTGGTTCTCGTATGCCGATGATAACCCTTTGCAAGTGGCCGTTAAAGTCGTGCCATTCGCGCAAACCCTGCCGTCGCAGGCGACGTTCCTGAGCGCGCAGACGCCGGTTTCAGGACGTTCCGGGGGTGTTTATCCGACATTGGTGCAGGTTCGCAACGACGGCTCCGCGCACTGGAACCGGGTTGCGCTCGCCTACAAAGTGCAGAAGGTAGACGCCGACACCGGAGACGTTCGCACGATTACAGAGGGCGCGATGCCGCCGCTTGGCGCTGACCCCGCCATGCCCGGCCCCGTGCTGCCCGGTCAGGTGGCGAATATCGGCGGCGCGCTCACGCTGTCCAATGCGGACGGCAAGCCGCTGCCGTCGGGAGAGTACCGCATTCACTGGTACATCAAGCCGTCCAAAGGGGAGGCGATTGACGGCTCCTACGACGAACCCCTGCGCGTGGTGGGCACAGACCCCGGCGCGTCCTTTATCCTGTCCGACATTCCCCGCGCAATGGGGGCGGGCAAAGAAGAGACCGCCAAACTGGCTGTGCAGAACCTGGGCGTGGACAAATGGCCCAAAATGCAGGTGCATATCGGCTACCACTGGTACTCTTTAGACGGCACAGAAGCGGCGTGGGACGGCGGCACGCTCACGCCTTTGACGCATGACGTTCTTCCCGGCGGCGTGGACGGCGGCCTCAATGCCCGCTTCCGCGCGCCCAACCTGCCGGGCCGCTACGCGCTCGTGTGGGACGTGCAGATGGGCGACGGCGCGTGGGCGTCCACGTCGCAGGCGTCCGAGGGAACGGATATTTTGCCCGTGCTGGTGAATGTCGGCGGCAAAGGGGACGCCGTGCCGGTGGATTTGTCCCGTTACGCCGACGCGGTAGGCATTGTCAGCGAAGGGACAGCCGTGCCTGCGGGCGGCGGCTTTGATGGCGCGGGCCATGCCTTTCCCGCCGTGATGACGCCTCCCGATGGCACAAGTGAAGTGGATGGCAATCCCCTGCTCCTCGGCAAGCCCGGCCCGCCGCTCTACCCGTCCGGCTATTATTCCCAGCAAACCGGCGCGGACGATGCCAGCAATCACCGCGTGTCGTTCCTGTATCCCAAGGCAGACGCGCCCGATGTTGTGACGTGCCGGGGGCAGACCCTTGACCTGCCGGGCGGCAATTACCGCGCCGTTCACCTGCTGGCGGCGTCTGTTGGAGGCGTTTCCGCCGCGTTTTCCGTGCCGGGGCAGGACGGCCCGCCCCCCTCACCGTGGCGGATTGGGCGGCAGCGCCCACCGGCGCAGGCGCAAGCGTCGGCTTTCGCAGCCCGTATCGTCTGGGAAGGGAGGGGCCGGAGGCCGTCTCCGTCGCGCTGGGCGACTACACGCTGACGCTTGACCCGGCCCGCAAGACCACTGGGCTGACGCTTCCCAATGCCCCCGCCCTCAAGATTGTGGCGGTGACGCTGGAGAAGTAGCGGCCCTCACGCTGTCAGAAGGAGGCCACAAAGAGGCCCTCACCCGGCGCTTCGCGCCATGCCCGGAGGCCCTCACCCGGCGCTTCGCGCCACCCTCTCCCGTTGTCACGGGCGAGGGTTAGGAGGGAGTCCCCGTTGGCACGGGCGAGGGTTAAGAGGGAGGCCCCGTTGGCACGGGCGAGGGTTAGGAGGGAGTCCCCGTTGGCACGGGCGAGGGTTAAGAGTGACTTATCTCCTACCCTCGCCTGCGAAGCGGGAGAGGGTCGCTCGCTCTGCGAGCGGGGTGAGGGCCTCCTTCCGGCGGGGTGAGGGCCTCCTTCCGGCGGGGTGAGGGCCTCTTCCCACCTCCTTAGCCCGCGTCCGTCACCACCGCAGACAGAGTCACCGGGGCGGCGCGGAAGCCTGACGCCGAAACCGATACCACCTGCACGCGAACCTGCTGGCCCACTTCCGCCGCGCCGAACGCCTCCGTATAAGCCGCGCTTAAATCCAATGTCTCCGGCGGAAGGCTGTGCATGACGTAAATCGGCGAAAACTTCTCCGAAGCCGTCGGCTTCTGGCCCATCAAAAGCGGCTTGCTGGCCCAGAACTGGCACATATCCCCATAGGCTACGGGCGAAGTGACGGTCAGTGAAAACGCCCCTGCCGAGACGCTCGCCGCCAGAGTCAGCGCGGGAAGCGTGGCGGGCGGCGTGATTTGCGCGGGCGCAATCGGGTTCATCGGTTGGTTGCAGCCCAGCAGCGCGGTGTTGATCTGGATCAGCGCCCCCTGCGCGCTCAGGGAACGCTGCGCGAGCAGGCCAGAGGGCGTCGCCAGATTACTCACGGCGGGCATCTGCGCGGCGATCCTGAGCCAGGCCGACTTTTGCGTGCCGGTCAGCGCGCCATAGGCCCGGACGCAATCTGTGAAAATCCGCTGCCAGTCGCTGGCTTTCGCGGTGGCGGCCCGCTTTTGCGCCTTCCGCTTTGTGGTGACGTTGAGATAACGCTTCACCATAGACATGATTGTTGCTCCTTTCGCGCGCCTTTTTCCTGCACGCGCGACGCCCCTCATGGGGCCAAACAGCGCCTTTTTGAGGGGCGCGGCCCCCGTTGCCGGGTGGCCTGCTCTTGTTATCGGCAGGCGGCGCGCGCTTCTTTAGGGCCGGACGGCGCGCGCCGGGATTTATTTTTTCGTCGCTTATTCTCCGTTCATTCACCGCTATGTCACCGCTTATTCACCGCTATGTCACCGCTTATTCACCGCTTATTCACCGCTATGTCACCGCTATGTCACCGCTTATTCACCGATGAGAGGCCCCCGCGCAGAAAGAAGGAGGCCCTCACCCGGCGCATCGCAAAGCCTCGCGCCACCCTCTCCCGCTTCGCAGGCGAGGGTGAGAAAACTTTCTTCTCTTAACCCTCGCCCGTGACAACGGGAGAGGGTCGCCCGTCTGCGGGCGGGGTGAGGGCCTCTTCCCTACTGGGTAAGAGCCTCTGACAGACAGGGAGAGCAGCCTTTTCACGCGGCGCAACTTTTCGGACGGCGGCGTGTCATACTCAACACAGCATCGCGCAGGAGAACTTTTATGCCACAGCGAAAAACCTTCCCCGACCTGTCCAGCACGGCGTTTGAGCACCCCACCGACCGCGCAACTTTAGCGGCCCTCAAGCGCGTGCCGGGCTTAGACTGGGCGTTTCGCAAGTTCAACGAATACGGCGGCGACCGGGCCGGGCGGCTTCTGTGCCTCTCGGATATGGTGCGCGTGGACGGCAAACAATGCGCGAGCCTGCACGAAATGCTCCTCGAAAACTGCCGCATTTTAGATATGCCCGTGCCTGGGCTTTACATTGACCAGCGGCCTTTCGCCAACGCGCACACGTTTGGCGTGGAGTTTCCCATCATCGTTCTTTACTCTGGCCTGCTGGAACTTTTGGATGAAGATGAGTGGCGCGTGGTGCTGGGGCACGAGTTAGGACATATCAAAGCGGGGCATTCGCTGTACCGGCAGGTGGCGGAGTTTCTGGCGCGTCTGGTGTGGCAGGTGGGAACCCGCACCTTTGGGCTGGGGACGGGCGTGGGTCTGGGCCTGTTTTATGCGTTCTTTCACTGGTATCGGCAAAGCGAACTGACGGCAGACCGCGCGGGACTTTTGGCGTCACAGGACTTGGAAGCCGCGCTCAACACGCAGATGAAACTCGCTGGCGGCAGCCGAAAACTGTACGCGCAGATGGACAGAGCGGCGTTTTTGCAGCAGGGACGCGACTATGAAGAACTGGGAAAGGACGCCCTGAACCAGTTCTACAAAATGGGACAAACGCTGACAACGACGCACCCATTCCCGGCGGCGCGGGCTTTAGCGATAGACGAATGGGCCAAAAGCGACGAGTACGCGGCGATTTTGCGCGGGGATTATGCGCGCCAAAGCCGCGAAACCCCGCCGCCGTCCGCCGACGCTTTCGCCGACACCCCCCCCGATGATGACCGACGCTGCCCCCACTGCGGCGCGACGGTCTCCTACCGGGCGTTCGTCTTTTGCCCGAACTGCGGCGCGGATTTGCCGCGGGGGTGAGGAGAAAAGAAGGCCCTCACCCGGCGCTTCGCGCCACCCTCTCCCGTCAAGACGGGCGAGGGTCGCCATTCCGATGGCGGGGTGAGGGCCTCTTTCGCTATTCTTCGTAGGGGGGACGGGCTTCGCGGGGCAAGGCTTCCTGCAAAGCCGCCGCGCGGGGCCGCTTTTCGCGGGGTTCGTCGCGGGCAAAAACCAGCAGATAATAGGATGCAGAATACTCCTGCACGGGCTGCATCTCCAAGTCATCAAAGGGCGGCGCTTCCATGCCACTATCGGCGGCAACGGTCTTGCGCCACGTATCCGGGGCGATAGAAAAGAGCCGCCAGCCCTGCGCCGCGTGGGTGTCTAACGCGCCCTGCATCCCTTCGTAATCTGTCACCACTGTTTTATACTGCGGCATACGCGCCAAGCCCTCCCGACGGAAAGGGAATTGTACCCCATACAAAGGGCTGATAGCAAGCAGTCACGGCTGAAAGCGGCTTGACAGGCACAGGCAGAGCGAGGTATAATGCCTGCTGTTCCAGTGCCCTGCCGAAGTGGTGAAATGGTATACACGCTACGTTCAGGTCGTAGTGCTCGCAAGGGCGTAGGGGTTCGAGTCCCCTCTTCGGCACCATGAGAACTGTGTCAGGTCAGGCAATCAGAAGCACCGGCCCTCCCAAAGAGGGCCGGTGCTTTTTGTTTGTGGCGGCTTAACTTCCGTACCAGATGACCAGCGAACGCAGGGTGCTTTCCTCGCACAGCAGACGAGTGCGGGCGCGCTCGGTGGGAATGTTTAGCAGCGGCGAGACGCCATGCTGGTGGTCAACAATCATCAGGGCGCGCTCCACACAGGCGGCATCAGGCTGCAAGAGGCCCTCGCTGACGGCAAAGGCGCGCGCGAACCAGCAGGCAAGCGGGTAGGTCAGCAGCAGGGCATTCATGCCGTCCAGATAGGAACGCCCGTAAAAAGCCGCGCCAAAGAAGCCCATGCTGGACAGGTGAACGTGCAAATAGCGTTCCATCGCCCCCGCCGCCGTGCCGGTCGGAATGCCCCGCGCGCCCTCAATCGCGTCAAACCGGACGGGGGGGAACCCGTCGCGAATAGGGGGAACCGCGCCTTTTCCCGCCATCATCCGCAGGGAAACCCCCAGACGCCGCCCAAACTGCGCTCGCTCCCCCACCCTGTCATAGCGCCCATACAGGCCCGCGAGCTGCCGGAACGCGAGGCGCGCAGGCCCCGGCACGGCGTCCCGCTCCAGGGGGTCGTCTGCAGCGCTCTCCTGCACTTCCGAGGCCAGTGCGTCCAGAAAGTCGCTCAGTTTGCGCCCCTTGAGCGAACCGATTTCAGAATGGCGCAGGGCATTTGCCATGCTGACGCACGCGACGACGCGGCGGGTAATGTCGAGCGACACGTCCAAAAGCACCTGCTCAAACGTCTGGGTAATGCGGCCCAGCTGCTCCCAGGTGAGCGATACGCCGTCGCAGAAGGGCGGGGGCGGCAGCGCCGCCGCGTCAGACGGCACGGCATCATTCACCAACTCCTGCAACTCGGCCTGGTGGACGGCAATGGGGCGGCCCAGATTAGACGCAGTGGCAGGGCAGTCAAAGCGCACGTTCACGCGCACCTGCCCGCCGCCTCCCGGCACAAACGTAAAGGGGTACAGGCGGCACGCCAGCGGCTTGGCGGCTTCCCCGTAGCGCGCATGAATGCGGCACAAATTGTCGTCCCCCAGAAAGACGCACGCGCCATCTTTCCGATGGGCCAGATGGAAGCCGTCGCCCTGCGGCGCAAAGAGCGGCTGGCGGCCCAAGCCCAGTTCTTCCCGGCTCCACTCCTGCGCGGCAATGCGCGCCCGGTCGGCCTCGGAGATGATGATGGCGAAGCGTCCCCGGCAGCAGTCGCCGCAGCCGGTGCAATCGTATTGCTGGAAGCCGGTCGGCGTGACCACTTTCAGAGGGATGCTCACGTGTTCCCCATGTCGGGCTTGTTCCCCATGTCAGGCTTGTTCCCCATGTCAGGGGCGTTGGCTTCCCGATTGAGACGCGCCAAACGCGCGAGCAGGTCAAGTTGGGCCTGGAATGCATCGGGGGCGGGAACGGCGGGCAGATCGGCATCCGCCACGCGGTAAACAAGCGCGCCCGATTTGGCCTGATACGTGATTTGCGGCTGACCCACCCAATCGCGCAGAAGCGCAGGCCCGCCTGCCTGCGTGAGACGCTGTGCCAGTTCTTCATCACGTGACTTGACCCGCCACGCTTTGACCCCCGTGCCCAGAAACTTTTCCCCGGTGTAGACCAGCGACCAGTCCACGCTGCCCGGCCCGGCGCTCAGGACGACTTCCCAGGCGTCCGGCACGGCGTCCGGCCCACTGGCTTCCGCCACGCGGGCGCGCACGGGCAGGCCATCATAACGACCCAGGAGCAGGTTTTCCTGCGCCGCGCCACCCACCAGCAAAGGAACAAGCGCCGACAGCGGCGACTTGAACGCCAAACTGCGCGCCGCCAGCCACCCCAGCGTCCCGGCAACGGCAAGGCCCGCCGCGATTGCAATGTCTCCCGCGATTGTCATAGGGAGCGGTCTCTTTTCCCGGCAAACAGAGTTTAGCGCGCCAGCAGCAGGGAAAAGCCCAGCAGCGCGATGCCCGCGTCAATCCAAAGCGCATTGCGCCGCTTGCGCTCCCACAGGCGTCGCGCGCCGGGCGGAACAGATGCCATGCGGGCCTGAAAGTAGGCGACGCTGATGGCGCGAAACACAATGCCCAGCACAATCAGCGTGCCGCCGATAATCTTGACCGGGTTGAAGGGCATAGATGCCTAACGGTAGTTGGTGAACTGAAGCGGGGCGTCTAAATCCGCGCCTTTGAGAAGGGCCATGACGCTTTGCAGGTCGTCCTTGCTTTTGGCGGTGACGCGCACCTGCTCGTCCTGTATCTGCGTGGTGACTTTCAGGCCCTTGTCTTTAATCAACTTGGTGATTTGCTTGGCGGTCTCGGTGGGCAGGCCGCTTTTGATGGTCACTTCCTGACGCACCGTGCCTTTGGAGGCGTTCTCCAGTTTGCCGTAGTCTAAGAAGCGAATATCCACATTGCGCTTGATGAGTTTGGACTGCACCACGTCAATAAGGGCGGCGAGGCGCGTCTCGTCGTCAGCCAGAAGCGTCAACTGGTTCTTACCGTCGTGCTGGATTTCGCTCATGGAGTTGCGGAAGTCAAAGCGGGTTTCTATCTCGCGCTGCGCCTGCTGCACGGCGTTCTTCACTTCCTGCGGGTCGGCTTTGGAGATGATGTCAAAACTGAACTCGGCTGCCATTAGGGTGTCTCCCGTTGTCTGCGTTGGCTTTATGATACCCGCGAAGGGGCCGGAACCGGCGATTGCGGGATGGCGACACCGGGCCGCGCCCCTAGTCCCAACACGGCCGTGAGCAGCAACGCCAGCCCTGTCCACTGTCCCGGCCCGACAATCGCGTGCTGCACCCCGACGCCAATCACGAGCGCGGACAGAGGATAGCACAGCTCTGCCAGCGTCGCCACCGACGCGGGCGTTTCGCGCAAGCCCGCGTAATACAGCCTCATGCCGAGCAGGTCAGGCAGCAGCACAATCAGCAGCAGGGCCAGCGCGGGAGAAAGAAAGCCGGGCGCGGGCGGCAGCAGATGGCCCGGCGGCGTCACAAGGGCCAGCGCCGCCAGCACGGGAACAGCCAGCGCGAAACGCGCTCCCGCCAGCACGGACGGGGACAGCGAGCGCGAAAGCAGACGCCCGCCCACCGTCGCCGCCCCCCACAGCGCCGCTGCCGCGAGCGCGCACGCCGCCTGCTGCCAGTGCAGGTCATGGGCCGAAGGCAGAGACGCTGCCCCCGTGAGCAGAACCGCGCCGACCAGCGCCAGCGCGCACCACAGCCAGAAGCCCGGCGCACGCCGCTCGCCTAGCAGCGCGCCCGCCAATCCCAGCGCCCAGAACGGCTGCGTCTTTTGCAGCAGCACGGCGGGAAGCGGTGAACCCAGCGTGAACGCCTGCGTGTACAGCCAGGTGGCGAGGGCCGAGCCGCCCCACGAGACGAGAAGCAACGCGCTCCACTCGCTTCGGGTCAATCGGGCCAGCGCGTGCCGCCCCTGCCACAGGGGGACGGCAAACGCCAGCGTCAGCAGAAGATGTTCACCCAGAACGACGCGCGCGGGCGACCAACCTGCCGCCAGCACCAGGGGCCGCAAGAGCAAATCCACGCCCCAGAGCAAAGCAGCCAGCGCAATCAGCAGAGTGGAACCGGCTGGCATGGGTATCCGTTCTCTATCCAGCATGCCCCTAGTAGCCGATGACGCTGACCTCCGTGATGCCCATGCGCGCGTTAACGCTGTTGCCGTCGTTGACCACGCGCACGTAGCGGACGGAGCGAACGCCTGACCAGAGGAAGTCCTGCTTTTGCAGCGTTTTGCCACTGCTGACGGCATTGGAAAGCGCCGTCGTCCAGGTGGAGCCATCGGAGGAAACGTCTGCGTGGAAGCGCTGCGTGCGCGTGGTTCCCGATGGAAACGCGACGCTGACGCCTTCCGTGTTCATTGGGCTGCCCAGGTCTAACGTCAGCGAGTCGCCCAGGTTGGGCACAGTGAAACTGGTGTTGAGGTTGTTGTCAATGGCTTTGGCGGGGCTGCCCAGCGACGTGTTGTTGCTGGTCGCAGCCAGCGTAGGCGGCAGGGGCCAGCCCAGCGTCTTAACTTCACTGACCGCCATCGATGTATTGAGAGTGTTGCCGCCATTGACAATGCGAATGTAGCGGGCGGGAGTGTTGGCGTACACGTAGTCCTGCATGGCAGTTGTGTTCCCCGCATCATGGCCGGAAAAGACGCTTGTCCAGTGAACATTGTCCGGTGACACGCTGACACTGAACGACTGCGTGCGCGTGCTGCCGTTGCGGAACTGAAGGCTGATACCGTTGACATTGTAAATGGCCCCCAGGTTCAACTGGAGGTACTGCCCGACCCCATTGGTAGAAACATAGGTGTTCGGGTTGCCATCAAGGGCGGCGGTGCCAGACGCGCCGAGGCTGTTTTTGGCCCCGATGATAGGCGTGCCTGCTTCGCGCTGCGCCAGGACGCGAGCCGAGTAATCCTGGTCGTTAGGGTTGGTTTCGCTGCCCATCGGGTGATACACCGTAGAGCCGCTGCTGTAGTAGCCATCAAACGACCAGACGGCGGGGCGCGCGCCGCGCGCCTCCAAATCCAGCACGTAGCGTTTCATGTCGGTGGGGAAATCCGGGCTGTCGCGGGGGTACAGAAGCGCGTAAGTTCGCACCCCATTGGCGTTGGCCCATGCGATGCAGGCGGCAATCCAGATGCGATAATTCTCGTCGCGCGCGAAATAATACGACGGAGGCGCATCGGTGGAGATAGCCCCGCCCGCCAGCGCGTTGGCGCGCAGTTGATCCCAGCGCGTGCTGTTCCAGGGATAGTTGGTCGCATCGGTAGCGTTCGCATTTGGCCCGCAGATGGGGCCAACAACGTCGCACACGCCGTTGAAACTGGTTTTCACCTGCTGAATGGCGTCGGTGGGAACATCTACAGCAAAGTTGAGCAGCACGGCGTCCAGCTGCGGCCAGTATTTGGCAAGCCGGGTGCTGTAGAACTGGAACGGCTGAGAGTTGTTGCCGCCTAATGCCGATTCGTAAACGGGCGGATTGGGAAACAGACTGTGAACAGTAGACTGGTCGGCGCTGGCAGTGGGATCCCAGCCATTGGGGTGAATGTAAAGGCCGCCGCCTTTGGCGCGGTAGATGGTCGTGTTAGCAGCGACGGCCATGTCATGGTAGCCTGCCCCAGTGGTCGAGTAAGTTCCGCCGGTGACAACCGGATTACCCGCATGGGCGCGCAGAGTTGGGAGCAGGGTCAGGGCGATGCCCAAGATGGCTGCCGCTCTCGTCTTTGAGACAAAGTTCATGGATACGTTCTCCTTGCGTTGCACAGTCTTGCAAATGTTCTCATACAGGTCATTATACACCGACTCAGCATCAATGCACCAGACGCATAAGATTTTATACAAATTACTTCCCTGCCACGTTTGGTTCACAGCGCATTCCGAGAAGACAGAGGTTCGCCGGGCTACACAGTTGCTCTGCCGCACATTTTCTGCTATAATGGCGAGCAAGGGGAACATCTGTATGGCAGTCAAATCGTCGCCGCCGCAGGACAGGGAACGAGGCAGCACGCCGCGCCCCCGGCAGCCGCGCCCATCGCAATCCCGTTCCGCCAGGCGTCCGCGCCCGCCCCGGCGCAACGAGCGGTTCGCGCACGATTTATGGGGCGTGGGGTTGGTGGCATTCGCGCTGGTGCTTTTGGTCAGCCTGCTGCTGCCCCACCCCGGCGGCTGGCTTTCCGGGACGCTCGGCGCGGGCCTGCGCGGGCTGGTCGGCGTGGGCGCATGGGTCGCGCCGTTTCTGCTGGCCGCCATCGGGGTGATGCTGATTGCCGGGCACGAGCAGCACACGCGGGCTAACTTCGCGGGCGGTGGTTTGCTACTGTTTCTGGTGGGCATCGCGTGGCGTCACCTGACGCAGGCTCCGCGCGCCCTGCCCTGGTCGCATCTGGGCACGGGAGGCGGCTGGGTCGGCGCGGCCCTCTGCGCGGGCTTGCGCGCCCTGCTGGCTGACCCCGCCTGCCATGTTGTGCTGCTGGCCCTTTCGATTGTCGCCGTTCTGTGGGCAACAGATATGCGCCTGCTGCATTTGTTCCAGCACGCCGCCGATGGCGGGCGTCGCGTCGCGGCCCCATTAACCGATGGCGCGAAGGCGGGCGCGGCGGCGGTCAAGTCCGGCACGGCCACATTGAAGGAGAAGGCGGCTTCAAGAGCCGCTGCGCGATCCCTCACCCCGCCCTCAGAAGGGCGACCTTCTCCCGCTTCGCAGGCGAGGGTGGGAGAGACGCCCATTCTCTCACCCTCGCCCGTGACAACGGGCGAGGGTGGCTTGCCGCAAGGCAAGCCGGGTGAGGGCCTCTTCCACGACGACCCGCCCACCGTCGCCGCCGTTCCCCGACCTGCGCCGAAACCGAATGCTCCCCTTGCCATTCCCGCATCGCTTGGAGACGATGGCACGACGCATGAGTTTGTGCTGCCGCCGTTGACGTTGCTCAATGAGTTCCCGCCCAAGCCCGTTCGGCAGGAAAAGGCCGCGCAGGAACGGCAGGCCATTCTCATGCAGACATTGAGCGACTTCAAGATTGGGGCGAATGTCGCGCAGGTCGCGCACGGCCCCACTGTCACGCGGTACGAGGTGCAGTTGGAGCCGGGCATCTTGGTCAAGAAGATTGTGTCGCTGGCAGATAACCTTGCCATGAGTTTGGCCGCCATTGACGTGCGCGTGGAGGCCCCCATTCCCGGCAAGGCGGCCATTGGCATTGAAGTCCCCAATGACGTGACGCAGATGGTCTCCCTGCGCGAGTGTTTGTCCACCAATGAGTTTATGAGCGCGGCGTCCAAGCTCACGTTCGCGCTCGGCAAGGACGTGTCCGGGGAATACAAGTACGCCGACCTTGCCCGCATGCCCCATCTTCTCGTGGGCGGCTCTACCAACTCCGGCAAAAGCGTCTGCCTGAACGTGATTATCTCCTCTATTCTCTACCGCGCCACGCCCCGCGAAGTCAAGTTCGTGATGATTGACCCCAAGCGTGTAGAACTGTCTCTCTACGATGGCATTCCGCATTTGCTCGCCCCGGTGGTTAAGAACGTCAAGCAGGCAGCGGGCATCTTTCGCTCCGTGCTGAAGGAAATGGAAGACCGGTATGACCGCTTCGCCCGCCTCGGCACGCGCAACCTGGAAGGTTATAATGGGCGCGTCCCGCCCGAAGAGCGTCTGCCGTTTATCGTGGTCGTGGTGGACGAACTGGCCGACCTGATGATGCAGCAAGGCCCCGAAGTGGAAACGTCTATCTGCCGCCTCGCGCAACTCGCCCGTGCGACGGGCATTCATCTGGTGATTGCCACGCAGCGCCCGTCGGTGGACGTGATTACGGGCACTATCAAGGCTAATATCTCAAGCCGCATCGCGTTTGCCGTCGCCACGCAGGTGGACAGCCGCACGATTATTGATATGCCCGGCGCAGATAGACTCATCGGGCGCGGGGATATGCTGTTCATGCCCATTGATGCCGCCAAGCCGGTGCGCGTGCAGGGCTGCTTTGTGGGGGAGCGCGAGACGGAAAGCCTTGTCACCTACCTCAAGGAGCAGGAGGAAGTGGTTTACACGCTCACACCGTCGGACGTGGGCGACGGCAATGGCCCCGGCTACGGCGCGGACGGCCAAGATGACGGCACCAACGATGAGTTGTTTGAGCCTGCCGTGCGCTGGCTCGTGATGCAGGGGCAATGCTCCACGTCCAGCATCCAGCGCAAGTTCAAGATTGGCTACACCCGCGCCGCGCGTCTGGTGGAAGTGATGGAAGCGCAGGGGTTGGTGTCGTCGCAGGATGGCGTGAAACCCCGCGAAATCCTCCTGCGCCCGGAGAACCTGGAAGCCTACTTCGCCGGAAGCGCGCAGGGCGACTTGGGGCAGGGATAACGAACCGGGCTTCTACCCCGCTGGCTCTGTGTCGCTGTCACGCCACAGGACGCGCACGTCTATGGCGCGCATTCCGGCGCGGCGGGCGGCTTCCAGACCGGGGTCGCCGTCTTCGTACACGATGCAGTCGGCGGGGGCCACTCCCAGACGTTCGGCGGCCAGCAGGAACAGGTCGGGCGCGGGCTTGCCGTGCAGAACATCGTCGGCAGTGACCACCACGTCAAACAGGGGCAGCAATCCCAGCGTGGTCAGCGTCTTGTGTACCACATGGCCCATCCCGCTGGACGCGACAGCGAGGGGAACGCGGCCCCGATGCGCCCGCGCGATGTCTGCCACCGCCGCAATCTCCTGCACCAAGTGGAGCGTATCCAGATAACGCCGCTCCTTTTCGTCCTGTGTCTGCGCCACGTCCAGCGTGCAGCCGCGCTCGCGGTTCAGGGTCTCAATGATGGCGCGGTTGGGCAGGCCGCCCATGTCCAGAAACGGCTGCTCCGGGATGTCTATGCCGAAGGCTTTGTACGTCGCGGCCCACGCTCTGGCATGCGCGGGCATGGTGTCGGCGAGCGTGCCATCACAGTCAAAGATGAGGGCTTTGTATGGCTTCGGGGGAGCGATGCGGGCTAAGTCGGTCATGGTTTGGGCTGCCCGTAATAGGCGTCCCTGCCGTGCTTGCGCGTGAAGTGCTTGGCGGCGACGGCAGCAGGCGCGAGCGAAGCCGACGGGTTCAAGGCTTCCGTGTGCAGGGCGAGGGCGGCGACTTCTTCCAGCACAATGGCGTGTTCTACGGCTTTGGCGGGCGTCGCTCCCCACGCGAAGGGCGCATGGAACGAAAGCAGCGTGCCGGGGACATGGAGCGGGTCAAGGCCGCCCGCCTGAAAGCGTTCGGCAATCACCACCCCCGTGTTCCATTCATACGCTTCCTCAATCTCCTCCCGCGTCAATGGGCGGCACAGAGGGACGGGGCCATGAAACGTGTCGGCGTGGGTGGTGCCGTAGCAGGGGATTTCCCGGCACGCCTGCGCCCACGCGGTGGCATGGCGCGAATGCGTGTGCGCGATGCCGCCAATGTGGGGAAAACGCTGGTACAGGCAGACATGGGTCGGCGTGTCCGATGAGGGCCGCATCCGTTCGCCCTGCAGGGCGTCCCCCGTTTCCAGCGACACCAATACCATATCTTCCGGGCGCAGCGCGTCGTAGGCGACGCCGCTCGGTTTGATGGCAACAATGCCCTGCGCGCGGTCAACCGCGCTGGCGTTGCCCCAGGTGAGGACAACAAGGCCCGCCCGCACCAGAACGAGATTAGCCTCATACACGGACTGTTTCAGTTCCGCAGTGTCGGGGTCAGCCATGCCGCGCCTCGTCTCGGATTGCCAGCAGATGCTTCATCACATCGGACAGGTCGGCGCGCGTGCCAGGCACGCCGAACGCATCGTGCAGGCGTCGGTACAGCGCGTACAGGCGGTTATATGTGTCCCGGCGGGCGGCGTCCGGCTCAAATGTGCGCGGGTGCAGGCCCGTCATGGCGTCCATTGCCTCCGTAAACGACGGAAACGCGCCTGCTGCCACCGTTCCGGCAATCGCGGAGCCTAACGCGGCGGTCTGCGCGGAACGCGAGATGGCAAGGGGCCGCCCCAGAATGTCAGCGTAAATCTGCATCACCAGCGGGTTCTTGATGGAAATACCCCCGCAGTTGACGATGCTTTCCACCGTTTGCCCGCCTTCTTCCAGCCGCTCCATGATGACGCGCGCGCCGAACGCAGTCGCTTCAATCCACGCGCGGTACATCTCGGCGGGCGTGGTCTGCAAAGTCAGCCCGATTATTCCCCCCGTGAGGCGCGGGTCAACCAGCACGGTGCGGTTGCCATTGTGCCAGTCTAAGGCCAGCAGGCCGCTTTCGCCGGGCCGCAACCGTTCGGCCCCGGCGGTCAGTTCCGCGTGTCCTTGCCCGCCCGGCTGCACTTCATGGACGAACCAGTTGAAGATGTCGCCGACAGCCGACTGCCCTGCCTCCAGGCCATAAAAGCCGGGCAGGATGGATTCGGGCACAATCCCGCACAGGCCGGGAATATCCCCCAATTCTGCCGTCAGCGGCGCAACCATCATGTCGCAGGCAGACGTGCCGATATTCTTGACCAGCACGCCGGGCCGGATGCCGGAACCCACGCCCCCTAAATGCGCGTCAAACGCCCCGACTGAGACGGGAAGCCCTTTCGGCAGGCCCGTTTTGTTCGCCCACTCCGCGCTGAGTGTCCCTGCCATCTCGCCCACCGGGAACGCGCGCTCCGGCAGCGTGCGGCGCAGGCGGACAAGGCGTTCGTCTAACTGAGCGAGAAACTCCTCGTCGGGGTAGCCGCCCCAGTCCGGGTGAAACAGCGCCTTGTGCCCGGCGGCGCAGATGCCGCGCTTGAGAACGTCCGGCGCAGTGGTTCCCGTCAGGACGGCAGGCAGCCAGTCGCAGTGCTCTACCCATGTATGCGCGGCCTCGTAAACGTCCGGGTGGGAACGCAGGCAGTGCAGCACTTTGGCCCAGAACCATTCCGCGCTGTACGTGCCGCCGCACTTTGCCAAGTATTGGGGGCGCATTTTAGCGGCCAGCGCGGTGATTTCCGCTGCCTCAGCATACCCAGTGTGGTCTTTCCACAGGTACGCCATTGCCGCCGGGTTGGCCGTGAACTCCGGCGTCAGAGCCAGCGGGGTTCCATCGGCGTCAACGGGAAGGGGAGTGGAACCCGTTGTGTCCACGCCGACGCCGACCACCTGCGCGGGGGCAAAATCAGGCCGGGCGTCCCGTGCCTGAGTCAGCACTCCCGTGATGACTGCCGCCGCGCCGTCTAAATAGTCCTGCGGGTGCTGGCGCGCGAGGTCAGGGTCGCGCTCATCCAGCAAAATGCCCGCTTTGCCATGCGGGTAGGGAAATACGCTGGACGCGATTTCGGCCCCCGTCTGCACGTCCACGAGCAGCCCGCGCACCGAGTTTGTCCCATAATCCAGGCCAATGGCATATTCAGGCACCAGCTGTTGCTCCTTTGCTTCGCGTTCCATGTTTACCGCAGCCGCCAGGCGGCGTCACTCCAACGCAGTTCCTTGCGGAAGGCGCGGGGCGTGGTGCTGTTGTCAATCAGCAGGGACTCGATGCCGACGGCTTCCGCCCAGTCCATCATCTGCTCGGCAGTGACGGAAAGCGAGAACCCCGTGTGGTGCGCCCCGCCCGCCCGTATCCACGCTTCCGCGGCCACGCGCAGGGACGGCTGCGGCTTCCACAGGACGCGCGCCACTGGCAGTTTCGGCATCGCCTGCGGCGCGGGAACGGCGTCTACTTCATTGAGAATGAGGCGGAAGCGGCTGCCCATGTCTACCACACTGGCATTAAGGGCCGGGCCGGTCGCCCCGTCAAAGACAAGACGCGCGGGGTCAGCTTTGCCGCCGATGCCCAGCGGATGCACCTCCATGCGGGGCCGCGTCGCTGCAATGGACGGGCAGATTTCCAGCATATGCGCTCCCAGCACCATCTCGCTGCCCGGCTCCAGATGGTAGGTGTAGTCCTCCATGAAGGACGTGCCGCCCGCAAGCCCCGCCCCCATTGTCTTCATCACGCGCACCAGCGCCGCTGTCTTCCAGTCGCCTTCGCCTGCAAAGCCGAAGCCGTCTCCCATCAAGCGCTGCGCGGCGAGGCCCGGCAGTTGGGGCAAACCGTGCAGGTCTTCAAACGTGGTGGTAAACGCCCCAAAGTTGCCTTCTGTGAGAAACGCTCGCAGGCCCAGTTCTATGCGCGCCTGCTCGCGCACCCGCTCGCGCGCCGGGCCGGGGGACACCACATCAGGGGCAAAGTCGTACAGGTCGGCGTACTGCGCCATCAGCGTGTCCACGTCCGCGTCGGAAAAGCCGTTGACACGCTCCGCCAAATCGCCGACGCCGTAGCCGCTCACCGACCAGCCGAACTGGATTTGCGCTTCCACTTTGTCGCCCTCGGTGACGGCGACTTCGCGCATATTGTCCCCGAAGCGGGCGACTTTCAGAGTGCGCCCCTCCGCGCAGGCGACGGCGACGCGGCTCCAATCGCCAATCTCCTGCCGCACCGCCGGGTCTTCCCAATAGCCGACCACCACTTTGCGCGCCAGCCCCATCCGCGCGCCGATGAACCCGTATTCCCGGTCGCCATGCGCCGACTGGTTCAGGTTCATAAAATCCATGTCAATCGTGTCCCAGGGAATGTCGCGATTGAACTGGGTGTGCAGATGCAGCAAGGGCTTTCGGAGTTCCGACAGCCCGGCAATCCACATTTTGGCGGGCGAGAACGTGTGCATCCAGGTGACAAGGCCCGCGCAGGCGTCGTCGGCATTGGCCTCCCGGCACAGCCTGCGAATGGCATCAGGGGTCGTCAAGACCGGCTTGAACAGAATGTCCACCGGGAGCGTCGGGGCGCTGCCCAGCCCGGCGGCAATCTGCTGCGAATGCGCGGCGACCTGCGCCAGCGTTTCCGGTCCGTACAGGTGCTGGCTCCCGGTCACGAACCAGAGGGCGTAGCGTTTCGGCTCTGACATAAGTTCAAGGCTCCTTACAAGTCCAGCAGGATAGGCAAAATCATGGGACGGCGCTTGGTCTTCTTGTCTAGGAACTTGCCGACTGCCGAGCGCAAGTCTTGCTGCACGGCCAGCCAGTCGTTGTCCTCGGCAGGAAGGCTCTTAATCTTGTCCACAATCACCTGCTTGATTTGCTCCACCAGTTCGGGCGAGCCGTCCATGTAGACGAAGCCGCGCGAGATAACTTCCGGGCCGGACACAATCTCCCCGGTTTCGGCGCTGAGGCCGACCACCAGCACCAGAAAGCCGTCCTGCCCGATGTGCTGCCGGTCACGCAGCACAATCTCGGACACGTCGCCAATGCCGGTGCCGTCAATGAGCACAGCCCCGCTTTTCTCTACTTTGCCCACGATGCCCGCCACATCTTCCCCGACTTCCACGATGTCGCCTATCTCAGCGCGAATGATGTCCTCCGGCGGCCATCCCATCTCTTCGGCAATCTTGGAATACAGGTGCAGCATCCGGTACTCGCCATGCACGGGCATCACGTACTGCGGGTCAACTAAGTTCAGCATGAGTTTCAACTCTTCCGCGTAGCCGTGCCCGGAGACATGAACGGGGGCTAGATGGTCATACAGCACTGTCGCGCCACGCTGGAACAGGTGGTCAATGGTCTGGTAAACCGCGCTTTCGTTGCCGGGCACGGCAGACGCGGCGAATATCACCGTGTCGCCCGCCACAATCTTAATCTTGCGGTGCTCGTCAACCGCCATGCGCGAAAGTGCGGCCATCGGCTCACCCTGGCTGCCGGTGGTAATCACTGTCACCTGCTGCGGGAAGTAGTCTTCTATCTCGTCGGCGCGGATGCGTGTGCCTTCCGGGATTTGCAGATAGCCCATCTGCTGCGCCATCTCCATGTTGCGCTCCATAGAACGGCCCATGAGAGCCACTTTGCGCCCGTTCTTGACCGAGAACGTGACCGCCTGCTGCACCCGGTGGACGTTGGACGCGAAGCACGTCATAATGATGCGCTTGGGAGCATCGCGAAAGACTTTCTCAAACGTCTCTCCGACAATGCGCTCCGACGGCACGAAGCCGGGCCGCTCCACATTGGTGCAGTCGGACAGAAGGACTAAGACGCCTTCCTGCCCGATACGGGTCAGGCGAGCGATGTCAAAGAGTTGGCCGTCAACCGGCGTCTGGTCAAACTTGAAGTCGCCCGTATGCACCAAAGTCCCGGCGGGTGTATGCACCGCAAAGCCGACGGCATCGGGAATGGAGTGCGCCACGCGAAACGGCTCTATCTCAAACAGGCCCAACTTGAACTTATCGGTGGCGCTGAACGTGTGCAGTTTGGCTTTGTCTAACACGCCGTACTCGGACAACTTGCCTTTGGTGAAGCCAATCGTGAGGCGCGTGCCGTACACGGGCACATTCAATTGCTTCAAGACGAATGCCAGCGAGCCGATATGGTCTTCATGGCCGTGCGTCAAAATAATCCCTTGCACCGCGTCTTTGTTGTCTAGCAGGTAGGAGATGTCGGGAATGACTAAATCCACGCCGAGTTGGGCGGCGCTGGGGAACGCGAGGCCGCAGTCAATCACCAATATCTGGCCGCCGCACCGGAGCGCAGTCATGTTTTTGCCGATTTCGCCAATCCCGCCGAGCGGGATGATTTGCAGTGTGTCTGTGTTTGTCATAGTTTCTTTAATAATCCATAGTCGCGCAGGGCGGCGTTGATGGCCGCCCGCTCCGTTTCGTTGGCGTCCACGAGCGGCAGGCGGACGCGGGCATGGGGCAGCACGCCCAGCAGCATGAGCGCGGTTTTGGTCGGCACGGGCGACGGGACGCTGAACATGGCCTTTGTCATGGGAAGCGTTCGCAGATGCAGGCGGCGGGCTGTCTCCCAATCGCCTGCAAAGAACGCCTGATGCATCTGCGCCAAATCCGGGCCGACGACGTGAGAAATGACGCTGACCACGCCGACGCCGCCGAGCGCCAGAATAGGCAAATTGATTTCATCGGCCCCGCTGTAGACCAGAAATCCGTCCGGGGCGCCCGCGCAAACTTCCCCCACCTGGGTCAGGTTGCCGGAGGCTTCCTTGACAGCGACGATGTTCTCCCGCTCTGCCAGGCGCAGCACGGTGGCCGCTTCCAGGTTGACGCTCGTGCGCCCCGGCACATTATACAGCATGATAGGCACGCTCACGGCGTCCGCGATGGCCGCAAAGTGCTGGTACAGTCCTTCCTGCGACGGCTTGCTGTAGGGCGGCGTGACGCACAGCAGGCCATCCACGCCCGTGTCTGCCATCTCGCGGGAGAGCGCGACGGACGCTGCTGTGTCGTAGGTAGACGTGCCCGCCAGCACTTTGGCCGTGCCTGCGACGGCTTCTTTCACCGTGCGGAACAGGCGCACTTTCTCGTCATGGGTGAGCGTGGGGCTTTCGCCCGTCGTGCCCGCGACGACCAGCCCATCGGAGCCATGCGCCGCGAGATAACGCGCGAGCCGCGCCGTTTCGTCATAGTCGAATCGCGCCATCGGGAGTGAACGGGGTCGCCATCGCCGTCAGCACCCGCCCAAAGAGGGGGTCGCGCGCGGCAGGGTTATTTGCCATGTTGGTTGCTCCTCAGCAGGCCGCGCGCGGCGAGCGCCTCGGCAATCTGCACGGCGTTGGTGGCCGCGCCTTTCCGCAGGTTATCGCTGACCACCCAGAAGCACAGGCCGCGTGGGTTCCCTACGTCCTGCCGGACGCGCCCGACAAGCGTCGTGTCCTTGCCGGTCGCCAGAAGGGGGGTCGGGTAGCGGCAGGACGCTTCGGCGGCATTCACGTTGTCCACAACGGTGAGGCCGGGGAAGTCGCGCCACAGGGCGCGGGCGTCGGCGGGTGTCAGCGGCGTCGCCGTTTCCACGTAGACCGACTCGGAGTGCCCGGTGACAACGGGGACGCGCGCGCAGACAACCGGCGTCACCGCCAGAGTGGGCAGGCTCAGAATCTTGCGCGTCTCATGCACCAGTTTCATCTCCTCCGATGTGTAGCCCGCGTCGTCAAAGCCGCCAATCTGGGGGAGGACATTGCCCGCAATCTGCGCCGGGAACGTCGGCCCGGCCTGCGCGATGGCCCGCCCTTCCGCCAGCGCGACCGTCTGCGCGTGCAGTTCGGCAACGCCGCCCGCGCCCGCGCCCGAAACGGCCTGATAGGTAGAAATAATCACCCGCGTCAGCGTGGCCGCGTCATTCAATGGCTTCAGGGCCAGCACTAACTGCGCCGTAGAGCAGTTCGGGTTGGCAATCACGCCCTTATGCCCATCCAGCGCGGCAGCGTTGACTTCAGGGACGACCAGCGGCACGTCGGCTTGCATCCGAAAGTCCGCGCCGTTGTCTCATTACGATTGCGCCGCGCCGCACGGCCTCCGGCCCAAACGTCACCGCCGCGCCCTTTTCGCCTTCCGTGCCCGCGAACAGGGCAACATCTACCCCGTCAAACGCTTCCGGCGTGGTTGGCTGCACGTCATAATCTCTTCCGTCCACTGTAAGCGTGCGTGCCGAGCGCGCCAGCACTCGCACCGCGCGCGCCGGGAAACGGCGCTCCTTGAGGACGCGCAGCATCTCCTGCCCGACGGCCCCGGCTCCTACCACCACGACATTGTATTCCAGCATGGAACTGTTCCTTGTTACTTTGCCCGCGCAGGGGCGGGCAGAATGCGGCCTAATTGTTCGCACAGATAATCCAGAGAGGCCGTGTTGTCGGCGGCGTCGCTGCCCAGATGGAAGTGAATGCCGGTGTCGGCAATGTCGTCTGCCAGCAGCACAATGGGAATGCGCGCCGCTTCTTCTTCGGCCTTGAGCGCGCTGATGAACTCAAACAAGGCTGTTTCCGGCATCGCCATGTCCAGCAGCACCACATCGGGCGCGTGCGTGATCGTGTACGCAATCGCGTCCGCCGGGCTGCCTGTCCGGTGCAGCGTGATGCCCGGCCCGTTCCCATTCCACACAGGCCGGGCAATTTCCTTGCCTGCTTCCCCTTCCCCGGCAGCCTCGCCCCCAACAAATAAGACGGACAGAGGCTTATCGCTTGCGACGGAAACGGCAGCCGCGAGGGCGTGCGCGAGGTGAGCCTCGTCCAGTGGCTTCTGTGCAAACGAAAACGCGCCCAGCGAGAGCGCACCGCGCGCCGGATCGCCCACCACGCTCACAATAAGAACGGGAATGCCCGCCGTCGCCGGGTCGCCTTTCAGGGCGCGCAGCAGATGAAAGCCGTCCAGGTCAGGCATCATCATGTCCAGCGTGAGCGCGTCCGGCTTGTGCTGGCGCGCTTTTTGCAGCGCGTCCTCACAACTGGCCGCCCCCAGCGTCCCGTAGCCGCGCCGGTGCAGATGGTGCTGAGTCAGGTCGCGCACGTAAGCGTCGTCATCTACGACAAGCACCAATCCAATGCCTCGTTCGGGCAGCAGCACCGCTTCGCGCGGCGCGGACACCGTGCCCGGCTCCCCTGTTTCCCCAGTCTCCAGGGAAAGCGGCAGCGTGAAGTAAAAGCGCGTGCCACTCCCCGACTCGCTTTCCACCCAGATGGCCCCGCCCAGCAGCTCCACAATGGTTTTCGCAATCACCAGACCCAGCCCCGTGCCGCCCGCCTCGCGCGTGGACGTGTTGTCGGCCCGGAAGAACTTTTGGAACAGCTTTTTCTGGTCGTCGGGGGCGATGCCGATTCCGCTGTCCATGACGCAGGTGGTGACGCTGGCGCTGCCGGTCACGTCCAGCATCACTTTGATCCAGCCGCCGGGCGGGGTATACTTGATGGCGTTGCTGACTAGATTGGTCAAGACCTGCGTCACTTTGTCTGTGTCGCCGCGCACGAGCGGCATGGTTTCGGGCAGGGAAGCGTCCATCGCGATGCCCTTTTCGTCGGCGGCAGCCCGCATCAGGCGCAGGGTGTCGGAAACAATCTGGCGGTAGTCAATCGGCTCATGCTTGATGGCAATGCGCCCGGACTCAATGCGCGAAATGTCCAGAATGTCGTTGATGAGGTTGGAGAGGCGCGTGGTGCTGCTTTGCACGATGCCCAGAAACTCGCCCTGCAATTCGCTGGTTTCGCCCGCCGCGCCGGACAGCAGCAAATCTGTGTAGCCCTTGATGCTGGTAAGCGGCGTCCGCAGTTCATGGGAAACAACCGAAATAAAGTCGGTCTTCATTTTGTCCAGTTCGCGCTCGCGCGTGATGTCGCGCAGGGCGACAATGCGTCCGATGACGCTATGGTCGCCTGCGTCCTGCACCGGAGCGGTGTAAACCTGTACGGAGCGGCGCTCCGGCGCGGTCATTTCCATGACTTCCTCGGACACGCCTACCGGGTCGCGCAAATCGGCGGGCGTGAGCGCAGCCATGCGGCTAATCAGACGTTCCGGGTGGGCCAGACGCTCTATGAGAAGGGGCTGCGCTTCTTCCAGCGAGCGATGCAGGAGGGCATCGGGGCGCGTGCCCAGCATCTCGCAGAAGCGGCGGTTGACCAGAGCGAAGCGGCCCTCGCGGTTCAAGAGCGCGATGCCATCGTTGGTGGCGTTGAGCACGGACTCCATGCGTTGGTTGAGCGCAGCGAGCGCGGCGTTCTGCTCGCGCAAAGCGCTTTCACGCGCGGCAATCACGTCGGCCATGTGGTTAAACGCGCGGGCCAAATCGGCGTATTCGTCGCCCAGGGCCGCGACCGGCAGGCGGGACTGGAAGTCGCCACGCTCCAACTGCTCCGCGCGGGAGCGCAGCTGCGCGAGCCGAATGGCATCCGGGCGGGTCAGCAGGCGTCCAATGAGCAGGGCGGGAACGAGAATAATCACGTCGTCCAGCACGAAGCGGGCGACATCGTAGCCAGCGAAGTAGGCGAAGACGCTGCCGACCACCAGCATGAAGGTCAGCGGGGCCAGATACGCCAGCAGCGCCCGCGTTGCGTACTTGCGACCAAAAGACATGGAGATGACTGAGAGGCCCGATGGGGCACCGCCCCACACTGCTATGGTAGACTTGCCCCGCGACGACGTTTCTTCTCCCTCTAGGATACCCCAAATCCGCGCGCTTGTGGTCGTTCCCACCTACAATGAGGCCGACAACTTGCCCCGGCTCGTGCCGGACATTCTGGCGCAGCCCGGCAGGGTTCACATTCTGGTGGTGGATGACGGCTCGCCGGACGGCACGGGCGCGCTTGCGGACAGTTTCGCGCAGGACGCCGGGAACGAGGGCCGCGTCCATGTGCTGCACCGGGAAAAGAAAAGCGGGCTGGGACGCGCTTATTTAGCAGGCTTCGCGTGGGGACTGGCGCGCGGCTATGACGCCTTCGTGGAGATGGATGCCGACTTTTCCCACGACCCTCTCTACCTGCCCCGTTTGCTGGAGCGCGCCGTCGATGCCGATGTGGTGGTTGGTTCCCGCTACCTGAACGGCATTTCCGTGATAAATTGGCCCTTGAAGCGCATTTTGCTGTCGTGGGGGGCCAATCGCTACGTGCAGCGCATCACGGGGCTGCCCGTGCGGGATTGTACGTCGGGCTTTCGCCTGTACCGGCGGCGCGCTTTGGAGGGCATGGACTTAGACTCGGTGCGCTCCAACGGCTACTCGTTTCAGGTGGAAATGACGTTCCGGGCGGCAATGGCGGGCTTTCGCATTGTGGAAGCGCCCATCATCTTCGTGGAGCGGCGGGCGGGCCGCTCCAAGATGTCGGAAAGCGTCATCTGGGAGTCCCTGCTGATGCCCTGGCGTCTACGCCTGCGCGCGCGGGCTTTGCGCCGTCGCCTGCGGCAGCCCTGAAGGGGAATGCCCCACCCCATCGCGTGCGCCGCAAGTGGCGCGAAGCCATTTATGGCGAATGCGCCGGAGAGGGGTCTTCTCGCTTAAAGCGCGAGCAGGTGTTCCAGGCCGTACACCAACTCCCCGCCGTTGGCGGCAAGTTCGCGCGCATGGCGCAGGGCGAGAAGCACGCCCGGCATGAATGATTTGCGGTCTATGCTGTCATGGCGCAACGTCAAAGTCTGGCCGGGGCCGCCAAAGATGACCATTTGCGACGCCACAAAGCCCGGCAACCGGACGCTGTGAATGGGCACGCCGTCCGCACCTGTTCCCCCGCGCGCGCCGGGAAGCCGCTCAAATGCCTCGGCGGGCAGTGCGGTCGGGGACGCTTCCCCGCGCCCACGCGCAATCATTTCGGCGGTTTTGGCAGCAGTGCCGGAAGGGGCGTCCACTTTACGCTCGTGGTGCATTTCTATAATCTCGGCATCAGGGAGAAAGCGGGCGGCCTGCGCGCAGAACTGCATCAGAAGCAGCGCGCCAATGGCGAAGTTGGGGACAATCAGCGCGCCTGTCCCATGTTCGCGGCAGAGGACGCGCGCGGTGTCCAGGTCTTCGGGACGGAAGCCAGTCGTGCCGACAATGGGGACAACGCCGTGCGCGAGGGCCGTTTGCAGATTGGCGAGAGCAGCATCGGGCACGGTGAAGTCCACCAATGCGAGCGGGCGTGTCGCGCGCAGAACGGCAGCAAGGTTGTCGCCTGCCTCTGCCTGCGCGACAATCTCCATGTCCGGGGCCTCGGTGACGGCCTGCACTGCTTCCCGGCCCATGCGCCCGCGCGCCCCCGCAACGGCAACGGTGAGCGTTGGCGGTATCACTTCTTCATCGGGCCAACAGTGGCCTGCGCGAACGCATTCCCCGCGAACAGGTGCTGCGAGACGCGGGCGATGTCATCCAGCGTGACGGCGGTAATCTTGTCCATGATTTCTTCTATAGACAGCACCCGGTCGTACACCAATTCGTTGCGTCCCATTCGCATCATGCGGGAGTTCATGCTTTCTTGCCCCATGACAATGGAACCCCGGAACTGGTTTTTGGCCCGTTCCAGTTCTTTGGCCGTGATATTGTTCTGGCAGACATTAGCGAATTCCGTCCTGATGAGGTCAATCACCTGCTCGGCTGTGGTCGGGGACGTTCCCGCGTACACTGCGAAGTAGCCGCCCTCTTTGAACGACTGCGTGTAGGAACCCACCGAATACGCCAGGCCGCGCTTTTCCCGTATCTCCTGAAACAAACGGCTGCTCATGGAGCCGCCCAGCACGTTGTCCAGCAGCGACAGCGCGTACTTCTCATCGGAAAGTTGGGGGTAGCCTTGCGTCCCGATGACCAGGTTAACCTGCTCTATGGGTTTCTCCACGTAAGCCGTTTCGGGTACCGCGCGCACTTCCGCGTCGGGCACGCGCCATTCCGACTTTTTCCCGGTGAGATGAGCGAAGCGGGTGCGCGCCATCTCCACAATTTCCTCATGGCGCAGGTTGCCCGCCGCCGTGATAATCACCGTGTCGGGCGTGTAGCGCGTCTTCATGTAGTCTTTGAGGTCGGCCTGCTTGAAGGAGGAAACCGTTTCCGGCGTGCCGATAATGGGCTTGCCGAGGACGTGACCGGGCCACAGGGTTTCCGCGAACACGTCATGGACTAGATCATCGGGTTCGTCGTCGCGGCGCTTGATTTCCTCCAGGATGACGTTTTCTTCCCGCGCCAGTTCCTCCGGGTCAATCACGGAGTTGAGCACCATGTCGGAAAGCACGTCTACGGCAAGCGGGACGTGTTCGGCCAGAACGCGCGCATAGTAGCAGGTCGCCTCTTTGGACGTGAAGGCGTTGATGTCACCGCCCACCATGTCAATTTCATCGGCGATTTGCTGGGCGGTGCGGGTAGGCGTGCCCTTGAACAGCATATGCTCAATCACATGGGAGATGCCGCGCAGGGCGTCGCTTTCATCGCGCGCGCCGACGCCGACCCAGATGCCGAGGGCAACGGATTGGACATAGGTGATGTTTTCGGTGACGATGCGGACGCCGTTAGGCAGGACTTCGCGTTGAAGCATGATGGGGAGAAAACCTCAAGAGTGGTGTGAATGCTATTATACCCCAACTCAGCAGCGAAGCGGCATCAGGAGCCAGCCGACGCGGGGCTACCAACTGGTTCCAAAGAGGCCGTCCGGGGTAGTGTTCGTTTCCACGCGCAGGAGCGGCGCAGGCGGCGTTATCGCGGCGCGGATAGAGACATCGGGCGCTGACGGCGACAGGCCCGCGTCCAGGCGGAACACGACGCCCAGCCCGTTGGAGCCGCCGCTATAGGCAGTGCCGTACAGCGCGCCGTCCTGCCCTTGAATGAGGAACGCGAGGGGCTGCGCGCCGTCTGTGTTGCGCTTCTGGCTGTCTACCGCGCTAAAGGAATACAGCACGGTGTACGGATAAGGCGCGGCGGGGGTGACACGGAAAATCACCCCCTGCCCGTTCGCCCCGCCACCTTGCGCCGTGCCGTACAGATTGCCATCCGAGGCCAGCAGGAGCGTTCCAACAGGATTGGAGCCGTCGGAAACCTTGAACGCATGGACAGTGAACAGCGTCTTCTTAACCGGGTTCAGCCCAAACACGCTGCCCAGATTGTGCTTGCTGCCGTGAGTGGCGGCTCCGTACAGCAGGCCGGTTGGGCCAGCAATCAGGCCCGCTTCAGGCATCGCGCCATCGGAGCCGGTGAAGGCATGGAGCACGGTGATTTTATTCGGCACAGTGGGATTAAGCCGAAACGCTGTGCCAAACCCGTTCTTGCCATGATAAGCTGCCGTGCCGTACAAACCGCCATCGGACGCCAGCAGCAGCGCCGCGAAGCCGAGCGGCGTGTCTCCAGTTGCCGTGCTGAACGAGGCCAGCACTTGATACGCCGCCGTCGCGGGATTGAGGGAAAAGATGACGCCGCCGCCGTTTGCACCGCCATGCCAGGCGGTGCTATACAGCGTGCCATCTGGGGCCAGCGTCAGCCGGTTGGGGATGGCCCCATTGGGGTTGTTGATATTGCCATCCGGCGCGAACTGATAGAGCAGGGAAAACTGCGTCGGATCACTGAGCGGCATCTGGAACGCCGTGCCCCAGCCGCCTACGCCGCCGTTATCGGTCGTGCCATACAGCACGGTACCGTCGGCAGAGAGTATCGGCGCAGTGGAGGGGTGTGCCCCGTTTGTGTAATCAAACTGATGCACGACGCTGAACGCGCCTGCCGCCGTGACGGAATACAGCGTCCCATTGCCCGCGCCGCCGTTGTATGTCGCGCCGTACAGCGTGCCATCGGAAGCCTGCACCAGCCCCGCGCGCGGATTGCTTCCCTCGCCCGACGCGAACGCATGAAGCACTGTATAGGCCGGGTTTTGCGCCTGCGCGGGGGACAGCGGGGCAAGCAGAGCAGCGCACAAAAGCAGGGTGACGGACAGGCGCAGAGTAGGGAAGAAAGACATCGGCGTACCTCCATGAATCAGGGCGTGATAGAGAAATTATAACACATTTGCGCCCCAGACGCAAGACAGCGGCGGCAGGGAACGTCAATCTCCTGCCGCCGCTGCTTGTGTTCTTAGAAGCCGTTGCTTACCGGCGGGGCCGGAAGCGGGCGCGCGGGGCCTCATCGTCGGCCTGCGCGAGCGGCGCGGCAGAGGAGGGGTCTGCGGGCGCGTCGCCGGGGTCGCTAGCTCCCTCAAAGCGGGAGGGGCCTCGGTCACGGTCGCCGCCGTTGAAGCCGCCGCGCGGGCCGCCTCGGTCGCCGCCCCGGTCATTGCCGCGCGGGCCGCCCCGGTCACCGCCGCGTCCGCCCCGGTCACCGCCTCCGCCGCCGGGGCGGGGGGGACGGCCCGGTTCGGGGTTGGCGGGGTCAAAGGGCTGGTCTAACCCCCGCGCCGTGAGATTAACGCGGCCCTGCGAGTCCACTTCGGTGACGCGCACCCGGAGTTTGTCGCCCAGCTTCACCACATCTTCGGGCTTGCCGATGCGCTCGTCGCTGTCGGTCAGTTGGGAGACATGAACCAGACCGTCTTTGCCGGGCAGTATCTCCACGAAGGCCCCGAATTGCAGGAAGCGCACGACGGTGCCTTCGTAGATTTCGCCGGGCTTGAGGGTACGGGTCATATCCTCAATCATCTTGCGGGCCGCATCGCCGCCTGCGCCGTCTACGGCGGCGATATACACGGTGCCGTCCTGCTCAATGTCAATCTTCGCGCCGGTGTCGGCGGTAATCTTCTTGATGGTCTTGCCGCCCGGCCCGATGACCGTGCCGATTTGCTCCGGCTCAATCTGGATGGTGAAGATGCGCGGGGCATATTGCGAGAGTTCCGCGCGCGGCGCGGCAATCGCCTCCGTAATCTTGCCTAAGATAAACAGGCGCGCGTCTTTGGCCTGCGCGAACGCCTGTACGAACACATCGCGGGGCACGCCGCCAATCTTGGTGTCTAATTGCAGAGCGGTGATGCCTTCGGCGGTTCCGGCGACCTTGAAGTCCATGTCTCCGGAGAAGTCCTCCATGCCCTGAATGTCGGTCAGGACGGCGTACTTGCGCCCCTGACCGCCTTCGCCGGAGCCTTCCGGCCCTTCAATCAGCCCCATCGCAATGCCCGCGACGGGGGCTTTAATGGGAACGCCCGCATCCATCAGCGCCAATGTGCTGCCGCAGGTGGAACCCATTGACGTGGAGCCGTTGCTTTCCAATACTTCCGATGTGAGCAGAAGCGTGTAGGGGAACTTCTCGCGGGAGGGAATGACCGCGCGCAGGGCGCGTTCGGCGAGAGCGCCGTGCCCAATCTCACGCCGACCAGGGCCGCGCATCGGACGCGCTTCCCCGACCGAGTAGGGCGGGAAGTTGTAGAAGTGCATATAGTGCTTTTCGCTGTCTTCTTCCAGCGTGTCCACAATCTGCGCGTCGGAGCCAGAGCCGAGCACCAGCGTGGTCAAGACCTGCGTCTGCCCGCGCGTGAAGAGGCCCGTGCCATGCACACGGGGAAGCAGGCCAACTTCGCAGGTGATGGCGCGAATGTCGGTGGTGCCGCGCCCATCAGGCCGCTTGCCTTCCGTGAGGATGAGGTCGCGCAGCTGCTCTTTGACCACTTTGTCGGCGGCTTCCTTGAGGTCGGCAATGTTGTCCGGGTACTGCGCTTTCAGGGCGTCTACGGCCTCGTTGATGAGCAGGGTGAGGCCCGCCTCACGCGACGACTTGTCGGGGTCTTGCAGGCCGGAGCGCATGGTGGCGGCGAACTTTTCGCGCACGACACCCAATATCTCTTCGTGCGTGTGGTGCAGGGGCACTTCGGTTTTGGTTTTGCCGACTTTGGCGGCGAGTTCGGTTTGCAGGGCGCAGAGTTTTTGGCAGGCTTCGTGGGCGAAGTCCATTGCGGCGAGCATGGTTTCTTCGGAGACTTCGGACGCGCCCGCTTCCACCATCGCGATAGCGTCGGTCTTGGCGGCGACAATCAGGTCAAGTTTGTTGTCCTGCTGCTGCTCGTAAGTGGGGTTGAGAACGAACTGTCCCTCGTCATCTAAGCCGACGCGCACGCAGCCGACCGGCCCGGCAAAGGGAATATCGGACACGGTGAGCGCGGCGGACGCGGCAGTCACCGCCAGCACGTCGGGCGGAAACTCCGACTGGTAGGAAAGCGGCATGGCGATGACCTGCGTCTCATTTCTCATGCCGTAGGGAAAGAGCGGGCGCAAGGGCCGGTCAATCAGACGCGAGGTAAGGGTGGCCTTCTCGCCGGGACGCCCGCCGCGCTTGACAAAGCCGCCGGGGATTTTGCCGACCGCGTACTTGCGCTCTTCATAGTCGCAGGTGAGGGGAAAGAAGTCCAGGTTGCTTTTCGGCTCTTTGGACATGGTGGCGGTTGCCAGGATGATGGTGTCACCGTTTTGGAGCCAGACGGCTCCGTTGGCCTGCTTTGCGACTTTGCCGGTGCTGATGCGAAGCGTTCCGCCGCACCAGTCTGTTTCTACGAAGTGTTCCATTGTTCTCCTAAAGTATGTCCTCTCAGAAACCTACCCCCTCCCCGCAGGGGAAAAGGCAGGAAGCATTGAAAGGGATAAAACGAAAAGCCTCCCGCGCGCGTGACGCCGGGAGGCTTGCTTGTGAGGCCGCGCCGCGCGGGGGCAGGCGGCAGCAGTTTACAGTCGGCTGCGAATGCCGAGTTTGCCGACCAGCGCGCGGTAGCGGCCAATGTCTTTGGCCGCCAGGTAATTGAGCAGGCGTCGCCGCCGCCCAACCTGCACCAGCAGCCCGCGCCGCGAGTGGTTATCGTGTTTGTGAATCTTGAGATGCTCGGTCAGCGTGTTGATGGACGCGCTGAGCAGGGCAATCTGGACTTCGGGCGAGCCGGTGTCGCCGTCGTGGGTGCGGTTGCCGTCAATGACAACTTCTTTTTGTTCTTTGAGCAGAGCCATGCGTTGTGCCTGCCGCCTCCTGATGGTTTTTCCTGGGTGGTTTCTCGTTGTGTACGGCGAACAGTGTAGCACATTGCGCGCACGAATGTCAAGCGGAGGCTGCGACTGCGCCTTTCGCTTTCGTTATTCACCGGCAGGCGCGGCAGTGATCAGCGCGGCAGGCGGGTCGGGTTGCGGGTGATTAATCTGGTCGTGCGTCTCCGGGAGGCGGCTTTCGCGGCGGGCGGCGTTTGCCAGCAGGCTGTCCGGCAAGTCCTGCCAGAAGCGATAGAGATGGACAATGGTCACAATCGCTAAAGCCGTCAAGGGCGCGGCGAAGAGCACGCCGACTATGCCGCCGAGTTCCAGCCCGGCGAACAGCACGAACAGCACCAGCACCGTATGCAGCCCCAGCGCCGCGCCCACCAGTTTCGGGTACAGCACTTTGGAGCCGCCCTCGTTAATCACTACAAACAGAATAACCACCAGCACAGCGGCCACAACAGGATTATGGAAATGCGTCGGGCCAACCAGCGCCGCCACAATCGCGGGCAGCGCGCCAATGTAGGGGCCAAAGACGGGAATGAGCGACGCCACCACGACCACCAGCCCAATCACCAGCCAGGGGTGAATGCCAATCAGAAAGCAGCCTGCTGCCGCCGCCGCGCCCAGCAAAAGGGCAATCACCAACTGCCCGCGCACAAAGCCGCCCAGAATGCGGTTCACATCGGTTTCCCACAGGTCGGCGTGGGAAAGGAGATTGGCGGGCAGGAGCGCATTGAACTTGGTTCGCATTTCTGCCCCGAACAGCAGGAAATACAGGGCAATCAGCAGCACAATCAGGGACTCGCCTACATCCGTCACCAGATGGCGCAGGAAGGGAACCACTTCGCTACCAGTGTGGGTCACAAAGGCCGCCCACTCTTTCGGCGGGTGCTGCAAGGTTTGCGTCAGGCTCCAGTGGACATTGCGGGCGGCCAGCGTTTGGTCTAACGTCGCCGCGCGCGCCATCGCCTGCTGCTCGTACTGCGGGGCGTGCCGCTGCAAGTCCTCCACCTGCCGCACCACGTTTCCGCTCAGTGTCCACACGGCGACGCCCAGCACCACAAGCACCAGCACAAACACCGTTGCGACGCTCGCTTCCCGCTTCAAGCGCACACGCATGAGCAGCGCGGCCAGCGGGTCAAGCGCATACGCCACCAGCGCCCCCAGCGCGAACAGTAGCAGCGTGTGGTGAATACCCATCGCCAGCCGCACCCCCACCGCCACCGTCAGCAGCAGAAGCAGCGTCGTCGTGAGCGTCACCAGCAGGCGCGTCCATTTATCCATTGCATTATTCATGCCCTGTTGTACCCCGCCCGCGCCGCCCGTCAAGCACGCTGAAAGCACCGTCATAGGCACGTCATAGTACCGTCATAGGCACGTCATAGGAACCTCAAAGCACCCTGATAGGATACCCAAAGCCCCCCAAAGGCTTCCACAGGCCCCGCCCCAAGCCAGCAGGAAACACGGACACGCACGGTGAAAACACTCCCGGCACGGCAGCAGGTAGGTTGCTCATGCAGTCACGATGCAGGGCGCATGAGATAGGCTTTCATGTACGCAGAACTTATAGAGCATTTACAGGAGAACATCCACCGGCTTTCAGGCGATTGGCTGTCCAAGCATAGCGCCTATGAAGCTGACATCTGTCACGCTCTGGATATGCAAGAAGAGAAGGGCCGATACTGGGACGCAAAATGGAACCATTATCTTCTTGAGTTCAAGAAAGGCCGAAGCATCTGGCTGGACTTGGTGCGCTACAGCGAAATCATGCGCCAGCATAACGAAGATGCTTGCAAAGCAGTTCTTTCTTTGTTCTTCATCCCAGACCAAAGCAAGCAGAAGATTGTGGAGGTTATTGGAGTGGAAACGTGTGCTCTGATTGCTCGCGTAAAGCTGACTGAAGCTGACGCCAATACGCTCATTGAGTTAAAGGAGCGTGTCCCGCGTTCCCTGAACGCGCAGGCCAGCCTGACAGTGAACGACTTGAAACAAATCAAAGAGTTCTCAATCCACTCATCATGAACAACAGAGACTATAGATGATAGACTTCTTCATCAGTGACCCATTAGAAATGCAACCGGATGACGAATTCACGGTTGTTGATGATTTTCGCGTGGGCGACATCGCCTACTTTGTGCGTGTCAGCCCGCACAAGTTTCATCTAAGAATGGTGCAGGAAGATAAAGTCGGGTCGGTGAAGGAGCCAAAATACCGTGTCGGACGAGGCAGGGAAAGTGGAACGATTGCTTTTATGAGCTATGACCCACAGGAATCGAGGGCCTTGAACGAAGGGAGTAATGCAATGTCAGAAACAGAACAAGACAAAGTGAGCAATCATTTGGAGTTTCTAGGGTATGCCGTTGAAAGAGACGGGAAGCACTTATCCGCCAAGCATCCGTCTAAGTCTAACTTATTCGTCAGGTTTTACGATAAAGGGATTGTTCTGTCCACATATTACATCTGCACCGACACCGCCAAGCAGACACGACAGCGCCTGTTGGAGTATGTCAACAGTCTGAACAGCAACGCCCTTGCAGTTCGTTTCTTTTTGGACAATGACCAGGATGTTAATCTTGTTTCATTTTCTCCCGGCGACTACGATAAACTCGCATTCGGCAGGTTCTTACAGTATTGGGAAAATGACTTTAGCCAGATGGCAACCCTCCCAGAAACAGGCCAGTTCTTGAAGTAGCAGAGTAATTAGCAACGTGGAATAACCTCAACGTCTACGCGGGCAGAAGCGTTTCTACGTGCGAAACGTCGCGGCGCATCTGGGAAACGAGGGCGTCTAATGAAGGGAAATGGGCCTCGCCGCGCACTTTGACGCGGAAGTCCAGTTCTAACGGCTGACCGTACAGGTCACTGTCAAAGCCGTCCAGCAGATACGCTTCCACTTTGCGCGCGCCGTCCATGTCGGTGGTGGGGTTGACGCCCACACTCACCGCCGCGCGGATGGCTCTGCCATCGGGCAGTTGCGCGTAGGCGGCGTACACGCCGTTTCCGGGCAGGAGTTGACGTTCCTGCACGGGAGACAAATTAGCCGTCGGGAACCCAAGCGTGCGGCCCAGACGCTTGCCCGCCGTCACCGTTCCCGCCACCACGAACGGATGCCCCAGCAGGCGCAGGGCGGCAGGCAACTCCCCGCCGCCAATCAACTCCCGCACCCGCGTGGAACTCACCCGCCCGCCGTCCAACTGAATGGGCGGCACGACCGTCACCGCGAAGCCTTCCCGCGCGCCCGCTCCCAGAAGCGTCGTCACCGTGCCCGCGCGCCCCTTGCCGTAGCAGAAGTCCGCGCCCACCAATACGTGCCGCGCCCCCAACTTCGCTTCCAGAACGTCCGCGACAAACGCTTCCGGCGACAGCGACGCGAACTCCCGGTCAAACCGGGCCACGACAACGGCAGACAACCCGCCGCCATGCGCGTCCATGAGCGCCGCGCGCTGTTCCAGAGAGGCAATATAAGGAGGGGCGCTGTCCGGGGCAAACAACTCGGACGGGTGAATGTCAAACGTCAGCGCGAGCGGCACCAGCCCCAGCGAACGGGCCTCGCGCGCTGTTTGCTTCAATATCTCCTGATGCCCCCGATGCACGCCGTCAAAGACGCCAATCGCCACCGCCGTGCCGCTTGTCCAATCGGGAAGCGCGTCCAGAGTGTGAAACACGTTGAGCATGGTGCAAAGAAACCTACCCCCGCCATCGGAGTTCCTACCCCCCGCCATCGGAATGGCGACCCCCTCCCTGTCAAGGAGGGGGTAAGAGAATTGTCCTCACCCCTTATCAGGGAAGGGGTCGGCTTTCCTAAGCCGGGGGTTAGGTTCCTGCGGGCGGGGGTTAGGCTCTTACGCCGCAAACACCTTGAACGGGCGCACTGTTCCCCCGGAGACGCGCCCCAGCGCCAGCAATTCGCCTGCGGAGGAAAGAAGCCGCGCCTCCGTCCCTTCTGCAAGCGTTGTTGGGAGCGCGCGCCCGTGCGCGATGTCGTCCATTTCAGTGGGGGAAGCCGTCTGCGTGGGCCAGTGCGCCAGCGCGTCTGCGGGAGAATGGAGATGAGCGGCAACGTTCTCCGCCGTCAGCGCGTCCAACGGAATGGCCTCGTTAACAGAAAATGCGCCCACCTGCGTTCGGCGCAAACTCGCCATGTGGCCCCCCACGCCTAAAGCGTCCCCAATATCCGCGCAGAGCGTGCGGATATACGTCCCCTTGCCGCAGTCTATGTCCAGCATCGCCGTCGCCCGCGCGCCCGCCGTGAAATCCGTTAATGCAATGCTCTCAACATGGACAGGCCGCGCCGCCCGTTCCACCACAACGCCCTGCCGCGCCAACTCGTACAGCCGCTTCCCCTCATGATGCACCGCGCTCACCATCGGCGGCACTTGCAGAATATCCCCCACAAAGCGCGGCAGAACGCTTCGCAGAGCGTCTTCCGTCACAGCGGAAGCGTCTGTTTCCGTCAGCACAACGCCCCCGGCGTCCTCCGTCGTCGTCGTCTGCCCCAATACAAGCACGGCCCGGTACGCCTTGCCCGCGTCAGCTAAGTATTCCGCCAGCCGCGTCGCCTGCCCCAGACAGATTAAGAGAACGCCCGTCGCGTCCGGGTCAAGCGTTCCCGCGTGCCCCACCCGCTTCTGGCGCAACAGGCGGCGCACCTGGCCTACCACGTCATGGGACGTGACGCCCGGCGGCTTGTCTACATTGAGGATGCCGTTCATGGAAAGATGGCCCTTACCCGGCATTCACAAAGCCTCATGCCACCCTCTCCCGTTAGAACGGGCGAAGGTAAGAAAAGCACTGGTTCCCACCCTCGCCTGCGACAGCGGGAGAGGGTCGCGCCGACAGGCGCGGGGTGAGGGCCAGCCTCACGCGAGGGCTTCCTACTGCGGCAACGCAGCCTGCACTGCATTCAGCACCGCGCGCTCGGCGTCGGCGAGGGGCGCGTCCACCGTGCAGCCGGACGCCATGCGATGCCCGCCGCCGCCGAAGCCCTGCGCGATGACAGCCACGTCCACGCCCTCGCGGGCGCGCAGGGACACGCGGATATGCGGCGTCTCGCCCGGCGCGCACGTCATCTCGCGGAACAAGATGCCCACGAACGCGCTCCGCACGCCGCGCACGTAGTTGACGACGCCCTCCGTGTCCTCGTCCGTTGCGCCCGCCGCCGCGAAATCGTCTGCTGTAATGTGCGCCCACACAATGCGCCCATCCGGGGTCTGCGACAGCGACGACAGCGCCCGCCCCAGCAGATGCGTGGATGCAAACGTGCGGTTCTCAAAGACCTGCTCGGAGATGGCGGCGGGGGGAGCGCCCGCTTCCAGCAGCGCCGCCGCCACACGCAGGGTATTAGGGGTCACGTTCTGGAAGCGAAACGAGCCGGTGTCGGTGATGATGCCCGTAAACAAACACGTCGCCACATCGGGAGTGATAGGTAAATCCATCTCCTGCGCCAGCGCGTACACAATCTCGGACGTGGACGCCGCGCGCGGGTCAAGCACCTGCACGTCGCCAAACGCGCCCGCGACCGCGTGATGGTCAATGTCCACCACCCGTGCTGCCCGCGCCACAATCGGGCGCACCCGGCTGCCGACACGCGACAAATCACCGCTGTCCAGCACAAGGGCTAAGTCAAAATGAGGAATGTCCGTCGTCGACTGCACGCCTGCCGCGCCGGGCAGAAAACGCAGAATATCCGGCACGCCGTCCTGCGAGACGAGTGTGAGGGCTTTGCCCAGAGGCGCGAGGGCGTGCGCCAGCCCCAACAGGGAGCCAAGCGCGTCGCCGTCAGGATTCACATGGCAGGTCAGGAGAATGCTCCCAGCCGTGCGAATAGCGGCGGCGGCTTCGGGCAGCGTGGCGGACAGGGGCAAGGGGGGCGCGTCGCTCATGCCTGCGCGTCTTCTTCGGCTGGCTCTTCCGGGGGACGGGGGCGGGCGGCGTCCTCTTGCTTGATGCGCTCCAGCACCTCAAACATATGGTTGCCCTGCGCCATCGTGTCGTCGTACTTGAAGGCCAAATCGGGGACGTTGATAAACGCCCGGCGGCGCTTCAGTTCTTCCCGCAGAACGTGCTTGGCCCCGCGCAGGGCATTCAGTTCGTCCTTGCGCGCCTGCTCGTCGCCCAACACGCTCACGTAGACCGTCGCCTGCTTCAAGTCCGCCGTCACTTCCACTTCCGTGATAGACAGCAGCCCTTTGGCAAAACGCGGGTCGCGCATTTCGCGCCGGATAATATCAGACAGTTCCGCGCGCAGGCTTTCCTGCAAACGCTGTTTTCGTGTGCCGGGCATGGCTTATAACATTTCCATCTCGTAGTGGCCGAGTGCAACGCGCGGGTCGCGCTCTATATGGTCTACGGCTTTATCCAGCACTTGGTTGGCGAACGCGGCGTCATTGGACACGACGGCAAGGCCGATAGTGGCGCGCTGCCACAAATCATGGTCGTCCACCTCGGATGCGGAGACGTTGAAGTCGGCGCGCAGGTGCGCCAGCAGGCTTTTGAGCACCTGCCGCTTGTCCTTAAGCGACTGCGCGCCGCCTATCTCCAACTGTGCCGTGAGAACGCCAATCACCATGCCGCTTAGAGCGTGCGCTCTACTTTCCGCATCTCATAGCAGTCTATCAAATCGCCCTCAGCAGGGTCGTAGCCGGGAATGAGAATGCCGCACTCGTAGCCGGTGGCGACTTCGCGCACGTCGTCTTTGATGCGGCGCAGGGTGTCAATCTTGCCCTCGGCCACCTGCTTGCCCTCGCGGCGCACGCGCACCAGGCCGTTGCGAACCATCTTGCCATCGGTGACATAGGAACCGGCAATCACGCCGCCCGCGCGGGGCAGTTTGAACAGGGCGCGCACTTCGGCAGTACCTAATGCGGCCTCCTCGTAGATGGGTTCCAAGAGGCCCGCCATCGCCTTCTTGACATCATCAATCAGGTCGTAGATGACTTTGTATTCGCGTATCTCCACATGCTCGGCTTCGGCGGCACGCGCGACAGACACATCGGCCTTGCCCGCATTGAAGCCCACAATCAGGGCGCTGGAAGCCGACGCCAAATCCACATCGGTCTTGCCGACGGGGCCAACGCCGCTGAGAATAAAGCGCACGCGCACTTCCGGGTGCTCAATCTTCTCCAGCGACTGCCGCACGGCCTCTACGGAACCCTGCACGTCGCCCTTGATGATGAGGTTGAGTTCCTTAGCCTCGCCCTCTTTAATCTGCCGCTGCAAGTCTTCCAGCGTCACCGGGCGGCGCGTGGCGAGACGGTCGGAGCGGGCATCGGAGGCGCGGGACTCGCCCATCTGCCGGGCGGTCTTTTCGTCTTTGGCGACTTCCAGGCGGTCGCCCGCGTTCGGCACGGAATTGAGGCCCAGAATGACGACGGGCTGCGCTGGCCCGGCGCTTTTGACGCGCTGGCCCCGGTCATCGGTCATCGCGCGAATGCGCCCGAAGTGCGCGCCCGCGACGACGGCATCGCCCATCTTGACCGTGCCCTGCTCTACTAAGATCGTCGTCACGACGCCGCGTCCTTTGTCCAGTTCGGCCTCAATCACGGTGGCGGTTGCGGGCGCGGACGGGTCGGCTTTGGGTTCCACTTCGGCATCGGCAACAAGAAGAATAGCTTGCAGCAGGTCGTCCAGGCCAAGCTTCTCTTTGGCGGAGACTTCTACGGTCTGCACTGTGCCGCCGTAGGCTTCCGGCATGATGTCGTGCTCGGTGAGTTGGGTCAGGACACGAGTGGGGTTGGCGTCCTCTTTGTCTATCTTGTTGACGGCCACAATGATAGGAACCTGCGCGGCTTTGGCGTGATTGATGGCCTCAATGGTCTGCGGCATGATGCCGTCGTCGGCGGCGACAACGAGGACGGCGATGTCCGTCACCTGCGCGCCGCGCGCCCGCATCGCTGTGAATGCTTCATGGCCGGGTGTGTCCAGAAACGTGATAGGGCGCTTCTTGCCCGCATGGTCGGGGTCGTCCACTTCCACCTGATAGGCTCCGATATGCTGGGTGATGCCGCCAAACTCACCGTCTACCACACGTGCGTTGCGGATGGCGTCCAGCAGGGACGTTTTACCGTGATCCACATGTCCCATGATAGTTACGACCGGCGGGCGGGCGACGGGGCCAGCGGGCTTCTGGCGGGGCTTGGCGGCGACAACCGCCACTTTGGGCGCGGCAGGAGCAACGGGAGCCTGACCCGGTGCGGCGGGAACGGCAGGAGCCGTCGCACCGGGGGCTTTGGGAGCGCCCGAAGGCACGATGTTGACGGGAACCTTGAACGCTTTGCCGAGCCGCGTGGTGACTTCCGGGCTGAGTTTCTGGTTCAGTGACGCCAGCACGCCCAGGCCCATCAATTTCTTCTGAATGTCGGGGGCAGGAACGCCAATCAGCACCGCGAAGTCCTTCAAGGTGATGACATCGGGCACGTCTACAGGCTTGGCGGCTTCCGCAGGCGCTTCGGCAGCGGGCGGCGGGGCAGGCGGTTTGGGCGCTTCGGCAGCGGGCTTGGCGGCTTCCGCAGGTTTTGCGGGGGATACGGCAGGAACGGCGGCAGCGCCGTTTTTGGCGGGAGACGGCGCGCTTGCGCCGTTAGAGGACGCACTCGCGCCGTTGGACGAGGACGCACCGGAAGCCAGCGCGCGGCGCACGGCGTCTGCCATTTCTTCGGGCAGGGCGCTGCTGGGGGTCTTGCCGTCTTCGCCCAGGGCTTTGAGGGCTTCCAACACGTCGTGGTTGGAAAGATGCAGTTCTTTGGCTAAATCATAGATACGGACACCAGACATAAATCAGTTCACCTCTTCTGTTAGAACGCTGTGTTTAACTCATGGCGCATCGGCTCCTGAAGACGGGGCGGGCACGCTCTCGCGCGCGGCGCACAAGGCTGTTAACTCTTCCGCCAGCGTTGGCGGGACACCCGAAACGCCCAGGGAGCGCTCAAAGCGCTTCTGCTTGACGGCTTTGGCGATGCACTCGCCCGAAGCGCACACATACGCCCCGCGCCCGGCAGCCCGGCCTGACGGGTCGGCAGCCAGCCCGCCGCCGTCTTTTTCCGGGCGGCGCACAACGCGCAGCAGGCTTTTCTTATCCGATGTCTGCCGACACACGACGCACATCCGTATGGGCACATGGCGCGTCTTCATAGTGTCTGCGGCTACTCCTCGTCGTCATCGTCCAGGGCGGAAAGCATATCGGCGGTGATGGTGACTTCCTCGCCGTAGGAGACGGCCCGCCCGCTTTCATCGGTGGGCAGCGTGACTGTTTCGCCGATTCCGTTCAGCGACGCCGCGCGCTCTTCTTCCTGCACTTCCTCGGCGGCCTTGTCAAAGGCGGCTTTGGCTTCCTGCGTCTCGGAGCGAATGTCTATGCGCCAGCCCGTTAACCGCGCGGCAAGGCGCACGTTCTGGCCGGACTTGCCGATGGCGAGCGACAGCATGGCGTCGGGCACGAGCACGAAGCAGGACTGCTTCTCTTCGTTGACTTTGACGTGCGCGCCTTTGGCGGGCGAAAGGCTTTCGGCGACGAACTGCGCGACATTGGCGCTCCAGCGCACAATGTCTACTTTCTCGTCGTAGAGTTCGGCGACAACGGCCTGCACGCGCGAGCCGCGATGCCCCACGCACGCGCCCACCGGGTCTATTTTGTCATCCTCAGAGGCGACGGCGATTTTGGAGCGCGCCCCGGCCTCGCGCGCGACGCTTTTGATGGTGACAGAACCGTCAGCGATTTCGGGCACTTCCAGCTCAAACAGGCGGCGAATGAGGCTGGGGTGCGAGCGCGAAACAATGACCTGCGGGCCGCGCGTGGAGCGGCGCACTTCCAGCAAATACACTTTGATGCGATCGTTGAAGCGGTACGGCTCGGTGGGAACCTGCTCCTGCCGGGGCAGCAGGGCTTCCAGTTTGCCGATGTTGATGTAGACGTTGCCCATTTCCACGCGCTGCACGATGCCGGTGGCGACTTCGCCAATCTTGGCGTTGTACTCGTCAAAGACCTTCTCGCGTTCGGTTTCCCGGAACTCCTGCATCATCATCTGGCGCATATTCTGCGCGGCGATGCGCCCGAAGGTTTCGGGAGACAGTTCCACCGGAACGATGTCGCCCAGCTGCGCGTCGGGCTTGATTTTGCGCGCGGCAGGCAGGCTCATTTCGGCATGGTCGTTTTCCACGTCCTCCACGACGGTGCGCTCGCAGAAGTATTTGGGGGTGGCGCGGGACGTGTCAATGCGAATGACGACATCGTTGTTGATGCCGTACAGTTTTTTGTAAGACTTGCCCATTGCCAGTTCCAGCGATTTTAGCAGGGTGGCGGCAGGGATTTCCTTGTCCTTCTCAATCTGGCGCAGGGCTTCATTAAAGTCGCCGGTCATAGGTCGTTCACGCTCCAAGCAGGCCCGCCGCGCAAATGCGGCAAGGCTGCAACAGAAACAAAGAGCGGGCGCGCGCCCGCTCTTTCAGAAGCAGTTGTCTCTGAAACTCTTAGGGAGATTATAGCACAACGCGACACGTTTTTGCAAGGGCTAGGGGGTCTCGGCGATGCCGTCGTCTTCGCCGCTTTCGCCGTCGTCTTCGCCGCTTTCGGCAGCGTCCATGTATTCGTCAAAGTCATCGCCTAAGTCTTCGCCCATCTCCTTGCCCATTTCTTTGGCCCAGCGCCTCATCGCTTTAGGGTCATCCATGTCACCAAGCTGCGACGGGTCAGCGAGAGCGTCGGATAACTCGTCGTCGGAGCGCAGGCGGGCGAAGCGGGTGACACGCTTTGTCGCCTGCTCGCTCCCACAGTGGGGGCAAACGTCCGTGTCGGCAGAAGCGGTCATGCCCACCAGCACGGAGAAGCGTGTGTGACAGTGGTTGCAGGTGTATTCGTAAAGGGGCATAGGACGCTTGTTGTAAGACGCTAGTTGCCGGACACGGCGCGCACAATCTGGCCGGGCGGGACAAGATAATCAGACTGCGTGGAGACACCCGCCGCCTGCCATACGGCGTCCGGGTGGGCGACAAGCCCCAGTTCTACGAGAGCCGATGCAATGCGCTGCACGTGGTCGGCGTCCAATGCAAACAATGGCTGGCCCGCGAGCAGGCTTTCCCATTGAGCAGGCGACAGGCCGCTGAGAGACGCCGCCCGCGCCTTTTGTCCCGCGTCCTGTGTAGTCTGGCTGCTGTTCCCCATTAACTCTGCGAGCCACTGTCCAAATGCGGTGGCGTCCCCGGCAGGCAGAATAATTCCCGCGCTCAGTTCGGGGGCAACTCCTGCCGACGCCACCTGCTTGTAAACCATCGGCTTTTGTGGTGTTTCTTCTGCCATGTGTTTGCTCCTTGCTGTCCGGGCGCACGGGCCGGGTATGTGATTTGCCTGCGCCGCGCGGGTAAAATGCCAGCAGACGCGCCCTGCGCGCCATGCTTTCGTATAGGATACCCTGTTTATGGCCAGCACGACAACGCCTCCCCCGCCCCCGTCGCGGGGAAACGCGCCCACCCCGCTCCCCCCGCCCGCCAAGTATGACAGCGCGCTGGGACGATTGCGCCATCTCATCTTCGGGAGGGCGCTGCCGACTTCGCGGGCCAGCGAGACGCAATTGCCTATTTACATGGCGCTGCCTATCTTGTCGTCCAATATGCTGTCTTCCAATGCCTATGCGACGGAAGCGATATTGGGCGTGCTCATCTTGAAAGGGACGGGGGCATTTCCGCTCTCCGTTCCCGTTTCTCTTGCTATCTCCATTCTCTTAGTCATTGTGACGCTTTCCTATATTCAGGTGATACACGCTTACCCGGAAGGCGGCGGCGCGTATCCTGTGTCGCGCGACAACCTGAGCAAAGTGGCGTCGCTGGTGGCGGGCGCATCGCTGATGGTGGATTATGTGCTGACCGTCGCCGTGTCGGTGGCGGCAGGCGTGGCGGCGGTGATTGGAATGTTTGCGTCAAGCCGCTGGGGGCCGATTTTGCAGGACGAAGTGGTTCCCCTGTGTCTGGTGTCGGTGCTGCTGCTCACTCTGGCGAACCTGCGGGGACTGCGCGAGGCGGGGGCGCTGTTTGCGATTCCGACCTATGTGTTTATCGTGTCTATTCTGGCGACGATTGTGGCGGGGGCGATTGCGCTGCATCTGCACGCCCCGCACGTGCAGGCCGCCGCGCATCAGGGAGCCTTGAACGCCGCTGAGGGCGCACGGTTAGGATTGCAGGGCATCGGGTGGGTGCTTGTTTTGCAGTCGTTCTCGGAAGGGTGCGCGGCGCTGACGGGCATGGAGGCGATTGCCTCCACCGTGCCCGTCTTTCAGCAGCCGCAAACCAAAAACGCGGCGACAACGATGTATGTGATGAGCGGCCTGGCGGTGGTGATGTTCTTCGGGCTGACCTCTGTCGCCAATGCACTGGGAGCAACGTGGATGGATGCCACGCAGCCCGGTTACGAGAGCGTGGTCGGGCAGGTTGCTTCTCTGGCGTGGCCGGGCGGACTGCACTGGATGTTCTTTGTGGTGCAGGTGTCTACGGCGGTGGTGCTTCTGCTGGCGGCCAATACAGCCTTTGCGGGCTTCCCCCAACTGGCGGGCATGATGGCGCGCGACGGCTTTCTGCCCCGGCAGCTTGCGAACATTGGAGACCGTTTGGCTTACTCCAATGGGATTGTCATCCTCGCATTGGTGGCCGCCGCCCTGATTGTTATCTTTCACGGCCTCGTAGACGCGCTTCTGCCGATGTATGCCATCGGTGTCTTTATCGGGTTCACGCTGGCGCAGGCGGGCATGGTGGTGCGGTGGAACCGCACGCGCGAGAAGGGCTGGCAGACTTCGCGCGTCTTTAATGCGCTGGGGGCATTGGCAACAGGTTTAGTGGTGATTATCACGGGCATCGCCCGGTTTGACAATGGCGACCGCATCGGGTTTGCCATCGGGCGCTTTCACCCGCACTACGGCGTGTGGATTGTGCTGGCGCTGGTTCCCGTGATGGTGATGGCGTTTCTGAAAATCAACGGCCATTATGAGGACATGAAACAAGAACTTGCGCCGGAGCGCGCCGCCGAAGTCCCGCCCGTTCACAACACGGTGCTGGTGCTGGTGTCGCGTCTGCACCGGGGCATTGTGAGCGCCCTCAATTATGCTCACTTAGTTTCCGACGACGTGCGGGCGGTGTATGTGGAAACCAACCCGGAGAACACGGCGGCTTTGAAGAAAGAGTGGAACGAGCGCGGCGAGGGCATTCCCCTTGTCATCATGGAATCGCCGTATCGCTCGCTGATTGGGCCGCTGATGCGCTACGTGGACGCGGTGCAAAAGGAGCGCACGGACGATGTGGTGACGGTGATTGTGCCGGAGTTCGTGTCCCGCAAGTGGTGGCATCTGCTGCTGCACAATCAGGCGGCTCCGCTTTTGCGTCTGGCGCTGTCGTCCCGGCGCGATGTGTATGTGGTGCGCGCCCGTTACTTTCTGGAACGCTGAGGAGGCCCTCACCCCGCCCTCGGAAGGGCGACCCTCTCCCGCAGAGGAGGCCCTCACCCCGTCTGAAGGAGGCCCTCACCCCGTCTGAAGGAGGCCCTCACCCCGTCTGAAGGAGGCCCTCACCCCGCTGCTCCGCAGCGACCCTCTCCCGCTTCGCAGGCGAGGGTGAGGAATAAGAGCCTGCTATCGCAGGCGAGGGTGAGGAATAAGAGCCTGGTAACGCAGGCGAGGGTGGGAGATAAGACGCCCGCTTCTGGACTGGCAGACCCGGAGGGCGCAGGCGAGGGTAAGAGTTCTTGTTTCCTCACCCTCTCCCGCGAGGGCAGGAGAGGGTGGCGCGCAAGCGCCGGGTGAGGGCCTTGTTTTTGACGAAACTACGCCGCCTGTTGAAGTTCACTGTCGCCGGAGCCTGCCGCAGAGGCGGCGGGCATGACGGTGGCGCACAGCAGCAGGGGGGCGAGACGCACGCCTGCCGGGTTGATGGCAATCAGTTTCAAGGCGACCTGCGCGCCCAGTTCGGGAGCGCCATAACGCTGCGAGTAGACATCGGCCAGGTCAAATGTGTCGCCGGGCGGGATGGAGCCAATCACGGTGACGGGGGCAAAGTCCGTGTCCGGGTAAGTGGTCTTGCCGGGATTGGGGGCGGCGGCGAGCACTTGCAAAGCGCATGAGTACGGGAGAGGCGACGCCAGAACCAGGCTGAAGGACACTGTTCCGTCTTCCGCAATGCCGGAGGCGGCAGCGTTGAGGGTGAGGGCCGGGACGCGGGGGGGCGGGGCGATGCTGCTGGGAGCGTTGGTCGGCAAAGGGTGACCGGCAGCCAGATTGCCGCTTGCCAGAATGCAGTAAGCATTGGCGGCTTTGAGTTTGTGTCGCCCGACCCGTCCCTGCTGGGCATTGAGCGTATCAGCAATTTTCTGCCAACCGGCCTTGGCGGTCATGGGAAGCGCATGGTAGGCTTGAATGAGCGCGCCAAAATCCATCTGCGAGCGCGACCCACCGACACTGATGCCGGAGACGCGCCGGGTGGCATTAGGAGTGGGCGCAAGGGCGTCCGTCGTTGCGATGAGGTTCATGATGTGTTCTCCTTTCGGGGGTGAACGTCGTTTCCGAAAGGGTGAACGTGGCCTTTCGGATAGGCGGCCCCGCCGAATTGCGTTGCCGAAAGGATTATTCCATGTTTTGCGTTTGTTTTCCCGGACGGGGTTTATAGGGCGGTGGAAGCAAGGGGCGCAGATGGGGAAGGAGGCTTTCTACCAATTTGTAGACGTGCGTGCCGGGGCAATCGGGCCATCGCTGGTCGTTGTCTTGAGAAAGGGCCTTTGCGCGCTCAATGGCAGCCCCAATGCGCTCCGGCGTGTAGTAGGACAGGTCAAGGCGGCTGGGATTGTAACTGCCCAGTGCGCGCCGGAGATGGTTCTTGAACTGTTTCCCATTCGTGTCGGCATGGTCGGCGTCGGCGAGGTGCAGCCAGAGCCATAACTCAAAACAGGGGTTGCTAATAGCAAGGCGAAAGCCTCGCTGCTGTGCTTCCTGACAGACTTCATGGAGAGTATGCACAGGCCAGCGGTCTACGTCCAGCATCAGCCAGCGTTCATCTTCGTTGTCTAAATCATACTCGTCATTAAAGAGGGACAGCCGTGCCAGGACGTGTTCGGGTGCGGACAAACTTTCGCTTCCTGCCCCCAGCACTTGCACTTTGAGTTTGGGACTGCCAAACAACCCTTCCAGATATTGCTTTTCGGTGTGCGTGCCTTCCGTCGCCACAATGCACAGTCGGGCGTCGCGCGTGTGCTCTGGGCGGGGCAGCAGGCCGGTTCGGGAGAGTTTCATGCCGCGCTCCCGGCGGGTTCTGCGGCCTCATCTTTCTGCTCTGATTTGGCGTCTGCCGTCCACCCCAGTTGGTGAATGTCGCTGATGAAGGGAATAGCCCCGAACCGTCCGTTGAGATAGCCTTTCTCTATTTTCAGGTCGGGACGTATTTTGAACTCGGCGAGGGAATACAGATTGGACGCGCCTTTGTTGTCCTTCTCCACGAACCAGATTTCATCGCGCCGCAGCAGGTCAAGGTCAAGCAGGTTGGTGTCATGGGTGGTAAAGATGAGTTGGTTGCGGGCGTGCTGCGGGTCGCAGTCCAGCGCCATTTGCAGAAACATCCGCGACAGGTGCGTATGAAACCGCCTGTCTAATTCGTCCAAGATGACCGTCTTTTCCAGCGCGCTTTTAAGCATGGACAAGGCAGGAATGAGATGGACAAGACGCTGCGTTCCATCGGACTCATCTGCCATTTGGAAAAACACTGTTTCGCCGCGTTCCGTCCCATGCTGCATCCGTAGGCGAAGGACAATAATTTGCCCGTCTTCTTTTTGCTGGAGAAGATAACGCCTTCCATCTTCCATTCCTAGTTCCACTGCCTCATCTCTCCCATCGCTACTGCGTCTTGCCTTATTAAGTTCAGTGAAAAGTTTTTCGCGCCACTCCTCCGGCAGATTAAGCAACAAACTCTCCACATCAATGGGTACTTCTTCTGCTTCAATTGCGCTAATGCCGGTTCCGGCTGCCTGAAGGATACGGGAAAAAAAGTCGGTTTCAGCCTTATCTTTCACCCTGACTTCTAAGTCTAGTGCGCGCGGTTCTGCACCAATGATGACAAGCGCGTCACGGAACCAGTCCATGAGCGGCTTCACTATGGCAACATTCTTTTCGGCGGCTTCCGTCAGAAACAGTTGATTGGGCTGCATTCCCTGCGCGATGAACCGCAAAAACTGCGCCTGCTCTTTTGTCTCCCCACGCATCTCTCGCCCCGGCTCTACCTCAACGCTCCCATCTTCCTGCGTCTGACGCTCAAACAGCGTCACTTCCTTCTTGTTCAGCGTCGCGAAAAGCCATTCTTCCTCCACCCGCTTCGCGCTCAGGCGAAAGCCGTAGTTGTACAAATGGCCCTGCGTCCGCACGACAAACTCAAACTTGCTCCATCGCTCCGCGCCGCTTGCCCCCAGCCGAAACGGACGAACGCCCGTCGTCTGCCCGCTGCGCCTGCCCTCCAAAATCAAGGAGCGCGCAAAACCAATTGCCTTGACGAGATTGGACTTGCCCGATCCATTGGGGCCATACAAAGCCGCCGCGCGCAGGACATTGCCGCCTTTATGCGCCTCGTCCGGCACGACATGAGTCGGGTGCTCCGTGTCGCTGCCTGTGGCGCGCATACTAAGCACCTGCTCTTTGTCAAACGAAAGAAAGTTTTCCACCGAAAATTGAACCAGCATAAGAAACCTGCTTGCCGTGAGTGTAAGTTGATAAACTTATCTTACCATGTTGCAACAGATAGTTGCATTCTGCGCGAAAAAATCACCTAAACCGTACTGTTTGTCTCGGTGTTTCTCATTTTCGGTCTTGCCCTCACCTGACGCAAGCCGCAAAATAATGGCCCCGTGAACGTCATGAAGCCGACAACTTGCCGGAGTCATGTCGGAGTCGCACCGGAGTCATGCCGAAGTCATGCCGGAGTCGTGCCGGAGTCATGCCGGAGTCGTGCTAGAAACATGGCTTGTTCCAGACGGTTTCCCGACGCCTGCGGGGGCATTCACGCAGGACAAACGGACGGCTGGGGCGAATAGCCTTGCCATGAACTCGGCGAATGCGTCCCCGCCGCCGCTGGTCGGGTACGGGTGGGCGGCAGGGGGCGTGGCGGGCGCGACGGTATTGTTCTGGGGAGCGCGGGGGTACTTGGACAAGGGTCATGCCTCGCTGCTGTACCTTCCCGTCGTGATTGCGTGCGCAACTCGCTTCGGGTTCGGGCCTGCGGTGCTGGGGGCGGTGGGCAGTTTCTTCTGCTGGAATTACTTCTTTCTGCCCCCCTACCACACGTGGCAGGTAGAGAACCCGAAGGACTGGCTGGCCTTGCTGGTGTTTCTGCTGGTGGCTCTGGTGACGGCGCGGCAGGCATCGCAGGCCCGTTTCCAGGCGCAGGCGGCACAGGAGCGCGAGCGGGAGGCGATTGCTTTGCAGCGGGCGTCCGAGCAAATCAGCAATGAAGTGGAGACCTCGCAGGCGCTTCCCGCGCTGGCTCGTCAGATAGTGGCGACGTGCGGGGCGCAGTATTGCCATATTTATCAGGCAGCAGCGCCCGACAGTCCCGTGCTGGCTTTGGCGGCATCGGCGTTCGGCTCGTCGTCTTTGTTTCCACCCGATGCGGCGTCTCCCGAACGGATGGCGCGGGCACAGGACGCGCATGAACAGGGCGTTCCTGCCGGGCTGCACACGCCGCACGGCATTTATGCGCCCCTGCGGGTGGGCGGGCGCGGCTGGGGGATTATTCATGTGGGGCCGCGTCAGGACGGCAAGGCGTACAGCCGCCCGCAGGAAGGGCTGATACTCGCGCTTGCTAACCATGCCGCCGTCGCGCTGGCGCGTCAGGCATTGCGCGACCAGGCGGCGCAGGCGCAGGCTTTGCGGGAGGCGGACGAATTGAAAAGCACGCTGCTGTCGCTGGTGTCCCATGAACTCAGGACTCCGCTGGCGGCGATTAAGGCATCGGCGAGCGGGCTGCTGCTGCAAAGCCATGAGGGCGCGCAGGGCGAGGCGCTGCAAGCCATCAACGATGAGTCCGACCGGCTGGGCGAACTGGTGTCCAAATTGCTGGACTTGTCCCGGCTGGAAGCGGGGGCGTGGAAACCTGACTTAGATTGGTGCGACATGGTAGACGTGCTCGGCGCGGCTCTCGCGCGCCTGCCGGAGCGCGAAGGCGGGCGTGTTCATGTGCAGGCCCCGCCGGATTTACCGCTTGTGCGCGCTGACTTCGTGCAGATTGCTCAGGTGCTCACCAATCTGCTGGAAAACGCCCTCAAGTATGCGCCGCCGCCTTCGCCCGTTACCGTCACCCTGTCCGCAGACGAAACTGCTCTGCGCGTGGACGTGGCAGACAGGGGCATGGGTGTCCCTCCCGGTCAGGCCGAAGCCGTGTTCCAAACTTTTCACCGCCTGGACTGCCATCGCCGGAGCGGGCCGCCGGGAACCGGGCTGGGGCTTGCCATTTGCCGCGATATTGTTCAGGCGCACGCGGGGCGCATCTGGGAGGAAAACGGGCCGGACGGCGGGGCTGTGTTCTCGTTTACGCTGCCCCGCCCGGAGACGCCCCCGGACTGGCCGCCCCAATGGAAAGACGCGCCGGAAAACACAGAGCCAGAAAACACAGAGCCAGAGAGCACAGAGGAGGGAACAGGGCTTGAACACGCGCATTCTGGTGGTGGATGACGAGCCGCAGATACGCCGCGCTTTGCGGGCCGGGCTGACGGCGGCAGGCTATGACGTGGTTCTCGCGGAAGGGGGCGAGGAAGCGTTAGACCAGGCCGCGCTGGAGCCGCCCGCTTTGATTGTGCTGGACTTGTCGCTGCCCGATTTGAGCGGCCTGGAAGTGTGCCGCCGCGTGCGCGAATGGAGCCGTGTTCCCATTCTCATTCTGTCGGCGCGGGGGCAGGAAAAAGACAAAGTGAACGCGCTTGACCAGGGGGCCGACGACTATCTCACCAAGCCGTTCGGCATGGACGAATTGCTGGCGCGCATTCGGGCCGCCCTGCGAAGGCAGAGCGGGGAGCGTGTTCCTGAAACAGCAAGCATCGCGGTCGGCGACATTGTAATTGATACCGCCCGCCGCATCATCACGCGCGGCGGCGAGGAAGTGCGCCTGACGCGCTTAGAGTACGAAGTCCTGCGCTACCTGGCGGCGAACGCCGACCGCGTGATCACCCATCGCCAGATATTGTCCCATGTCTGGGGGCCGGAGAACTCGGAAGAAACGCAGTACCTGCGCGTCCACATCGGCCACCTGCGGCAGAAGTTGGAGAGAGACCCCGCCCGTCCCCAATTCCTGCTGACCGAGCCGGGCGTCGGGTATCGCTTCCGGCTGTAGCGGCGCATTCTTTATCTTTTCTTTATGCCGCGCCCGGCTTTTGTTACGCGCTCTTTACGCGCAAAAGGCCACAATCGTGGCATGGCAATTGCTTCGCCGCCCCCGCTTCATTCGCAGCCTCCCCTGCCGCCGCCGCATAAATATGACAGCGCCTATGGACGCCTGCGCCATGTCTTCTTTGGGCGCGCGCTTCCCACGTGGCGGGCGGCGCACGAAAAACTTCCCGTCTTTCTCGCGCTGCCTATCTTCTCGTCGGATGCGCTGTCGTCCAATGCTTACGCGACCGAGGCTATTCTGGGCGTCCTGCTGGCAACGGTGGCGGCGACGGGTTCCCTGCACTTCGCCATTCCCATTGCCGTTGGCATCAGCCTGCTTTTGCTGACGGTGGTGGCGTCGTACCGGCAGATTATCTTCGCCTATCCCGATGGCGGCGGCGCGTATCCTGTTTCCCGCGACAATCTAGGCACGACGCCTTCGCTGGTATCTGCCGCGTCGCTGCTGATAGACTATGTGCTGACGGTTGCCGTGTCGGTGGCGGCGGGCGTGGCGGCGATTATTACCGCCGTGCCTGCTTTGCACGCGCATCTCGTGCTGATGTGCATTGGCGGCGTGCTGATACTGACGCTGGCAAACTTAAGAGGCGTGCGCGAAGCCGGGTGGCTGTTCGCGGGGCCATCGTATCTGTTTATTGGCTCCATTCTTCTCACGATTGTGGCCGGGCTGATTGCTGCCGCGACGCACTCTTCCCATGTGGCGCGCGCCGTGTCCGAGGGGCAGTCGTTTGCGGCGGCGTCGGCGGGCCTCAAGACCATTGGCCTGTATGCCGTGCTGCAAGCGTTCTCGCAGGGGTGCACGGCGCTGACCGGCGTGGAGGCTATCTCCAACACGACGCCGCTGTTCAAAGCGCCGAGCGAGAAGAATGCCGCGCTCACAACGGTCTGGATGGGCGGGCTGGCGGCTGCGATGTTTCTGGGCATCACGTATCTCACAGTTCACTTTGGCATCCACAAGCACCTGGACGCGACGCAGAGCGACTACCGGAGCGTTGTCGGGCAGGTGGCAAGCCTCTCGTGGCCGCCTGCGCTGCACTGGATGTTTTATGTGGTGCAGGCGTCTACTGCCGCCGTGCTTGTGATTGCCGCCAATGCCGCGTTCGCGGGCTTCCCCCAACTGGCCTCCATGCTGGCGCGCGACAACTTTCTGCCGCGTCAGCTTGCCAATATCGGGGACAGATTAGCCTACTCCAATGGCATTCTGCTGCTCGCGCTGGCTGCCGCGCTGCTCATTGTCATCTTTCACGGCATTGTTAATAATCTGCTGAACCTGTATGCCATTGGCGTGTTTACATCGTTCACGCTGGCGCAGTATGGCATGGTGCGACGCTGGCTCCGAACGCGCGAACGCGGCTGGCAGAATGCGCTCTTTTACAACACGCTCGGCGCGCTTGCTACTGGAGCGGTGACGCTGATTATCGCCGTGTCCAAGTTTGACGACGGCGATGTCATCTTCCCTGGCATTCGCTTCTTTGGGCGCTATCAGCCCCATTATGGGACATGGCTGGTGCTGGTGCTGGAGCCAATTCTGGTGATGCTGTTTCTGACTGTTCATCGGCACTACACGGAGATGCGCGAAGAACTGGCTTTGGAGCGGCGCCCGCCTGCCATGCCATCGCGCAATGTGGTGCTGGTGCTGGTTCCCAGACTGCACCGGGGCATTGTGTCGGCCCTCAATTATGCGCGTCTGGTGGGCGGCGACGTGCGCGCGGTGTATATTGAAACCAACCCTGCCGCCACGGCTGACCTGAAACGCGATTGGCACCAGTGGGGCGGCGACATTCCTCTGCTGATTATGGAGTCTCCCTACCGCTCGCTCATTGGCCCGCTCATGCGCTACATAGACGCGGTGCAAAAAGAGCGCGCCGATGACGTTGTGACGGTGATTGTCCCCGAACTGGTGTCGCGCAAATGGTGGCATCTGCTGCTGCACAACCAGTACGCCCCCCTGCTGCGCCTTGCCGTCGCCGCCCGCCGCGATGTTGTCCTCACCAACGTCCGGTACTTCTTAGAGCATTAGCGGCCCCCCCGGCCCCCCAAGTTTGGGGGGAGGAAGTCATGACAGTGGTTCTCGTTTCACTCTGCCCTGCAAGGCAGGGGCGAAGCAAGAACAACGCTGTAGAACATCCTCCCCCCAAACCTGGGGGGCCGGGGGGGCCTTCTCTGTGAGCGAACTACGCCGCCTGTTGAAGTTTGCTGTCGCCGGAGCCTGCCGCAGACGCGGCGGGAGCGGTGACTGTCGCGCACAGCAGCAGGGGCGGAAGGCGCACGCCCGCCGCGCTGATGGCGACCAGTTTGAGGGCAATCTGCGCGCCCAGTTCCGGTGTGCCGTAGCGCAGGGCATAGGCGTGGGCCAGGTCATAATCGGCCACGAGAATGCTGCCCATGACTTCAATGGGGGCGAAGTCGGTGTCCGGGTAGGTGGTCTTGCCGGGGTTGGGGGCGGCGGCCAGCACTTGCACGAAGTGGGCATAGGCGACAGACGACGACAAAATCAGGCTGAACGTCTCGGCGCCGTCTTCCGCTGTGCCGAAACTGGTGGCGCTGAGAGTGAGTGGCGGCATTCGGGACGGCGGATTGATGTTGGCGGGAGCCTCGGTGGGTAAATCCTGCCCGGCAGCCAGATTGCCGCTGCCTAAGATGCAGTAGGCATTGCCCGGCGAGAGGCGCTTGCGCCCGACCCGTCCCTGCTGGGCGTTGAGCGTGTCGGCGACATCTTTCCATCCGACTTTGGCGAGCATGGGGAGCGCGCTGTAGGCTTGCATGAGCGCGCCGAAGTCCATCTGGGCACGGGACGCGCTGACGCTCAACCCGGCGCTGCGCGGGGCGGCGCTGGGCGTGGGCACGGCGCCCGTTGATGCGGTGGTGTTCATGGCAGAGTCTCCTTTCGGGAAAACCGGAGCGGGTTTGCCGGGTGGAACAGTCCGGGCAAACTTGGGGCAGACGCCGGATTGCGTCGCCACAGAGATTATTCCATGTTTTGCCGTTGTTGTTTTGCGGCGTTGTTTGGGGGCGGCTTGCATACAACTTGCATACAGGGGCAGGAGGCGCTCACCGGGGAAGGAGGAGGCCCGCACCGCATGGGCAGGAGGCCCTCACCGGGGAAGAAGGAGGCCCTCACCCGGCTCCTTCGGAGCCACCCTCTCCCGTTGTCACGGGCGAGGGTTAGGACAGATTAATTCTTACCCTCGCCTGTGAGCGGCCCTCACCCCGCACGGAGGAGGCCCTCACCCCGCCCCGTTGGGGCGACCCTCTCCCGCTAAAGCGGGCGAGGGTTAAGAGAGAATAACTCCCACCCTCGCCTGCTTTAGCGGGCGTCTTATCTCCCACCCTCGCCTGCGTTAGCAGGCTCTTATTCCTCACCCTCGCCTGCGAAGCGGGAGAGGGTCGCCCTTCCGAGGGCGGGGTGAGGGCCTCCTTCAGACGGGGTGAGGGCCTCCTATGCGGGAGAGGGTCGCCCCAACGGGGCGGGGTGAGGGCCTCCTTTTCCTTGCGCGCGAGCCTCCTCCGTGCGGGGCGCGGGCCGTCCCCGTTTCGCCCGGTGCAGAATGCAGCCTGGACTACCGATTACCTACTCCTTGACTACTCCTTGACTACTGCTAGACTACTCCTTGACTACAACTGACCCACAACGCGCCCTCCTCCAGACCTTTGCCGGGGCATGGGAACGGGGTGACGGGAGCGGGTACACTGTGCGTATGACCGTTGCCGCGCCTGCCGCCGATGCCCTGTGGATGCGCCGCGCCCTGCGATTGGCCGCACTCGGACGCCATGCGTCGCCCAATCCGATGGTGGGGTGCGTGCTGGTCGACCCGGACGGAAGGCGTGTCGGGGAGGGTTTTCACCCGGAACCGGGCCAGCCGCACGCGGAAAGTTACGCCCTGCGGCAAGCAGGAGAACACGCTCGCGGCAGCACGGCGTATGTGACGCTGGAACCGTGCGCGCACTTTGGACGCACGCCGCCCTGCGCCGACGCGCTTGCTGCGGCAGGAGTGGCGCGGGTTGTCTGTGCCATGCCTGACCCCGACCTGCGCGTTTGCGGGCAGGGGTTTGCGCGTCTGCGGGCGCACGGCGTGACGGTGGAAGTGGGGTCAGGGGAGGACAGGGCGCGCACATTGAATGCTGCCTATATCCATCACCGCACCACCGGAATGCCCTGGGTGACGCTCAAGACAGCGCAAACATTAGATGGGAAAACCGCCACGCGCACCGGCGACAGCCAGTGGATAACGTCCCCAACAGCGCGCCTCGCCGTTCACCGCACCTTGCGCGACCGTTGTGATGCCCTTCTGACAGGCGTGGGAACCGTACTGGCGGACGACCCGTCGCTGACCACGCGCCTGCGGCACAAGGCGGGCCGGAACCCTTTGCGCGTGATTGCAGACAGCCGCGCGCGCACCCCGCTGGCGTCCCGCGTGGTCAGGCAAAGCGCAGAAGACGGCAAGACGCTGGTTGCCGTTGCCCCTGCCGCTGACCCCGCGCACGTGGCCGCTCTGACGGATGCAGGCTGCCGCGTGCTTGTCTGCGACGCCGATGCAGAAGGGCGCGTCGCCCTGCCTGCCCTGCTGCGTGCGCTGGGAACTGCCGACAATGTGGTCAGTGTTCTGGTAGAAAGCGGCGGAACGCTGGCGGCGTCTTTGCTTCAGGCAAGGCTAGTTGACCGATGGGTTGGGTTCATCGCCCCCAAAGTGGTTGGCGGGGACAGCGCGCCCGGCCCAGTTGGGGGCATCGGAGCCGCGCTCATGGCAGACGCGCTGTCCCTGGCAGCATGGCAAGTGACCCGCTGCGGCCCGGACATTCGTATAGACGCCCGCTTTGGCCCGCAATCCGAGAACTTTGGGTAGAATAGAAGCAGGAGACAGACGCGCAGCCATGTTCACAGGCATCATAGAAGAAGTCGGCACGGTGCAGGGGATAGAGCGAGGGGCGCAGTCGGCTCAGTTCACCATTCACGCCGACCGCGTGACCGAAGGCGTGGGTCTGGGTGACAGCATCACTGTGAACGGCGCGTGCCTGACCGTCGTGCGCTTCGCTCCCGGCGAGTTTGCGTTTGACGCCGTGTACGAGACGCTTCAGCGCACGGCTCTGGGCGCGCTGGCAATCGGGGATGAAGTCAATCTGGAACGCTCCCTGCGCGCCGACGGGCGCTTCGGCGGGCACATCGTGCAGGGCCATGTGGACGGCGTGGGAACCATTGAAAGCATCCGTGAAGTGGATAACGCCTACACAGTGTACGTTTCCGCGTCGCCGTCGCTCATGCGCTACATTGTCCGCAAGGGCAGCATCGCCATAGATGGCATCTCGCTCACCGTCGCCGAAGCCGACGACAAGACGTTTTCGGTCGCTATCATCCCCCACACCTGGGAGCATACCAACCTGCGCCATCACATCGCAGGTGAGCAAGTCAACTTAGAGACCGACATCATCGGCAAGTACGTGGAGAAACTGCTCGGCGGCGACTTCGCCCGCCCCGACCTTCCCGCCCGCGTCGCCGACCTCGCCCCCGACGACTACCCCGCTCTGGGCCGCATCACCGCCTACCGGGAATAAGTCCTTATGGACAGAATAATGACAGGCGTCCTGGGTGCTGGCATCAGCGGCTTCATCTACCTCAATCTATTTGTGGCTGCGGACTGTGTAAATAGTCAATTTGTCCCAACTGGAGGAGGCCGTTTGGCCCGCTTTAGCGTCCCACTCATTGCGGCGCTGTCGGTTGTCAGTGCTTTGTTCATCGTGGCTGCCTGCCGGTTTTTGCGGCGCATCATGCCAGTTAGCCCGCAATGGCTCTATATGCCAGCAACTGTCACTCTTATTTTCTTCACGGGGGTGATGATAACCGCTGGCAGGCTGCCTCTTCCTTTTTATGGACAGTAAAGCAGACGGCTTATTATGACGCAGTTCCACACGATTGAAGAAGCCCTTGCCAACCTGCGCGCGGGCAAGATGATTATCCTCGTGGACGACGAAGACCGCGAAAACGAGGGCGACTTCGTGATGGCCGCCGAGTTTGTCACGGCGGACGCTATCACGCTGATGACCCGCCATGCATCGGGCATTATTACCGTGCCTATGCCCGCCGAGCGGCTTCACGCGCTCCAACTTGACCTCATGGTGCGCGAAAACAGCGAAAGCATGAGGACGGCGTTCACTATCACGGTGGACTCGCGCGAGGGAACCACGACCGGCAGCAGCGCCGCAGACCGCGCCCTTACTATTCGTCATCTCGCTGATCCGCACGCCCGTTCCGCCGACTTCAACCGGCCCGGCCATGTCAATCCGCTCATGGCGCGCAAAGGCGGCGTGCTCAAGCGCGCGGGACATACAGAAGCCGCCGTAGACCTGATGCGTCTGGCGGGATTGCAGCCGGTCGGCGTCATTTGCGAGATTATGGGCGATGGCGGCGAAATGGCGCGCGTGCCGGAACTCTCCGAATTGGCAGGGCAGTTTGGCCTCAAGTTCATCACCATCGCCGACCTCATTCAGTACCGCAGGCGCACGGAAAAACTCATTCACAAAGTCGCCGAGGCCCGCCTGCCGTCACGCTATGGCGAGTTTGTCGCTCATGCTTACGAGAGCGACGTTGACCCCGCGCCCTACACCGCATTTACGATGGGTGATATTGCCGACGGCAAAGACGTGCTGGTTCGCATTCATTCGTCGTGCGTCACGGGAGATTTAATCGGCTCCCTGCGCTGCGACTGCGGCGACCAACTGCACCTGGCGTTGGAAAAAATCAGCGAAGCCGGACGCGGCGTTTTACTGTATATTGAGCAGGAAGGGCGCGGCATCGGCATTCTCAATAAAATCCGCGCGTATGCGTTGCAGGATGGGGGAGCAGACACGGTGGAAGCCAATGTCGCGCTCGGCTTCAAGCCTGACCTGCGCGATTACGGCATCGGCGCGCAAGTCTTGGTGGATTTAGGCATTCAGCGCATTCTGTACATGACCAACAACCCCGCCAAACTTGCCGGGCTGGAAGGCTACGGACTGGAAATCGTTGACCGCATTCCGCTGGTCGCGCCCCCCAATGAGGAAAGCCGACGCTATCTGGAAACCAAGCGCACGAAGATGGGTCACATCTTTCACGAGCAGGACGAGCCACTCGCGCCTGCCGAAGCGCAGCCTTGACCCTGCTCTTTGCGGGAACATTGGAAGGCCGCCGCGCGTTATGAGAATGCGAATATGAAACTGGTGGAAGGGGCGCTGGTCGCCTCCGGCCTCAAGGTCGCGATTGTCTTGAGCCGGTTCAACAACCTGGTTGGAGACCGTCTGCTGGACGGCGCGCTGGACACGCTTCGCAGGCACGGCGTCGCTGACGATGACATCACGCTGGCGCGCGTGCCGGGGGCTTTTGAGATACCCCTTGTCGCGCAGGAGATGGCGAAGACGGGGCAATATGGCGCAGTGCTGTGTCTGGGAGCCGTTATTCGCGGGGCCACCGCGCACTTTGATTATGTGGCGGGGCCGATGGCCTCCAGCCTGGCCTCGGTGATGCTGGCAACCGGCGTTCCCGTACTGTTTGGCGTGCTGACCACCGACACGCTGGAACAGGCGATGGAGCGCGCGGGCAGCAAGGCCGGAAACAAAGGGGCCGATGTGGCCGCCGCCGCCATTGAAATGGCGAACCTTTTGCAGTCCATTCGCGTATAGACACCTGAAAACTCTCTCCAAAGGGAACCCACTCTATGAAGAAAACACTCTCCTACACCGCAACATTTGTCGTCGGGTTCATCGCCTGCGTTCTTGCGCTGAAGACGATGGGCGATCCCGCCGCCCTGCTGCCCGGCAACGGACAGTCCAAACAGGCCGTTCTCGCGTCGCTCAATACCGCGCCCAATGCCGCGCGCCACTTCACCGGAGACAGCGTGGTGGCCGATGCCGCCGCCAAAGTGGAGCCTGCCGTTGTGGACGTTCACACGGTCGGCAAAGCCATTGAACCTGCCGCCAACCCGTTTGGCAATGACCCTATCTTCCGCCGCTTCTTCGGCGGAGGCGGGCAGCCGCAGTCGGTCACGCCGCGCGGGGCCGGTTCGGGCGTCATCATCAGCCCCGACGGCTATATTCTCACCAACAACCATGTGGTTCAGGACACGACCACTGTCACGGTCAACGTGGGCGATAAAGCCTACGATGCCCGTGTCGTGGGCGCTGACCCGGTATCCGACATCGCCGTCGTCAAGATTGACACCAAAGGCGTGCGCCTACCCGTCGCCGAACTCGGCGACTCTGACAACCTGCGCGTCGGCGACTGGGCCATCGCGGTCGGCAACCCGCTGGACATTGGGACAACGGTCACGCTGGGCATCATTTCTGCCAAAGACCGCAAAGACCTGCACGCCGAAGGGCATCAAATGGGTTCGGTCATCCAGACCGATGCGGCCATCAACCCCGGCAATTCGGGCGGCGCCCTCGCCAACATCAACGGGCAGGTCATCGGCATCAATGAGGCTATTTACTCGCCGACAGGTTCGTATGTGGGCATCGGCTTTGCCATTCCCATCAATGCCGCCAAGAAGATTGCCGCCACGCTGATTAAAGACGGCAAGATTGTGCGGCCCTATCTGGGCGTGTCATACCGCCCGCTCAAGGGCATCTCCGCCGATGCCCGCAAGCAGGTTCGCATCCCACTGACGGGCGATCAGGGCGTTCTCGTCCTGCAAGTGTATCCTGGCTCCCCGGCGGACAAAGCAGGCTTGCAGACCTACGATGTCATTCTGGAAGCCAACCGCCAGAAGATTGCCGACGCCGACAGTCTGAGCGGGATTATCCAGAAGCTCAAAGTGGGCGACACGCTGACGCTGCTCGTCTCTCGTGACGGGCGCAACATCATTGTTCCTGTGACGCTGCGCGAGCAGCCCGCCACATTCGGTCAGGAGCCATCGCCGCAGGAAGAGCAGCAGTCGCCGCAGGAGCAGGTCATTCCAGTGCCGTAGCCGGTTGCGTTTCGGCCTGCACTGCAAGCCCTTCTTTTGCCCTCGTGCAGAAGAAGGGCTTTTTGCTGTCTGCGTGGAATGCTGCTTCTATGACGCCCATGTCCGACACGCTGTCTCTGGTTCACACTCTCAGCCGCCGCGCGATTGACGCCGACAGCGCCCGCCTGCTGCTGGAAGAACTCATCACGCAGGCGCTCGCCGCTGTGGGCGCGGATAGGGCTTTTGTCGCGCTCGCCAACGACGACACCGGCGAACTCGCCCTTGCCGCCACCGCAGGCGCGGGATGGACGGAGGAGCGGCGCGCGCTGCGCCTGAAAATTGGCGTGACCGGCAAGGGCGGCCACGGACGCGCGGACGACGCGGGACATCAGGGCATTACGTCTCATGTCGCCGCCACCGGGCAGCCATATGTGACCGGCGACGTGAACGCCGACCCGCACTACTTCGCCTTCTTTGATGACGTGGCTTCCGAGATTGCCGTGCCGCTGGTGGACGGCAACGGGCGTACGCGCGGGATTATCAATATCCAGAGTTTCCAGCGCGATTATTTCACCTCCGGCCATCTCTTGCTCCTGCAATCGCTGGCGGACATCGCCTCCCTGCGGCTGATGATGGACGGCTACCGCGCGCGCGAGACCGCTCTGGTGGAAATCGGCAAAGACCTGACCGCCCTTTCCGACACAAGCCATCTCATGCGGCGCGTGGTAGACGTGGCCGCCGAAGTGCTGCGCTTTGAGGACTGCTCCCTGTTCGTGCTGGACAGAGACAAGAACCAGCTCATTCTGCAAGCCTCGCGCGGCGGTCTGGCCGACAAAATCGGGCAGGCGACGTATCTCATGGGCGAGGGCCTCACCGGCTGGGTCGCGCAACACGGCGAGGCCATCCGTACCACGCGCCCGCAGTCCGACCCGCGCTGGCAGGGCCGCTTTGAGGAGTTTCCGCCGTCCGATGTGGGCGCGTTTCTGGCCGTTCCCATCTTCGGGCGGCATGGCGTGCTGGGCGTCCTGCGCGTCCTGCGGCGCAAAGGGGTCGCGCCCTGGTTCCGGCGCGAGTTCACCGACGACGACGAAAGCGTGCTGACCACCATCGCCTCCCAACTTGGCGCGGCACTGGAAAACAGCCGCATTCTGGACAGGCTGGTGAACACGGAGCGCATGGCTGCATGGGGCGAGATGTCCGCCAAAGCCGCCCACATGATTGGCAACCGGACGTTCGCTATCAAGGGCGACTTGAACGAGTTGGAGTACCGCCTGTCTGAACCGGAAGATAGGAGAAGCGAGTTTCGGGGCCTGGCGGAAGGCATTCGGCGGGGTATCTTCCGTCTGGAGGAAATCCTGCAAGAGTTCCGCGACTTCGTGCGGGCGACTCAGATTGCCCTCACGGAATGCGACTTGAATGAGGTCGTGCGCCAGTGCGTAGACGAAACCTTCCCCAAGCGCAGCCCCGTCGCCCTCACGCTGGACTTGCGGGATGGTTTGCCGCCCGTGCTGGCCGACGCCGCGCGTCTCAAGCGTGCCTTCTCGGAACTGATAGAAAACTCCCTCTCCTTTCAGCCGGACGGTGGCTTTCTGCTCATCCGCACCGCCCGCGCCGACCCGTTTGACGCACAGAAACTGGCCCGCCTGCCGCGCACCCGCGCCTACGTGCAGGTGGAGTTTACCGACAGTGGCCCCGGCATCCCCGAAGACGTGAAGCCGCGCATTTTCACGCCGTTCTTCACCACGCGCGCGCGGGGAATGGGGCTGGGATTGTCTATCGTCAAGGGGATTTTAGAGGCACATCGGGGCAGCGTCGCCGAAGTCGGCGAACCGGGCCGGGGCGCGCGCTTTGTGGCGTTTCTGCCCGTCAAAGCAGGCTGACCCTGTGCTATACTAAGCCATGTCTGCACAGCCTGTCCCTTTCTTCACCCCGGAAGCGTATCTGGACATGGAGCGCACGTCTCCCTTCAAGAGCGAGTACGCCTGCGGCCAGATTTGGGCTATGTCCGGCGTCAGCCGCGCGCATGACCGCATCGCCTTCAATCTCATCGTCGCGGTCGGCAATGCCCTGCGCGGCAAGCCATGTCAGGGGTTCACCAGCGATATGCGCGTTGTTACAGACACGCCCTCGTTCTCGTATCCCGACCTGACCATTGTCTGCGGGGAGCCTCAGTTCACCGACGCGCACGTAGACACGCTCACTAACCCCATTGTTCTGGTGGAAATCCTGTCGCCATCCACCGCGCAATACGACCGCGCGGGTAAGTTCGGGCAATATCGCCGCCTGCCGTCGCTGCGCGAATACGTGCTGGTGCATCAGGACACGGGGCGCGTGGAGCGGTTTGAGCGGCACACTGATTACAACGAAGACAACTGGTCTGCCTCCGAATACAACGGCCTGAACGCTGTGCTGGAACTCGTCAGCGTCGGCGTCTCTGTGCCGCTCCGTGACCTCTACGACGGCGTAGCGTTTCCCGTGCCGTGAGAGACCTACCCCCTGTCCCGTCGCATTCGCTCCGGGTCTGTCCCCTCCCTGGTGGGGAAGGGAAGGGTACGGGGGGCGTCTGTCACTTGCCCTCACCCTTCCTCTTCACGCACTGGCGTGCCCGGAGGGGAGGGGGCGCCCATTCTGATGGCGAGGGTAGGTCTTCGGGCGGGGGCAGGCGCCTTTGTAGGACAGGCCACACATGGCAAAATTACCAGTTGACAAGCCCCGCCGTGCCCGCTATAATACTTGTGCGGTGTCCAGAGTTACCCCCACCGTCGGCAATCGGGCCGTGAACGTTCTACTTAACAAGCACTCTGCTTGACCCTGCTGCGCCCTGCCCGGAGAATGTGGTCTCCGGCATCAAAGGCGCACGTTCACTCGGAAAGGAACTAAAGCCATGTCTCCCGCTTTCCGGCGCATCGCGCCCGCCCTGCTTCTGCTCTTGGTAACGCTCGCCCCCGCGCGCGCCGCCGTCACTCTCTCCACGCTGCACACATTCAACACGCAGACCGTCGGCAATAACCCCAATGATGTCTGCAAACTGCTGCTTGCTTCCGATGGCAACTATTACGGCACTACCCTGAGTGGCGGCTCTAACAATCTGGGCACGGTGTATCAACTCACCCCGGCGGGCGCGCTCACCATTGTTCACTCTTTCACCAACAACGGCGATGGCTATACTCCGGCTGGCTCACTGATTCAAGGGGCGGATGGCAAGTTGTATGGCACGGTGAACAATGGCGGGGCAGGCGGCAGAGGTGAAGTATTCAAGGTGAACACAAACGGCACGGGCTTTGCTACCGTGTATGCCTTCACCGGCAGCACCACTGATGGTGGCAGTCCCAACGGTGGCGTCGTGCAGGACAGCAGCGGCAGCCTGTATGGCGCAACGCTGAACTATGGTGCGAATGGCAATGGCACCATTTACAAGGTCAAGACAGACGGTACCGGCTTCAAAGACCTGCATGACTTCATTTCCAGTTCAGAAGGCAATCCCGAATACTACTCGCTTATCCTGAACGGCACAACGCTCTATGGCGTGCTCAATGGAGGCGGCCCCACCGGCTACGGCTCGCTGTTCAGCATCACCACCGCAGGAACAGGCTTCGCCATTGTTCACGCTTTTACCGCATCTACGGACGGCGCATACCCGCGCGGTATTATTCTGGGCGCGGACGGCAAACTGTACGGTTCAACTTACCAGAGCGGCCCTGGCGGCTATGGCACGGTTTATAAAGTCAGCACAACAGGCACAGGATTTACCGTCCTCAAAGCATTTGATAACACCAATACGGGTGGCTATGTGGTAGGCACACTTTCGCAGGACAGCAGTGGCATTCTCTATGGCGGCACTCAGCAGGGTGGCCCCAGCAGCAACGATGGCACGGTGTTTAAACTGCACACAGATGGTTCCAATTTCCTTGTGCTGCACACGTTCGCAACTGACGGGCACGAGGGGGATAATAATGGCTCTGGCGTCATCGTCGCGGCGGATGGCTCGCTCATCGGGACACGCTATGCGGGCGGCAGCATCTCGCGCAACACGGGAACCATCTTCGGCGTCAACAAGGACGGTACCGGCTTCCATCTTGTCTATGACCTCAGCGCGGGGCGCGTGGAAGGCTTCAACACCTACAGCGGCCTCGTGCGCGGCTCCGATGGCAACTTCTACGGCGTGACCCGCTACGGTGGCTGGTACGACGACGGCACCCTCTTCAAGATGACCCCGGCAGGCGTCGTCACAGTTCTGCACAACTTCGCGGCAGGCGCAAGCGACGGTGACCAGCCGTTCGCCACGCTCGTGCAGGACAGCAGCGGCAACTTCTACGGCTCCACCTACTACGGCGGCACGTATAACGAAGGCACCGTCTTCCAACTCAAGGCCAACGGCACGTACACCCTGCTTTATGTCTTCGGGCAGACCGGCGGCAGTTACATCCCCAGCAGCCTGCTTGTGGGAGCCGACGGCCTGCTGTACGGCACGTCCTACTATGGCGGGCAGTACAACAACGGCGCGGTCTTCCGCCTGACCCTGGATGGCTACGAGACCGTCATTCACTCCTTCAAGGGAGGCACCACCGAAGGCCAGTACGCCAACAGCGGCCTGCTCCAATTAGCCGACGGCACGCTGTACGGCACGACATTCAACGGTGGCACGAACAATCAGGGCACGGTGTATAAACTCAACGTGGGCGGGAGCGGGTTCGCCACGCTGCACTCGTTCACCGCCGCCACCGACGGCGCGAACCCCGACGCCGGGCTTATTCTGGGCACGGACGGCAAATTATATGGCACCACGTCCGTATCCGGCCCCGCCAATGGCGGGACGCTGTACAATATCGCCACGAACGGCAGCGGGTACCATGTCGTGCATCAATTCGGCGCGTCCACCGATGGCTCTTCTCCCAATCAGGTGATGCAGGCCACCGACGGCAGATTGTACGGCACAGCCAACACCGGCGGCCCCAACAGTGTCGGCACGGCATGGCGCATGACCACCACCGGCGGCTCCTTCACCGTGCTGAACGCCTTCATCAACAACGGCACGCAAGGCTACAACCCCGGCAGCCCGCTTCTGGAAGCGCCCGATGGCAACGTCTACGGCACGACCTATGCAGGCGGCCCGCTTCCGTTCCCCGGAACGACTGTCGGCGGCACGGTCTTCAGCCTGAACACGCTCCTGCCGATTATCACAGCCTTCACGCCCGCGCACGGCGCGGCAGGAACGCTTGTCACCATCACTGGCACCAACTTCATCGCGCCCGTCACCGTGAAGTTCGGCCCTGTTCCCGGCCCCAATGTGACAGTGGTGTCCAGCACCAAGCTCACCGTGAAAGTCCCGGCAGGCGCGGTCACGGCGCGCATCACGGTGACTACGAGTAAAGGCACAGCCACCAGCACGACCCAGTTCGCTGTGCCGTAGGAACCTCTTTCGACAAGAACTCCTCCCTATCAACGATGGGGAGGAGTTCTTCCACCTCACCCTTGACGGGGCTTTCCAAAGCGGGTATAGTTCCCTATGCCTGCGGCCTGAAACAGACGCGCGGGCGTTGCGTTTCTCTGGAAAGGCCCTCTCCCCATGACTGGTTCCCGTTTACGCTCGGCGCGCGCGCTTGCCTGCGCCCTGCCGTCCCTGCTTCCCCTGCGCGCCCTCGCCGCTCCGCCAGACAGTCCGTTCCCTGCGCCCGCCAATCCCACCCTGACGCTCACGGTAGACGCCACAGACGCTCCGCGCGCTCTGCTCCATATCCAGGAAGACGTTCCCGCCAAAAGCGGCCCGCTGACGCTCGTTTATCCCAAGTGGCTCCCCGGCGAGCACGCGCCCAACGGCCCTCTGGAAGACCTAGTCAGCACGGTGTTCGCGGCAAACGGGCAAACGCTGACGTGGACGCGCGACCCTGTCGACTTGTACGCGCTGCACCTCACCGTGCCGAACGGGGCGCGCACGGTTCATGCGGCATTTGACTTTGCCTGCCCCACCAACCCGGCAGAAGCAATCACCTCTTCCAACCTTCTCACGATGCCCTGGACGGATGTCGTGCTATACCCGCAGGGGCGCACAGCCGACAACATCAACGTCCAGGCGTCCCTACGCCTGCCGGACGGCTGGAAAGCGTTCTCGGCCCTGCCCGCGCAAAGCGTGACGGGGAGCATCACGAGTTACGCGCCTGCCCCGCTTGTCACCGTGCTGGACTTGCCCGTGATTGCAGGCGTCACCACCAAAGTTATTCCGTTAACTGCCCCCAATGACCCCTTTCCTGCCGAAATCAACATGGCAGGCGATACTCCCGATGCCATTGACCTGCCCGCATCTCAACTCCAAGCCTACAAGAACCTGATTGCGGAAGCCGGAGCCTTGTACGGCGCGCGTCACTACCGCACCTATCACTTTCTGTACACACTCTCCGATTTCGTGCATGGCGAAGGATTGGAGCACCACGAATGCAGTCAGGACACCGACGGCGCGGACACGCTCTCCGATGACCCCAAGCATGGTTCCGGGGACTTGTTCGCGCATGAGTACACGCATTCGTGGAACGGCAAGTATCGGCGTCCCTTTGATTTGTACACCCCTGACTATCAGAAGCCGATGGGGGACACGCTTCTGTGGGTCTATGAGGGCCAGACACAGTTCTGGGGCGAAGTGTTAACCGCCCGCAGTGGATTGTGGACGCCTGACGACTACCGCGACGCTCTCGCCGTGACCGCCGCTGATTTAGACGCTGAAGCGGGCCGGGCATGGCGTCCCTTGCAGGACACAGCAACGGCATCCTCCCTGCTGCGCTCCGTCAATTACTGGCACTCTCTGCGGCGCGCGCAGGATTATTACGCGGAAGGCGTGCTCATCTGGCTGGAAGCCGACACCGTTATCCGCCAACAATCACGCAACACGCGCAGCATGAACGACTTTGCCCGCGCGTTCTTTGGCGGCTCCAACACCCCGCCGCAGGTGAAAACCTACACACGAGCCGACCTTGTTTCCACCCTGAACGCCGTCACGCCCTACGACTGGACAGGCTTCTTCCACCAGCGCATTGACACCATTCAGCCCCATGCTCCCCTCAATGGCATCACCCATTCCGGCTGGAACCTGGTTTATAACGACACGCCTAACCCCTACCTTGCTTTCTATGAAACGCAGGACGGCACGCCGTTTCTGACGACCTCGCTCGGAATGTCCGTCAGCAAGACCGGTACCATCGGCAATGTTTCGCCCGCAATGCCCGCCTGGGCCGCAGGCGTTTCTCCCGGCATGACGCTGATAGCCGTCAACAATCGCGCCTACACGCGCGCCACCCTCAAAGACGCCCTCAAAGACGCCGAAAAAACAACCGCCCCGCTTGCCCTTTTGGTCAAGCAAGCCGACACCTACCGCACATTAAGCGTAGACTATCACGGCGGCCTGCGCTACCCCCATTTAGAGCGAGACGCCACAAAGCCGGACACGCTCTCCCTCCTCCTTCACCCGATGACTCCTGTGCTTTCAACTCCCCCCGCGCCCGACAGAGTCAAGCCGGGGACGCCTCCATCGGGAGTCGCGCCCGGCCATTGACTTCCGCCGCTGTGTATACAGCATTCAGGTATAATCGCTCCATGTGTCGCATTCTCGTGGTGGATGACGAAGAAGAAGTGCGCGAGGCCGTGCAGCGTCGGCTGGAGCGCGAGGGCTACAATGTAGACGCTGCCCTGAATGCCGCCGAGGGTATCGCCATGATGCAGGAGGCCGAACACGCTTATGATATTGTCATCACCGATATGAGCATGGAAGATGACCAATCCGGCATCCGTATTCTGGAAGGCGCGGTCACACGGGACGTGTTTACCGAAGTGGTGGTGCTGACGGCTTACGGCAATGTCGCCAACGCCGTAGAGTGCATGAAGCGCGGCGCATTTGACTATGTAGAGAAAAATATGCCCGGCGTGGACGTGTACGAACTGCTGTGCCTCAAAATCCAGCAGGCGGTGGAGCGCCGCCGTTCCGCCGTTGACACCGTAAGACGCCTGGAAAACTTCACCAAACTCCGGGGCGGCTTGCCGCCGCTTTCCTAACCACAACCATGATTGAAATTACGACGGAGACCCTGCAAACGTGGGACGATTCTTCCCGCCGCGAGTGGCTTGTCACCAATGGCATCGGCGGCTACGGGTCATCATCTCTCAGTCGGGGCCAACACGCGCCGCTATCATGGGTTATTAGTTCCCGCGTTTGCTCCCCCATTGGGCCGCGCCGTTCTGCTGTCCAAACTGGAAGAAGAAGTGCGCGTGGAAGATGCAGTTTATCTGCTGTCCGCCAACAAGTATCCATCGGTGGTGCAGCCGCAGGGCTTTCGCCATCTGGCGCACTTTCATACGCACCCTGTTCCCACCTTCACGTTTCTGTTCCACGAGGAAACCGTTGCGCTGGAAAAGCGCATCTGGATGGCACACGGACAAAACACGGTGTATGTGCAGTACCGCCTTGTGAAAGCGCCGGAAACCATACGCCTCGCCCTGACGCCTCTCTTAGCCTACAAAGATTATCACACCGAGCAGCACCGCTGGGATGGCTTCACGGCAGCGTTGTTGTTTGAGCCGGACTACCGTCTCAAGTTCACGGCTTATGAAACCGCCCAGCCTTTGTTTCTGCACACGGAACCCGGCTTCGCGTTCACGGAGAACCGGGGCTGGTTTTACAACATTGAACACTCCAGAGAGCAGGAACGGGGCTTAGACTACACCGAAGACCTGTACTGCGTCGGCGCATTTGACGGCGTGCTGTCTGTGGGCCAGACAGTGACCCTGATTGCCACCGTAGAAAACGAGCGGCCATTGGCCCCTGCTGAGAGCCTGCGCGGGGAAGAAGCGCGTCAAGCGTCATTGCTCGCGCAGGCACACATTACGGAAGTTCACTCCCTGCCTGCCGCTCTCACGCTCGCCGCCGACCAGTTTGTGATTGAGAAAACAGAGCGTGTCGCCCGTGCTACCGTGATTGCCGGGTATCCCTGGTTCACCGATTGGGGCCGGGACACCATGATTTCCCTGCCCGGTTTATGCCTCACTACCGGGCGTTTCAGCACGGCACGCGCTATCTTGGAGTCCTTCGCAGGGGCCGTTCACAACGGCCTGCTGCCCAACCGCTTCGCGGATACGAGCGGCGCGGCGGAATACAACACCGTAGATGCAAGTTTATGGTTCTTCCATGCGGTGCATCAATATGCCGAAAGGTCAGGAGATTGGGAGTTTGCCACGCAGCAAATGCTCCCCGTGCTGCAAGACATACTGACCCATCACGTTCACGGCACGGACTACGGCATCGGCGTTGATGAAAGTGATGGGCTGCTCAAAGCAGGCGAACCGGGCGTCCAACTCACCTGGATGGACGCCAAAGTAGGCGATTGGGTCGTCACGCCGCGCACCGGCAAGCCCGTAGAAATTAATGCCCTGTGGCACAATGCGCTCTGCGTTGCCGCCCTGCTCGCCCGCCGCGCAGGGCAAACGGACGCCGCAACGGACTATGAAACGCGCGCCGCGCAGGTGAAAGCGTCCTTCGGGGCTGCGTTCTGGAATGCTGCCGGGAACGGCCTCTTTGACGTGATTGGTCTCGACGGGCAGCCTGACCCGTCCGTGCGGCCCAACCAAATCTTCGCCGTTTCCCTGCCCTTTCCTGTCGTAGAAGGAGAGCGCGCCCGCGCCACTGTAGAACAGGTGCAGGAAGAATTGCTCACGCCCTACGGCCTGCGGACGCTGGCTCCGGGTTCTCCCAATTATCACGGACACTACGGGCCGGGCGACCAGGCGGCGCGCGACGGAGCCTACCATCAGGGAACCGCATGGCCCTGGCTTCTGGGGGCGTTTATAGATGCCCATCTTGCCGTCTACGATGACAAGACGAAAGCGCGCGCTCTGCTGTCGCCGTACCTGCCGGACGCGCTTTCCGATTACGGCGTCGGCTCTCTGTGTGAAATCCGGGACGGCGACGCGCCCTTTGCCCCCAATGGCTGTCCCGCACAGGCATGGAGCGTTGCCGAACTTCTGCGCGCCCTGCGCCGCGTCTCCCCCTGAGAGCGAAAAAAAGGCCCTGCCTTATTTCTAAAGCAGGGCAAACAGGAGACACGATGACAGAAGCAACTCTGCAATACTTATTATGGTGAAGCCGCATGGCTTCCTCCCTGTCATCAATACCAGAAATCAGCCTTTCTTGCTGGCCCCCTCATAGCGCTCCCGATGCGCCTGTTTCATAGCCTGATATTCCGGGTCGGCTTTGGCCTGCTGCCACTTCGCGTAAAAGATAGCGGCGGCTTCCGCCTTCACTGGGTCAGGGACAAGCGGAAGAACAGCGCGGCCCCATGCCCCGCTCTGACCCTTGCGGTCTTCGGGAACGGGGCCGTCGTACTTTTTGCCGCCTTGATGATTGGCGTAGCGGCGGGCGCGCGTCCAGCCCATTTGCAGGAACTTGCGCGCCATGTCCATGCCGACAAAGTCGCCCTGGGACTTGTATTGCAGAAACAGGCTGTAAATCGCCTCGCTGGACTTGCGGGCGGCGTCGGGTGTGGCGAACCGCCAGTGGGGTAATATCTCCCCTTTGTACGGCTCCACGCTCAGGACGCCCTGCTCGCCACGCCCGATTTGATACCGTTCCGGGCGCGCGCGAAAGTCGGTGTGCGCGAAGTCCTGTGTGTAATATTCACCCATGTGTCGCGCTCACGCTTTGATGGAGAACGTTTTGGCCCCCGACACGCTGCCGCTGGGGTTGATGACGGTGATACTTGCCATGCCGGGGCTTGCCAGCAGGGACGCGGGCACGGCAGCGTTGAGTTTGGAGGCCGAAACGTAGGACGTGGTGAGCGCCATGCCGTTCCACTGCACAACGGAGCCGGACACAAAGCGGCTTCCCGTGACGTGCAGAGTCAGCGCGGGACTGCCCGCCGACGCCGAAGCGGGGCTGATGCTGGCAAGCGTCGGCCCGGACGCAATCGGGGTCAGCAGGAACGCGCGGGCAAGTTTGACGCCGCCAACAACGTGCGTGCCGACTCCGACAATCCAGCCCGCGTCGTTGATGCCGTTGGCTTTGGTGAGTGTCCAGCCGGAGCCTGCGGCAATCAGGCCATTCAGGTCGGTGGAGGCCCCGCTGACGGTGACAAAGGCGTGCTCTACGCCCGCCGTCGCTGTGTCCGAGAAGCCGACCACAATTCCCTGGGTATTGATGCTCCTGCCGTAGCCGTTGCCGCCGCCCAGCAGCCCTAAATCAGTCATCTGGCCGCTGCTGTAGCGAAAGGGATGGTGGCCGCCGCCTGACGCCGTGTACGCGCCGCCCGTGATTTGCGTGCTGTCGTTCAGGGCCGTGCCGTCGCTGTATTTGCCGCCCAGCGTCCCGATGTCCGTCATCTGCCCATTGCTATACAGAAACGCATGGTCAACCGAATTGCCGGACAGATAAGCGTACCCGGTGACTTGTCCGCTGCTGTTGACGCCGCTGCCCACGCTCACCGTGCCGCCCAGCGTGCCCAGGTCGTGCATGGCCCCATCGTACAGAAACGCATGGGTGACTTGGAAGGAGTTGGAGGCCGAGCCTGTGATTTGGCCGCTGTCATTGAGCGCATACCCAGTGCTGCTTTTGCCGCCCAGCGTGCCGATGTCGGTCATCTGGCCCTGGTTGTAGAAAAACGCATGGGTGACGCCGGACACCGTGAATGCGCCGGTTGCCTGCCCCAGGTTGTTGAGGCCGTAAGCGACGCTGATGCTGCTGCCCGCCGTGTCTATGTCGGTCATCTGGCCCTGGCTGTAGAAAAACGCATGGGATTGGCCGCTCACCGATGTGTCGGCCTGTCCGACAATTTGATTGGCGCTGTTGATGGCATACGCCTGGCTGGTTTTGCCGCCCAGCGTGCCCAGGTCGGTGACGGTGTAGCGGGCCTGCGCGCGCGCTGGCGGCGCGGCAAGAAGAACCGCGAGGCCCATGAAGGCAAGAAGATGCCGGGCCGAAGCGAGACGCAAAGCGTTCATAGCGTTTCCTGACTGCATGATGCGTGCCAAAAGACGGCAGCAGGTATGAAAAAGGGAAGGAAGCAAATGCCCCCTTCCCTGCGTCGCACGGTGTCGGGGCGACAGGATTCGAACCTGCGACCCCCGGGCCCCCAGCTCGGTGCGCTAACCAAACTGCGCTACGCCCCGATTTCCCGCGCGGTGGGTTCCATTGTACCCAATCGCCCATGTCGTGTCAATGGGCGGGGTACACTCTCCTGTTGAGAGCGCCCACCGATGCCGATAATGCACACTGTGAGAGGCACAAAAATAATTGGGGCGGTCTGGCTGCTCGCGCTGGCATTTCTGCCAGGGGCACGGCTCGCCGAAGCCGCCGCGCCGCCCTCGTTGGGAGCAGTCACGATTTCCCGCGCCTCAGTGGGAAAGTACGCCGTGCAGGAACTCGCATTCTCGGTTCGTACAGACGCGCCCAATGTCTTTTTGCCGTTTGATCCAAAGCCGCCGCCCTATGCCGCCAACCTGAAGGCCGATGAGGACGCGCGCCGGGGCGTTTCCGTAGACGCCCTGTTTCTGCCGCCCGGCGAAGCCGACTGGCGGCGCGCGCGCGTGCAGCCCGCGTTCTGGTATCGCGGCTTTCAGTTCACGCCGCCCCTGAACCAGAACCATGAGACGGATAATCTGGCGTTCACGGGGGAAGAAGGCTGGCGCGCGCGCTTTGCCCCCGACCGCGTGGGACAGTGGAGGTTCCGGGTGCGCGTCCGCGATGCAGGCGGCACGGCGGAAGGGCCGGAAGGCGCGTTCGCGTGCGTTCCGTCCGCGCTGCCCGGCTTCGTGCGGGTCAGCCCGACTGACAGCCGCTATTTAGTCTGGGACAACGGCCAGGTCTGCAGCTTCGTGGGCGACAACTGGCAGGGCCGCCACGACCTGTGGGACACATGGGACACGGCAATGGCGGAGCACGCGCAGGGCGGCGCGCACGTTCTTGTTCGGCACTGGCTGGGCGGGCGCAACGGGATGGAAGTCTACGGCGGCTTCGCCAATTCCAACGGCGGGCGCGTGTGGAACTTCCGCAACGACACGCCCCGCCCGGATACGCTCACGCAAACGGACGCGCACGGAGGCCGGTTCAGCGTCCGCGTGCCCGCAGGCGGCGACCTGAGCGCGGACGTTCCCGTTTTCCCCAATCGGGCGTACACGGTGGGCGTGTGGGTGAAAGCGTTACCCTCAGCGGAAACGGCGGCGTGCCATCTAGAAGCGCGCGACACGGACAGTTTTCAGAGCGTGGGCGCGGCAGACGGCGCGGCGCGCGGCAGCGTATGGACGCATCTGACGCTTCCCATTCCCGCGCACGATGCCGACAACGGCAAGCCGTACTTTCTGCGCGTGAAACTCAGCGTGCTGGACGGCGCGGGCGGCCTGCTGTGCGACGATTGGACAGTCGGCGATGACCGTACCGGACAGGACGCGCTGCAAGTGGGCGACTTTGAGCGGCACGTCGCGCCCAATCTGCGGCAGGCGTTTCTGGTTGACCACATGGTACAAAGCGCCGCCCGCTTCGGCCAATTTCTGCGGCTCGTGTGCTTTGACAATGACGACGCCGTGTACGCCGACATCGGCTCCGACGGGCGCTCTGCGCCCCACGCCGCCGACAACTTCTGGGGGCGTGGGACAGACATCCATGCCGACCTGCCTGTGCGCCGCTTTCAAGCCTACGCCGCGCGCTATTTTGTAGCCCGCTGGGGGGCGTCTGCGTCCGTCGCGGAGTGGGAATACAACAACGAAGGCGCACCGTTCAATGGCAACCATTACGCCGCCGCCGAAGCGTTCGCGCGCGCCTTGCACGGGTTCGCGGCGCACGGGCGCGCGATGGCAGGCACGTCATTTTATCAGAATGTGTCGGGCACGTCCTACCCCGGCGACTTCTATGAAAACCCCGCCTACCCGGATATAGACTACGCCGACGTGCATTATTATCCTGGTGCGTCGCAGAGCGCGGGGGCATTTATCCCCTTCAACAGCGACACGTTCAACTTTGGAATGCGCGGCTTCGTGCGCGATCCAACAGGCGGGCCGGACGGCTGGGGGCAATTACGCGCGAGCGCACAGTCCATCGCGGCCTACAAAGGCGACAGCAACTTCGGGCAGCAGCAGTTTCCACTGTATCGCATTCAAGGCAAGGGTTGCTGGACGCTTTCCGGCTGGTTCTTTGCCTCCTCGGACTCCTCTTTTGAGCGTGTCGGCCCACGTCTGCTGCTCACCGTGAATGACCTGCCCGGCGGCCCTCTGCGCGTGACAGCCGGGCCGTCGCAACTCACGGGCGGCTACGGCTGGCGTCGCTTTTCCGCGTCGTTCACCATTCCCGACGGGGCACGGCATTTGCAGTGCGCGCTGCATTATCAAATTGCGGGGCTGACGGCGGGCACGACGGCCCTCTCCGATGTGCGCCTCACCGCCCCGGACGGTCTGCCCTGGCTCAATATCACCTTCGCGGAGCCGCTCCTGAACACCAACGCGGCGGCGCTGGCAGAATACCTGCCCCTGCAATATGTCCCGTTCAGCGGTTACCCCGCGCTCGGCAAGCCGTTCTCCGTGGGCGAAACCGCCCTGCCAGACGCAAAGGGACAGCCGTCCGCAGACGCGATGAACGCCGACACGGACGGCCTGTACCTGAGGCGCTGGGCGTGGGCGCACTTGAACCCTTCGGGCGCAACCATCTTCTGGTGGAACACGGCAGACCGGGCCGGAGCGCACGGCTTCTGGCGTTATGCGGCAGCCTATCAGCGTTTCGCCGGGAACCTTCCACTCGCCAATGGACGCTACCGGAACATAGAAGCCGCCGCGAGCGTCCCCCATTGGGAAATCATCGGGCAAAAAGATACGAAAGCGGGCCGCGCGCACTGTTATGTCTACGACCCGGCGGGTCGCCCTTTGCAGGGAACGCTGACCGTGCCGGGCCTGCCGCCCGGCTTTTACACCGCGACCCTGTGGGACACCGGGCGCGGGCAGCCCGTAAAAACGCTTGTTCTGCGAGGCGCAGGAGGCGCGCTGCGCGTTCCCATGCAGTGGCCGGAGCCGGAAGCCGCGCTGCTCGTGACCCCGGCGAAGGCGCTGCGCCGTTTCGTTCCGAAGGGCGCTGGGTAGATTAAAACCTGCCGTTTTTCGGCACGTGCCCACACAAGTCGTTATGGATCAGCCCGTTATCACCAATCCCCGCGAGAATCCACCCCTGCTGCGTTTGCTGACGCTGCCGGACGCAGAGCGCCACCCTGCCCCCGAAGCCTTCCCGCGCCGGGCCGCGCCGGGCCGCGCCTACTTTGCCGTCAAGCGCCTCACGGACATTGTGGTGTCCCTGTTGCTGCTGATTGTGTGCTTTCCGCCCCTCCTGCTGGTCGCGCTGTGCATTTGCCTGGGGTCGCGCGGCCCGGCTATTTACCGCCGCCGCGTGCTGGCGTGGCAGGACTGGGACGCCGCGCAGGGCGAAGACGCCTTGCAGACCTTTGACGCCTATAAACTCCGCACCATGATTGTGGATGCCGACGGCTACCTTTTGCGCCACCCGGAACTCATGCAGGACTACCAGAAAGACTGGAAACTGCACCGTGACCCGCGCATCACCCCGCTAGGCGCATGGCTGCGCGCGGCCAGCATAGACGAACTGCCCCAACTCCTGAATGTCCTGCGCGGGCAGATGACTTTAGTCGGCCCGCGCATGATTACTGCCCCTGAACTGGAACGCTACGGCTCCGACGCCGCCGAACTCCTGCGTGTCAAGCCGGGCCTGACGGGATTGTGGCAGGTCAGCGGGCGTCAGGACTTGCCGTATGCCGAGCGCGTCCGGCTGGACATGACTTATATCCGTTCTCGCTCCCTGCGGCTGGACGCGCAAATCCTGTTCCAAACCGTGCGCTGCGTGCTGCTGCGGCAGGGCGCGTATTAACGGCATGGCGTCTGTGATTGCGCGTCCTGACGCACTGTCCCGTTCTTCTCGGCTGCCGCGCGCGCTGCTGATGCTCGCTGCGCTGGGATTGGCCCTGTTTGCCTTCAAGCGCGTCTTCCCAGGCGACCTCTCAGACCCGGACGCGATGGACTCTGCCCAGATCGCGCGCCATATCGCCGCCGGGCACGGCTTCGCCACCAGCATTTTCCGCCCGCTGGCGCTGTCCCAATCCGGCCCGCCGCAGGCGGGAATACTGCCGGATTTGACGCGCGCGCCCCTGTACCCGTTTTTGCTGTCGTTGGTGTTCGCGCTGCACGGCGGGCACGGCGGCGGCAACGTGATTGTCCTCACCAATCTGGCGCTGTGGCTGGCGTGCGCGGCGGCGACTTATCTGCTCGTGCGCGCGCTGTTTCCTGCCCCGGAGCAGAGTCACTTGGCGCTGCTGGCCGCCGCGCTGTTTGTGGTGAGCGGCACGGCGCTGAACACCGCGCTGACCGGCCTGCCTTCTTTGCTGGCGACGCTGCTTGTCACTCTGCTTTGGCGGACACTGGCGCGCGTGCCGCCTTCCGGGGACGCAGGCACGGGAAACGCGGTGGGCGTAGGTGTCATGCTCGGTTTATGCTGCCTGACACAATACAGTTTGAGCGCGCTGCTGCTCCCGGTCTTCGTCTGTGTGTTCATCACGCGCACCCCGGCGCGCGCGGGCAAAGCGCTGAGCGCGGCAGCGTTGGGGCTGCTCGTTGTCGCGCTGCCCTGGCTGGTTCGCACGGCCCGCCTGGCGCACGGCGACCCATTTTTTTCTTTCTCCTGGTACGGACTGCTCACAGGCACGAGCGAGTATCCCGGCCCCGATGCTGTTTTCCGCAGTTTGCTGCCCCCCGTCACTCCGGCGGCGTTTGTGTTCCTGCACCCGGCGGAGATGGGCGTCAAACTGGGGCGCGGGCTGGCGTACTTTGCCGCCCACGCGGGCGAAGCATTGCCGCCTTTGGTGCTGGCCCCGGCGCTGCTGTCAGGGCTGGCGAGCCGTGCCGAGAGCCTCAGTGTCCGTTCGGTGCGTGTCTGCGCCCTGGTCAGCGCGGCGGGGCTGATTGTCGCCGTGTCCCTCTTCACGCCGTCTGCGGGGACGCTGCTGCCGTTCCTGCCCATCGCCGCCGTGCTGGGAACAGGGTTTGCAGAAGACGCGCTCGCGCGCTGGACGCCGCTGGCGCGGCGCGTGGCGCTGTGGGGCTGGGGTGTTGGGGTCGCCTGCGGCCTCGGCGCGCTGCTCGGCGGCCCGCGCCCGCTCCCCCCGGTGCAGGCCGCCATCGGAATGGCTGACAACCCGCCGCTCCCTGTTCCCCTGAATGAAGACGCGCGCAAACAAATCACGCAGGGCGTCGTCATCACTGATGCGCCCTGGGACATCGCCTGGCGTCTGCACTTGCCAACCCTGTGGCTGCCGCAGGACAACGAGACGTATGACGCCCTGGTCGCCCGCGCCGGGATAGCCGGGCCAGGCAAAATCAATGCGCCCGCGCTGCTGCTGACCCCGCGCGTGCTGGCTGCACCGGACAATCCGCAAGACGATGCCCTCAGCGCATGGCGCGACTGGGCGTTCCACCCGCTCGCGTGGGACGCCCGCGCGCAGGCCATTGCCGCCGCTGACCGCCTGCCGCAGGAATTAAACGCCCGCATCGCGCTGGCCCGCCGAATGCTGGCGGAGCACGACGCCCGCGTTCCCCCCACCGCCGACGCCCTGAACGCGCAGATTGCCGAAGCGCAGGCCGCACTGCCGGAACGCATCAAAGCGCAGAAGCAGCAGGCAGAGCAGGACTTTGCCGCTCGCTATGGTACACTTTCTGAGATAATCAGCGACTATGCCACCGACCCGCGCATCCTGCAGCAGACAGAAACAAACCATCTGCCGTCCACGCTGTTTCTGCGCCGGGACATTCTGCGCGTGCTGGCCGCCCGCGCGCAAAGCGACAATGAGTAAGCCATTCACAACCGAAAAGGCGCTGGTGCTGCTGGCGCTCGTGGCCCTGATAGGAGCCGTCTTCGCGCGCACGTTCGCGCTGTTCGTGGCGGGCTGGCATGACGAGGAGAACCAGCACGGCTGGCTGGTCGCGCCGCTCGCGGCCTACGTCATCTGGCTCAACTGGGGACGTTTGGCGCGCGTTCCCGTCTGCCCTGACCGGCGCGCGGGGCTGCTTGTCCTGGTTCCGGCGCTGCTTTTGCAGGTGGCGGGCATCTGGCTGGGACTGGAACGGTCGGTCGGGTATGCATTCCCGCTTGCCCTGGTGGGGCTGTCGCTCTACTTCGGCGGGCGGGTCATAACGCGCGCGCTGGCGTTCCCGCTCGCGTTTCTGGTGTTCATGGTGCCGACACCAGGCGGGCTGCTGGACATTCTGAGCGCGCCGCTTCAGGTGACAAGCGCGCGCATGGCGGTGCTGCTGGCGGGGCTGTCCGGCGTCAGCGTGCAGAATGAGGGCGTCAACCTGCTCATTCCGTCCCGGCATATTGCTTACGAGGTGGCGGTCGCGTGCAGCGGCCTGCATTCGCTGACCGCGATGTGTATGCTGGCCGCGCTGCTGGCGTATTTTATGCGCCTCCCCGTGCTCACCAAGTGGGGCCTGTTTCTGCTGGGAATGCCACTCGCGCTGCTGGGCAATATCGTGCGTATCTATCTGGTGCTGATGGTCGCTAACGCTTACGGCCAGAACGCCGGGGCTGCCTTCCATGACGGCTGGATTGGCAAACTGGTGCCGTTCACCGTCGCCTTTCTCGTGTTGATCGTGCTGGGGAGATTGCTGGAAAGGCGTGTATCGCGCAACGCGCCCCCGCCATCCGCGCCCGCCGTGCCCGCCTGAAAGGACGCCTGTGAGCACACTGACGCTGAACGACCGCACCGATGCTTTCCAACTCAAGCGCGCCCTGCCCGCGCTGCTGGCCCTCGCGCTCGCCGCCGCGCTGGCCCTGCTGGGTCTGCGTCAGGGAGACAAAGCCGCCCCTCACGCCGATGTCACCCGCCTGCCCGCGCAAATCGGGACATGGCAGATGACGGCAAGCGAGGCCACCGACCCTAAAACGTGGGCGCTTTCCCCCTCCGACCGGGCCGCGCTGTCGCTGGACTCGTACACGCAGCGCGCTTATCGCGACAGCCGCACCGGGCGGGAAGTCTATCTCCTGCTGGAATACCGCACCCTGGGGCGCGGCGCGTTCAACCACCGGCCCGAAGCGTGCTACCCGGCGAGCGGCTTCGTGCTGACCGGGCGGCATGACGTGCCGATTTTCTATGACGGGCGGCGCGCGTCCGCGCTCACTGTCACCGCTGACTACGCCGGTTCCGAAGGCAAAAGCCATCAGGTGCTGCTTTACTGGTTCGCGACGGGCCGCCGCACGGAAGCCAGTTTCTGGAACCAGCAGGTGCAGATGGCGCTGGGGCGTTTGCAACCGGACACGAACGGCTGGGCGTTTGTGCGTTTGGTCTGCGAGACGCCGCCCGGTCAGGAAGCAGCGGCGCTCGCCGCCGAGCAGGACTTCGCGCGGCAGGCATCGCCGTCGCTCGTTGCCGCTATCGCGCCCGTTCCCACGGGAGCGAGCCGTTGACGCACGTTCTGCTGGCGCGGCACGGCGAAACGGAATGGAATGCGAGCGGGCGCGTCCAGGGCCACACGAACAGCCCTCTTAGCCCGCGCGGGCAGGAGCAGGCGGCGGCGCTCGCGTCGCGTCTCGCGCATACTCAGTTGGACGCTGTCTATTCCAGCGACTTGACCCGCGCACAGGACACGGCATCGGCCATTGCCGCCCCGCACGGGCTGACCGTGCAAATTGACCCCCGGCTGCGCGAGAAGTCCTTCGGCGCATGGGAAGGACTGACCGCCTCGGAGATTGAAGCGGGCTGGCCGGACGCCTGGCAGCGCTACCATGTCCTCCATGCGCTGGAAGAAACGCCGCCTGGCGGCGAAGATTGGCCCGCTGTGCAGGAGCGAATGCTGGCGTTCCTGCACGACGCGCTCCGTGCCCATCCCGCCCAAACCGTGCTTATCGTGGGGCACGGCGGCTCCCTCCGCACCATTTTGCTCTTTGCGCTGGACGCCCCGCTTTCCCATCTGCGCCGCCTGCATTTAGACAACGCCTCCCTGAGCCGCGTCCATTTCGCCAAAGACCGCCCGCCCCGTCTGCTGCTCCTGAACGACACCAGTCACTGGGAGAACGGGCCGTGACTTCCGTTCGCCTCGCGCTGGGATTGGACGGCGGCGGCACGCAGACCCGCGCGCAAATTGTCACCCCCGACGGCGCGGTTTGCGGCGAAGGGAACGGCGGCGCGTGCAACATCGCGTTCCTGCCGCCGGAAGACGCGCTTGCCTCCGCTTGGGCGGCGTCGCAGGCTGCACTCGCGCAGGCAAACGCGGAGCCATCCGACGTGCTGGCCGTGTGCGCGGGCGTGGCGGGCTGGTCATTTCCCGCCAGACGCGCGCTGTTTCTGGCAGGCTTGCAGGAGCGCTTTCCCCGCGCCATCGTTCAAGTCGTGCCCGACTACGCGATTGCGCTGTCGGGGGCGCTGGACAACGCGCCGGGCATTCTGGTGATTGCAGGCACGGGCAGCGTCGCCTACGGCGAAGACGGCACGGGCGGGTCGCACAAAGCGGGCGGCTACGGTTATTTGATTGACGATGTTGGGAGCGGCTACGGCGTCGGGCGCGCGGCGCTCGCAGCCATCCTGCGCGCGGCGGATGGCACGGGAGAAGCGACCACGCTCACGGCGCGCGTGCTGTCGCGTCTGGCCCTGTCTGACGTGTCTGACATCGTGTCCGCTGTCTACGGCGGTGTAATTGACCGTGTGACAATCGCGGCTCTTTCGCGCGTGGCGGCGGAAGCCACTGAGGAAGATGGGGACGCGGTGGCGCGCGCCCTTCTCATGCACGCAGGCGGCGCGCTGGCGCGGCTGGCACACGCGGTCACGGCGCGTTTATCCTTTCCCGATGCCGTTCCCGTCGCCTGCATCGGCGGCCTGTGGAACGCGGGAGCGGGCTTAACGGACGTGTTCACGCGCTCCCTCCACCGCGCCGTACCGCAGGCCGTGCTGAACGCGCCGCTCCATTCCCCCGTGCGCGGAGCCGCCCTGCGCGCGCTGTGCTTTCTTTCCCTTTCCTGACACTCCTCACCCTTCCCCTTTGGGGAGGGGTCGCCCGTCGGCGGGCGGGGGTAGGTTTCTTTGCGCCAGAGTGCGGTTCCCTTGACAAAAGGGGCCGGGAACCAGTACAATGGGAGCAGCGTTAGCACTCTGGGATACGGAGTGCTAACACGTATCTCATTCCATTGCAGGAGGTTCCACACATATGGCAGTTCCCTTCCGTCCCTTGTCGGACAAAGTGCTGGTCAAGCCCAGCGACGCTGAGACGCAAACCAGCGGCGGCATTTACATTCCCGACGCCGCCAAGCAGAAGCCTCAGGAGGGCGAAGTGATTGCGGTCGGCCCCGGACGCATCTTAGATGACGGCTCCCGCTCCCAGATGGCCGTGTCCATCGGCAGCAAAGTCATTTATTCCAAGTACGGCGGCACCGAAGTCAAACTGGACGGGCAGGAATACGTCATTCTGGACGAAGACCAGATTTACGCCGTCAAAGATTAATACAAGGAGAAACAACACACTATGGCAGCCAAAACATTGCTGTTTGATGAAGAGGCCCGCCGTGCCCTGGAGCGCGGGGCCAATGCGGTCGCCAACGCGGTCAAAGTGACCCTGGGGCCGAAGGGACGCAACGTCGTTCTGGACAAAAAGTACGGCTCCCCCACCATCACCAAAGACGGCGTGACCGTCGCCAAAGAGATTGAACTGGACGACCCATATGAGAACATGGGCGCGCAATTGGTGCGTGAAGTGGCGTCTAAGACCAATGATGTTGCCGGAGACGGCACCACGACCGCGACGGTGCTGGCGCAGGCCATTGTCAACGAAGGCCTGCGCTACGTGGCGGCGGGCGGCAACCCCATTTCCCTGCGCCGGGGCATTGAACTCGCGGTAGAAAAGGCTGTTGAGGGCCTCAAGTCGCGCAAGATTGACGTGACCGACAAAGCATCTATCGCGCAGGTCGCTTCCATCTCCGGCAACGACCCTGAGATTGGCGCGCTCATCGCCGACGCCTTGGACAAAGTGGGCAAAGACGGCGTGATTACCGTTGAGGAAAGCAAGGGCACGGACACGACAATGGACGTGGTGGAGGGCCTTCAATTTGACAAAGGCTACATCTCCCCGTACTTCGTGACCGACCCGGAGCGGCAGGAAGCCGTGCTGGACAACCCGCTGATTTTGCTCCACGAGAAGAAGATTAGCAGCGTGCAGGATTTCATTCCCCTGCTGGAAAAAATCATGCAGACGCGCCGCCCGCTGCTGATTGTCGCCGAGGACGTAGATGGCGAGGCGCTTGCCACTCTGGTGGTCAACAAACTGCGCGGCACCATTAACGTGGTGGCAGTCAAGGCTCCTGGCTTTGGCGACCGCCGCAAGGCCATGATGGAAGACCTGGCCGTCCTCACCAAAGGCCGCTTCCTCACCGAAGACCTCGGCATCAAACTGGATAGCATCGGCATTGAAGATTTGGGCACAGCCAAGAAGGTCACCGTCACCAAAGAAGACACCACGCTGGTGGAAGGCGGCGGCACCGCAGACGCCGTGAAGGGCCGCATTGAGCAAATCCGCCGCCAGATAGAGAACACCAACTCGTCCTATGACAAGGAGAAATTGCAGGAGCGGCTTGCCAAACTAAGCGGCGGCGTAGCCGTCATTCAGGTCGGCGCGGCCACCGAGACGGAACTGAAAGAAAAGAAGCACCGGTTTGAGGACGCTCTCTCGGCGACGCGCGCTGCGGTAGAAGAAGGCATCGTGGCGGGCGGCGGCGCGACACTCGTGTCTCTGATCCCCACCCTGGACGGTCTGGGCGAGGACGCCGATGAGAAGGTGGGCGTCGCCATCGTGCGCCGCGCGCTGGAAGAGCCACTGCGCCAGATTGCCCAGAACGCGGGCATGGAAGGCTCCGTCGTCGTCAACAAAGTGAAGTCGCTGCCGCAGGGACAGGGCCTCAACGCCCTGACCGAAGAGTACGTTGACCTGGTGGCGGCGGGTATCGTGGATCCCGTGAAAGTCACGCGCTCTGCCTTGCAGAACGCGGCGTCCATTGCGGGCATGATCCTGTCCACAAACTCCCTGATTGTGGAAAAGAAGGAAAAGTCCAAGGCGGGCAGCGCGGGTGGTCACGACCACGACGACGATTACTAGACGCTGACGCATTGCGGGAAGCGGAAAGCGGGAAAGGGACGCGGCTAGATAACCGCGCCCCTTTCCCGCTTTGTCTGGTGGCGCAGAACGAACCCGATATGCTATAGCCAACGAGGGAATTCGGTTCCCAGCGCAAGCGTCACACGGCCCCATTGGCCTGCGCCTCAAACCGGCAGACCGGAGCCAACAGGGAGAACCTATCCATGCCACCAGCCAAAAGGCCGCTGAGCGCCGACGAACTGCACAAAATGCATGCCTATTGGCGCGCGGCCAATTACCTGTCAGTCGGTCAGATTTACCTCCTAGACAACCCTTTGCTCCGGGAGCCATTAAAGCGCGAGCACATCAAGCCGCGTCTGCTGGGGCACTGGGGCACGACGCCGGGCCTCAACTTCCTGTAGGCCCACTTCAACCGCGTCATCAAGAAGCACGGTCTGAACGCGCTGTATGTCGCTGGGCCGGGTCATGGCGGGCCGGGGTTGGTCGCCAATACCTATCTGGAAGGCACCTACAGCGAAGTCTATCCTAACATTCCGCAGGACTGCCGACGGAATGCAGCGCCTGTTCAAGCAGTTCTCGTTCCCCGGCGGCATTCCCAGCCATGTCGCGCCCGAAACACCCGGCTCTATCCATGAAGGCGGCGAACTAGGCTATTCGCTTTCCCATGCTTACGGGGCTGTGTTTGACAATCCTGACCTGCTTGTCTTCTGCGTGGTAGGCGACGGCGAAGCCGAAACTGGCCCGCTGGCGGCCAGCTGGCACGGCAACAAGTTTCTTGACCCCGCACAGGACGGCGCAGTGTTGCCGGTGCTGCACTTGAATGGCTACAAAATCGCCAACCCGACCGTGCTGGCGCGCATCCCGCACGAGGAATTGAACAGCCTGCTGGTCGGCTGCGGCTACAAACCATACTTTGTGGAGGGCGATGACCCGGACACAATGCACCAGGCGATGGCGGCGACGCTGGACACTGTTATCGGCGAAATCCGGGCCATCCAACAGAAAGCCCGCGAGGGTGGCGCTAGCCCCGGCGCGCCCTCTCTGGCCTATGATTGTGCTGCGCTCCCCCAAAGGCTGGACAGGGCCGAAAACAGTGGATGGCCTCAAAACGGAAGGCTCCTGGCGCTCGCATCAAGTCCCCATGTCGGACATGGACAAGCCAGAGCACATTGCCGTGCTGGAAGCATGGATGAAGAGTTACAAGCCCGAAGAACTCTTTGATGCCGACGGGAGGCTGCTGCCGGAACTGGCGGCGCTCGCGCCCGAAGGCGAACGGCGCATGGGCGCAAACCCGCACGCCAACGGCGGCCTGCTGCTCCGCGACCTCCACCTGCCGGATTTCCGTGACTATGCGGTTCCCGTCGCCAAACCCGGCACAATCCTCGCGGAAGCAACGCGCGTGCTGGGCGGCTTCCTGCGGGACACCATGCGGCTCAATGGGGACAGCCGCAACTTCCGTGTCTTTTCGCCTGACGAGAACAACTCCAATCGCCTCAACGCGGTTCTGAGGCCACAGGCCGCGCGTGGGACGCGGAGACCACTGCCCGACGACGACGAGGAACTTTCGCCCACAGGCCGTGTCATGGAAATCCTGAGCGAGCACACCTGCCAGGGCTGGCTGGAAGGCTACCTGCTGACCGGGCGGCACGGCTTTTTTTCCTGCTACGAGGCATTCATTCACATCGTGGATTCCATGTTCAACCAGCACGCCAAGTGGCTCAAAGTGACCCGCCACATTCCCTGGCGGCGGCCCATCGCGTCGCTCAATTATCTCTTGACTTCCCATGTCTGGCGGCAGGACAACAACGGCTTCTCGCATCAGGACCCCGGCTTTATTGACCATGTGATCAACAAAAAAGCCGATGTCGTCCGGGTGTACCTGCCGCCGGATGCCAACTGCCTGCTCTCGGTCGCCGACCACTGCCTGCGCTCCCGCCACTATGTCAATGTCATCGTGGCCGGAAAGCAGCCCGCCCTGCAATTTTTAGGCATGGACGCCGCGGTCAAGCACTGCACGGCAGGCATCGGCATCTGGGAATGGGCCAGCAGCGACCGGGACGGCGAGCCGGATGTGGTGATGGCCTGTGCAGGCGACGTTCCCACGCTGGAAACGCTGGCGGCGGTAGACATCTTGCAGCCAGCACTGCCCGGCCCTGAAAATCCGCGTAGTGAATGTGGTAGACCTGATGACGCTTCAGCCGCAGACAGAGCACCCGCACGGCCTGAGCGACGCGGACTTTGACACGCTCTTTACCACCGACAAGCCGGTAATTTTCGCCTATCACGGCTACCCCTGGCTTATTCACCGCCTGACTTATCGCCGCACCAATCACCACAATATCCATGTGCGCGGCTACAAAGAGGAAGGTACGACCACGACGCCGTTTGACATGGTGGTGATGAACGACCTGGATCGCTTCCATCTAGCGGGGGACGTGATTGACCGCGTGCCGTCGCTGGGGTACCGGGCGGCGTACTTGAAGCAGCACCTGCGCGATAAGTTATTGGAGCACAAAGCCTACACGCGCCTGATTACCTGTCACCTGGGCAGCGGCGCGAGCGTGTGCGCCCTCCGAGACGGCAAAAGCGTGGATACCAGCATGGGCCTGACGCCATTAGAAGGACTGGCAATGGGAACGCGCTCTGGCGACGTTGACCCTGGCCTGCTGCTGTATCTGCTGCGGACGCAAAACATGACGCCGGAGCAGTTAAACGACGTGCTCAATCACCAGAGCGGGCTGCTTGGCCTGTCGGGGCGAAGCGGGGACGTACGCGAATTGGAGCAGGCCGCGCAGAGCGGCGACGCGCGCGCGAAACTGGCCCTGGACATATTCGCCTATCGCGCGTACAAATATATTGGGGCGTATGCCGCCGTTTTGGATGGCCTGGACGCTCTGGCCTTCACAGGCGGCATTGGCGAGCATTCCCCGCCCATGCGCGAGCGTATCTGCCGGACGCTGGGTTTCCTGGGCGTGCGTCTCAGCCCGTCCCGCAATAAACAGGCTGGGAGCGTGGCGAGTCGTATCAGCGCGGACGAGGCCGCGACGCCAGTATGGGTCATTCCCGCCGACGAGGAGCGGCAAATTGCGCGGGAAGTTTTCGCCCTGCTTGCCGCGCCGCGCGACCTTCCCACCTGAGCAGCACTGGCTCGTCAATTCTTTCCCCGGAAACCCGTGGGCGCGCGGCGGCTTGCGGGAGCCTGCTGATGCCCTCCCCTCACACTCCTTGAATCCCACTGACAGTTAATCAATACTTAATGCAATCTTAATGCTGCCTTAACCTGAGCGCGATACAATGGGGCGTAACGGCTGAACCTTTTGCGACACGACAAAGGAGATCACACACGCCATGAAACGACCCCTTATTCCGGCACTGGCAGCGCTGGCAGCGCTGGGGCTGGCCGCGCCGGACACCCTCGCGCAGACAGTGACCGGCATTGACGCCACAAACTGGGGTACGGTTACCGACCCTGTGTACGGCACCACCGAAAGCGGCCCCTATTCCGGCGCGGAACTGTTTGCCGGGCCACGCAAGTTTGACGGCCTGTATTATCATGGCGTGCTGCCCAACGGGCGCATTGTCAAGCCCGCCGGGCAAAGCGCGCAGGTGGGCATGAACCCGCTCGGCGCGACCCTCACCCCCGACGGCAAGTTTCTGATTGTCAGCAACGACGACGAGCGCAACACGGGCCTTCTTTCTCTCAAGAACCCAACGAACATGGGCGGCTACTCGCTCTCAGTCGTCAGCACGAAAACCCTCCAAGTCGTCTCGCAGATTGCCTCCGGCCCCGTTTATATCGGAATGCAGGCCACTGGAAGCGGCCCCTACACCATCTGGGCCTCCGGCGGGCCGTCCAACTCGGTCAAGACGTTTTCGGTTTCGGCAGCGGGCGTCATTTCCGCGCTGAACGCAACCGGGATTGTCATCAGCCCCATTCTGCCCGCCGTCAACGGCTATGTTTCCAACTACGTGCCCGACGCTGTATTCAACACGCCCGACGCCAACGGCAACTTCCTGCCCGCGCCGTCCAATTTCAACCGCGCCACCGGCGCGCAAACCACTTTCCCCGCCGGGAGCGCCCTCAGCCCGGACGGCAAGTACCTATACGTCGCCTGCAACGGCGACAACAGCGTCGCTGTGATTGACACGCGCACGCAAGCCGTTGTCAAGCAGGTTCCGGTCGGCTACTTCCCTTACGGCGTCTCGGTCAGCCGCGACGGGAGCACCGTCATGGTCGCCAACTGGGGCGTCACCGCCTACAAGTTCGCGCACCCCAATTATGACTCTGGCACCGGCAAACTGACCGCGCTGGCGACTACCGGCCCCAACAAGCCGGACGGCTTTTACGTGCCGCCCACCAGCACGGGCGGCGCGAACCCGCAAACATCGTCGGTGTCCATTCTCACCGCGCCCGGCGGCAATGGGGCCGTTTTAGCCCTGAACAAGTCGGTATATGAGGGTCAGCCGGGCGGTTTAGATGACCTCTATACGGTCGGCGAGACGCACCCATCTGCGACCGCCGTCGTGCGGCAGGGCGGCGCGGAAGTGCTGTATGTCGCCAAAGCCAACCATGACAGCCTCGGTGTCATTAATGTCGCCACCGGCCAGCGCCTTCCCGATGTGGATTTGTCGCCGCTGTCCCTCACGCTTTCCGATGGGCACACGGTGCATGGCTCCTATCCCAACGCCCTGGCTGTCTCCCCTGACAACACGCGCCTCTATGTCGCCGAAGCGGGCATCAACTCCGTCGCCGTCTTAGATACCACTCCCCCGACGCAGCCGCGCCTGCTGGGGCGTATCCCCACCGGCTGGTATCCCACCGGCGTTACGGTCAGCCCGGACGGCAAGACGCTCTACATTCTCAACGCCAAAGGCATCGGCGAGGACATCAACCCTGCGACGACTGGCAATCCCACTGCCACCGGCGTGGAATCCTTCACCGACTCCAACTTCATCTTCGGCAGCGTCCAGAAGGTGAATGCCAACATTCAGATACCCAACGCCGCCGTCCTCAGTTACAACTTCGCGCAGCACACGCCGCCCAATCAGGGCATCGTGCCCCTCGGCGGCGCGGCGTCCACCAAAATCAAGCACGTCTTCTTTATCCTGCACGAGAACAAGACGTTTGACGCGCAGCTCGGCAATCTCAACGGGCACTTTGGCCCCTTTGCCAGCCTGACCTACAACAACCCCGACGGCTCCGCCTACACCAGCGGCCAGAATACAGGCGTGACGCTCAACACGCAATTGCTCGCCAAAACCTTCGCCGCCGCCGTCAACTACTACTCCGACTCGGAGGAAAGCGACGCGGGCCATCAGTTCGCCGCGTCCGGCACGGCCACCGACTACACGGAAAAGACGCTCTTAGTCAAAGGCGGGCGCGGCCTCTTAGTCAACAAGAACTTTGAGCCGGAGGACTACCCGGAAGGCGGCTACATCTTCAACAACGCCGCCCGGCACGGCGTGGACTTCAAGGACTATGGCGCTCTTGTCCGCATTACGGGCACGGACACCGGCACGTCTACGCCCACCACGCTGGACGACCCGCCCAGCGGCCTGGCGGGCTACCCTGTGCTGCAATCCGACAACTTCACGGTGACGCAGCCCCTGCAAAACGCGGGCGACGTGTCCAGCCCCACCAAAGGGCTGGGCCAGTCGTACTTTCTCGCCCTGCCCGTGCTGGCCGTTCTGGGCGAATACAATTCCAGCACCGAAGCCCGCCTTGACCGCAACTACCCCGGCTACAACTTCAACATCTCCGACCAGCGCCGCGCCCTGGAGTTCTGCAAGGACTTTGACCGCATGGTGCAGCAGGGAACGCTGCCGACCTACCTCTATATCTACCAGCCGAACGACCATACCGGCAGCGTGCAAGCACCTAACGGCACAAGTATCATCACCAACGGCCCCTTGCAGCAAATTGCCGACGGCGACGTGGCGCTCGGCATGGTGGTAGACCACCTGATGAAAAGCAAAGCGTACTTTAACCCCCAGAACGGCACAGGCGCGGCCATCTTCATCACCTACGATGACGCCCAGTCCTCCCTTGACCACATTCACCCGCACCGCACGCCCCTCGTTGTGGTCAGCCCGTTCGCCAAACCCGGCTATGTCGCCAAACGGCATTATGTCACCGCGTCCATTGTGAAAACCGAGGAATTGCTCATGGGCCTGCCCCCCAACAACTACGGCGACCTGTTCGCCACCGACCTGCGCGACTTGTTCCAATCCACCCCGAACGGCATCACGGCCGACAGCCTCCACTTCACCAAAACCTGCCGGGTCACGCCCTCAGTGGAAGGCAAGCGCATCTGGGCGCTGGTCGCCAAACTGGATACGTCTGCGCCCGACCGCGACAGCCTGCGTCTGGGCCGCCTCGCGCGCCTGTCCGCGCAGGCCGACCTTCTCCACCGCGCGGCGGCCCACCGGAGCCATCTGCAATCACCGCTGTACCAGTCGGCGCAGGTGCGCCTGTATCAGCGCGCCCTGGCCCTGGTCGGCAAGCCTGCCCCGCGCGACACCGACGGTTAACCCCGTTCTTTCCCGCCCTCGGCCCATGCAGGCCGGGGGCACAAGGAGCACTCACACGATGAAACTCTCGCACAAGCCTCTGGCGGCAGCCAGTCTCGCCGCTGCCCTCCTCTGCGGCGCGCTCGCCGCGCCCCATCTTCTCCCGGCCCGCGCGCAGGATGACCCCGAAGTCGCCCAGCCAAACCCGCTGCCGACCGGAAAAAGCATCACCCTGCCGCCGAAGGGCACGCAGCAGAACGTGGGCAGCCTGCCCATGAACATGATTCTGGCCCCCGGCGGCAAGTATGCCCTGGTCAGCGACATGGGCTTCCGCGAGTCTCTCTCGGCCATTGACGCCCAGACCGGGCAGCGCGTGTCCGAGATTACGTTCAACAGCACCCTGCCGAGCGGCAATTTGACCGGCCTGTATTACGGCCTCGCGGCCCACGACAATGGCAACGGCACTTCCACCGTGTACGCCGCGCAGGGCGGCGCAAACTCCATCGCCGTCCTGTCCCTGAGCGCGGGCGGCTCGCTGGTGCTCACGGGAACCATCCCGGCGGCGCAGTCCACCGACTTCCCCGCCGGAATTGCGCTGGACAATCGGGGCTATCTGTACGTCGCCAACAACGACCCGGACACGTTTGCCGTGCCCGGCTCTGTTTCAGTCTACAACCTGAACGCTTCCCCGGTCGCCGAAGTCGGACGCTATGCGTTCACGCAAAGCGGGTACGGCACGCCCAACTTCCCGCTCGCCGTTGCCACGCTCCAAGATGGCAGCCGGGTGTATGTCAGCAGCCAGCGCGACGGCACGGTGTATGCGCTCAACTGCACAGACCCGACGCATCCCGCGCTGGCGGCGTCCCTCCCCACCGGCGGCCACCCCGATGGTCTTTTGCTGACAAAAGACCAGTCGCGTCTGTACGTCGCCAACGCCAACAGCGACACGGTGAGCGTTGTCAGCGCCGCACAGGACAAAGTGATTAACACCGTGCTCCTGCGGCCTGCCGAAGCGCGCGGGCTGCCGGGCGCGTCGCCCACCGGCCTCGGCCTCTCGCAAGACGAAACAACGCTGTACGTCTCTTTAGGCGACATGAACGCCGTCGGCGTCGTGGACACGGCGGCAGGGCAGGTCAAGGGGTATATTCCGACGGGCTGGTATCCCAGCGCGGTGATCGCCCCTGGCAGTGGCAGGCTGCTCGTCGCCAACGCCAAAGGCACGCAGACGCGCAACCCGAACCCGACCTATTCCATTGACCCCAGCAACCCGACCAACCTCACCAAGTACGACGAGTTCATCATAGAAGGCAACGTGTCCAGCCTGCCGGTTCCCAGCGCGAAGACGCTCGCTGCCGACACCGAGCAGGTGCTCGCCAACAACCGCTACGCGGCGCTGGCAAACACCAAAAACCCGCTCGCGGCGATTGGCCTCAAGGCAGGCCAGATTACCCATGTCATCTATATCGTGAAGGAGAACCGCACCTACGACCAGGTGCTTGGCGACATTCCGCAGGGCAACGGCGACCCGTCCATCACCCTGTTCGGGCAGGCCGTGACCCCCAACCTGCACCGCCTCGCCAATCGCTTCGTCCTGCTGGACAACTTCTATGACTGCGGCGAAGTCAGCGGCGACGGCTGGAACTGGTCTACGCAAAGCTACGCCAACGAGCAGGTCATTAAGAACCTGCCCTACAACTACAGCGGGCGCGGGCGCAACTACGACTTTGAGGGGCAAAACAACGGCTATCCGGCAGGCGGCTTTGCCGCCACCGATCCGAACGGCCAGCCCAATTCGGCGTACTTCCCCAACGGCGCTCCTGCCATCACCGATATTTCCCGCTCCCCCAACGGCCACATCTGGGACGCCGCCGAGCAGGCGGGCCTCGCGTACCGCAACTACGGCTTCTTCTACACGTTCGGCGTCAGCCAGAACGGAGTGAACATCATTCCCGACAACTACCCTGCCGCGCCGGGCCTGCTGCCGCCCGGACACAACCTGGCGGGCAAAAGCGACTTTGACTTCCGGCGCTTTGATGGCCTGTATGCCGACAGCGACGCGCCCCGGCACTACGGCGTCCCCTACCCGATTGCCACCTACGGCAAGTATAATATGCCGAGTCGGTTTGATGAGTTCAACCGGGAGTTCCAGAAGATGCTGGCGGCTGACCCCACCGGCAAGGGCGTGCCTGCCTTGATGACCGTGCGCCTGATGAACGACCACACGCTCGGCTTCCGCGCAGGCGTCCAATCCCCGCGCGCCCATGTCGCCGACAACGATTACGGCGTCGGGCAGTTGGTAGAGGCGATCAGCAAGAGCGCCATCTGGAAGCACACCGCCATCTTCGTGATTGAAGACGACGCGCAGGACGGCCCCGACCATGTGGATTGCCACCGCTCCACGTGCTATGTCGCGTCGCCCTGGATTAAAGCGCACTCGGTAGACCACACGTTCTACAACACGGACAGCGTATTGAGAACAATGGAAGACCTGCTGGGCCTCGCGCCCCTCTCGCAGTACGACGGCATCGCGCCTCCCATCATGGACTTTGACACGTCCCCCCGCAACAGTGGTCTGTACCAGGCCGTGCTGCCCGCGAAGGCGATTATCACGGAAATCAACCCATCCGGGGCGGCGCTTCAGGCCAGCCCGGAGAAAGCGCGCATGGCCCGCCTGTCGGCGCAGATGGACTTAACCCACCCGGACAGCGCGCCCGCAGGTCCTCTCAATGACATCATCTGGAAGAGCGTCAAGGGCGTTCATTCCGTCATGCCCGCCCCGCGCCGCACGCTCCTTGCCGCTCGCAAAGGCGGCGACGATTAGCGTTCCCGGCGGCCTCGGCTTCCCCTATCCTGGGCAGGAAGGAGTCGGGGCCGCCTTTCTAGAACGACATCTTCGGACTGCCGGTCAAGAGGAAGCAGCATGATTAACCGTCCACGCGCCTTCACGCTGGTAGAACTGCTCGTCGCACTCGCGGTTGTCGCCGTGCTCGCCGCCATTCTGCTGCCCGTATTCGCGCAGGCGCGGGAAAAGGCGCGGCAAACTGCCGACCTGTCCAACATGAAGCAGATGGGCCTCGCCGTCCAGATGTACGTGTCGGATTATGACGAGCGCCTGTTCTTTTATGCCAGCACAACTCCCGGCCAGTCGCGCACCGGCCCGACCGCCGCCATTCCCGCCGCGCTCAAAGACCCGGAACGCTGGTGGAATGTGATCATGCCCTATGTCAAAAGCAGCGCGCTGTTTGCCTGCCCCAGCGACAACGCGCCCACGCCCAGCAATGACGCTTTCGGCAAGCCGACCATCCCGCGCTCCTACATCGCCTGCCGCGCCGCCGAAGCCCTCACGCTCACGCAACTGGCTGACCCGCCGGAAACGATGGTGATGACGGAAAAGTGGAATAAGAACTCCGCCGGGGCCGTAACTGACAGTTGGATTAAGTCGTTCAACGGCGACTTTGACCCCGACAACGGCGCGGGGGCCGCGCCCGGCTCTCTGTTCAAAGCAGGCAACCGGCATCAGGGGTTTCTCAACTGCGTCTTCTTTGACGGGCACGCCAAATCGCTGGACGCGGGAACCATACAAAGCAGCGCCGACCTGACCGGCTGCAACCTCATTCACGCCTACCCTGTGCCCGGATACATGACCGACAGCCAGGCCAGCGCCGCCCCCGGCGAACCCAACATCTGCGGGAGCTTCACATATCCCTGAGCCGCCGGGCGGGGCCAGCCGGGTATTATCTGTGCTGCCCATGACAGCACAAGACACCCACACAGCACAAAACACCCAGGCCGTCCTGTTTGACTTTGACGGCACGCTTGCTCCCTCTCTGGAACTGTGGCTGCAAGCGTTCCAGTATGCGCTCGCCCGGCATGAGCGGGTCGTGCCGGAAGACACGATTATCCGCCGCTTCTTTTACCGCCCCTACGCACAGGTCGCGCAGGAGTTTGCGCTGCCGTCGGGCGAAGAGTTGGAAAAGCACGTGCATGACGGCCTGACGCTCGCGTTTGGCAGCATCACCCTGTATCCTGGCGTTCGCGACGTGCTCCATTTCTGCCGCCAGACGGGGCGGGCAACGGGCCTTGTCACCTCGTCGCCGCGCCCGCAGGTGGAGGCTGCCCTCGCCCGGCTGGAATTGGACGCCGCGTTTGACGCCATCGTGACCGGCAGCGACGTGGCCCGGCTGAAACCGCACCCGGAGCCAGTGCTGTCCGCGCTGGAACAGTTAGGAAGCGCGCCGTCCCGCGCCCTGTTTGTCGGGGACTGGGAAGCCGATGTGCTGGCGGGCCGCGCCGCTGGAACCCGAACCGCGCTGTTTCTGCCGCCCGCTCATGCCCGCTTCTACGACTTTGCCGCGCTGCGCGCTTTGCAGCCCGACTTCGCGTTTGACGAGTGGAGCCAGTTCAGGGTGTATTTGCAGGCGCAGGCTGCGTTTTGGGCAGGGTATACTCACGACAGGAGAGAAGTGCCATGAGCGCGCTGCCCGTGCCGTTTGTGTCGCCGGAAGAGTACCTTGAGTTTGAGCGCACCGCGCCCTTCAAGAGCGAATACGCCTGCGGGCAGATGTGGGCTATGTCCGGCGTCAGCCGCGAGCATGATGCCCTTGCCGTCAATCTCATTCTCACAATTGGCCCCGCTCTGCGCGGCTCGCCGTGCCGTCTGTTCACGAGCGATATGCGCGTCGCTACCGACGCCCTCGCGTTCTCGTATCCCGACCTGACCCTTGTCTGCGGGGAGCCGCAGTTCACCGACGCGCACGTAGACACGCTCACCAACCCCATCGTGATTGTTGAAATCCTGTCGCCCTCAACGGCAGGCTACGACCGGACAGGCAAGTTTGGCAGGTATCGCCGCCTGCCGTCCTTGCGCGAATACATTCTGGTGCATCAGGACGCGGCGCGCGTGGAGCAGTTCACCCGCGCCGACGACGACGTGTGGGAGATGGCGGAATATCAGGGCCTGGACGCCGTGCTCCAACTCGGCAGCGTCGGCGTCTCCGTGCCGCTGGCAAGCCTCTATGAAAACGTCACGCTTTCGGAGTAACGCGCCATGACGGAAGCCACACTCATTCTGCGGCAGATGGCAGAGCGCATGGCGCCCGTTTATGCGGCCCTGCCCGGCGCGCAGGCGGTCATGCTTACTGGCTCGGCGGCGACCGGGGACGCCAACTTCTTTTCCGACTTAGACATGACCGTCTACTACAAAGTCTCGCTGCCCTCCGACGACCAACTGGACGCCGCGCGCCGCGCACTTCACGGCGGCGAACGCTTCTGGCGTCTGGGCGAACGCGGCGACGGCGCATTCGCCGAAGCGTACAACCTCAACGGCATTGAGTGCCAGATTGGGCACACCACGCTCGCCGCCTGGCAAGCCGACATGGACGCCGTGCTGGTGCGCCATAACCCGGACACGCCCCTGCAAAAGTCGCTGTCCGGCATTCTGGACTGCATTCCGCTGCACGGGGAGCAGTTTGTTGCCGCATGGAAAGCGCGGGCGGCAGCTTACCCGGACGCGCTGGCGGAAGCGATGGTGAACCATCACCTGCGCTTTTTCCCGCTATGGAGTCTGCATGGGCGTCTGGGCGAACGCGACGCGCTGCTCTGGATGCACCAATCGCGCGTGGAGACGCTTTACAACATTCTCGGCGTGCTGGCAGGGCTGAACCGTCTGTACTTTTCCACGTTCCAGTTCAAGCGCATGGGGTTGTTTGTCGGGAAGATGCGCCTCGCGCCGCCTAACCTCGCGCCGCGCTTGACGCGGGCGCTGGAGGCTCCCGTCCAGGAAGCCGCGCTGCTTTTACGGGAACTGGTGGTCGACACAGTTGCGCTGATAGAAACCGCCATGCCACAGGCGGACATGACGCAGCCCCGACGCGCGCTGGCCCGCCAGGAGCAGCCCTGGCAGCCCTAGTTGTCTGTTCCCACGCGGCGCGCTCAGACGCTTCTCTGCAATCTGGTATACTGTGCCTATGGAAAAGTTCGCGTTTATTATTCACCCGCTGGAGGCCCGGCGCGACGTGGCGCGCAAGGGCGGCGTGTATTCCGTCGCGCGCTGGCTGCCGGAGCCAACGGTGGAATGGGCCATCAAGTTCAAGGAACCGATGGTGGCGTCCCATATCACCGGCATTGTGTCCCCCACCGGAGCGGAAGCCGAAGGCTGGTTTATCGCGTGCCCGCTCACGCCGCAGCAGTTGATGACTCTGCCGCTGGAGTTTGTGTATAAGCGCCTGGTGCAGTGCGGCAGGCTGGCCGAACGGCTGGGCGCGAAGATTATCGGGCTGGGCGCGTTTACATCGGTAGTGGGCGACGGCGGCATCACCGTAGCGCAAAGGCTGAATATCCCCGTGACAACGGGCAATTCGTACACCGTCGCGACCGCTGTGGAAGGGGCGACTGACGCCGCCCGGCGCATGGGCATCTCGCTGGAAAACAGCAAAGTCGCCATTGTCGGGGCGACCGGTTCCATCGGGCGCACCTGCGCCGAACTGCTCGCGCCGCGCGCCGCCGAGATTGCCCTTATTGGGCGTGACCTTGCCCGTCTGGAAACGGTTGGGCGTGAGTTAGAGGGCGCGGCCTGCGTCACGCTGCATGATGACGTACACGCGGGCCTGCGCGACGCCGAGATTGTCATCACAGTCACCAGTGCCAAAGATGCGGTCATTCACCCGGAGGATTTGGCTTCCGGCTGCGTGGTATGCGATGTCGCCCGCCCGCGCGACGTGTCCGTGCGCGTGGCCCGCGAGCGCGACGACGTGCTGGTGATTGAAGGCGGCGTCGTGGCCGTGCCGGGGGCCAATGCTGACTTCCACTTTGGCTTCGGGTTCCCTCCCAAGACGGCTTACGCCTGCATGAGCGAAACGATGATTCTGGCTCTGGAAGGCCGCTACGAGTCGTTCACGCTGGGCAAGGAAGTTTCGGCGGCACAGGTGACGGAAATCAGCCGTCTGGCGCACAGACATGGCTTCCGGCTGGCAGGCTACCGCTCCTTTGAGAAGGCCGTCACCGAAGAAGGCATAGATGCGGTGCGCCGCCGCGCCGCCCAGAAACGCCCCCCAGCGCGTCCCGTCCGCCAGCCCGCCAACGTCTCTGCCTGATGCCTCACAGCCCCGCTAACAGCGCGCGGGCAATGCGTTCCCATTCGGCGTCTAACGCTTCCCCTGAAACCGGCTGCCCTGCGCGCCGATACCAGTAGCCCGCGTTGGAGATGTCGCCCTCTTTGCGGTGCAGATACGCATGCACCCACGCGCCTTCGGGGCTGTTTTCGCCCTGTGCGTCCGCGTGCGCGGCAGCCCAATCCCCTTTGCCGTCGTGCCACAGGGCGCGCAGCGCAGGCGTCAGCGAACGTGGCGGCGCGTTGCCCGTAAGCGAGGCGCGGAACTCATCGCAGGTCATGGCGTGTCTCCTTCTGTCAGGGCGCGGGGCCGGACAGCGCGACCAGCAGATTGCTGCCCTGGAACGTGCCCAGCCCCGTTGCGTCGTCCAAGCCGCCCAGTGCGGTGAAATCGGTGGTGCGGCCATCGGTGGAGTTGTTGCTGCCGTCGGCAATGTCATGGAACACGGAGGCGTAGTTTCCCGAAAACGCGCCGCCCGGCCCCTGCGCGTACAGCGCCGTGTTGGGGAAACCGAGCGCGGCTAATCCTAAACGGGCGCGGTTCTGGTTGACTAAGGCCGTGAACGCCGCCCACAGAGGAGCCGCCGCGCTCGTGCCGCCGACGGTGTAAAAGCCCGGCCCCGGCAGCTGCGGGTCGGTGCTGCAATAGATTAAATAGCCCGTAGACGGGTCGGCGTTCAGAGACACATCGGGCAGGTTGCGTTTAATGCGCGACACGCTGGCTCCGGGAAAGGCTTTGCCTGCCGCCGCTGTTTGATAGGACGGAATGGCCCATTGCTTGCTGATGCCGCCCCCGCTCGCGCCATCTGCCGGGTAGCCATCTGTGTTCCAGGTCGTTTCCGACTTGTAACGCTCATCGGTGCGGGGCGTTTTTACCGCAAGGCGCGTGCCGCCCACGCAGCAAACGTTCGGCTCGGACGCCAGAATGTCCACATTGGGCTTTGTCCCTGTGCCGCTGTTGACCGAGCCGCTGTCCCCCGACGCTACAAATACCGACTGCCCCTGCGCGGCCATCTGCTTGAAAATCGTATCCAAACTTTTCTGGTACGCCGAGGGCGTCGTGCCGCTTTCCGCGCCGAAGCCGTAGGAAAGGCTGACGGTCTGCGCGCGATTGTCATTGGCGATGCGCTGCAATTCGTCCAATGCGCCGTTGCCATTGCCGCCATTATAATCAAACGGCGCTTCATAGACCAGGATTTTGGACGCACGGGGGGCGAGCGCCATCTCCATGTCAATATCCAGGCAAATCTCGCTGGACGCGGCGGTAAACGCGCTGCTGCCGCCGTCAACGGGCACGACTTCCAGCGGCACGGGAGTTTGCCCGACGGCATGAGCGTACTTGAGAATGTCTTTCGGGTTGAATGCTAAGTCTAACTCAAACAGCGCGAGCGTCTGCCCCGTGCCATCTAAGTTCAGCCCGCTCAGGCCGTAAGCGGTCTTGATGTCCGACGGGACGAGCGCGCCATTGACGCCGGTTCCCGGCCCGGTCGTTGGAAACGACACTTGCCGCAGGGGACACGCCGTCCGCGCGTTGTCCAATCCGACAATGCCTATCACGCCGCGAGAAAGTGCGAACGGCACGGCGGGCGGCACGTCCGGGGCATGGAAAACGCGGCCATCGGGCGCTTGATACCGGCACAGGTGAACACCGAAGGCCGCTTCTATAGTCGCGGCGCTTGCCTTCGCATTCAGGAGCACGCTGCCGGGCGCGGCAGGCGTCACGACAAAACCCTGCGCCCGCGCCCAGCAGGTAACGGCGTCCACATCAGTTTGGAGCGGGCCGAAGCGGGCATAGAACTGCGTGGGAGTCAGATAATGCCCGCAAAGCGGGTCGGACGGGTCTTGCAGGCGCAGCAACAGGTCGTCCAGCCCTTCCGGGTCGCGCAGGGGCAGAACCAGCGTCAGGGTCAACGTCTGGCCCGGCGGCACGCGCCCTAGCAGGCGGGATTGGGAAACCAGCGCGGGCACGTCACTTGGCAGGCGCACCGGCGCGGCGTTTGCGGGAGACGCAAGCAGGGCCGCCCCCCGCACAGCGCGGCGGCGAGCAGAGCCAAACGCGCCCGGCGGCGTGTCCGGCACACAAGAACGCTCACTAACAGCGCGCCTACTGTCAGCGTTTCCCACGTGGACGGCTCCGGGGCCGGGGTCATTGGCTCTGCCGTAAATGCGAAGCCCCGGAACGATCCCGTGTCATCACTCTGCCGGTCAGCGAGGGTCACTGTCCAGACGCCCGCGACGCTTTGCCCATCAAACCCGGCCAGCGTGTTTGCGGCATGAAGCGTATCAAAGCCATTGGCCGCATTGCCGCTTGCTTTATAGATCGTGCCGTCGGGCGCAAAGGCGTAATCCGGCGCGGCGGCAAGATTGGCCCCGGTGGGCGCGAATGTGTAATCCTTGCCATCAAACGCGGCGGCAGAGCCTTGAAAGAAGTTGGTTTCGCTGGCTCCCGCGTGGTCGAACAGGTCTACCGTCACGCCGTTATGGGTCAGCGTGGCAACTAAATCCCCCAGAAACGGGTGCGACAGGCCAAGCAGCGTGAGGCTGTCAAACGACGCAATGGACGCGCCGCCGCTGACCGTCACGGTAGCAGAAACGCCGCCGGGCGTGTTGTCGGGAATGGCGTAAACGGTCGCGCTGCCGGTAGAATAAGTCATCTGCTGCGCCCGCGCGGGCCGCAGACACAGCAAAAGCAGCGCGGGCAGGAGCAGGCGGCGCAGCCGCCTTGTTTCGTGAGCGCAGAACATCATCGGTGAGTGCCTCCGTGCGTGTTTGCGCTCTCAGTTAGACAGGAACGCCGCCGGTTCCTCCTGCGCCGCCAGCCTGCCTGAAAAAACTTTCCACACCCCTTGACTTCCTGCCTCAACCTCTCTATAATAGGGGCACGGCTTCTTTCCGTATCGCCGCCGTATGGTCAGGGAATGACTGGCCCGTCAAGTAAGTCCTCGCAAGACCGCCGCGTTGTAACCGCCCCGCAGTTCCGGCTCCCCCGTGCCGGAGTAAGAACTCAGTCAACATCGCAGTCGCGAACGCTCTTGCATGACGAAAGGATGACACACCATGCGAACCCTTACGCACGCCCGCTTCTTCTGGGCACTTCTTCTGCTCGCCCTTGTGGGCAGCCAGCCCGCACGCGCCATCACGCGCAATGTTCCTTCTCAATACGCCACTATTCAAGCGGCCATCAATGCGGCGTCCAATGGCGACACCGTGCTGGTCGCAGATGGCACGTACACCGGCCCAAGCGATGTTGACCTGGACTTCAAGGGCAAAGCGATTACCGTTACGTCCGTCAACGGGGCAGGCAGCACCATCATCAACTGCAACGGCAGCAGCAGTACGCCGCATCGTGCCTTCAACTTCCACAGCGGGGAAACGTCATCAGCCATCGTGAGCGGCTTCACCATTGAGAATGGCTACGCGCCGATTGACGCAAGCAACAATTACAATGGCGGGGCCATCACCATCACGAATGGCAGCCCAATCATAGCCAACTGCGTCTTCACCAGTAACACGGCCACCAGCAATGGCGGTGCTATTTATTTCGGTTCCAGTAGCAACGAAAGCCTCACCACTTGCACATTCACCAGCAACGCGGCTTCTAGTAGCGGTGGGGCTGTTTATGATGCATCTACGAGCAACATCCTGACTGTAGCAAACTGCACCTTCACCAGTAACACGGCCAACAACGGCAATGGTGGTGCCGTCAATTGCGGTTCAGTAACATTCGCGGGTTGCTCTTTCACCAGCAACAGCGCAAGTGGCGGCGGCGGCATCTCCACATCCAGCGGGAGTGTCTCATTAACCCAGTGCTCCATTAACCAGAACCATGCCTCCGGGGGAGGCGGCATAAACGCATCCAACAGCACACTGACAATGAGCGTGTGCACGATAAATGGCAACACGGCTACCGGTAGCGGAGGCGCGTTTGTTCTCACTTCTGGCAGTAATTCCAATATCACTAATTGCCTTATCGTTGGTAACAGGGCGGACTATTATGGTGGCGCAGGCTATATCACCAGCTCTAGCCCTACTTTTGTCAACTGCACGATTACGGCCAACACAGTAACCTATTACTATGGTGGCGCGTTCTACATCTACGGCAGTCCGACTTTCACCAACTGTATTCTCTACCGTGATACAGCACAAACCGGTAATGAAATATATCTCAACGGCGGCACCCCGGCTGTGACCTACTGCGACATTCAAGGTGGCTACACGGGCACGGGCAATACCGACGCTGACCCTACCTTTGTTCGCAACCCCAACCTCAGCGCAAGCCCGCCTGACTTCGGCGACCTACACCTGCAATCGCTCTCGCCATTGATACAGGCAGGCACGGCAAGCGGCGCACCCGCCACCGATTTTGACGGTAACACCCGCCCAAACCCGCCCAGCATCGGTGCGTATGATGTCGCCAGCACGGACACCGCCGCGCCTGTCACCACTGCCGCGCTCTCCGGCACACTTGGCAGCAACGGCTACTACCGCAGCACCGTCCAAGTCACCCTCACCGCAACCGACAGCGGCGGCTCCGGCGTCGCCCATACCTACTACAAAGTAGACGGTGGCTCCTACCAAACCTATTCCGGCGCTTTCACCGTATCGGGGGACGGCTCTCACACCGTCACGTTCTACAGCGTGGACAACGCAGGCAACGCGGAAACCGCGCACTCCGTCTCCATCGCTATTGACACCGTACCGCCTAGCACCACCTACGGCGTCACCACCGGCTACGTCACGCTCTACCCCGCCGACGCCACCTCCGGCGTTGCCGTCACCTACTTCAGCCTGGATGGGAGCGCCTACGCAGTGTATCCCGGCCCGCAGCACTTCTACGGGCATCATACCATCAAGTTCTACAGCGTGGATAATGCGGGCAACGTGGAGGCGGCGCATACGGCAACAGTCAATGTGCCCGAACCCGTGCCGTCCCTTACAAGCCTGTCACCGAGCAGCAAGCCTGCGGGTGGTTCCACCTTCACAGTCACTGTGAACGGCATGAACTTCACTCGCTATACCGTCATCAAGTGGAACGGCTCCGCTCTGACCACGACTTTTGTTTCGGCCTCGCAGGTCACGGCGTCCGTGCCCGCGTCCTACATCGCCAACGCCGGAACCGCCACAGTCAATGCCGTTAATCCCGCGCCGGGCGGCGGCACGTCCAATTCGCTTACCTTCACCGTCACCAGCGGCGGGCCTCCCATCACGACGGCCTCGCTGTCCGGCATAGTCGGCAGCAACGGTTACTACCGCAGCGCGGTTCAGGTGACACTTTCTGTCACCGACCCCAATGGCGCGGGCTATGTCGCCGCCACCTACTACAAAGTGGACGGCGCGGACTACCAGACTTACTCCGGCGCATTCACCGTCTCCGGTGACGGTACACATACCGTTACCTTCTACAGCGTGGACATCAACGGACAAAGCGAGACGCCGCACTCGGTGACGTTCTCCATTGACACCACCCCGCCCACCACAACAGCGAGCGTCTCCGGCGCAACCGTCACGCTGTCGGCAGCGGACAACTTCTCCGGGGTGGCCGCCACCTACTACAGCATAGATGGGACGGCGTACCAGGCCTACAGCGGGGCGTTCACGGGTCACCGGCTCCGGGTCGCATACCGTCACCTTCTACAGTCTGGACTATGCGGGCAACGCGGAAACGCCCAAGAGCATCACGGTCACCATCAGCAGCCAGGCTCCGGTGCTGTCCAGCATCACGCCCAACCAGCAGCCTGCGGGTGCGCCGGGCTTTACCCTCACTGCCTTCGGCAGCAAGTTCGCCTCCAACGCCCAGATTAGATGGAATGGAACCGCACTGACGACGAACCGCATCTCTGCCACACAGTTGACCGCGCAAATCCCCGCGTCGTATATTGCCTCGGCAGGAGTGGCTCATGTCAGTATCCTCAACCCCAGCACTGGAAGCATCTCCAACAAGTTGGCGTTCACCATCACAGTGACGCGCATCACGCCCACCTTTGGCATGAGTTCCCGCGACGCCAACGGCAACTACTTCCAGTCCGTGACGCTCGCCAACACCGGGTATGCTACCGCATCTAACCTGAAGGTCACGCTGGGCCAATTGGGTAATGCGGTAACCAGCACGGCGCTGCCCATCAACCTGGGGCCGCTCGCGCCTGGCCAGTCGCTGGGTGTCACGCTGGAGTTCCCGCCCAGCGCGGGCACGCCGGGGAGCACAGTGAGCCTTCATGTGTCAGGAACCTACACCGGCGGCACATGGAGCAAAGCCAGCACCGTCACGCTGCCCTGACGGTCTCTGAACTGAAAGGCCCCTTCCCGGCACACGTCGGGAAGGGGCTTTTGAGTGGGAGATACGCTCTTCATAATCGTGCGTCACAGGCCATGAGATAAACCCGTTGCCTTGTGAGCAAGGAATCTGCTTCATCGTGACAACCCAAAGCAAGTACGTTTCCTCGCACTTCTACTTGGCATGGCTTATGCAGAGACGCTCAAATGCCGTGTTATAATGAAGTGGCACAGTGCCAGCCCGTCTTGAGACGCCGGTTGTGCCGAAAGAAGCACTATGAAAACAAACCGTTCCCTGGCCGCGCCTGCCGCGTTCTGGCTGTTTGCCGTCGCCTGCCTCGCGCTTTCTCCTGCGCCCGCGCAGTCTAATGCCACAGCCATCTACCGCCTGACCTACCAGAACGGCATCAAACCGCAGGCGGGTCTGACCGAAGACCGAAATCACCCTGGCACCTTTTATGGCGTCGCCCCGCAGGGCGGCGCTTACGGGCAAGGCACGGTGTTCAAACTAAGCACCGACGGCACGGCGGCAGGCACGCACATCAGCACGGTGCATGATTTCAGCGCCCTGGACGCAAACTCCGACAACGCCGACGGCGCGACCCCCTACGCAACGCTCGTGCAGGCCAGCGATGGCGACTTTTACGGCACGACGCTCTCCGGGGGCGCGTCCGGCAATGGCACCGTGTTTCAGTATGACCCGGCCAGCGGCACGCTGACTCCGTTGCATTCCTTCAGCCCCCTGGACGGCAACGCCGACAATACCGAGGGGGCGACTCCCTACGCAGCGCTCATTCAGGCCAGCGACGGCAGCTTTTACGGCACCGCCACGCGCGGCGGCGCATATGGAAACGGCACCGTGTTCCAGATGAGCACCGACGGCACGAGCTTCACCACCCTGCATTCGTTCAGCGCCCTGAACAGCAGCGCGCACAACACGGATGGGGCGAACCCCTACGCGGCGCTCATTCAGGCCAGCGACGGCGCGTTTTATGGCACCGCGCGCGGCGGCGGCACAAGCGGCAATGGCACCGTGTTTAAGATGAGCGCGAACGGCACAAGCTTTGCCACGCTGAACTCGTTCGGCACGCTGGACGGCAACGGCGACAATGCCGACGGCGCGAACCCCTACGCCGCGCTCGTGGAAGACCAAAGCCTGCCCGGCACGTTCTACGGCACGGCCACGCGCGGCGGCGTCTACGGCAGCGGCGTGCTGTTCAAAATCACTGCGGGCGCGTTTAACGCGCTGTACAGCTTCGCGGGGGGGATTAACGGGTACAGCCCCAACGCGGCACTGGTGCAGGGCAGAGACGGCTTGTTTTATGGCACCACCCTGTTTGGCGGCACGTCCGGCACCACCAAGAACGCGGGAACGATCTATCAGTACAACCCGGCCAACGGCAGCTTCACCGTCCTGCATTCCTTCACGGGCACCGATGGCGGCCACCCCTCCGCCGCGCTGACTTTAGGCAGCGACGGCTTCTTCTATGGCACGACTTCCACCTATGGCGACAGCAGCAACGGCACCGTGTTCAGGCTCACGTCCAGCGGCGCGGTTATCTCGCTGCTCAGTTTCAACGGCTCCAACGGCATCAATCCCGATGCGGCGCTGGTGGCAGGCAGCGGCGGCTCCTTTTACGGCACCACCTTCGCGGGCGGCGCGCATGGCCTGGGCACCGTCTTCAAGCTCAGCCCGGATGGTTCCAGCCCGACCGGCTACAGCCTCGCCGCTCTGCACTCGTTCGCGGGCGGCACCGACGGCGCGAACCCCTACGCCGCATTGGTTCTTGGCAGTGACGGCTTCTTTTACGGAACCACCTACGCGGGCGGCAAGTTCGGCGATGGCGTCGTGTTCAAGATGAGCGCGAGCGGGGTCGTCACCACGCTGCACCCGTTCAGCGGGGGGCCAGAAGGCGTCCACCCCTACGCGGCGCTCATTCAGGCCAGCGATGGCGCATTTTACGGCACGACCTTTGCGGGCGGCCCGGCGCACACGGGCACCGTGTTCAAGATGAGCGCGAGCGGCGCGGTCACCACGCTGCACAAGTTCAGCGTTCTGGACAACAGTTTACATAATACCGATGGGGCCAGCCCGTATGCGGCGCTCGTGCAGGGCAGCGACGGCAACTTTTACGGCACCACCTCGGCGGGCGGCGCGTTTGGCAACGGCACCGCGTTTAAGATGACCACCAACGGCACGCTCGCGGGCACCAGCGTCACCACCCTGCACGCATTCAGCACCCTGGATGGCAATTTCGACAACACCGACGGCGCGAACCCCTACGCGGCGCTGGTGGAAGACAAAAGCCTGCCCGGTACCTTCTATGGCACCACGTACGCGGGCGGCGCGTCCGGCAATGGGGTCGTGTTCACGATGACCACCGACGGCACGCTCGCGGGCACGAGCCTTGTCACTCTGCACCCATTCAGCGGGGGGGCGGACGGCAGCAATCCGCAGGCCCCCGTCGCCCTGATTGCCCCTGCCAGCGTTCCGGGCAGCCTCAAGCGCCCCACCACGCGGGGCGGCTACCGGCTGGTTGGCACCACGTATTACGGCGGCACGGCAGCGGGAACGGTGGCAGGCAGAACAGTTGCAGGCAGAAAAGGCGCGCGCTCCCAAATCGCCTCGCCCGCCCCGCTGACCGGCGGAACCGCGTTCCAGCAAAGCCCGGACACGACGCAGCCCACCAACACCAACATCGCCAACTTCACCGGCATCAACGGCTCCAATCCTTCGGCCCAGCCGGTTGCCGGGGGGACGGCTACTACTACGGAACCACCCAGCTCGGCGGGTACAACGGCGTCGGCGTCATTTACCGCCTGACGCTGCCGCTCATAGACGGCATCGCGCCCGCCAGCATTCCCGCCAACACAGACGCCACGCTCACGGTCTACGGCAGCGGCTTCGTGCAAGGCTCCGTCGTCTATTTCAACGCCACCGCGCTCGCAACCACCTGGGTTTCCACGACCCGGTTGACGGCCACTCTGCCCGCGACGCTGGATACAGCCACCCAAGTCAGCCCGGCGGCATCTGTCACGGTGCAAACGCCGGACGGCCCGCCGACCAGCACCTTTACGACCAGCAGCGCGCAGGCGCTTTCCATTTATCCGCATGGGTACAATCCCAGCCCTATCTTGACGCACCTCACGTCCAGCGCCATCTGGCAGTACGGCTGGTGGCCGTCGCTTTCTTCGCCCGCCTTCACGCGTGACACCAGCTACCAGCCTAACCGCTACAGCAACAACCTGGAAGGCTGGTATGTCAGCCCGTCCAGCGGCGGCAACCCGTCGCTGCTTTACAACGCGACCGCCAGCATCATCCAGACCGGCCCCGGAAATGTGGAAACATGGCAGCCCGCCGAATTGGGATTAGCGCCGGGCCCTGCCGGTCAGGACTGCGTGCTGCGCTTTGTCGCGCCCGCCACCGGCCTGTATTCCGTGCAGGCACTGTTCACGCCTATCAATCCGAACGCCACGACAGACGTTCATGTGCTTCAAGGCAGCGCCCAGGCGGGCACGTTTGCCACTCTTTACGACGGGACTATCAACAGTGCCAGCCCGTCTGCCGCTACGTTCCAGACCAACCTCGCGCTGACGGCGGGCGACACGCTGGACTTCGCCTGCGGCTACGGCGCGAACGGCAGCAATACGGGTAACCGCACCGGCATCGCCACGCTGATCACCACGGAGCCAGTGCCGGTCAGCATCTCGTTCTCCCCGTCCATTGTGACCGGCGGCAATTCCAGCACCGCAACCATCACTCTCAGCCGCGCGGCCCCGACCGGCGGGACAGCGGTTCTCCTGACCAGCAGCAACACCGATGTCGCCACACTTCCGGCGTCCGTGACGGTTCCCGGCGGAGCCACTCAGGCCACGTTCATCGTCTCCACGCAACCGGTGCAGACGCCCACCCCGGTGGTTATCACTGCCAACGAAGACGGCCTCACCCAGCAGGCCACCCTGAATGTGGTAGTTTCTCAGCCCCCCGTGACGACGGCCTCGCTGTCGGGCACGGCGGGCAGCAACAGCTTCTACACCAGTGCCGTTCAAGTCACGCTTTCCGCCACTGACCCCGACGGCGCGGCAGACATCGCGGGCACCTTCTACACCGTAGACGGAGGCGCACAGCAGACCTATTCCGCCCCCTTCACCGTCGCCACCGATGGCGCGCACACCGTCACTTACTACAGCACTGACAACGAGGGGAACTCAGAAACGCCGCATTCCGTCTCATTCTCCATAGATGCCACGCCGCCCGCCACGACGGAAACCGATATCGGCAACGCGCAGGGCCGCCGCGTCACGCTCGCGGCCTCCGACGCGCTTTCCGGCGTCGCCGCCACCTTCTACACGCTGGACGGCGGCACCTTGCAGGGCTACACGGCTCCTTTTGAAGTCATCAACTTTGGCTACCACACGGTCACGTTCTACAGCACCGACAAGGCAGGCAACACGGAAGCCACCCATAGCGTCCCGGTCAACATCAATTATCCCGTCCCCAGCACCACCGGCCTCAGCCCCAGCACGGCGTCGGCAGGCGGGGCAGGCTTCACGCTCACGGTCAGCGGGCACCTCTTCAACACCGGCTCCGTCGTATACTGGAACGGCACGGCCCTCCCGACCACGTTTGTCGGCTACCAGCAGGTGACGGCCCCGGTGCCCGCGTCCCTGATTGCGTCCGCTGGCTCGGTCTCCGTGACGGTCTCTAACCCCGCCCCCGGCGGCGGCAGTTCCAACGCGCAGACGTTCACCATCACGGGCAACCAGCCTCCGGTAACGACGGCCTCGCTGTCGGGCACGGCGGGCAGCAACAGCTTCTACACCAGTGCCGTTCAAGTCACGCTTTCCGCCACTGACCCCGACGGCGCGGCAGACATCGCGGGCACCTTCTACACCGTAGACGGAGGCGCACAGCAGACCTATTCCGCCCCCTTCACCGTCGCCACCGATGGCGCGCACACCATTACTTACTATAGCACCGACAAGGCAGGCAACAGCGAGACGCCGCACACGGCGATGTTCTCTGTTGACGCCACGCCGCCGACAACCCAGGCAAGCCAGGTCAGCAATCCGCAGGGCATCAAAGTCACGCTCACGGCTGCCGATACTGGCCCTTCCGGCCTCGCCGCCACCCTCTACAGCGTGGACGGCGCGGCCTACCAAACCTACTCGGCCCCGTTTGAAGTGGTGAACTTTGGCTACCACACCGTCGCGTTCTACAGTACCGACAAGGCGGGCAACGCGGAAGCCGTGCAGACCGTTCAAGCCAACATCAACTATCCTCTCCCCAATACCACCAGCCTTAATCCGGCCAGCGTGCAGGCGGGGGGAGCGGGCTTCACGCTGAAGGTCAACGGGCACTTCTTCAACAGCGGCTCGGTGGTCTATTGGAACGGCGCTCCCCTGGCAAAGCCCACGGTTGTCAGCTACCAGCAACTCAGCGTCACCGTGCCCGCGTCGCTGATTACCACCGCCCACATCGGGACAGCACAGGTCACGGTAGTCAACCCCGCGCCGGGGGGCGGCACGTCCAACGCGCAGACATTCACGGTCATGGGCACTGTCGTGACGGTGGTCGTCGGCACGCTCTCGCGGGCCAGCGGAGTCATCACCGCCCACCTGAATGTGCAGAACGCAGGCAACGTCGCCGCGCCGAACCTGAAAATTACCATCGCCCAGCTGGGCGCGACGGGCACGTCCACCGCGCTGCCCCTGTCTCTGGGCACGCTGGCGGCAGGCGCATCTGTCAATGTCAACTTGACGTTCCCCGGCTCGGCGGGCACGTCCGGCAGCACCAAGACGCTCACGGTGAATGGCGCCTACACGGGCGGCACGTTCAATACCGCCCATTCCGTCACCCTGCCCTGACGGTTGGTTCACGCAAAAGCCCCTGCCCGACACGCTGCGGGCAGGGGCTTTCTCTGTTATAATAGTCTCAAAGGAACCACCCATATCATGGAAGTCAACACACGTCTCGCTCCCTTCGCGCTCGCCCTGATTCTCGCCGTGCCAACTCTCAGTTGGGCCATTCCCAGCGTGCCGACCCAGCACAACGACAACGCCCGCACCGGAGCCAATCTCAGCGAAACCATCCTCACGCCCGCCGCCGTCAGCGGGGGGCACTTCGGCAAACTGTTCACCCGCACGCTCGCGGCCAATGTGGATGGGCAGGTGCTCTACGTGCCGCATCTCACCGTCAACGGCGCGATGCACAACGTCATCTTCGCCTACGTCGCCGCCGTCACGCCCAATTCCAATGGCACGCCCTGCGGCGTGTATGCGTTTGACGCCGATTATCCCCATGCGTCCGCCCCGCTGTGGCACACGACGCTGACCCCTTCGGCGCAATGGACAACCGCCGCGCCCGTCATTGACACCGCCACCAACACGCTGTACGCCCTTACCAAAGACAACGACGACAGCGGCGACACCAAACTGCGCGCCTTCAGCCTGCTGACGGGAAAAGAAAAGCCCGGCAGCCCCGTCGTCCTCAGCGGCTCGGTGCTTGGCACGGGGGATGCGAACGTCAACGGCGTCGTCTCCTTTGACACGTCTCAGGCGAACTGCCGCCCCGGACTGCTCTTCCTAAACGGCATCGTGTATGCCGCCTTCGCCCATGCGTCCGACACGACCCCCTATCACGGCTGGGTGTTCGGCTACCGGTATGCGGCAGGCCAGTTCACGCAGACGGCCCTGTTTTGCACAACCCCGAACGGCGGCGACGGCGGCATCTGGCAGGCGGGCAAGGGTCTCGCCGCCGACACCACCGGTCACATCTACGGCATCACAGGCAACGGCACGTTTGACGCCGACGGCGCGGGCGGCAAAGACTACGGCACGTCGTTTCTCAAGCTCAACGCCGCCGACCTGAGCGTCGCGGACTCATTCACGCCGTTCAACCAGCAGAGTTTAGACGCACAGGATTTAGACCTCGGAAGCTGCGGCGCGCTGCTCCTCCCCGGCACAACCCGGCTGTTCGGGGGCGGAACCAAAGACGGCTCCGTGTATCTTCTGGACACAACCCATCTCGGCGGGTTCATTGCGGGCGGCCCCGACAACGTGGTGCAGGAAATCAACAATGTCACCGGAACCGACAAAGTGGGCCAGAACCCGGTCTGCTGGAACGCGGGGACATACGAATACGTCTATTTATGGGCCAAGAAGTCGGGGCTGCAAGTCTTGCGCTACGACCCCACCGTCAGTCAGTTCAGTCCGGCGGGCGTCTACGCGCAGACCACCAACACCAGCGGCGGCTCGCTCTGCGTCACCGCCAACGGCAGCACGGGCGGCATCGTGTGGGCGGTTGGCAGTGACGCCGTGTTCCACGCCTACAAAGCCAATGCTGTCACGCAGGAGTTATGGAACAGCAGCCAGAACGCCGCCCGCGACGGCCTCGGCTCGGTAGGCCACTTCCAGTTCCCGACCGTTGTCAACGGCAAAGCGTATGTGCCCACCGGCAAAGGAACCATCGTCGTCTATGGCCTCCTGCCCTGACGCCCGCGCCCCTTGACTTAGCCCCCGAACCCACGTATAATAGGGGGCACGGCTTCTTCTGGTTTCGCTGCCGCCGGGGCAGGCACTCTCGCGACGGCTGCCGCGCTGTCACCCTCACGCCGCGAACGCTCTTGTCAGGACGAAAGGATTGTCGCCATGCCCACCCGCTTTGTCTGGACGCTTCTTCTGCTCACCCTCTTGGGCACTCACCCTGCCCGCGCCATCACGCGCAACGTTCCCTCGCAGTACGCCACTATTCAAGCGGCCATTGACGACTCTATTAGCGGCGACACGGTGCTCGTCTCTGACGGAACCTACACCGGTACAGGCAATGTTGACCTGGACTTTCTGGGCAAGGCAATTACCGTCACCTCCGTCAACGGCCCTGCCAGCACCATCATTGACTGCCAAGCCAGTGACAGCAACCAGCATCGCGCCGCTTCCTTTGTCAACGGGGAAACGGCATCCACTGTCCTCAGCGGCTTCACAATCGGCAACGGCGACGCGCCCGCTGATGCTGACGGCAACTATTATGGAGGCGCACTGTACATCCTGAACAGTAGCCCGACCATCACGAATTGCGTTATGAGCGGGAATAGCGCCGCAGTCGGAGGCGCGGTATACATCCAAAATGGCAGGCCAACCTTCACTCAATGCACCTTCAGCGGCGACACGACCGCCGACCAATACGGGGATATTTATGTCGGCGACCCAGGAGGGGCAGTAGACATTGATGCGAGCGGCAGCGCCGCATTTATCCAGTGTGCCTTCGCCAACAATTCCGCTATCAGCGGTGGCGCAGTGGAAGCCTCTGGCACGAACGGCTTGAGTTTTACCAACTGCACGTTTGAGGGAGATTACACAACCTATTATGATGGTGGTGCGCTCGACCTAGCTTCCTGCACGAATGTTTCCATTACCAGTTGCACGTTCACTAGCAACAGTTCTCAGGATGCATACGGCTGCGATGATGGGGGTGGCTCCGCGCCGGGGGGCGCAATTGAAGGTTCCGGCAGCATCACCATTGACCAGTGCGTCTTCTCCTACAACAGTACCGATGGCAGTGGCGGAGCCATCGATGGTTCCAGCCTCACCATCAAGAACTGCACGTTTAACGCCAATGGCATTAGCAGTTGTTACGGAGGCGGGGCCGGGGGGGCTGTTTCCGGCAGCAGCATCAGCCTGACAAATAGCACGTTCGTCGGAAATATAATTCATAACGGAGAGTATGGTATTGGTTATGGGGGCGCGCTGGTATTGGATGCCGCATCCTCCGTCGTCAATTGTACCTTTACCCAAAACGGAGCACATTTTGGCAGCGTGCTCTATGGCAGCGCCGTTCTCACCAACTGTATCTTGTACAACAACACCGCCATCAAAAACAGTAGCATAGTGGCGCATAATTCAAGCGATAGTGCTCCGGTACTGACCTACTGTGACGTGCAGGGTGGTCATATGGGAACGGGCAACATCAATGCTGACCCGCTGTTCGTGAACGCGCCCAGCGACCTGCATCTGCAAGACAATTCGCCTTGCCTCGGCGCGGGAACTCCAAACGGCGCTCCGTCTACCGACAAAGACGGCAATCCGCGCCCCAACCCACCCAGCATCGGCGCGTATGAAGTGCTGGATACCACGCCGCCTGTAACCACTTACACCGTCACCACCGGCTATATCACTCTCACCGCCACCGACAACGGCGGCTCCGGCGTTGCCGTCACCTACTTCAGCCTGGATGGGAGCGCCTACGCAGTGTATTCCGGCCCGCAGCACTTCTACGGGCATCACACCATCAAGTTCTACAGCGTGGACAATGCGGGCAACACCGAAAGCGTCCACACGGCAACGGTCAATGTGCCGGAACCCGTGCCGTCCATTGCCAGCCTGTCGCCCAGCAGCATCGGCGCGGGCGGCCCGGCCTTCACGCTCACGCTGAACGGCACGAACTTCACCCGCTACAGCGTGGTCAAGTGGAACGGCACATCTCTGACAACATCGTTCGTCTCGGCCTCTCAAATCACGGCGCACGTGCCCGCCTCGCTCATTGCCAATGTGGGCACGGCCACCGTCAAAGTCGTCAACCCCACGCCGGGCGGCGGCGCGTCCAATTCGCTCACCGTCACCGTCAACAACAGCGGCCCGCCTGTCACAACGGCGGCTCTGTCCGGCACGACGGGAAATAACGGCTATTACCGGGGAGCCGTCACCATCACGCTTTCCGTCACTGACTCTAATGGCGCGGGCTACGTCAAGGCAACCTTCTACAAATATGACGGCGGCTCGTATCGCACCTACTCAGGCCCGTTTGGTCTGGGGAGCAACGGCGCGCACACGGTCACGTTCTACAGCACCGACAAGGGCGGCGAAAGCGAAACGCCCCATTCGGTCACGTTCTCCGTTGACAGCACCGCGCCGACTACCACGCACACGCTGACCGATAATCCGCAGGGCATCAAAGTCACCCTGTCGGCAACGGACGCTGGCCCGTCCGGCGTCGCCGCCACCTTCTACAGCGTGGACGGCGCGGCCTACCAGACTTACTCGGCTCCGTTTGAGGTGACGGGCTTCGGCTACCACACCGTCGCCTTCTCCAGCACCGACAACGCGGGCAACACGGAAGCCGTGCAAAACGTCCAGGCCAACATCAACTATCCGGTTCCCAGCACCACCAGCCTCAGCCCCGCGAGCGCGCAGGCAGGCGGGCCATCTTTCACGCTCACGGTCAACGGGCACAACTTCAACACCGGCTCCGTCGTTTTCTGGAACGGCACGGCGCTGACGACGACGTTTGTGGCCTATCAACAGGTGACGGCCCATGTGTCCGCGTCCCTGATTGCCAGCGTCGCCACCGCGTCCGTGACGGTGGTCAACCCGGCTCCGGGCGGGGGCACGTCTAACGTGCAGACGTTCACCATCACCGGAACACCCCTCAAAGTGACGGTAGGCACAAGCAGCCGCGCCAGCGGCGTCATTACCATGAATCTGGTGGTGCAGAACATTGGCAGCCAGACCGTGCAGAATGTCGCCATCACGAGCGCGCAGCTCGGCACGGTGGCAACCACAACAGCCCTGCCTCTCAACGTGGGGACAATCAGCGCAGGCGGCTCCGAGAACGCCACGCTGACATTCCCCGGTTCCGCAGGCTCATCAGGAAGCACGCACACGCTGACCGTTGACGGCACGTATTCCAGCGGTACATTCCACAGCGCGCGCTCCGTGACGCTGCCGTGAAATTGGCTCGCGCACCTGTTCCAAAACTGGAAAATGGGGTATAATAGAGTATCTCACACACAAAGGAGGAAACAATCAATTGGATCATAGTTTACAGGGCGGTGGCGAAGGTTAAGCCCTTTTAACCTTCGGGTCGGCCAGAGCCTCCGGGCATCTTGAATGCCTGCGGGTCATGAATGGCGAGCCTTTGCCATCTGCCCAACTCCCGAAGTCTGTCAACCCACGCGCTTGCTTTTCCCTGCGAAAAGGCGCGCGTGCTGAGTCAGCAGAGCCGGGGACGTGTTTCGTGAGGCACTCGTGAGAGCGCAGCGCGTACAGCGTCCCCGGCTCTTTTTACGCCTATTCCCCCTGTTCCCACAAAAACATACAAAAAGGGCTTGACATTTCGCCCCGCCTGTGTTACAGTAGAAGACGCATTCCGGCCCGCCAATTCTCTGGCCCGCCGTTGACCCGGCATTTCTGTTGCACACCCTATTGGGAGGCGTCCACACATTATGAAACCATCGGCAAGCGTCTTTTCCGCGCAGGCACTCGCACTGGCGGCCACCTTCGGCCTCAGCCTCACCGGCCCACACCGCGCGCTGGCGGCCCCCGTTGCGCCCATCGCGCAAAGCGACAGCGGCATCGCTGTCACCATCCTCAGCCCGGTTCCGCGCACCACGTTCAGCGGCGTCAAGCCTGTAGAAATCTCGGCGTTCTATCAGGGCAGTTCTTCCAATCAGATTGTCACCCTGGAACTCTACGTGGACGGCGTGAAGGCCGCGCAAAAGACACTGGAAACGCCGGAAACGCGCGGCGTTGTGTCCTTCCTGGTGGATGCGTCCGCGCTCACGGGAGGCGTGCATCGCATTGTCGTGCGCGCCACCGGAGCCGATGCCGAAGTCGTGTCCGCCAAAGGCTCATTTATCTTTGAGGCCCCTGCCGCCGAGGAAGCCGCTCCGGTCGCCACACCTGCTGGCCCGCCCCGCCTGAGCATTGAAAGCCTGTCGTCCGACGGCAAGGTAGAAGGCATCGTCAAAATCCGCATTCATGCGGACGACGCAAGCGGCAAAGCGCCCTATGTCTCGCTGTTCATTGACCGGGCGTTCAAGACGCTCCGCAACTACGCGCCCTACGAGTTTGAGTGGGACACGACGGCCTACCCGAACGGCCCACACACGATTGAAGCGTTCGGCTACAACGACGCTCAGGAAGTCGGCCATGCCCAGCCTCTGCGGGTCATCATCAACAACCCCGGCGGGCGCACCGAGCGCCGCACCGACTTGCAGGACGCGCCCAAAACCGCTGTTCTGCCGCACGCCGCGCCTGTGCCCGCGCACGCCGCGCCTGCCGTCAAGCCCCGGCGCATGAAGGCTGCCGCGCTGGCCCGCCGTCCCGCGCCTGCGCTGCTCGCCGCGCTGCCCCCGACCCGCGCGCGCCATCAAGCCGCGCACCGGCAGCAGATGGCGAGGCTCTTTGACCTGGCCCAGAAAAGCCTCATTCTGACGGGTACGCCGGAGTTGTCCAACCCCTTCCGGGACGACGCAGCCGCGCCCGCCATGCCCGCTGTCCAGCCTAAGACCATGACCCCGCTGACGGGCTTCAAGCCGATGCCCGTGAAGCCGCTCGTTATGGAAGCGCCCGCCGCGCCGATGGCGGAAGCTCTGCTGGCAGGCACGCCGAATGCGTCTCCCGCCCTGCCAAGCGCGCCGCATTTGCTGCAAATGGCGAGCAGCAAATTGGCGGGCACGGGGCTGTCCTCGCCGTTCCTGGTCGCGCCTCATGTGCCTTCCATGAAGGCAACAGTCTCCACGCTGACCCGGTTGGGGCCATCTCAGCGCATCGTGCGCGTCACGCGCCCGCTGCACGCCAGCGCGCTGCGCCAGAGCGTTCACGTCGCCCACTTCGGCGCGTCCCTGGACTGGCTGCGCGCCGCCGGGCAGACTTCCCTGCAATTTAACAGCACGCGCCTGCCGCTGGAACGGCCCCTGTCGGCGCAGGGCAGCGTTCTCTTTGGCCCGCTGCGCCAGATATTTGAGGAGGGCGGCGGCTCGCTGATGTGGCAAGCCCGCACCGGCGTCGTGATTGCCCACAGCCAGAGCAAAGACATTTCCCTGACGATGGGCCAGAAGACCGCAACGGTCAACAATGCCGCCGTCGCGCTAGATGCCGCGCCCTATGTCAACCAGGGCCGCACGATGGTGCCGCTTTCCTTCCTGAAGGCAGCGATGGACGTGGACGTGCAGTACGACGCGGCCACCGGACACCTCTTGGTGACCAGCAAGAACTAGCCCAAGCAATAAGAAAAGGCCCCACGCCGTTTGGCGTGGGGCCTTTTCTTTGTGTCTGCTCAGGCAGCCTCTTCAGGCAGGAGCAGGCGTCTTCGGCTCGCTCTTGGTCTCCGTTTTCACGTCTGCTTTCGCTTCCGGCTTGGGAGCGGCCTCTGGCTTGGCATCGGTCTTGGCGTCACTTTTGGCTTCTGCCGCGCCCCCGCTGCTGCCTTCCGAAGAAGACGACGCGGGCTGGGCAGCGTAGTCGTTGACGTAGAAACCCGACCCCTTGAACGCAATGCCCACTGGGTAAACCCGCTTCCGCAGAGCGCCCCCGCAGTCGTCGCACGTAGACAGCGGGTCATCCTTGATGCTTTGCATCACCTCAAAGCCGTTGCCGCAGCCCAAACATTCATAGCCATAAGTTGGCATCGTGTGTCGCTCCTCGCGGAAAGAATAAGGTACAGTGTATAACACTGTACCCCGAAAGCGTGGTTCCCGCTCATGCCCGACATTCCCTTAGAAACGCTGCTCACCGAGGCTGCCGACCCCGCGCTGGCCGAACTGGACACGCTGGACACCGAAGCGCGCCTGCGCGTGCTGAATGCCGGGGACGCCAAAGTCGCTGAAGCCGTCGCACAGGAAATCCCGCAGATTGCGCGGGCCGTGCAGTGCGCCGCTGCATGCTTTCGGGCTGGCGGTCGCCTGCTGTACGTGGGCGCGGGCACGAGCGGGCGTCTGGGCGTGCTGGACGCGGTAGAGTGTCCGCCTACGTTCGGCGTCGCCCCGTCCGTCGTGCAGGGACTTCTTGCGGGGGGCCGGGACGCCATGTTTCAGGCGGTGGAAGGCGCGGAAGACGACCCGGAATTGGGAGCGGCAGCCATTGCCGGGGCAGGCGTAGACGCGCGGGACACAGTAGTCGGCATCAGCGCATCGGGACGCGCGCCGTTTGTGCTGGGCGCTCTGCGGGAAGCCCGGGCGCGCGGGGCAGTCACCGTGTCGCTGGCCTGCAACCGACCGTCTGAGAGTGAAGCCCTCGCCGACATCGCCATTGCCCTCATTGTCGGGCCGGAGGCGCTGGCAGGCTCCACGCGCCTGAAGGCGGGCACGGCGCAGAAGATGACGCTCAATCTGATTTCCACCGGGGCCATGATGGAATGGGGCAAGACTTACGGCAACCTGATGGTGGACGTGCAGGCGACCAACGAGAAACTACGTGCCCGCGCCGTCCGCATTGTCTGCCAGGTGACGGGGGCAGGCATGGAAGACGCACAGGCTACCTTACGCGAAGCGGGCGGTTCCGCCAAAGTCGCCATTGTCATGCTCCGGCTCGGCAAAACGCCCGGCGAGGCCCGCCGCCTGCTCCTTGAAGCAGACGGGTTCCTGCGCCGGGCGCTTTCTTTATCTTAATCTGCGTCCTGATGCACCGAGGGGCTTAATGCACCCCGGCGATGTGCCAGTTTGTATCGGTGACGGTCGCAAACGGAGCGCCTGAAGACAGCACCGTTTCCCCACTTGACATTGCGTTAGGAAGCATCAGCCAGCGGAGCGCCTGGCCGGTGCTGGTGTTTTCCCACACGAGGTCGGAGTAGCCGTCCCCGTTGATGTCGCCGGTTCCCACAATCTGCCAGTGCGTGTCGGACACGGTGGCAAAGGGCGCTCCCTGAGCCGTGATGCTTGTGCCATCCGTGCCGCCCATCAGCCAGCGCAGCACCTGGCCCGTGCGCGTATTCTGCCAGATAATGTCCGGGTGGCCGTCGCCGTTGGTGTCGCCCGTGCCCGCGACGCGCCAGGTGGTGTCAGCGACAGTGGCGAAGACGGGGCCGAATTGCGAGACCGTCATGTTGCTGACGTACCAGACGACTAATTGCCCGGTGCGGCTGTTTTGCAGCAGCAGGTCAGGCGAGCCGTCGCCATTGAAGTCTGCCATGCTCGCCACGCGCCAGTTTACCGGCAGGCTCGCAAAGACAGGGCCGTAAGTCAGGACATCTGTCCCATTCGCGCCGCCCATCAGCCAGAACAGTAATTGCCCGGTGCTGCTGTTTTCCCACAGCAGGTCAGAGTGGCCGTCCGCGTTGACATCTCCTACTCCCGCCACATACCAGGCCGTGTTGGAAACGGCATTGAAGGGAGCGCCTGCCGCGAGGATGTTCTGATCGTTCATGTTCCAGGCAAGCACCTGCCCGGTGTGGCTGTTTTCCCACACCAGATCGCTGCTGCCATCATTGTTGAGGTCAAAGCGGCTGGGCAGCGGGGTCAGCAGGAAGGCATGAGTGGGGCTGCTGCCGCTGGCGGTATGGATGCCGTAGCCGACAATCTGGCCCCGGTCGTTAACGGCGTTCGCTTTGCTGAGTGTCCAGCCGGAGCCGGAGGGGATCAGCGTGTTGAGGTCAACAATCTGGCCGCCGTTGTAGTAAAAGGCGTGTGGAATGAAGCCGCCCTGCCCGTCCGACGTGTTGGTATCGGAGAAGCCGACAATCTGACCGGGGTTGCTGATGGACTTGGCGATGCCGTTGACGCCGCCTAGCAGGCCCAGGTCGTACATATGGCCGCCGGTATAAAAGAACGGATGGCGCTGCTGGGAACTGCCGGTGTTGGGATAGGAGCCGCCAACGATGACGCTTGCGTTGTTGATACTGTAGCCTTCGCTGTATCTGCCGCCCAGCGTGCCGATGTCGGACTTGGAGCCATTGCTGTAAAGAAACGCATGATCCATGACCGGCGGAGTATTGGGATAGAAAGCGTAGCCCGTCACCTGCCCGGAGGCATTCAGGCCATACCCGGCGCTGAGGCTGCCGCCAAAGGTGCCCAGGTCAGTGAATGTGCCGCTGGGGCCGCCGCTGTAGAGAAAGGCATGGCTTGTCCCGGCGGCGGGCAGATCAGCCTGCCCGGTAATCTGGCCCGCATCGTTGATGCCGAAGCCGAGGCTGTTCGCGCCGCCCAGCGTGCCGATGTCGTGCAGGGTAGTGTCGTAGTAGAAAGCGTGGGTTCCGCCGGTGGCGGCATAAGAGCCGACAACGACGCCGTTGTTGTTGATGCCAGCGCCCACGCTGCTGACGCTGTTGGGGGTGTCAATGTCGGTGAGAGTGCCGCTGCTGTAAAGAAAAGCGTGGGCAACGCGCTGGCCGCCGGAAATACGGGTGGTGTCGGCATTGCCGGTGACCTGCCCGTTGTTGTTGACGCCATAGGCGGCGCTGGCGGGGCCGCCAAACGTGCCCAGGTCGGTCACGGAGTAGCGGGTGGTCTGCGCGAGCGCAGGTGCTGCGGCCAGAGCCAGCCCACATAGGCTGAACAAGAGAGGCGCGCGCTGAGTAAAGGAACGTGGCATTGAGGTCTTTCTCCGTTCGGGGTGCTGTGAAGCGCGGCAGGACGCCTGCGCCTGGAAAACACGATGACGCGCCGTGGTGATAGGGATTGCGGCGCTTCATACGTTACCCAAAGATGGCGCAAGCCAAACGCCCCCTGCCTGATTTCAGGCAGGGGGCGTTCGCGGTTTCGCGGCAAGCGACGTTTACCGCGCGGCTTTAATCTCGCAGGGCTTTAGTGGATGCCCGCGATTTTCCAGGTCAGGTCGCGGACGGTGACGAAGACCGAGCCGTACTGCCGGACGGTCGTGTCCTGCATCGCCCAGCGCAGCACCTGGCCGGTGCGCTGGTTGTACCAGAGCAGGTCAGGATAGCCGGAGCCGCGCTCTTCGCCGACGCCAACAATTTTCCAGTTGGTATCGGTAATAGCGGCGAAGACGGGACCGTACTGCGAGACGGTTGTTCCATTGGTTCCGCCCATCAGCCAGCGCAGCACTTGCCCGGTGCGCTGGTTCTGCCAGACAATATCCGGGTGGCCGTCCACGTTGAAGTCGCCGGTGCCGACAATCTTCCAATTGGTGTCGGAGACGCGCACGAAGGGAGCGCCATATGTTTTGACGGTATGGTCGTCCATCATGTACCACACCAGCACGTCGCCGGTAGCCTGGTTCTGCCACAGAATGTCGGGCTGGCCGTCGTTGTCAAAGTCCGTCATGCTGACGATTTTCCAGTTCAGGTCGCTGACGGTGATGAACGGAGCGCCGTAGTCCGACACCGTTGTTCCATTGGTTCCGCCCATCAGCCAGCGCAACACCTGGCCGGTGCGCTGGTTCTGCCAGAGCAGATCAGGATGACCGTCGCCGTTCATATCGGCGATGGCGACAATCTTCCAGTTGGTGTCAGCAACGGTGGTAAAGGGAGCGCCGTAAGACACCACCTGCGTGTCGTTCATATCCCAGACCAGCGCCTGCCCGCTTTGCTGGTTCTGCCAGAGAATATCATTGTGCAGGTCGTTGTTGAAGTCAAAGCGTGGCGGGTTTGGCGTCAGCAGGAACGAGCGCGGCCCGACTCCATTGAGAAAGCCGACGCCGACGATCTGCCCCCGGTCGTTGATGCTGTTGCCCTTCTGGAATGACCAGCCCGTGCCGGAAATGACCAGGCCGTTCAAGTCGCGCATGGCGCCGTTGCGGTAGACAAAGGCATGGCGAGAGGCGTTGTTGGCAATGTCCGCCGTGCCCGTAATCAAGCCATTGCTGTTGATGGCATAAGCCGCGCTGGTGCTGCCGCCCAGCGTGCCCAGGTCGGTCATCGCGCCGCCCGTGTAAAGAAACGCATGGGGCTGCCCGGTGGTTGCCGTGTCGGACTGACCGACGATCAGCCCGCTGCTGTTGAGGCTATAGCCGACACTGTTGGTGCCGCCCAGCGTGCCCAGATCATGCATCGTTGTGTCGTAAAAGAAGGCGTGTGTAACACTGTCGCCCGCAAGCGTGGCCGCGCCTGCCACTTGTCCGTTGCTGTTGATGGCATAGCCCGCGCTATTGGAGCCGCCCAGCGTTCCCAGGTCTGTAGTCGTGCCGCTGGGGCCGCCGCTGTAAAGAAACGCTCGGCCCTGCCCGGCCATATTCTGCGACGCGCCCGTGATTTGACCGTTGCCGTTGATGTCGTAACCGATGCTGGTATTGCCGCCCAGCGTGCCGATGTCGTGCATCGTGCCGTCGTAGTAGAACGCATGGTTCATGCCATTAGACAGCAGTGCGTAGCCGGTAATCACATCGGTGTTGTTGATGCCATAGCCAATGCTGGCGCTGCCGCCCAGCGTGCCGATGTCATGCAGGGAGCCGTCATAAAAGAAGGCATGGCCGATTGTGCCGTTGTTGGTGAGCGTGCCGGTGACGTGGCCCGCATTGTTGAGGCTCTGCGCCTGCGTGCCGGTGTAGCCGGACAGCAAGCCCAGGTCGGTGATGACGTAGTTCTGCGCGGCGGCTGGCCGTGCGAACGTCACGCCTGCGAGCGCTGCGAGTGCGAGCACGCGGCGGATTTGTCGTGAGAGTGTGTTCATAAATCCCTTCCGTTTCGTGAAGATTGTGCGGGACTGCGCGCAGCCCGCATTTCTTGTCCTTCTATTATTCCACATTAGCGGGCAAAGTTTGCCGAAAAATGTGCTGGGTTGCCGATTACAGTTGCATTACAATTCATCCAGACAATTCATCCAGGCGGTGCGCGCGGCGCAGGCGGGCCAGAAGCGGGGCAATGTTTGGAGGGGACACGCCATCAAGCGACGGGCCAAGAGGGTCGTCCACGCTGCCCGGCGCGTCACCAAGCCAGACTTGGAGCGTGCCCAGAACGCCATATGCGAGGGCGTCTAAATCGTAGCCACCTTCCAATACGCCAATTAACTTGCCGGGGCAGTGAGCGTCGGCAATGGCTTGCAGGCGCGCGGATAAGTTCGCCAGCCCGCGCACGGTCATCTGTTCCCGAATGCCCGCAACATACGCACTATTGCGCCAGTGAGCGTCGTAGCCAGCCGAGGCAATCACCATCTCAGGCTGGAAGCGTTCGGCAAGGGGGACAAGAACTGCATCAAAGGCTTGCAGGAACCCTGCGTCGTCCACATCAGGCGGCAGGGGTACATTCACCGTAAAGCCTTCGCCCGCGCCATCTCCCGTTTCGTCCAAGCGCCCCATGCCGGGGTACGCGGGTGACTGGTGAGTAGAGAAATAAAGAACGCGCGGATCGTCATAGAAAGCGTCCTGTGTGCCGTTGCCGTGATGCACGTCAAAGTCCACCAGCAGAACGCGGGACAGACCGTAATGCGCGATGGCATGGGCGGCGGCAACAGCCGCACTGTTGACAATGCAGAAACCCATTGCCTGCGTCGGCGTGGCATGATGGCCGGGCGGACGCGCCAGCGCGAAGGCAGCGTCCACAATACCCGCCATCACGGCATCCACCGCCTTGATTGCCGCGCCTGCCGCCGCTGTCGCCGCGCGCCAAGAGCCGGGCGAGGCAACCGTATCCCCTGCGTCCAGATACCCGCCGCCCTGCGCGACAACGGCTTCCACGCGGTCTAAATACGCGGGAGAATGGACGCGCTCCAACTGTTCCCGCGTGGCGGGACACACAGGCAGGCGCGTCAGGCGCGGAAGGACGCCGCTCGCTTCCAGCAGCGCCCACGTTTCGCGCACGCGCGCGGGCCGCTCCGGGTGACCGCCGGGGGGCTGATGCTCTAAGACAGCAGGGTCATACAGCAGGCCGACACGCGCTGCCATGCGTTCCGACTCCTCAGTCTTCAGGGCGGTCGCCGGGTGGGATGCCCTTCTCGGAGGCGCGGTTGACGACCTGTACGGTCATGTCGTCCGTGCCGACCCGTACCTGACAGGACAGGCGGAACTCGCCGAGCAAGCCGTCTTCTTCTAAGGTTTCGCGCTCGGCGGCGTTCATGTCGGACGGCTCGCCTTCGGTGAAATGAACGCGGCAGGTGGTGCAGCGCGCGAAGCCGCCGCACCGGTGCAGAATATCAATGCCTGCGTCTTCTATCCCCAGGACGAGCTTGGTGCCCGCCTCCACGTCAAATGACTTTTCGCCTTCTACGGTCACGGTCGGCATGGGTGTAATCTCCTTGTTCGGTGCTACCGGTTCCACCATTTGCGGCCGGTTTCGGTGATGAGGCTTGTCGGCGTCTTCTGGCCCCCAGGTGCCCGCCGGGTAGTTGGGGAGTTCGGGCGGGGCCGTCTTTTCCAGGCTTCCAGAATGGGCGTAATGAGGCCCCATTCGGCTTCCACTTCGTCGTCGCGGGTGAACAGCGCCGCGTCGCCAAGCAGCGCGTCCATGAGCAGCCGCTCGTAGGCGTCGTGGATGCGCTGGCCGAAACTGACGTGCCGTAAGTGAAGTTCATGTCTACGGGCTTGACGCATGGTCCGCTGGCCGGGCGGCTTGGCCCCGACGCGCATGGAAATGCCTTCGTTGGGCTGCACGCGAATGGTGATGACGTTCGGTTCGGCCTCGTCGGTGCTCATCTGCGCGAGCAGGATGGGCGGCACGTCCTTGAAGACGATGTTGACCTCCGTGACGCGCTCCGGCATTCGTTTGCCCGCCCGGAGATAGATCGGCACGCCCGACCAGCGCCAGTTCTGCACTTCCATGCTTGAGGGCGACGATAGGAGTCCGTCACGCTGTCTTCGGGGACGTTCGGCTCGTCACGGTAGGCAGGAACGGCTTGCCGTCCAATTGCCCGCGCCGTACTGGCCGCGCACGACGCACTCGGCTCTTCACGTCCGTGATCGGCTTCAGGGCGCGCAGGACTTTGACTTTTTCGTTGCGCAGGTCGTTCGCGCCGAGCGAGTTGGGCGGCTCCATCGCAGATCAGCGACGAGGATTTGCAGCGCATGGGACTGCACCATGTCGCGCAGTTCGCCCGCGTGGTCAAAGTAGCCCGCGCGCTGCTCTACGCCGACGGTTTCGGCGACCGTAATCTGGACGTTGTCGATGTACTTGCCGTTCCACAGCGGCTCAAAGAGGGCGTTGGCGAAGCGGAACACGAAGATGTTCTGCACGGTCTCTTTGCCCAGATAGTGGTCAATGCGGTAAATCTGGTCTTCGTTGAAGACGCCTTTGAGTTCCGTGTTGAGGGCGCGCGCGCTGTCTAGATCGGACCCGAAGGGTTTCTCTACGATGATGCGGGTGAAGCCTTCGCTGTCCGGCGCGTCGCCGCTTTTGACCAGCCCTGCCTTGCCGAGCTGCTCAATGACGGTGGAGTAGGTGGAAGGCGGCGTGGCGAGATAGTAAAGGCGGTTGCCGCCGGTGCCTTCGGTCTGGTCAAACTTGTCCAGGCGCTCTTTGAGCCAGGTGAAGCCCTGCGCGTTGTCAAAGTCGGAGCGGTGAAAGACGACGCGGCGGGCGAAGCGCGTCCACGTGTCCTGCGACTCCTTCCACAGGTCGGGCGCGAACTGTTCCAGGGAAGATTGCAATTCGTCGCGGAACGAGTGGTCGGAAAAGTCGCGCCGGGCGAAGCCGACGATCTTGAGTTTCTCCGGCAGCAAGCCCTGCGCGTCCAACGAGAACAGGGCGGGGATGAGTTTGCGGTGGGTCAGATCCCCGGTCGCGCCGAAGATGACGAGGCAGCAGGGCGGCAGGGGCCGTTCAGGGGCCATGTCGGTTGGCTGTTCGGCGGGCTTCGCATCTTTTGGTTTGGTGTCTGTCATGATTGTCCTGTGGTGGCGTCGTGTGGCAGCGAGCGCGCCAGCGACTTCGGAAGGGGGGGCGTCGGGCTGTATCTGGTCGGCGGAGCTTCCTGATGTGCCCGCGTGGACGGTGGACGAGCCGGAGCCGGTGGCGTCTTCTACCGTGCCTGCGGCGGATTTGACGGCGTGGCCGCCGAACTCGTTACGGAGCGATGCGATGACTTTGGCGGCGAAGTTCTCGGTCTCGCGCGAGTGGAAGCGCTCAAAGAGCGAGGCGGTGATGACGGGCGCGGGGACATTGTGGTCTATGGCTTCCTGAATTGTCCAGCGTCCTTCGCCGGAGTCCTCCACGTAGCCTTTGATTTTTTGCAGGTTTTCGTCGGACTTGAATGCCAGCACCAGCAGTTCCAGCAGCCAGGAGCGCACGACGGTGCCGAAGCGCCAGGCGGAGGCAATCGCAGTCAGGTCTAGTTTATATTCAGACTGCATGGAGGATGTCAAAGCCTTCGCCGTAGGATTGGAGCATTCCGTATTCAATGCCGTTGTGCACCATCTTGACGTAGTGGCCGGAGCCGGACGCGCCGGTAGTACACATAGCCATCGGGCGGGGCGAGCGTCTTGAAGATGGGTTCCGCGAACTTCGCCGCATCGGGGTTGCCGCCGTACATCAGGCAGTAGCCTTCTTTGAGGCCCCACACGCCGCCGGACGTGCCGCAGTCCAAGATAGTGAATGCCGTGCCCTTCCAGTTCTTTGCCCCGGCGCACGGTGTCTTTGAAGTACGAGTTGCCGCCGTCAATGATGATGTCGCCTTTGGTGAGCACGGTTTGCAGCTTGCGCGATGCGTGTCGTCTACGGGCTTGCCCTGCGGCACCATGATCCAGACAACTTTGGGTGTCTGCTTTTGCGCGTGAACGGCGTCTTCTAAGGTAGCGGCGGCGATGCCCGCCGCGCTGCCCGACTTCGGCTTCTTTGCCGGGGAACGAGTCATAGCCATAGACTTTGTGGCCGTCTTTGGCGAGCCTCTCCAGCATATTCATGCCCATGCGTCCCAGGCCGACCATTGCGAGTTCCATAGGTTTCCTCTTTAGAGCGGAAAGGTGTCGGAGCGTTATTCCCGCTCTTGTTCGCCGTTAACCGCGCCGTTTCCTGCCCCAACCGGACAAAGAATACTTTAGCGCGGGTGGAGGGCGCTCCACGCTTGCAGGCCCAGCAGCGCCAGGGACAGCGCGGCGGCGACCACCGTTGTCGTCCAGGCGACAACATTCTGGCCCGGCGTGTTGCGCCAGCGTCCCATGACCCGGCGGCGGTTAATCAGCAGCAGCATCAAAACGAGTTCTACGGGCAGCAGGGCGCAGTTGACAATCTGCGCGCCCAGAATAATCTGAATGAGGCTGGATTGAGCCGGAAGCAGCACAATCAAGAGGCCGCCAAAGAAAATCAGCAGGCCGTAAGTGCCGTAAAAGAGGGGCGATTCGCGGATGCGCCGCCCCAGCCCGCCCTCCCATCCCAGCGCCTCAGCGACGGCATACGATGTAGAAAGCGGCACAACCGTCGCCGCCAGCAGCGAAGCGTTCAAGAGACCGAATGCGAACAGGACGCGCGCGTACTTGCCCGCCAGCGGCGCGAGCGCCGATGCCACATCGGCTGCCGTGCTGTTATCTCCTAAAGAAACGCCGTGCGCGTGCAGCGTGCCGCTGCACGTAATCACAATGAAGCCCGCTACCACCGACGACAGCGCGCAGCCAAGAATGGTGTCCCACCGGGCGAACACGTAATCGCCAATCCGCACGCCTTTGTCGCGCACGGCGGCCTGCTGATAAAACTGCATATAGGGAGAGATGGTCGTGCCAATCAGCGTCACCAGCATTACTAGAAACGCGCTGTTCCAATGCGCGACATGGGGCAGGAACGTGGCGGACGCCACTGCGCGCCAGGGGACGCCAATCTTGAGGGCGGTCACAATGTAGGTGAGGAAGACGAGAGAGGCGACCAGAAAGACGCGCTCCACCTTCTGATAGGAGCCGCGCGACACGAGGAGCCACACGACCGCCATGGCAATCGGAACGCTGACCGCGCGCGGCAGATAGCATAAATCGCCCACCGCCGCGATGCCTGCGAACTCGGACACGGTAATGGCGAAGTTGGCGACGACCAGCACGGACAGGGCGAACACGGCGACCCGGAGGCCAAATACCTCGCGGATGAGATCGGCCAGCCCCTTGCCGGTCACGGCCCCCATGCGCGCGCACATCTCCTGCACCACAATCAGGCCGACCGTGACAAGCGCCAGCCCCCATAACAGAGACAGGCCGTAATTCGCGCCGACTTTGGAGAAGGTGGCAATGCCGCCCGCGTCGTTACCGGCGGCAGCGGAGATAACTCCCGGCCCCAGCACCGACAAGAGCGCCAGCCAGCGCCCGCGCCTGCGGGGAGAAGGTTCCCCGGCGGCGCGCGGCGGCGTGGACAGCGATGACGGCGCGGTCTGGCTCATGGGTCAGGCTTGCGCCTCTCCACAGGGGGAGAAGCGTCAAAAACGGGCGTTGATGGCTGGGACTGTGACTGTCCATAGGTAAGGGTGCGCGGGCCGGGTCAAGAGGACGTTGCATTCGGCGTCTGAGAATGTACCATAATCCCCGGCGGGGCGCGCGAGCATCATACCCGGCGCAGGCCGGGTTTGTCAACCGGGCAGGCAGGGTATAAGAGGAGGCGACGGCGGCTGCGGCTGCGCGTCTTAGAGAAGAGGATTTGGGAATGAACAAAGACGTACAGGGCCTCATTTACGGGGCCAGTCTGGTGTCTATCTTCGTGTCTATCTATCTGTTTGCGACCGGCAAGCGGGACACCGGCATTTTTGTGGGCCTGTGGGCGCCAACGTTTCTGGGGCTGGGGACGTTCTTCAACACGGAAGCCTACGGCGGCGCAAAAAAAGACGAGATGACGGCCTCGTAGAACGCTCTGCGCCACAAAAACAGACCCGGACGCGCTTTGCGTCCGGGTCTGTTGGCGTTTGCGCGCGGCGTGGCTGCCAGTTGGCTTCTTTACCAGTCGGCGTGGAGGCCCACAATCTGGCGGCGCAGAAAGTCCAGGTAGACCTGTCCCAATGTGCAGTGCGGGTGTTCTTCTGTGTAGGCTTCCGCCCATTCCTGCTCGCGCGCCAGCAGCAGAAGGAGTTGCTCGCCTGTTGTCCAAGGGGCCAGGGCGTTTCCCCCGCCGCCTCGCTCGTCGCCTGCATTCTCTGTCATCGTGTCGTGCTCCCTGTCTGCCTGCTGAGACCATTATAGCGCCCGCACAGCGGGATTTCAATAGCAAACGTACCGGTTTCACGATACGGGTTTTCGTAACGGCACAGGCGGAAAAACGGGTATCATAGGGCGAACCGCCGCAAGAAGACGGCAATGTTAGAACAGGAACCCCATTCACGATGGCCGTTAACGAAGTCCGCGCCCAGGAGCAAAATAGAGAGCACAGCGCCGAGTTTGTGCTGCAAAAGGTGCAGCCTGCCCTGCTGGGGCTGATGGACGGCTCGGTGTCCACGCTCGCCCCACTGTTTGCGACGGCGGGCCTGACCCATAGCCCCCACAATGCATTTTTCGTGGGGCTGGCGGCCTCGGTGGGGGCAGGCATCAGCATGGGCCTCTCGGAAGCCCTCTCCGATGATGGCTCGGTGACGGGGCGGGGCGCACCCGTCGCGCGAGGCGTGATTACGGGGCTGGCGACTACGCTGGGCGGAATGCTGCACACGCTGCCGTTTCTTTTGCCCAACTTGCTGATGGCGCTGCACGTGGCGTATGGCGTGGTGGTGGTGGAACTACTCGCTATCGCCTATATCCGGTTCCACTTTATGAAGACGCCGCTGGCGCAGACGGTGGGGCAGGTGATTGTGGGCGGCGGCATTGTGTTCGCCATCGGCCTCTGGCTGGGGCGCTTAGGCGCGGGGTAGCAAACGCAAGAAGGGCCGGGAGCGCGTTGTGCTCCCGGCCCTTTGCTTTATCTGGCTAGGCCGCCTTCGCCAGCGGATGGGTTTGCATGGCATCCACCAGCGCGCGTAATGTTTCTTCCGCATCCTCGTGGGCCACCTGACAGGTTCCCGCCGCCGCGTGGCCGCCCCCGCCGCGCTCGCGCATGAGCGCGCCCACATTGACCGTTGACGTAGGATTGATAATGCTGTGCCCGCAGGCGAAGACGCAGTTGCGCCCCTGGAACCCGTCCACAATCCAGATGGAGACGTTTTGCTCCGGCCAGAGCGCGTACACCAGAAAGCGGTTGCCGGAATAAATCGGGTCAACCCCGCGCAGGTCGGACACAATCACGTCGCCTTCGGTGCGCGTGTGGGCTTGAAGCATTTCTCGGAACAGCGCGTCCTGCTCATGGTAGCGCGTCACCCGTTCCTGCACGTCGGGCAGAAGGAGCACCTGGTCAATGGTCATGTGCGCGCAGGCGTCTATCAAATCATACATGAGTTGATAGTTGCTGATGCGGTAGTCCCGGAACCGGCCCAGTCCGGTGCGCGCGTCCATCAAAAACGACAGCAGCGGCCAGCCCTGCGGGTGCAGAATGTCGTCCTGGGTGAACTGCGCGGCATCGGCCTTGTCCACTTCCCGCATCATCTCGTCAATGCCGGGAAAGCGGGCCGCGCCGCCGTAATAATCATACACGACGCGGGCGGCGGACGGCGCGAGGCGGCAGTCGCCGTCAAACGGAATGTGACCGACGACGCGGGCGATTTCGGTGGCGTGGTGGTCAAACCAGAGGCCGCAGCCCGGCACAAAGGGAACATTGGTGAGCACGTCTTCGGGCGTGACCTCAAACTTGCCGTCCTGCAAATCTTTGGGGTGGACAAACTGAATGCTGTTAATGGGCAGCACCTGCTTGAGCAGCACGGCGCAGATGAGACCGTCAAAGTCGGAGCGTGTAACAAGGCGCATGGGCGGGACTTCCTTCGGAGCGTATTACTGCCCTGCATTATCGGCAGGAACGCCCGAAGTTTATAGCCCGTGCTCGCGGCGGATTGCGTGGAGCAGGCCGTCGGCGGCCTCGTTCACCAACTCGTAGACTTCATGGAAGTTGCCAGTGTAATAGGGGTCAGGCACTTCGCGCACCGTCGCATGGGGCGCATAGGAAAGAAACAGCGCGACGTGCGCGTTCCCCGTTGCCATGCGGTGCACGGCGCGCAGGTTGGCGTCGTCCATCGTGAGAAGATACTGAAACCGCGTGAAGTCGGCCCGTGCGAGTTGGCGGGCGCGGTGCTCATACGCAATGGCGTTGGCTGCCAGAATGCCGCGCGTGCCGTGATGCGGCGGCTCGCCAATGTGCCAGTCTCCTGTGCCCGCGCTATCCGCCTCAATCTGCGCTTGCAGCCCGGCTTCTCGCACTTTATGCAGAAAGACGGCCTCAGCCATTGGCGAGCGGCAGATGTTGCCCAGACAGACAAAGAGAACGCGAATCATGAGGTTGGCTCTAGCAGTTTTGCTTCCCGCAGCACCCATTCGCGAATGCGCTCTCGCCGCTGCTGTAATGCTTGCAGGTTCATGCTGGTATAATACCCACACTCAATCCGTCCGCTGGAGGTCACACGATGTCGCCTGAAGATGCGCCCTACTCGCTGTCTGACAAAGACGAGCGGCAGCGGCGGCTGTCCCTGCTGACTGAGCCGCACATGAAACCCCTTGCTGACTTCGTGCAGGCGATACCGACCGAGGGCCGCTCCCCTTTTCCTGTGCCCAACTTTGACCCCTGCGATGGCGGCATCGGCGCGAAGGCGCTGTTTCTGCTGGAAGCGCCGGGGCCGCAGGCCGCGAAAACAACTGGCTTCGTTTCCCGCAACAACCCAGACCAGACGGCAAAAAACCTGTGTCTGCTGATGCAGGAGGCGGGCATTTCCCGCCGGGACACCCTCATCTGGAACATCGTTCCCTGGTATGTCGGCACGGGTACACACATTAAGCCCGTTACTAACAGCGACTTAGCGGAGGCGCAGCCGTGCTTGAAAGACCTGCTCACCCTGCTGCCGCATCTGAAAGTCATCGTGCTGGTGGGCCTTAAAGCACAGAAGGCCACAAAGCACCTAAGAACGCTGACGCACGTTCCCCTTGTGCCTACTTATCACACAAGCCCGCTGGTGTTCAACATCTCGCAGGCGCGCAAGCAGCAGACACAGGAGAAGTTTCGGGACATTGCCGCACGGCTGCAGGCGGCGGGCTGAAAGAAATTATTTTTGCGCGCAGGCCCGGTTTTGCAGACTTGGCATGGTTCATGCAGTAAGGCTGTCGGGCGGCGCTGGTAAATACCCTAGTAGAAGGTGCCAACTGGATGCCACAGGCGGGCAGACCTACGCCCAGGGAGGGGCGACTCAAAACTTGTGCCTATGACGGGCGGCTACACGCTCAGGGAAGGGCGGCGTCTACGGAGGGGCGGCAGAACGGGGCGCGGTGCAAATCGCGCCCTTTTCTGCGTTTAGCCCCTGGACTTCGCCAGTTTGCGGCGCTGCTCGGTGTTCAGCTCTTTTTTCCGCATGCGGATGTTCTTGGGGGTGACTTCTACCAACTCATCGGGGCCGATGTATTCAATGCAGCGGTCTAGCGTCATCACCGTCGGCGGCGTCAGGCGCAGGAACGTTTCCTTGTTGGACTCGCGCATGGACGTGAGGTGCTTCTTTTTGCAGACGTTGACTTCCAGGTCGGTGTCGCGGGCGTTCTTGCCCACAATCATGCCTTCGTACACGTCCACGTTGTGCGGCACGAACAGAATGCCCCGGTCTTCCGCGTTCATCAGGCCGAATGTGGTGGTGAGGCCCGACTCGCTCGCCAGCAGGCTCCCGTTCTTTTCCACCGACATCTCGCCCATATAAGGCACAAAGCCAGCGAACAGCGAGTTCAGAATGCCCGTGCCGCGCGTTTCTGTCAGGAACTGGTTGCGGAAGCCGAGCAGGCCGCGCGTGGGGACGGTGAAACGCATATGGACGTGGCCGTCGGGCGAAGTCTGCATATCCTGCATCTCGCCCCGGCGACGGCCCAGTTGTTCAATCACGACGCCGCTATGCTCCTCGGCGACTTCCACTTCCACTTCTTCCATCGGCTCTAGTCGCTGGCCATTCTTTTCCTGGAAGATGACTTCGGGCTGCGAGACTTGCAGTTCGTAGCCTTCGCGGCGCATGGTTTCTATGAGGACGGCAAGGTGCAGTTCGCCGCGCCCGGAGACCGTGAACTGGTCGGCAGTGTCGGCGTCCTCCACGCGCAGGGCGACGTTGGTTTGCAATTCTTTCATCAGACGCTCGCGCAGTTTGCGGGAGGTGGAATACTGGCCCTCGCGCCCGGTGAAGGGGCTGGTATTGACGCCAAACGTCATGCGGAGGGTCGGCTCATCCACGCGCGTGACCGGCAGGGCGACGGGGCTTTCGCGGGCGGCGATGGTTTCCCCGATGTTCACGTCGGGCAGGCCGGAAACGGCGACGATTTCCCCGGCTCCGGCTTCGTCGGCTTCGGCACGGGCCATGCCCTGATACACAAAGACCTGGGCTAACTTGCCAGGGACATGCAGCCCTTCGCGGTTGATGACAGTGATATTCTGCCCGGTGCGTATCGTGCCGGAGACGACTTTCCCCACAGCGATGCGGCCTTTGTAGTCGTCGTAATCTAAGGTGGTGGCGAGCATTTGCAGGGGCGCGTCGGCGTCGCCGTGCGGCGGGTCAATGTGGCTGACGATGGTCTCAAACAGCGGCGTCAGGTCGGTTCCCGGCACGGAGGGGTCAAGCGTCGCCGTGCCTTGCAGGGCGATGGAATACACAATCGGGAAGTCAAGCTGCGCTTCGTTGGCTCCGAGCGCGGCGAACAAATCAAACGTCTGGTCTACCACGTAGTCCAAACGCGCATTGGGGCGGTCTATTTTGTTGACGACGACGACGGCTTTGTGCCCGGCCTGCAACGCTTTGGACAGCACAAAGCGCGTTTGCGGCATGGGGCCTTCCACCGCGTCAATGAGCAAGAGCACGCCGTCGACAAGCGACATGACGCGCTCCACTTCGCCGCCGAAATCGGCATGGCCGGGCGTGTCCACGACGTTGATTTTGATGTCCCCAAACGTCAGCGCGGTATGCTTGGAGACGATGGTGATGCCGCGCTCGCGCTCCAAATCCATCTTATCCATGACGCGCTCGGCGACGGCTTGATTGGCGCGAAAAACGCCGCCCTGTTTGAGCATTCCGTCCACAAGCGTGGTCTTGCCGTGATCAACGTGGGCAATAATCGCGATATTCCGCAGGTGCGCCTGACGGGGCGTGGCCGCCGCGTCGGCGGCGGGCTGTTCGAGTGAAAGTGTAGACATAGCGTTCTATTATACCTGAAACGGCGGCGCGCGCGCGTGCGGCGGCTTCCATCGGGGCAATTGGGCGCAGGGACTGTACGCTTCGCCTCTCGCCCTGCTGTCTTGTTGCGCGGCGAGAACACGGCAGGAGATTGTTCACACAGGGCAGGGCAAGCCCTGCCCCTACGCGGCAGACATGGCGGCGGACTGCGGATAAACCCGCGCTTCATTGGATGGCATACTTGTTTGTTTGCCGCGCGTGGCGAGAACGCGGTATGTCGCATTCACGCCGGGCGGAAGGGTTTCGTCCACAAAGCGCGTCGCAGTGACCTGCCGCAGCATTGTCCACGCGCCTCCGTCGCCGCTTTCGCGTTCCACCACATAGCCGGTGCCGTAGGTGTTGCCGCCCCGCTCCCATTTCAGCCCGATGCTCATGTCCGGGCGCACGGCGGCGCTCAGGACGGCGGGCGTGAACACGGGAATGACGCCGCGCCGCTTTTGCGTGACTGCAATTTTCAACTGGACGCGCAGCACATCGTCCATGCCGGGCGTGGTTTGGAGGCGTTTGACCAGCGCGCGGGCCTGGGCGACGACGGCTTTGCGGGCCTGGGCGCGGGCGACAGTGGCGGCGAGCGCGGCGACGTGCGCGTCATAGGCGGCACGGGTTTTGCTGTCAAACACGCCCGTGCCGGTTTGCAGGGCGTTGAGTTCGGCGACAGTCAAACGCAGGTCGGCGCGGCGCTCGCGGGCGACGGCGAGAAAGTTTTGCAGCCATTGCGAAAGCGTGTCGTCGTCGGTGGGCAGATAGTTGCTGGCGTTCATCAGGGCGTTGTCCTTTGGCAGAGCAGGTTTCTGCCAGGATTATCGGACGCGCCACCGGAAAACTTTAGCCCCCGCGCGGCCCGAAGCGGCGTTGTTTTGATTTGCAGCAACGCCTTCGCGCCCCGCAGTAACTCCTTCGTGGCCCACGAAGGAGTTATTTTCTCTCACGAAGGGCTTGTTTTGACACGCTGCGGGCTTGTTGTCACTCGCAATGAGGCGGAAACGAAGAACCTCCCTCCTTGTTCGCTGCGCTCACAGGTTTCCGCCTGAAGGGGGGATACAGAGGGTAAATGGGGCAGTAAACTTGTCTGTTTCTCCCGTTTAGGGGAGACAGGGTGAAGCAAGAAAGAGAGGTTCACCGGGCCGCATCTTGTGGGACAGGCTTCCGGTTTACGGTTTGCGTGAACGTGATTGTTTGGGCGCGCTTTTCCAGCCAGCCCTCCCCGGACTTAACCCAGAAGTCGCGGTTCGCGCTTTTGATTGTGCTGGTGATGTTTTGCCGGTTGTGGGTTTCCGTAAAGGCGCTCTGGTTTGTGGAAAAGACAGTTGCGCCCGCTCTGGTAAAGTGGATGTCCGTGACGGATGTATGAGAAGTTAAAGCCTTCACGTGCGCGAGCATTTCTTTTCCAGACGCAAGGATTTCCTTTTTGTTGTGGGCCTGTACGACGCCTTTTTCGTCCAGAATCACGCAGTCGTCGGCTAGAAACGCAGCCAGGCCACTCACATTTCTGGTGTTGAAGGCCGCGTCTATGTCCGCGTAAGCCTTTGTGAGAGCGGCGCGGTCTTTGTCGTGGTTGTCGTCTTTGGCGTGGGCGACGGGAGCGAGCGCACACAGGGCGAGCAGGAGCGTCAACGGTTGAAGAAAGCGTGGCATAGGTTGATGTCCTTTCGGGGCGCGAGGGAACGCGGCTTGCCGTCATTATATCACAAAGGCGGCGGGGCGGAAAGTGTCACGGTTTGGGCCACGCGGCCCTGCGGGTCGCGCACGCGCACGGTGACGGGGCCGGAACCGCCTGGCAGGAAGAAGCGAAAGGGACGCGAAATCGTGCGCGAAACGCCGCCGCGCGTGATTTGCAAGGTCGGCTGAAGCGTGTAGGTGGACACGGACGCCAAAATCGCGCCGCTGTAGCCGGGCGGCAGGCGGTTTTCGGTCAGGCGCGCGTAGCCGAGGGTCGGGCGGTCACTGACGCGGCCCAGAAAATAGGGGTCGGCGGACGCATCGGCGAGGGCTTGCAGCGCAAGCGAGCCGGGCGGGAACGAATAATCGTTAAGGCGGCGCGCGGGCACGGCTCCGGTCAAATTGTCGCGCCCAAACCAGCACAGCATCTTGAGGCGGGGAAAGCGCACGCGGCAGGCGTCCAGCAAATCGTGAATGCGCGCGGCGGCAAACGGGTTGGCGTCGGTGTTTTCCACGCGCGAGCGGCGCGACACGCCGCATTCCACGAGGCACACGGGCTTGCGCGCGGCATAACGGGCATAAAACGGGTCTAGGAAGGCGATGGGGTTGTCGTTAAACGCCGGGCGGCGCAGGTTGTCATCATAGAAACGCGGCAGATACAAACTGAGACCGACCCAATCAACAGCGTCGTCGCCGGGATAAAAAGCGTCTACGTTCGCCAACGGCACGGCGTTGGGCGCCCACACAAGCGCGCAGTTCGGCGCGAGCCGGTGCAGCACGCCCGCAACGGTGCGAAATGCCCGCCGAAAGCCCAGCGGGTTACGGCCCCAGCGCGTCCAGTCGCCGTTCATTTCGCCACCAAAGCGCACAAAGACGCCGGTGCCGCACCGCGCGGCATCGTTGGCCCACTCGGTGAGGTAATCGCCTTCCTGCACGTTGTCTAATCCCGACTGCGGCTCCCACGCAATCTGCACCAAACGCCCTCGACGCGCCTCATTTCGCGCCCAGTCCAATGGAAACGGCCTGCCATACGTTTGATAAAGAAACGCGACGCCCAGCGGCCTGCCGAGACGCTGTTCCAACTCGTCCGCGCTGCCTGTACGCCCGCCGGGGTATTCATCCAGCGCGCCGAGAAAGCAGCCAGCGCGCGGTTCCAGCCGCGCCAATTCGCCGTGTGTCGTCACGGACGGCACGGGAACGGATACGGCGAGCGCCAAATCCGTCAGCAAACGATGGGCGCGGCGCATCTCGGCTTCGGCGGCCTGCGGGTCGCGCGTTTGGTACAACTGCGCTTCGCGTTCATACGCTGCGCCCGCGAGTTGGAACCGCCCGGCCCGCTCCTGCGCTTCTCCCCAAGCCCGCGCCGCCGCCGGAGAACGGAACAGCGGCAGGCTCGCCTGCTGCGAGAATGCGGGCATGGGGAAACAGAGCGCGAGGAACGGCAGCCAGAGCCGCCGCAGGCGAAAAGACAACATAGACACATTTACCCTAATCGCGCCGGAAATCCGCGCGCGTGGAGCGGGTATAATGGGAGCCATTCTTATGGGACAAATTGTGGTCATCACGGCGGTGGGGCAGGACAGGGCGGGCGTGATCGCCGCGCTCACGGGGGCCGTCTACCATATGGGCGGCAATTTAGACGACGCGACTATGACGCGGCTGCACGGCGCGTTCGCGTGCATGGTGTCCGCGCGCCTGCCGGATGGCGCGACGCCCGCTGACTTAAGCGATGCCCTGCGTCCCATTGCTGCCGAATTGGAGTTAGCCGTGACGGTGCAGCCTGTGCTTGACACCCATTCCGACGCGCCCCCCGACACGCTTTTGACTATCTCCGGCGCGGACAAACGGGGCATTGTCGCGCAGGTGACAAAGGCGCTGGCGGCGCGCGGGGTCAACATCACGGATATGGACACCCGCGTCGCGGGCGGCGCGAACGCGCCCGTTTATATTTGCCTGCTGGAAGCGTCCGTCGGGAACAGAGACATCTCCGCCGATTTGGACGCCCTGCGCGCAGCGCTCGGCGTGGACATCCGCGCGCGCCCATTAGACTCGGAGGCGCTTTAAGTGGCGTCGCGCCCGCTCGTGCTGTATCCCGACCCGCGTCTCACCACGCCGTGCGCGCCCATAGAAACGATAACCAACGCCGTGCGGGAACTGGCGCGGGACTTAATAGAAACGATGGACGCTGCGCCGCCGCGCACGGTTGGGATTGCCGCCCCGCAGGTGGGCGAATGCGTGCGAATGGCGATTGTGGACACGTCGCGCAACCCGAAATACGCGCCGGGGCACGGCCTTTTGGTGTTGATTAACCCGGTGATAGAAGCGCGCGCGGGCGAACAAACCTTCCGTGAAGGCTGCCTGAGCCTGCCGGATTATACGGCCAACATCCGCCGCTCCCAAACCGTGACGGTGCGGGCGCAGACGCTGTCGGGTGACTCCCAAAGTCTCACCGTTACGGACTTTGAGGCCGTCGTCATGCAGCACGAATTAGACCATTTAGACGGCATTCTCTTTCTGGACAGAGTAACCAACGTCAAAACCGACCTGTTCCGGCGCGGCGCGCACCCGCCCCGGCCCCCGCGCGCAGAATAAAACAAGGAGACACATGACACACACGACAACGCTGGCGCAAGCAGTCTGGCCGCGCCCTGATTTTATGAGCCGTCGCGCCGCATGGAGCCGCGAACTGACGATCGCCGCCCTGTTTAGCCTCGTAACCGCGCTCTCGGCGCAGGTTGCTATTCCCCTGCCGTTCACGCCCGTCCCCATCACGGGCCAAACCTTTGGCGTGCTGCTCACGGGCGCGCTGCTCGGCCCGCGCGCGGGCGCGCTGGCGATGGCATTCTATCTGATGGAAGGCGCGGCGGGGTTGCCGTTTTTTGCGGGCGGCACGGCGGGCGCGGCGAAGTTCTGGGGGCCGACGGGCGGCTATCTGCTGTCGTATCCGTTCGCGGCGATGTTGGTCGGCTGGCTCGCCCTGCGCGGCTGGGACAAACGCCCCGCGACCATGCTGACGGCGATGCTGCTCGGCTCGGTGGTGATTTTCGCGGGCGGCGCGTGCTGGCTGGCGCACTTCGTTGGAATGGGACGCGCGTGGGCGCTGGGCGTTCTCCCCTTCTTGCCGGGCGACGCCATCAAAGCCCTGCTCGCGGCGGGACTTTTGCCGCTCGGCTGGAAATGGGTGGGCAAATCGGCCTCGCCGACGCGCTAATGGAAAGCCGAAGGCTTGTGATTGGAACGCGGGGCAGCCTGCTGGCGCGCACGCAAACGCAGTGGGTCGCGGACGCGCTTCAAGCTGCCCATCCCGATTTGACGATAGAAACGCGCCTCATTCAAACGCAGGGCGACAAAACGCAGGCGGCGAACGTGCCCCTGTCGTCGTTCGGCGAGAAGGGCATCTTCGCCAAAGAATTAGAGACGGCGCTTCTGGCAGGCGAGATAGACTTAGCCGTTCACTCCATGAAGGACATGGCGCACACGCTGCCAAAAGGCTTGGGTATCGCTGCCGTGCCGGAGCGCGAAGACCCGCGCGACTGTCTTGTCGGCTCCACGCTGGACAGCCTGCCGCACGGCGCGCGCGTGGGCACGGGGAGCGTCCGGCGGCGCGCGCTTTTGTGGTCGCGCCGCCCCGACTTGCAATGTCTGGAGGTGCGCGGCAACATAGATACACGCCTTCGCAAACTGCGCGGGGGGCAGTATGACGCGCTCTGCCTGGCTGTCGCGGGCCTCAACCGTTTGGGCTTGTGGGAACAGATTACGGAGATGCTTGACCCTGTCTGGTTCACGCCTGACCCCGGACAGGGCGCGCTGGCCTTAGAAACGCGGCAAGACGACACGCGCGTGTGGGAGATTATCGCGCCTGTCAACAGCGAAACGGCGGAACTCACCACCCATGCCGAGCGTGCCTTTCTGCGGGCTGTTGGCGGCAGTTGTCAGACACCGGTTGGAGCAAACGCCAAGCGTGACGGGAATGTGCTCGCGCTGTTTGGCATGGCGGCGGAACCGAGCGGCGCGCACGTTTGGCGGGCAAACGCCTCTGGCTGGGTGGAGGCAGGCCCGGAGCAACTGGGGCAGCAGCTTGCCGACAAATTGCGGGCGGCGGGGGCAGATACATTACGGGGAGAGCGTCAATGAGGCAGCAAACGCGGCAGGAGCGTTGGGCCGCAATGAGTTTACCACAGAGGCAGAAAGAGTTCCGTCTGACGGCGCGCGTAATGACAGTGTGCCTGGCGGTTCTGCTCGGCCTGAACATCTACAGCGTGCGTAATTACGGAGCCTGGTCACGCCTCGCGCGGCAATATCATGCGACTCAGGCTGATGCGCGCGACGTGCGCCTGCCGGTTATCAGTCAAGATGAATACGCGCATAGTAAAGGGCCGGATGACTACGTGCTGGGGCTGCAGGAGCCAGGTGGCAAAGTTCGCCATGTGGACATTATTAGCCACGACCTTTGGCAACGGGTCAATGTGGGAGACACGGTAACTGCACAAATCTGGCATGACCGGGTGCGCCAGGTACAAGCAAAAGGCATGACTTCACTGACCTCTGCCAACCCGGACTATCAACTCAGGAAGGCGCGGCACAGCATAATTGTTCTTGGCGGAACATGGCTTCTTCTGGCAGGTATGAGTCTTTGGAACCTGAGCAGGCTGAAGCGGCAGATTACGCAAGTGCCCTTCCCCAGCACAGAGCGCATCTTGTAGGAAATCCCCATGCAGACCTATGATTATCTCGTGCTCGGCAGTGGCAGCGCGGGGCTGACGTTCGCGCTGCGCGTGTGCGACGGGGGCGGGCGCGTTGCCCTTGTCACCAAGAAGGAGCGCACCGACTCCAACACCAACTGGGCGCAGGGCGGCATCGCGGGCGTCTTTGGCCCCGATGACGACCCCGAACTCCATGTGCAGGACACGCTGATTGCCGGGGCGGGATTATGCCATGAGGACGCCGTGCGCGTTTTAGTCACCGAAGGCCCCGACCGCATTCGGGAACTGATAGAGTTTGGCGCGCAGTTCAACCGCGACCTGGCGGGCAATCTGGCGCTGGGGCGGGAAGGCGGACACTCGCGCCGCCGCATCATCCACACCGCCGATTTGACCGGGCAGGAGGTGGAGCACACGCTGGTGGAGACCGTGCGCCAGCACCCCAGCATCACAGTCTTGGAGCATCACTTCGCGGCGGATTTGATTGTGCAGGAGGGGCGCTGCTGCGGAGCGTGGGTGCTGGACGAGGCGTCCGGGCAAATCACTCCCTATGTGGCGCGCTGCACGCTTCTGGCGACCGGCGGCGCGGGGCAGGTGTATCCGTTCACAACCAATCCGGCCATTGCCACCGGGGACGGCGTGGCGATGGCGTGGCGTGCGGGAGCCGAGATTGCTGATATGGAGTTTATTCAGTTTCACCCCACGTCGCTCTTTCACCCGGACGCCAAAAGCTTTCTCATTTCCGAGGCGGTGCGCGGCGAGGGCGGTATCCTGCGCCGACGCGACGGCACGGCGTTCATGGTGGAGTATGACCCGGAGCGCAAAGACTTGGCCCCGCGCGACATCGTGGCCCGCGCCATTGACAGCGAGATTAAAAAGACCGGGGACGAGTGCGTTTACTTAGACGTGACCCACCTGCCCGCCGACGAGATTAAAGCGCACTTTCCCACCATTTACGCGCGCTGCCTGTCATTTGGGATAGACATCACGGCGGAATGGATACCGGTCGTGCCTGCCGCGCACTATTCCTGCGGCGGCGTCGTGACGGATTTGATGGGCCGCACTTCTCTGGACAGCCTGTACGCCTGCGGCGAAGTCGCCTGCACGGGCGTTCACGGCGCGAACCGGCTGGCGTCCAATTCGCTTCTGGAAGCGCTAGTCTTTGGCAAGCGGGCCGCCAAAGACGCGCTGGCGCGGACGCAAAAGCCGCCCTGTGTCTTAGTTCCGGCTTTTCCCGGCGCAGCGCGGCGGGTGGGGCCAATCAACCACGCGCAGATTGCGGCCCTGCGTCACCGCCTGCAAACCGTCATGCAGAAGTACGTCGGCATCGTCCGCACCGATGCCCGCCTGCAAAAAGCGTGGGACGCAGTGCAGGCTTTGCGCGCTGAAGCGCGCCCCCTGTTTGACGAGTGCCTGCCGTCGGATGAGGGCCTGGAACTGCGAAACCTGCTGGAAGTCGCCTCGCTCATTATTCGGTGCGCCCGGCAGCGCAAAGAGTCGCGCGGCCTCCATTTCAACCTTGACCACCCGCAGGCTTTGGACAGCGAGCGCCATGACACCCTGCTGAGAAATGCTGATGCAGCCAACGCGAGGAACCAGAGACAGTGAAAATAGCCATTCAGATGCGGGCGGAACTGACGCTGCCGCAGGCCGTGCCGTCTACGCTTCAGGTGGAAGTGGCGGCGCTGGACGGCGCGCAGAACGTGGAGCAGGCGCAACTGACCGTCACGCCCTACGCGGAGGCCACGCCGTTTGCCGACTTTTACGGTAATCCCTGCCGACGCCTGCTGCTGCCGCAGGGCGACGTAACGGTGGAATACACGGCTACAGTGGACATCCCGGAAGTGCGCTCCCCACTCTTGAAGGCCGCCGAAGCCGACATTCTCAGCCTGCCAACGGACACGCTTCTTTACACGCTGCCTTCCCGCTACTGCCAGTCGGACAAATTGGTGGCAATGGCCCTTGACCAGTTTGGCGACTCGGCCCCCGGCTTTGCGCGCGTGCAGAAGATATGCAACTGGATCAACGAGCACGTCACCTATCAGTACGGCACTTCCGACACGGGCACGTCGGCGTATGACACGGCCACTCAGCGCATCGGCGTGTGCCGCGACTTCGCGCACCTGGGAATTGCCTTCTGCCGCGCCCTGTCTATCCCCGCGCGCTACGTTTCCGGCTACTGCCTCGGCCTGGAGCCACCCGACTTCCATGCTTACTTTCAGACCTACCTGGATGGACGCTGGGTGGCGTTTGACGCCACCGAATTGCAGCCGCGCCCGGCGCTGGTGCAGGTCGCCATCGGGCGCGACGCCGCTGACTGCGCGTGGGCGACATTCTACGGTGCGGGCCAAACCAAAATGCTGACTGTAGACGTGCAGGAGACGCAGGCATGAACATCCTTGCTGCCGACAATCTGGCCGAGCAACTGGGGCGTGTGCCGCTGTTTTCCTCGCTGCCGCCCGATGCGCTGCACACTCTGGCGGGCCGAATGCGGCGGCGCAAACTGCCGTCGGGCACGCCGATTGTGTATCGGGGCGACCCGGCGGGAGCGCTGTATCTTATTCTTTCCGGGCGGGTGAAAGTGCATTCCGCCACCGCGAGCGGCGACGAGATTATCCTGGCTATCAAAGGACCAGGCGATTACTTCGGCGAGTTCAGCCTGCTGGACGGCAAGCCCCGCGCCGCCGACGTGAGTGCGCTGGAAGCCACCGAAATCGCGCTGCTGGACGGCGACGCCCTGCGGGAAATCCTGGCAACGCGCCCCGCTGTCTCCTGGGCGCTGCTGCTGTATCTGACTGCGCGCCTGCGCGACCAGAACGCCCAACTGGAAATGCTGATGACGCGCGACGTGGCGGGCCGTGTGGCCGACCTGCTGCTCAGGCTGGCGGATACACAGGGCACAGTGTTAGCAGACGGTCAGCAGGTTCGCATTGAGGTTGGCCTCACCCAATCCGACATGGCTGCGTTTGTCGGAGCGACTCGCGAGCGAGTCAGCCGTTGTTTGAGCGCGTTTCGGACGCAGCGCGCGATTGCCTGGGACAAAGAACGCGCACGCTGGGTAGTCTGCAATCGCGCCGCGCTTCGCAAGCGCGCCGAGATGTAGTTTCCCTCTAAAGAGAAAGAAATGCCGTTTCCCTTTAAAGCGGCTGAAACCATCCCTGCAAAATGCTCATCACGACCAGACGGCGGCGGCTGGTGAGGCCGAACCGCTCCTGAAGCTGCCGGAGGGTCGCCTCTACTTCCGCAAGAGACAGGTTCATCGTGTCGGCAATCTGCGGGGACGTTCGGCCCTGCGCCAGCAGGTACAGCAAGTCCCGTTCCTGGCAGGACAGTCCCATTTCCATTGTTCGCCAGCCCCTTTCCTCGCATTCGGCGACCCTGCCGGACACGGGTGATAATTGTATGCCGCAGGCGATGCTTTGTGTCATGCCCATTTCCCCTTTCATGTTCCATGTTTATGATAGCCATTTGCGGACGGGGCGAACATGACGGGAGTCACATAGGGTGTGTGACATTTGTCACAGGGCAGCAAATCACAGGGCAGCAAAAAGCCGGGGCGCGATTTCAATGATCACGCCCCGGCTGGCAAAAGAGGGAAAAGCGGGTCTACTGCTGGCTGGCTTCCGGGTCAGCGGCAGACGCGGCGCTGCTGGCGAACGCGGGCTGCGCGCCGTCGCCGGGCATCGGCGGTTCGCTGAGTAGTTCCGGCGAGCGGCGCACCGCCATCAGGTGCGCCGAGTAATAAGCGTTGTCCACGCGGTCAATGGCAACCTGGTTGTCATGACCCACCGACGCATGGATAAACAGGCCGTTGCCGATATACATTCCCGTGTGGTCAATGCGGGGGTGATGGCAGGCAAAGTATAAGCGGTCGCCGGGAACCCACGCTGTCCAGTCGCCATTCGCGACGTTGTGCGGCACGTCATACCCGATGCCCGCCTGGTCACCGGAAAAGCGGGGCAGTTCCATGCCATTGGCGGCGTAAACGGCTTTGACGAAGCCGGAGCAGTCAATTCCGTCGCGCGTGTTGCCGCCCCACACGTAAGGGACGCCCAGAAAGCCCTGCGCGGTCTGCACAAGGCGCTGGCCCAGCGTGCCGGTGTCCGTTACGACCTGGTAGTTGAGCAATTGCACGTCACTTTTGGCGATATAGCCGACCGAGCGGTCAACCATCAGCACGGCGAATTCGGTGGCCGTCTCGCCGCTCAGGGCGAGGCTCTGGCCTTTGGGAGCAAGGGACAGGACACGCCCGTATCGCTCGCGTCCGGCGTGAATGGGGGCGCTGTCGTTGACGACAACGGCAAGGCGGCCCACGACGCTGACGCCCGCAGCGCCGTCTGCGCCGCGCGAGGGCAGCGCGAGGGCGCGCACGGATGCATGGCGCGTCGGCTTGCGATGGAAGCGGCGCACGGGAAGGGAAGGCGCAGCGGCGGCGTTCGGCGCAACTGCGTTGCTCGGCGCGGCCTGCGACGCTTCACTGTCAACTGAGATAGATACAGAGACCGGATCGGCCCCGGCGGGCGTGACGACGAAACCCGTAAGGGCAAAGATGCAGGCCGCTAGAGCGGCAGGACGGCGTTGGGTCAAAACAAAAAACCTCCCCTTGTTTTGAGCAGGACGCGCGGCATCGCGGACGGTAGGAACGGCAGGAAAAGCAACGTCGCACTCAGGCTCACATTCACAGTATCGGCAGTCCGCGCCCCTTTCTTGAGGGGCCATCTGCGTTTTCCTGTGAAAAGTGCGCCTGATTTGGCCTAGTATAAGGCACAGGGGGCGATTTGTCAAGCCGCGAACTTTTGTTTGCCGCTGAAAGAGCAGGCTAGAGCGCAGGAAAACAGGCCGGGCAGGGCGAACGATTACGCTGCGAAGGCGCGTCACTGTTAGCAAGGAGAGTGTTTCCAATGGCATTTATTTCCCGTGCGGCGCTGCTGCCCGCCTTCTGTCTGCTGCTTTTGACGCGCCCCGCGCTGGCCGCCCCGCCCGCGCCCCCGAATGAACACATTGCGCGCCTTGTCGGGCTGTGCCGCGTGTGGGGGGCCGTCAAGTACTTTCACCCATATCTTGCCGATACGTCCGTTCAACCGGCGATTGACTGGGACGATGCACTCATAAAGGCCATTCCGAAGGTGAACGCGGCGCGCACACCGCAGGAATACGCCCTCGCTGTCGCGGGAGTGCTGGCGCGTCTGCATGACCCGGCGACGCGCGTTTTGCCGCTCGCCGTACCCATTTCCACCCCCGTGCAAACGGGGTTGAAACTGCCCGCATTGACCATTCTGCCCGACGGCACGGCTGTTATCGCCATCACGCACTACGAGGATTTGGGAACGCCGCAGGCCGGGGACGCTTTGCAAAAAGCATTGGCGGGCGCGGCGAAAGCCAAAGCCATCGTGCTTGACTTGCGCCGGGACGCCCCGCCTGCCGTCTCGCTCAACAGCGACATTGGCGCGCTTTTTCTTTCGGATTTGTTGGGCGGCGTGGCCTCGTCGCTACTGGCCGGGGACATTCCACAGGCGACGACCCGCCATCGTCTGCATTCCGGCTACGCGGCACAGGTTCCGCCCAATTCCGGCTATTACTCGGCGTGGGTGACGCAGGCGGGCGGAACGCTTTCGGCGGACGGTGGGGGAGACGGCGGGCCGGATTTGACGAAGACGCCCGTCGTGTTTCTGGTCAACAAAGACCTGCCGCCGGACACGGAAACGCTGCTGGCGTCCTTGCAGGCGGCGGGCCGGGCGCGCATTGTCGCCGAGGGAAGCGCGGGCGATTACGGCGCGCTGCCCGGCTATCAAACCACGCTGGCGGACGGCGTGCAGGTGGTGATGAGCACCGACGAACTGGTCAGCCCGGACGGGCGCGCGGGCTTCCACCCGGACGGTTACGCGAATGGCGACGCAGCCCTGACAGCGGCGCAGGCCATGCTCGCGGCTCCGCAAGCGCCGACAGCGCAAAGCGCCCCACCCGCGTCGTCTTATCTGGCCGAGCCTGCCGAAAAGTCGTATGCGAAGATGCCGTACCCGCCCGCCGAGTACCGCCTGCTGACGCTGTTTCGCCTGTGGAACGTCATCCACTACTTTTACCCCTACACGGCGCTGATGGACACGCCCTGGGACGACGTGCTGACGCAGTTTATCCCGCCGATGGAGGCCGCCAAAGATGCGCCGTCGTATGCGCTCACCGTCGCGCGTCTCGTGCAGCACCTCAACGACTCGCACGGCGCGCTGTACGGGCGCACCTTAAACGACGTGCTGGGCCGCTTTCAGCCGCCGCTCGTGCTGGACGTGGTGCAGGGCCAAACCGTGATTACCGGCCTGCCTGACCCTGCCGTGCGAAAAGCGTCCGGCCTGCGCGTGGGCGACGTTCTCTTGAAAGTAGACGGCGAAACGGTCACGTCCCGCCGCGCGCGTCTCGCGCCCCTGTTCGCCGCATCTACGCCGCAGGCGCTTCAGGATGTTCTCAGTTTCGTGCTCATGCGGGGCGCGGAAAAGAGTCTTGCCCATCTGACCGTGCAGGACGCGGAGGGCAAAACACCCACGGTGGTGCTGGCGCGCACGGTGCGTTACGCCGAGCCGCCCGCGCGTCCGCTGCCCGTGTACGGCGTGCTGCCGTCCGGCTTCGGCTACATTGATTTGACCCGTCTGACGCCCGACGCAGTAGACGCCGCCATGCAGCGGGTGGGGAAAACGCGCGCGCTTATCATTGACATACGTGGCTATCCGAACGGCACGATTTTCGCGCTGGCGTCCTACTTCACGCGCAAAACGGTGGTGGCGGCCCTGTTTGACAATCCCCAGCCGCAAAGTCCCGATGACCTGAGCGTGAACCGCTTTGAGCAGAAGATAGACCCGACGCCGAAGGGCTATTATGGCGGCAAAGTGGTTGTCTTGATAGACGCGCACGCCATCAGCCAGTCCGAGCACTCATGCCTGTTTTTGGAAGCGACAGCCCACGCGAAGTTCATCGGCACGCCCACCGACGGCGCGAACGGCGACGTGACCAACACGGTGCTTCCCGGCGGCTTTCTGGTCAACTTCAGCGGGCACGGCGTGCGCCACGCGGACGGGCGTCGTTTGCAGCGGGTCGGCATTCAGCCTGACGTGCGCGTCGCCCCCACCCTAGCGGGCCTGCGCGCGGGCCGCGACGAGGTGCTGGAAGCCGCCATACGCTTCCTGCGCGCCTCCCGCTGACAGCGTAAGAAACGTGGGAAACGGGAGGGCGGGAAAGGAAATTCTGAGGGCAAAAACTCCGTTCCCGCCATCCTGATTGCGCTTTTCCGCCGTCTCAATCGGTGTTCCAGCCTGCCGCAAAGGAAAAACCGTTCCTGGCCTAAAACGATGGCAGGCGGCGCAGCACATTCGCGTAGCCGCGCAGCATTCGCAGGCTCAGGGAACGAGAACGCGGCAGCCGGAGCGTCCACAGCCCCAGACGCAGCAAAACGCTCACGGCAATCACCACTTTCAGCGCCCCCATCCGCAGCCGCGCGGCCCGTTTTGCCCCGGATTTGCGGACAAAGCGGCATAGGCTAGAATAGTAGAGGGGCAGCGTTTGCGCCGGGATTTGCCTCATGCTTTGCTGCCCGTGATGCAGAATAGCAGATTCCGGCAGGTACGCAATCCCCCACCCCGCGCGCCCGATGCGGCGGCACCAGTCGGTTTCTTCCAAAAACAGGAAGTAGCCGTCGTCCAGCAGGCCCACTTGCTGAACGACTTCCCGGCGGGTCAGGAGGCACGCGCCAAGCAGATGGTCAGCCGCCTGCGGCCCTGTGTGCCCCGCCAGCGACACTTCCCGCGCGGCCACAAAGCGCGGCGGGAGCAGTTTCCACAGATACAAACCGTCTAAAGCCGCACTGCGGAGGCCGGGAAAGCCGCGCCAGGCGGAACGCTGGGTCGTGCCGTCCGGGTTGAGCAGGCGGCAGCCAGCCGCGCCGCACCGCGGGTGCGCGTCTAAATAAGCGCACAACGCTTCCAGCACGTCCGACTGCGCTTCCGTGTCGCTGTTGAGCAGCAAAATGTAACGCCCCGCGCACTGCGTCAACGCTTGATTGTTAGCGGCGGCGAAGCCTGCGTTCTTCGCATTCGCAATGAGATGCACGGCGGGAAACTCAGCGCGCACGGCGTCCGCGCTGCCGTCTGTGGAGCCGTTCTCTACCACCCAGATGTCAAACGTGCGCGCGGGCGGGTTCTGCTCAATTGCTTTCAAGCAGGCCAGCAAAAGCGCGCGCGTATTCCAGTTCACGATGACAATGGATAGTTCCAACAAGGCTTCAATCTCGCAGGCCACGCAGGACGGCCTGCTGACGCGCGCGCCCCGATGCCTGCCCGGTGAGGGCGTACACGGCCCATTTCAACGACGCCAATATCGCCAGTGCCGCCCGAAGCAGACCGGCGCGCGCGGGGCCGTAATGCTTGCGGAAAAACAGCAGTTTGCTCCGGTACAGCAGACGCACGGCACGCTCACTGTCCTGGCGGCTGCTTTGCCCGCTGTGATGCACCACCGACGCAGAGGGCACAAAGGATGTCGGCCAGCCTGCCTGATCCAGACGATAAAGCAGGTCGGTTTCCTCGCTATACATCTCAAGCGCCGGGTCAAACAGCCCGCCGCCGAGTTGGTCAAGCGCCGCGCGGCGCAGCAGAATGCACGCCCCTGAAACCCAGTCCACGCGGAGCGCTTCGGGCAGAGCGCGCAAGGCGTCAACAGACAAGCGCGGCAGGCGGGCGGCCCGGAAGCGGCGGTCATGGCGACCCGTCAACTCGCTCACCAGAGTTGGAAAGCGCGTCCAGGACGGCTGCACCGTGTCATCCGGGTTGAGCAGCAACGGGCCGCACGCGCCCGCGTCGGGATGGGCGTCCATCCAATCTGTCAGCGTTTGCAGCGCGCCGGGGCAGAGCGCGGCGTCGGGGTTGAGCAGCAGAACGTAAGGGGCGGCGCTGTCCGCTTCGGCAAACGCATGGTTGCTGCCGCGCACGAAGCCGACATTTTCCGTCAGGGCCAGCAGGCGCACGGCGGGAAAGTCCTGCGTGACCATTTCTGTTGAGCCATCCTGCGAAGCATTGTCCGCCACGATGACTTCAACAGGAACGCTTGCGTCAACAACCGATTGCAGGCACTCACGGAGCAGCGCGCGCGTGTTCCAGTTGACAATCAAGACCGCAACGGCGCTCATAAGCGGGGCGTCCGAAGGGGCGGGAGCGAGACGCTGGGCGGCGACAGGCGGCGCGGATAATACAGGGCGGCGGGCGGAAGCACGGGCGGCGCGTCCCGTTTCACCCGGCGCGGCCACAAAACGCCCTGCGAATGGGCAAGCGCGGCGGCAAGACCTAATCCGAGCCAGGCGTAGAGCGTGGTCGCCATGTTCGCCAGGCCGCCATTATGGTACACGGGAACCAGATAGTCGCCGATAAACGACGCGGCGCACAGCCCTGCCCATTGTCCTGCGATGCCGAGTGTCGCCGTGCGCGCCCACCCCGACGGCATTTGACGATACCAGCGCGCCAGCAGCGCCAACCCGGAAATCACCATCCACAGGGTCACGAGCAGGCCGCCAAAGCCCATTTCCGCGAGGGCCTGCGCGTAAAAGTTGTGCGCGGATGTGTAGGTGGTCGTGTTCCACTGCGCCGGGGCGCCGTAGTAAAAGTTGTACGCGCGATAATTGCCCGGCCCGATGCCAAGAGGGAAGTGCAGCGCGTACAGCAAAGCCCCGCGCGCCAGCGCGAACCGGTCAAAGTCTCCAACCTGCTGCATCTTGTGGATGACATTGGCCTGCAAGAACGGCGCGGCGGCAAGGGCGAGCGCCGTTCCGGTCAGCGCCAGCCCCGCAAACAGCCGCCGGGAACGGAGCCACGCCACAAATAGCAATCCGGCAAAGAGGCCCGTCCAGCCGGAAATCCAGCGCAGGTTGAGGAAGAACACTTGAAAGACCAGCGCCGCCAGCAGCGCCCAGCCCCACGCGCGCAGGGCACGATGCCGGGAGCGGCTGTCCAGCAGCCAGGCCCAGAGCAGCGTTGCGGTGGCAATCGTGAGCAGCGTGTCGTACACATTGCCCAGCGCGGGCAGAACGTGCAGGTGCGACAGGAACACCAGAAAGCCGGGTACAGCCAGCAGAACCGACGCCCGCCGCTGCCATTTCGTCTCGGTCAGATTGGACGCCATCAGCCAGAACGCTCCGGCAGACAGCGCACGCAGCAGAAGTTCAATGGCGATCACGGGCGGCGCGGTGCGGCCTTCGGTTCCCAGGCCCGCATAAAACCGCGTCAGGTGAATGTCCCAAAAGAGCGCTCCATTGGTGGCTGTCCACGCGCAGAAGGCGAGATACACGCACAGCGGCACGTCCAGCGGCGTGCGCGTCCATGGGGGCCGCGCCTTGCCGCCCAGCGCGCGCAGCAGCCAGACAAACAGCAGAAACAGCGTGCCCAGTTCAGCGGGAAACAGTGCCTTGCCGGTGCCGGAACTCACCCCGGTCGCCAAATCCGGCGTGCGCCCGAAACTCACCCAGATGACGAGAACAAACGCCGCCAGGCACCACGCGAAACGGTAATACGCCAGCGCGGTCAGCACGACGGCCAGCGCGAGCGCGAGCACAAAATACGCCGTCCCGCGCCCCGCCAGCTGGCTGAACGTGAAGCCGCCCAGCGCCAGCCCGCCAGCCAGCACCACCAGAGCGGCAAGCAGAAGACGCAAGGCATCTTCCAAACGCAGGCCACCGGGCGAGACGGGCGGCGCAGAAGTGGAAGTTTCGGTCAGGGACATGGCAGTGCCTCCAGCAGTTCCGAGAGATGCGCGGCAATCGCGTGCCAGCCGTAGCGCGCTTCGGTCAAGCGCCGCCCGTTTCGGCTGAGGCTTGCGCGCAGGAGCGGGTCTGCCATCACGCGCAGGCAGGCATCGGCGAAGGCAGCGGGCGTGTCAGCCACGAGAAGGTGTTCGCCGGGCGCGGCGTCAATCCCTTCCGCGCCGCGCGTTGTCGCCACAACGGGCGTTCCCAGCGCCATCGCTTCCAGCACCTTGAGCCGCGTTCCGCCGCCCTGGCGCAGCGGGGCGACGCAAACCGCCGCGCCGCGCACAGCGGGCCGCACGTCGTCTAAGTAGCCCGTGAGCGTGACGCCCGGCGCGCGTCGCAGGGGGTCGCCCGGCACGAGAGCGTCATTTAGTCCTGTCACCAAGAGCCGCGCCTGGGGGCGCTCCTGCTGAATGCGCGGCAGAATATCTGCCACGAAGAAGCGTACGGCGTCAGCGTTGGCGTCAAACGAGAGCGCGCCGGGGTAAACAAGCGTGTCCGGGTCATGCGTGCCGTCCGGGGCGGGCGTCGCCCACTCTAAATCTACGCCATTGGGAACGATGTGAATGGGCGGGACGCGGCGCGCGCCCACAAACTCCGTCACGGCCTGCCGCTCTGCTTCCGACACGGCAGTCCACAGCGCGTAACGGGGCGCGAGGGCACGCAGGTGCGCGCGGTGTTTGGCGAGCATCAAGCGCAGGCGCAGGCGCTTCCAGCCGCGCGCTTCCTTCACGGGCCGCACAACGCTGCTGGTTTCCACCTGGTCTAACACGGCGGGCAGAGGACAGCGCGCAGGAAGGTAATGCGCCGCGCCCAGTTCCAACACCAGAACGGCGTCATGCGCTCCCGACCCGCACGCCTGCGCGACGGCGCGCGCGGCGGCGGGCTGCCAGGTATCCCACACGGAGCGGGGCCGGGGGGAAACAAAGCCGAGGGCGGCGCGCAGCGTGCCGGGCCGGAAAAAGCGCGATGGGACAATCTGCACGCCGCCCGCGCACAAAGGGCGCAGGGCAGCGCAGGCGGCGTCCGCGTCGGTGTCTGTCTGCCCCAGCGCGATGAGCGTGAGCGAGTGCCCCTGCCGCGCCAGTTCGCGCACGAGGTGGAACGCGCGCAGGCGCGAGCCGTTATCCGGCGGGAACGGACACCAGGCGGACACAACGAGCAGGCGCAGGGGAGCAGCAGAACGCCCCCCCGCCCCAATTCTGGGGTGCAGCGAAGGAGAAGACGCTCCTTCCTCTCCGGTTCCCCCCTTAGCGCGGCCAGAGCCGTCGTATCCGAGGACGGATGTGGGGGCGGGGAGGGACGTTGCGCCAAATCGGGCCAGCACGTCCCGGTCGGACACAGTGACTTCCCGTCGCTCCCGCGCGCGTCGGGCGGCAATTTGGGGCCAGCGGCGCAGGGCGTCCTCCCAGCCGAGCAGGACGGATAGGTCGCCGCCACGCAGGAGATGCCACAGGGCGACAAAGGGCGCGAGCAGCAGGCCCGCCGCCATCCAGCGCGGGTCAAGGACATTCTGCCAGGCAAACAGGAAGCGGTTGCGCTCGCGCACGCGACGCAGGAAACGCACGGGCAGGCGGGCCGTCGTCGCCTGATGCGCGTGCCAGACGACGCTTTTCGGCTCGTACAGCACGCGCCCGCCGCGCCGCAGGGCGCGATAAGACAGGTCAACGTCTTCCCAGTAGCAGGGCGAATAGCCTTCGTCAAAGCCGCCCAGTTGGTTCACCCACTCACGCTGGTACAGGGCGGCGCAGGCGGTCGCATACAGCGTCGGCGTCGTTTCTGTTGTGGTGGGGGCGGTGTCCACATAAAAGAGGCCGTGATGAAAGCGGCCTCTTTTGCGCCCCTCGTCCTGCATGGACTTGCCGGGCAGCAGAATGCGGGCGTTCACGGCGAACACGTCCGGGGCGCTCGCCAGCGCGCGCAACAGGGGCGGCAGGAAGTCAGGCGCGACTTCCACATCGTTGTTGAGGAGCAGCAGCGCGTCGCCCGTCGCGGCGGCAATCCCGGCGTTGCAGGCGCGCGCGAAGCCGCCGTTTCGTTCCAATCGGATGACTTCGGCCTGCGGGACGTTCTCACGCAGCCATTGCGCCGTGCCGTCCGTGCTGCCGTCGTCAACCACAATGAGTTGAGCGTCCTCGATGCCCTCGGCGCGCAGGAGCGTGGGCAGGTGCGCTTGCAGCAGGGACAGGCCATTCCATGTGGGAACCACTACGGAGACGCGCACAGGGCCTCCTGTCGCGCGAGGGCGCGCTCTAAGGCGTCGTCTACTGCATCTACCGTGAGATGCGTAATGCACAGAGGCGCGCGCACGCACTCACGGTGACACGCCGGAACGCACGCGCCGGGCGCGCGCATAAATGTCCACGCCGGACTGCCAGCAGTCGCGCGCGGGCCGCTCGTTTCCGGCACGGTGGCTCCCAAAATCACCAATCCGGGCGTGCCGACGGCTTCGGCAACATACGCAAGGCCGCTGTCGGGGCCGACAAAGAAATCGCACCAGGCGATGACGGCGGCAGCCTGCGGCACGGTGAGTTGCCCCGTCAGCAAGGTCACTCCCGGCAGCCCGGCCAGTTCGGATGCCTCGCCCGGCCCGCCTAAGATGACCCATTGCGTCCCGCGTCGCGCGTGTCCACGCGCAATCAACTCCGCGAACCGCTCCGGCGGCCAGTTCTTAGCGGCCATGCTGGAATGGACATGGAGCGCGATGCAGGGAGAAGCATTCGGCATCACGGTCGCCGCGAACGCCCCATCCGCCAGGGAGCGCCACACGCGGGGACGCGCACTTCCTTCCGGCAGGCCCGCGTTTTGCTCGTACAGGGCCATTAAATGCCTGCCCTGCGTGAACCAGTCGGCGGTTGTGGGCGGCGCGTAGCGGAACACGGCGGGCACGCCGTCCAGATAGCGCAAAAGCGTCGGAATGGGAATGTCCAGCACGTACACCGTCTCCCACAGAGGCAGGCGGGCCAGCGCTCGCACTTCGTAAAGCGTCTGCGCGCCCAGCACGCCATCAAACAGCGGGTCATCTTTCACGATGCCCGTCCAGCGCGGCTGACACGCAAACACGAATGGCGACTGCGGCAGACGTTCCCGCAGCACGGCAGCGACGCCTGCCGCCAGCACGACATCCCCCATCTGCGCCAGTTGCGTAACAAGAACAGGCAATCCCGTGCGCCCGGCGTCCCGTGCGGCAGCGACTTGCGCCTGCGCTTCTCGGCACAGCCGCCGCGCCCGCAGTCCCTTTTCCAGTTTGCCGTGCAATGTCATGGTGATTTCGTTATCTGTTCCAGCAGGCGCAGGGTTTCCCGCGCCGCGCGCTTCCAAGAGAACAGCGCCGCGCGCGCCTGCCCCCGCGCGCTCCATGCGGCCCGTTCCGCCGGGTCTGTCAGCAGGCGTGCCATCGCGTCGGCGAACGCAGGCGCGTCGTCCGGGTCAAACTTTTGGGCGGCGTCGCCAATGGCTTCCGGCAGCGCGGTTGTGTTGGACACGAAAGCGGGCGTGCCGCACGCCATCGCTTCCAGCGGCGGCAGCCCCAGCCCCTCAAAGCGCGACGGGAATACCAGCGCGACGGCCCCCGCGTATAGGGCCGCTAATTCGTTATCGGACACGCGCGGCAGAAACACGAGGGCTTCGGCGGGCAGTCCATGCGCGCGGGCGTGTTCAATCGCGTCCGCCCGGCGCGGTTGAAACGTGTTCGGCGGCGCTCCCAGCACGAGCAGAACGGCGCAGGCGGCGTCTCCGTTTCCCCGCTCCCGCAGGAGCGCGAGGGCGTCAATCGCGCATTCCAGGTTCTTGTGCGGGTCAAGCCCCCCCGACGCGAGAAAGCAGGGCGCAGCGGGCAAATCCAGCCGCACCCGCACGGCATCTACTTTCGGCAGGCGGCACAGGCTGGAACTCCGGTTCCAGGCCAGGATAAATCCGATAGGCGCGCTCCGGCAGGGTCGGCGTCAGGCGCAGCAGGGCCGCACGGGTGAAGTTTGAAAGGGTGATAACCCCCTGCGCGCGGGCGAGCGCCTGCATCTCCTGACCGTACAGCATTCCGTAAATGCGGCCCTGCGCGCGCGCCGCGCCTGTCTCCCAGGGGCCGAAGTCGTAGCAGACTTTCACAATCGGGCAGGGAGCCGTGACCGCCGTGAAACCCTCCATCTCAAAGCAGGCCGGGAACAGCAACACTTCCAGGCGTGCCCGGACGGCTAAATGGCGCAGGGCGGCGCGGTCGGCGGCACGGGCGGCCAGCAGGCGCGGGCCGTCTTTGCCCCACCGTCCCAGAAAGCGGGCCAGCGGACGTTGGCGGCTGTCCGGCAGGGTCACAATCTGCGCGCCGGGGGGGAGCGGCGCGTCCGGCAGGGGACGGCCCGCGAACGCAATCAGCGTCCAGTTTATCTCATTCCCGGCTTCCTGAGCCAGCGCGCGCAGCAGGCTTAACGTATAGCGCCCGATGCCGCGTCCCGCGCTTGGCCCCTGTGCCGGGCGCAAATCGTAGCCAATGTTCATGTCCCGCTCGCCGCGTCTTGGTACAGGGCGAGATAGGCTGAGGCGGCGTGTTCCCACGTGAACGAAGCGGCGTGCTGGAAGCCACGCGCGCGGAGGGCGGCGGCGAGGCCCGGCTCACGGAGCAGACGGCGCAGTTGGCAGGAGAGTGCGCCCGCATCGTCCGCGTCGTCCACAAAGAGGGCAGCGTCCCCGGCGGCTTCGGGCAGGGACGAGTTGCGGGCCGTCACCACCGGGCAGCCGCACCGCATGGCTTCCACAACAGGCAGGCCAAAGCCTTCATACTGCGACGGAAACAGCAAAGCAAGCGCCCCGGCGTACAGGGCAGGCAGGTCGGCATCTTCTATGTAGCCGGGAAGAAGAACATCCTGCCCCATCGTGACGCCCGCGTCCCCGCTCCACTGCGCCAGTGTCACGCGCTCCGGCGAAGACAGGCGGCCCGGCACGAGCAGGCGTAAATGCGGCGCATCAGCGCGCACATGCGAGAACGCCCGAAGCGCGACCGGCAGGTTCTTGCGCCAGTCGCAGCCGCCAGATGTGAGCACGTAAGGCGCATCTCCCACCCCGACACGCGCGCGCACGCGGTCAACAGACGCTGCGCCGGGCGGCGCGAAGCGGGACGGAACACCGGGATAAATCACGGTCGTGCGGGACGCCACGCCGGGCACAAAGTGTTCGGTGTCGGAGGCTGCCGAGCGGGAAATAGCGGCCAGTCGCCCGTGCGCGAGCGACTTTCGCCCGCTTTCCTGCATGAACCAATAGCGCCACCCGGCGTTGCGGTTGCGGTCGGCAAAGAGAAAGGGAATCAGGTCGTAGACGGTCTGCACGACGGGGCAGGGAAAGCCCGCGCCGACGCCCGCAAAGATGTCCGGCTCAAAGACGCTCGGCAGGTGCAGCACGTCCAGCCGCGCGCGGCGGGCGGCGCGGGCCAGCAGCATTCTGTCCAGTTGGCGGCGCAGAATGTCGTCGTAGCGCATTCCCCGGCGGCGCAGGGCGTGCGCGGGGTTCAGCCAGCGGCTAAAGCGCACGGGCACGAGCGCCGCGCGCAGCAGGCGATTGCCGTCCAGAAAGGGCAAAGTCATGCGCGAGCAGGGAAAGGGGAGCGGCAAATCCAAACGGGCAGGAACGGCAGGCCGGTGATTGTCCAGCAGGACAAAGCGGGCATCGCCCCATTCTCCCAAACCCGCCAGCCCGTCCAGCAGACCGCGCACGAAACTGCCGATGCCGCGCTCCCGGCCCGGCCCCTGCAAAGCGCGAATGTCTATGCCGACGCGCATCAGGGCGTCCGGCCCGCGTCACGCGGGACAACAGAGCGCGCTCCGAAAGAGCCGCACACAGACGGGGCAGAAGTCTTCACTGCCCTATTGTACCGTATTTGCGCGCGCGGCTTCAGGCAGGGGATTCAGGAACGGGAGCGACGACTTTGACGGCGTGGTCTCCTCTGGGGCCAGGCTCTACGTCAAAGGCGACTTCCTGCCCCTCCCAAAGCGTCCGGTAGCCGGGCGCGTCAATCATGGAATAGTGGACAAAGACATCGTGCCCCTGCGGCAGTTGAATGAACCCGTAGCCTTTGGCATCGTTGAACCACTTCACTGTGCCGGTTGTCATGGCATCGCACCTCCCTGCAATCTGTCTTGCAATCTGTCTTACAAGACATTGGGATGCTTTGCATGAACCATGCCAACTCTGGCAAAAATGCGGGGAGGCAGGGAATTATTTTGCAGGCGGCGCGGCGGCAGGCTTTGCGAGACCAGGCGGCGCAGGCGTCACAACCTGCGTGCCCGTGTACGTCCGCAGGAAAAAGTGACGCTTCTGAAGGCGGGCCTTGCTGATTTGCCCGGTCGCCAGCGCGTTCACTGTGAACGTGTTGGGGTCGCCGTCGCTGACAAACTTCTGGCCCTTATTCTTCTCCAGCCAGTCCATCCAGTAGCGCAGAGCGAGGCGCTGATTGCCCGGAATGATGCGCGGCAAACGGTACGGATTGAACGCCGTATCCATCGGCGAGGGGGCCGGGTTTGCGCCCGCCAGCAGCGCGCAGATATTCTGATAACTCTGCCCGCCGCTTTGCCCTTGAACAACTAATTTGCGGTTCTTGGGGTAGACGCCATACGGCAGGGCAAGCGTCTGGACGTTGTAGCCCGGCAGGTACTTGTGGATGCCCAGCACGGCTCCCGCGAACTCGGCCATGACCTGCGCGTCCGTCCAGTGCCGGATGCCTGCTCGGTGATGGACAGTGTGATTGCCAACCTCGTAGCCTTCGCGCACCAGATACTCCATTTTGCCCTGCGCCGTTGCCGCCTGATAAAACGGCGGCGGCAGTTTGGGGTCTTGGTCGGTGAGCACGAAGAACGTCCCTTTGAGCGGCCAATCGGGGTGCGCGGCGTGCAGGGCGTCCAGAATGGCGACCGCGCAGTTGGGGTCAATCTGCCCGGTATCGGTGTAATGGAACTGCCCGCGCAGGGCGTCATCAAAGGTCAGAATAACCGGGGACGTGCCCGCCGGGCAGTCTATTTTGCCCTGCACGTAGTCGGAAAGCGAAATGGGGCGGTAATGGTGGGCGTAAAGCCAGTCCATGTCTTTGCGGAACGATGCCGCCGGGTACTGGTAGCCCGTCGTCTTGTTCGTGTTGACTAAGTCATGGTACTCCAAGATGGGCACGACGCCCAGTTCATTGGGCTGCACTTTGGTCAGGTCTACCGGCAGCATGGTCGGCGCGGGCGGGGCGGCTTTGGGCTTGGCGGCAACGGCAGGCGTCTTGTGCAGCCCTTTGCACCCGGACAAAAGAACAGCAGGCAGGAGCACGGAGCCGAGAAGCATCAGCAGAAGGGGAACGCGGGCATTGGACATGGGGCACAATCACCAGTTTCGCAGTGGAATGGCCCCATTATACCCGCTCCGCCGTTTCAGAGCGGCTAGTAGCCCTTGACCAAACGCAGGAAGTTTTCGCGGTCAATGGCGCGGGTGGCGGCCTCCTCAAACGTGACCTGCCCGCTCTTGTGCAAGTCCGAGAGGACGCGATCCATTGCCTGCATTCCATACTGATGGCCGGTCTCAATGACCGAGTAGATTTGGTAGGTTTTGCCTTCCCGTATCAAGTTACGCAGGGCGCTGGTGGCAATCATAATTTCTATGGCGGCGACCCGCCCGCCGCCTAGTTTGGGGACAAGTTGCTGGGCCACAACCGCTTCAATGCTGGTGGACAATTGAATGCGAATCTGCTCCTGCTGGTGCGCCGGAAACACGTCCACGATGCGGTCAATGGTGGCGGGGGCGGAGCGCGTGTGCAGGGTGGCAAACACCAGATGGCCCGTTTCCGCCAGCGTGATGGCGGCGGCAATCGTCTCCAGGTCGCGCATTTCGCCTACCAGAATGACATCGGGGTCTTCGCGCAGGGCGGCGCGCAGGGCGTTATTGAAGGTGTCCGTGTCGGTTCCCAGTTCGCGCTGGTTCACCATGCCTTTTTTGTGCTGATGCAGGTACTCAATCGGGTCTTCAATGGTGAGAATGTGGCACTCGCGCTCCCGGTTGATGATGTCAATCAGCGACGCGATGGTCGTAGACTTGCCCGAACCTGTCGGCCCCGTCACCAGAACCAGGCCGGAGTGCTTGCGGGTGAGTTCCCGCAGCACGGGCGGCAGTTTCAACTCTTCCATGCTGGGCACAATGTTGGGAATGACGCGCATGGCGCACCCCACCGATGAACGCTGTTTGTAGACATTGAAGCGGAAGCGCCCTACGCCCTTGACCCCATACGAGAAGTCCAGCTCGTGCGTGCGCTCAAACTTCTGTATCTGGTCGTTGCTCAGAATATCAAAGACGATGCGCTGCGTGTCGCGCTCCATCGCCGTTTCGTAAGGCAGCCCAACCAGTTTGCCGTCTTTGCGAACCATCGGCGGCAGCCCCACCGTGAGGTGCAGGTCGGACGCGCCGGAGCGCACGGTCAGGCGCAGCAGCTCGTCAATGTGCGCGTCCGCCAGCGAGCGCGTTTCGCCGGTTTCCACCACGCGCGACCCGTCCAGGCTGGACGCCATGCCGTCGGGGCCGTCTAACTCAGCGGACAGAAAGTCCTTGATAGATGGCCCGCTTTCCACTTGCGTGGCATCGGACAAGCGGCCCAACTCGCCTCCCAGAAGGCCAATCGGGGCGGGCGAGTCTTCGTCGCGTGCCGACCCGGCAGCACGATAGCCGCCTGCCGGGGCAGCCAGTGGATTTGCGGCTGGCTTTGCGCCCGGCGCGAACGGCAGTGGGGTCTGCGGCGCGGCTTTGGCGGCGGCTTCGGCAATCTCGGCTTCGGCGCGGGCAGCCAGCAAAAAGTCCACGCTGTCAAAGGTTTCGGCGACGCGCGCGGCGAAGCCCGCGTCTGGGTCGGAAGCAGGCGGCGCGGCGGGTCTGGCAGCGACAGGATTGAGTGGCATCAGGTCATCATCGTTCACGAGCATGGCGGTTCCTTATCTCTTCTAAAATGCGGGCTGGCCTTTGTCCAACTCGGCACGGCAGGCGGCGGCAATGACCGACAGGCGCTCTGGCCCCAGCCGCAGCGGGACGACCGCATCCTGCGCGCGCGCCCACAGCGCGTCGGACGATACTGCGGGCCTATCATCCACAAAGTGCGTGATTTCATTCGCCAGACTGACGGCGGCGGCGAGGCGCGGGTGACGGGTCGCGGCGCGCGGTGCGTGATGAAACGCAATCGCCTCGCAGAGCGCGGGCGGCAGGTTCCATTGCCCGGCCAGCTGCGCGCCAATCAGGGCGTGCCCAAACGGCAGCACGCCCGCTTCCACTTCATGGAAACGCGCGCTGTGCTTGTGCGCCATCTGCGTGAGGGACACGAACAGGGCGTGCTGAGAGCGATCCAGCGCCATTTTCCCGATGTCATGGAGCAGCGCGCCGGTGAAAGCGTCTTCCACGCCGAAGCCCTCGCGGGCGGGCGCGGGCAGCAGCGGCACGAGCGTTCGGGCGCAGGCGGCGGCCCGCAGCGAGTGATGCCAGACCGCGCGCCGCGCCAGTGATGCCGCGTCGGATTTGCCCAGAAAGCCCGCGAACGCAGTAATCGCCAGCGCCAGCGAACGAATGGCCTTGAAGCCCAAGAAAACAACCGCTTCGCGCAGAGAAGTGAGGCGGCGCGGCAGACCGTAATAGGCTGAGTTCGCCAGCGCCATGATTTTGGCTGCCAGCACGGGGTCGGACGCGAGCGCGCGCTCCAAATCGGCGGCAGTCGCGCCGGGCGATGCGGTCAAATCCAGCACGCGCATGACTACCTGCGGCAGCGCGGCCAGCTCGCCCGCGCCCGCCAGCACCTGTTCCACTGTCAGCGTTTTTGTTGCTGTCTGCACTGCCATAGGCGATTTACCCCGCGTAAATGACGCGCAGGGACTCCTCCAATGTAGTGATGCCGAGCAGTATCTTTTCCATCGCGTCGTCCTTGAGCGTCCGCATTCCCGCTTCAATAGCCGCTTCCCGAATGGCGTAGGAGGACGCGCGGGCTAAAATCAACTCGCGCACCTTCTCAGTAACGGGCATGAGTTCATAGACGCCGACGCGGCCCTTGTAGCCGGTTCCCTTGCAGGTGTCGCAGCCCCGGCCCCGGTAGAATGTCACTTCCTCTTTGCCCAGCGTGTCCAGGTTCATGCCGAGGCGCTTGATGGCATCTTTCGGGGGCGCGTACTGCTCTTTACACTTGACGCAAACCGTGCGAAGCAGCCTTTGAGCGAGCACGCCTACGATGGAACTGGCAATCAGAAAGCTTTCCACGCCCATGTCTAAGAGACGCGCGACCGCGCCAGGCGCGTCGTTGGTGTGCAGCGTGGACAGCACAAGATGCCCCGTGAGCGCGGCTTCAATGGCAATCATGGCGGTTTCCTGGTCGCGCATTTCGCCCACCATGATGATGTTGGGGTCTTGCCGAAGCATGGAGCGCAGGCCCGCCGCGAATGTCATGCCCGCGCGGTTGTTGACCATAGACTGCGTAATTCCCGACAGTTCATACTCTACGGGGTCTTCAATCGTGAGGATGTTTTTCTCCCCCGAATTGAGCTTGGCGAGCACGGAATACAGCGTGGTGGATTTGCCGGAACCCGTTGGCCCGGTGACGAGTATGATGCCGTAAGTGCGGCTAATCATGGACTCAAACATCTCAAAGGTGTAGGGCAGCAGGCCCAGTTTGTGCAGACCCACCGAGATGTTGGACTTGTCCAGCACGCGCATGACAATCTTTTCACCGAAGACGGCGGGCAGGGTGGAGACGCGGAAATCATACGGCTTGCCTTCAATGGTGGCGGAAATGCGCCCGTCCTGCGGGGCGCGCTTCTCGGAGATGTCCATGTCCGCCATGATTTTGATGCGCGACGTAATAGACGCCTGCGCCTTCTTGGGCAGCGTCATGCCGTCGGCGAGAATGCCGTCCACACGGTAGCGGATACGCAGGCCGTCTTTGCTCGGCTCAATGTGAATATCGGACGCTTTGTCGGTGATGCCGCGCGCAATAATCATGTTGGCGAGGCGCACAACGGGCGCTTCGCCGGAGAGTTCTTTGAGCTGCTCAATAGAAAGGCGGTCGTCGTCCCCCTCGCCTGTGCCGCTGCCCTGCGTGATAGCGACGGAGGCTTCGTCCAGGTCGCGCATGACGCCCGCGACGGCCTCGGTGACGTTGACTTCCGTCTGGTAGTTAGCCGCAATCGCCAGGATGATGTCTTCCTCGGTGGCGATAACCGGCTCCACTTCTTTGCCGGTGATGAGGCGTATCTCGTCAATGGCGAAGATGTCCAGCGGGTTCTTCATCGCCAGCGTGATGCGGTGGGGGTCGCGGGCAATGGGGACAACCTTGAAGCGGCGGGCCAGTTCCTGCGTGACGGCGGCGACGACTTCTTCCGGTATCTGAATATCCGTCAGGTCTTCGTAGGGAACGCCCCACTGCTCGCCGAGGCAGCGCACGCGGTCGCGCTCGGTGATGAGGCCCATAGACACCAGCAGATCGCCAACTGGCTCCTGCGTCTTGAGCTGGCGCTGCTTGTCCTGCGCCTGCTGCAATTGTTCGGGCGTGACGAGGCCGCTGAGGACAAAAATATCGCCGGGCGTCGCCGCCGTTGTCGTGGGAAGGGCCGCTTGCATAAGGAATTATCGGGTGAAAGCCGGGAAAACAAGAGACAATAAGAGACAACAAGACGGCCCCCTTTCTTTAGGAAAGGGGGCCGCCGGGCCGAGAGGAACTAGAGGGAGTCCTTCTGCACAGACACCTTCACGAAGATGACCACTTCGTTGCGGGAGTGCGTGGTGGACGTGTCGCGGAACAAGTTGCCCAGGAAGGGCAGGTCGCCCAGGAACGGCACTTTCTGCACGCTCTTGATGTCCTGGCTGCTGATAAGGCCGCCGATGGCGATGGTGTCGCCGTCTTTGACCCGCACGGTGGTGGTCGCTTCGCGGGTGGAAACCTGCGGCAGTTTGCCGCCGCCGGGAACCGCGAGATACCCCGTGATGAGCGACACTTCCGGGTGAATGTTGACGGTCACGTAGCCGTCGTCGCTGGCCTTGCCGGTGACGAACAACTTGATGCCAACGTTCACCGAGGAAGTCGTGACACTCTGCCCGGTCGGGGTCTGCGTGATGGACGACACGTAATACACCGTGTCGCCGATGAAGGCGGCAGCGGGCTGACCGTCCAGCGCGGAGATGTTCGGGTCGGACAAAAGCCGCGCGTCGCCGGACTGGAACAGCGCGTCCAGGCTGACTGTCACGAGGTCGGAAATTGACGTGCGGGCCAGCGCGCCAAATGTGGACAAGCGGTGCGCCCCGGCGAAGCCGTTTTCCCCCAGGATAGGCGGGCCTTTGGAGATGTTGTCGGGCGTCTCGCCGATGCGGGTGCTGGCTCCCGTGAAGTCGTACTTGAGGCCCAGGTTCTTGAGCGAGTTCAGGTTGACTTCGGTGACTTTGGCCTCGTACTTGATTTGCGCGGGGCGGGTGTCCACCGTTGCGAGAAGCTGGCGGGCGCGGGCGATATCGGTGTCGGAACCGGTCAGCAGAAGCGAGTGCGTGGTCGGCTTGGTCGCCACGTTGCCGACGGTGGCGGTGACGGTCGCGCCAGGCGCGGCTGTGCCGTAAGCCGCCGTCGTGGAAGTCGCGCCGCCCGCGTCGGCGGTGGTCGGCGCGGCAGGAATGATGCCCTGCGACGGGCCGGGCGTAATCACCAGATTGGGCACAAGGCGAGACAGCACGCTTTGCAGGTCGTCCGCGCTGGCATATTTGATGTTGTAAAGCACGGTCTGCGACGCCGCGACGTTGCGCGAGAGGCCCGCTTCAGACTGCGTGACAATCTGCCGCGCTTGTTCCACGTCGCCGGGAGCGCCGGTGACAATCAAAACGCCGCCCGGCCCGCTGGCCGCCTTGCCGGGGGTCAATTTCAGATTGGGAGCCATCTGCTTGATTTCCCCGCTCAGGTCGTCCGGGCTGGAATACAGGTAACTGAGAACGGCGGTGACGGGCGGGGCAGTCGCCGTGCCACTTGCCGTCAAAGTGGCGATGGACGCGGGCGAGCCGACGACATAGGTCTTGCCGACGCGGGCATACTCATAGCCGGACAGGTGGCAGATCATGTCCAGCGCTTCCGCCAGCGTGACATGGGACAAGGATACGGTGATTGTCCCCTTCACGTCGTTGCCGGACACCACATTGGTATGGGTCTGCATGGCAAGGGCTTTGAGCACGTCGTTGATGTCGGCGGCCACAAAGTCCAGGGTCACGTCCTGCGGCCCGGCGCAGGCGCGAAGGGGGGCAGGGGCGGCTGAGGGCGCGGCCCCGGCGGGCAGTCCCAGAGCCAGCAGGCTCAGGGTCAGTAAAGCGGGCATTCCATTGCGAGATCGGTACAGCATTTGTTTTCTCCTGGCGCACCTTCCTGGCGCGCGGTGTCGGTCAGTGAGTTTGGGTCAGTGAGTGTCGGTCAGTTGTTTATTCCGAAACGCCCATCTTCGCCAGAGCGGCGCGCAGGTGGGTCAGCGTGTGCGGGCCGAAGCCCGCAAAAGAGGCGGCCACTCGCCCGTCGGCGTCTATGAGATAGAACGCGGGCAGGTCGGGCGCATGGTAAAGCGCGACAGCGACGGACTGGTTAGGCACGCGCGTGTCGCACAGCGTGATTTGCGACAACTGATGCGCCCGCACGAAAGCGCTCATCGCAGGCTTGCTGTCCCACGAGTTGACGGACAGCACCGTGAGGCCCTGCCCGCCCAGTTCGTTTTGCAGGGCTTCCAGGCCGCTTAAAGCGTCCTCGCAGGAGGGAACCCACGAGGCCCAGAAGCACAGCAGCACAACGCGCCCCCGGAAATCCGAGATGCCCAATGCCTGCCCGCTCAAAGTGGACAGGGAAAAATCCGGGGCGAGCATCCCGGTGGGCAGCAGCGCGGATGGGAGCGTGTAATCGGCAACATTCATCCCGATGCGGCGGCTGATGCGGGCGAATTGGCGCAGCCCGGCGACTTTGACGACTGCTTTGCCCGACCAGGCCGAGCGCGGCAGGGTGGCCTGGCTGAGAATGGAAACAGCGGACGGCTTCAAGTCTGCCAGCGACAATGCGAACGCATGATTTCGCGTACCGTGCAGAGGGACGGCGGGCACGGGAAGGGACGCGGCAAACGAAGTCAGAGCCAGCTGCGGCGCGGCTGCCGCCGGGCGCGGCAAAGCCAGGCGCGGCAGGGTGGGACGCAAAGACAGAACAGACGCGCCCAGTGTCGGAGCGGGCGATTTCAGGGGGGCCGGAGCGGGCGCACTGAGAAGGGCAGGCGCAGCAAGGAAAATCGGAGACTGAACGGGCGCTGCCTGCGGACGGGAAGCGCCTGCGGGCGGCGATTGGGCTTCTCCCAGACCCAGCGTATAGTTCGCGCTGCCGCGCCGCAGCAGAACGGCGCTCCGGGTGACGCGGGCGACCTGGAACTGTCCGTCCACTGTGTCGCCCTGCTTGACGAACAGGCGCACGTCGCCATTACGCAGGATGGCGACTTGCTCGCTGCCACTTTGCAGAATGCCGGTTACTGTCCAAAGCGGCGCGGCCAGCGCGACTGGCATGGGGGCAAGGCCGGAACGCGCGGGCACGCCGGGAGCCAGCGGCGCGAGGCCGACGGCGGGCAGCGGCGGCGCATCAGGCACGGAAATTGGCCCGTCCTGCCCCATCGTCGTCAGCCGGGACAGGCGAGAAGAACGCGCCGAACCTGCCGAAGCGGGCTTGCTATTCGGGACGGCGGAGATGGTCTGCACGAACGGGTCGCGCATTCCAGGCGCAGGCGGCCCGGCAACCGTCGCCGCCGCGCTGGCTGTGCCCGCCGGAGTTGCGCCGCTGGCTCCCGGCGTTGCGGCTGCGGACGCGGCGGCCCCGGTTGTTGGGGCGGGCGTGGCAGCGGCAGGAGCCGCCGAGCCTGCCGCCGCCGGGGACGGCATCATCATGCGGAACGCGAACCAGCCAAAGACCAGGCAGGTCAGGCCAATCAGGGCCACAAGTTGCGGGAGTTGCTTTTTATCAAGTTTCTGCATTGCTTTCTCCTGAGAATGCTTTTCTTAAAGAGTGCCAACGCCCACTTCGCGGCGGGTCTGGTTGGCTTGACGGATGGCGACGCCGGGCGGCACGAGGGCGGGCGCGGCAGGCGGAGGCGCGGCGGGCGCGTTGTCGTCATGGAACACAAACGCGGTCAGGTGCAGGTTGGTGGCAACCACAGGCGCTGCCGATGCGCCTGCCCGTCCCGCGCTGGCGAGGCTGCTGCCGGGTGGCCCGCTGCTGCCGCTGCCAGGGTGAAGTTGGACGCCGGTCACGGAAACAATCTTGGGGAACCGGGTCAAGCCGTACAGGAACGACACCGTGTCGGCATACGTGCCGTTGAGGTCTACGGAGATGTCCAGCGTGTCGTAGGGGGGCGGGGGCGCATGGCGCACCGAGTCGCTGCTGGCCGCCGCGTCGCCTGCCGGATGCGCCGCAGGAACGGGCGCGGCAATCGCGCCGGGGCGCACGGCGGTCACGGTGAGATGGGTCGCCGTCGCCAGCGTCTGCAATTGCTGAAGCAGCGTGGGCACATACGCTTTGGTGGACACCGACGACTTTAAGAATTGCGTGCGGGCCAGCGTAGCGTTATAGGTAGCCTCGGTTTCCTGGCAGCGCCGGGCAATCTGCTCGGAAGTGCCGACCTGCGCTTCTTTGGCGTCTACGGCAGCCTGCACGGTGCGTACCTGCCCATTCAGCAGGAACAGGGCCGCGCCGCCAACAAGCAGAACGATGACGGTCAGACCGAGCAAAACCTGCATTGCGCGCCGAACGGTTCCCGCGCCGCTGCCGTTTGGCGTGTTGGGATTAGGAATGCTGGACATGAGAGGCTCCTTCCTGCGCCGCTGCCGCAGACGGCTCCGGCTTGAGATGCACCGTCATCTGGAATGAGACGGTATCGGTCGTGCCGGTCTTCTGGGACTGCACGAAGGCCAGATCTACGTGGTCTAAGTTGGGCGACTGGTTCATGCGGAGCATGGCCTCGCCGACGGTCGCCTGATTGAGCGTGACGCCCGAAAGCAGCACGGTTGGGTCGGCCCCGGACGAGCTGCCGGGCGCGGCTCCCACGCCGCCGGGCGCGGCGCTGCCAGTGACGCCCAGCGAAGTCAGCCAGGCGTTCGGAGGCAGGCTGCCCGCGACAGTGGCGATGCTGGTGTACCAGAACAGCGTGTCGGCTTTCGCGCCGTCCAGCGTGGTCACTTTGGGCAGCAGCAGGGCGGTCGCTTTGGTCAGCCGGTCGTTTTCGGCGACGCGGGGCGAAAGCTTCTGCATCTGCGCGCCTAAATCGCTGCTTTGCCCGCGCAGGGACACGACATGGGCGTACAGGACGCTGGCGGCCACCAGAAAGCAGCCCACTTCGGCGCTGACCCCGTACACCAGTTTGCGGACGTTCTGCTCCTGCCGCCGCTTTAAGGCGCGGCGGCTGGCAATCATGTTGATGGTTGGCATTGAGTGTTTCTCCGTCAGAAAGCGTTGTGTTCAGGCGGCCTTTTGAGCGCGCGCGCCGGGCGCTTCGGTGAGTTCCTTCAGCGCGAGGCCGACCCCGGAAGTCAGCAGGGCGAAATTCTCCATCAGAAACGAGGGCGCGAAGGCAGTGGTGTCCAGCGCCGGGTTGTCAAAGACGTTCCAGGCGTCCACTGGCGTCCCCAATCGCGCGGCCATGTAAGACGCCAGGCCGCCCAGTTTGGCGCTGCCCCCCGTAATCACAATCTGCGAGACGCCGCCGCTGTCGGCGGGAATGCCCGCAGGCAGGTTGGAATTGGCGTCCGTCAATTGAGACTGGTAGTAGTTCATGGAGCGGCGCACTTCGCGCAGCAGTTCGTCCATCACAGGCTGAATGGCGCGGGCCAAGTTCACGGCGTCCGGGTCGGCGGCATCCGGCTGAAGCAGGGTGGTCATGTCGGCCTGCGCCTTGAAGGCTTCCAAATCGGCCCACTCATGGCTGGCAGACACGCTTTTCAGGGCCTGCGTGAAGTTGTCGCCCGCGATGGATATGGTGCGGGTCAGCGCGAACTGCCCGCCCGTGACGATGTTGACATCGGTGGTGGAAGCCCCAATGTCCAGCAGAGCCAGCGTTCCATTTCGGCCCGGCGCATCCGGTGACAGGTCAAGCAGGGCGCGCTGAAGGGCGAACGCTTCAATGTCTACGGCGACGGGTTCCACGCCAGCCTCAGACAGCGTGAGCAGGCGCGATTCCACCATGTCGGACGGGGCGGCGACGAGCATGACGCCCATTTTGTCGGCCTCGCCGGGCACGGGGCCGGTAATCTCAAACTCAATCAGGCTGTCCTCCACCGAGGACGAGATAAACTTGCCCGCCTCAAAGCGCACGGATTTACGCAGCACGCTTTCCGGCATTTTAGGCATCTTGACATGGCGCACGATGACCGATGTGCCGCTGATCGCGGCGACGGCCCCGGTGGCGTCAATGCAGGCCAGCTGGAACAACTCGCGGATGGCGGCGGCGACCGCCGGGCGGTTGACCACCACGCCGTCGCGCACGGAGTCCGGGGGAGTGGCCCCGACCGCCGCGCGCAAAATACGCCAGCAGCCTTTGCCCGCCTCCGCCTGCACCACTTTGATGAAGCGGCTGCCGATGTCCACGCCTGCAATGGTTTGTTTGCCGAAGATACGTCCTAATCCGAGCATCTGTGAAACCCTCTTTCGGAAGCAGAGAAACTGTTACGGGGTGATTATCGGCAGGGGCGGCGCAAAACTAGAGGGTGATTTTTGGGGCGAAAGAACCTGTGCTGCACAGGCCGTGCCAAACCTCCTGCGCGAACTACGGGATTATGCTATAATCGGCACATGACTCCCATTTCGAGCACAGGCGATTCAGGCGGAACCAGTTCTGGCGGCTGCTGGAAAGCGGCGGGAATTACGTGCGGCGCGCTGTTTCTGCTGGGGCTTGTCGCCGTTTTTTTCGGCGTGCGCGCGGTCAAAACGGAGATGGCCCACCCCCGTCGGGGCAGCATCTTTGGGGCTGTCATGGAAACCGGCGCGGCCATGCAGGACGGGCTGCAAATCCAGCGGGCCGTTGTGCGCTATAAACAGGCGCACGGCGCGTACCCAAAGGCGCTGACGGATTTAGTCGCCGACGGACTGCTAGACGGCAAGCGCCTGCACAGCGCGTTAGATCCTGACCCCAACCCCGGACACATTTCCTGGACGTATGCGCGCCCCGGTTCCCATGCGGTGGGCGCGACGCCGCTTCTCACCCTGCATTACCCTCTCACGCTCACGATGGGAAAGCGCGGCCCGCAGACGCAGAATGCCGCTATCACCATCCGGCTGGACGGTTCGGCCTCCTCGGACGCCGCCGCCCCGCCTGCTTTTCCCCATGCTTGACGCCGGGGCGCGCTTGCGCTATAATGGACAGTAACGCATCCATTCGCTCGCGCACACCGCGCTTCAAGGAACTCGTTTATGTCAGGACACAGCAAATGGCACTCCATCCGCCACACAAAGGGCAAACTGGATGCCGACCGGGGCAAGTTGTTCACCAAGCTTGCCCGCGAGATTATTGTGGCCGCCAAAGCGGGCGGCGGCAGCCCCGATGCCAACATCACCCTGCGCGCCGCCATTCAGCGTGCCCGCGAAGCGTCCATGCCCCAGGACAACATCAAGCGCGCCATTCAGCGCGGCACGGGAGAAGTGGAGGGCGCGAGTTATGAAGAAGCCGTCTACGAGGGCTACGCCCCCGGCGGCGTCGCCGTGCTGGTGTCCTGCCTGACCGACAACAAGCAGCGCACTGTCTCCGATGTGCGCTCCTATTTCACCAAAACAGGCGGGCGGCTGGCGGAATCGGGCAGCGTGGGGTATCTGTTCACGCCCAAAGGGGTTATTGAAATTGCGCCCGGCGCGGCCAACGAGGACGCCGTGACGGAAGCCGCGATTGAGGGCGGGGCCGAAGACGTGCAGCCGACCGAGGACGGTGGCTTTGAGGTGAGCACCGCGCCGGGCGACTTAGCGCAGGTGCAGAAGGCGCTGGAAGACGCCAAAATCCCCTTTGTTTCCGCCGAGCAGACCATGCAGCCGCAGACAACCGTGACGGTGACAGGGAAGGAGGCGGGCCAGGTGCTGCGCCTGGTTGACCTGCTGGAAGACCACGACGACGTGCAGAAGGTGTACGCTAACTTTGACATTCCCGAAGCGGAATTAGAGGCCGCCGAGATGGGACGGTAGTTTCCGCCCGCCCTGTTCTTCTCTTCGTCCGGTGCGAGGTGTGTGTTTCTGTGCCCCGAACCGTGCTCCCCACTGAGCGTGTTCCCCCTCGCTGCGGGACTGCGCTATGACTACACCCACGCCGCCTATACCGATTAAAGTCGGCATTCTGGGGCTGTCTCAGCGCGTCGGACGCTTCAATGAACTGGGGGTGCGCTCCTGGGAGGAGTCCGGGTGCGCGGAACTGGAGCGCTGGCTGCAAAAAGAAGGGGGCGAGGACGTGTTTTACACGCACCGGCCTCTGGTGGTGCGCGGCGGGCGGGCGGTGGTGCAGCGCCTTTTGCGGGAATGGTGCGACGCGCCGCACGTGGAGTCTCGCTGCGACCTCATCCTCACCGTAGCGGGAACCGGCATCGGCCCTGATGACGTGATGCCAGACGCGGCGCAAGCCATCATCAAGCGTTCCCTGCCGGGCATTTCGGATTTGGTGCGCGTGGCGGGCACGGCGGGCCGCTTCCCGGAGGCCGTGCTTTCGCGCGGCGTGGCGGGCCTCCGCAAGAAGACGCTGATTGTGAACGTGCCGGGGCCGGACAAGGCGCTGATTGCCTGCGTCATGGAACTGCTCGCTCCCATGCTTCCCGCGCTGGTGCGGGCGGCGCAGGCCAACCCCACCAAATAACCTACCCCCACTCGCAGGAACCTGCCCCGTAAGAGACCTACCCCCGCCCATCGGAATGGGGCGACCCCTCCCCCGCGCAGCGGGTCTTGAATGGGAAGGTGAAGAAAGTATATCCCCATCCCCACTGGGGAGGGGACAGGCCCGGAACGGATGTGACGGGACAGGGGTAGGTCTCTTCTGGAGGGTGGGTTTCTCCCACGTCAGTGCCCGTGGAACTCCACTTCGGAGATGTTGCCGTAGCCGCCATTGGGCGACAGGTAGCGCAGGTAGCGGAACGCGGGCGCGTTGGTGACCGTGACGGTTGTCCACGTTTGCGGCGGCGGCTGCGCGGTCACCGTATAGAAAGTCGTGACGCCGCTTGCGAAGGTGGCGGAATTGGAACCCTGGAACTTGCCGCCCACCATGCGGCTTTCATTCGCCAGGCGCGGGTAGAAGCGAACGGAAGTCACCGTCGCCGTTTTCCCTTTCCCCAAGTCCAATCCGGCCCAATCGCCATTGCCGGGCGCGGGCGCGTCAAAGAAGGAATTGGTGTCCTGGTCAAAGACTTTGGTGCGGTCGTTGCCGCTGCCGTACCAGGAGCCGGGCGTTCCAATCACTGTGCCGCTCAACGCATCTCCCCCGCCGCCCCCGCCCAGCGGCAGCAGCCCATAGACGACAATGCGGCCAGCGGTGTTTTTGGTGCCGAGCGCGCCGAAACTTGCCATATACAGTTTGCCGTTGACGACGGTCGGCGGGGTGAACTTGGCAAGGTAGCCAATGTCGTCGCGCGAAAGGTTCTGGTGGCTGTCCCAGAGTTCGTGGGTCAGGTCGGAGGCATCGTAAGCGTACACGATGCCAGGAACGCGCCCCATTTCGGCGTCCCCTTTATACGAAGTCGCAGCCCACAAAATGCCCGTACCGGGCGCGCTGCCGTTGGCAGAGACGGACAGAAAGCCGCCGGGCATTCCGGCGTTGACCACCGGCGCAAGAGCCGATCCGCGCGAGATGGCTGTCGTGTTGAACTGCCCGCTTCCGCTGCCATCGGCGACGAATTGATAGGCCCGCAGCACATCGTTTTCGGCCCACAGATAGATGGCTGGCCCCCACGACGGGCCATTCCAGTAGACCGGCGAGCCATGAATGTGACCCGTTTGGCCTGCTGTCGGGTAAGTCGCCTGAAACGACTGCACCACCGGGTCAATATTCGCATTGTAGCCGCCCAGGTTGGTGGTGTCCACCAGATACAAGCGGCCCTGCTTGCCGCCGCCGCACAGCAGGCGCGTTCCGGGGATAGCCAGAATGCCCGCCGAGCCTAAGTCCGGATCGTAAATATCCAGGTTGTGATAGTTTTTGGGGAGGAACCAGTCGGCAACGCTCAGGGAGCCGGGAGCGAAGCGCAAAAAGCAGTCGCCGTAGTCCTGCCCGCCGCTTTGCACGGTGGCCGCGCCGTTGCTGGTAATCAGATAAACATTGCCCGCCGCATCGGTAGTCAGCCCCTGGCCCGACTGCCAGATGCCGCCGTCGTAGCTGTTGGGCGTGTCGCAGAAAACGCCGGTCTGCGCGAGCGTCGCGGCATTGTAGGTCATCACCCACCCGTGAAAGGGCGGGTGATCGCCATGCGAGGCCCAGGCAATGTAAATCTGTCCACCTGAAAGCAACAGGCCCGGTCGCTGGTTTTCGCGCGTGGGGTCAAATGCAACGACGCCGTTCACGCTGCCGTCGCCGATGCCGGGCACGGACGCCTGGATCAGCGTGGGGCCGCCGAACTTTTCCAGCCCGGTCTTGATGTCCAGGGCGTGCAGGCGCTGGCAATAGGCAGTGACGCCGTTCACGGTTTCCTGCGTGGAAGCAACGACATAAATCGTGCCGCTCACGGGGTCAATGACCGGGGTGCTGGTGATGCCGACAACCGGGTTGACGTTGCCGCGCGTCGCGCTGACCGGCATGGGCACAACGCCCGCCGCCGGGCTAATCAGGCTGCTCTGCCAGAGAATGCTGCCCGTGTCAGCATCGCAGGCGTACACGCTGTCGTTCTCGGTGGCGAGGAAAACGACATTGTGATTGCCGCCTGCGATGCTGACCTGCGGCATATAAAGCGGCTGGGCGTACAACTGCCCGTCCACATTGATGGAAAACAGCTTGCCGAAAGTGGCGGTGCTGACATTGCTCGTGTTGAGAATGGTTTCGCTGAGATTGGCTCCGGTGCGCCCTGCGTCGTTATGCTGGGTCAGAACAGCGGCGGTTTGCGCCAGGGCAGGGCCGCGCAGCATCAGGCAGAGCAGCGCGGCGCTCAGAGCGCGGCAGACAGTGGCAAGGCGATGACGGTACAGCATTCGGTTTCCTTCAAGCATCAGACGGACGCCTGCTCCTTTCCTGCACAATTCATGCCAAGTATGCCCGTATTGGTGGCAGGGTTACAAGGTCAGCGTGTCCAGATACGCTCGGAAGGCCATTTGCGCGTCGGCGGCCTGCGCGCGCAGGCGCGTTGCTTCCTGCTGAAGCGTTGCGATGCGCGTTTCCTGCGCGTCCAGTTCGCTCACGTACCGCTTGTAGAGAGGCGACGCATGGTCTAAAGCCGCCATGTTTTTGCGAATGCGGTCTTGCTCGGCGGTGATGGCGGCAATCTCGGCTTCGCGCTGGGCGGCCTGGCTTGTTAACTCCTGCACTCCGCGCCGCCGCCGCACAACTTCCTGCAAGGCGCTGCGGGTTTCCGGAGCAATATCCGTGCGGCTGGCATAGGCCACAATCTCGTTGAGGTCGGCATCCAGCAGGGCAATGACGGACGACGTGGGTTGTTCTTCGGTCACTTTGAGCGTCTGCGGCTTGCCGGGCACGAGCGTGAGAGCGAAGCGGTACACGTCAGCAGTGCGCTCGTCGGCTTTGGCGGGAGCCGTGAGTGTCCAATCCGATCGGAACGGATGCTCCACCAGCAGCGTGCGCGGCCCTGTCGCCTGGCTCTTGAACGTGTAGACCGTCATCTGGCGCTCCCGCGTGGTGATGACCAGAACGCCTCGGCGCAGGGAGAAGTGCGTTTCCGTCGTGACCTGCCCCTGTCCCTGCCGCTCGCCGCGAACGCTCAAATCTAGCGCATAGGAAATCAGGCGGGTGTCGCCAGGAGCCACATCTTCCATGCGGGCGTCCCCGGCGTAAGTGCCCGCGTCAAACAGGGTGACGGGGCCGCCTTTGAGGTGCAGCCCCGTGTCATTCTTGAGTTGGACGGCATCTAACGGGAACGTGGGGTCGCTGTCGGCGCTATACAGCAGCACTTTGCGCCCGGTGACGCTCTGCGCGACAACGGGGATCATGGCGGCCTGCTGGCGCGGCAGGGTGACCGGCGTGGTGATGTCGTAAGCGTACTGCTCGCCCGCCTCGCTCCCCTGCGCCTGTGCGGTCACAGACCGCCCCGGCTGCCCGTAGACCAGACCCGGAAACTGGTAAAGATTATTCGGCTGCGACCTGGTTTTCTGTTCCATCTTGGACGTAACGCCGCCTGCGGCATCGGCGGCAGAGTATCGTGGCGCGGCTTCTGGCATGGCCGGGGCTTCCGGCGCGGGGGCAGGCACATTGGCCGCGTCTCTGTCTTCCTGCAAGTTGCCGCCGTGCGTCTGCGGGTAGGGCGACGCCACCACGTCGGGCGGGACAACCGGGCGGGGCAGGTAAAGCGGCTGGTACAAGTCCTGAATGAACGACACCGGGCGGCCCGACACCAGCGACAGGTGAATGCCGTTCCAGTCGTCATCGCTGGTGTTCTCCACTAAGGCCCAGCCTTGCAGGTAGAGGGAAGAGGCCTCTTGAGCGAGGGATTTAAATCCCTCGCTGGCTTTCCCATTGTTGGGGGCCAGGGGGCCATCTTTAAGGGCAAGGGAGCCATTTTGATTTTCTCCCAGCAGCAGGCGATAGGAAATCTTCCACAGCGGGGCTTCGGCGACATAGCCTACCCGCACCGTGCGGCGTCCCGTCCCGGCGAAGCGCAGGGTGACCGGGCGGCGCTGGTTGTCGCTGCCCGCCGCCAGCACCGTGAGGGCTTCCCGAAACTCCCTGTCTTGCCGTGCGTCCAAGAGGCGAATGGCGCGGGCATCGTCCAGCCCAACCGATTGCAGCCCCAGGTCGGTCAGGAGCACGAGCGTTTGGACGGTGGCGGCTTTGTCCCCCGTGCCCACCGTGCGCTCTTCCACCGAGATAATCTGGCCGGTGAGCGTTTGGCCCGTCGCAGTCGTCACCGCGACGCGCCCCCCGCGCAGGCTGCCTAAAAGTTGAGCGCGGCTCTGCGGCTGCGTCACGTCTACCGCGAAGGATTGCAGCGTGCGGCTCACGGGGTCGCGCGCGCCGTAGATAACGGGCTGCACCTGCCCGTTCTCATCTAAGAGCACCAGCGATTTGAGCAGGTCATTGATACCCGCTGTCGGAAACGAAAGCGGCACAGTCGCGTTGCCGTCCACCTGACCGGCACGCTCCACATAGGCAACCCCGCTGGAAAACAGGGCGACCGAGCGCACCGGCAGCACGCTCGCCGTATCAGGAGAACTGTCCGAAGGGGCCTGCGCGCCCGCAGGCAGCGGGGCGAGTGCGAGAAACCACAGGACGGCGGAAACAATAGCGGCGGGCTTCATGGCGGCAATTACCCTTTCAGCGCGGCAAGGCTGCCTGCTGTTTCGGCGCAGTTGCGTTGTTTTCCTGCACGGGCGGCAGGAGACGCGGCCCGCTCCGGCGAACAGGGCGGCCATGAGAGCCGTTGTTCAGCGCGTGCTGCGGGCTAGCGTCACCATTCGGGAAACGGGTGAGCGGCGCGCAATCGGGCCGGGGCTAGTTGTGCTGCTCGGCGTCGGTCACGCCGACACGCCCGACGACGCGCGCTGGCTGGCCGGCAAGATTGTAGGCCTCCGGCTTTTTGAGGATGAAGCGGGCAAGATGAACGTTTCGCTGGAAGACTTGCCCGGCGCGGGGCTTCTGGTCGTGTCGCAGTTCACGCTGCTGGGGGACGCGCGCAAGGGCCGCCGCCCGTCGTTCACGGACGCCGCCCCGCCCGCCGTCGCCGAGCCGCTTTATCGGCTGTTCGTGGAAACGGCGCGAGCGCGGGGTATTCCCACGCAGACCGGGGAGTTCGGGGCGGCGATGCAGGTGGAGTTAGTCAACGACGGCCCCGTGACGCTGATTGTGGACACGCCGCCGCGCTGAAACGTTATCCCACTGCGGCGGGAGGGTGCTCCGGCAGGGCGACGCGCACCTTGACCTGCCCGTCGCCCGCGCGCTCCACATCGGCGAAGGCGACCAAAACGCGCCGATTGCCGATGCCCAGCAGGTGATGGCCCAGCGTCAGCAAAGCGTACTTCGGGATGCGCGAGTGCGGGTCAACATACAAATCGGTGACTTTGCCGACCGTGTGGCCGCCCGCGTTGAGCACAAAACAGTCGCGCAGGTCGTCCAACCCGGCCCCGGCGACCGCGCCGGACTGCGCTTTGCCTTTGGCGTCTTTGTCGCGGTCTTCCAGTTCACTCAGCAGTTCCAGGATACCTGGCATGGCGTGCCTCCTCGTTGAAGGGTAATGGTGAAAGTATTCCCAGCAGGCAGACGGGATAAACGGACGCGCGCTACTCATAGCGCAGGGCCGTGGCTCCCAGTTGAATGAGGTCGCCCGCCGAGAGGGGCCGGGGAGAAAGCAGACGCCCGCCGTTCAAGAGCGTGCCGTTGGCGGAACCGTCGTCGGCGAGGACGTGCCGCCCGTTTTCGTAGGCAATGCGCGCGTGACGGCGCGAAACCGTCGTGTCCGCCGCGAGCGAGATGGAGCGGTCAGGCGCGCGGCCTATGGTCACGGGCGCGTGGCTCAGGGAAAACGACTGCCCGGAATATGGCCCGCCCAGACACAAAAGCCGCGTGCCCATCTGCGCGGGCGAGGGCGAAGCCCCCCATGCCCCCATCGGCAAGGCGACGGTGGTCTCGCTGAGTTCCCGCAGAGGCGCGGGGGGCATTCTGTCTTCTTCGTCCGGCGGCATCACAAAGTTCGGCGCGGAACGCGGACGGTTGGCGATTTCCGGCGGCGAAACGGCGGCAACCGGCTTCGCCGCGCCCGCGCGCTCCCGGAACAAGAGCGTGCGCGATGCAATCTCTATCACGTCGCCGTCGGCAAGCCACTGCTCGGCGGCGACGGGACGCCCGTTCACCACTGTGAGCGGGTAGGCGTGCGCGTCCCGGCCCCCGGCGACATGGCGCAAACGGTAGCGTCCCATCTGCGGCAACGCTTCAATCACGGCGTGCAGCGGCGCGATAGACGGGTCGCCATACAGCGCAATGTCTCCGGTTTCGCTCCGGCCAATGGAAGTCACCGGGTTGGACAGCAGATATTCCCGCCCTTCGTTCCTGCCGACCACTACCCGCACCCACGCCTGCTTGAATAAGTTGGGAACCAGCCCTGCGAAGAAGCCCACCAATGCGCCTAAAGAGACCGTCGCGGTCAGCCGTCCCAGCGCGCCGCTTCCCAGCAAGACCGCCGTCACCTCAAACACCGTTCCGCCCAGAAGCCCCCCGACCAGTCCGCCAAAGCCCGCCTGCCGCGTTAATCCCGGCGAACGCCGCGCCAATCCCTGCGCGGCCCCCGCCGCCGCGCCCAGCAAACCCCAGCCTAAAGCGCGCGCCACCAGAACCAGCAGGAACCGCCCCGGCGATTGCAGCGCGTCGGTTCCCCCCGTGCCCACGATGGCCCCGAACACGGTTTGTCCTAACCCAATGCCCACCGCCCCGCCCAGCGCGCCTGCGCCTGCGCCCCACAGGAGAAGCCCCGTGCGCTGCGCCGCCGCTTCCAGCCCCACGCCCTCGGCAAGGGCGAGAAGAAGCCCCAGAAACAGGCCAATCACCCCGCCGTAAAGGAGCAAAAGCAGGTCGTTGGCGCGCACCAGCGCGTGCGCCCCGAACAAACGGCTAAACCAGCCCGTGCCGTCCGTGAGCGCCCATGCCAGCAGCCCGGCGACGGCTCCGGCTATCAGCGAAAGAAAGGTTCTGGCTTGCAGCGTCATCGCGATATTAACCCGTCATGCGCGTGTTTTTCGGTGTCTTCCCTTACGTTTGCCTTCTGCACCCTTACTGCAACCCTTCTGCGAGTCTTCTGCACACTTTTTGCAGACAGGGCGCAAGGAGGCCCTCACCCGGCATTCGCAAAGCCTCATGCCACCCTCTCCCGTTGTCACGGGCGAGGGTTAGGACAGATTAATTCTTACCCTCGCCTGCGCCAGCAGGCTCTTAACTCTTACCTTCGCCTGTGAACGGCCCTCACCCCGCTCGCAGGGCGGCCCTCACCCCGCCATAGGAATGGCGACCCTCGCCCGTTGTCACGGGCGAGGGTAAGAGAGAATAACTCCCACCCTCGCCTGCGAAGCGGGAGAGGGTCGCCCCAACGGGGCGGGGTGAGGGCCTCCTTCCGGCGGGGTGAGGCCCCTCCTCATGCCGGGTGAGGGCCAGTCCTCGCAAAAGCCCCACGTTAACGCCACACGACGCGGGCCACGTCCCGCCACTGACGCGCCCGGTGCAGCAAACCCCGCCAGTCGCTTCCCGTCACCCGGTGACGGAACGCCGCAGGCACTTCGCGCACCACGAAACCGGCCCGCAATGCCGCCAATGTCAGCGCGACTTCCACCCCGAACCCCGCCGCAAACTGCCCGTCAACAGCCTCCAGCACCGCGCGGCGCACTGCCCGCTGCCCGCTTAACGGCTGCGCGAGCACGGCTCCCGTCTGCCGTTCAATGCCCCGGCGGGCGAGTTTGACCACCGCGCCCATGCCGCCGCGCTGCCCGGTGGCGGCAAACGCCGGGTCGGGCGGCAGCATCCCAATGGTCATGTCGGCGTCGCCCGCCGCGACGGGCGCGAGCAGTTTGACGCATTCCGCCGCGCTTGCGCCTAAATCGGCGTCTAATAAAAGATAAATGTCGGCCCACCCGCCGTCTTCTTTGTACGCGGCAGCCAGCGCATTCCCCTTGCCCCCATGCGGGACGGCCACGACGCTGTGCGCGCCTGCGTCTTGCGCGCGCCGAACCGTCTCATCCCGGCTGCCATCATCGGCCACGATGACCTTTCCAATCGCGCGGCACGCCCGCAAAGCGCCCAGCGTTGCCCCGATGCGTTCGGCTTCATTGTACGCCGGAACCAGCGCGCACACCTGCGGGGAGGCCCCCCCCGCCCCCCAAGTTTGGGGGAAGGAAGTTCCAGGCACTTGTTCTTGTTTCACCATGCCCTGCGGGAACCGTGCGAAGCAATACGCACACTGTAGAACATCTTCCCCCCAAACTTGGGGGGACAGGGGGGCCATCTGCTCACGTTCCCGCGCCCTCCCCCGACAAAGACGGCGGAACCTGCCGCTCCGCCGTCGCTTTGATGCCGTAAGTCCCCGCGTCCGCGCCGCCCCGCAGCGCGAACGGCAGGGCTAACTGTCCCAACGGCCGGTCAACGCAGTCCACCGACGCGACGCCCGCGCTCTGGTAAACCGGCACAAACGAGACCCCTGCGCCCGAAGGCTCGCACCCTACCACGCTGGCCTTGCCATCCGTCTGCGCTTGCAGGGCAGCAATGAGCGCCGCGTCCACCTGCGGCTGTGCGGCTTCGGGGCCTTCCTCATCCTTGGCCCCGCCTACCAGCACGAACAGCCAAGCCGGGCCATTCATGTCCCCCATCACCGTGACTAATCCCGCGTCCTCCAAAGAAGCCAGCGCGGACGGCGCGGAACTCGGCGACGCCAGCGCGCGCGCCAGCGCGGACGCTTCCGTATCCCGGCGGGCATCGTCCAGCGTGCCCCAGCGGTTCAGGAGTTTCACGGTTGCGGCCAAGCTCGCCCCGGCATCGGTCAGCGCGGACGCGGCGGCATCGGTGGCGTCGCTATAGTCTCCGGTCTGTATCAGCACGACGCGCTTCCCGGCCAGCCGCCCCTTCACAAGCGCAGGGCGCAAGGCTTCCAGGGCGGCGTCGGTCTTAGAAAGCGCGTCTTTGGCCTGCTGCCCGTCCTGCACTGCGCGTTCCGCCTGCACGCGCAGGGCGTCCAGCGAGCGTTTCTGCTGATGCACCTGCACGGGGCCGTAGAAACTTTCCCCGATGAGAATGCCAAAGCCGAGCAGGAGAAACAGGGCGCACAGGTAAACAAAATGGGTGCGAATGTCCATAAGTGTGCTGGCAGGCGGCCCTCACCCCGCCCTCGGAAGGGCGACCTCTCCCGCAGAGGAGGCCCTCACCCCGCTGCTCCGCAGCGACCCTCTCCCGCTTCGCAGGCGAGGGTGGGATGTTTGTTTCTTAACCCTCGCCCGTGAAACGGGAGAGGGTGGCATTCTTATGCCGGGTGAGGGCCTCTTCGGGTTCCTTCAGTGAACGTGCAGTTGCCACCAGATGCGGACGGTCTCGCGCAGGTTGCTCACCAGCGGCGCGGGTGAACGCAGCAGCAGCACCGCCAGCGGAAACAGCGCCGACAGCACCACCGCCAGAAACGCCGCAAACGACGGGCGCGGCTGGTACAATTTGAACACGCCGCGCGCGTCCACCAGACGCGGCCCTACCTTCAGGCGCACCAGAAACGTGGACGCCATGCCTGCGCGGCCCTTATCTAAGAAGTCCTCCAGGTTGGAGTGCGTGCCGACTGCCACAATCAAATCCGCGCCGTGCTCGTAGGCGAGAAGCAATGCGGCGTCCTCGCTCGTGCCGGGCACGGCGAAGGTGTCGGCAAGGAGGCCCAAGCCTTCCGTGCGCGCCAGCCCCGGAGCCTGCCGCTCATGGCCGGGACGCGCATATGCATGAACAATCACCTGCGCGCCGCAGCGCAGGGCGGCATCAGACACGCTGTCCATATCGCCTAAAATCACATCAGGCCGGTGTCCGGCGGCGAGCAGCGCGTCGGCAGCCCCGTCAACAGCAATCACCACCGGACGCACGTCGCGCAGATACGGACGCAGGAGCGCCAGGTCTTCTTTGTAGCCTTCACCGCGCACCACAATCAGGGCGTGCCGCCCGCGCAGGCGCGCGCCGCGTGTCACCGTCTTGCCACGCAGGTTCCCGCCGCGCAAGCGGGGGACGCGCAGGGCAGGAACGTCGGTCGGGTCAAGCAGAAGGGCTTTGTCGGCGTCTAAGTAGTGCAGGGTGTTGCGGGCAAACTTCTCCAACTCCGTGTTGAGGTTGGCGCGTGCGGCTTCCGTGCGCCGGGCAACGGTCGGCTCGTCCCAGAGTGTCAGCAGGCACAAAGGCCGTCCATTGACATGAAGCACGCCCTCGTCGTCTATGAGAAGTGTGTCGCTGTCTGCCATGCGGGAAAACAAATCGGGCACGGGCAGAGAATACAGGGGAATAGCGGCGTCCAGCAGGGCGGCGGGGCCGCGATTGGGGTAGCGCCCCGTGATAAACGGGCGGGCATTGACGACAGCAGCGACACGGGCCTCTGCGAGCGCGCGGGCGGCCAGCGTGTCCAGGTCAGGGTGGTCAATCACGGCCACGTCACCGGGGCGCAGGCGGGCCGTCAGCGTCTTTGTGCGCCGGTCGCAGCGGGCCGGGCCGCTGAGATAGTCGCCGTTTCGGTATGTCCCCGCCGCGCTTATCCCGCTTGCAGACTTCCCCGCCATGCGTTTAGTATAGCACACCGAGCGCAGAGGGCGGCGCAGGGCTTGACAACAGCGCGCTTGGCGGGCCTGCGAGGGCGTCGGCAACCACCTGCTCCAGCGGCGCGGCCCGTCCCTCGGCTAAGGCGGCGGCAAACGCCTCTTCGCCCAGCGCGGCGCGCGCGGCGGCAGTGAAGTCCAATTCCTCCGAAGGCTCTTGCGGATTTGGAACTCGGCTCATTTCGGCATTCAGGGTCTGCACCGCACCCAGCAGACGCGCCACCCGCTCGGGCTGGCCCTGCGCGTCTGCTGCCCTGGTTAAACCCACCAGAACATTAGCGATATCCCACTTGTCTTTTAAGTCCCACCCAATTTGCAGGCTCTGCTCCCAGAACACCCGCGCCGCGCCCCAGTCCCCCTGCCGCGCGCTCATGTCTGCCAGAATGTCCATGAACCTGCCCGCAGCCCAGCGGTCGCCTGCTGCCTGCGCTTCGGCTAAACACTTCTCGCACAACCCGCGCGCTGCTTCCAGATTGCCCTGTTCATCGGCAAGGCGTGCCAGCCCTTCCCAGGCATGAATCCGGTTTTCTGGCTCCTCAATGGATTGCAGCAGAACAACCGCCTCTGCCCGATGCGCGGCAGCCGCGTCTGACTTGTCCTGCTTCAGCGCGAGAGTAGCCAGATTAAGCAGCACTGCCGCCGTTTGAAGCACAAAGCCGACTTCCCGCCACGCGGCCAGCGATTCTTCATACAAGTCGGCTGCGTGGTCTAAATCACCCTGAGTGAAAGCGACACACGCCAGACCATCAAGCGCACCCGCACAGCCTGCTTTGCTGCCAACTTCCCGGAACAGGGCGAGGCTTTCCTCAAAAAGCGCGCGGGAGGCGTCTAAATCGCCCATTTGGAAGGCGGTTTCTGCTGCCGCCGCAAGCGCGCGTGCCCGTGTCAGTGTCCGCGCCGAAGCGCCCTTGTGCGCCAGAGCCGCCGTCAGCCGCCGCCATCCTTCCCGCAACTCGCCGCGTCGCCACCAGAACCTGACCATCTCGCGCGCCAGCTGCAGCCCGGCCTGCGCGCCCTCCGGGTCTTCCTCACACCAATCCAGCGCCGCCCGCAGATTGTCCTGTTCGGCACCCAGCAGGCGCATATAGGCTTCCCGCTCCGATGCAGTCATGTAGCGCGTTCCCTCCCACCCTGCTTCGTCACGAGTGTCATGCACCAGGCGCATAAAGTAGTCCCGGTGACGGCAGCGCAAAGCGTCGCGCTCACTGCTTGCGTCCAGCAGTTCCAGGGCGAACGCGCGAATGGTTTCCAGCAGCAAAAAGCGCGGCTCGCCCGCCTCGTTTTCCTCCTGACGCAGCAGGCTGCTGTCGGTCAGGGACGCCAGGCCGTCCAGCACCTCTTTTTCCAGGCCGTCGCCGCAGACCGCTTCCGCCGCGTCCAGCGTGCAGCCGCCCGCAAACACCGCCAGCCGCGCGAGCAGGAGTTTGTCGGCGGCGTCCAGCAAATCATAACTCCACGCAATCGCGCGGCGCAGCGTTTGCTGACGTTCCGGCAGGTCGCGCGCGCCGCCGGTCAAAAGCGCCAGCCCCAGACGCGAAAGCAGCGTTTCCGGCGGCAGCATCTTGACGCGGGCGGCGGCCAGTTCCAGCGCGAGCGGCAAGCCGTCCAGCCGCGCGCAAATCTCGGCGACGGCGGGGGCGTTCTGGGCGGTCAGGGAAAAGTCGGGACGCACAGATTGGGCGCGCTCCACAAACACCTGCACGGCGGCGCAGGAAGACAGCGCAGCAAGGGAAGGCGGCGACGCGCTCCGGCGCGGCAAACTCAGCGGCGGCACGGGCATTTCCTGCTCGCCGCGCACCCGCAGGGCGATGCGGCTTGTGGTTAATACCTTCAGGTTGGGGCAAGCAGCCAGCAGTTCCGCCACCTGCGGCGCGGCGTCCACGACCTGCTCCATGTTGTCCAGCACGAGCAGCAGGGGACGCTCCCCGATGGCGCTCTGCACGCTGCCCAAAGGCGACACACCCGGCGCTTCGCACGCGCCCAGCGTCCGGGCGATGGCGGACACGACCATGTTCGGGTCAGACAGCGGGGCCAGCGAAACCAGAAACACGCCGTCGGCGAAGTCCTCCAGCACGTCCGCCGCTACTTGCAGGGACAGGCGCGTTTTGCCGGTTCCGCCGGGGCCGGTCAATGTGAGCAGCCGCGCGCGCCCCAGCAGCGTTCCGGCGCGGGCGGCGTCTTCCTCGCGCCCCACCAGCAGGGTCGGCGGCACGGGCAAATTGTGCGGGCGTCTGTCCAGCGTTCGCAGGGGAGGAAAGGAAGTCGGTAGGTCGGGGGCGCACAACTGAAAGATGGGTTCCGCGCGGCTCAGGTCTTTCAGGCGCTTTTCGCCTAAATCCCGCAGGAACGCGCCTTCAGGCAGGGCGTCCTGCGCGAGCAGGCGCGTGGCGGCGGACAGCAGAGTTTGCCCGCCATGCCCGGCGGCCAGCAGCCGCGCCACACGGTTGAGCGGCGGGCCGAAGTAGTCAGCGTCCCGCGCCTGCGCCGCGCCGGTGTGCAGAGCCATGCGAACTTTCAGCGGCCCGATTTCCTCCCCCTCTGCGCCGTGCAGGGCGCGCTGCGCGGCGAGCGCGGCGGACAGGGCGGCGGGCGCATCGGCAAAGGCAGCGCAAAAAGAGTCACCGGCCGTCTTGAAGACAAAGCCGCCGCCCGTATCAATGGCCCGGCGGAGCAGGGCATCGTGGCGTGCCAGCGCGGGCCGCATCGCGTCCGGCTGCTGTTCCCAGAGTTTTGTGCTGCCTTCAATGTCAGAAAACAGGAACGTGACGGTTCCGGCAGGCGGGGTCATGGTCGCGCTTCTCATGCCTTTGTATGATGAATACGGCCCGGCGTGCCACTTTTCCTGCCTGACTGCCAGACAAAGGGCTTGACAAGCGCGAGCACAGCAATTATAATGGGGCGACTTCCAAATCTTGCCCGCCTGTGTTTCTCTAAAGGAGCCACTCACGTCATGCGTACTCAGCATCGCCCTGCGGCCTTCGCCGCCCTTGCCTGCGCCGCCGCCCTGCTTGCCTGCGGGGGGCGACCTGCCTCCGCGCAGGCGGAACCCCCGCTGACCAAAGCCCCGCCGGTCGCCACCGTGCGCGGCGGCATTTACCTGCCCTTCAATGCGCGCGTCAAGAATGCCATCGGCAACACCTGGTACGGCGGCGGTATTGACTACGCCTTTCAGCAAAAGCCGACCGTCAGCCGCACCGTGCTGTCGGTGGACTACATTGAGCGCTCCACAAGCAACTACAATATCCGCATCTTTCCGGTCACGATTGGTGAGTTTTCCCTCAGCGGCGGCGCGCAGAACGGCGTCCGGCCCTATTTTGGGGTCGGCGCGGGCGTCTACTTTATTCGCCAGACCATCCCCAATGATGTCGGCTTCAGCGAAAGCAACAGCACCACCGCGCTGGGCGGCTATCTGGCCGCCGGGCTGGATTTGCCCGCCAACCTGATGATTGAAGGCCGCTATCATATTCTGGAGAAAGTTGGCTCGGCCAATTCCAGCGGGCTGCAACTGATGGCGGGCTTCCGGTTCTAAGAGCCGCAGGCGGCGCTTATGGACTGGATAGACACGCACTGCCATCTCAACCACCCGCAGTTCGCAGAGGACGAGGCGGCTGTGCGGGCGCGCGCGCAGGACGCAGGCGTGACGCGGCTGCTGTGCATCGGTTATGACGAGGCCAGCAGCCGCCGCGCCGCCGCGTTGTGCCGGGAAGATGGCGTTTATGCCGCCGTCGGCATTCACCCCGAAGCCGCCCCCGAATGGAATGCGGACACGGGCGCGCGTCTCGCCGCGCTGTTTGCCGAAGCGCCGGGGCGTGTCGCCGCGTGGGGCGAGATAGGCTTGGATTATCACTGGGACACGGGGCAGCGCGCGCGCCAGCAGCAGGTTTTTGCCGAGCAGATTGCCTGTGCGCGGGCACTTTCGCCCACCCTGCCGCTGATCATCCATTGCCGCGACGCGCAGGATGACGTGCTGGCCGTTTTGCGGGAAGCCAGCAGCCCTGCGCCGATAATTATGCACTGCTTCACAGGCGATTGGAACGCCGCGCGGGGCATTCTGGACGCGGGCTGTTATCTGGGCATCGGCGGGGTCGCGACCTTCAAGAAGTCCGATGCCCTGCGCGATGCCATCACGCGCGCCCCTCTCAGCCGCCTCTTGCTGGAAACCGACTGTCCGTATCTGGCCCCGCAAGCCTGGCGCGGCAAACGCAATGAGCCATCATACCTGCCCGCCGTCGCTGAAACAGTCGCCGCCGCGCAGGGCGTGCCGATAGAGACGGTCGCGCAGGTGACGACGGAGACCGCGCGCGCGCTGTTCCAAATGGCCTGACACCCCTGCTGCGGAAGGAGTTTGCCGGGCGCGCGCCGAATATGCTTCCCGTTGCTGTACCGGTTCTGCCGGAGGGACGGGATGTTCGCCATTCGCATTGTGGAAGTGCCGCCGGGGGAAGCGCCGGAAGACGTGCGGGCCGCCTGGGTCGGGCTGGTTTTGCCGCTCGCCATGCCATCGGGCCGGTACTGGCACAGCGTGCCGGTGCTGTCCGGGCCGAAGACAAAACTGGGCTGGCTGCTGCGGCGTCTTGTCGGCAAGGGCATCAAGCAGGACGGCTACGCGGTGGAAGTACTGATCGCTCTGCGTATCTTGGAGCGGACGCACCCGGAAGCGGCGCAGTGGTGGCGTGTGAACGCGCCACATCTGGCGCAGCCCCGGCGACGCTTTATCTTCACGGCGCAGGTATGCGAGGAAATCCCGGAAGCAAAGGCTCTGAACGGCGAAAGCCTCACCTGATGTTTGTTTCGTCTTCCAGCGGCGCGCCCGTCACAACAGGCCATTAAAAACGCTGCGGGGCTGCAGATTGCCCCGGCGCGGCGACCGAGACAGGCGCGCTCAGACGATACAGCGTGCCGGTGTCGCCCGCGCCGCCCCGCGCAGTCGCGCCGTACAAAAGGCCGTTGCTGGTCTGACATAGCCCACCCAGCGCTTCATAGCCGTCCGGCGGCGCGAAGGCGTGCAGCGTTGTCAGCGCGCCGCTTTTGCTCAGGCGGAACACCGTGCCATAGCCGCTCGCCGCGCCCGCGCAGGTGGTGCCATACAGCGCGCCGTCGCTTGCCTCAAAAAGCGGGCCGGGGTACGCGCCGTCCGTGTTGAAGTTCTGGAAGTCCAGCAGCGGAAACGAGTACAGGGCGTTCAGCGTGCCGCTTGCCGTCAGTTGCAGCATTTCGCCTGCGCCATTCACCCCGCCGTAGAACGTTGTCCCGTAGAAACTGCCGTCGCGGCTGAGGAGCAGCCCCGCGCCGCAAGCCCCGTCCACCGTGTAGGCGCTAAACGCATGGACGGTGGCAAACACGCCGCTCGCGGACACCTTGAACAGCGTGCCGTTGCCGCCGCCCGTGCCCAGCGAAGTCATGCCGTAAAACAAGCCGTCCGTTCCCTGCACGAGAGCGCAGTACGGAAACGCGCCGTCGGAGTTGTAAGCGCTGGTCGGGGCGGTCAATTTGCCAAAGGCGTGCAGGGTGGTCAGCGCGCCGCTCAAGGTGAGGCGGAAGACGGTTCCGGTGCCGCCCGCGCCGCCGTCGCTGGTGGTGCCGTAGAGCGCGCCGTCCGAGCCGAACACGACGGACGCATTGGGGTGCGCGCCGTCGGCATTGGCGGTTTTGCCTGCGGGAATGGGGGCGAAGTTGTGGAGCGTGGTCAGCGTCCCTTTGGGCGTAATCTGGAACACCGTGCCGGTGCCGCCGCTGCCTCCCGTGACTGTGGTGCCGTACAGTTTGCCGTTCGCGCCCACCGTGAGCGCGGCGTTCGGGTGCGCGCCGTGCTGATTGTGTCGGCCATCGGGATTAAGCGCGGCGAACGCATACAGCGTGGTCAGGGCGGCGGGGGGCATCAACTTGAACACAGTTCCCGTGCCGCCGGAGCCGCCATCGCGGGCCGTGCCGTACAGGACGCCGCCAGAGCCAGGAGTCAGGGCCGCGCCGGGGTGCGCGCCGTCCGGGTTGGTCTGGCCGTCCGCGTTCATGGCTGCGAAGGAGTAGACGGTGGCGTAAGTTTGACTTTGCGCCCTCACAAGGGCGGGCGCGAGGAGCATTCCCAGAAGGAGAAGCAAAACAGCGCAAGAGAGGCGTTTCATAGACATCTAGCGTTTCCGGGGCAGCGCGCGCGGCGCGACGGATGCGGGGCCAGGGCGTGGGTGCAGGGGCAACACCAGCGGACGGCGCGGCGTCTGGGTGAAGTCAAAGTCGTTCATCAGGTCGCCCAGAATGGGCATATTCTCCCGCACAGACGTGCGCGGGTCGGGCCGTCCGTCGGAAGCAGGGTCAAGGCGCTGGCCGCCCAGAAAGTTGTCTTCTATGAACTTGATGTAGGCGTCAAACGAAAGCGTCTGCTTGTCCACGTACCCTTTGCGGGCGTAGGGGCTGATGACCAGAGCAGGCACGCGCAGGCCGTAGCCGTTGATGTCCACTTTAGGCGGGGCCACATGGTCATAAAAGCCGCCCCAGTCGTCCCACACTAAGAAAATAGCCGTGCTGTTCCAGTCCGGCCCCTGCATTGCCGCGTTGACCACGCCGGTGACATAAGCCTGCCCGGCACTGACGGCGGCGGGTGGGTGCTCGCTCTGTGAATGGGTGGGCACAATCCAGCAGACGGCGGGCAGGGTTCCGTTCCGGGCGGCGGTGTAGAAGTTGGCGGCGTCCTGAATGTTGCCCAGTTCCCCATCCAGTTTGACGGTGGTGAAGCCGCGCAGGGGGTTCCAGATGCTGGGCGTGGAGTCGTCCTGCGCGGCGGTGGGAATGCCCGGCGAGCCGTCGTCCGTGTCGGGCTGCGTGCCCGCTGCAACATAGTAGGCCCAGCTGACCCCCTGTTTGTGCAGGAGATACGTCACGTCCGTCCAGGCATAGTTGCGCTGTGCGCTATTCACCGTGTCGTGGCAGCTGTCGGGGTCATCGGCTCGCCCGCAGGAGGCTGACCACTCGGACACCAGAAACAGATGGGACACCAGGCTCCACGAACTGTTCGGCTCGTACAGGTGGTCTTGCAGGGTGAAGTTCTGGGCGTACTGCCAGTAGTTGGGGATTTCGCGGGCGTCGTGGTAGCCCATCGCATCCGGCTGCCCGGCGACCTTGACGAAGCCGTCCATTTTGCCGCCGTCCACATCGGTGACAAAGGCAGTCTGGGAATGCGTGCCGCCAGTGTTGACATCGTTGGCATCATGGTAGGGCGCGACGCAGGGCTGCCCTGCCTGAGCATTCGGCACGCAGACGCCTGCGGGAATGCCGTCGGCTCCGGGGAACGTGCCAAAGTATTCATCAAAGGAGCGGTTCTCCTGCATGATGATGATGACGTGCTTGATAGGCGTCGCGGACGGAATGGGCACGCCGCTTCGGGGATGCGCCGCCAGAGTCGGCCCGCTGGCGCGCATTCGCGGGACAACCAGCGCCGCGCCCAGCAGGGCAAGGAGCAGCAGGCCGCTCCCCACCCTGGAAACAGATTTTCGCATGGCGCGTACTTTCATGGCAGGCTGATGCTCACTGTCTTACTCCAGGTGCCGCCGGTGTACGTGCCGCTGACCGTCAGGTTCTTGATACTGCCCGATGCGCCCGCCGAGCCGGGAAAAGTCAAGGTCGCCGGGGCAGAGGCTCCCGCTGCCAGCGTGCCCACTGTGAGCGGCAGAGGCGTCGTCGTGCTGGAAGAGCCGATTTGGGCCGCCATCACCTGCACGTTGGGAGCATCCTCATAGCCCGCGTTTTGCAAGGTGAGATGGGCGACAATCGCTCCCGATCCATTGCGAGAGAGTGAGTTGACCGTCGCATTAATTCTGGTCACCAGGACAGCGAACGTCTGCCCGTTGGAAATGCCGCCACCCGGAGATGGGTTGACCACGGTGACTGTCACCGTGCCCGGCGAGGCGAGCAGCGCATTTGGCACGGAAGCCGTGAGTTGCGTCGCCGACACAAACGTGGTGGTAAGGCTGGAGCCATCCCACTTGACGATGCTTTGATGGGAGAAGCCGGTGCCGTTGGCGGTGAGCGTGAACGCCGGGCCGTTTTCCAGCGTGCTGACCGGGGACAGCGTGGAAAGCGTTGGCAGCGGGTACGGCACGTTGACATGGGCGGTCTTGACGCTTTCCGTGTTGCCTGCGATGTCTACGCTGTAGAACGTGAGCGTGTGCGCGCCGTAAATGTGGATGGGGCCAACATACTGGGCAAAAGCGCTGCCGTCCAGCGTGTTGTACGTGGCCGCGATGCCGGAAAGCGTGTCAGTCGCATTCAGTGTCACGTAGCCGGTGGTCACGCTGTCGGTGGTTGTGGGCGGTGCGGTGTCAATGTTGACGGCAACTTGCTCAGTGGCTTCCTGGTTGCCGTTGGTGTCCACACTGTAGAACGTGACCGTGTGCTGCCCGTCGCCGCTCACAGGGAAGGGAGCCGTATACGTTTGGCCGCTGCCGCCGTCTATTCGGTAGTAAGTATGGGCGACGCTGCCGCCGCCGGTGTCAGTCGCGGAGAGCGTGACAGTGACGGGGCTGGCGACAAACCAGCCGTTTGTGCCTGCCGTGCCGGAAAGTTTCGCCGTTGTGACCGGCGGCGTGGCGTCTATGATGGTGAACGTCGCTGTGCTGGAAACGCCGCCGCCCGGCGTGGGATTGGTGACTTTGATTTGCGCGGTTCCGGCGGTGGTGATGAAGACTGCGCGCACGTGCCCGGATACCTGGGTCGCGGACACAAACGTGGTGTCCAGCACGGTGCTGTTCCATTTGACGACGCTCTGGCGCGTGAAGCCGGTGCCGTAGACATTGAGAGTGAAAGCCGGGCTACCCGCCGGTTTGGAAGCGGGATGGATACTGGAAAGCGTTGGGGCGGGGTATGGCACGCTGACATGGATGGACTGGACGGCCTCCGTGTTGCCCGCCACGTCCACGCTGTAGAATGTGAGCGTGTGCGAGCCGTAAATATGGATTGGCCCCACGTACTGCGCGAACGTGCTGCCATCTAACGTATTGTAGATGGCGGCAACGCCGGACGTGGCATCGGTGGCGGTCAGCGTGATATAGCCGGTCGTGACGGCGGCAGTCGTAGACGGCAGCACGGTATCTATTTTCACGGCGACCAGGCGCGGGTTCTCCGAGTTGCCATCCGTGTCGGTGCTGTAATACATGACCGTGTGGGCGGCGTCGCCAGAAACAGTGAAGGGGCCGGAATAGGGTTGATATGCGCCGCCGTCGGTGCTGTAGTGGGTGGACGCAACACCGGGGCCGCCGGGGTCAGTGGCAGAAAGCGTGACAGTGACGGGGCTGGCAACGAACCAGCCGTTCGCGCCCGCCGTGCCAGAAAGCGAGGCGGTAGTAACGGGCAGTTGAGGCGTCAGCAAATAAGCGTGCGTCGCGCCGCTGAATGTGCCGTAGCCGAATATCTGCCCGGAGGCGTTGATGCGGTCAGCGTCCGTGAGAAGCCACTGTGAATTGCCGTTGCCAAGCAGGGTGTTAAGGTCGGTAATCGTGCCGTTCTGCCAGAGGCAGGCGTGCGTATCTCCGCTGGCGAGATTGGCATTGCCGACAATCTGGCCGCTGTCGTTGATGGCGTTGGCCCCGCTGTTCATGCCGCCAAGCGTGCCTAGGTCGGTCAGCGTGCCGTTGTTCCAGAGGAACGCATGATATTGCCCGGTGGGGTCGCCGTTGCCGTCCACTGCGCCGATGGTGGAAGAGCCGACTACCTGATCCTGGTTGTTGATGCCGTTGCCGGAACTGAAATCGCTGCCGAGATAGCCGTCGTTGCCCAGCAGGCCCAGGTTTTCCAAGCCGTTGCCCCGGTAAACGAAGGCGTACCCATTGCCTTCGGATGAGGCGCTGCCGGTGACGTGCGCGCTGTCGTTGATGTCGTTGGCCCCGCTGCTTTCGTGGTAGCCGTCAAAGGTGCCCAAAGCCGCTAGGTTGTTGGGGCCATAATAGATGAACGCCTCATTACCGTATTGATATTCCACCGAGCCGGTAATCTGGCCGCTGGCGTTAATGGCGGACGGAACAGGCGTGCCGATGTAATCTTCCGGGTCGTTGAAGTTGAAGGCAGTCACCTGCCCGTTGCTGTAAAGATAAGCGTAGCCGACGCCGTACTGGTCAGTGGTGGCAAGGTTGCCGGTGACCTGGCCGCTGTTGTTGAGGTCAATGCCGGTGGAAATGAACTTGCCCTGCGACGTGGTGAGCGTGGTCTGCGTGCCGTTGCTCAGAATGAACGCATAAAGGTTGCCGTTGGAGTCGCTCTGCTGGCCGGTGGATTGCCCGGAATCGTTGAGGCCGTTGACGCTGCGGCTGCCGGAAACTGCCCCTAAGTCAGTAAGGGTGGCGGAAGGGGCAGCGGCGGGCGTGACGCGCACATTGTCAATCACGGGGCCGGACGCTTCCGCCGTGTTGCTTTGGAACTGAAGGCGGGTCAGGCTGTTGGCGGCTTCCAGGCCCATCACGGAGACATCCATCCACTTCATGTTGTCGTTGCTGCGGCCTGCCGAGTTTACCATGAACGGTGAGCCGGGCACTTCTACGCCGTCCCAGAAGACGCTCAGGGATTTGATTTCAACCTGCGCGGTGTTGGCCGCCAGCGAGAAGACGAGATTGTAGACCTGGCCGGGATGGGTCGCTAAATCCTGATAAATCGTGCCCGGAACTGTCCCGTTCATGTCCACGTTCTGCTTGAGGTCGGATGGCTGCCATTGGCCTTTGCACAGGTCAACATTGCCCGCGCTGACCGTCCAGGGGCCGAACGGCTGGCCCGTCTGGTATTCAATGTAGCCTTTGGTGCTTTCGTGGGGCGTCTCAAAGGAGGGGTCTTTGACAATGTTCTGCGCGTGGGCGGGGGCCGTCAGGGCGAGGGCGGCGCACAGGCACAGGGCGAGACGGGCAAAGCGAGGCGTATTCATGGCCGAGTCCTTCCGTACCAGCGAGGCGCGCAGGGAAGCACACCGTGTTTCCGCAAACGGGTACAACACGGCGCAGGGAAACAAAGGGCACGCCGCACGGTCAGTATGACGCAAAACGGGGAGGCTGTCAAGGCCAGCGGAAGCGTTGCGGAAAGCTTCTGCGACTGTTATGTGACTAACGTGGGACTAACGTGGGACTCATGTCGGAGCGAGACCGCCCACTTACTCAAACATGACAATGGCTTTCACAACGCTGTCCCGATAGCCCGCCACCATCTCAAACCCGGCGGGCGTTTGGGCGAACGGGAACGTGTGCGTGATTATCTGCTGCGCGCTCACTTTCCCCTGCGCCACCATGTCAATCGCGCGCTGCACGCACCCATTTTGCCGCCGCACGTTCTGAAGAGTCAACTCTTTGCGCCGCAAGAGATTGATGTCAAACGACACCCGGTTGCTCGCCCCCGGAATGCCCACCAGCAGCAGCGTGCCGCCGGGCTTCAGAATTTGGACGGCCTGATTTATCGCGTCCTGCTCGCCGCTGCACTCAAACACGGCGTCAAAAAGCAGCGGCGCGCGCCGGGCGATTTCGTCCACCACGTCCGCCGTAGCGGGATTGCCCACCCAATCCGCTCCGGCGCCGGATGCCATTCGCAGGCGCGCGTCAATGGGGTCAGTCATGCAGATGCAGCCTGCCCCCTGCGCCTTTGCTGCCAGCAGCACGCTCAGGCCAATCGGCCCCGCGCCCAGAATGCCGATGTGCGCGCCCGGCGAAAGCGCCGCCAGCGCGAGGGCGTGCAGGGCAATAGACAGCGGTTCCACCAGAGCGGCCTCTTCCAGCGTCATGGTGTCGGGAATAGGGAAGCAGTTGCGCTCCGGCAGGACAAGGTATTCGGAAAGACAGCCTTCGGCCTGGCCCGGACAGCCCAGAAACTTCTGGAAGCGACAGGTATGAGGCCGCCCGGCAAGGCACTGGTCACACTTCCAGCACGGCAGCGCAGGGTCAAGCGCCACGCGGTCGCCGGGCTTGACCCGTGTGACCGCCGAACCGACTTGCTGCACGATGCCTGCGCCCTCATGCCCAACGCCCCAGGGGTACTGGACGCGCTGGCTGCCGATGCCGCCCTCGGTGAAGTAATGCACGTCGGAGCCGCAGATGCCCACGCAGACCATCTTGATGAGGACATCGTGCGTGTGCGTGATGCCGGGCATCGGCACGTCCTGCATCGCCATCTGCCGCACGCCTGTCAGTTTCATGGCCTGCATGAGAAGGCTCCTTTTGCCGCGCAGAGGCATGACGGCGGCAAACACGTCATTCAGGCCGTATTTGCAGCAGCGACACGGACATAGGCGGCAGCGTGACAGCGGCTTTGCCGCCGGACACGGATACCGAAAGGGCAGCGGGCTGAACCCGGTCAGGCGCGTCAAACGTGTTGTGTGCGTCCATCGCGTCCCCCGTCAGTGTCGTCGCCGTCGCAGACGCCTGGCTCCCTCCCTGCACCTGGCAGGAAAGTTCCAGCCCCGCGCGTGGGTGAACATTGCACAGCGTCAGGCTGACCACCCCTTGCGCGTCTCGCGACGCCGCCGCGCTCAGTTGGGGAATGCTTGCCGCGCCGTGCGCGTAGACACCCCCGCCCTGCATTTCCAGCGGCAGAAATGTCGCGTCCATGTGCGCTTTGTAGAGGTCAAACACATGAAACGTCGGGGTCAGTGCCAGACGCGGGCCATCGGTGAGTATCAACGCTTGCAGCACGTTCACCGTCTGCGCCAGGTTCGCCATCTGCACCCGCCCAGCGTGCGCGTTGAAGATATTGAGGGTCAGCCCCGCCAGCAGCGCGTCGCGCACCGTGTTCTGCTGGTACAGGAAGCCGGGGTTCGTGCCCGGCTCCACATCGTACCACGCACCCCACTCGTCTACAATCAGCGCGACGCGCTTTTCCGGGTCGTGCTTGTCCATGATGGCAGAGTGCTTTTGCACCAGTTCGTCCATCTTCAGCCCCTTGTGGAGCGTCTCAAACCATGCGGTCTCATCAAAGCCCGTTGCCGCGCCTTTCTTTCTCCAATCACCGGTCGGAACGGTGTAGTAATGCAGCGTGAGCGCGTCCATATGCCGCCCGGCTTCGCGCATCAGCACTTCCGTCCAGGGGTAATCGTCCACATTAGGGCCGCAGGCAATCTTGAACACTTTGTTTCCGCTGAAGTTGCGGACGTAAGTGGCGTAGCGGCGGTACTCGTCGGCATAGTATTCCGGGCGCATATTGCCGCCGCAGCCCCAGTTTTCGTTGCCGACGCCGAAGAATTGCATCTTCCAGGGCTGGTCGCGTCCGTTGGCGCGGCGTTCGTCGGCCATCGGGGACGTGCCATCGTGGGTGATATATTCCACCCATTCCTGCATCTCCTGCACCGTGCCGCTTCCGACATTGCCGTTGACATACGGCGCGCAGCCCACCTGCTCGCACAGGTCAAAGTACTCATGCGTGCCGAATTGATTGGTTTCCGGCACGCCGCCCCAGTGCGTGTTGACCATCGGGACGCGGCTTGTGCGGGGGCCGATGCCGCTTTTCCAGTGATACTCATCGGCGAAGCAGCCGCCGGGCCAGCGCAGCACGGGAACCTGGATTTGGCGCAGGGCAGTGACCACATCGTTGCGGATGCCGCGCGTGTGGGGAATGGGAGAGTCTTCGCCCACCCAGATGCCTTCGTCAATGCAGCGGCCTAAATGCTCGGCAAAGTGGCCGTAAATGTTGCGGTTGATAACGGGGCCGGGCTTGTCATCCCGGATGGTGATGGTAATCACTGCGCGTCTCCTGAAGCGTTGTCGCACCTGAGAATGAGAACGTCGCGCGGCGCGAGTGCCACCGTGCCCGCGAACGTCTTGCCGGTCAGCAAGTCTGTGCCCTCGCCCGGCGGCAGCGACACGGCACGGGCGTCGTCAGCGTGGTTCAAGACGTACAGCAGCGTGTCTCCCGCCGGGGAAACGCGCACGCTGCATTCCACGCCCGCAGGCGGCAGGCCGCCGGGCAGCGGGGACGCAATGCCGTGCCGGGTGCAGAGGGCGCGCATCAATCCGGCAAGGCCGTCGCCTTCCAGCATGGCCGCCAGATAATACGCCTGGCCCGCGCCGCGCCGGTTCACCGTCAGGGCCGGTTCGCCCGCGTAAAAGTCCTTGCCGAAGGTTGCCAGCACGTCCGCGCCTTCCGGGTGAATGCGGTCTGAGAGCATATGCGTCTGCACGGCTCCCGACAGCCCCTCAAAGGGCGTCTGGAAAACGACTTCATTGGTGACGCCGGGCGGCAGAACATCAATCTCCTCAGCCCACACGCCTAGCAGCGGGCGCAGCGGCCCCGGATAGCCGCCCAGAAACGCCAGGTCGCTTTCATCCACGATGCCGGAAAAACAGGTCGTCACGAACGCGCCACCGTTCTGCACAAAAGCGTCCAGTTTCTCAGCAATGCCCGGCTTGACCATGTACAGCAGGGGCGCGAGCACCAGTTTATAAGACGACAGGTCGGCGTCCGGCGACACCACGTCGGCCAGAATGCCCTGCGCGTGCAGGGCTTTGTACCAGGACGACACCTGCGGCACGTATTTGAGGTCTACGCTCGGCCCGCTGGAATATTCAATGCCCCACCAGTTGTCCCAGTCGTACAGGATGGCCACGTCGGCAGGCACGCGCCCGCCCAAAGTCTGCGTGCCTAAGGTTTCCAGTTCCCGCCCCAGCGCCGCCACTTCCTGAAACACGCGCGGGCGGCTCGTGCCTTCGTGCTCCACGACGGCCCCGTGAAACTTCTCCTGCGCGCCGCGCGAGCGCCGCCACTGGAAGTACATCACGGTGTCCGCGCCGTGCGCCATCGCCTGATACGACCACAGGCGCAGAATGCCGGGCCGCTTCAGGCTGTTATAGGGCTGCCAGTTCTGCTGCGACGGCGTTTGCTCCATCAGCATGAACGGCGCGCCTTCCTTGAGGCCGCGCATCAGGGCGTGATTGAATGCCACTTCGGCAGGGTCGGCGTCGCGCGGGGGATAGGAGTTCCCACGACACGATGTCCATCTCCCGCGCCCATTTGTGATAATCCAGCGGCTTGAACGCGCCCATCAGGTTGGTAGTAATCGGCACGCCCGGCGTCACTTCCCGCAGCACGGCGGCTTCCGTCTTGAAGCAGTCCAGCAGGCTGTCCGACTGGAAGCGGTCGTAGTCAATGAGAAGCCCTTGCATGGAACGCTCGCCGTTGGTCGTCGGCGTCTCTATCTGCTTCCAATTTGTATAGGTATGCCCCCAGAAAGTCGTGTTCCAGCGGCGATTGACTTCCGCCAGCGAGCCGTAACGCTGTTCCAGCCAGACGCGAAAGGCGGCGGCGCACAGGTCGCAAAAGCAGCGCCCGCCATCGCTGTTGCCGCCGTACTCGTTGGAAATGTGCCACACCAGAAGCGCCGGGTGGTCTTTGTATCGCTCCGCCAGCGCCCGCGCCAGCCCCACAGACAGGCGGCGGAAGTCGGGGGAGTTCGGGCAGAACGTGTGCCGGTTGCCGTGCTTGACCCGGCGTCCGTCCTGGCCGACGCGCAGCACGTCGGGGTATTTGGCGTCCAGCCAGGCGGGCACGGACGCGGTGGCCGTCGCCAGGCACGCCCAAATGCCCTGCGCGTGCATCTTGTCCAGCACTGTGTCCAGCCACTCCCATGTCCAGGTGTCCTCATCGGGCTGCACAGAAACCCAGCCGAAAACGGGCAGGGTGGCGACATTGATGTGGGCTTCGCGCATCAGGCGCACATCGTCGTCCCACGTTTCCTGCGGCCACTGCTCCGGGTTGTAGTCCCCGCCATGCAGGACGGCGGGAAAGATGACATCCTGGCTCATATCTTCTCCGTTCCAAGAGACGCTTTGAGAGACGACCGGTAACGCAGCGCTTCCCTCTATGATACCCGCACCCGGCGGCATCCTCAGAGGGTTGTGCGCGCGGCTTCAGTTCTGCGGCCTGGGCTGGCCGACTTTCAGAAGCAGCGCGCCGTGCGCGGGAATAGCGAACGCGCAGCCGCCTGTCCTGCGGCCCAACTCTTTGCGCTGCCACAGGTCACGGACCGGCTGAGAACCCTTCAAGCCAATCTGCGCCCAGGCGAGAGCAATGGTCGCGCGTTCGGGGCCGAGGTTGAACAAGCCAACCGCCTGCGTGCCGTCCCACAGCGGGCGGGCGTAAATCTGCGTGTCGCCGTCGGGGCCGATGCGGGCGGCAGGCTTGCCCAGAGCGTCCTGGTCAACATCCAGAATGTCGTCATTGGTGAGCAAGGCGCGCGTGAAGTTATCTAAGCGGGTCAAGTCGCAGCCAATCAGCAACGGGGCAGACAGCAGGCACCACTGCGTGATATGCGTAATCTGCTCGTTAGGCGTCAGGCGCGTCGGGTGCGTGTGGCCGAAGCCGACAATGCCAACCATCAGCATATCCGGGTCATTCCAGTGGCCCGGCGCGGCCTGCTTCTCGTGCCCGTTCTGGCTAAACGCGATAGCGCGCAGGCTGTTCCAGTTGTCTTGAATGTCGCCGGTGGTGCGCCACAAGTTGCCGCCGACACTGGCTCCCCAGTTCCACACGTCGCCCATGCCGTACTGACACAGGCTGTAAACGATGTCGCGCGTCTCCGCCTGAAGCGCCGCGCCCATCATGCGATAGGGCCGCATTTGCCGCTCCATGCCCTCTCCGGTGGCAACCGTGCTGTAAGAGCACCAGTCGTATTTAAGGTAATCCATGCCCCACGACGCATACGTGTTGGCGTCCTGCTGCTCGTGCTGCCAGCTTCCTGTAAAGCCCGCGCAGGTTTTCGGGCCGGGGGACGAGTAAATGCCGATTTTAAGCCCCTGCGCGTGGACATCATCCGCCAGCGCCTTCATGTCGGGGAATCGGGCATTGGGCTGAATGCCTCCCTGCGCGTCGCGCGCGCCCTGCCAGCAGTCATCTATGTTGACGTAAGCGTAACCGTGCGCAGCCAGGCCCGATGCGACTAATTGGTCAGCGGCAGCGCGCACTTTCCGGTCGTCCACTGTTCCTGCCCAGACGTTCCACGAGTTCCAGCCCATCGGCGGGGTCAGAGCGAGCGCGTGCGGGCCGCCCACAATGGTCAGCGTGCGCGAAGTTCTGCCCTTTGGCCCGCGCACGGTGAGACGGACGCGGGTCGTTCCCGCCGCCCGCAGCGCGCCGGAAAAAATGCCCGTTTGGGGGTTCAGCGTCAGTCCGGCGGGCAGCGGCGTCGCTGTGAATATCAAAGGAGCCGCGCCTGTTGCCGGAATGCGAAACAGGAACGGGTGATTGGGCGTCGCGCCCACAATGCGCGGGCCGTGAATAGCGGGCACGGGAGAATCCCCGCCCATGAAAATCGGCAGGGGCGGTTCCACAGGCGGGACAAACGCGACCGGCGTTTGCGCCGCGCCGGGCAGGAGCGCAAGGGACGCATTGGCCCAATCGGCGTGGTCATTGGCGATGCCGTCGCCGCCATCGGTCACAATCAGGCCCAGGCGCTGCGCGCCGGTCAAGTCCACCGACAGCGGAACCGGCGCGTCGCCGCCATGCAGAAGGGGCGTTTCAGCCTTCTTTTTCCCGTCCACAAAGACCTGAAACACCACCGACCCCTGTCCCTTTTTCTCGTCATCTACGCCGACCAGCGCGGTGAAGCGGGCTGCCGCGCCCTTCAAGTCCACGTCTAAACGGCTCGCGGCGTGGGTTCCGAGGCCGTGCGCGTAGACCATGCCGTTCAGCGTGAGCGGGCTGCCGTCTACGGATTTGCCCGCGTGGGGTTCGCCGTACCCCTGCGCGACGGCAGACAGGTTCAGCGAGTTTAGCCACAGCACAGGCGAATTAGAAGATTGCCGGGCCTGAGCGAGCAAAGCAGGAGCGGGGAGCAAAAGCGCAAGGGCGGCGCCGCAAATGGCGAACAAGCAAACGACGACGCGGCGAGCGCGGAAAAGAAGGGTCATGAGGTGTTCCTATGCGCGGCCTTATTTTGTGCAGCCATTTTCTTTGTGCAGCCATTTTCATGCGTGGCGTTCACCAGAGTGTATTATGCACTTTTCTCCCGCAAAAGCGCCAATTTGCAAAAGCGCCAATCGCAGAGGCTCCCTGGCGTGTGCTTTGCGCGGTTTTCAGACCAAATGGAAGCCCGAAGCGCCTCACACGCTCTAGGGCTGGGGCGTGATGCGGGCGGCAATGTCGCTGACGAAGGCGGGCAGATGCAGGGGGAGCGCGCCGTGAGCGCACAGGACGCCTGTCCGCCCGGTCACTTTGCCCTGCCCGGTGTCCCACCATTCCACTTTGTAATGTCCATCCGGCAGGCCGAGAAGCGTCGTTTGCAGGCCCGAAAGCAGGGGAACAGGTTTGCTTGCACGGACGTTTTCCCAGGTGTGGGCGGCGTTTTGTGCCCATAACAGGGCAATGCGGCCAGAGGCGATGCCATGAATGTGGATGTCGGGAAAGCGGCTGCTACGATAATGGGCGAGCGTGATGCGGCTGATGCTGGCCCAATCGCCCGCGGCGGCATCCAGCGCAATTGTGTGCGGGCCAGCGGGCACGTTGATGGCGTAATCTTTGTTGAAGCGCGCTTCATAACTGTTGTATTCCGGGCGGAAGCGGGTCGTCTCATAGTCAGGCTTGACGGCGGGGTTCGGGGGCGGCGCGGCATCAAGCGTTACTTCGCGCGCTGTCTGCCCATCCCGCAGAAAGCGCAGGGTAATCTTGTTGGACACATCGCCAACACGCACGACGAACTGCCCCGGCTGCGGGAAGTTGACCTGGAAGACAGGCACGGTTCGCAGGTTGGCTTTGCCGGGGCTGTAAAGATAGTGCGGCAGGGGCGCATCGCCCGCCAGACCGGAAGGCGTCACGGTGAACTGACTTGCTTTGGCTCTGCCCCAGGCGGCGTCGGTTTGCAGGGCTAAATCATGGAACGTTTCCGGCCCGGTTATCTGGCGCGGCGTGTCCAGGGTCAGCGGCCGCCAGGGGCCGATTGTCCAGGGAACGGCGTCAGCGAAGCGGCGCAGCGCGCGTATGAGTTCAACTGCCCCCCGGCGGCTATCAAAACCAACGGCGCGGGGGCGCTGCCCCGCGTTTTCTCGTTTGCCACAGTGGATGCTCCCAATCTAGTGGTGGAGACCGTGAAACAGGCGGAAGACGGGGACGCGACCATTATCCGGCTTTACGAGGCTTACGGGCAGCGCGGCACGGCCCGCCTGACAGTGGCCTGCCCCATCCAGCAGGCGTCAGAAGTCAACCTGCTTGAAGAAGAAATGACAGAAGAGCATGAGGAAAGGAACGGGCTGCCTGCTCTGAGTCTCGCGGCAGACGGGCACAGCCTTGTTTTTCGGTACACGCCCTATGAAATCAAAACGTTTCGGGTTGCTTTTTAGCGCCTGCTGTCTTGCGGCGCTGGGTGTAGGAACGCTTGCCACACGCGCGTCTGCTCAAAACGTGCCTGCACAAAGCGAGGCGGCGGCGTGCCAGAGAATTGTCAGCCGCTACCGACAGGGAATGCTGGAAGGAAAACTGCCGGATATGGCCTCCATCAAAGGCTGGATGGGGACGCTGGACGCGCAGGGCCAGTGGCCTGATATTGATTACGCCAATCAAGACCCGTCGTCCTGGAAGCCGATGGAGCACATGAAGCGCCTGGCCGCCATGAGCCGCGCTCTGGCCGATACGACAAGCCCACTGCATGACGACACGGCGCTGCAAAGCGCCACGCTGCGCGCATTAGACCTGTGGACAGCCAAACGTCCGCAGGCCCGCAACTGGTTTTTCAATCAGGTGGCCGTGCCGATGCTGATGCGTGACACAACCATTCTGCTGGACACGCGCCTGACCGGAGACCGCAGAATGGGTGCGCTCGCCGTGTGGCATCAATACGGGCATCTGTCCCCCGGCGGCGGCGCGAACACAATCTGGACTGCCGAACTGGGGCTGGAATACGGCGCGTTTGTCGGCGACAGCGCCATCATTGCGCCGGAAGCCAGGATTATCAGCGGCGAAATCAAAGTCACCAAAGGCGAGGGCATCCAGAGCAACTCCAGTTTCCATGAGCACGGGGCACGGCTGCAGCAGTTCCATTACGGCGGCGCTTTCATTTCCGATGCGGCCCGCCTTGCGTGGGAACTGCACGGGACGCCCTGGGCGCTGCCGGATGCAACCCTGCAGCTCGTCGCCGACACAGTTTTGCAAGGCAGCCAGTGGATGTGCCGGGGCACGCGCACGGTTCCATCTACCGTTGACCGCGCGGTCAGCCGCCCCGATTCGATGGGCGCGGGCTTGCAGGACACGGCCCGCCATCTGCGCGAAACCGTGCCGCAGGATGCCGCCGCGTTGGATGCCCTGCTTGCGCGTCAGGATGGGACAGGCGCATCTGTGGTTGGCTTCCGGTCGTACCCGCGCTCCGATTTCAGCGTGTACCAGAGGCCAGAGTTCAGCTTCTTCCTGAAAACCGTGTCCGACCGCACGCTGACTTCAGAGCAGGGAACGAACGGCGAGAACCTGAAAGGGCAGAACCTCTCGTGCGGCGACCAATACATTTTGCGGGACGGCGACGAGTATGACAATCTTCAGCCGGTCTGGAACTGGCACTTATTGCCCGGCGTCACCTGGGCCGACGGCGCAGGTGAAGTGCAGCGACGCCCGTTTGTGGGGGCCGTTGGCGACGGCAGCGTGGGCGCGACCGCAATGGACTATGCATTTGGCACGGCGGCTGGCCCGACGCTCACGGCCCGCAAGTTCTGGGCCTGCGACGGCAACGCCGTAGTGTGTTTGATTGGCGGCCTGCGCGCAAACGGGCTGACTGCTCCGGTGCAGACGGCGCTGGATCAATGCCGCCTGCGCGGCCCGGTGACGGTGGGCAAAGCCGACGGCACAACAGTGGCGGCGACAGCGGGAACCATCGCGCCCGAAGCCGTGCGCTGGGTTCATCATGCGGGCCTGGCCTACATTCCGCTGGAAGCGCAGCCTGTTTCCCTGCGTCTCGGCCCGGCCATCGGGGCCTGGTACGACATCAATCACGGCTACTCCCACGACCCCGTGACCGCGCCCGTGTTTTTGCCCATTCTGGAACAGGGCGTTTCGCCTGCCGGGAAAGCGTCTGGCTTTGCGGTTGTGTCCTGCGCGACGCCCCACGACGCGGCGACGGCGGCGGCTAAACCGACCTGGCACATTCTCTCCAACACGGCGAACTGTCAGGCGCTTCGCTTTGACGACGGCGCAGTGATGACCGTTTTTTACCAGCCGGGCACGGTGCAGGCAGACGGAAAAACGCTTTTTGCGGTAGACTATCCCTGCCTGCTGCTGCAAAGCAGCGGACAGTTGCGCGCCTGCGACCCCACGCAGAAAGGCGGCGTGGTTCATATCACGCGGGCGGATGGCAGCGTTGTCGCCTTTACCCTGCCGCCCGGCGGCCTTGTCTCAGACCCGGTGCATTGAGCCTATGGAACTGCAAGAAAAGTCGCGGGAAGCGGAGTCTTTAGAAGCGCCTGCAGGCGCGGCCCTCATACCGTCGCCCATCGCCGTCCGTCCCGGCTGGAACCCGCGTGAAAAGCGCGCGGCATGGGCGGCTCTGGGGTTTCTGCTGCCCAATCTCATCGGGTTTCTAGCGTTTACGCTGTTTCCCGTCCTGTTCTCTCTGTGGATGGCGTTTACCAACTGGTCGCTCAAGCCCGCCGTCCACTTTCAATTTGTCGGGCTGCGTAACTTTTCCGACCTGCTGGGCGCGCGCCCGCTGGGTCAGGCGGCTCCCGGCGTTCTCTGGGGGTATGCGCTGTGCGCGCTGGGCGTTTTCGCCGGGCTGCTCGGCGCGCTGTGGGCGGGCATGACGCAGCGGCGCGGGACGCGGGTCGGCGGCGTTGTGCTGTGCGCGGCGGGCGTGGTGCTTTTAGCGGCGGGCGTCGCGCAGGGCGAAGCAGGGATTGGCTTCGCGGGGCTGGCGGCGGTCGTGTGCGGCGCGTGCTTTTTGTTGCAGCCGGGGGAATGGGGCGCAGGCTGGGGGCTGCTTCCGGCGCTGGTGGTGGCGGCGAGCGGGCTGGGCGTGTGCCTGCTGCAAGGGGCGATGGGGCGCGCCTATGAACCGCGCGACCCGTATTTCTGGCAGTTCCTTTCCAACACCGTGACCCTGATGCTGGGCATTCCCTTTTCCATTGCAGGGTCGCTGGCGCTGGCGCTTTTGCTGCATGAACAACTTCCCACCGGCCCCGTGCGGCAGCGCGCCATTGGAGCCGCCGTCTGCCTGCTGGCGGGGCTGGTCATGGGCGGCATCTTCTGGCATCTGGGGAACCCCAATCTGGGATTGCTGTGCGGCCTGATTTGGGTCATGGCGGCAGGGGGCATCGGGTTCAATGTGGTGGTCTTTCGCACCCTGTTTTACCTGCCGACATTTACAGCGGGCGTCGCCATGATGATTTTGTGGCAGGCGCTTTACAACCCGAAAACCGGGCCGATTGATTTGGGGCTGGCGGCGCTGTTTCACGCGCTCGGCATTCACGCTACGCCGCCGCAGTGGCTGGGCGATGTGAACTGGGCCAAGCCCGCGTTGATTGTGATGGGCGTGTGGACAAGCATTGGCGGGATGAATATGCTGCTGTATCTGGCGGGCTTGTCCAATCTCCCCCAGGAATTGCTGGACGCCGCTGAAGTGGACGGAGCGGGAGCCTGGGCGCGGTTCCGTCATGTGGTGTGGCCGCAGCTCGCGCCCACAACGTTCTTTATCTCCATCATGGCGATTGTGGGCGGCTTGCAGGGCGGCTTTGAGCAGGCGCGCGTGATGACCAACGGCGGCCCGGCGGGTTCCACCACGACGCTGAGTTATTACATTTACAACAAGGCATTTCAAGACCTGGACATGGGTTACGCCGCCGCGATTTCCTGGGTGCTGTTTGTGATTGTTTTTCTTGCCACCGCGCTCAATTGGAAGTTCGGCAAGGGCCTGGAAGTGGATTAAAAGTAGGAAGTAGACTGATGCACAAAAAGTCGTCGGGAAGCCGCTGGCCGTTCTTTTTGCGGCTGCTGGCGCTGTGCGTAATCGGGCTGGCGATTTCCCTGCCGTTCGTGTGGATGGTCAGCGCGTCGTTTAAGACGCGCGCCGAGGTGGATCAAGTGCAGATTGTGCCCGCACCATGCCACCACGCGCAATTATCCCATTGTGCTCAACATCGCCCCTGACCCGGTGACGCACAAGAAACTGGACTTGCAGTTTGGGCGCTGGTATTTCAACAGTCTGCTGATTGCGGTCGGCACGACGCTGCTGCAAGTGCTGACCAGCGCGCTGGCCGCATATGCGTTTGCGCGCATTCGCTGGCGGGGACGCGACACCGTGTTCCTGCTGTACCTGGCAACAATGATGATACCGGGCGTCGTGCTGATGATCCCCAACTTTCAGGCGATGGTGTCGCTGCACTTTCTGAACACGTATCACGGGTTGATTATCCCCGCCGCATTCAGCGCGTTCGGCACGTTCTTGATGCGTCAGTTCATGCTGTCCATTTCGCCCGCGCTGGATGAAGCCGCAACCATTGACGGCGCAGGCCACTGGACAATCTTCTGGGACGTGGTGCTGCCGCTGGCCCGCCCCGGCTTGATTGCGCTGACCGTGATTACATTCTTAGGAGCGTACCAATCGTTCTTCTGGCCGCTGATTATGCTCAACAACGCGCAATTGTTCCCCATGTCGGTGGGAATGCTGTCGCTGGACAGTTCTTACGGGCGGCAGACCGAGTTAATTATGGCGGCGACCGTGATGAATGTCGTGCCCTTGATTATTGTCTTTGCCGTGTTCCAGAAGTTTCTGGTGAGCGGCCTGCAACTGGGCGGCGTCAAAGGCTAAGAGGAAAGAAAACAATGAAGCGCGCATTTCTTCTTTGCGGGCTGATTTTTGTCGCCATGTATGTCGGAGCGCAGGCGACGCTGGTGCAGCCAAAAAGCAACGGCGTGACCCGCATGAGCTGGTCTACCGACGACAACCCGGCCCGCAAAGTGCAGATGAGCCTGTTTCATCAGATGTATTCGCAGGACGCTGTTTATATTGACCCCGCGCTGGGCGGCGACCCCTCCAAACTGATTGTGCAGTGCGCGACCGGAACCGGCCCCGATATTGTGGAAGTGTCCGGCGTGCAGCAGATGCGCGCGCTGGTGAACGCGGGCATTCTGCTTGACCTGACGCCTTACGCCAGCGCCATGGGCTTTGACCCATCCAAAACCTACCCGGCGCTCAAAGACGGCCTGGAAGTGGACAGCAAACAATACCGCTTCCCGCGCAATGTATGGGCGAACTGCATTGTGTATAATAAGCAGGTGTTTGCCGATCACGGCGTCCCTCTGCCCAAACCGGGCTGGACTTATGATGACTTCGTTCGCACCTGCAAACTGCTGCAAACGCGCCCGTCTAAAAGCGGGCAAAGCCATATCCCCATCGGCTTCAACAGCGATACAGGCTTTTATGAAGACCTTCTCATTGGGCACGGCGGGCGGCTTTTCGCGCCGGATGGCCTCCATTCCGCGCTGGACGCGCCTCCGGCGCAGGCCGCGATGCAGCAGTATTACAACCTCATGTACGTGGATAAAGTGATCCCAACGCCCGCCGATGCGTCTTCCGTGTCCACGCAGGGCGGCTGGGGCACAAGCGCGATGAGCTGGTTTTCGGACGGGCGCTCTGCCATGATCCCCATCGGGCGCTGGTATATCATTCAATTGCCTAATTTCCCCAACTTGCAGGGCAATCTGGGCGCGGTGCAATTGCCGCGCGTGGGCAGCCGCCCTTCGGCGGGGGTCGCGGATGCCGGGGCCGCCGGTGTCAATGTGAAAAGCCATCACTGGCGCGCGGCGCTGTCATTCTTGCAGTTCCTTGCCAGCCCGCAATACGGCAAAGTGATTGTGGAGGACGGCGACTCGCTGCCCCCCAATCCGGCGGTGGCGGCGTCCGGGAAGGCGCTGCAAGACGACCTTGTGCCCGACCCGGCGTTCCACGACCCATTTGTACGGGCGATGCAGAACGCCCGCCCGCTGGACACCAGCCCCTATATGGACTCTATGGAAGCGGCGCGCTGGCTGGACGAAACCGTGCAAAAGGTGGACAATCGCCTGCTGCCGCCCCGCGAAGCCCTGCGCGAACTGGCCGCGCAGGTGAACCGGCAGATACGGCTGAACCTGGAACGGCAGCCTGCCCTGCAAAAACTTTATGAACAGCGCACCGGCAGGGCTTATCGGCCTGACTGGTGACTTGGGACGGATGACTTTGGAAGGAAAACACACGTGGCTTCGGTGACATTGACGGAACTGGTAAAGCGTTTTGACCGCACGGTGGCGGTTGACCATCTTAATTTAGACATTCGCGACCGGGAGTTTATGGTGCTGGTTGGCCCGTCCGGGTGCGGCAAAACAACCGCGCTTCGCATGATTGCGGGCCTGGAGGAAGTGTCCGACGGGCAGATACGCATTGGCGAGCGCATGGTCAATGACGTGTCCCCCAAAGACCGCGACATCGCAATGGTGTTCCAGAACTACGCCCTGTACCCGCATATGACTGTGCAGGAGAACATGGCGTTTGGCCTGAAACTGCGGAAAGTCCCCAAAGCCGACATCGCCCGCCGTGTCAGCGAGGCGGCCGGATTGCTGGGCTTGGAGGCGCTGCTGGCCCGCCGTCCGTCTCAGCTGTCGGGAGGACAAAGGCAGCGCGTCGCATTGGGCCGGGCGATTGTGCGCGAGCCGCAGGTGTTTTTGATGGACGAGCCGCTGTCCAATTTAGATGCCCTGCTGCGCGTGCAGACTCGCGCCGAACTCATTAAACTGCACCGGCGTCTGGGGATTACGACCATTTATGTCACGCACGACCAGGTGGAAGCCATGACGATGGGAGACCGCATTGCCGTCATGCGCGGCGGCGTCCTTCAGCAGTGCGACACGCCCATGACGCTGTATTCCCACCCGGCCAATATGTTTGTGGCGGGCTTTATCGGCACGCCGTCCATGAACTTCGTTTCCGCTACGCTGCGCGCCGACAAGACCGGCAGCGGTTATGTGATTGATGCCGGGTCGTTTTGCGTCGCCGCCCCGCCTGCGCAGGACGGCAAACTGGATGCGTATGTGGACAAAAACGTCATCTTTGGCGTGCGCCCCGCCGATATGTTTGACGCGAACCTGAAGAACCCGGTGGACGCTGCGCCCGGCAACACCATCCGCACGCTGGTAGACGTGTCCGAGCCGATGGGCGACATCAAGACGCTGTATCTGACGGCGGGGCCGCACGCGCTGGTTGCCACGCTGGATGCAGACACGACCGCGCAGGACGGGCAGGCAGTGGACATCATTTTAGACCTCGCCCGCACCCACCTCTTTGACCCGCAGACTGAACACGCCATTTATGCAGACTGAACACGCCATTTATGCAGACTGAACACGCCATTTATTAGGTAATCCTGGACGCGCCGAGTTCGGCTGACGACACCCATGCCCGTGTATTCCCGCGAGTGCCCGCAGGCTGACCGAACCCAACAAAAACCAGCCTGACTGCTTTTCCTTTGCCAGACGGTTGCCGGAAATCCCATAACACAACGGTGACGATTTTGGAAGCATTGTTGGCTCTCAAACAGAGGGGGTGGCTCCTGGATGCGCCACCGGGCGTGCCGCTGGCGCGCGCGGGGCAATCGGCTGCAAGATAGCGCGCCGCTCCGGGGTGAGACGCTCCAACAGCGCGTCCGAGTACCGGTAGCCCCGGCGCGTCGTGCCCCACGAAACGCCGTAGCGGTAAATCACCGCCCGGCGTTCGCCAAAGTTCGTGCGGGAAGAGGCTCCGTGCGAAAGGCCGTCGCAGAACAACAGCGCGTCGCCCTTCTTGAGGTGGACTTCTACGACCCCCTCCATCGCGTCCATCGGGCTGGCGTAGTCGGTCATGTGCGGGTGTGGCAGATGGGACTTGTGCGAGCCAGGGATCACCATCGTGCCGCCATCGCCGGGGCCGACATCGGTCAAAGCCAGCAGAATGTTGACCTGACCGCAGCGAAACTGGCCGTCCTTGTAGCGGTACTGCCCGCGCGTGGAGCCTCGGTAGCCCCCCGAATGCACTGGAAAGAAGCCCCCGGAGCGGCGGAGGGAGGCGAAGCACTCATCTATGAACAGCCCTTCGGTGTAGGAGCCTTCGTCGCCGCAGTAGTGGCGCATCAAGTTCACCCAGGCAGGGTGGTCTATCAGTTCCTCAAAGGGCGTGCCGCCTTCCACGATGTTTTGCAACTCCAATCCTGCCGCGCCGTTGTTGTCCAGGCGCTGCACGTGTCCGTGCCACTGTCCCCATTCCAGCGGCGGAAAGGCGTCCAAAGCGCTGTTGAGGGCGGCGACATGGGCGGCGTCTACGGCATTCTCCAGGATGAGGTAGCCGCGCAGGTCAAACAGGTAATCTTGCAGGGCGGTGTCCATCGGGGCATTTCCTTTCGGGCAGGTGTGAAGATGCCCTTATGATAGCAGAAGACGGCGCGCAGTGTCTTCTCCCAATTCGGGAACAGAGTTCTCATTATTTCCTGTTGTGCAGATATGATGCAAACCCGGCGGCTTCCGCCGCCCGGACAGGGCGGGCGCGTGTGGTATCTGGCGAACACATCGCCCATGCCCATGTCTCATCGCCATGCGGAACTGGAAGTCAATCTGGTGCGCGAGGGCGCGGCAGCATATCTGCTGGGCGAGCGCCGCTATGAAATGCGCCGGGGGACGCTGGCGTGGCTGTTTCCCGCGCAGGATCACATTCTGCTGGAACAGTCGCCCGGTTTTGAGATGTGGATTGGCGTTTTCGCGCCGGAGTTTGTGGAGCGCGTTTGCGCGGGCGGCCCGGCGCATCTTCTGGGAGAAGCCAACCCGCCGGGTCGCTTTTGCCGCTTTCTGCCCGAAAGTGAGGCCGACTGGCTGCACCAATTATTTGGCAGGGTGAGGACGGCGCAGCATGATGCGCCGCGCTTTGAAGCGGGGATGGGGCACACGCTGCTGTCGGCATGGGCAGCGTTTGACGCCGCTGAGGACGTGCCCGCCGGGACGGATGTTCATCCGGCGGTGGAGCGAGCGGCGCGGCTGATGCGGGACGAAACCGACCCGCTGACGCTGGAACAGATGGCAGCGCGCGTAGGCCTCTCCGCGCCGCGCCTGAGCACACTGTTCAAGCAGCAGACCGGCATGGCTCTGACGCAGTTTCGCAACCGTCAGCGCTTGGAACGGTTTGTGCGGCTGTACGGGCGTGGTCAGCGAGTCTCGCTGCTGGAAGCGGCATTGGAGGCGGGCTGGGGCAGTTACGCGCAATTTCACCGCGTGTTCACGCAGATGATGGGGTGCAGCCCCGCGCAGTTTCACCGTCAAATGAAAGCGTCTCGTTGAGGGAAACCGCGTGCCGGTTCGCACGCTTTGGTTTGCGCGCGCCTTCGCCGGGAAGCAGGGCGAGAAACAGGCGAAGGGCTGGTCGGGATAGTTTGTTATGGGCAGGCCGGTTCTGCCGAAGGCAGGGCGCACGCGCTGGCAGGACTGTTGCGCCGCCGCGTTGTCCCCATTTACCCACGGTTTCGCCAGACAGTTGACGGACGCCTGCACGCACGCTTCTCTGTCCACATCACTCCACGAAAAGGCATGAACGCCCGGTTTATTCCGCACATGATCCAGCGGCAGCGCATAATCTGCCGCTGACAATTCTGACCAGTCCCCGGCCCGCCCATCGCGGGCGAGAATGCCCCCCGGCTAACGCTCCGGGGGCTGAGGCGCGTCCAGTATCCATTCGCGCGTTCGTGCCAGCAGCCTCAGTCTCGGAAAGGCGCTTCACTTCGCTTGCACCCATTCCTCCACTTCCGTGTCGGGTACCTCGTTGTCGGGCGTGGTCTCCAGATGGGCTTGATGCCGCAAGTCCAGATGACGACACACCTCTGCCTGGGACGCGCCGGTCACGGGGAACTTCAGCGTCAGGAGGAATGCCAGCAGCGAGAACACGATGTTGGGGATAATTGCCAGCCAGAACAACCGGTGCAGAACATCGGGAGGCTGTGCAGTGTTGAGATTCACGTTCAAGCCTGACCAGGTTACGATATAGCCCACCAGCAGCGTGCAGAGTGAGATTTCCAGCGTTGCCTGGCGTGGTAACTTTCGTCGCCTGCTGGTGCGGTGGGAGCGTCATGTGGAGGTCTACCGTATGCGGAAGACTACCGCGCCTTTTTCACCTTTGCCGTCATGTCTCTGCAATAGAGAAGCATTTTTTATTGATGCCTCTTGTTTGAACGCCGTTGTTTTTTGTCGCAGGGCGAACAACTCCGCCTGCTGAGGGCGGGAACGCTCTTCTTGGAGACGATATATCAGGTATAAAGACACTATGAATTCTTATCCCCTTCGTTTCCGTCAGGTGCATCTGGACTTCCACACGTCCGAAGCCATTCCTCATGTGGGCGCGGACTTCTCGCCCGCACAGTTTCAGCAGCAGCTCAGGCGCGGGCACGTCAACTCCATTACCGTCTTCTCCAAGTGCCATCACGGCTGGGCCTATCACCCCTCCCAAGCCAATCAAAGCCATCCAAATCTGGCGTTTGACCTGCTCGGCGCACAAATTGAAGCCGCCCATGCCATCAGCGTCAACACTCCCGTCTATCTGTCGGCTGGCCTGGACGAAAAGGAAGCCCGCCGCCATCCCGAATGGCTCCTGCGCGACGCCCATGACCGCACTAACTGGGTGGATACCTTTCTCAAGCCGGGCTTCCATCAGTTCTGCATGAACACCCCCTATCTGGACATTCTGTGCGCCCAGATTGAAGAAGTCGTCGTAAACTACGAAGCCGACGGCATCTTCTTAGACATCGTGGGTGTCCGTGACTGCCTGTGCCACACCTGCCTTGCCGCTCTTGTCGCGGACGGCAGAGACGCCGAAAATCCTGCCGACGTGCGTGCGTCTAGCAGAAACCGTCTACACCAATTATGCCCGCCGTACCAACCGAGCCGTTCACAAACACAAGCCCGGCCTGCCTGTCTTTCACAATGGCGGACATATCACGCGGGGGCGGCGCGACCTGGCCCGTTTCAACACGCACCTGGAACTGGAGTCTCTGCCGACCGGCGGCTGGGGCTACGACCACTTTCCCCTGTCGGCCCGCTATGCCGCCACGCTTGGCATGGAATACCTCGGCATGACGGGCAAGTTCCACACAACCTGGGGCGAGTTCGGCGGCTTCAAGCACCCCAACGCCCTGCGCTATGAAGCTGCTCTGTCGCTGGCAATGGGAGCCAAAGTGTCGGTGGGCGACCAGCTCCATCCTTCCGGCAGAATGGACGAAGCCACTTATGCCCTGGTGGGCGCGGCCTACGCGGAAGTGGAAGCCAAACAAGAGTGGTGCGAGAACGTCACGAACATGGCAGATATTGGGCTGCTGTCTCTGGAAGCGGCGCGTCAGGAGGTGGACAGTCAGGGACAGATGGCGAACGTTGGCCCTTCGGACGCGGGGGCGGTTCGGATGCTTTTGGAAGGGCACTTCCTGTTTGACGTGCTGGACGCCGAAGCCGACTTCCTGCGCTACAAGGTCGTCATTCTGCCGGACGCTGTGCGCGTGAGCGAGACGCTTTTGTCCAAACTCAAAGCGTTTACGGCAGGCGGAGGCAAGGTTTTGGCAACAGGAACGTCGGGCCTGCACGATCAACAAGATGCCTTCGCGCTGAACCTGGGAGCGGATTACATTGCGCCGTCCACGTTCCACCCGGAATACTTCCGTCCGGCATGGACGCCTGCGCCTTTGGAAACAGCGGCCTTTGTGATGTATGGGCAGGGTCAGCAGATTGCGCTTGCGCCGGGCGGAACAGAACTGGGCATACGCGAGGAGCCTTACTTCAACCGGACGTGGGCACACTTTTGCTCGCATCAATTTGCGCCTTCCGATGGCAAAAGCGCGGGGCCAGGAATGACACAGGGGCCAGACGGCATCGCCGTTGCCTGGGCTGTTTTTGAGGATTACGCACTCAAAGGCAGCCTCATCTGCCGCTTAATGGTGGCACACGCGCTTGACCTTTTGCTGGGCGACAAGAAGACCGTGTTCACCTCGCTGGGAGCGCAGGGCATCGTGACCCTGACAGGGCAAAAGGATAAAGACCGCCATGTTCTGCATCTTTTGTACGCTTCTCCCGCCAGGCGCGGCGACGGCGTGGAAGTAATTGAAGATTTGCCGGTTGTGGGGAACGTAGAAGTTGTCCTGCGCGGTCTGCCAGCCGTGCAAAGTGTGAGTTTGCAGCCGCAGGGCGAAACCCTGCCGTTCACGCAGGAAAACGACCGGGTTTCGCTTTCCGTGCCGTGCTTGGAATGTCATCAGATGGTGGTCTTGACATGAATGAGCGGCGTGACAAGCCGAGGGGCCTGTCCGCCATCTGCATTTCCAGGAAGATTTTTCTGCGCTTGTCGTAATCATCGTCCGCTTTTCCCTTTTTCCCTTGACACCGTTGTTGACGCCCCCCTGCCAACTGTAACGGTCTCAATAACAGCGCTCCCTACTGGAATGGGCCTGGTAGAGACAGGAGCCTCAACGCCAGGGTCGCAAGCGCTGACACAGCCTTGATGAACTGTATCGGGTTTCTCACTTTGGCTTTCTCAGGCGGCTCCAGGCGTGCGCCGCGGCTGAAGTTGGCCGTCAAAATGTATGACGCCGCCTTCTTTCAGGGAGAAACCCATCGTTTTCTCGCCGTAGCGAACAATCGCATTCGTTCCCCCTACACTGCGAATCGTGGCGGCTGTCAGCACCCTCCCCTGCCAGGCAATCTCTATTTCAAAGCCGCCGCGCGCGCGCAAACCCTTGATGGAGCCTTTCGGCCATGCCTTCGGCAGAGCCGGGAGCAGTTCAATCTCGCCTGCATCGCTCTGGAGCAGCATCTCGGTCATGCCTGCGGTGCCGCCAAAGTTTCCATCAATCTGGAACGGTGGATGGGCATCGAAGAGATTAGGATACGTCCGCGCTGGGGCGAGCAGGGTCTTGACGATCTGGTGGGCGCGCTCCCCATCATGCAGCCGCGCCCAGCAGTTGATGCGCCAGGCAGTCGCCCATCCGGTGCTTTCGTCGCCGCGCGTGTTGAGCGTCACAATAGCCGCCTGCGCCAGTTCTGGTGTCTTGCGGGGCGTAATTTGATGCGAAGGGAACAGGCCGTAAAGATGGGACAAATGACGATGCTGCTGGTCGGGCGCTTCCGTGTCCCAATCATGCATCCATTCCTGCAATTGCCCCGCTATGCCAACGCGATAGGGAGCGAGGCACGCGCGCTTCTCCAATAAATCCTGCCGGAAGGCAGCGTCCACGCCCAGGATTTGCGCCGCCTGCGCGGTCTGCGCGAACACATCACGGATAACAGCCTCATCAAAGGTGGAACCCGCGCAGGAATAGCTATCGTTGGGCGCGTGCTGGTGCTCCGGCGAGGTGGCGGGGTTCGTCACCAGCCAGTGATGCTCCGGCTCTTCTTTCAGGAAGTCTGCGAAAAACTGTGCCGCTCCCTTCATCACCGGGTACGCCTGCGCCAGAAACGTCTTGCTGCCCGTGAAGAGGTAATGCTCCCAGAGATGGGTTGTCAGCCACCCCCCGCAGGTGGACGAATAGCCAACCACCCCGTCAAGGGGGGCAGTGCCGCGCCAGAGGTCAAAGTTGTGGAAGCAGACCCATCCCCCGGCGCCGAACATCGTCTTTGCCGTGCGCGCGCCGCTGATGGACAGGTCATGGAGAGCCGTGAACAATGGCTCGGCGCACTCAGAAAGATTGGTTGTCTCTGCCAGCCAGTAGTTCATCTGCGTATTGATGTTAACCGTGTATTTGCTATCCCAGGGGGGGTAACGCTCTGGTTCCAAAGACCCTGCAAGTTGGCGGGCTGGGAGCCGGGACGGGACGAAGAAATCAGCAGGTAGCGCCCAAACTGATAGTAGAGCGGAGCGAGATGCGGATCGTCCGCTCCCTGGGCAAAGGCCTGCAGACGCGCGTCGGTTGGCTGCTTGGCGGCCTTCGTGGTGCCGAGGTCAAAGGACACCCGGTGGAACAAGCGCTGGTGCGCTGTGACGTGCGCGGCGCGCAGGGCGTCCCACGAGAGTTGGGCGGCCTGGGCGAGATGGGCACGCGGCCCGGCGCCGGGGTCGGCGCTGATGTCCACAAAGTTCTTGAAACTGGTTCCCGCATCCACAAACACCAGAGCGGAGTCGGCCCCCGAAAGCGTCAGCGTTCTGCCGTCCGAAGTCAAGCGCCCGCCTTCAGGATGAATGCGGACGCGACATTCCATTCTCAGTTTGCCCTCCACCCCGTTGCGCCCGGTCGGCCCCGTGGCCCGCAAGACCAGCGTGTCGCCCTCCTCTACGGTGACATCTCCGGCCTGTGGAGTGTGCAGGCTGGCAGCAAAGGCAATTTGCCCAGGCTGGTCGGCGGTGAACCGCAGGGCGATGACCTGAGCGACCGGGGACGACAACATCTCCCGGTGGAACTGGACGCCGCCTCGGATATAGGAGACGGAGGCAAGGGCGGTGGCGATGTTGAGTTCGCGGCGGTAGTCGCGCGCGGCTGCCTCGCCGGGAAAGTCCAGCATGAGATCGCTCACCGGCTGATACGAACACTGCCCTGCGGGAACGCCCATCAGATTGTGGCTGATCAAGCTGTCTGCTTCTTTGTATTTGCCATCGGAAATCAACTGCCGGGCTACTGGCAATGCGGCAAGAGCGGCGGGGTTGGCATAGTCATGTGGCTGCCCTGACCAGAAGGTGTCCTCATTCAACTGAAAACGTTCACGCTCAATGCCGCCGAAAATCATCGCCCCAAGCCGCCCATTGCCGATTGCCAGCGCCTCTACCCATTGCCTGGCTGGCTGGCGATACCACAGGCTGAGCGGCTCCGTAGGCGCTGGCACCTGCCCGGTTAACTGAACCGGCGCGGGAGCCTGCGTGAGCACGACTACGCCTGCCGAGGGTGCAATTGTTGGTGCCCCCTCCTGCGCGGGAATTGACCAGTCGCCGAGGACGCCAGGAAGCACCGTCTCTGGCTTCGCGCTGCGCTGCGCGATCTCGTCCGGCGCCAGGGCGCGGCTGTAAACCGCTGCCTGCAGGATGCGGCCTGGAAAGGGGCTGCTGCCGAATTGATCGGCGCCGACACGCATGGGAGCCGCGCTCTTCGTAATCATTGGGAAGTCGCCCCTGTCGGTTGACGCAACCTCGCTCCCATCCACGTAGAGTTTCATAATCTTGCGGGCGGCGCTGTAAACTGCCGCAAGATACGTGGGCCGCTCCGCGGGGAAAAAGACGCTGGCAATGCAATCCTCTGCTTTGGCTGTCTCAAAGCGAACTTTGCCGTCCGGGGTGACAGTCAGGGCGAAGCCGTCCCTCGGGGCATTCCTGTCCCCTTCCCGGTAATGTTTGTCGAACAGAGCGCCCCCGCCAGCCCGTGTGAGCTGAACCCAGATTTCCAGCGTGACTTCCTCGGAAACGTCCAACTGTCCTTGCGATTTGGCTTCGTAGAGCGGGGAATTGGCTTCGCAGAGCGGGGAACCGTCGGCAAGGTCTGCTTCTGGAGCATCACTCGCCTGTTGCGACCCAGAACTGGCGTCGGCCCCCAGCGCCCCCAGGGACGCTTGTAAAAACGCTTTTCGGCTCATGTTGGGGCCTCAAATCCGAACACCGCTGGCTTCGGCCATGTCGCCGCTGTGGCGTGCGGCAGTTTTAAGAGAAGGCGCATGTAGGCATCGTGCGAAGCAAGAAAGGAACACCGTGCCGCTTCGGTGCAGGTGCAGACCTTTTGGGCGGCAATCAGCAGCTGATTGTAGTCCGTGTCGGAGACTTTGGGCGCGTTCATCAAGCCCATTATGAATGCTTTGCTCCCATCGCGTCAACTGCGTAAGCCATAAAAGTGTTAGGCATCGCGTGTTGTCGTCATGGAAGCGCGCGAGCAGGCAGTTTTCGTGCATGGGCAGCTGCCCTGGAGAATGATAGCGTGCGCCGCATGAAGCGGCTCCCATCGTTGGTGCAGACGAAACGGAGCGCTTGTGGGAGTGTCTCGGAAGGAGCCAGGACTGTACAGAAAGAGGGGACTTGCCCTCGGCTCAGTGGCACTCATCCGTCCCTCGGCAGGGCAAGCTGGGACTGTGGGAACCTTCTCGCGCGTCTGCTGGTGCTCCATGGCCGCAAGGTTGCCCATTTCAAGATGCAGCGAGACGTGGACCTAGTCGATGCCGTAGAATTGTCCCTGATGGGGCCACTCTACGCCCCTGGAAGGACAGCGCGGTCGCTCCTAACTTTAACAACGATAAAGATGCACCTAGAAGATATTTGGCTCTGTTGACATCTTCAGTACCGTCTATCGGCTCATGCAAAGGCTGGACGACGCGGCCCTTGCGCTTGTCTTAGCCCAGACCGTTGCCGCCTTGCCTGCGGCGGGAGCAGCCACAACTGTAGGGGCAAGAAGACCTGAAACATCGAGGGCATCCGTAGGGAGAGGCGGGAGAACTTGAGATACGGGACAACTTTCCTCCTCAGCCTATGGTCAGCGTTCGTTAATAGAAAGCGTATTCTCTGCCGTCAAGCGCAAGTTGTCTGCCAAAGCGCCTGGCCGCAGCGTGTCCACTCAACAGCGACAGGCGTTGCTGCTCGGTCTTGCCTGCAACCTGTATCTCGTGTGACTTTTCGGCGCGGCTATTATCAGGCAAGCAAATGGTCAATTATTAGAAGGATGTCCACAAAGCCAAATATCCTTTAGACAATATTGGCTGGAGTGCCTAACGCTGGCTTCTGCTTTGGCAATCGCCTGGCGGTTCACTCGCTCGGATCAGTTCCTCAAGGAACGGATTGTTTTTTTCTGCCGCACTTGCCGCCGTATGTCACATTATTGCGTGATCCGGCTCTTAAGCTGCCATGCGCGCACGTAGTCCACCTGCAGCGGATCGGGGAGTTTTGAGTCGTCGACGTTCTGCGTTGCCCAGCCACCAATTTGAACGTTAAGGATCATATACATTGGCAATGACCCCACACGCTCATTTTCCCATTCCGCCTTCTTGATGCCGTCGCAGAACCACGTGATTTTGCCTGGTTCCCAGAGCGCCCCCCACGTATGCCAATCGTCGGACGTGGGGCCGTAATAGGTGGATGAGTTGCCCCAATGCTTGTGATCCGCTCCATAACCATCCCAGTGAGTCGCGATATTATATCGCCCCGGCCCCCACTCGGCGAGCTGCTCCATAATGTCGATTTCCATGCCGGGAGCATAGGTTGAAGCGCGCTGCCCCTCACTTCCCGCGTTTGCGCCCCGATCCGGCATCATCCAGAATGCAGGCCACAAGCCGCGCGCCGTAGGCAGCTTCATGCGAGCCTCAAAGTAGCCGTAAAGCTGCTCAAACTTATCGTAGGTATGGATGTAGCCGGATGCGTAAGCGCGTATCGGGAATGTCGGCTCATCACGCATATGAACAGCTCTCTTCTCCGTAATGATGTGCAGCACGCCGCCTGTAAGAACATCGTCGTCCTTCGTGTAGCTCTGGAGTTGGTTTGGTATCAGGCCGTTCCACCAGGGCGTCCAATTCTTGGCATCCAGCGTAGTGCCATCGAAGTTGTCGTTAAACGTCTGCACCCAGTCACCGGCGACCGGCGGGCGCTTCCCGACCCATGCCGGGGGAGTCACCGAGATATTGCGGTCTGCAGGCTTGCTGGTTCCCGGAAGCGAGAGTTTGTTCGGGTCGATAGGAGCTGCAATCGGCAGCGCTTTGACAGCAGATTTTGGAATGGCTTTCAGGTTCGCCACGTTCAATGTCGTCGGGGGCTTTGGGGAGATCAAGAATAGCTTCACTCGTATAACATGGGCGCTGTCGAGCGCAAAACCCGCCGAATGGTAAGAAACGCCGAAGGCTACTGTAATTGTTTTCGACGCTCCTGGAGCTAGCTTCACAAGTTCCGTGTTGAACGGCTTCGTCGCCCACTCACCCGCGTTGTCAAGCCGCAAGCCAACGAGTGCGTCCGTTTGACCGGTGTTGGCAACATCTACCTGCACACCTCCGTAGTCTGACAAATCCCATCCGCCGGTGGGAACCGGGAAATCAATATCGGGATAGCCGCTCGTCGCGGCGGATTCCATCTTGAGCGCCGCGGCTCCGTTTTCTTTGACCACAGTCACCGTGGTATTGTGCATCGTGATGCCGGAGACAGCCGCCGGGTCTGCGGGATCGAACATCACACCGGAGGCTAAGGGCTTGTTGCCAGCATAGAGGGGCAAACCTGCCGAGACATTCATTGCCAAGAGGAGCGTGAGCATGAACAGCGTCAAAGGGATACAATGCCGCCAGCCTGCTTTGCGTTCTATTTTTCCTATCGTCTGCATGACGAGTTTATCCTTCTGATTGTAGATAAAAGACTACTTGTAGCTAAAAGTCATCGTCACAGGCTGTTTTCCGTTGCGCCCCAGAGTGCCAGCGGCTTTCCAAGCAAAGGATCCAGGGTTCGGGTTGAATACCCCGCAGGCTGCATTGCCGGTAGCGGAACCGCCGTTCTGGTCGCAGTCCGGGGCGGCGGCCACTTTGCCGGTCGAAATGGACATCGGCATCAGCCATTTCACATGGCCGTCGACCGCCAGGTAATTCGAACCATCGGAGTGCCGACCGGGCAAAAGCGCCTGCGTCGTGTCTTCGTTGGGATAGAAATATTGAGCAATGGGCAATTGGCCGGAATATCCCATAGCATAGACTCGCTTGGGATTGCTGCCGTTGCCACCGCGCGGCGCGCCAGCCCCCCCGTTCTGCTCCTCAAGGGATCCGCCTTCGTGTGGGTCAGAGGGGTCTGTATAGGCGCCGGACAGCTCGAACAGACAGATGATTTTGGCGCTGTTATCGAGCTGAGACATCGGTATCCCGACTCCGACAATATTCGTAAATGCGTTGAAGCCATAAGATGTTTCCACGCAATTCGCATTGCAACGGGTCGCACCCGGCAAGCCATCGCTATTGTAAGAATAGGCGGGCATTCCTGCGGGCGAGCCTGCAAGCGGATCACTGGGACACGTAAAAACGTCCTTGCTCTTAATATAGGGATAAATCTCATGACCAGCCCATCCGCTTTGACAATAAGGGTAGGTCTCATCATAGTCGCTGATATATTGGAGGAACCCGAGGCCAAGCTGCTTCTCATTAGACAGGCAGGTGGTTTGCCGGGCCTTTTCGCGCGCTTTGGCAAATACGGGGAACAGAATAGCGGCGAGTAGAGCGATGATGGCGATGACTACAAGCAACTCAATAAGAGTAAATCCACGGTCGGATAGCCTCATGGTTTGGTTATAACCACGCGGCATCAGTTTGTTCTTTAACATGAAGTATCTCCTTGACAGCCAAACGCTGTTTGCCTCATCACAACGGATGCTGTTTCCCTGTTGTGATCAAGTCTCACGACGCATTCTGCGGGCCGACCGACTTGCGTTCAACAAGCCGAACCGGAACAATCTTACAGCAATCCGCAGCCGCCTGCCCTTCGGTGAGGCCAACCCACGCATCCATCGCGAGTTCCCCCACGGCTTCGTAACTGAATGTCACGTGCGTCAGACCATGCCGGGCGCTTTCATGGCTCCAATCGACATTCACGATGGATAGGTCGCCAGGTACGCGCAAGCCCATTTCTTGCGCGTAACCAAGAAGCTGTATCCCCAGATCACCGCTAAAACAGACAACCCCTGTCGCTCCCGAATCAACAATCGCGCGTGCTTCCTGGCCGGTTAAATGGCACCCAGGCCCGGCTACGGAAAAAATTGCCTCACTAAACGCGGGTAATCCCAGTTGCTTCAGGCGCTCTTGAAAAAAGACTTGTCGCTCATGGTCGTCATAATTAAAGCGCGACCCAGAGAGATTAGCCAATACGTCACGCTCGCCAGATATGTTAGTCGGAGCGCCGAGATAGGCGATTTTCGTGTGCCCGTGCGCGATCAAACAATCGAGGGCTTGCTTGATGATGTCTTCGTTATCGGGATCAACCCAGGCAATACCTTCTGGGACATCTCGGCGATAGCAAACCACAATAGGAACCTGATGCTGCGTCAACTGTTCCAGCACCGTGCGCCACTCCGTTGCGCCAGGGCTGATAAAAACAAATCCGTCCGTCCGACGATCCAAAAAGCGAAGCTCCTGGCGGTTCGTCATCCATTCAGAACTCGCCGCGCTGCAGGAGGAGCACGTCGTAGCCATACTGCCCGCTCCTGGTACAAAGCCCCCCGAACGTCTGCAGGTCAAACTGGAACCCCGAAAGGTTCGCTGTGTAAGGAACGACGCCTACTACATTGGTGCGCGTGTGGTGGTTTTGAACAGCCGTTCGTACGGGCACGTAGTTCAATTCTTGAAGCGCGGCGACGACACGTTCATATGTTGCCTCGGTGACTTGGCTGCGCCGGTTCTGGAGAACCCGGGAAACAGTCATTCGGGATACCTGGGCTCGCTCTGCAACTTGTCTAATGTTTGATCTCATGTGACTGTCACATTCTATTGTATCACAAGAGTGAACGTTTGTCAAGTCCATCTTCGGCAGTTTGATTGTTTTGGAAAAGGAAGAAGGCGGTGGCCCTGTGAAACTGCTTCTGGGTTGTTGAGTAAAGCCACGCGGGGAAAGAGAGAACGACACGTAGACGACTGGCTCACCCTCGATTTCTCTATTCCTTAAAAGGCGCCTTTCCGGTTGCAGAGCGAGGGTAATCAGTTTGCTGTAGCAGTCCGCGCCAGGGTTGTTACTATAACCCATTCCTGAAATCTATGCCCCGCCTCTTGACTTGCGCCTGACTTCCGGTTGCAGTACGGCACGTTATTTCCTCACAAGGGCGAAAGAGCCAGATCGTGCATAGCTTTCTTGGTCTGTTAAGCGGCTCCTGTGGGCGGCCAGCTCAAACGAGCACCGGCAGCAGTGAGAAGCGCTTGAAGCGCAGGGATACGAATATTTTGCGCCACGCATTGCTGCTCAACAGCCAGCGCCGCTGCCATTGCGGTCACCTGGCCCAGCAGCAAGAACACCGGTTCCATACGAATAGAGCCGTAGGCAATGTGCGAGGCGGACAGGCAGATGGGCACAAGCAAATTGCCGCACTCGGACGCCTTCGGCACAAGCGAGCGGTACGCAACCGGATACGGCGGGAAACCGGGCTGCTCCACGTTGCCCTCGTTGAGCGCGCGACCCTCCACCACAAGGCGGCGGCAGTTGTGGGAATCCATCGTGTAGGCCGCCAAGCCAACGGCATCCTCAACGACTTCCCGCCCCAGGCAGTTGTGCTCGGTCATCACGTAATCAGACACCATGCGGCGGGCTTCGCGCACATACAACTGCGGCGACCAGTGGCCGCTGTCGGGGTACTCGTCAGCGGGCAGCCCCCATTGGCTCACTTCTTCACGGATAGCGGTCGGCACGCGCGGGTCATGGCATAGAAACCACATGAGTCCCTGCTGATAGCACACATGGTCAGCGAAAATGGCGGCGCGCTCGGCAGCGTTCCCTTCGGGCCAGCCGTCGTTCCTGCCGATGTTGTCCATGGAAAACGCGCCGCAGTTGTTGGTGTCGGTTTTCCGGTTGGGCATCGGGGTGGATAAATGAAGCACGTCCCAGACGCCCGCATGAATGTAGCGCGCGAGCAGCGTGTACCGCTCCGGGTCGTAGCCGTCGGGCTTGGGGAACGGCACGCGGTTGGCGGGGTCATCGGTCATGCACATCCGAAAGCAGTAAGCCTGCACGCGCCGGTCGCCCTCGCCCTGCTGCCCGGCGGGTTCGTCCCAGACGCCGGGCAGCAGGGCGCTCTGGGGGTCGCCCTCACGCCGATAGGGGTCAATCGGGCACGTGAAGTTGTGGTTGGGGTGGCCGAAGTGGATGCCGTTGAGCGTCTCGCCGTAGATGCTGTTGGCTTCCCTGCCGACGGTGAAAGAGACACCCGCCGCCGCCATCAAGTCGCCTTCATACGTGGCGTCTATATAAACGCGCGCCCTGACGCTTCTGCCGCTCGCAGCGACGATGCGGCTGATGGAGCGGCCCTGCATTTCGGCGCGCAGGAGCGGCTCGCCGGGGGTGACGGCAGCCCCGGCTTCGTCCAGCATGGCCCCGAAAACGCGGCTTGCGACGCTCGGCTCAAACCGGAAGCCTTCGTGGCAAGCGCTTACCTGCTGCGAGTTGGGGCCATACGTTTCGCGGTAAGACTCCCAAACGCGGTTGTAGAACTCGCGCGCAAAGCCGCCAATCGCGCCTTTATTGCCGATGTCGGTTTCGCCCAGCCCGCCTGAAGTCAGCCCACCGATATGCTGCCCTGCTTCCAGAAGGATGACGCTTTTTCCGAGGCGGCGCAATTGAACCGCCGCCGCGACGCCCGCAGAGGTCGCGCCGTAAATACACACATCAACGTCTTGATTTTCCATATAGGAGTGCCCTGCTCAGGGGGTTTGATACGCGGGCGGAATATACGAAAGCCAGGACACGTCATCCAGTTTGCCCCGGAACGGGTGATCCGGGCCGCTCAAAAACGCGATGGAATTGGCATAGCGCAGAAAGTCGGCAGCGTCCGGGGCCGAACCTGCCAATTGGTCGTTGACGAAGAGGCGGACGTGAACGCCGTCCAGCGTCACCGTCACTTTGCTCCATGCCGACGCCGGGAGGGGCTGCGTGGTTGTCGCCGGAGCCATGCCGTCCCGGCCCGCCGAAATGCGCCCGTTGGGGAGCAGTTGAACGTGCAAGGCGCGGTTGCCCGTATCCGCGTTGCCCACGATGTTCTCCGGCGCGGCCCCATAGCCATCGGGCCAGACATAGCAGGAGAACGTCTGCGTTTCCAACGGCTGCTGGCGAATGGACATTTGCGCGCGGTCATTCACGCCGTCAAATTGCAAGCAGAAGCCGCCATTGTGCCCGCCCGCGACGCGCTGGGGCACGCGGCTTGGCTCGGATGCAAAAAACGGCAAACCGCCGCCGAGCACGAGCGGATTGCGGCCCAGGCTGTCTGCTCCGGGGGCGCGCTCTTCCTCAAAGTTCCAACTGCCGCCTTGCAGCAGGCCTGGATGCGCGGTCGCGGGCACGAGGCTGTCTTGCAGCGTGGGAGGAGAAAAATAAGCACTCAAGGTCGGCGTGTCCAGAGCGGTCGCGGTTTGCAAAATGGTGGTGGAGAGGGGCTGCGCGCCTGCGGCGAAAGGAGCCACGAGGGGAGACATCAGCACACGCCCGTCGGTGGTTTCCAGCCGCACCCAGAACAAATCATCGGGCAGTTGTTTGTCCACGCGCCACGTGCCGGACAGCGTTCCCTGCGCCCTATTTACAAGGGGCGGGGCGGCGGCCTGCGGGTCAGTTTTGGCGAGGGAAACGCGCACCAGCCCATTCGCCAGCGTCGTGAGTTGGGGGCCGTGAACGAGGTCTGCCAAAATGAGCGTTCCGGCGGGCTTGCCGTCAATGGTAACTGTGAAACTGCCGCTGCCCGCGTCCAGCACCTGTACGCCGAGAGGAGAAGCCGCCAGATTGGAGGCGTATACGCGCGCCGCCGTCCACGAAAAGTTCGTCGTGCCGCCCGTGAGCGGGGCCGCGTCCAGCACCGTCGCGCCGGTGAAATCCAGTTGAACGCTGTGCCCGCCTGATGTGTCTATGCGAAGCGAGGTAAGCGTGCCCGCAGGGGCCTGCGGCGCGAATGCACCAATCACCTTGTCGTTTCGCAGGAGTTGGGCGGAGCGCACCGGCACAGGGCAACGGAATGAGACCGACGCCCGCAGCGTTGTCGGGTTAATGCTCGCAATCTGAAGCGCGGCTTGGCCGGGCGCAATCGCGTGCAGGGGGACTTTGACCACTACCTGATTGGCAATCCACCCGGTACGCAGCACAATTGCAGGAAGGGAACGCTCCTGAAAGTATGTCCCGCACCGAACGCGCAGCGTGACGTTGAGAATGGGCGTGGAGCCAAACTTTGCCGTCGGCACCAGCCATTCCCGGCGTTCCGCGGAGGCGAACGACATCGCGAGGGCGGGCAGTACGTACAGCGCCTTGCCCTGCAAATCGGTGAGCGCGCCGGACACAGTGACCGTCGGCCCGGCAGAAGTCGGCAGGGACACGATTTCAATGCGTTCCAGCGTGCCCAGCATTTGCTCGCGCTGGTAAGCGGCGTACACGCGCGGCGCTGGCGCTTTGACCGGCGTCCCCCGCCACTGATTGATCCAGTATTTGTTGAGTTCCGAATACGTGTGGAATTGGAACAGTGTCGGCTCCTGCGGCGTTTCGTCCAGGTCGTTCCAAGTGGTTAGACACACCCAATCCGTCTTGTTTTGCAGGGCATCCGTCCACGTTTCCCAGAAGGTGTCTACCCCGCGAAACGGCAGATAATACTGGTTGCGGCCCGTTCCCCACGCACCCAGGTAGCCGGTCGTGATGGGCAGCATGACTTTCCCAGCGCGCGCGTTTGTGCGGCTGGCATCGGCAAGGATAGCATACGCCTGCGCCAGTTCCGCTCCCTGAAATTGTGGCTCGGCAAAGGACGACAGCATTTCAAAGCGGCCTGCATAGGGCGTGATGCTCGCTTTGTCCACCTGCATATTCGGCTTTGCGCCGGGGTCGCCCATCACGAAAATGTCCGTGCCCTGCTTCTGAAGCGCAGCGCGCAGGGCGTCCCACCACTGCGGCGCAAGCCGCCAGCTCCAGAATGTCGCGCAGACTAACTTGCCGTTTACCATCGCCAGGTTTGGCTCGCCTTTGTGCTGTTGGAGTATTTTGGCGACGACCTGCGCGACCTGTTCCGGCGTGCTTTTGCTGCCGTCCAGGCAGCAGCCGATGAGGAACTTGCTGCCTGCTGCCGCTTTGAGCAGCCCGGTCAGGACAGCATAATTAGTTTGATGGTTGTCAAACACGATGTCTACAAGGAACCCGTCCACGCCTGCGTTCTGCGCGGTCTGGATTTCATTCTTGTAGTCCGCTATTGCGTCGCCGGTGGGGCGGGCGGCGGGCGGGTCGTAATAGGCGTCGTAGGCTTTGTTGAGGGATGACCAGGACTGCCAGGGCACGTAATGGCACCACGCCATCTTGCGCGCGGGGTCGGCGGGCAGAGGCGCCTGCGCGCGGCAGCATAGCGTGTTCGCGGCCATCAGCGCCATCAGAAACAAAGTCAGGCGTTGCATTCGGCGCTCTCCATTGCAGTCGCGGAACATGGTTAGAAGGCGGCTGCCCAACAGGGGCCAGCATCTGCGACCGTACTGCCGTTAGTCGGTGACCAGGGTTCATCGGGTCTGAGGCCGAACTCGCTTGAGCGCAGTGAACCATTCGCGCGCCATTTGGCGTGGCTGTCTACGAAAAGCAAGTTGCCGCCGCCGCTATGCAGGTTTGAGTAATTGTCGGGCGTGGTGGCGCTGCCGCCGTGCCAGTAGGCATAATGGACAGGAGTTGGGCCACAAAGTGGATTTGGCCCCGGCCTGAGATAGGCATAACAGGTAAGAGAATTGCGCTCCTGCAGATAAATGACATCTGCCGGGGCCGGAATTATGGTTTCAGGGCGTCCCATCACAACCGCATTGCCAGAGTAGCTTGTTGTGCTGGTTCCGGTCGGCGCGGCGCCTCCTGGGTCTTTGAGTGTCACGCTGGGACAGAACAATATCTGGTAGTTCTTCGTGTACGGATACAGCGAGGTAAGGAAATTGGGCAGAGGGAGCGGCATAAGGGTAGTGCTACTGAAATACTGAACATTGTCATTGGCGGGCGGGCTAGTAGAATCATAATCCGAAGTGTATTGCGCCAGCCCCAGCCCAATCTGCTTCATGTTGCTCAGGCAGACGGTCTGGCGGGCTTTTTCGCGCGCTTTGGCAAAGACGGGAAACAGAATGGCAGCGAGCAGGGCGATGATGGCGATGACGACAAGCAGCTCAATCAAAGTGAAGGCAGCGCATCTTTTCGGGGACATGGGAAGTCACATTCCTTTCAGCAAGCCGAAGTTGGCAAGTCAGGGCGCAAGAGAGAGACTGGAACGCAAAGGGCGCGTGGAGGCGCGCGGAATCAGATGGGACTTGAGGCGAGTCTGGACGCTCATGTCGCTTTCCTGCGGGCTGCTCAGGAGCAGTCTGACCGCTTCCGCCGCGAGCGCCTGCAAAGGCGGGTGCAGGCTGGTCAGGCCAATCTGACGAGACGCCGCCTCATCGTCAAATCCCAGAATGGCGTAATGGACGCCCGGCATCTGGCCCCGCTCCTGCGCGGCCCGGATGAAGCCGAACGCCACCTGGTCGTTGACCGCGATGATGGCCGTCGGCATGGGCCGGTCACGCAGCATTTCCTGCGCGGCGGCATAGCCGATTTCATCCTGCCGGGTGAAGGTTGCTCCGTGCGGGTCGGGCGGAAAAACAGCAAGCGCACTTGCAGGCAGCCCCGCCTGACGCACCGCTTCGCGCGCCCCGCTCAGGCGCGCTTCTCCCCAGGAAGCCGGAAACGGGGAAAAGAACACCATGTCGTCATGCCCCTGCTGGATCAAATGCCGGGCCGCCTGATAGCCGCCGTACCGGTTGTCATAAAAGACGTGCGGAACGGGCTGGATCATCTCGTGGCCTGCAACCAGAATGGTAGGAACGCGGTCTATGTCTACGGCGGACAGAATGGCGTCGGCGATTTCCGGGCCATCGTGGATGCCGACCACGACCAGCGCGTCCGCACCTGCGGCAAGGCAGGCCGCAATGCCTTCGCCAACCGGGTGGAAGTCATATTCCGTCATATAACGGTTGAAGAAAGTCGTCGTCCGGCCTTCCCGACAGAAGCCCCGCTCCACGCCCTCCACGATGGTTTGCGGCCACACGGCCCCGTCGCCCCAGCGGATATTGCGGGATGGATAAATTGTCCCCACGATGCCCAGCGTTTGCAGGGAAGCGGCGTGAGCCTGTCCGGGCGCTTCGGACGATGCGCCGCGCACGGCGTCGGCCAGCATCGTGGTTCGCGGGGCGCGAGCGACATAGGTTCCGCGCCCGCCGGTGGCGCGCAACGTGCCGTCCGCGAGCATGGGCGCGATGGCGCGCTGTATGGTGGTCAGGTCTACACGGTATTCCTGCGCCAGCTCGCGTCGGCTGGAAAACATGGCTCCGGTTTGCCAGCCGCCCGCGTCAATGCGCGCGCGCAGGTCGGCTTCTATGCGCTGATATGCAGGGGCCGCGACCAGCGCGGCGCGCTGTTTCTTTGCTTTCAAGACAGTCATGGTGGGGTTCTAATGCGCCCTCTGCCGCCTGCGGGCAGCAATCCTCGTGCTGATAGCCGCCGCGCCGACCAGCAAGGAAATCAGGCCGCCGGGTTCGGGAGCGGACGCGGGAGACGCCGTGAGAGTCAGCATCGGCTTTTCCGAGGTTCCGCCGTTTGTGCCTTTCCCTGCTGAGGCGGCTAATGTATTGTCTGCGGTGCTGAGGTTGTAGACATCCACCGGAGCGGCATCCTGAGTCACCTTGGTGCTCCGGTGCAGATTGAGGAAAACATACGTGTCGCCGGTTTTGACTGTGCCATTGGCATTGTACGCCTGGCTGAGAAAGGCGGCAAGGCTGCTCGTGCCGGAGACGCTCGTCGTGACCGTGCCGAGGGACGTGGTAGGCGTCAGAATGGAACCCTGGAGTGGCGTCCCAATCGTGCCTGTCCCGGAACCGAAAGCCGCCCCCTGATAGTTGTCGCTGGCGAGTACAGTGGAACTGCCGGAAAAGCGGACGCCGGATAAATCAACGGTGAACGTGGGGGTGGTGGGCTTGCCGGTGATATAGAGCGCCAGATTGGCGCTGGACAGCGTGCCTGAACCTAGTGCCGGGAGCGCGAACACATACACGAACTCCGCGCTGGCAGGCTGCGATATGCCCTTCACGTCGCCTACGCCATTGCTCTGGCTGTTGACTGTGCCCAATGAGGCGGCGGCAGTGCTGAAATCATATCGCACGGCATTGTCCGCCCCGCTGCCGGTCACGGTGACAGTTTGCGCGCGGGCCGCCGGGCAGGCGGCTGCCCACCAGAAAGCCATCACGATAGGCACAGACCATTTTGTCGGGCGTATTTGCATCCGCATAAGAGCAGTCCCTGTTAAGAAACGGGTGTATGAAATATCCATACACCCGTATTATAACACTGTTCCTGTTGCTTGTCAAGTAGGTTTTGGGAGTTTAGTTGCAAATCATTCCGTGCTGCTTACAAGATAACGCGCAGCGACTGTTGCCGTATAGGTATCATGCTCTTGCAGGGAGCACACGCAAAGGGTAAAAAGGCTACAGGTGATTCCCGTTCCCGCTGAACGCGACCAGCACTTGAAACAGCGACGGATTTGTTCGCGGCTAGCAGCGGTGGCGGCACGTGTGGTTCAATTCAGAGTGTTTGTTGTACACTATCGGCATGGTTAGTCATACCGTTTCTTGCGTCCACTACTTCCCGCGCACAGGTGCTCGCCGCCTACCACGAACAGTGCTCCCAACGGGGCGTCTGCCGCATCTTTGGCATCAGCCGTCAAACTTTGATTACCTGGCTCAAACACAGTCATTAAAAAGCCGCTGCCCTGCCGCCGCTGGGGAGGACACTTGTTCCGCCTGAGCCGGGAGACCTGCTGGAACTAGATGAGTTGTGGGCATTTATCTTGCGGCGCAAGCAGAAATGATGGGTTTGGCTGGCTTAATGCAGGTGCACCCGTCAGGTCATGGCTTATGCCATTGGCGGACGCGGGAAACGGACGTGCTGCCTGCTGCCTAACACCGTGACATCGGAAAAGGCGAGGGGCAGACCTGCCATGTGGAGCGTTTCAATTGTGTCCTGCGGCAGCGATTGGCTCGCTTCGTGCGCCAGCCGCTTTCGTTTTCCAAGTGCGACCAGATGCACGAAAACTGCCTGCAGTTGTTCCTGCACGAGTATAATGCAAACATTCTAACTTAGACCATCACCGGTACTTTTAACCCAAGTTGCGTTTCACTGGAAGCGCGTGACTGACCAGAAATCGCCATTGTCTATAGCGGTGCAAGCAGACAAAGACATCACTGACGCCAGGAACAAAGCAAAGGGGCAGGGCATTTCTGCTCTGCCCCTTTGTGTCTCTCGTCCCAAATGGGCCTGACACTATGGCAGGGCCAGGCGAGCCGGGGCCACAGACTGGGCCGAAGCCGCGTGCTGCTGAGCGCTCATTTTGGCGAGCCGGGCGTAGCCTTCCGCTTTGCTGTGAGGCTGGCCGAACGCTTCGGGAGCCAGATAGGTTCCCTGCGCTTCCTGCGGCTTGGTTTGCTCCACCACGAGCGGATGGGCGCGGGCGAAAGCGTCATGGCGCACGCCTGTCACCTGCCACGAGACGCGCACGTTGGGCTTGTCGGTCTTGATGACAAACTGCCCGCCCGTGATTTCCGTGCCGACGATGGCCTGCGCGAACTGCCCGATGACGGTCAGTTGGTAGCGAAAGTCGCCGTTGAGCGCCTCAAACCAATCCGGCATCTTGACGGTGGCGCTGCCCCTGCCGTCGGTGACCACGTTGCCGGAGTAGATGTCCTCCATCTGGTCGCTTTCTACGCTGGCATGAAGGAGGTACTTGCCCTGCGGGTCAAGCGGATGGTCTATCTTGAAGTCTTTCACCCCTGCGCTGATGGAGCCGGTCACCAGCACGTTGCCCACAAAGTAGCCCGCATAGCCGTGGCCGTCAGAGTTGATGCCTTCCACGCCGTAGGGAGTGCCGCCCGTGTTGTCTTCCGCTTCGCCCACGACGCCGTTGCCGCCGTTGTTGGTGGAAACGCCCACCACGCCGTTGTAGCCCGTGCCGGAAACGCCGCTGCCGCCCCCGGCGCTATCATTGAAACCAGCCAGCCCGGAGTGGCCAGTGACGGTGGTATGGCCCTGCGCGCCGTCGCCCCCATCGCCCCGGAAGTAGCCGCCATAGCCGTTTTCGCCCACGCCGTACACGCCGTTGGCGATGCCGTAACTGGCAATGCCAGAACTGCCAGCACTGTTGCTCTGGCAGTAAACACCGTACTCGTCGCCATTGCCGACGATGCCTGCGACGGTGCTGGTGCCATAAATGGCGTAGCCGCCGACGCTGCTGCCAGACACGCCGATGCCGTTGGTTGTGTTGTTGCCTGTCACCACAGCATCGCCGGAACTGGTAGCGCCCGACAGAACCAGCGGCACGGCAATCTTGGCGCTTGTCACGGCGCCTTTGGCAATCATGCTGGAAACAACACCCATATTCTTGATGGAGAACGTGGTGCCCGTGAGCAGCAGGCCCGCTCCTGCCGAATACGTGGTCGGCGGAGGCGGCGGAATGAGCGGCGCGGGAGCCTGCGCCTGCGAAGAAGGCGCGGCCAGCAGGCCGAACGGAAGCAAGAGCGCGAGCGTCAGATGCGCGCTGAGGCGGTTGGAAGGGATGCGCGAAGTATCCCGGTGCGTGAAGTTCATTGGTAGAACCCTTTCTGTCTCTGATGCGAGACGCGCGAACAATGTTGGTCTTGCAGAAGTCGGCGCGGGAGCCAGGAAGTGCGCCCGCGCCGTCTGGGGGTTTAGAATGTCAGCCTCACCACCCCGGCCCCGTCGGCGTTCGTGCTAGCGCCTCCAGAGGTGAGAACAATCACGCTGCCGCTGCCGCCGGATTGAATGCTGACGCCGTACCCGGCATTGGCGGCCAGACCCGTGACAAGCAGGGTATGAACGCTGGCAGGGCAGGAGAGCGTGGTTTGTGTGAACACGCCACTGTTGACGGGGAAGAAGACCGCCGTGCTGCCGAATACCGCGCCGTCAAAGGCTGTCCCGCCTGCGCTTTGCAGGTAGGAGGCCGGAACCATCGCCGCGCCGGGGTCAGCCCCCTGCAGGACATGCAGGAAGCGGACATCGGCGGGCCGGGTCGGGTCTTCCACCGTGAGGAGGTACTGGGTCGGCTCCAACTGCGCGACGGGGTTGAGGCTCCCTGCCGCGTAGGCCGCCGTCACCGATGGACTTTGCGGCAGGAGTGTTTGCACGAACAGCTGCTGCCCGCTTGCCAGCGTTTCCGCCGCGACATTGTTGGCAACGAGCGGATTGGTGACCAAGCTCAGGTTGAACCGCTTGAACAGGCCCGCGTGCTGCGATGTCGCGCGGTCATAAACCACGACATAATCATTGTTCAGCCACAGGAGGGAGCGGGTGGCCTGGGTGATATCTGTTGCGGCGTTGGCGGGCGTCCAGACGCTGGGCCGGTTATAAAGCGGGGTCAAGTTGCTGTTCGCGTAGACATAGCCGGGGCCGCTGCTAGTGAGGGTCACAGGATCGCCCGCATTCAGGCCGATAATCCACTGGCTGCCATTGGCCCATTCGCCGCCTTCGTACCAGTTCAGGTTCGGAGTGCCGTTGGCGCACCAGTTTTGCAGAGTGAGCGTGTTGTGGTAGAGACTGGTCAGGCCCAGTTCGTTGCTGTCGTAATTGCTCATCTCCTTGGTAAGCCACTCGCCATGGCGGAACAGCTCAAACTGCCCGGCGTCACCTAGCTGGTGGTTGATGGAGACCCAGCTGGCGCGGTAGTCAAACAGCGTGCCCTGCGCGCTCCAATCGCTGTGCGCGAGAATGCGGCCCGCCGCCGGGTCTACGAATATGGTCGGCAGAGCGGGGCGCGGGTCAACCGCTGGCCCTAATGCCGGGTCAAGGAGCAGAAAGTAAAGAAGCTGCTGCGTGGTGCCGTAGGCCGACGCGCTGGAGATACGGGACAGCAGGCCCGCAGAGCCGCCTTCCACCGCGTTTACCGCGAACCAGCGCGCCGCATTGAGATGCGCCGTGCTGCCGTTTTTTCCGTCCAGCAGAGCCAGCAGGCTGAACGGCTGCACGAAGTCGGGCGTGACCCACAGGCGGAGCAGGTCGCCGTAGCTGCCGTACTGGTAGACCGGGCCGAGCCAGGGCTGGGCGGTGAAGACCTTAGACGTGGGCGTCAGCGACGACAGGAAGCCCGTGACGAACCGATCCCAGACCGGCGCACCAATCAAACCAATCTGCGGCCCGGCCAGTGTCGGGTCGTTGAAGCCTGCCGTTTGCAGCGCGAGCAGTTGGCCGAGAATGTAAGCGTAGGAATGACCGTACAGCATCCCTTCCGGTGGCAGGCCGCCGCTCGCCAAGCCAAAACCCGTGCCGCTGCCCGGCAGGCCGTAGGCGCTCGCGACGGTGGATGGGTCGCCCATCATCGCGAACTCTTGATACAGCCAGGCACCGTTGGCGTCTAAGATGTAGGAGCGCAGCGTGTTGCCCAGTTGGGACGCCGGAAGGCTGGCGTTCACGAGCGGGTCGTCACCAGGGTCAATGCACAGCGACATCAGGGTGAGCAGCCGCGCGTGGCCGAGATAATAGTTGTTGGATGCCATTCGGTACGGCTTGCCGCCGGGCAGCAATTGCGCGCTGTTGGTGACGCCGATTGGGGACGGGTGGTCGCCGCCGGTGGTGGAGGCGCTGAGGCAGTCATTCGCCCACATCAGGAAGACGTTGCGGATGGTAAGCTTGTCGCTTGCCGTGAGAATCGGGTTGCCCTGTGCATCCACAGCGTTGTAAATCCAGTCCACGGTGAGCGGCCATTCCTCGCCGGAGCCGTTGGCGCGGTTGTAGACGGCGAACATCGGGTCGCGGAACGGAGCGCCCGCCAGATGGCCTAAAGCGGCCTGGTTCATGGCGACCATCAGCAGGTTCCGGGCGTCCTGTGCATACATGATGCGATTGGCCGCGCTGGGGTCAATCAGCGAATTGAAGGCGAGAATGGCGGCCCACTCCTCCGTGTTGGACGTGCCGACATTGTTGATATAACCGTAGCCCTGCGTGTCGCCGGGATCAGGATAATTCGGGTTGGGCACGCCATTCGGGAAGAAGTAGGTGTTGTAAACACTGACCGCCTGACTGAGCAGCGGGACAATTCCCTGCGCGTAAATTGGGTTGCCTGGCGTGGCCCAGCTTTGCAGGCGCGGCAGGTCGACGGGCGTCACCCACAGGCGCGGGTGGCTGCTGACGGGGTACGGAATGTTCACCGCGACGGCGGCGTAGTTGGCTGTCACGGTCGCACTGGCTGCGGACATGGTGAATGTGGTCGCGGCGGCGCTGGGGCTGGCGACGCTGGCCCCCGTCCAGTTGATAAACATTTGCCCGGCGGGGGCGGCGTTCGCCGTGATGTTCACCACCTGCCCGGCGGGATAAAGGCCGCTGCCCGCGCCATTGACAACGTTCAGTGCGTAGGTCGGCGGGCCGCTGGTGTAATTCGCCGTCACGGTCACATTGGCGGCAGGCATCGTGAGTGTGGTCGTGGGCGCGCCGGGGTTGACGACGGCTGCCCCTGTCCAGCCGGAGAAGTTCTGCCCGGCGGGCGGCGCATTGGCCGTGATGGTGGCTGTCTTTCCGGCGGCGTAGGGGCCGCCACCGCTGCCATTGACGACGGTCAGGACGTATGCCGCCGCTTTGGCCCCGGCAATGGGGACGGTGAGCGTGTTGCTGTAGTCCGAGCCGGGGTTTCTGACGCTGAATGCTGCCGTGCTCGCATTGCCCTGATAGCCATTGGCGATGACGCTTGTGGCAGTCACGGAGGCTGTGGACAACTGAACAGCACCGCTGCTGCCGTAGCTGTCATAAACGGTCGCTCCGGGCAGGAAGCCGGAGCCTTGCACAGTGACAGTCAGACTGCCCACCGCGACCGGGCTGGGCGTGACCGCCGTGATCGTTGGCCCTTGCGAGATGAGATACACAAAGACCGACGCCTTCTTCGTCCCATCGGCGGCGCTGACTGCGGTAATCTGCACCGGGTTCTGCGCCGGAAGCGTCGCGGGAGCCGTATACAGGCCCGCCGGGGTGATGTTCCCGGCAAGGGCGCTGCCGCCAGGTGTTCCTCCGGCGGCCCAGATGACATCGGCGCTGGGCAAGCCAGTCACCTGCGCCGCGAACTGAACCGTCTTGTTGACCACCACCGTCGGCGAGCCAGGGGTGACGACGACGCTCTGCGCGCGCAGCTGGCTTGCCGGTGCGAGCAGCAAACCGAGCAGCAGGGCTGCAAAGATTGTTCTAGGTCGGTTCATCTGAGACTTCCTTTCGGGGCGTCCGCCTCTGCGCGGAACGCACCGTCTTCATTGAATTGAGTACAAGACACCCCCGCGCGAGACACTCCCTCACGGGCTGCCGGTATGGCTCCGCTCCGCTCAGTGTGTGGTAACATACCGCGCAGGCCCGTTTTGGGAGTGTCTGTGATGAGAATACACCTTGCGGCGTGACGCCCGCGTTGACAGGGCAGCAGGAAAAGCGTGACGAAGCGGTTAACCTTGCAGGCAGCCATGCACGCAGACGCCCCAGCAGCCAGCAGCCGCAACGGATGGAGCAGCCTCACAGAGCATTTCGGGCAGGAGGCGCATGCTCCGGCGACGCCTGCGCTTTCTGTCCGTCTCTTCGGGCAATTTGAGGTGCAGGTAGACGGCAGCCCCCTGCCCCGCCTGCGCTCCCGCAAGGGCCAGTGGCTTCTGGCCCTGCTGGCGCTGCGAGCGGGCCGGGCGGTGGAACGCGCCTGGCTGGCCGGGACGCTGTGGCCGGACACCACCGAGGAGAACGCGCTCGTCAGTCTCCGCCAGACGCTCGCCGACCTGCGCCGCGCGCTCGGTCGTGAAGCCGCGCGGGTCGCTTCCCCCACGACTCGGACGCTGGCTTTTGAGGCCGCCAATGCCTTTGTGGACGCGCTCCATTTTGACGCCGCCATCAAGCAGGGGGATTTGGCGTCGCTGCGGCAGGCCGTCGCGCTGCACGAGCAGGCCTTTTTTGGAAGACTGTCTGGAAGAATGGGCCTTGTCGGAGCGCGAAACACGCAGCCAGGAGTGCCTGACGGCACGGCAGACGCTGGCAGCGGCGGCGCTGGCGGCAGGCGAGTTTGCGGAAGCCATCCCGCACCTGCGGGTCATCACTGCTGCCGAGCCGTTCCAGGAGACCGCGCAGCGCGACTTGATGACCGCGCTGGCCGGGAGCGGCGACTGGGGAGCCGCCATTCTCGCGTACCGCACCCTGCGGCTTCTGCTTCAGCGCGAACTGCGGGCAGAACCCGACCCGGAAACGCGCGCCCTGTACCAGCGCTTGCGGGCCGAAGCCCACACTCGCGCCGAGAACCCGGAGTGCCTGCCATCGCTCCAGGGCACACAGGCGAGCCAGCCTCCGGTCACCCCAACCGGCCATCTCCCCCGCCCCCTGACAGAGATAGTGGGCCGCGCGCGAGAAGCCCGCGCTGTGCGTGCCCTGCTCCTGCAATCGCGCCTGGTGACACTGACCGGGGCGGGAGGAGTCGGCAAAACGCGGCTGTCCCTCCGGGTTGCGGAAGAAGGGGCGGCGGAGCAGCCGGGCGGGGCCTGGTTTGTGGATTTGGCTCCTCTCCAGGATGCGGCTCTTGTGCCGCAGGCAGTGGCGCTCTTGCTCGGCGTGAAGACCGAGTCGGGCCGCTCCTGCAGCGAGACGCTCGCCGCCAACCTGCGCGACCAGTCTTTGCTGCTGATTTTGGACAACTGCGAGCATGTCCTCGCCGCCTGCGCCACGCTTGCGGCGAGCCTGCTGGCGGAGTGCCCCGCGCTGCGCGTGCTTGCCACCAGCCGTCAGGCATTGCGGGTCACGGGAGAAACAGTCTGGGTCGTCCCGTCGCTTTCCGTTCCCCCGCTCCGCGAAAGCATGACTGCGGAGGTGGCGGCGCGCGCGGACGCGGTGCGGCTATTCGTGGAGCGGGCGGCGTCAGTGCTTCCCGGTTTCACGCTGACCGACGCCAATGCCCCCGCTATCGTCCAGATTTGTCAGCATCTGGACGGCATCCCGCTTGCGCTGGAACTGGCCGCCGCGCGCGTGCGGATGCTGTCGCCGGAACAGATTGCGGCGCGGCTGGATGACCGCTTCCGCCTGCTCACGCTGGGCAGCCGCGCCGCCCTGCCGCGCCATCAAACCCTGCGCGCCCTGCTGGATTGGTCATACGACCTGTTGAGCGAGCCGGAGCGCCGCCTGCTCAGGACGCTTTCCGTGTTTTCCGGCGGGTGGACGCTGGACGCGGCAGAAACAGTCTGCCCCCCGGAGGGCGAGGCGGACGCGCTGGAAACGCTGACGGCGCTGGAAGAAAAGTCGCTGGTGGTGACGGAAGCAGACGACGGGCCGGAGCGGCGATACCGGATGCTGGAAACTGTCCGCGAGTACGGCAGGCAACGGCGCGCAGAGCAGGGCGAGGATGAAGCGGTGCGGCACCGGCACCGGGAGTGGTGTTTCAATCTCTCTCAGGAAGCCGAGCGGGGCCTGCACGGGCCAGACCAGGCACGCTGGCTGGCCCATTTGGCGCGCGAACACGACAACCTGCGTGCAGCACTCGCCGACTTTCGGGCGCAGGGCGCGGCGCGGCAGGACGCGCAGGGCAGCGACCCCGGCCTGCGCTTCGCCAACACCCTGCGCCTGTTCTGGGAGATGCACGGGCACTGCCGCGAGGGGCGTCAGTGGCTCCAATCTCTGCTCGCCCAGAACATTGGCACGACGCGGGAACGGGCACGCGCTTTAAACAACCAGGGGCTGCTGGCGCTGGGCGAGGCGAACATGACTGCCGCTGAAGATTTGTTTGCCCAGGGCCTGACGCTGTTCCGGCAGGCAGACGATCGCCGGGGCGTTTCTGATGCGCTCAACAACCTGGGCATCGTGGCCTGGTGGCATGACGACTACGCGCGGGCGCGCTCACTTTACGAGGAAAGCCTGACCGCAGACCGGGAACTGGACGATGCCTACAGCACCGCTGGTGTCCTGAGCAACTTGAGTCTGGTCGCGCAGTGCCAGGGCGACTATGCCCAGGCCCGTGTCTTTCTGGAGGAAAGCCTTGCGCTGCGCCGGGAAGTCGGCGACCAGCGGGGCATCGCCAACGCGCTTCTCAACTTGGGCGTCGTCTCCTACGACGATGGGGACGACGCGGCGGCCTGGGCAGGCTGCGAGCAGAGCCTGGCGCTCTTCCGCACTCTGGGTCAGAAAGATGGTACGGCTGTCGCGCTGACCTACCTCGGACGGGTGGCCGCGCGCGAGGGCGATCTGGGCCAGGCGCGTTCTTTTTATCAGGAGGCGCGCGCCCTGGCCGAAGAAATTGGGGAAAAAAGACGCCTCGCGGACGTATTAGGCTACCTGGCGGATGTGTCTCTCTCGGAGGCCGATCCGGTCTGCGCCCTGGATTTGTACCAGGAGCAGCTCCTGCTCCGCAAAGGGCTGGGCGAAAAGCGGATGCTGGCGGCCTCCTTTGACGCCATGGCACGATGGGCCACAACCCAGGGCCAGGCGGAGCAGGCGGTGCGGCTCTTTGCGGCAGCGGATTCGCTGCGGGCGGGCACGGGGGCGGTTCTGCCGCATACTGAGAGAGAGGCTCGTCAGTTGGCCCTTAACGGACTAGGTGATGCTCTCGGTTCAACCTTCTTTGCTGATGTTTGGAGTCAGGGACATTCCATGCCGGTGGAGCAGACCGTTACGATGGGATTGGCGTTGTCATCTGAGGCTGCTCCAGTCAATGGCGTGTGCTGCCTTCAGCCTTGCCAGTAAGGTTTTGTGCAGGCTTTGCCAGACGCCCGCCTGGTGTCAATCTCGGAGGCGTCGCCAGCACGTCATGCCGCTTCAACAGCGTAGTTCGGTGGGCAAATCTTCTCAGCCGATACCTGTTTTGAGGAGGAAGAGAATGCCTGTGAGTGCTCAGCCCTCGCCTGCCGGGCCGGGTACGGTGGGGCGGCAGGAGCGGGGCAATGGTGGCCCATAGCGCCGCGGAAACAATCGCTTTTGCCATGCCACAGTTGTACCCAGCAGCCCATTTTCGTTATAGATTGTAAATTCGTAGGAAGGCGCGGAGAAGCAGGGAAGTTTGGAGAGTTCGGGCAGAACGTGAACTGGTTGCTGCGCTTGACCTTCCGTCCCTTCCGACACGCAGCGCGTCCGGGTATTTGGCGTCCAACCAGGCGGGTAATGTTCTCGCGTCCCTGTTCTTGCCTCTATGCACATGGTATAATGAATTACAACCGATTTATGCAAGATGCCGTTGATGATGCCTACGTCTGCCAGCACTCCCAGCACATACCGCAGGACTTTTGGAATAAGATTTGCGATGAACATCTGGTCAGCGACAAGCCCGTGTGCGCTACCTGGGACGCCCTGCATCGGCTGGAGAGCCTGACCGGAGGAACGAGCCGAATGCTGCTGACCGAGTTCCCCTTCCGGGCGCAGCCGGAGTTTCGGGCGATGCGGGCGGCAGTCAGGGATGGGGCTATCGGGGACTTTGTGCGGGCGGCAGGGCAACCTGTCGCAGCCGGGCTATGGGACAATGGAAGACCACACGGTCTCTGTGTTTGCCCTCTCCGGCGGCGGCACGGGCGTCGTTCACGCGGATTTCCTGCGAGCGGAGGGGGCCACCGGGCATGGCGACGACCGTGTTCGGCGGGCGGGCAGCCGGGGAACGCTGGAAGTGCGGGACGGACGCTGCCGTCTTGTCACGCAGGATCAGGCAGAAACGGATATCACGGACACAGCAGCCCCCGCTTTGGTTCACCGGGAACTGCTGGCCGCTCTGCGCGCAGAGACAGCGGAATATGACAGCACGGCAGCCTCGCAGGAAACAGCCCGCCTGCTGCTGGCAGCGCGCGACCAGGCAGACGCGCGGAAAGAGTGAAAAGCCATGCAATTTGGAGTATGCGTCAGCCCGGCCTTGCTGTTTGAGCACCAGGAAGCAGGCGATTTAGCCGACTTTCTCGCCGGGCTGAAAGAGGCAGGAGTGAATTACCTGGAATTTCCGGTTGCCGCCGCCGCCGCCCCGGAGCCAGAATGGGAGCGGCTTCGGCCACTGATGGCATCCTCGCCTTTGCCAGTTCGCGCGTTCAATGGCTTCCTGCCCGCCGCGCACCGGGTGACCGGCCCGGACGTGAATTTGCCGAGCGTTCTGGACTTTTGCCGCCTGGCTCTTTCTCGCTGCCGCGCGCTGGGCGGGGAGGTCATCGTGCTCGGCTCGGCAGGCGCGCGGCGCGTGCCGCCCGGCTTTGACCCGCAGCAGGCATGGGAGCAGTTTCGCGCGTTCTGCCGCGCGCTGGGGCCGCTCGCCGACGCAGCAGGCATGGACATTGCCATTGAGCCGCTGAACACGCAGGAAGACAACCTGATTGTGAGCGTCTCTCAGGGAGCGCGCCTGGTGGACTCGGTTGCCCATCCGCGCATTCGTCTGCTGGCGGACTTTTACCATATGTTTGTGGAGCAGGAGCCGCTTGAGGCCGTCGCGCAGGCGGGCGGTCGTCTGCGCCACACGCATCTGGCGGATTTGGGCCGTGTTGCGCCGGGTTATGCGCCTGATGGGGAAGCGGATTTTGTGGGCTTCTTCCGCGCGCTTCGTGCAAGTGGCTACGCGACGCTTCCCGATGCGCGCTGCTCGTTTGAGGGCCATGTTGACGACCTGACCGCGCAGGCCCCGTCCATGATGCGCCTGCTCGCAGACCGCTGGCAGCAGAGCGCGCACCCGGAAACCCTTCCTCAGCAAGACACTCCTCGCTGACGCAGCCTCCGCCCTTGCAGACGAGCAGCCCAGCCCGCACCGGCGTCCAAACTATTTCCCAAACTATTTTTCCAAACCGCTTTATCAAACACACGAAGCATGCCAGCCTTTGACGCAGGATAGTGACCGTCAGGCAGGCGCGCTCGGCCCTGTAATCCGACAGGTGCGGGCGGGCTGCGAAAACAGGAGCGGGGGTTTTGCGTGGCCGACCAATGATCAGCAACAGCCGCCAGAATGATGCCCACCTCGCCAAGGTCGGGCATATTATACCAAGCGCAGGCATAAAAAGTCAGCATGACTGCTTTTTTTGCAATCAGGCTGACTTCAGGACGCTACAGGGGCTTAGAAAGGGAAAGGGCGAACGATGGGACTTGAACCCACGGCCTCCAGTGCTACAATTTCGGGGGGTGGCTTCCAGCGAGCCTGCCTGAAATCACTCTGATACAGCCGTTATTTTACTCGCTTTAGTCAACTTTTAGTCAACTTTTGCAAGCCGCGAACGCCAAACCCCGCTTTTCTGCATCTCCCCACCCTTTCGACGGCTTACGTGGCTCCTTGCGGCTCATCCGCCCGCTCTTTTAGCACACGCCGAGCAACCCGCTTGGCCCTTGTTTTTCGGCGCGAAGGCTGTTTTTCATGCAGGGACCTCACAAGTCTTCGCACAACTTCTTGATCATCGGCAGACAGTTCCGAAAACTGCGAGAGCATCTCGGCAGTGATTTGCGCCTGTGCAGTCGCCTCTGGAGAACGAACAGCACTTGCACCCAAGTCAACTGAAAATGGTTTCAGCCCCCCTCCGCCTCCCTGGTGCCGCGTCACCTGAGCAAGTGCCCATTCCAAACTGGGCGTGGCAGGAGCAAGGTAGGTATCGGGAGAACTAAAGAAATCCCATGTGCTGACGCCAAGGATATGGGCGAGGCGCGGCAGGTTACCCGCATTGACTTCGCCCACGCCGATCTCGTACTGGGAGATAGCGGCACGGCTCACCCCGAACTTCTCGGCCAGTTCCTCCTGGCTCAGGTCTCGCGCGATGCGGTGCGCCTTGATGTTCTCGCCGACAGTGCGCTTCCTGTTGGTGGCGGCGCGCTCTGCGGCGTTGGGCGCGGAGGATGGGCGAGGCATACAGAAAGTGTACCAAAACAAGACCTGTTTTTCAAATGCCTACCCAGTATTATTACAAGCCATCTGGCTTTGTTGACATCCTCGGTTGAATTCTCGTATCAGAACTGAGGTACTTCCACATGGCCGAAGTTGAACTCGTTCCCTTCGCGCAGATTGCCCTGCACGTTGGCAAAGCAGCCCTGCCCAACTACAAAACCAAGTTCTCCAAGCACCTGCTCGCGCAGCCGCAACTGCCGTCAAGCGGAAGTTGTCGCCTAAAGCGCCTGGCCGCAGCGTGTTTACTTAGCAGCGACAGGCGTTGTTGCTCGGCCTTGCCTACAACCTGTATCTCGTGTAACTCGTTGCGGCAACCATTTCAGGCAAGCAAACAGTCAATATTTGACAGGATGTCAACAAAGCCAGATGGCTTCTAGTCACTGCAAACGATATTGGCAAACGTGCCGCGGGCGAGTGAGTACCCGCGCGCGTTCCTTTGGATAGCCCCAACTGTCCGCGCGTGCGCTCGCCATTTTGTCAGTGCATGACGACGCCCCGCAAACCAGACTGCCCGGCAGCGACAAGCCCAACCCCGACTGGAGCGACCGCGCCATTGATAGCGCGCCGGGCCTGATGGTTATGGACAAGTACGAATGGATCGCTGCCCGTCTTGCTCCCGCCAATTACTTTCGGTCAAGCCTCCCGCCGCGCCGGTGGCCTTTCTCGCGGACGTTGGCGGCGGCAGAGTGTTTAGGCACAGTCACCGTCGCGGGGAAACAGTACGGAGAAACAGAAATGAAATCAACGAGCATGGGCGTGGCGGAAACAACGCCGCAGCCTAGCACTCAGCCACTCCTCGGCATCTGGTTCGGAAATTTCTTTGAGCCGTTCAACAGCAATCGCGAAAGCGTGCGGCGTGGTATCGCCGAGGTTGCAGAGCTGGGCTTCAACAGCATCAATCTGGACTTAAAGGCGTGGGAGGACTTCTTTGCGCGCGCTCGTGGCAAGGCGGCCAGCCCCTATGTCGCGATGCAGGAGTTTATGATGCAGGAGGCAGCAGCGCGCGGTCTCAGTTACAGGCACCTGGCGCTTTACCTTTGCGGGGACAATCTTTACCCGACAATCCGCGACGTGCCGCCGGTGCGCGGCGAGGAGCCGGTTCTTCCAAACAGCGCGCTGATGGGGACGTACTAATACTGGTCGCCTCGCGCGCAGGAGACGATGGTGGAGCACGTGCACGGCCTCTTGGCACTTTATGGCGCAGGCATGACGCGCCTCCCTGGCTCGCCACCGCACATCGTGATGCAGACGATGTTTGAACCGATCCCCAAGCCGAGTTTTGACACAGACGGGAAAGAACACTACCGCACCTGGCTTGAAAAACGCTATGCGGGCGACATTGAAACACTCAACCAACGCTATGGGCTGACGTTGAAGTCGTTTTCCGCGCTCACGCCGTCAGAGTATTGGCTGCGCCCGGAGGAACTCAACCGGGTAGACTGCGCGCGTCCTACGGCACAGGATTTCGCGCAACGCACACCGGATTTTCACCGATGGATTGACAACCAGACTTATCTCGCCGACGAGATGGAAGAGTACCACGCGACGACGAAGCGGCAGTGGCGCGCGCTGGAACCCTAACGTTGACATTCTCGCGGCGTGGGTAGTGTGCGGGCCTGCCGCCGTGCCTGACGGGTGAAAATAGAGGTTCCAGACGCTCCCATCCGGCGTCAGTAATGTCGGCTTTGCGTTCCTACATAGGCACCAGCATTGTCATTATGCTAACTTTTTAAACACTCTAACCAATACTAACTATGTGAAGGTTATTCTGTTAAGGTCGATTGTCGCCGCTCGTTATCCCATGCCCCGTGACGGGCCTGCCGCCGACAAGACCTGCCATTGCCAACAAAAACTTTCTTGACAGAATCCAGAAACTGTGTTACAATGGCAGAGTATTTAACGGATCAACGTAATGCGTTTCACCAAGTGAACACTGACGCACGCCGCACCGACCTGTTCTTTGCAGTACCGACCATGCAGGGCAGCCCCCCTCACTACAGAAAGGACAACATCAATGCCGAACGCCCGCTTTTTCATTCCCGCTCTCGCCGCACTCATCGGCCTCAGCCTCGCCGTCACACATCCCGCCGCCGCGCAGACGACCCTGACCGCCAACTCGTTCACGACGAATACCGCGTCGAGTGGCGATACCACTTCCTCCGATCTGACGGCCCTGGGCACGACGGACTGGCTCAACTACGGCAACTACGGCTCCAGCACCGTCAACCAGAAGGGAACGCCAACCAGCGTCGTCGGCCTCATCTCCGTCGCCACCCCGTACGGCACCACCGCCTTTAACTATCAGAACTTCTCCGCCGTGCCCCACGCTTCCTGGACCAATGGCTCGACAAAGAACGGCGGCAAGGCGACCGGCTCGAACGTACACGACACCTGGCAGGTAGGCGGGGTCAATCAGGGCTTCACATTCACCGTCACGCTGCCCGCCAAGTCGACCGATGTCGTAGACGTTTTCCTGGGCGGCTACAGCGCCAACGCTGCCTTCCAGGTCTTCGCCGGCAGCACTTCACTGCTCAACACCACATTCGCGACCGGCAGCAACGCCAACAAGGGCGGCTACTTCTCCTCCTCGTTCTCCAACAGCAGCGCCTCGCCGCAGACCCTGACTTACAAATTCTACGAGACGAGCGCGGACGGCAGCTTCGACAACGTCAAGCTCGGGGACGTGACCCTCGCGTCCACACCGGCCGCCGCGAAATGATCGCCGACGCGATCTATCAAGAGCAGATGCAAGATTACAGTATAATATCTCTTGAAAGAATCACAGAACTGTGTTACAATGGCAGAGTATTTAACGGATCAACGTAATGCGTTTCACCAAGTGAACACTGACGCACGCCGCACCGACCTGTTCTTTGCAGTACCGACCATGCAGGGCAGCCCCCTCAATCCAGAAAGGACAACATCAATGCCGAACGCCCGCTTTTTCATTCCCGCTCTCGCCGCACTCATCGGCCTCAGCCTCGCCGCCACACGCCCCGCCGCCGCGCAGTTTATCAGGTTTGGTACGGCGCAAAATATCTCCGGCGCCTCGGATGTCTCCACGGCGGGGACACCGGTGAGCGCCTACTATTTCTCCGGCGGTTCCACGTCCACCACGGTCAACGGCGTCGCGTTTACCCCTTCGCAGAGGACTGGAGGTGGAAACTTCTCAATTTCCGTGTCTGGGACTGGTGCCCAGAACAACCTTAACGGCGGCACTACCTATGGCTCTTCCAATGCACCCTATAGCAACCTCCCCAGTACCTATCAGACACTGCTGGGGGGTGCGGAGCATGGTGATAATGGCAGTGCTGGCGCTCCTGTGACCTATACACAGAGTGGCCTCAAGGCAGGCGAGATATATCAGGTGCAGTATTTTGTCAATGATTCCCGGAGCCTCGCCAGTTCACGCACCGATGCTATCACCAGTGCTGGCGGGAACTCTCAGACGCTGAAGTTCAACACGACAGGCGCCGATGGCGGCCTGGGGCAGTATGCCGTCGGCACATTCACAGCGGCCTCCACCTCAGTGACTTTTGGCGCGACAGGCAACGCCTCCACGCAGGTCAATGCGCTGCAATTCCGCGATCTGGGCAATGCCGGCGCGCCAATCAGCTTCAGCGCGCCGACGGCGATCACGACGGCCGACGCTACCCTGGGTGCGCTGGCTGGAACCATTGTCAGCGCGGCAGACTTCGGGGCGGGAACAACGACGGTGACGCTCACCGGCGGAAAAACCATCACTTTTGACGGCACCGGGGCGAATGCGGCGGCCATTGGCGGCAACGGCACATTCACCGGAGCATTCAGCGGCAACACCGGCAACTCGGCTTTCAACAGTGTGCTCAATGGCGCTAACTACGACAGCGCCTTCAACAACACCAAACAGATCACCCTAAGCGGCCTCACAACGGGTCAGCAGTACTCCGTCCAGTTATTTGCGCTTGATGATCGGGGCGGCCAAAGCAGCCGCACCCTGACATTCAGCGACTTCTCGGGAGACAGTACCTCATCGATCACCGAAGGCTCAAATAACTATGTCCTCGGGACGTTTACGGCGCTCTCCTCATTTGAGACGATCACCGAGAATTTGCCCAACAACGGCAACATCAACGCCCTGGTGGTGCGGAGTCTGACCGCCGCCCCGGAACCCTCGGCTCTTTCGTCCCTGGCGTTCGGCGTTCTCGGGCTGGCTGGCCTGATCCTGAGCGCGCGACGTCGCGGACTGAACACGGCGGCGCCCCTGCGATAGGGGCTGCCGCCGCACGACGAGCACTGCCGCGTTCATCCTCCGCAAAGCAAGACGGAAAACTCGATCTTCAGGGATTCCCATGCCGCTGGCAGGCCTTGACCCTGCAAGCGAGCAAGAAAGTCTTAATATGTCTTGGAAGAAGACGGCAGCCCTTCCTCTTGCTGCCTTGGCTGCGCTGTGCATCTTGTGTCCTCAACCCGCCTCCGCGCAGCCCATCAGGTTCACAGTCTCGCAACCGGTCTTCGGCGTCTCCGGTGTCTCAGTAACAAAGGGATTGGCGCACACCAGAGCGGCTGCGTCGCCCGCAGCAAAAAGCGCTCTGGCGCGGCGCGGCTGTCTGCACACGGACGGGGTCAGGATGTTGAACGGCTCCAATCGCCCCCTGCTCCTGCGCGGCGTCAACACCGGCGCCTGGCTGTTGAGTGACCCGTTTTGGTACAACGGCGGTGCCAGCCTGGAGGGAAGCTGGGATCAGGGAGCGGATGAGAGCCGCCTCATCACGGCGCAGATCGTACATCTGATCGGCGATCACCCACAGTACGACATCGACCAGATCAAGAAGACGTTTCGGGACAACTTCATCACGATGGTGGATGTCGCGCATCTGAAGGCGAGCGGCTTCAACTCCATCCGCGTTCCCCTTGATTATCGCCTGTTCGGCACGGTGACGACCACGCCAGAAGGATATCATCTGATTCATCCGGTCGCCACAGCACCGGGGTTCATCTGCCTGGACCGATTGATCGCGTGGTGCCGCACTGCGGGTGTGTACGTCATCCTGGACATGCACGTCGCCCCGCACGGGTTCTCCGAAAACCAAAAAACCCTCGACGCATTGGCCGGTCTGTGGCGCGCGATTGCGGAGCGCTATCGGACGGAGCCGTTCCTCGGCGGCTACGACCTTCTCAACGAACCGAACTGGAATGGCGAGAAGTACACTCTGAACGCCACTGGAAAGGGCCAAGACTGGAACGCAGGGACGCAATTCGTGGAGCAGCGCCTGATCGATGCGATCCGTCTGGCCGACAGGAACCACACAATCATTGCCGAAGGGTTCATGTTCGGCGACAGGCTGGACAGCGCCTTCTATGGTCTCAAGACCGGCGCGCTCACGCAGAGCCTGCAGCTGAGGGACCCGGCTCACAACCTCGCCCTGTCGTTTCACCACTACGGCGGCAAACTGCCGGAGGCCTACGACCCCGCCAAAGATCCCGGCCCTGACGGTTCGCACTACTGGTGGGATGCCTACCCCGAGTTCACGGTGCCGCATAACAAGAATCTGGCGGCGCTGGCGCACGTCCCCCTCTGGGTCGGTGAGTTCGGCAACGAGCAGAACATGTGGTATCACCGATTCACACGGCTCGCCGAACGGGACACCGATCCGACAGACTACGGGGTCAGTGCGGGCTGGTGCCTTTGGACATACAAAAAGGGCGGCTATGATGTCCTCTCCAACGCGCCACAGACGCCGGGTATGGCGCAGATGGACGCCTACTGGAACGCGCTCAAGGCGTGGTGGAACAACAAGGAGCAGGGCGCGCAGCCACAGCCGGACTTCACGGCAGCGCAGGCCGACACCTGGCTTTATGATGCCGCCCTGAAAACCAACTTCCGGTACTGCGGGTGGAACCGCGACGTCGCGGACGCCCTCCTGCGCCCCGACTTCGACACACGCGCCATTCCTTACGTCCACGGGATAACGATTCCGGGCCGGATCTACGCCGCTAACTATGACATGGGCGCGAACGGCGTCGCCTACCACGACACGGACGATTACAACGACACCTGGAACTACCGCTGTGACGGGGTAGACCTCTCCCCGTGTCAGGACGCCGGGCCGGGGCCGGGTTTCAAGGTCAGTAATTTCAAAAGCGGGGAGTGGCTGCGCTACACAGTCTGGAGTACCCCAGGGAAATATGCCTTGCGTTTTCGCTACAGCCTCGCCGGAGGGAACGCCGCCCTGCGCGTCAGAGTCAACGGGGCCGACGTCACCGGCCCCGTAGCACTGCCCGCCACAGGAGGCGGGAACGATTATGCGACGGTGACCGTGCCGGGCATCCGGGTAAAGTCTTCGGGCGTGGCGACGGTTGAGATTGCCTGCGACGCTGGCTGCGATCTCTACTGGATAGATTTCGTACCCAATCAGTAAACCTCTCTGCGGCAGGCACTCTCGGATGAGACGCCGAACCGCTGAAACCGAATTTCACACAAACCGTTGAAACCGAAAGAAACTATTCTATGAAAATGATGACGCTGATTTTGCTTTCTCTGCTGGCTGCCGCCTTGGTTAGCTCTGTGTCTGCTGAAACGCCCCCGCCTCCCGCCTATGGCCCGGTCCCGTCCCCCGTGCAGCTGGCCTGGCAGCAGCGGGAGTTGATCGCATTTGTCCACTTCAACATGAACACGTTCACCGGCGCGGAGTGGGGGCAGGGCCATGAAGACCCTAAGCTCTTTGCCCCGACACAGATGGACTGCAGCCAGTGGATCAGTGCCCTCAAGGCAGGCGGCTTTCAGCAAGCCATCCTCACGGCCAAGCACCACGACGGCTTCTGCCTCTGGCCGAGTGCCAACACCGAACATTCCGTGAAGAGCAGCCCGTGGAAGAATGGCAAGGGCGACGTGGTGCGTGAGTTCACCGATGCCTGCCGGGCGCAGGGAGTCCTGCCGGGCATCTACCTTTCGCCCTGGGATCGCACGTCGCCGCTGTACGGGCAGGGCGATGCGTACAACGCCTATTACCGAGACCAACTGACGGAACTGCTCACCCACTACGGCGACATGGCCGAAGTCTGGATGGACGGTGCCAACGGCGAAGGCCCAAACGGCAAAAAGCAGACTTACGATTGGGAGGGCATTGACGCCGTCATTCGGCGCCATGCCCCCAACGCCGTCATCTTCGGGAACAACTCATCCAACACAGCCAACGATGTCCGCTGGGTCGGCAACGAGTCCGGCATCGCGCCGACGACCCTCTGGAATTGGGGCGGCGACGGGGCGAACCGGTACTGGTTCCCGACCGAGACCGATGTCTCCATCCGTCCCGGCTGGTACTACCATGCTGACCAGGACGGCAGCGTCAAATCTCTGGAGACACTCCTCAAGATCTACTACGACTCTGTCGGGCACGGCACGGTGCTGCTGCTGAACGTGCCGCCGGATCGGCGCGGGCTGTTTGCCGACCCCGACGTGGCGCGGCTCAAGGAGTTTGGCGCGGCCATCAAGTCCATCTTCGCCCACGACCTGGCTGCGGGCAAACCGGTCACGGCGACCGGCACGCGCGGCGGCAGTGCCCGGTTCGCCGCTGCGAACACCGTGGCTGGCAAGCCCGGCGCGTACTGGGCCGCCGACGACGGCGTCACGACGGCCTCGCTGGAAGTTAATTTGGGAGCACCGACGGCATTCAACAACGTCATGCTCCAGGAATACATCCCTTTGGGCCAGCGCATCTCGGCGTTCACGGTGGATGCTTACTCCCAGGGCACTTGGCAGAAGATTGCTTACGGGACTACTGTCGGGTACAAGCGCCTGCTCTGGTTCCCCACGGTGACTGCCGAGAAGGTGCGGGTCAACATCACCGGCGCGCAGGCCTGCCCGACTATCTCGCGTATCGGCATCTTCCACGGCCCGTATGAGGCGACCTTGAAACCGGTTTCGGTTCTTAGCGGCAAGCCCGCGACGGCCTCGGATGTCCACGGGAACCAGACCGAGTTCGGGCCGGATAAGGCTGTGGACGACGACATGAGCACACGCTGGGCGACCAACGATGCTACTCGCACTTGCTGGCTGCAGGTGGATGCCGGACAGCCGAGCACGGTCTCCCGCATCATTCTGAGTGAATTCGCGCCTCGCATTCGCAAGTTCCAGATCGAATACAAATCCAATGAAGCTGACCCGTGGCAGATCGCGCTCCATGGAACTACAGTCGGGGACAACTATCACGCCTCTTTCCCACCCGTGAGCGCACGCTACTTCCGGCTGAACATTCTGGACGCATCCGACTCGCCGACCATTTATGAGTTCGAGGCATTCGCCCCGGACTCGCTGCTGACGGGCCGCCCGGTGACCGCTTCCAATTTTCACGGGAATGACCCAAACTTAGGCCCGGACAAGGCCGTGGACGACGACTCCGACACACGCTGGGCTACCGACGACGGAACCACCGAATGCTGGCTCCAGAGTGACCTGGGATCGTCCCAGGCCATCGGGCGCGTTTCCATTGCCGAATTCGAGCCGCGTATCCGCAAGTTCCAGATCGAGTACAAACTCCAGCCGGGGGACGACTGGAAAGTCGCGCTGGCAGGAACGACGGCGGGAACGAACTACACCCAGTCTTTCCCGCCGGTGCAGGCACGCTATGTCCGGCTGCACATCCTGGACGCGTCCACTGCGCCGACCATCTTCGAGTTCCGCATCAACCCGCCGGTGGCGAGGTGACAGGTACGCCCCAGGGAGGCACGGTCATGCCAACACAGTCGGACTGGTTCAATGAGGCCCGCTACGGGATGTTCGTCCACTGGGGAGCGTATGCCGTCGCCGGGCGCGGCGAGTGGGTTCGCAACCGGGAGCGCATCCCGCAGGACGAGTACGCGGCCCGGTACGCCGACGCGTTCCTGGCGGAGTCCTACGACCCGGCGGCATGGGCGCGGCTGGCGGTGGAGGCCGGCATGAAATACGTGGTGCTGACAACGCGCCACCACGACGGCTTCTGCCTCTGGGAGACAGACACGACGTCCTTCCACGCTGGCAACCACGGGCCGAAGCGCGACCTGGTTCAGCCCTTCGCCGAGGCCATGCGCGCCGCCGGGCTGAAGGTCGGCTTCTATTACTCCTTCGCCGACTGGCACCACCTGGACTATCCCGAACCCTATGCCCGCGACTGGCCAAGCGGCTGGCGCGACGAGGCGTCCCGCCTGCGCTTCGTCGCCTTCTACCGCGCACAGTTGGAAGAGTTGATGACGCGCTACGGCACCGTGGACATCCTCTGGTACGACGGCTGTCTCCCCGGGCCGACCGACGGGGCCGAAGTCAATGCGTTCGTGAGGACGCTGCAGCCGGGGATCTTGATCAACGAGCGCAACGGGCCGCCGTTCGACTTCGCCGTCTCCGAGCAAGTCATTCGGGTGGCCCCGGCGGGCCACCTGTGGGAAGCCAACCTGACGCTCAACGACAACTGGGGCTACCATCCCGGCGACCACCACTACAAAAGCGCCCAGGATGTCGTGCGGATGCTGCTGGAAACGGCGGAAGGCGCGGGGAACCTGCTGCTCAACGTCGGCCCGCGCCCGGACGGGACGATTCCAGAGGAAAGCGCGGCTATTCTGCGAGAGGTCGGCGACTGGCTCCGGCGCAACGGCGAATTTCTGTCCCATTCGAGCCGCTCGCCGTTCTCCTGGAATTGCTGTGGTCGCCTCACCACCAAAGGCACGGCGGTCTACGTGCATCTGTTCCATTCCCCCGGCCCGGAGTTTTGCCTGGCCGAGATCGCCAACCATGTCTTATCCGCTCGGATGCTGGAAACCAAGGAACCGGTTTCTTTTGTTCAGGACGGCGACCGCCTATTCTTGCTCAGCCTGCCCGTTCCTCTACCCGACCCGCTGGTCACGACGATTGTGCTAGAGCTCGACGGCGATCCCCACCCTCTGCGTCAGCAAACATCATCCTGGATCGTGGACTAACAGCTTGACAAAATCCACTTTTTACGATATGATGTATGTCTGAGCAATACCATCTACGTTTAACGCATTAACGAGAAAGAAGGAACACCAGCATGAAGAAAAATGCCGCTTTTACTCTCATCGAACTGCTCGTGGTCATCGCCATTATCGCGATTCTCGCAGCCATCTTATTTCCTGTCTTCGCCAAGGCCCGCGAGAAGGCCCGCCAGACCACCTGCGCCTCCAACGAGAAGCAGCTCGGTCTCGGCTTTATGCAATACTACCAGGACTACGACGAGACGCTCCCGCGCGGACTGCCCCGTGGCGGGGATCCATCATATCGTCTGTCGGAGGGTGTCGGTTGGGCTGGCCAAATCTATCCGTATGTCAAATCTACCAGCATCTACAAGTGTCCCGACGACACCACGTCATCGACGACAAACTCGTCCGGCAAGGCCGCCGTGCCAGTCTCTTACGGCATGAACTGCAACATCCCGCGCGGCGATCAAGCCGCGGGAAAGATATCTGTGCTGAACGCGCCGGCCAGCGTCGTCCTGCTCATGGAAGTCACCGGCACGACCGCCGATGTGACCGACCCTATGGAGGACGGCTGGAATAATAATTCGGATCCCCATTCGGGCAGCGGGCAGGGCAATGAGAACTGGAATACCGGCAATGGATCCAACAGCAGCACCTACAAGCTGGCGACCGGGTACATGGGCAAGCGCGGCACGGCGATGAACTCGGGAGGCTTCGCTTCCCCAACCGGCCTCCATTCCAACGGCGCCAACTATCTGATGTGCGACGGACACGTCAAATGGCTGACTGGCGCCGCCGTCTCGGATGGCAGTGGGCTGAGTAAGAATGCGAGTGAGGTGGAGGCGAACGGGAACGGCTTCACCGCCTCCTCCGGGAGTTCCTGGGATCAGGCCGAAGGCACGGCCGGACCTGACGGTTTTGTGGCGACCTTCTCGCCGTATTGAACCGGGTGTTTTCCGTACGGCGGCAACGACACGTTCAATGGAGCGTTCAGCGGGAATGCTGGCAGCACGGCGTAGAACAGTGTGTTTAATGGCACCAACTGCGCCAGCGCATTAGGCACTAATAACAGCAACAGCAACGCCGTGACGTTGCGCAACGCCCTGGTGGTGCGCAACGTCACGGCGGCGCCGGAGCCGTCCACCGTCGCGCACCGGGGCCTGACAGTCGGCGGGCTGTTTGTCCTGACGCTGGTGGCGCGTAAGCGCCGCCTCGCTGCATAACGGAACTCAACGCGGCCCGTCCGCCTGAGCTTTCTGATGGGAGGCCGGGAGCCTCTTGCTCACATTCCGTGTCTGACGCGAAGACCGACTGGAAAGAAAAATCTATGCCACTGTCACGACGCAGATTCGTCCGGAACGGGATGTTTGCCGCCGCCGGGCTTGCGATGCCGTTCCTGAAAAACTCCCCCCTCGCCACCCTGCCCGCCGAAGCTGCAGGGACAGCCGCCGCGCCGTTCAAGGCGGATTGGAAGTCGCTGGCACAGTATCAATGCCCCGAATGGTTCCGCGACGCCAAGTTCGGCATCTGGGCGCACTGGTCTGCCCAGTGCGTCCCGGAGCAGGGCGACTGGTACGCGCGCGGGATGTACGAGCAGAAGCTGCTGGAAGGGTTTTGCGCGGGCCAGTACGACTACCAGTGCAGCCACTACGGGCACCCATCAAAGGTCGGCTTCAAAGACATTGACCACCTCTGGAAGGCCGAACATTGGGAGCCGGACGCGCTGCTGGACCTGTACCAGCGGGCCGGGGCGAAGTACTTCGTTGCGCTCGCCAACCACCACGACAACTTTGACACCTGGGACTCAAAATACCAGCCCTGGAACTCGGTCAACATCGGCCCGAAGAAAGACATCATCGGGACGTGGGCGGCTGCCGCCCGGAAGCGCGGCATGCATTTCGGCGTCACGGTCCACGCGAACCGCACCTGGGACTGGTTCGATGTCAGCCACGGGAGCGACAGCACCGGGCCTCTGGCCGGCGTCCCCTATGATGGCGTGCTGACCAAGGCAGACGGCAAAGGAACGTGGTGGGAGGGGTACGACCCTGCGGAATTATACGGCCCGGCGGGCGCCGCCCGAACCGCCGCCGCGCGGGCCGTCTACGAGCGCAAGTTCTACAACCGGGTGCTGGACCTGATCGACTCGCACCGGCCCGACCTGCTCTACTTCGACGACGGCGACCCGCCGACGGCCTACGGCCTGCAGATCATGGCGGACTACTACAACCGCAGCCGCCGGTGGCACGGGGGCAGCCTCCAAGGAGTGCTGAACCTCAAGGACAACGCGCCGCGCATCCGGCGATCCACGGTGCTTGATTACGAACGCAGCAGCAGCCAAAAGATCGCGCGCCGCCCGTGGCAGACCGACACCTGCATCGGCCAGTGGCACTACCGGCGCTCGATCTACGAGAACCATCAGTACAAGACGTCGGCGCAAGTGGTGCGGATGCTCGTCGACATCGTCGCCAAGAACGGCAACCTGCTGCTGAGTATCCCGCTGCGCGGCGACGGCACCATTGACCCGGACGAGCGAGCCTTTCTGGAAGGCATGGCGGCCTGGATGGCCGTCAACGCCGAGTCGGTCTTCGCAACGCGGCCCTGGAAGATCGCCGGCGAGGGGACAGCCGAGGCGAGCGGGGGCGACGGCAGCCAGGACAACCTGACTTCGACAGACTTCCGGTTCGTCACCAAAGGGCCAGCGCTATACGCGACCACATTCGGCTGGCCCACCGATGGCAGGCTGACTGTACGGACGCTCGCCGCCGGAGCGCGGGGCATCCACGGCACGGTTCGCAGCGTCCACCTGCTCGGCGCGAAGGACCCGCTGCCGTTCGAGCGCACCGCACAGGGGCTAGTCGTCACGCTGCCAGCGCAGAAGCCGTGCGACCACGCGTGGGCGCTGAAGATCGTCGGCCTTGACCTGACGACTTCCGACCCGACCCCGCTCCCGACGCTGGTTCGGGCCGACGCCGACGGCGCGCTGCGCCTGACGCCGGAGGCCGCTGCCCTAGACGGCGCACTGCGTACCCAGTCCGGCTCGCAGACTAACATCGGGTTCTGGAACGATCCCGAAGATAGCGCGTCCTGGCGGGTGGATTTCCCGAAACCGGGCCGCTATGCTGTCTCCGCGCAGGTCGCCACGGGCGACGGCCCCGCGGAGATCGCGCTGACAGTGGGCCAGGGGCCAGCAGTAACGCTCCCGGTTCCGCTGACCAACGACTGGAACGGGTTCCGGGCTGTCTCCGGCGGCTCCCTGATTGTCGCCACCGCGGGCATCCATACGGTCACGGCGCGACCCGCCGATCCCGACACGTGGAATCCCGTCAATCTCGCTGGTCTGATCCTGACGCCGCAGTAGCGTCTTCACAGAAGAGTGAATCGAAGGGCTCGTTCCCTGTCGCCAATCCGCTCGATCAAGTGGGGAGGGGCTGAGCCAGCGGACACAAATTGTGTACAATAAAGTGGGTACAATAAGCTAAATATCGGTATTTGCCAAGCCCTCTTTGGCCGAAAACCACCCTGTCTGCACACGAGACCGGTTGAGACAGAGGTTGTCCCTGACGCAACAAATCTTTACGCACACGATTCATTGAAGAAGAAAAGGAAACCAGTCATGTTCCACGCACACACTCAAAAGACGAGAGCCTTCACGCTGATCGAGTTGCTCGTCGTGATCGCCATTATAGCGATCCTTGCCGCTATCCTGTTCCCGGTCTTCGCGAAAGCCCGCGAAAAGGCGCGGCAGACCACATGCTTGTCCAATGAGAAACAGCTAGGGCTGGGCTTCGCCCAGTACAACCAGGACTATGATGAAAAGTACCCGGCAGGAAAGGTAGGCGCTTTTGGCAGCGTTGCTGGTTGGGCCTCCAGAATTTATCCTTATGTTAAAAGCGCCGGCGTCTACCTGTGCCCAGACGACATAAGCACCTCGCAGACGCTCAGCGGCACCACATTTGTGCCTGTCTCCTATAGCATGAATTCCAACCTCGACACGGATTACTATTACAGTCCGACGCTGGCATCGATCAGTGCGCCCGCCGCCACCGTCGCGCTCACCGAGGTGCAGGGGGTCTATGCGGACTTAACAAATACTGCCGATGATCCGGACCCCACCGGAACCTACGGCTCTCAGGAAGCAGACGGAGGCGATAACGGGGACGGCGGAATTTACAATCTCAACAACCACAATGCCTACTACGTCAACAGCCCCGTAGGAGGTAAAGGACTGGGCAATCCGGCACGCTCCAGCAGTTACTTCCACCTTGCGCGCCATTCGGATGGCTCCAACTTCCTGCTCGCGGACGGCCACGTCAAGTATTTTCCGGCCGCCAGAGTGTCGCCGGGCTTCAACAACAGCAGCGCGACCTGCGGGCAGGATCAGGCAGGTACCCCTTGCTCGGCCTCCACTGGTGTCGCTGCCGGGACGAGTGCGCTGGCGGCGGGCAACTTCGGTGCCACCTTCAGCACGAACTAAGATGGCGCGGCCATCTCCCTGTCCCAAAGAAAGTATGACACGATGACTGATGCGGGCAGCCGACGCCTGGTTTCCCGAGCGGCAGGGCGGGGCGGCGTATATATCGCCCTGATACTGCTGATCGGCCTTCGCGCCGGGGCGACTTCCTCGGTGGACGCAGATATCGGCGGCGCTACCCCTGCCGGGGCCAGCGCCTTTCACGCCGGGGTCTACACCATCTCAGGCGGCGGGAAAGGCACCTGGAACACCTCCGACCAGTTCCATTTCGACAAGGGTTTCCTGGCGGGGAGCGGGACTATGACGGCGAAGGTCGAGAGCGCCAGCGGCCCCGACCGCGGGGCCAAGAGCGGCGTCATGCTACGCGCCGACCAGTCGCCCGGCTCGTCATTCGCGGACGTGAGTGTCAGCCCCGGTCACGGCGTCACGTTCACGTGGCGTTCCAAAGCCGGTGCGAAATGCGACGCCGTGACGGCAACCAGTGTCAAAGCGCCGGTGTGGCTGTGCGTGTCTCGGGCCGCCTCGGGCGCGCCGGGCCGCTGGACTGTGACCGGCAGTTACAGCCGGGACGGGGTGGGCTGGACACAGATCGGCAAGCCCGTTAGCGTTGCGCTGCCAGCGACGGCGCTTGCGGGCCTTGCGGTGACGTCACACCATCCAGGCGCGCTGTCCGTCGGCACATTCACCCGCGCCATCGTCAGACCGAACGTGGATGGCCGATACCTGCACACGCAGGGGAACATTGTCTGCGACAGGGCGGGTCGGCCCATCACTCTGCGCGGCACCAATATCGGCGGCTGGCTGGTGAATGAGGGTTGGATGACTGGCCAGACCGACAGCGGTGGGGGAAACAGCGGACGCTTCCAACTGGAACAACTGGAGGCGCGGTTCGGCGTGGACAAAGCCGCCGCGCTGATGAACGTCTGGCGCGACTCCTGGTTCACAGATCGCGACATGGACAACATCAGCAGTTACGGCTTCAACCTTATCCGCGTGCCGTTCAGTTGGCGCAACCTCCAGGACGCCAGCGGCAACTGGTACCGAGACGCCGATGGCGGCATTGACTTCTCGCGTTTCGACTGGGTGGTGCAGGAGGCGGCCAAGCGCGGCATCTACGTCATCTTCGACTACCACATCTGGCCCGGCCAGCAGAAGGACTACGGCAGCATCTGCCAGGCGGGCGAGCCGGGCGCGACCCAGCGCGCCCAGAGCGCGGCGATCTGGTCCCAGGTGGCCCGGCACTTCCGGGGAAACGGCACGGTCGCCGCGTTTGACCTCATCAACGAGCCGACCGGTTCCAACGACTTCTACGATGCCCACCGGGCGTTTTACGCCGCCATCCGCGCCGAGGATCCCAAGCGGATGCTGGTGGCAGAGTGGGTCAACACCGCCGACTTCGCGAAACTAGGCTGGACCGATACCATCTGCTCCGGTCACTACCCCGCTGGCAACCAAGCCGATTTCAACAAGTTCCTGGCGGAATTGCCTAAGCACAACGAATACTCGACGACCCTGCCCTGCTTCGTCGGCGAGTGCAAGAGCGACGACTCGAAGGACGTGACGCAGAACGCGGCGGATATGACCCTCGTGATGGATCGCCTGAACTGGTCCTGGGCGACGTGGACCTACAAGACGGTCAACGAGGGGGGATGGGGACTGTTTGACTACGACGACTCGCTGCGCTACGACCTGTCCAAAGACACCTATGAATCGATCCTGAGCCTCTGGCAGAACGGCCTGACGCAGTGGGAGAACCCGCCTCAGCCAAAAAACTACTATCTGAAGTCCGACATCATAAGCGGCCTTCAGCAAGGCGCCGCCGCATCCAGCGTCGCGAAATCCCCATGATTTCCGCGGCAGGGCGCGGATGCGCTGTCCCGGACCACCACATGAGTGACTGGGATGGCGATCCGGGCGTCAGGGGGCGACACGCCGCGAAGACAGCGCGGCAGCCGACGATACGTGATAGAAGCGGCTGAGCAGCACGAACGGCATCACCACTGCCATGTGGGGCGGCGCGTGCGTTGTCAAAGTCGTGCAGCAAACTGTCCGCACAGTCGGTCAGGCTTTACGCGAATCGAACTGCTTGTTTCATCGCGATCATTGCGATTGTGACAACACTCCCGTCGCGTGAGACACCTGCCTCCCGAGGGTGTCTACGGGGTTAACAGCGTCCCTTTCCACCGATCATGCGAACCTGGGTTCTGCAAATGAGGCAGCGGGTACGGACAATATGACGCTGGATGGGACGGCTTCTGTCGACATGACGTTCAGTACAACCTCGGCCGCTTTCCTTTCTACACACCGCATCACGGACGGGAGCAATCTCCCATCCTTTCTCATGTGTGGAGGACTGTTCCAAGCTACTCACACGGACTGACGCTTCGTGTACACTGCCGATAGTCGGCAGTGCCGAAGCGGGGCTCCGGGATCGGCGATCCGCTGCTGCAGAAGGTCCCAAGAGAAGGCGGCGATCTGGCCGCGCGGCTGGGAAATGGTGTTCAACGGCGGATCCATGAAGCGAGCTTCATCGATATCGTCGCAGCCGACCAGTGCCATGTCCTCCGGAATGCGCAGACTGGCGTCGTGCAGGGCACGATTAGCACCGAGCGCCATGTCGTCGTTGTAGCACACGAGGGCGTCGGGATGGGGACCGGTCGCCAGGCGCTCGGCGACGGTTGCGCGGGCTTCCTCATGAAGTTGCCCCGGCGACACCAATAAGTCCACAGGCAGTCTCGCCGCTTCCATGAAGGCGAGATAGGTCGCCAGACGGTCGCCGCCGCCGACGCTATGGCTCGGACGGTCAATGAGGAGCGTGATCTTGCGTCGCCCGGTGGCGTAAATATGAGACAAGGCGTCCCGCATCCCCGACACCAGTTCCACGTGGACGGAATCACAGGCTTGGGTGACTATATTGCCGACACTGACAATCGGCGTCTGCGTGGTGGAGATAAAGTGAACAACGGTTTCTGCTGGAATGTCGACAGCGATAATGCCGTCAACGGATGCCAGTGGGAATTCCTGCATGATGCTCCCCTGGGGGGCGAAGCTGACGTTGCGGGTGATGATAGCGGCGTAGCCACCGGCCGTGACTTGTTCATCAATGTCGTGGAGAAGCTGCATATAGAAGGCAGAGTGCAAAGATTGGATCCAGAGGCCGGTCGTATTCGTCTGCCCCCTCACCAGAGCCCGGGCGTGGGGATTGGGACGATAACCGAGTTCCAGAGCGATTGCCAGAACCCGGTTCCGGGTCGCCTCGGACAGAAAAGAGCTTTCACGCTTGTTCAGAACGAGCGAAACAGTCGTCTGAGAGACATTCGCCGCTCGTGCAACATCCTGCATGGTGACGACTTTTTTGATGTTGGTGTGGAGTGACCGTCGCAATCGGGGTTGTATCCTTGGCGCACTGAGGGCGCTCCAGTCATTGTAGCGCACATACCGAGGGTTGTCAAGTGCAGTGGTCAGTACTGCCGCGTGGCGGAGAGGCTCATCCATGACCGAGGCCCCCAGGTGAAACGCCTGACTGAAGCTGTTCCTGGCCCATCGGGAAGCCTGTTGCGTAGCATGCAGTTGCTTGATCATTTGCCATGATTACTGTCAAAACCGTTGCCTATATGACACTGCCCATCGTCATTACCGAGTCATTACCGATGAAGATGGGCAGTGTCGTTATGTCATCGCCACTATTCAGTTTACAGCGACAACGGCGGGGCGGAGGCTGAGGTCGGCGGCTCCCGGCGCGCGGGCCAGTGTCGCAAGCAGGCAGTGGCCGCTGTCCGTGTCGTTCGGGGCAAGAAAAAACGGAACAACTCTTGCGGGCGGGCCATAGTCATCGGCCAGCGATGGGTCGTCCCTCGCATCCAGGCAGACCTTGAAGAAACGCGGCACCACACCCGGACGCATCGCGCCATGCGCGAACACGGGCGCACCGCGCGGGCAGTCCAGCACGAATAAGTTTTGGCAGTCGCGCAGGCTGCCGTTCGTGTAGAGCAGATACAGGGGCAGCTTGCGCGGGCGCGCGTCTCCCCGCAGGACATCCTCAATCAGCTGCTCTATTCGGGCCAACACTTCCAGCGCATCGGGCCGCGCAGGCGTCCAGTGACTGACCCCAGCGCCGAGCGCACCTACCTACGTACGTCGAGCAGCTTTCCCGAAACGGGCCAGGGCAAGTCAGCGAACGTGGACTCGTTCCTGATGTACGCGGCACACAAGGGGATGCCGCGCGAACTGCTAGCGCACCTTGATTATATCAAGCCAGGGCGCTGTAGGACGAGAGCAACACTCAGGGGATGCGCCTGGCGCTCAAAGACGCGGGACTGCTGCACAAAGTCAAGTTTATGGGCTTTGACGCCACGCCCGATTAAGTCACGGCGCTCAAAGCGGGTGAGATCCAGGGGCTTGTGGTGCAGAACCCGTTCAAGATGGGGTATAAGGGGTGGAAAGGGAGGTCTCTGGAGTGGGAGGCAAGAAGGTGGACAAAAGCATTGACACCAGGGTTGCCGTTATTATCCTGCCAACGTCAGCGCGCCTGCCATGCAGGAGATGCTGAACCCGCCCGTTGACCATATCTGAAGTGAGCCACTGAAAGACTACAAAGCCATGTCCTATTCACGCCGCCGTTTTCTCAAGACGGGCGCTGCCGCTGCCGTCGGCCTCAGTGCCCCCGCATGGCTGCCCCGCGCTGCCGGGGCACTTTCCGCCCTGCCTGCGGCGGGGCCATTTCAGCCAACCTGGGAGTCGCTGGCGCAGTACCAGATTCCGGATTGGTTCCGCGACGCCAAGTTCGGCATTTGGGCGCACTGGGGGCCGCAGTGCCAGCCCGGTCAAGGGGACTGGTACGCTCGCAGTATGTATGAAGAGGGCAGCGGGGACTACAAGTACCAGTGTGCCAACTACGGCCACCCCTCCAAAGCGGGCTTCAAAGAAATTATTCACTCCTGGAAGGCGGAGGACTGGCACCCGGAGCATCTCATCAGGCTGTACAAAGCCGCCGGGGCCAAATACTTCATGTGCCTCGCCAACCACCACGACAACTTTGACAACTTCGCGTCCACGCACCAGCCCTGGAACTCGGTTGCCCTCGGCCCCCAAAAAGACATTGTAGGCGGATGGGAACGCGCGGCGCGCGCGGCGGGCCTTCGCTTCGCGGTGTCCGTCCATGCCGCGCACGCCTGGGCGTGGTATGAAACGTCGCAGGGCGCGGACAAAAGCGGCCCGCTGGCGGGCGTTCCCTACGACGGCCATCTCACCCAGGCCGACGGCAAGGGTCTCTGGTGGGAGGGGCTAGACCCACAGGAGCTTTACGCCCAAAACCACGCACCGATGGGCCTGGAATGGGATTGGAACAACAACGGGCGAGGCGACCTGCCGAGCGCGGCCTATTGCGAGAAGTTCTACCGGCGCACGCTGGAACTGATAGACAAATACCGCCCTGACCAGGTGTATTTTGACGACACCGTGCTGCCGCTATACCCCGTCAGCGACGTGGGGCTGCGACTCGCCGCCCATCTGTACAATGCCAGCATCAAACAGCACGGCGGCAGGCTGGAAGCGGTCATCAACGGCAAGGTGCTCAATGCACAGCAGCGCCGGTGCATGGTGATGGACTTGGAGCGCGGGGTCAGCAACCAGATTGAGCCGCTGCCGTTCCAGACGGACACCTGCATCGGCAACTGGCATTACGACATCAACCTGTATCACCGGCACGGCTACAAGACGCCCGATCAGGTGGCGCATATGCTGGTGGATGTCGTGAGCAAGAACGGCACTCTGATGCTCAACATTCCCCTGCCTGGCAGCGGAATGCCTGACCCGGACGAACTGGCATTTCTGGCGGACTTCACCCGCTGGATGAACGTCAACAGCGAGGGCATCTACGGAAGCCGTCCCTGGGGCGTGTTTGGCGAGGGGCCAAGCGGGGGCGGCGCGGCCATTCACGCGCAGGGCTTCAACGAAAGCAACCGCAAGTACACGGCGCAGGATTTTCGGTTCATGCAGAAGGACGGCGCGCTGTACGCCTACGCGCTGGCCTGGCCCGACGATGGCAAGCTGCTCATTCGCTCGCTCGCGCACGCGGCGGGCAAAGTGCAGAATGTGCGCTTGCTGGGTCACCACGGCAAACTCGCGTGGACGCAGACGACGGAGGGCCTCACCATCACGCTGCCCCCGCAAAAGCCATGCGAGTACGTCTACGGCCTGCATATTCAGGGCCACGGCCTGACGCCTGTTCCTGTTCCCGTTACATCCGCCGCAGTTGTTGTGGAACCGCTGCCGAATGGAGTGATTGCCCTGAGCGCGGACAAGGCGACGCTGCACGGCGACTCGCCGCAGATTGAGACAAAGGGCGGCGTACAGGACATCGGCTACTGGGGCACAGCGAGCGACACGGTGTCCTGGGAATTGGACATCAACGCGCCCGGCAAATACGCCGTCACGGTCAACTCCTCCTGCGACCCCGGCGCGGCGGGCAGCGGGTACATTGTGGAAGCAGCAGGCCAAACACTGCCCGGTAAAACCACCTCAACCGGCTCGTGGGACACGTTTGCCGACACGCCACTCGGTGTGCTCGCGTTCGCGCAGACGGGCAAGCAGACCCTTGCCTTCAAGCCGCAGGACACTTGGAAGGGCATCGCGCTGCGCGCCGTTACCCTGACTAAAATGCAGTAAATGCAGTACAGGTTATTTCCAAACGTTGTTGATGCCAGGAAGCATCACGGCAAACGTGAAAAAGGCACGGTACACCTCTCAATGACGCTCCCAGCGCACCGGCGAACGGCGACAGTTGCCCAGCCAGGCGAAACTGCGCTCCACCTTTAGCGTTGCACACATAAGCCACCGCATCATAGGTCACAGGTGTATGCTGGTAGTGTAGATCTGTAGATGACGCCGTCAACCTGCCGCTGGCGATCGCCCGTGTCATGCAGCTGAAAGGCAGTCGCACCCGCGACCTTTCCAGCGGAAGTTGATGCAGACGACAACCCCATTTGGAAAGGCGGAATGCGCATAACCGCGCAGCTCATAGTAGAACGAGCAATCAAATGGGGAAGGTTCTGTATCCGGGGTGGCCGGTGAACAAGAAGAACAAGGCCCACAGGCACGAAACAACGTAGTCCCCCAGCACCAGACCCAGAAACAAAGGCAGCGCCAGGCGGTAAGACTTGATGCCCCCATAGCGCAAGACCAGCATCTTCACCGCCCACCCCAGCAGCACCGGAAACCATATCCACGTCATCGTATCTGTGTTGCCCACCGCGTACCCAATCGGGTGCAAAGGCCACCAGGAAAAACGCGCCCGCAGCAGCGACAGCACGCTCACCACCACCAGGCCCGCCACCGCCCCGCTGATGCGCGCCCCGTCCGGCGGCAGCGGGTTGTTCAGCCAGCCCTGCAATTCCTCAAACGCATAATGGCCCTGCCCTGTCCGCCAGGAGTTCACAGACGCGCTCGCTGCCCCAAAGTGATAATACAGGCCCAGGCACGACACCCACGCCGAAAGCGTCCCCACCACAATCGCCGCCAGAATTGCCACAGTCAGGTGGCGCGGGTTCATCGGGCGCGGCTCCGCGCTTCCGGCCAGCTTCATCGCTTCCAATTCCCCCGGCTGCGGCAGGCAGCGCCAATCGCTGTCGCACCAGCGCAAGAGCGACAACCCCACCATGTCCTGCTCCCGAAACGAGAGCGTGCCGCCCATGTTGACCAGGTTGCCATGCACGCCCCCCGGCGGCTCATGGCCCCAGGGCAGCCCCGCCTCGGCGCGAATGCGCGTGAACGTCAGCGCCAGCAGCAGAAACAGCGCCCAGAACAGCAGACTGACCCAAAGCGACAGCCCCAGCGCCACTCCGAACCCCACTAGCAGCGCGGAACACACAAACAGGCCCCCATACGCCATGCGGTACGAAAGCGGCTCGTCCGAGTCGTCCACTTCGGGGGCGCTGCCCCATGCCTTGCGCCACGCCGCCGCCAGGTGCGGACGGGCGAAAAACAGCGAAAACAGCGCGATGCCCAAAAACGCCCCCACCGCCTGCTCGCCGGTGTACGGGATGCGGTTCATGGCCGCTCCCGCGCCGGGGTCGCGGAAGCCGAAGGCCGTCGCCGCCACGTTCTCCAACTTGGTAAGCAGGTAGAAGAACCAGCACGAGAAGGACACGTCCAGCGACAGCAGAAAGGTCAATCCGACCACGAGCGGGTAAAAGGCGATGGGCGTGTAGCCAACAGCGTTCCAGGGCGGCGCGGTGACCAACTGCCCCAGGTCAAAGTTCGGCTCGTTGGGCTTGATGGGCAGGTAGGGAAACGTGGGCAGCAGGGTGTAGTGAACGGTCGCCAGCGTCTCCAGCCCGGCGGCGATGGCCGCGCCCGCCCAGAACAGCCGATTGCGCCACAGGGGGGCGTCGCCCGCGCGAACAGGACGGCCGCGCCTTCCCCTCGTTCTTCCCGGAGCAGGTCAAATACCGTCTTGTTGTAGAGATACGCATAGAAGTTGTGCATCTTCACGGGGTCGGAGCCATCATAGTAAACCACGTCGGGCGGAATGCGCTCCCCGAAGTCGGTCTTGAAGCAGTCCACGCCCATCTGAAGCAGAACGCGCAGTTTGTCCGCATACCACCGGCAGGCGGCGGGGTTGGTGAAGTCCACAATCGCCATGCCAGGCTGCCACTGGTCGGTCTGCCAGACTGTGCCATCGGGTTTCTTCAGGAAATAGCCTTCGCGCGCGCCTTCGGCAAAGAGCGCAGAACGCTGTGCGATGTACGGGTTAATCCAGACGCACACCTTGAGGCCCCGGTCATGGAGGCGGCGCAGCAGGGCAGGCGGATCGGGAAAAACACGGTGCAATCTCCCATGACGGCGGCGCGACCTGGACGCCGTTTGGCACAGAACCGTGCGGCGCTGCAGGAAATGGCGAAGTCGCTGTGTCTGCTGACAGCAAAACGCTGTTATGAAGGCCGCGCGAAACTGGCCGCCACGCCGGGGCAGGCGGGCGACCTGTGGATTGCCGCAGGCGATCATGGCCTGTTTCACTGCCCCCGCGCGGACGCTTCCGGCGCGCGCTTCGTTGCCGTCGCCAGCGTGCCCGATGCCGAAGCATTCGGCTTCGGCAAAGCCGCGCCGGGGCAAAGTTATTCCGCCGTGTATCTGGTCGGCACGGTGGGAGGCGTTCACGGCGTGTTTCGTTCGGACGACGCAGGCGCACATTGGACGCGCATCAACGACGACGCCCATCAATATGACTGGATTGGCCGCGCCGTCACCGGCGACCCGCGCGTGTACGGGCGGGTGTATCTTGCCACCAACGGACGCGGCATTCTGGCTGCTGACCCGTAGAGAGGGGTGGGCGAGCGGCAGGGGGCGCGCATTGCAGGCTTCAGCTATGCCTGCTCCAATTGCCGCCGCAGACGCCGGGTATTGAACACAACAGACAGCGAACTGACTACCATCGCCCCCGCCGCCACAATCGGGCTGACATACCCGGCGACCGCCAGCGGAATGCAGACGCCGTTATACAGGCACGCCCAGAAGAGGTTTTGCTTCATCACCCGCGCCGTGCGGCGCGCGAGCGTGAACAGGTCAGCCAATCGCCCTAAGTCGTCGCCAATCAGCGTAATATCCGCCGCGCGCCGCGCAATCTCCGTCCCTGCCCCGAATGCGATGCCGACATCGGCCTGCGCGAGCGCGGGCGCGTCATTGATGCCGTCCCCGGCGAGGGCCACGACAGAGCGCGATGCGCCCGTTTCCTGCGCCCCTTTGACCCGCGCGACTTTGTCGGCGGGCGTCATGCAGGCCGTCGCGTCATTAATTCTTGCCGCGCGCGCGATGGTCTGCACGGTCACTTCGGCATCTCCCGACACGACTTCCAGCGTCAGCCCCAATGCGCGCAAACGCGCCACCGCGTCGGCGGCATGGGGCCGCAGAGCATCCCCCAGTGTCACGCACCCGCGCATGGTGTTTCCCGTGCCGTAAAAGACGGCTGTGAGGCCCGCTGCTTCCGCGTCCCGCGCCGCCTGCTCCGAAGCGTCGGGAATAATGGCCCCCTGCGCCTGCGCGAGCGCGCGGTTGCCCGCGAACCAGGCGTTCCCGTCCACTTTCCCGACTACGCCCTGCCCCTCCACGCGCGCGAACTCAGCAACGGCAGGACAAACGGTCGCCCCTTGCGCCTGCGCGTAGGACACCAGCGCGCGCCCCAGCGGGTGCTCGGACAAGGCTTCCAATGCGGCCAGGGCCGCTAAATCCGCGTCCCGCGCCGTGTCGCTTGTGACAACCTTCTGCACAGCGAAGCGCCCTTCCGTGAGCGTGCCTGTTTTGTCCAGCAGCAGATGCCGAACGCGCGGCAGCGTTTCCAGCACGTCCGTGTTGGCAATCAGAATGCCGCGCTCTGCCGCCGCCCCCACTCCGGTGGAAATCGCCATCGGCGTTGCCAAGCCCAAAGCGCACGGGCAGGCAATCACGAGAACCGCCACCATGCGAATGAGAATGGCCGCAGGCGCGACGTGACCGAGTAACAGGACGCCGCCCGTAACGAGCGCGAGCAGCACAATCGCGGGCACAAAGACGCGGGCGATGCGGTCTGCCCACCGCTCCGTCGGAGACTTAGACGCCAGCGCGTCTTCCACCAAAGCAATCATCTGCGCCAGCGTGCTGTCCGCGCCCACGCGCGTCACTTCCACCGTAAGAGGCGCATCGGTTGCAATGGTCGCGCCGGTCACTGCATCCCCCGGCGCTTTGGCAGCGGGCCGCGCCTCGCCAGTCAGCAAACTTTCGTCCACCAGCGCCGCGCCTTCCTTGACAATTCCATCGGCGGGAATGCGCTCGCCGGGGCGCACGCGCACAAAGTCTCCCGGCGCCAACTGAGCGACGGCAACCAATCTCTCCGTTCCATCGGGAAGAAGCAACTGCGCTTTTTTAGGCAGCAGGCCATGCAGGAGCGCAATCGCGCCGGTCGCTTCACCTTTTGCGCCCGCTTCCAGATGCTTGCCCACTAGCACCAGCGCAATCAGCATGGCCGCCGTGTCAAAGTAAACGAGGGGGCTGCCGCGCAGAACGGCCCAAACACTATACAAAAACGCTGCGCCCGCTCCCAGCGAGATGAGCGTTTCCATCGTCGCCGTCTTCTGACGCGCCGCCTGCCACGCCCGCGCAAAGAGAGGCATCCCGGCCCAGAGCACCGGCAGCGTCAGCGCGAGCGCCCACAGGGACAAAATGCGTGCTGCCCCCGCGTCCAACTGAAACTGCGGGTATGCGCGCCCGACATAGCCGACATACAGCGCGATGGAGAACATCCCGACATTCATGGCGAAGATAATCGCCACCACCGCCCGCACAAACCCCGCGCGGCGGGCGCGCGCGGCGGGCGTGTCCTGCGGCGAACCGCCCTCTGTGAACGCCTGCGCCGTGTACCCAAGCCGCCGGATAGCCTCCATGACTTCCTCCGGGGCCGTGCGCGCGGGCCGGTACGTCACCTTCACCACATCGGACGCGAAGTAGACACGGCAGCCCATGACGCCTTTTTGCTGCATCAGGGCGTGCTCAATCAGCCAGGCACATGCACTGCACCACATCCCGCCAATCTGGAACGCGGCCTCGCGCGTCGCCTGGAGGGCGTCGGCACGCCGCGTAGGGGCGGGGCTTGCCCCGCCCTGTCCCATTGCCCCGTGTTCGGCCTGCCCCATCTCTGCGGAGCCGCCGGGCGCGGGGTCGCTGAGCACGGGGTCGCTGAGCACGGCAAGCCCTGCCCCTACGTTGTTTCCGCCTGGCAAGCCTTCCTGCGGGCGGGCAATCAGGCCCATTTGCAAACACTGCTGGTACAGCGTGGTCTGCGTGGGGTCTTGGCCATTGTCCAGCGCGTGGCTTTCCAGCAGGATTTGATACACCTGGCGGCAGCCAGAGCAGCAGAACGCGCGCGACGTGCCGCCCAGAGAAGCAAGAATAGGGCGACGAGCGCTCAGCCCGCACAGGTCGCAGGAAACGGGAACAGGCTGAACAGCCAATGCAGATGCTTTCTCTGTTACGGGGCAGGCGGCTGAGGACGGACAGGCTGGTAAGCATCCGTAGGTGGGTGCGTTTCCGCATGCCAGGCCGTGTAGAACGTGAGGCCGAAGAAGAAGACGGAAACGATAATTAGCAACACTAGAAACGCTGTCTTGGACGACGGGCGGCCCAGGCGGGCGCGTTGCGCGGCGCTGAGAGTGTCGGTGCGTTTGGCATTGCTCCAGGTGCGAGGCATAATAAGCGTCCTTTAAGGAGCGTAAAAGAAGGTGCGGGCACTGGCTTCGTCGCGCCCGGCCTGCACGCGCAGGGTAAGAGGAACGCGGCAGCCCGCCGCCAGCACGGAAGCAGGCACGGACACAGTGATGGGCGCGGCACGGCTGTCGCGCCTGGCAACGGTCACAGACAGGGGAGACGGCGACGCGCCGGGCAGTCCGTCTACCATAACCCGGTACGTCTGCGCGTCCGGTGTGCCGTTTTCCACCCAGAGCGTGTAGCCGTTGCGAACCCGGCCCGCGTCGCGGCTTATCGCGCCGTTAGCGGTCACTGTCGCGCGCAGGGGGACGCGCCCCCGCATCTGCCAGAGCGTCGCCAGCAGGCACAACGCAAGCGTCACGACGACCCCGACGCGGCGGTTGTCCCACAGGCCCGCGCGCTGCCAGGGTGTCAGCGCCTTTGTGTGGCGCTCCGGCTCCACGCCGTAGCGGAACTCAATCAGGCCGGGCTTGCCGCGCCGCCCCAGCACGTCGTTGCAGGCATCCACGCACTCGCCGCAGCCGATGCAGTCAATCTGCCCGACGCCTTGCTTGATGTCTATTCCCATCGGGCAGTCGGTGACGCATTTGCCGCATTGAATGCAGTCGTCCTCGCGCTCAGTGAGATAGCGCACGGCGAGCGTGTTTTTGTCGGCCAGCAGGCTCATAAATGCCCCGTAAGGGCAGGCATGAGAACAGAACTTGCGCCGCACCCAGAGCAGATCGGCCAGCAGCACGGCACTCAGGCCATACACGACAACGGCTGCCGGAATGTCTGTCAGAGGCGCGCGGGCCGCGTGCAGCACCGTCGCCGGGGCTAGTCCGTAGCAGGCGAGAACAATGCCTGTGCCGAACGCGGCCCCCCCCATCAGCCCTGCCCAGAGCGCGCGGGACACGGTAAATGACGGGGAGCCAGGACGGGCGCGCAGAGCGCGGTCTAGCCGGGCGCGCACGGACACGGCGAAGTCGGACGCCAGCGTTTGCGGGCAGGCAGCAGCGCACCACAGCCGCCCGTAGAGGAAGGAAACCGTGACCAGTCCCCATACGCCCAGCATGGCAGCCCAGCACAGCAGCACGAGGTCATGCGCCGCCATGCGGTGCCAGAGAAAGTAAAACACGCCCGCGCGCGCGTCCAAACGCAGCCCATTGGTGAGGGGCAGCGCGACAAACAACAGGCCGCACAGCACTTGCAGCGCGCGGCGTCCGGGGTGCCAGCGCACGGGCGAAAGGGCAGGTGGCACGGGTGGCGGGGGCTGAAGGATACGCTCAGTCAGGTCAATCACAGCATCCCTATTATACCTGAGCGGGGGCGTTTTGGCGGCTCAAGGGCGGACGATAAAGAAAAGGCCGCGCCTGCTGTTGTGCAGGCGCGGCCTTTTTGTGGGTCACCTAGTGGCGGCGGCCTTTGGCGGCGCGGCGGCGGTCGGCGCGGCTCAGGTGGGAGCCTGCGTCGTCCTGCCCATTGGCGGGGGCAGCAACGGCTTCTACGGGGCCGGGGCCACCCATGCCATCTTCGTCCGCGCCCTGCATCAGCATGGGGTGCATTCCGATAGGCATCGCCGGGGGCGCAGCCTGCGACGGGTGCGGCTCCAGCACGAGTTGCAACGCAGAAATGGTCTGTACTACTTGCTGCTGCACGGATGCCTGCATCTGCTGGAACATATCGTAGGCTTCCTTCTTGTAGAGCACTTTGGGGTCAATGCCCGCGTAGCCGCGCCAGCCGATGCCTTCGCGCAGGTAGTCCATGTTGGACAGGTGCTCCATCCAGTGCCGGTCAAGCGATTGCAGGGTAATCTGCCGCTCCATGTCGCGCATGGCGGACAGCCCTTCTTCCTCGCCCAGCACGTCCTTGAAATGCTGCTCTTTGTCCGTGTAAGACTGCTCGGCAAAGCCCGTCAGCATGGTCATCAGTTCGGGGCGGCTCTTGTTCTTCAGGTCGTCCGGCGTGGCGTAGACGGGCAGCGGGAAGGTCTGGCTGAGGCTGGTATAGAGGCCGTCCAAGTCCCATTCCTCCACCGCGACGCTTTCCGGGGCGTAGAAATTGACATCGCCTTCTGCGGCGTCCACCAGCGCGCCGAGGATGGTGTCGCGCAGGTCGGCCCCCTCCATGATGCGCCGCCGCTCGCCGTAGATGGTCTCGCGCTGCACGTTCATCACGTCGTCATAGTCCAGCACGCTTTTGCGGGCGTCAAAGTGGTGCATTTCCACCTTCTTTTGCGCCCGCGCAATCATCGGAGACAGCATACGGGCGTCTACCGCCTGGTCTTCCGGCCAGCCCTGCAAGAGAGGCGACTGGGTGCGGTCTCCAAAGAGGCGCATGAGTTCGTCTTCCAGCGAGACGTAAAAGCGCGACTGGCCGGGGTCGCCCTGACGGCCCGCGCGCCCGCGCAGCTGGTTGTCAATGCGGCGGGACTCATGCCGCTCCGAGCCGATAATGGCAAGCCCGCCGAGGCGGCGCACTTCGTCGGCTTCGGCCTGATGGGATGCGCTGCCTTTCTCGCCCACAGGCGTCAGGCCCGCGATAGGCTTGCCCCCGCGCCGGTACTGGTAGGCGTCCTCTTCGGCGTCCTCGCCCTCCAAATCGCTCACGAGAGAGCCGCCGAGCAGAATGTCCACGCCGCGCCCGGCCATGTTGGTGGCGATGGTGACGGTTCCCTTGCGCCCGGCCTCCGAGATAATCTTGGCTTCCTTCTCGTGCGACTTGGCATTGAGGATGTTGTGCGGGATGCCGTGCGTGAGGGCTTCCTCCAAATAGTGCAGGTTCTCCGGGGCGACTTCCAGCATCTTGGCAAGGGCGGCCATGTTGGCGGCGTCCCGGACATTAGTGGGGACGCTGAAGTGGCGGGCGATTTCGGTGAGCTTGCCGGGCGTGAGCGTCGGCAGTTTCTGGTTCAGCGTGGCGCTCCACTGGGCGTACTGCGCCTTATCCAGCCCTTTGGCGTTTTCCAGCTTGTCGCGCAGCAGGTCGGACAGGGCGAGCACTTCCAGCCGGTCAAAACGGAGGCGGTCGGAGACGCGCTCGCTCATTTCTACCGAGCGGGTTCCGACAAGCACCGGCTGCTGGCGGGCGTAGAGCGTGAGTATCTCGCGGGCAACGCCGCGCAGCTTGGCTTCCTCCGACTTGAAGATGATGTCTGCGTGGTCGGTGCGTATCATCGGCCTGTTGGTGGGCACGACTACCACGTCCAGCGCGTAGATTTTGCGGAACTCGTCTTCCTCGGTCTTGGCGGTGCCAGTCATGCCGCCCAGTTTGGGGTAGAGCCGGAACAGGTTCTGGAACGTGATAGTGGCGAGGGTCTGGTTCTCGTTCTCTATCTTGACGCCTTCTTTAGCCTCAACCGCCTGATGCAGACCGTCCGACCAGCGCCGCCCGAACATGAGACGCCCGGTGAACTCGTCAATGATGACGACTTCGTTCTTGCCTTCCTCGTTCTGCTTGACCAGGTAGTCAATATCGCGTTTGTAGCAGGCATGGGCGCGCAGGGCGGCGTTGGCGTGCTGCATGAGCGAGAGGTTTTCCGGGTCGGAAAGGTTCTGGACGCCGAGGGCCAGTTCCACGCGGCGCTGCCCGTCTTCGCTGAAGACGGCAGTCTTTTGCTTTTCTTCTATCTTGTAGTCGCGCTCGTTAACCAGCATTCGGATGATGCGATCCATCTTGACGTACAGGTCGGAGGACGCCTCGGCCTGCCCGGAGATGATGAGCGGCGTACGCGCCTCGTCAATCAGAATTGAGTCCACTTCGTCCACGATGGCGAAGGTGAGTTCGGGCTGATTGAGTTCCTGGCCGGGGACGGCCAGGTTGTCGCGCAGGTAGTCAAAGCCGTACTCGTTGTTGGTGCCGTAGGTGATGTCGCAGTCATAGGCTTCGCGGCGGCGCGGGGCGGGGCGGGCGAAATCATAGCGCGGGTCAGGGTGGCGGTATTCCGGGTCGTAAATGTACGTGCCGCCCACATCGCCGGTTTCGGGGCTTTGGCCCTGAATGATGCCGATGGTGAGGCCCAGGAAGTGATAGAGCGGCCCCATCGCGACCGCGCCGACTTTGGACAGGTAATCATTGACCGTGACCAGATGGACGCCGTGCCCGGTCAGCGCGTTGAGATAGATCGCGAGCGTCGCGGTGAGCGTCTTACCTTCGCCGGTTTTCATTTCGGCGATGCGCCCGTCGTGGAGCACGATGCCGCCGATAAGCTGCACGTCAAAAGGCCGCATTTTCAGGGTGCGGTGGGCGGCCTCGCGCACGACGGCGAAAGCCTCCACGAGAAGTGGGTCAAGGGCGGCGTCCGAGACGGCCCGCTTGTCGTCTTTAGATAACTCTTCCCACGTTTGGCCACGCCGTTCGCATTCGGCGTTCATTGTTTCGGCGGCACGAGCCTGAAACTCGGCGGTTTTGGCGCGCAGGGCGTCATTGGAAAGCGCCTGCATGGACGGTTCCAGCGCGTTAATTTTGTCCACCGTCTTGCGGTATTTCTGGATGTCGCGCTCGTTGCCGTCAAAAAGGTTGCGTAAGAATTGCATCGGAAAAGCCTTTCGGAGAAGATAGCCCGCACCCTGATTGGGGAAACGGGGCAGAGAGCGAATGCACTGCGCTGGAGCGAGGGGTTTAAACCCTTCGCTGCGAGTGAAGGCCATCTTCTACGGGGCACGCGGGGCAGCGGGAAAAGAAGCCGGGCGGACAGGAACGACGGCGGCAAACACGAGATGCGCCGACATGCCAGATGCGGCAGAGCGCGCATCGGCGGGAGCCGCCGGGACGCCCACCGCCTGCGGCAGCGCGGCAGAGTGCGCCCGCGCGATGGGCCGAGGGGCTGCGACAACGGAAAACGCCGCCGTGCGGCTCACAGCACAGGTGCCCTGCGCGGGTATCACCTGCGCGGGGTGCGCGGCGAGCGTCCACCCGGCAAGCGCAGGAGCCGCCGCCAGCAGAATATTCAGTTGCAGGAGCGTCTGAAAAAGCATCGGTTCAGTATACCCTATCAAACGCGCGCAAGTTGGGGGAAAGTTCCGGCGTGCGGCAGGTCGCCGCTGTGCGGCAGGGTTTCTACAACCGTGAAATGGGGCGTTTCGGGGGCCATTGCTGCCGGGGCGTTGGGGGCGGGGACGGCGACGAACGCGGCCAGATAAGTGCGCCAGCCGCGCGCGGGAACGTCCCCAACAAGGAAGCGCAGGGCAAATGAGATTTGGCGATGGTCGGGTCGGCCTCTGGCGTCGGAGGCTTCCTGCCAGTCGGCAAGCGCTGACGGAACGGGCTGCCCATCCAAGTCGGTCACAAGGACAGGCGGAAAGGGCGTTTCTACAGGCCAGGACATCTGGACACGAAACACGGCAACGCCGCTTTGGGCCGCGTCGGCATGGTTGAAGACGACGAGGGCGCGGGTCGTGTCCGGGTCTGCCGTGCCAGTGTTGATACGGCCTGCAATGGCCTGAAGGTCGGTGGGGGGCATCTACTCACCCGACCAGCGGCGGAAAACGAGGGAGGCGTTGTGGCCGCCAAAGCCGAAGGAGTTGGAAAAGGCCACGTCCACCTGTTGCTGGCGAGGGGCGTTGGGCACGAAGTCCAAATCGCACTCCGGGTCGGGGTTCTCCAAGTTCATGGTAGGAGGGAGCGTACCGGTTTCCAGAGCCTTCACGGTGGCGATGGCCTCCACCGCGCCCGCCGCGCCTAACAGATGCCCCGTCATGGATTTGGTGGACGACACGGCGAGTTTCTGCGCGTGCGCGCCGAAGACGCGCTTAATCGCCTGCACTTCCAGCACGTCGCCTGCCGGGGTAGACGTGCCGTGCGCGTTGATGTAGCCAACGCTTTCGGGGTCAATTGCGGCGCTTTGCAGGGCCGCGTTCATGGCCCGTGCCGCGCCCGCGCCTTCCGGGGCCGGGTGAACCTTGTCGTAGGCGTCGTTGCTCATGCCGTAGCCAATCATCTCGGCGTAGATGCGCGCGCCCCGCGCCTGCGCCGCGCCCAATTCTTCCAGCACGACAATGCCCGCGCCTTCTCCCAGAATAAATCCGTCCCGGCCCGCGTCAAAGGGTCGGGACGCATGGGTGGGGTCGTCATTGCGGCGGCTCATGGCGCGCATATTGGAGAAGCCCGCCATCGCAATGGGCACAATCGCCGCCTCCGTGCCGCCCGCAAGAATGGCGTCGGCGTCGCCGCGCCGCACGGCCTCAAATGCGTCGCCGATGGAGTTGGAGGAAGTGGCGCAGGCGGTCACGGCGCACTCGCTTGGCCCCTGCGCCCCCAAGATGCGGGCCACGTCGCCGGTCGCCATGTTGGCAATCATCATGGGAATAAAGAAAGGGCTAACCCGTCCAAGGCCGCCTTCCAGCATCTTGGCGTGCTGCTCCTCAAACGTCGCAATGCCGCCAATGCCGCTGCCCACGAACACGCCCACGCGCGCCCGGTTGTCGTCGGTGATGGAAAGCTTGGCGTCCTGAAGGGCCATCTGCGCGGCGGCGAGGGCGAACTGCACGAACCTGTCCATGCGCCGCGCTTCCTTGCGGTCAATGTAGGCTTCGGGGTCAAAGCCTTTCACCTGCGCGGCAATGCGGGTAGAAATGGCAGAGCAGTCAAAATCAGTGACGGGGCCGACGCCGCTGCGCCCGGTCAGCAGGCCCTCCCAGAAGGCGGGAATGCCAATGCCAATCGGCGTCACCGCGCCCAGCCCCGTCACCACCACACGTCGTTGTTGTGTCATGCGCTTCCTACATGCGCCGCTTCCGCCGGGAGAAAAAAAGCCTGCCGCCGAAGGCGGCAGGCTTCCCTCCCCAGATGGAGCGGGCTATTTGGCTTTGTCATCTATGTAGTCCACCGCACCCTGCACGGTGGTAATCTTTTCGGCGTCCTCATCGGGGATTTCCACATCAAACTCTTCTTCCAGCCCCATGACGAGTTCCACCACGTCCAGCGAGTCCGCGCCCAGGTCATCCACAAAGGACGCCTGCGGGGTCACTTCATCTTCCGCCACGTCCAATTGCTCCACAACGACCTTCTTGACGCGATCAAATGTTGACATATCCTCTTCCTCCTACTGCCTGCTTAATAGTCTTTATGCGCTTTCGTATGCTAAATAATCATGCCGCCGTCTACGGTAATCGTCTGCCCGGTGATGTAATCCGCCGCGCGAGAGCACAGAAACACCACCACGCCCGCCACGTCCTCCGGCGTGCCCAGCCGCCCCGCCGGAATATCCTTGATGATGCCGTCTTTGACTTCCTTGCTGAGTTTGCTGGTCAGGGCCGTCTCTATGAAGCCGGGCGCGACAGCGTTCACCTGAATGCCCCGGCTGCCAACTTCTTTGGCAACGGTGCGGGTCAGCCCAATAATGCCCGCTTTGGACGCCGAATAGTTTGCCTGACCGGGGTTGCCAATCAGCCCCATCACCGACGTGATATTGACAATCTTGCCCCCACGCTGCTTGATCATAGGCTTCAAGGCAGCCCGCGTCATCAGAAACGTGCCTTTCAGGTTGCCGTTCAGCACGGTGTCCCAGTCAGCCTCCGACATCCGCAGAGTGAGCGCATCGCGGGTCGTCCCGGCATTGTTGACTACTATATCCAAACTGCCCCAGGTTGTCAAGACCTCCGCCACAGTTTTTTCCACCTCGGCGGCCAGCGACACGTCACACTGCACGGCGAGCGCCTGCCGCCCCCGCGCGCGGATTTCCCCGGCGACCGCCTCAGCCCCATCACGCGACGAATGGCCTGCGACCGCCACGTCCGCGCCTGCTTCGGCCAGGGCGAGCGCGATGGCGCGTCCGATGCCGCCGCCGCTTTTGCTGATGCCGGTGACGAGCGCCTTTTTGTCCTTCAGCACGTCCTGCATGGTGTTTTCTAGTTACCCGCCGCCCCGCGCCTGCACGAATGCCGCCACGCCTGCGCTGTCGCCGACGCTGTAAACGGCGGCGTCCGGTGCGAGCCGCTTCATCAGCTTGGCGAGCACCGTGCCTGTTCCCACTTCCACAAACACATCATACCCGTCCGATGCAAGCCGCGCGATGCTTTCTTCCCAGCGCACAGGATTATCAACCTGCGCGGCGAGACTGGCGCGTATGGCGTCCGCCGCCGTTTCGTAGTCCCCGGTGAAGTTGGCGACCACCGGAAAGGCGGCATCTTTGACCACTGCTTCCGCCAGCGCAATCTGCATAGCATGGGCGGCGGGAGCCATCAAGGCTGAGTGGAATGCGCCGGAAACGTTCAGCGCCATGATGCGTTTCGCGCCGCGCGCCGTTGCCTGTTCGCAAGCCGTCGCGACGCCTTCCGGCGTGCCGGAAATAACGACCTGCCCGTCTGCGTTGAAATTAGCGGCCTGCACAATTTGCCCGCTCTCCCGCGCCGCATCCGCGCACGCGGCGACGACTTCGGCGGCAGGCAGCCCCAGCACGGCGGCCATCGTTCCGGGGTGCGTGATGGCGGCCCGGTGCATCTCCTGCGCGCGCCTTTGTACTAAATGCAGGCCGGTCTCAAAGTCCAGCGCGCCCGCCGCGACCAGCGCGGCATACTCACCGATAGAATGGCCCGCGACAGCCTGCGGCGGTGGCGCACCGGCTTCCTGAAGCGCGCGCAGGGCGGCCACCGACGTGACAAACAGCGCGGGCTGCGTGTAGACCGTTTGCCGGAGCGTTTCCTCCGGCCCGTAAAAGCAGACCGTGCTGATTTTGGCCCCTAAATAGGCATCGGCCTCATCAAACACTTTGAGGGCGGCAGGCGAGTGCGCGCACAGGTTCTGCCCCATGCCCACCGCCTGCGACCCCTGCCCCGGAAACAGATACGCGATTTTGCTCATAGTGCTACGCTAACGTGTTCACTTTACTTGGGTACGCACAGCCCACAGCGCGAAGGGGATTGCAATCAAGGCTGTGATAGTATGACTTAATATGCCGTCAAGCAACGGCCTACGAAAGACAATGTTGGTCAATATATCCACTCCCACGATAGCCACGAACATAAGCAACCCGACCACCCAATAAGGGAATGCTTTCTTCATGCTCTGCCCCAATTATTGGCTCCAGCGCAGGACGTTTGCGCCCCAGGTGAGGCCCGCGCCGAAACCCACCAGCACCACCAAATCGCCCGGCTTGATGCGCCCGGCGCGCACAGCTTCGTCCAGCGCGAGCGGAATGGAGGCCGCCGACGTGTTGCCGTAGCGGTCTAAGTTGACGAATACTTTCTCCATCGGCAGGCCCATGCGCTCGGCGGCCTTTTCAATGATGCGGATGTTGGCCTGATGGGGGATAAACAAGTCCACGTCGGTGGTTTGCAGGCCGACGCTTTCCACTGCCTGCGCCGCCGCCTCGCCCAAGATGTTCACAGCGAACTTGTAGACTTCGCGCCCGTTCTGGAAGACGCACCCGCCGCCTTTCGGGACGTTGAGAAGCGGCCCGCCGGAGCCGTCTGCGCCCAGAATGCCGCCAAGATAACCGCCTTCAGCCACTTCCCCGACAACCGCTGCGCCCGCGCCGTCCCCAAACAAGACCGCCGTGCTGCGGTCGTCCCAATCTAAAATACGGGAGAACGTCTCAGCCCCGATGACTAAAACGCGCTGATTGGCCCCCGTTCGCACCATCTGCGCGGCAACGTGGAGGGCGTACGCGAAGCCCGCGCACACTGCGCCCAAATCAAAGGCGGCGGCTGCCTTCGCCCCTAGCCGCTCCTGCACGATGCTGGCAACCGAAGGGAACGAGCCGGGGTGGTCAGGCGTAGACGTGGCGACGATAATCAAGTCCAGGTCGGCGGGGGACAGGTGCGCGTGGGCGAGGGCGCGCTCGGCGGCATGGACGGCCAAATCCGATGTGTAGACGCCTGCATCCACGACACGCCGGGCGCGGATGCCCGTGCGGGAGCGTATCCACTCGTCCGACGTGTCCAAACGCAGGGCCAGTTCGTCATTGGTGACCACGCGCGGCGGGACAAACGAGCCAACGCCCAGCACGCCCGCGCGTCGCATGGAAGAAATAGAAGCGTCAGTCATGCTGCGCCCCCGGCAGCAGAGCCGCTCGCGGCAAAGTTGGGCACGGCGTCCCGCAGGGCAGCGACGTAACCGCTTGCCGCGAGGTCACGGGCGGCGCGCAGGCCGCTGGCAATCGCCTTGGCCCGCGAGCGCCCGTGCCCGATGACGGACACGCCGTTGATGCCCAGCAGAGGAGCGCCGCCGGTTTCGGCATAATCAATGCGCTGCATGAGGCGGCGGAAGACAGGAGCGAATACGTCCAGCGACTCGGCGATGTGCGGGTCGGCGTCCAGTTCGCGCTGGAGGATGGCGACAATGAGTTCGGCGACTCCCTCCCCGCTTTTGAGCAGGACGTTGCCCGCGAACCCATCACAGACCACCACGTCCACTGCGCCTTCAAACACGTCCTTGCCTTCCACGTTGCCCTGGAAGCGCAGGCCGGAGGCTTGCAGCAGGGGATACGCGGCGCGCGTGAGTTCATTGCCCTTGCTGGCCTCCGCGCCGATGCTGAGAAGGCCGACGGTGGGTTCCGCGCGGCCCAGCGCCTTTTGCGCGTACAGGGAGCCAAGCAGGGCAAATTGGAGCAGGTTCTGAGGCGAGCAGTCCACATTGGCCCCGGCGTCTAAAAGCAGCGTTTTGCTCTTAAGTGTGGGCAGCGTGGTGGCAATGGCGGGCCGCTCAATGCCGGGAATGCGCCCGATGTCCAGAGTGGCAATCGCCATCGCCGCGCCCGTGTTGCCTGCGCTAAACGTCGCATCTGCCGCGCCGGACTTCACCATCTGCCCGGCCAGCACCAGCGACGAGCGCCGCTTTTTCCGCATGGCCTGCGCCGGGTGCTCGTCCATCGCGATGGTATCGGGGGCGTCCGCCACGCTGACGTTGACAGGAACGTCGCCCTGCGCGGCCAGTTCCGCCTGCACGATGGCCTCCGGGCCAAGCAGGACAAGGCGCAGGGACGGGTCTTCGCGGGCAAGCAAAAGGGCGCCCTTCACTACTTCATGGGGGGCATGGTCGCCGCCAACGGCATCTACGGCGAGTGTCACAGACACGGGTGTCACAGACACGCTTATGCCTATTCTTCTGCGGCGGCTTTTTCTTTGACCACAACGGCCTGCTTGCCATTGTAAAAGCCGCATTCCGGGCAGGCGTGGTGGTCTAAGCGATATTGGAAGACGGGGCAGCCGCCGCGCTGCGAGGCAATGGGGCACACGCTGGTGCGCGCCAGCGTGGGCGGGGTCAGTTTATAATGGGTGCGGCGCTTGCGGGTGCGCTGATTGGAATGGCGTCGCTTGGGCAGTGGCATTTCGGGTCGTTCTCCTCGTCGTTAGTCTTTAAGCAGTTGCGCCAGGGCGCGGAAAGGCGAGTTCTGCACTTTGTCTTCTTCCTCCGTCTGGGACGCAGGAAGGGGAATGCCAGGGCATTCTTCGCGGCAAAGCGGCTGCAGGGGCGCGGCAAGCAGGGCGGCCTGCCGCACAAGCACGTCCAGCTGCAGCACGGGGCCATCAAACGCGCGCCCGATTTCCTCTTCCACCACCTGCACGGATTTATCATGGTGGGCGGCGTTGTCCATCACCTTCAGGTCAAACTCTTCTTCCAGGTCGGTCTGAATGCGGGCGCGGACGGGTTCCAGGCAGCGAGAGCATTCCAGGCTGATGGTGGTGTCAATCGGGCCGCGCACCAGCAGCAGCGTGCCGGTGTTGGTGACCGTAATGCGCCCGACAACGGGCGAAACGTATTCCACGTCGTCGTCCGTGTAGGGCGGCTCGTTGATATCAAACACCTGCCGCATTCCCGGCGTGCGGATAATTTCTGCTAAGTCAAATCGCAGCATGGCTCATTCTCCTGCGACAGTGCTTTCCGTTCAATCTCCTCGGCGCGAAGGGCTTTGCGGCAGACGCAGAACGGTATTGTACCCCAAAGGGCACGAAAATGGAGCAGTGATAGGGGCGAATGCGGCTAGCGGCGCATTCCGGCAAGTTCGCCGTTCGCCTGCTGACGCCCGTTTTGCGGCGCGCTACCATTGGTGGGAGGCGCGGCAGGAGCGGCAACTCGCTGGTCTAATTGACTGCGCCCGCGCCCGATGGTCGCCATGAGTTCCCCGACATGGCGCTCCAAATCGGACATGACCCCATGCGCGTATTCATCCGCGCCGTGACGCAGGTCGCGGGCATCGCGCTCGGCCATTTCCGATGTTTCCCGGCCTTCGCGCTCGGCGGCGGCGACAATCTCGTGAGCCTGCGCGGTGGCAAGGCGCACGACTTCACTCTGGCTGATCATTTTGCCCGCCTGCGCGTGCGCTTCCGCAAGCATTTGCTCGGCGCGGGCGTGGGCCTCGCCGACAGTCTTGTTGGCGCTGGCTTCCGCCGTGCCCAGCATTTTGTTGGCGTGCCCTTCGGCTTCGCGCAGCATCCGCTCGGCATTGCCGCGCGCTTCGCGCAAGACCTGTTCGGCCTCGGCGCTGGCTTCTTCCAATGTCTGCTCGGCGGCTTCGCGCGCGCCGCCGACAATTTTCTCGCTTTCGGCGGTGACCCGGCTGGCCTTTTTGACTTCATCGGGCAGTGAGGCGCGGATTTTGTTGGTTAAATCCAGCAGGGCGTCCCGGTCTAAGTAGGTGACCCCCATAAAGTAGCGGGCGCTTTCTATGTGCCCTTCCAGTTCGTTCAGCAGTTTGAGAATGTCCATTGTGCCCCCTAGTTGAGTGAAACTTATGTGTAAAACGTGTGCGTTATGATTGCGTTGAATGCCAGCGGCAAGGGGTTGATACCCTCGCGCTCCTGAGCCTTCGGCGGAACGTTCAGGGGACGTTAAAGCGGCGCTTGCGCCCGTGCCCTGCACGTTCGGCGTCCCCTGACGCGCCGCGTCGAGAGGGTTTCAACTTCTCGCCATCTGTTCTGCCATTCGCTCAGTGTGCAGTTTGCGTGCTAAATGCGATGCTGCCGCGTCGGGCACGAGGCCCCGAATGTCGCCGCCCAGTTTGGCGATTTCCTTGACGATGCTGGACGATAAATAAGAATGCTCCGCGCTAGTCATCAGAAAGACGGTCTCCACGACCGGCTGCAAGTGCCGATTGAGGAGCGCCATCTGGAACTCGTACTCAAAGTCTGAGACGGCCCGCAGGCCCTTGACGATGACCTGTGCGCCCTGCGCCGTCGCGTAGTCCACCAGCAAACGCCCTTCCAGCGTGTCTACCCGGACGCTCGGCAGCGCGGCACACGTTTCCTGCAGCATTTGGACGCGCTCCCCTGCTGTGAACAGCGGGGACTTGGACGAGTTGGCCGCTACCAGCACAATCACCGTGTCAAACAAGCCCGCCGCGCGGGTGATGATGTCAAAGTGTCCGCTGGTCACCGGGTCAAAGGAACCGGGATAAATCGCAATCACGGGTTTTCCCAACCTGGTTAACTTGCCAGCCCCATCATACCCTGAAAACGCGCCCGGACGGAAGCCTTCAACGCGGCGTGTTCGGGCTGATTAAGTTTCGGGTCGCGCTCCAAAAGGGCAAACGCTGCTTCGCGCGCTTCTTTGAGAACGGGCACGTCACGCAGCACGTCAATAAACGGCAGAACTTGCAGCCCGGATTGGCGCGTGCCGTAAAAGTCGCCGGGGCCACGAAGTTTCAGGTCTTCTTCGGCAATCAAAAAGCCGTCGGTGGTCTGCGCCATCGTGGTGAGGCGCGACGCGCCATCGTCGGTTTTGGGGTCGCCAATCAGGAGGCAGTACGACTGCGTGCTCCCCCGCCCCACCCGCCCGCGCAGTTGATGCAATTGCGCCATGCCGAACCTATCCGCGTCCTCAATGACAATCACGGAGGCGTTGGGCACGTCCACGCCGACCTCAATGACGGTGGTGGACACCAGCATTTGCAGGGCGCGGTCACGAAAGCGGGTCATCACGTCTTCCTTTTCGGCAGGCTTCATCTGCCCGTGCAGCAGGCCAATCTGGAAGTCGGGAAAGACGTGCGTTTGCAGATGGGCGGCCAGTTCTGTGGCGGCGCGCGCCTGCAGCTTCTCGTTTTCTTCAATGAGCGAGCAGATGACGTAGGCTTGGCGTCCCTCTTGCAACAGGCGGCGCAGGGTTTCGTACACCATCTGACGCTCGCTGCTGCGCTTCCAGTGCGTTTTAATCGGCTTGCGGCCCGGCGGCAGTTGGTCAATGAGGCTCACGTCCAAATCCCCGTAGACCGTGAGCGTGAGCGTGCGCGGGATAGGCGTGGCGGTCATCACCAGCACATCCGGCGCGAAGCCCTTGTTTTTCAGGGCGGCGCGCTGCATGACGCCAAAGCGGTGCTGCTCGTCAACAACCGCAAGGCCGAGCCTGTGAAACTGCACGTCGTCCTGAATGAGCGCGTGCGTGCCAACCGCGATATGCGTTTCTCCCGATGCCACCGAAGCCAGCGCTGCGCGCTTTTCCTTCGCGGGCAGGCTGCCGGACAGGAGCGACACGGTGATGCCGAGCGCCTCCATCGTGCGCCGGATGCCTAAGAAATGCTGTTCGGCCAGGATTTCGGTGGGGGCCATCAGCGCGGACTGATAGCCGTTGCGGGCGGCAACTAAGAGCGCGGCCATCGCCACCACCGTTTTGCCCGCGCCCACGTCGCCCTGCACGAGCCGGTTCATGGCGCGCGGGGACGCCATATCGCGCGCGATTTCCCCGATGACCCGCTCCTGCGCCGCCGTGAGCGGGTACGGCAGCGCGGCAGTCAACTCGGCAATGGGGCCGTCGGTTTGCGCGAACGCGGTGCCGCTCGCTTTCTCGGCCTGACGCTTCCGCACGGCAAGCAGGAGTTGGAGGCCGAAGAACTCCTCAAAGATAAAGCGGCGCTGCGCCTGCAGGCGGGCGTCCTCATTGTCCGGGAAGTGGATTTGCCGCAGGGCGTCGGACAGGGGCGGCAACTCCTGTTCGGCTAACAGCGACGCAGGCAGGGTTTCGTCTACAAGCGGCCCGTAGACATCTAAAGCGTCCGCGACGGCGCGGCGCAGGCGGCCCTGCATGACGCCTTCGGACAGGGGATAAACGGGCACAATGCGGTTCGCCGAAAGCGCCTCTTTGTCCTCCTCCCAGGGTTCCCATTCCACGTCGGTCATATCCAGCCCGCCGCGCCCGGAGCGCGATGCTTTGCCGTAGGCGACAATGCGCTGCCCGCGCAGTTTGTCAAACTGCTTCTTGAGGTACCACTGGTTGAAGAAGACGAGAAAGGCGATGCCCGTGCGGTCGTCTACGGCGATTTTGGTGAGCGTGACCCGGCTGCGGGTGGGCACGTTCTCCACGCCGATGACCTTGCCCGCGATGGTGACGGCCTCGCCGTGCCGGATGTCGCAGATGGGCTTGAAGTGGGTGCGGTCTTCGTAGCGGCGCGGATAATGAAACAGCAGGTCGCGCACAGTATGGATATTGAGCGCTTTCCCAAGCGCGCCCGCCATCTTCTCGGTGACGCCGGGGACGGCGCACACGGCGTCAGACAGCGCGGGCGCATGGTCGGGCGCGGGCAGAGTCTCCGCCGCCTGCGCCGCCGCTTCCCGTTCCGCCGCTTGCGCCGCCATAAGCCCTGCTGCCCCCATATCTCGTACCCCGCCGCTAATTCAGGTCATTATACGGGGTTCCGGGGCGAATGTCAAGCGCGAGCGCGAGTGCCTTTTTAGGGGCGGGCAACCCCGGCCTGTCCTGTCAGATTGTCTCCCGACCCAAACAAAGGGCTGCCCTCGGTGACGACGCGGTTGTTTTCTGTTTGTGCCGGGGTATGCTGGGAAGAGACTGCTGCCGACAACAAGGAACATCATGCCGCAAACGCCCCACACAGAAAAGCATTTCACCGCCACCGAGCTTGTCCGCGACATCGTGATTGGGATGTCCGACGGGCTGACAGTGCCGTTTGCACTGGCGGCGGGGCTGACCGGCGTGGTGGCCGCTTCCCGTATTGTGGTGACGGCGGGCCTTTCGGAAGTGGCTGCCGGTTCCATTGCGATGGGGCTGGGCGGGTATCTGGCCGCGCGGGGCGATGCGGAGCACTATGCCAGCGAACGGAAGCGAGAGCAGCGCGAGGTGGAGACAGTCCCGGAAGTGGAAGCGCAGGAAGTGCGCGACGTGTTTCAAGCCTACGGCCTTACTGATGAGGAAAGCGCGCCCCTGGTGACGGCGCTGCAAAAGAAGCCGGAAGCCTATGTGGACTTTATGATGCGGTTTGAGCTGGGCATGGAGAAGCCTGAGCCGAAGCGCGCCCTGACCAGTGCCCTCACTATCGCCGGGGCGTACATTGTGGGCGGTCTCATTCCGCTCAGCCCTTACTTTGTGTTCCGGCAGGCGCACAGCGCGCTGGTGTGGTCGGTGGTAGTGACGCTGGCCGCACTAACGCTGTTTGGATTCGCCAAAGGCCGGGCAACTGGAGCCTCCGCCCTGCGAAGCGCGTTCCAGACAGTGCTCATCGGAGGGCTGGCGGCGGGCGCGGCGTTCTTGCTTGCCAGAGCATTTTCCGGCAGCCCGCACTAGGGCAGGTCGTCAGGACGATTGCGGGGGGCGGGGGGAGATGACAATGTAGCGGTTGGGGTCGTCGCCTTCCGAGTAGGTTTGCACGTCGGGGTGGTCAACCAGAGCCGTATGAATGAGGCGGCGATCCATCGCGTTCAAGGGATCGGTGAGGGCTTCCTCGCCGGTGGCGGCGACCTGCGCGGCCAGTTCCAGCGCGAAGTCGGTGAGTTTTTTGGCGCGGCGGGCGCGGTAGCCGTCGGCGTCCACCGTAAGGCGGATGCGCTGCGGGCGGCCTTTGTTGGTCATCAGCGTGAGCAGATATTGCAGGGCGTCCAATGTCTGCCCGTGCGGGCCGACTAACAGCGCGGCGTCGGGGCCGGTGATGGCGAGCGTCGCCGTGTCGTTTTCCTGCTTTTCCACGCAGGCTTCGGCGCTGAGGGCGGCGGCGGTCAGGAAGCCGGACAGGTGCAGCAAAGCGTGACCGGCCAGTTGTTCCATGTCGGGTTCGGGCATATCTGAGTTGTTCACGGCCTTGTGTCCTTCATCACGAGCGACGTTTCCTCCCAGGTCGGGGGGTCAGCGCCGCTTCTTTTTGGGATGCACTTTGGCGGGCGCAATCACGCCGCGCGCGGTTCCATTTGTCCCATTGAGCGGGACGGCTGTCCCGTTTTCTTTGGCTTCGGCAAGCGGCACGTCGCGGCCCGCACCCACGCGCCGGGACGAGGCGCTGACGCCGCTGTCGCGCGCGGGCAGGACTTTCACCCTGCCACTGCCGCCGGGCAGAACGGGAGCGTCCGGTTCGGGCCGGGAGCCGCCATCGCCGCCCGTGTCCCCGGTGTCTGCGGCGCGCTTCTTCATGTAATACTGCTGCTGCGCGGTGGACAGAATGTTGAACACCAGATAATACAGCACGAACGCCGACGGCAGGTGGTATTGCAGAAAGAAGTAGGTGGTCATAAACGGCGTCATAATCGCCATTGTTTTCTGCTGCTCGGCCTGCTGCGGGTCAGGCGAAATCATCATCTTCTGCGTGACGTACATGGAGAAGGCGTACAGCAGGAGAATGGGGATGTCCGGCTGGCCTAAGTTAATGCCCAGGTACGCCGGGAACTGATGCGCGAGCGCGCTGCCAATCCACAAAAACTGCCCGTGCGCGAACTGATACTGGTACAAGCGTATCATGTAATACAGCAGGTACAGAAACGGCAATTGCACCAGCAGGGGCAGGCATCCGGCGGCGGGGTTGACGCCGTGCTCTTTATACACTTCCATGACCTTGCGGCCCTGCGCCTCACGGTCGTTTTTATATTTGGCCTGGATTTCCTTGATGATGGGCTGAAGCTTCTGCTGCTCCTTCATGGAGGCATACTGCTTGTTGGACAGCGGCGTCATCAGCAGTTTGACGAGGATGGAAATCAGGAAGATCGCGAGCGCATAAGAGTACGCGAAGCCCGGCCCGCCGCACAGATGCACCATGAAGTCCATGATGCCGTAGAGAATAGAACCGGGGAACGTGGTCTTGTTCTGGCGGTCAAGTTCGGTTTCCACGCGCGCCTGCTCGGACGCCGCGAGCGGGGGCGCAGACGCCGTGCCGGAAAACGTGTTGTGCAGGGTTTGGTAGGCCTGCACTGCCGCCGCTTTGTTGTTCAGTGCCTTTTCTTCCAGCTGCGCTTCCTGAAACAGCGAGTCGGCGGCGTAGGGCGTGTGGCCGTAAGCATGGGACGCGACCACTTCCTGAAACTTGCGGACGGCTTGCAGGGCACGGCGGTGGGCGATGTCACTCTGAAAGGCAGCGTTCCCGGCGTCGCCTGCGGCGGCAAGACGCGCGGCGTACTGCTGGGCCGCGACGGACTGGTTGTAAAGGCGGAGGGCAAACGCATAGGCGGGCGGCGGCGGGCCATAATGCACGCCCGCAGGCGCAATAAGGGCCGGAGCCGATTGAGCCGACGCGCGCGGGGCCATGCCGCTCAGCATGAGGGCGAGAATAAAGGCCAGAGCGAGGCGAGATGTCATAAAGGCTTTCACGTTTGTCTTACTGAACCGGGTCGGAACCACCCGGCGCGAATGGATGGCAGCGGCAAAGGCGGCGCACGGCTAATCCCAGCCCGCGCCACGCGCCGTAGCGAGCGATGGCCTGCGCCGCGTACTCGGAGCAGGTTGGCTGGAACCGGCACACGGCAGGCGTCCAGCGCGAAAGTGTCCGCTGATACATACGCAGGCTGGCTATCAAAAGGTGCCGCATGGCAAAAAGAAGGCGTTCATTTAGAAGAGGCCCTCACCCCGCCCCGTTGGGGCGACCCTCTCCCGCTTCGCAGGCGAGGGTGGAAGTTATTCTCTCTTACCCTCGCCCGTGACAACGGGCGAGGGTCGCCATTCCTACGGCGGGGTGAGGGCCTCTTCTAAATGAAGGCCTCTTCTAAATGAGGGCCGCACTGGACAGGCTTATTCCAGCAGGCCCGCCTGACGGCATAGCCCATCCACCTCAGCCCACAAAGCCGCGAAGTCCAACTCCAGCACCGGCGCGCGCGCCACGAACAGCGCATCCCATGCCCGGCCTGCGCGCAGGGCAGGCAGCACATGAAGGCGGCCAATCTCACGCAGACGCCGCTTCAGCCGGTTGCGGTCATGGGCACGGCGGGCCACCTTTTTGCTGATGACAAAGCCCAGACGGAGCGGCGAAACGCCCTCTCCGGCAGGCCGAAAGCGCACATGGAGCGAGAGGCGCGGGGTTGCCCACGCCTTGCGCGTGCGGTAGACAGCCTGAAAGTCGCGGCTGCGTTTCAGGCGCGCGCGGCGGGGCAGCACGAGGCGCGTTTAACCCTTGCCGATTTTGACGGTGTGCGTGACGCAGAGTTTGTAGCGGCCTTTGGCGCGGCGGCGCTTGAGGACATTGCGCCCATCGGGCGTGCTCATGCGCTCGCGAAAGCCATGCGTCTTCATTTTATGCCGAACTTTCGGCTGGTAAGTGCGTTTCATAGCGTGTTCCTGAAATGGGCGTTCCGTTCAGTATAGCACACACACGCGCCGTTTAGCAACTGTCCCGCCGGGCATTATGGTTTGGGCAAGAGACGCTTGAAGAGGGCAAATCCTTTGGGCGGCAACGAAACTTGCGGGGGAGCAGGATGCGCCCCGTGGCCCTGCACGCCTGCGATCTTCACTTCCGTCCAGGCGACTCCGGCGGGAGCCTGCACCGTGCCACTCGCCGCCGCCGCCGAACAGTTGATTTCCACGAGGAACTCCTGACTACGACCTGTGCGCTCGTAGGTGATCACCTGAACAGGCAGGGAGTTTGTCAGCCACGTCATCGCTCCTTCATGCAGGGCCGGATTGTTGCGGCGCAAGGCAAGCATCTGGTGGTAAAACGAGGGGAAGCGCGAATCGCCTGCTGCCCAATCAATCGGCGCGTGCGGGTTGACGCTGCCTGCGGCGTTGCCAATCTCCATGCCGTTGTAAATCAGCGGAACGCCGGTCTGCGTGAGATTGAAAACGGCGGCGGCCTGCGCGCCGCCTGCCCCGCCGAAGACTTGAATGTCGCGGTTGTCGTCCCAGTCATCTTGCAGAGACAGGTGTTTCATGCCAGACGGAAAAGAGTTTTCCTGATATAACCAGGAACCCTGCATTTGAGATGATGCGTCGCCGCCGTTGAAAGCGTTCTTGAGGGCGCTGTACATACTCCATCCGTAATCCAAAGCGAATGGCTTCCGGGCTAAGCTTGCGGTTTCGCATTCGCCGAGCAGCAGGACAGCGGGTTTTTGCTGGCGCAGTTGCGTGCCCAGCGCCTGCCAGAAATCGGCAGGGATCATGCGGTTTGGCCCGCCGGGGTCGTCCGCCGTGTCAAAGCGGAAGCCGTCTACGCCGTATTGGGAAACCCAGAACTGAAGCATCGTAATCATGTACGTTCGCAGGTCGGCGCTGGCGTAATTGAGCTGGGCGACATCGGGGAAGTTGAACGCCTGCACGATGGACGCCGGGTTGTTCGGGTTGCCGTCGCTGTGAACGTAGTATTCCGGGTGCTGCGTAATCAGCGCGTTGTCCCAGGCCGTGTGGTTGAGCACTTCGTCCAGTATTATCCGCAGGCCAAGCGCGTGCGCTTTCGTGATCAGCTGATGCAGGTCGGCCTCCGTGCCATAGGACGGGTTGACGGCGTAATAGTCATGCACGCAGTAGGGGCTGCCAAAAGCCGGGTGACCGTTGATGGGATGGCCGATAGGCGTCACAGGCATCAGCCAGACGACGGTGACGCCCAGGGTTTTCAGCCGCCCCAGTTGCGCGGTCACGCCCGCAAAATTGCCTTGCGGGGAGAAGATGCTGGGGTAAACACAGTAAACGACTGATGAAGCAGGCCAGGGCGGCGCGCCTGCCCCTGTGGAGATGTCAGCCAGGAGGGGAACGCTTGCCGATTTATGCACGCTGGAAGCCAGGCGGCTTTTACCAGGCTGGTTTTGCATCGCTGCGCTTTGTTGAGCCTGCTGCCGGGCGGCCAGTGCGTGCGGATTGGAGAGCGTCACGCTTGCAGGAGCGCCGCCGCTGGCGCTGGCTTGCAGATGGCTGCTGCCCCCTGCCAGTATCGCGGTCGCAAGAAGAAGACAGGCGGCTGTTTTCAATGGGCATACTATTTGCATTTGCCTGGGAGCCTCAAAAAAAACGCGCTCACGACCGGGGGAGCCATGAGCGCACAAACTGGAGAAACTGACTTGAAGTGAGAACGTAACGCAGTTTAAGTTGTCCGCCTGAGATGTTCCCCGAATCTCAGGCGGCTGTAGATGCGTCTTAAACGCGACGGCTTAGTGAATGCTGAACGTCGCGCCCATCGTGCCAGCCGAGCAGTTAGACTGCGACGCCGTGCCAGCAGCAGGGGGCAAAACGCTACCAAACGAGGCATCGCAACTGGTGCCGCCCGCAGTGGTGTTGTCCGCGCCAGAGGAGACCGCCGAGGAGCGGAACCATTTGGAATGGCCGTCCGCCAGCAAATAATTTGTGCCATCGCTGTGGCGGCCATTTTTCACTGTGCCGGACTGATCAAATGGGGCGCTGCCATTTAGGGCATCCGGGAACTGGCCCGTCACAAAGTTGAGCTGGCCGTTGTAGCCAGAAGCGGGCGCACCAGCAGCATTTTGAGAACCGGGGGAGCCGCCTTCCGCGCCGTTGGCTGCCGTGCTATTGCTTTCATTGGCGTTGGTCATATCCGCAACGCCTTTGGGGTTGCCGCCGATGCTGCTGCCACTACCTTCAAACAGCAAAATGGTCTTGGCGACGTTGCCGAACGTAGCCTGCGTGACGCCCGCCGCATTCTTGTTGAAGCCATATGAATAGACATAGGGCGCAGTGGGATCGCCACCAGCCGGGCCGGTGTTGGGGTCATCGGGACACTTGTAGATGGCCGTGCTCTTCACGTCCGAATAGATTTCACCCGCCCAGCCCTGACCGGGGCAGTTAGCATAGACGTTGCCGGAAGGGAACTTCTCGTCGTAGTCGGAATTGTACTGCAGCAGGCCCAGGCCCAGCTGCTTGGTCTGGTTCAGACACGCGGTCTGCCGTGCCTTCTCACGGGCTTTGGCAAACACCGGGAAGAGGATTGCGGCGAGGATCGCGATGATGGCGATGACGACGAGCAGCTCAATGAGCGTGAAGCCCCGTCGCTTGGCGGTCAGTGCATGAGTAATCATGATGTTCTTCTTTTCCTTTCATTCCATTCGGTCAGATTGCGGAAAGGCGGTTTCAGTGCCTTCCGTTTGAGAGAGTGAGACAATGGCTGCTGTGCCCGACGATGCTTCCTTCAAGGCTCCCCTGCCTTTCGGGCGCACTTCCCCGACACACACCTGCTGATTTGTACCCAGACCATTGAAACAAACTAAACTATTCCTGCAAATATTTTGTTGTGCTGGCTCGCCACAAAGAGGCACACAGATGATGGCGTGATTGCCTTGCCAGAACAAGAAGTCGCGCCATTTGGTACAAAAGCAACCATTTTGGGAATTATAACACACAATCTAGGAGTTGTCAATTCCCTCCCGCTGCGAGTTTTTTAGGAGGGCTTTCATGCTGCCATGAAAAGACAGGAAGAGGCAAGCCTGGCATTGACAAAATGAACCATCTGTGCTAGTATGATGAAGCAATTCCAACAAGCAAGTGCAGCCCGCAGTCAGGACACTTGTCAGTCTTCCCTGTGAAATAACAATGGCAGACAAAGCAGCAGCAACTCGCTTTTCCGAAGACGCTGTGGCAGCGATTATCGCAGAGCGCATCAAGAATAAAATCTATGCGCCGGGAAGCCGCTTGCCCGCCGAGCGCGCCTTATGCGAGGAGTTCGGCGTCAGTCGCCGCTTTGCGCGCCTGGCGTATACGAAACTGATTAATCAGGGGCTGCTGGAAAAAGCGCACTATCGCAGGCCCTTTGTGGCGTTCTCAGACGACGCGCCTTTGCTGGAACGCTCCCACGAGAGCAGTACGAAACCAGGGAGCGCCGTGCAGACAATCGCCGCCGTGCTCCCCTCCAATCCTCTGTTTCCGGGCGGCCTGTCTATTGTCGCGGGCATTCACAAAGCGCTGGTCGACACCGAAAGCCCGCATCGTCTCACGTTCTTGGACACTTTCCATAAAGACAGGCCGGAAGTTTTGCGGCGCGAAACACAGGCGCTCCGCTCCGCCCTGGATGGCGGCGCAGACGGACTCATCTGGTGGTGCTACAGCGGCGAAGAGGCCGTGCAGGAAATCATGCGGCAGCACCCCGAACTCGCCGCTGTGTTTATTGACCGTCACCCACAGGATGTGCCGTGCGATTTTGTCGGCATTGACGATGTGGAAAGCTCCCGCATGGCCGTAGACGCTTTGATTGACCTGGGGCACACGCGCATCGCGCACCTGATGGATCCCGGCCAATATTCCACCATTTTGGAGCGAGCGCAGGGCTACCGTGACGCCCACGCCGCGCGCGGCCTGCCGGTTTGCGAGGAGCGCATTATCCACCTAGACTGGAACGAACGGCGAATGGAGCAGGCATTTGCCCATTTGTTCTCGCTGCCGGAGCCGCCGACGGCCCTGTTCACCAGCAACGATTTTATCGCTCATGAGTTTGTCCAAGTTGCGGAAGCAAACGGCGTTCGCGTGCCTGAAAACCTGAGCGTCATCGGGCACGGCAACATTGACCGCTACACGCCGCGCGGCTTTTTAACCAGCGTGGAGCAGCCTTTTGAGATAATGGGCCGGGCAGCCGCCAAACTGATGCTCAAGCGGCTCGCCACGCCCGCCGGGGCTTTGTCCCGCAGTTACCAACAGGTCATCCTGCCTGCTCCTCTGGTGATACGAACATCCTGCCGAAGCCTTGCGCCGTCCTTGTGACGCAGGGCCTTTCCATACTGTTAATGAAGGAAAAACGATGAAAACACTTGCAGCGCTCGCGGCCCTCGCCGCCACCCTGGTTTTGCCTGCCGCCGCGCAGGCGCAGATTGTCGTCAACGGCACGGCGGAGGCCGCCTACAGCAGCCCGCTGGCGACACAAGACACCGTGACCGGCTTCGGCGACAGCACCGCCGGAACGGCGACGCCCACCGATGGGGCCTCCGAACTGGACGCCGCTTACGGCACAGTGCAAAACGGGATGCTTTACCTGGTGCTGGCGGGCAACCTGGAAGGCAATCACAACAAACTGGACGTGTTCATTGACAGCGTGCCCGGCCAGGGCCAGAACACGCTGGTCAAAAACAACCCGGTTCCCCCGCACAACACCCCGGACGGCAGCGACTTGCAGCGCCTCAGCGCCGATCCCGGCACGCCCGGCAGCGTCGGCTTGACCTTTGACAGCGGCTTTGCGCCCGATTATTATCTCAGCGCGAACGGCGGCGGCACGCCCTACACGTTCTCGGTCAGTTTTGCCACCCTGCCCACCGCAGGGAGCGGCACGGCTTATAATATCGGCAGCACCACTGCGACTGGTTCCAGCAGCACCGGCGCTCTCACCGGCGGCGATGCGGGCGCACCTAAAATCCAGGCTGCCATTGACAACAGCAACACGGCAGGTGTCAGCGGCACCGGGGCTGTCAACGCGGTCACCGGGGCCGGGTCAGTCAAAACCGGCGTGGAGTTTGCCATTCCCCTGTCAGCCCTCGGCAACCCCACTGGCCCCATCACTGTGTGCGCGTTTATCAATGGCAGCATCGGCGATTTTCTGTCCAATCAGGTGCTGGGCGGCATTGGCGGCTTTCACAGCAGCGCCAACCTGGGCGACCCGCGCGGCGTCAACTTCGCCGCTATTCCCGGCGCTCAGTATTTCACCGTGCCGAACACGCATGGCAGCCGCTAGCGGTTCCGGGAAAACACCCGGAGCCGTCTGCCGCGCGGCTTGACTCTGACACCCGCGTGTGCTAGAATGAGGAATGGTGTCCCGTTCGTGCCGGGCCGCCGCGTCCTGCCTGCTGCGTTTGGTGCTGCACATCCGATAAGGAAGTCTGCCATGCTTGCCCTGCGTTTTCGCGCTTTTCTGTGCGCCCTGCTGTGCTGGTCAGCCCTGTACGCGCCCGCGTCCGCCGCGCCGCTCACCGTGCTGACCTCGTTTCCCGGCTTCAAGAACGGCGGCGAGTTTCCGCTCGCGCCCATTGTGGTCGGCACGGACGGCAGTTTTTATGGCGTCACCGGCGGCGGCGGCTCCAGCAGCGATGGCTCCATTTATCGCCTGCGCCCAGACTCGTCAAGCCCGACCGGGTACACACTCCGCTTCTTGTGGTATTTCAGCGGCAGCGACGGCAGCGGCCCGTCGTGCCGATTGACGGAAGGAACCGACGGCAGTTTCTATGGAACGACCCCGAAAGGTGGCGCGCACAACGACGGCACGGTCTTTCAACTCGCGCCTGACCCCAATGCGCCGACCGGATATACGCTCCATACCCTGCATTCGTTCAATGGCTCCGATGGGCAGTATCCATCAGCGGGGCTGTCGCTCAACAACGGCATCCTGACGGGCACGGCTCCCAGCGGCGGGTTGCACCAGTATTTCGGCACGGTGTTTCGCCTCACGCCAGACTCCTCGGCTGCCACCGGGTTCCGCTTCACGGTGCTTTACAACTTCAACGGCACCGATGGCTACGGCCCGGACGACACGCCGCTGATTGTCAACGGCCTCATTTACGGGGAAACCGAGTTCGCCTACAACGGCATCTTCGGCACCGTGTATCGCCTCGCGCCGGACGGTTCCAGCCCCACCGGCTACAGCGTCGCCACCTTGTATGCCTTCACGGGCGGCGCAGATGGCGGCGGGCCGCGCGGCAATCTGCGGCCCGACGGCTCCGGCGGCTTTTTCAGCGCCACCGGCGCGGTTTACGTTAACGGCGTCTACACCAGTGATGGCACGGTGTTTCATCTCGTGCCCGATGCGTCCGCTAACACCGGCTACGCATTGACTACCCTGCACACGTTTCACGGCCCGGACGGACAAAACCCGGTCGGCGTCACGCACGGCGCGGATGGGAACCTGTACGGAGCGACCAGCGGGGGCGGCACCAATGGCGGCGGCACGGTGTTCCAGCTTGCGCCCGATGCGTCCGCGTCAACCGGGTACACCCTGCACACGCTGTATTACACATACGGCAAAGTGGCCTACCCTTACGCCGCGCCGTTGCTTTTGAGCGACGGCCTTCTGTATGGAACCACGCAGGAGGGCGGCGATAACAACGATGGCGCAGTCTACCGGATTGACCCCAACGGGCAGAATGCGCCAGTCAGCATCACCGGCCTCAGCCCCGCGCAGGTAAAAGCCTGCACCGCGTTCACGCTCACGGTCACAGCGACCGGTATCATGCCCGGCGCTGCCATAGAATGGAACGGGCAGCCGCAGTCCGCGTACCTGTCCGGCAATCAACTCAGCACCTCCATCAGCGCCGCCACCAACATGGCCCTGACCCACTATCCTGGCACGGTCACTATCAGCGTCGTCAATCCCGACACGGGCACGGCGACAAAAACGCTCACCATCACTGTACCCGTGCCTGTAATTGGTGCTTTGTCCCCAAATACCGTGCCCGCGCACAGCCCCGGCTTCGCGCTTGTCGTCACCGGCTCCTGCTTCGCGCCGGGCGAAAAAGTACATTTCGGCAGCGCCGTCCTGAGCGCCACATTTGTGTCACCCACGCAGTTGAGAACTTTCGTGCCTGCTAATCTGCTCACCGGGCAGGGCGAAGTCAGCGTGTATGTCAGCAACCCTGCCAATGGCGACCGCTCCGGCTCGCTCACCTTCAAGATCCCCCTGACCACGCTCAGTTTGACTGTCGGCACAATCACGCAGGACAAGACCACGCACCACTATTCGGTGCCCCTGACGCTCACCAACACCGGCTACCGCGACGCCGCCTCCGCCGAACTGACCTTTGCCGAGATTGTTTCCGCCAACCCCTACAAGCACGAAGACACCAATGTTCCCCTGCCGCTGGACATCGGCACGCTCGCCCCCGGCGGCATCTACCATGTGACGCTGGACTTCAATGCGGGGGCGAAATACTATCGCGGGCCAGCCTTGCAGGTCAAGGGAACTTATACGAACGGCGCGTTCAACCTCACGCAAGGAATCACGCTGCCGCAGTAAACAACGAAAAGCCGGGAGGTTCTCTGCCCCGGCTTTTTGCCGCCTCTTCCCCTACCCCCTAGACTTTTCATAACAGACTTGTTATAATAACAGCAAGCGCCGCGCGCGCATTCACGCCGTTTTCATCTTCGCCTGCTTTGCTGCCCTATGGCTGACGCCGATACAACGCAACTGATTAATGACCCGCTTGCGGGCGACCCGAACCAGACGCGCGTCCTGACGCCGGAGGGCGGTGAGCAGACCGTGATGCTGCCGCCATCTGCCCTGCCGCCCGGCGCAGCCGCGCGCGCGCTGTCGCTGTCGGTGACGCCCGGCAGCAGCCATGTTCTCTCGTCGGATGTCGCCCGCGAACACCTGCTGTTTGACGTGCGCGGCCTCGGCGGCGGCGCGGCCCGTCTGCCGCTGAACGTCTCGCTCGTCATTGACCGCTCAGGAAGCATGGAAGGCGAGCCGCTGGAATACGCCAAGCGCGCCTGCGCCTACGTCGTTGACCTCCTGGAGCCGACCGACATCCTCAGCATTATCGCCTTTGAGGACAGCGCCGACGTGATAATGCCCGCGCGCCGCGTCGTGAACAAGACGCTGGTCAAGGACTACATCAACCGGATTTACACCGGCAACACCACCAACCTGTACGAAGGGCTGGTGACGGCGTGCCAGCAGGTCGCGTCCGTCAAGACCGAAAACACCCTGAACCGCATTCTGCTGCTCACAGACGGCGAGCCGACCGCAGGCACCAAAGATTTCCCGTCCATTGTGGGGCAGGTTGCCGAACAAAAAGGGCGCGGCATCACCGTTTCCGCTCTGGGTTTCGGCCCCGACTACAACGAAGAACTCCTGGCAGGCATCGCGCGCCGTTCCGGGGGCAACTACTACTCTATCTCCCGCCCCGATTTGATTCCCGAAGTGTTCCGCCGCGAGTTGGACTCTCTGATGCGGATTACAGCCCGCAACCTGCGCCTGCGTTTGCTGCTGTCGCGCGGCGTCTCGGTGCGCCAGGTCTACGGCCAGCAGCCCGTGTACGGCACGCGCACCGCCGAAGTGACGCTGATTGACGTGGAAGCGGGCACGGGCCTGTCTTCGCTGTGGGAACTGGAAGCGACGCCCCGCCCGGCGGGAACCTACCGGATCGGACAGGCGGAACTCTTATATGATGACGCCCTCACCGGCAAGCCGGAAAAACTCACCGCCGACGCCGTGCTGGACTTTACCGCTGACCGCGCCGCCGCCGCATCGGGGGTCAGCGAGCGCGTGCAAGGGGAAATCGCCGTCGCCCGCGCCGCCCGCTCGCTGGACAAAACCGTAATGGGAATGCGCGCCCAGACGCTCAATGTCACGCAGGCCATGCAGGAACTGAACCGCACAAAAACGCTGATGCTGGATCAGGGGAAACTCGCGCAGGCGCAGCAAATCACGCAGGCCATGCAGGAGATTGAAAGCGGCGCAGGCGTGGAGAAAACGCTGGTCGGGACGGTCTACACGCTGGATCAGGGGAAGACAAAGTAGGGAAGAAACTCTCACCCCGCCCGCAGGAGGCCCTCACCCGGCGCGGCCCGCCACCCTCTCCCGTCAGAGCGGGCGAGGGTTCAGAGTTAATTTTCCCACCCTCGCCTGCTTTAGCGGGAGAGGGTCGCCATTCCGATGGCGGGGTGAGGGCCTCCTGCGGGCGAAAGTCTGCGTCAAACACAACTGTGAAAAACTACTACGCCATTCTGGAAGTGCCTGTCGGCTGCCCGGTTACCGAAATCCGCGCGGCCTACCGGCGGCTCGTGCAGGAAAACCTGTGGAACAAAGAGACCTTCGCTGAACTGAAGGAAGCCTACGAAGTGCTCACGTCCCCCGCCCGGCGCAGCGAATACGACCGCATCACGTTTGGCGAGACGTTCCCACAGGGCGACGAAAGCATCGGAAATGCGGCGGCCCCGTCTGGCATCACCGTGCCGCGCGGCAGCGCGCGCCAGTGTCCGATGGGCGCGGCAACCCAGTGCCCCGTGCTCACTGCCCGCGTTCCCTTGCAGGAAACGTTCTGCCCGGACTGCGGATTTCTGCTGGCCGCGCTCGCAGGCAGCCGTTTTGAGACGGTGGCCGTGCCCGACCCGCTGCGCCGCCCCCGGTTGGAAGACGCCGCCGGGCATCTGTTTACCCTGCGTTCCGGCATCAACACGGTTGGACGCGAGGCCGCCGATGTGCTTCTGCCCGACAAAACTGTGTCCCGCCGCCACGCGCAGGTGACGCTGGACGAGGGCGGCGCGGCTTCGGTGGAAGATTTAGGCAGCACCAACGGCACGCGGGTTGGCGGCGAAACGCTCGCGCTGGGGCAGCCGCGTCTGCTCTCCGATGGCGACCCCGTGCAGTTTGGCAGCGTCGCGCTCACACTGCGCCTGCCGTCGCCATCGGAACAAGACAGCGCGGGCGACGCCGAGCCTGCCGCAGACGAAGAACCGTCTCTGTTGCTCGCCGGGGCGCGTGACGCCGAAGCGCATCTGGTTGGCGTGCGCGGCACCGCGACAGCGACGGTGCCGCTCGTGCCAGGGGTCACCACGTTCGGGCGGCGCAGCGAAAACAGCGTCGTGCTGCAGGGCGACCCGTATGTTTCCGGCCAGCACGCGCAGATTATCGCCGAAGACGACACGTTCCGCCTGACTGATGTGGGCAGCACCAACGGGACTCTGGTGAACGGCAAGCCGCTTCCTCCCAATCAGCCGCATACGCTGGCGAACGGGGATGAAGTCATCATCGGCAGCGCAGCATATCGGTTTGAGCGGATGCCCCGTGCGGAACCGGACACGCCGCCCGTCGCTGAAGCCGCACAGCCCACGCAGACCGAAGGCGAAGAAGCAGTCCCGCCCCTGGACGCGCCGCCGCTGGCAGAGACAGAGCAGGCCGCCGCCCTGAGTGAGTGACACCGCGCCAGCCCATTGTGCCCGTTTCAAGGGAACAAGTCTGGAAAGAACGACTATGCAAGAAGCCGCTACACCGCAGGAAACCGCCCTGCCTGATGCCTTCGGTCAGGAGATGACTGTTCGCCTCAACCGCACTGACCTTCAGGAGGGCTGGGCGGAGCGAGGCCGCACGCCGCGCGTCCTGGCAACCCTGAAAATGGGAGCCAAGACCGATTTAGGTCGCGTGCGCGAGAACAACGAAGACAAGTTTGACTTCTACGAGCCGGAAGACTCCGGCGTTCTCGCCACCAAAGGCGCGTTCTACGCGGTTGCCGATGGCATGGGCGGCCACTCCGCCGGGCAGATTGCCTGCGAAATGGCTCTCAAAACCGTCATTGCGGCTTATTACGCCAACCCGTCGTCGGACACCGATGCCAGCCTGCGCCACGCGATTGAAGAAGCCAATGGGCTGGTGTACGCCACCGCGCAGGCCATCACCGAGCGGCAGGGCATGGGCACGACGCTGACCGCCGCCATTGTCCGCGAGGACACCCTGACCATCGCGCAGGTCGGCGACAGCCGCGCCTACTTGCTGCGCGGCGGGCGGCTTTCTCAGATGACCGACGACCACTCGTGGGTGGCCGAACAGGTGCGCCTGGGCATTATGACCCTGGAAGAAGCGCAGTCGTCGCCGTTCCGCAACATCATCACCCGCTCGGTGGGTACGTCCGCCACCGTGGAAGCCGATATTTCCGCGCGCTCCCTGCAAGTCGGCGATGTGCTGCTGCTTTGCTCGGACGGCCTCACCGGGCATTTAAGCCTGGAGGAGATGGAAACCCTCCTGCGCGAAAACAGCCCGTCCGTCGCCGCCATGCGCCTGGTCGACGAAGCCAACCGGCGCGGCGGGCGCGACAACATCACCGCGCTGGTGCTGTCCGTGCGCGCGCTCACGCCGCAGGCGGGCGGCGACGGCGGCGCATTTGATTTGAGCGCGCCGCCGTCGCCGCCCGAAGCCGACGCCCCTGCCGACGGCAAGCCCGCCAAGCGCGGCTGGGGGAGACGAAAGTGAAAGCAGGCCCCCCCGCCCTAATTTTGGGGAGCAGCGACGGAAAAGAGGGCCTTGACACTTCCTCCCCCCAGGTTTGGGGGGCAGGGGGGGCGTCTCCTTCTCCGGGGGCCAAAAAGTAGCCACTGTGTCCACTTCTTCCTCCAACACCGTGCTCGGCAAATACCGGATACTCCGGGAAATTGCCCGCTCTAACGACATCGTGTACGAGGCGATTGACCCGCAGATGAACCGGCGCGTCGCCATCAAAGAACTGCAACTGCCCCTGCACCTGGCGGGCGCGCAGAAGCGAGAGCGCGTGGAACGCTTTTACCGGGAAGCCAAAGCCGCCGGAACCCTGACCCACCCCAACATTGTCACCATTCACGAAGTCGGGCAGGAGAACGACCGGCACTTTCTGGTCATGGAGTACCTGGAAGGCCAGTCTTTACGCGACATTCTCCAACTCCAGGGCGCACTGCCCCTCAAAGAAACCGTAGACATGGCTCTGCAACTCTGCGACGCGCTCGGCTACGCGCACGCGCATGGGGTCGTGCATCGGGACGTGAAGCCCGACAACGTGCATATTCTTCCCGGCGGCACCATCAAACTCACCGACTTCGGCATCGCCCGTATCACTGCTGAGCCGAGCATCACGTCGCAGGGGCAGGTCTTCGGTACGCCGTCGTATATGTCCCCGGAACAAGTCGCGTCGCAGATGGTTGACCACCGCACGGATTTGTTCTCGCTGGGCATCACGCTTTACGAGATGCTCACCGGGCGCAAGCCGTTCGTAGGCGACAGCGTGATTACCATCACGTACAACATTATGAACGTGCAGCCTGCCATGCCGGTGGGCGTACCGTCGTCGCTGCAAGCGATTTTGCAGAAAGCCCTCGCCAAAGACCCCGCCCTGCGCTACCAGAATGCCGCGCAACTCGCCACCGACCTCCGCGCCGAGAAGTTCGCGCTCGCGTCCGTGACAGACATCCCGGACGCGCCGCGCACATCGCGCGGCCCCCTCACGTTTGCGACGCCAGGGCTGGGCGGCACGATGGACACAGGAACCGTGCCGTCGTCCATTTCCGGGCTGCCCGCCATGTCGGCCCCTGCCGGGGGGGGCCAGCCGCACGGCGGCACAGTGTCCAACGGCGCGTCACCGGCTGCCGACCCCGTGCGCCGCGCTGCGCCGAGCGGGCCGGTCACGGGCGGCCTGCCCTTTTCTCCCAACAGCGGGGGGGTGGGACAGAGCATCAGTCTGCTGCTGTCCATGCTGGGGCTGCTGTTTCTGCTGGGGCTGATTGTGTGGGGCATCGTCACCGCCTACCATAAGGTGCAGACGCATAATCAGCGCGCCGAAGCCGCCCGCCTTTATGTGAACGCCGCGCAGGCTCAGAACAACGGCAACTACGACGCTGCTATTCGTGGTTACCAGGCCGCGCAGGACGCCGCGCCGTCCGGCTCGCCCGAATCGGAGCGCGCGTCGCAGGGCCTCAGCGCCATTCAAACCGCGCAGGGACAAAAGGCCGCGCAGACGGGCAACGCGCTGGGGGCCGCCGACGCTTATCAGCGCGCCATCGCCCTGAACGCCAAAAACGCCGCCGCCTACGACGCGCTGGGCAACCTGCGCTGGAACCAGCGCGACTGGGACGGCGCACTGCAAGCGTGGGAAGGCGCGGTGCGCGCTGACGCGACCAGCACGTATGCCGCCGACGCCCGCAGCAACGCGACGCAGGTGTACATGGCGCGCGCGCAGGCCGCTGCCGACAACGGCAACTGGGCGCAGGCCCGCGTCAACTGGCAGGCCGTCATCGCCATCAACCCCGGCAGCCCCGAAGCCACTGAAGCGCAGGGCCGCATCGCCAAATCCCCTCTGCCCGGCAGCCATTGACAGCCGCCCTGTTTAGCGGCATAATGAGCGGTACGGCGTGCCCTTTGTTTCCCTGCGCGCCTCGCTGGTACGGAAGGACTCGGCCATGAACACCGCACGCTTTTCCCGGCTCGCCCTCGCGGGCACGCTTCTCTTTCTGCTCGGCGCGTCACGCCCCGCTTGCGCGCAGAACATTGTCCAAGACCCTTCCTTTGAGACCCCTGCGCTGTCCGGGCCAACTCATACTTACTACGCAGGCGCTGCGTTCGGCCCCTGGACTGTCAATTCTGGCAGCGTTGACCTGACCGGAAACTGGCAGGCGGCGGATGGAAATCAATCTGTAGACATGAGCGGCTACGGAGCCGGAACCCTCTATCAAGACCTGCACACCACTTCCGGGCAATCCTATGACCTCACATTCTCGCTGGCGGGCAACCCCGACAGTCCCGGCGTCAAGTCTCTCAGTGTTTTCTGGCGCGGCGTAGAAGTGCCCGGCTCGCCCTTCACCTTTGACAGCACCGGCAAGACCCGCCAAAATCTCGGCTACATTGACGTTTCCGTGCCGGGTTTGGACGCCGCGAGCAGCCTCACCCGCCTCAAGTTCCAAAGCAACACCCACTCCGCCTATGGCCCTGTCATAGACAACGTGCGTGTTACTCTCGCTGCGAGTCCACCTATCTTGAACGCTATTCAGCCGTCTCAGCAGCCCGCCGGTGCGCCCGCCTTCACCCTGAACGCCTTCGGCTCCCTGTTTGAACCCAACGCCGAAATTGAGTGGAACGACAGCCCGCTGTCCACTACCCACGTGTCCGCCACGCAGCTTTCTGCGTCCGTGCCCGCCTCTTTGATTGCCTCAGCAGGCGTTGCCCATGTCATCGTTGTCAATCCCAACACCGGAGCCGTCTCCGACCAACTGCCCTTCACAGTGACAGTCACGCGCGTCACGCCGACCTTTGATATGCTGTCCCGCGACGGGAGCGGCGTCTACCACCAAATCGTGACCTTGCAGAACACGGGCTACGCCAACGCCCCCAACCTGAAGGCGACGCTCGGCGTGCTGGGTTCCGCGCACACGACAACAGCCCTGCCACTCTCATTCGGGACGCTGGCAGCCAACCAATCTGTGAGTTTCACGCTGGCGTTTCCTGCAAGCGCGGGGACGCCGGGCAGCACGGTGAACCTGCACGTGTCGGGCACGTACACCGGCGGCACCTGGAGCAAAGCCGTCGCCGTCACCCTCCCGTAATCTGACACCGTAGGGGCGGGGCTTGCCCCGCCCTGTCCCATTGCCCTGCCCTGTCTCAAACGCCCTACCGCGTTCATTGCCCCGCCCGGCTTCCCCGCACAAATGCTGGCTTGCTAAATCCCGATACCTGTGTTATAATAAGCCCGCGCACACTCTGATCTGTGGCGCTGTCACGAGGAAGGAAACCGCCCGCAATGTCTCCCCTGTCTGCTGCCCCCACTCCCGATGCCCGCGCGCCAGGCTCGTCGCGCCCAATTTGTCCGCCGCAATCTGCTGCGGAGCGTCTGTGTCACCCTGATGCTCACCGGGCTGACCGCGCTCGCCTTTGCCGCGCCCCCTGTCGGAACGTTCCATGTTCCCGTGCCGCCTCCGTCTCCGAACGCTCCGGCTCAGGACTTTTCGTCCCTGATGTCCCGCGCTCCCTTTGTGGGAAACAAGAACGCGGCGCGGGGCGGGCCTGCCTGGGCGGGACGGCACGCGGCGGTGGCGACGGGCTCAGTGTTGGCGCAGTTCACGCTGAACTCCATCGGCCCATCTCAAATCCTGGGCGGGCAAGACCCCGGCGGCGGCCCCGTGTCCGGGCGCATCGCGGCAATTGCCGTTGACCCCACCGACAACAGCACCTTTTACATTGCGGCGGCAGGTGGCGGCGTGTGGAAGACTAATGACAACGGCTCTTCGTTCACAGTGCTCACCGACAACCTGCCCGACATTGCGATGGGCGCACTGGCGGTTGACCCTAACAATCACAACACGATTTATGCCGGGTCGGGCGAAGCCAACTTTTCCATCGACTCGCGCTACGGGGCAGGCGTCTACAAATCCACCGATGGCGGGCAGACATGGGCGCAGTACACCGGCCCCAACGGGGCGTTCGCGGGCAACTGCATTTCGCGCATCGTGGTTGATCCCGTCAATTCCAACAATGTCTTCCTGGGAACGACCTTCGGGATTGATGCCAACGGTTTCGGCGTTTACAAATCCACCGACGGCGGGCAGACATGGGCGTATGTGTTTGCGCCGGATGCGTCGGCGCAGCAGTCCTCCTGCACCGACCTTGCCATCAATCCCAGCAATCCGCAGATTGTGTACGCTGCCATCGGCGACTTGTTCGGTGGCTACGACTACAACAACCTGAACGGCATCTGGAAAACGACAGACGGTGGCACCACCTGGACGCTGTTGAGCAACTTCCCGAACGCAAGCACCAACAGCAATGTGGGCCGCATCGCCCTGACGCTGGCCCCGTCCAGCCCGTCCACGCTCTACGCCAACGATTGCAGCGCCGCTTACTTCAGCAACGCCTTCGGCACTCTGCTGGGCACCTACAAATCCACCGACGCGGGCGCGACGTGGACAAAACTCACCACGCCGAACTATCTGGGCAACCAGGGCTGGTATGATGACATCCTGGCCGTCAGCCCCACCGATGCCAATGTCGTCTTTGCCGCCGGACAAATTAACTACGGCGCGGGCGGCACCAATGGCATCGTCGGCTCGCACGACGGCGGCGCAACCTGGTCGGACTATTCCAATGTGAATGGCAACGGGCCGCACACCGACCATCACGCGCTGGCGTACACCATCAACGGGCAACTCCTGAATGGCAACGACGGCGGCCTGTGGGAACTGGCCGACCCGACTGTCAGCACCCCGATTAACTGGACAGACCTCAACACCAATCTAACCATCACGCAGTTCACGGGCATTGGCCTGCACCCTACCGACCCCACCATCGCGTATGGCGGCTCGCAGGACAACGGCACGGAGAAATACACCGGCACGGACGTGTGGAACCTCGTGCGCGGCGGCGACGGCGGCTTTGTGGCAGTTGACCAGACCAATGCCAACACCGTCTACCATGAGTATTATGGCATTTCGCTGGAACGCTCCGACAATGGCGGCCAAACTTGGAATGGCAAGACTAGCGGGATAGGCGAGAACGACCCCGCACTAGATGGCTCCGACCCGGCGGCGTTCTATGTCCCGTACATTCTTGACCCGCTCAACCAGTCGCGCGTTATTTACGGCACCAATCACGTTTATGAGTCCACCAACAGGGGCGACAATTTCACTGCCATCGCCACTCCCGGCACGAATGGCTACACGGCGGGCACAAACGACACCATCAGTGCGCTGGGCGCGGCGGGAGCCACGATTTACTCTGCCGCAAACGGCTCCCTCTACGTCACGACCAATGACGGCGCGTCCTGGACAAAGGCAGCGGCGGTGCCAGGGGGCGGCCCTCTCAGCGGCATCTATGTTGACCCCGCAACTCCCGCAACGGCGATTGTGACGCGGGCCAGTTTCGGCGGCGGGCACGTGTTCCGCACCATCAATGGCGGCGCAACCTGGACAGACATCAGCGGCAATCTGCCCAATGAGCCGTTCCAGGCCATCACCCGTGACGCGGGTTCCAACACGCTGTACGCCGGGGCGGACAACGGCGCGTACTTCTCCTACAATACCGGCGCAACCTGGACAAAGGCCGTGATGCCCAATGTGCAGGTCGTTTCCATCGCTGTCAGCCCCGGCGCGACCAGCACGAGCGCGCCCTACGGCATCGTGGGAGCCGGGTCGCACGGACGCGGGATGTTTGAAGCCGCTCTGCCCCCGTATGCGAGCACGACAACTCTGATGGCTTCGCCCAACCCGGCCATGCCGGGCCAGGATGTCACCCTGACGGCGACGGTGACCAGCATCGGCAGCAACACCGGCACGGTGCAATTCAAGGACAGCATCACAAACCTCGGCTCTCCCGTTGCCGTCACCGGCGGCACGGCCAGCCTGCATATCAGCACCCTCATGTCTGGTGACCACAGCCTGACCGCCGTTTACAGCGGCGATGCGGCGACGCTCACCAGCACCAGCGACACTTTCAAGCTGACTGTTTCCGTCCCGGACAGCCTCAACGGGCAGGGAGTGGACATCAGCCCCACCGCCCTGACCGCATTCAGCGGCAATGTTGCCACCTTCACCGACTCCAACACGGTTACGGATGCTTCCGCGTTCTCCGCGTCTGTTGATTGGGGCGACAGCACAACGGCGACAACCGGCACGGTGAGCGGCAGCGCGGGGAGTTTCAGCGTATCGGGAACGCACACCTACACGCTGCCGGGTCAGTATACGGTCACGACCACCATCACTGGCCTCGGCGGCCCGCTTGTGCTCACCAGTACGGCCACGGTGGGGGTCGCCGCCACCACCACGATGCTGACTTCCAGCCTCAATCCGTCTGTGTACGGGCAGAAAGTGACATTCACCGCCACAGTCACCGGGCCGGGTAATACCACTCCGGCGGAAGGCTTCGTCCAGTTCAGGGACACCACCACAAACATTGACCTGGGCGGTTCTGCCATTGGCAGTTCAACGGTCTCAGTCGGCGTCAGCCTGTCCAGCCTGAACGTTGGCTCACACATGATCACCGCCACCTACACGGACAGCAACGGCGTCTACAGCGGCAGCATGGATATGCTCACGCAGGTCGTCAACAACCCTGCACCCACCATTATCAAGCAGGTGGGTGACCCCATTCCCGCAGGAAGCCCCGGCTTCTCCCAACTCATCAACGGAACCGGCTTTCTGCCCAGCAGCGTCGTCTCCTTTGACGGCACAGCCCGCGCCACCAAGTTCGTTTCTGCCACGCAGATGCGCACCTTTGTTGCTGGCTCGGAACTCAAGACAGCGCGCAAGATTGCCGTTGTCGTCACCAACCCCGCTCCCGGCGGCGGCACATCCAACACAGGCGAATTGCTGGTGACAGCCACCCGCCTGAAAGTGACAGCAGGCACGCCCACGAGCGACGGCAACGGCGGCTATCTTGTGCCCGTCACCGTCACCAACACAGGCTACGCGACTGCCGTGAACACCCGTCTTCTCTCCGCCACACTGGGCGGGGCGAACACGACAACGCCCCTGCCGGTGAAGTTCGGCACGCTGACAACAGGCCAAAGCGTACAGAAGACGCTGGCGTTCCCCGCCAGTGCGGGCACGAGCGGGCAGCACGTGATGCTGAAGGTGAGCGAGACCTATCAGGGCGACCCATACCACTTCGTGGGTAGCCTTACCGTCACCCTGCCGTGAGGGGCTTGTCGTGAGAACGCGGTTCCTGCGGTGGCCTGCTCCTTTGGAAAGAGCAGGCCACCTCCGCAAATCCCCGCTCCCGGCGCGCGCTAAACCGCGTCACCCTGTCGCCGTTGCCGGGTTGCCAAATCCCAGGCTCTGTGATATAATAATCCGGGCGGCGTGTCCGCCCGCACGTTGCGTCGTCCCGCTATTTTCCCTGCGGCTCCATCAGGCTGCACTACAAGGAAGGAAACCCGCCATGTCTGCCAACCCCATTGCCAGTCAACGCCGCGCGCTCTCCGCCCGCCGCGCTCTGCTGTGGAACGTGTTCGTCGCGTTGCTGCTGGCCGGGCTGACCGCGCTCGCCTTCGCCGCGCCCCCTGCCAGGAAGGGCGTCGCGCCTGTCCACAACGGCAGCGCGCGCCCCAATGCGATTGTCGGTGACGATGGTGGGGGCGGGGGCGGAGGAGGCGGCCCCACAACGCGCTACGTTCCTTCCGAGTATGGCACTATTCAGGCGGCCATTAATGCCTCGTCCAGCGGGGACACCGTGTACGTCAACTCCGGCACGTACACCGGCCCCGGCAACGTAGACCTGGACTTTGGCGGCAGAAACATCTCGTTGATTGGCCCGAACGCAAGCACCACTATCATCGACTGCGGGGGCAGCAGCAGTGGCACCCATCGCGGCTTCTATATCCACAACGGCGAAACCAGCAGCGCCCTCGTGCAGAACCTCACCGTCACCAACGGCTACATGCACGACTACGGCGGCGCGGTCACGGTCACTTCCTCCAGCCCCACGTTCCGCAACTGCGTGTTCTCCAACAGCACGTGCGATGTGAGCGGCGGTGCCTATGGCGGCGGCCTGTACGTCTCCGGCAGCAATGCCAGCCCGACGTTCACCAACTGCGTGTTCGCCAACAACACAGCACAGGGACTAAACAATGGCGTCGTCGATGCCGGGAGCGCGGCCTGCATCCTGGATGCCAACGATAGCATGACCTTTGTCAACTGCCTTTTCACCGGCAACCAGGTCATCAGCGGCGGCGATGTGTATGGCGGCACCATCCATATCCAGCAGACCGGCTCCAATGTCACCCTGACTAACTGCACGCTCGCTGGCAACAGCGTCACGGCTCCAGGCACTGCTTACAGTTCCGTGCTGATGGGTCTCTACGCGGGCACGGTCACCATCACGAACACCCTCATCTACGGCAACACCGGTGCTGGCCCGTTTTACCTGTATGGTAATAGCAGCCTGTCCATCACGTACTCGGACGTGCAGGGTGGGTGGGGCGACACCGGCGACTTTGACACCGACCCGCTGTTCGTCGGCAGCGGCGACTATCACCTTTCCGCAGGCTCGCCCTGCATTGACGCGGGCACGCCCACCGGCGCTCCCGCCACCGACCTGGACGGCAGCACACGTGACGCCGCCCCCGACATGGGCGCGTATGAGTTCAACGGGCACGCCAGCCTCACGCTGACCGGCGTGGACATCAATCCCACCGCCACGCAGTCCTTCACGGGAACCGTCGCCACGCTGTCGGATACCAACCCCAATGCGCCCGCGTCCGACTTCACCGCCACTATTGACTGGGGCGACACCACGCAGTCCGCAGGCACGGTGACCGCCAACGGCAATGGCAACAACGCCGCCTCCCAGTTCAACATCGGCGGCACGCACACCTACGCCCTGCCCGGCCAATACACCGTCACCACCACCGTCACCGAGAACACCTTCGGCACGCAGAAGCAGACCACCAGCACGGCCACCATCGGTGCCCTGGGAACCAACACCACCCTTGCCTTCAGCAACCCCTTCTCCGTGTTCGGGCAGAGCGTCACGTTCTACGCTTCTATCGTCAGCAGCCAGACGGTCAACGAAGGCGCCGTCCATTTCGTGGACACCTCCACCAACACCGATCTGGGAACCTACCCCGTCAACTCCAACGGCTTTGCTTCGTTCAGCACGTCCGCGCTGGGCGTGGGCGACCATACAATATCCGCTACCTACTCGGACACCGGCGGTGCTTTCTCCGGAAGCAGCACGAACCTGGTGCTGACCGTTAACAAAGCGGACACAATTACCACGCTGACCCTGCCGTCCACGACCCCGGTCAGCACGCAGACCTTCAGCATCAGCGCCACCGTCGCCCCTGTCGCTCCCGGCGCGGGCACGCCGACGGGCACCGTCACTTTCAACGTCAACGGCACGCCCCAGGACGCCCCCCTGACCAACGGCACGGCGAGCATCACCATTGGCCCTTTCATCGGCTCCGCCAACGGCAGCGTCAGCATCTCCGCCGCCTACAACGGGGACACCAACTTCACGGGCAGCGCAACGGGCACGCAATACCAGCCCATCAACAACACCGACACCACCACCACGCTGACCCTGCCCGCCACCACGCCCGACAGCACGCAGACATTCACCGTCGCGGCAGCAGTGACCTCCGTCTCCCCCGGCGCAGGCACACCTGGCGGCTACGTCAACTTCACCGTCAACGGGCAAACCCAGACCGTGCTCCTGTCCAACGACGGTTCCGCCAGCATTGTCGTCGGCCCCTTCGCCGCCGGGCAGGTCACTGTTTCCGCCGCCTACAACGGATTTCCATCATTCAACCCCAGCGCATCGGGCACGCAAAATCTGACCATCAACAACCCCGTGCCCGCCATCCTCAAGCAGGTCGGCGACCCCGTGCCCGCAGGCAGCCCCGGCTTCTCCCAGCTTATCAAGGGAACCGGCTTTGTGCCCAGCAGCGTCGTCTCCTTTGACGGCACCGCACGCACGACAAAATACGTCTCTGCCACCCAACTGCGAACCTACGTCAACGCTTCCGAACTGACCGTCGCCCGCAAGATTGCCGTTGTCGTCACCAACCCCGCTCCCGGCGGCGGCACATCCAACACAGGCCAGTTGCTGGTCACGCTCACGACCCTGAGTGTCGGAGTAGGCAATGTCACTTCAGATGGGCACGGCGGCTACCTGGTGACCCTCGGCGTCACCAACACAGGGCACGCAGCGGCGGTCAATGCGCGCCTCACGGCGGCCACGCTGGGCGGAGCGGCCACCACAACGCCCATGCAGGTGAAATTGGGAACGCTGACGGCAGGGCAGGGCAAGCCGGTGACGCTGGCATTCCCGGCGAGCGCGGGCATGGGCGGGCAGATGGTGACGCTCAAGGTAACACGCACGTTCCAGGGCGACCCGTACCGCTTCCAGTACAGCGTTTCAGGCACGCTGCCATGAGCGGCCTGCTGTGAACAGCCTGCCCGCGCTGGGCATTATCGGATATCGGGGCTTCGGCGCGTTCTGCACGGAAGCCTACCATGACAACGGCGTCGCCCGCGTCGTCGCCTTCGCCGGGCGCGACCGGGCGGCTATGGAAACAACCGCCGCCCGGTATGGCGTTCCGCGCTGCTACACCGATTGGCGCGAGTTAATTCAAGACCCTGCCGTGCAGGTCGTGCATATCGTTACGCCGCCCGCACTGCACAAAGAAATGGCGACGGCGGCGTTGGGGGCGGGCAAGCACGTCTTTGTGGAAAAGCCGCTCGCTACGTCTAACGAAGACGCGCAGGCTATTCTGGAAGCCGGGCGCGCGGCCAAACGGCAGGTCGGCATCAACTATGTCATGCGCTACAATCTCCTGTACGACGCCGTGCGCCAAATCGCGCGGGCGGGGACGCTGGGCGCGCTTACCCACGTTGGCTTTGAGAACTATGCCTCCGATGAGGGGTTAGACGACCCGCACTGGTTCTGGGACAAAACACAGTCCGGGGGCATCTTCATAGAGCACGGCGTCCACTTCTTTGACATGGTGGGCGCGATTGTCGGCGCACCGGCCCAAAGCGTTCTGGGCCGTACCTGGACACGCGCCGACGGCACGGGCAAACAAGACCGCGTGCAGGCGATTGTGTCCTACGCCAATGGCGCGGAAGCGTCGTTTCACCATGCGTTCAACCGGCCCGGCGCATTGGAGCAGCAAACGGCGCACTTCGCCTTCCAGCGCGGCCATGTGTCGCTCGGCGGCTGGATACCCACCACATTGCGCCTCACGGCCCTTGTTTCTGACGCAGATAGGGATGCCCTGCGCGCGCTTCTCCCCGTGCCGCTGACTGACGACCCGGCGTTTTCACCCCCGCCAGGCGGTACGGTGCGGGGAGGCGGCAGCGATTACCCCGTCACGCGGCGCGTCCATGCCAACTGGACGCTCGGCGACCCAACCCCCGTCTACAAGCAGGCCGTCACGGACGCAATGGCTGACTTCCTCCATTCCCTGCACGACCCGGCCCACGCGCCCCGCGTCACCGGGGGAGACGGAGCCGTCAGCCTGTCCGTAGCCATTGCCGCTGCTTGCTCCGCTATAGAAGGCCACGAAGCGCCGGGGCAATAAAATGCCCCGGCAAAGAGGGCGTCCGTCGGACGAGAAAAAAGAGCAGTTCTGTCTCCCTCTTGCGTCCGTGAGGATGTTTTCCCCGGACGGGGCTTTTTAGAACCCCGGCAGCCCGGCAGAAGGAACTCGCCCTGCCCGCGTAGAACAGGCCCCGCATGGAGTTGACCCTGCTCGGAACCGCCGCCGCCGAAGGCTGGCCCGCCGCGTTTTGCCGGTGCGCCGCCTGCGACGACGCGCGGCGTCTGGGGGGTCGGGACATTCGCTCGCGCTCCGGCGCTCTCTGGGGCGACGACTTCAAGATAGACTTCGGCCCGGACACGCTCTCGCAGATGCAGCGCAGGGGGCGCGACCTATCCCGCCTCACGACGCTGGCGTTCACGCACGCGCACGATGACCACTTCACGCCTGCCGAACCGCAATATCGGGGGGCAGGCTTCGTCAAGCAAACGGAACTGCCCCTGCTTCATGTCTACGGCCCCGCCGCCGTCATGGACACGCTCCACGCGCGCTACCCTGACCCCGGCGAGCAGTTCATGGAACTGCACCCGTCCCTGGAACCCTTGCGTCCCGTTGTCACCCCGGAAGGCGACGAAATCCTGCCCCTGCCCGCCGCCCACGCGCCCGGCTCTCTGCTTCTGCGCTTCACACGGCAGGGCAAAAGCGTCCTGTACGGCCACGACAGCGGCCCGTTTCCCGAAGACACTGTGCGCGCGCTGGCAGGCGTCCCGCTGTCTGTTGCCCTGCTGGACTGCACGTATGGCCCCAATTCGCCTACGTCAGATGGGCACATGGGCATCGCGCGCGTGCTGGAAACCATCGCCCGCCTGCGCGCGGTGGGAGCCGTCACCGACGGGACGCAACTCATCGCCACGCACTTTTCGCACAATGGCGGCCTGCTTCATGCGGAATTGACAGAACAACTCGCCCCGCATGGCGTCACGGTCGCCCATGACGGCCTCACACTGATGCCCTGAAAGAAGACCCCCACCATGACACCCCGCATTCGCGAAATCCTCTCCTGGTACGAAAGCGACAACCCCGGCACACTGTCCAATCTAGCCCGAATGCTCGGTCACGGGCGGCTGGGCGGCACCGGCAAAATGGTCATTCTCCCCGTAGATCAGGGCTTTGAGCATGGCCCCGCGCGCTCGTTCGCGCCGAACCCGCCTGCCTACGACCCGCGTTATCACTTTCAACTCGCCCTAGACGCCGGGTGCAGCGCCTACGCCGCTCCGCTCGGCTTTCTGGAGGCGGGCGCGCGTGAGTTCGCGGGAGACATTCCGCTCATTCTCAAAGCCAGCAATCACGACCTGCTGATGAATGAACGCGACCCCGACCAGGCGCGCACGGCGGGCGTCCCCGACGCCCTGCGGCTCGGCTGCTGCGCCATCGGCTTCACCATTTACCCCGGCTCCGCGCACCGCTTGGAGATGTACGAGATGGTGCGCCAGCAGGCCGAGGAAGCCAAACGAAACGGCCTCGCTGTTGTCGTGTGGGCCTACCCGCGCGGCTCCGAACTCTCTAAAGAAGGCGAGACGGCCATTGACGTGTGCGGCTACGCGGCCCAGATTGCGTGTCAGTTGGGGGCGCACATTGTCAAAGTGAAAGTGCCGACGGCCTATATTGAGCAGCCCGAAGCGAAGAAAGTCTACGAAGCGCAGGCCATTCCCATCGGCACAATCGGGGAGCGCATTCGGCACGTCGTGCAGTGCGCGTTTGGCGGGCGGCGCATCGTCATCTTCTCCGGCGGGGCCGAAACCACCGACGCCAAGCTGCTGGAAGAAGTGCGCGGCATTCAGGAAGGCGGCGGCTTCGGCTCCATCATCGGGCGTAATTCGTTCCAGCGCAAGAAGCCCGACGCCCTGCGCCTTCTGGGTCAGGTCATGGACATTTACGAGGGGAAATAGGCTGTGCGCGCCCTGCGATTGACTGAGTTTGGCCCGCCCTCCGTGCTGACGGTGCAGGACGTTCCTGACCCCGTGCCCGGCCCCGATGAGGTGTTAGTGAAAGTGGCCGCCGCTGCCATCAACCCCAGCGACGTGAAGAACGTGACGGGCCTCATGCGCGCGCACACGACCCTGCCGCGCACGCCGGGACGCGACTTCGCCGGTACAATCGTCTCCGGGCCGGGCGTGGGAACCGAAGTGTGGGGCAGCGGCGGGGACTTAGGCTTCGGGCGCGACGGCACGCACGCGGAGTTTCTGCTTCTGCCGCGTCAGGCTGTCTGCCCCAAACCGTCTGCTTTGAGCATGGAGGAGGCTGCCGCAGTCGGCGTCCCCTACGTGACCGCATGGGCTGGGCTGATGGACACGGCAGAAATGACACAGCATGACACCGTGCTTGTCGTTGGCGCGGCAGGCGCGGTGGGTCGCGCCGTTGTGCAAATTGCCGATTGGAAGGGCGCCCGCGTCATTGGCGTCGTGCGCCGGGAAGCACAGGCGGCGGAAGCGAAAGCCATCGGCGCAGACGATGTGCTGGTTTCTGCTGACCCCGCTGTCCTGCCACAGTTTGTGCAAGCCGCCACCGGCGGGCGGGGCGCGACGCTCGTTTTTGACACGGTGGGCGGCGCGACAGTGGAGCCGTGCCTGCGTTCACTCGCCCCGAAGGGCCGGTTGGTGGAAATCGCCGCGCCCCCGGACGCCCGCCGCGTCTCGTTTGACTTGTTAGATTTCTACCGGGCCGAACTGCATCTGCTGGGCGTCAACACGCTCACGCGGGACACGGCAACAGGCGGGCGCATTTTACAGGCCCTCGCGCCCGGCTTTGAGGCAGGCGTCCTGCGCCCGCCAACTCTCGCCGCCCGCTTTGCGTTAGAGGATGCTGCCGAAGCCTACGCACAAGTCGCGGCGGGCGGCGGCAAAGTCGTGCTGGTTCCATAAAAGAAACGAGCCGGGTACACTGTGAACTGCGGGTTTTTCCAGAGGCCGCGCCAAGAGAAACCGCGGGGGGTGAAATTCGCCCGCGAAAGAGGCGGCGAGGGACTGAAGTCCTCTCGCTTGTGAGCCTACGCTCATTCTTCGCTGTGGCGGAACGTGCCGGGCACATCAAAGAGGCGCAAAGCGCCTGTCCCCTGGACGTTCGGCGGTTCCTGCCGCCCCTCAGCGAGAGGGTTTCAACCCCTCGCCTTTTCTGCACACGCGGCTTACGCCGCATCATTTGCTGGCACGCAAACCAGTATTGGCTGACACAAAGGAGAACTTGACCGAATGCTGACACGCAAGACTTTGACACGCACCATTGGAGTTGCCGCACTTCTGCTGGCGACCGCGCTGTTTCTGCCCGCCGCCCATGCTCAATCGTCCTCGGACAGCAGTTCCAGCCGCTTCCGTATTGGGCCAGAAGTGGGGGTTTACCTGCCGACCGACGGTACCGTGCGCGACCGCTTCGGCAAATCGTGGCTCTCGCTGGGGCTGGGCTTCGGCTCGTTTGCCAATGTCACCGACAAGGGCGGGCTGGGCTTTGACCTGAGCCTGCAATACCAGAAGCACGGCGACAACCGCGTGTTCCTGCTTCCGGCGGGCCTCGGCTACCGGGTTGCTCTGAGCCAGACCGACGGCAGCAAGGGATTTGTTCCTTACGCGGGCATTACAGGCGATGTGTACTTTGCCGACATCCGCGCCGTGCAGGACAACGTGCATTCTGGCTTTCACGAGAGCGGCGGCGGCAGTTTGCTGCTGGGGGCCAATCTGGGCACGAGCGCCAATGTGGAGGCCCGCTATCAGTTTGTCGGACGCATCAAGGGCTATGACTTTTCCGGTCTGAGCCTCACGGCGGGCTACCGGTTCTAAGAAGCGAGTGGGGGCACTCTCATGCTGTGCATTCTCCTTGCCGCCTTCGCGCTGCTGGCGACGGTGACGCCCGCAGGGGCGCAGACAGCCGCGCCACCCTCGCCCGCCGCGAACAGCCCTGTTGCGGGCAACTGGGCGGGGACGCTGGACGCAGGCGCGGCCCAATTGCGCCTCGTGCTGCACATCACCGCAGGGCCAAACAGCACGCTCGCCGCCGTGCTGGACAGCGTTGACCAGAACGCGCACATTCCCGCCGACACGGTGGACTTCTCCAAAGGCACACTTACGGCCAGTTTTCCCGGCGTGCAGGGCAAGTTTGTCGGCACGGTCAGCACGGACGGACAGACGCTTGTAGGCACCTGGACGCAGGGTGTTCCGTTTCCCCTCACCCTGACGCGCACGGACAAAGTGCCCGAACCGCCGCGCCGCCCGCAGGAGCCGAAGCCGCCGTTCCCGTATGCGACGCGCGACGTGACGTACCCCAACACAGCAGGCGGCGTCACGCTCGCCGGAACCCTCTCCGTGCCCAAAGGCGTAGGGCCGTTTCCCTGCGCCATTCTTGTCACCGGCTCCGGCCCGCAGGACAGGGACGAGACACTGATGGGGCACAAGCCGTTTCTGGTGATTGCCGACTATCTCACGCGGCATGGCATTGCCGTTTTGCGCGTGGACGACCGGGGCGTGGGCGGCTCCACCGGCAAAGACTCCGACGCCACCGACGCCGACTTCGCCGGGGACGTTTTCGCGGGCATCACGTTTCTGCGCGCGCAGCCGGACATCAATCCTAAAAAGATTGGCGTGGTCGGGCACAGCGAGGGCGGCTTGGTCGCGCCGCTGGTCGCCGTCGCGCACCCGAAAGACGTGGCGTTTGTCGTGCTGCTCGCCGGGCCGGGCGTGCCCGGCGAACAAATCCTGTTGCGTCAGGAAGCCCTGATTATCGGGTCTATGGGCGGCGACGCTTCTTTGGTCGCATGGCAGCAGGAACAGCAGCAGAAAGTCTTCGCAGTCCTGAAGTCCACCTCGGACGATAAAGAGGCCAATGCCAAATTGTTGGCCCTGCTGGACGACCAGACGGCGCACCTGCCAACTGCCCTCCAACCGATGAAAGACCAGTACCGTGCCAGTTTTCTGTCGCAGATGGCGGTGATGACCACGCCCTGGTTCCGGGGCTTTCTGCGAAGCAACCCGGCTCCTGTGCTGCAAAAAGTGACGTGCCCGGTGCTCGCGCTTGGCGGCTCCAAAGACCTGCAAGTTCCCGAACCGGAAAACCTGGACGCCATCAAAGCGGCCCTCAAAGCAGGCGGCAACCACGACGCAACCGTGCAGGAATTGCCCGGCCTCAATCATCTGTTCCAGACAGCCACAACGGGCGCGCTGAGTGAATACTCACAGATAGAAGAAACGTTCGCGCCCGCCGCCCTGCAAGTTCTGGGCGACTGGATTACGGCGCACACAAAATAAGGAAACTCTGCCGTGCCGGTTGTGTTTGCCTGCATCGTCCCGCACAGCGGCACGTTGCTGCTGGATAAAAACGGGCCAACGCCTATTCCCCGCAGCCGCGCCGCGATGGACGTTCTGGCCGAAGACCTGCGCGCCGCCCGCCCCGACTCGCTTGCCATTCTGACCCCGCACGGCATCAGCGTGGAGGGCAAAATGTCGCTGGGGATTGCGGCGCAGGCGCGCGGCGAACTGGACAGCCTTGTTGTGGAGGCCGTCACCGATTTAGACCTTGCGGCTTCGTGGGCGTATGCGGGCGCGGCGCGGGGCGTTCCCGTTGCCCCGCTTGCCCCGCCGGATGAGAACGACCCGTTCCCGCTGGACTGGGGCGTCACCATTCCGCTGGCGCTGCTTGCCTCCAACTTCTACCCCCCCCTGCCGATTGTGGTTGGCTGCCCTGCGCGGGACTTGACTCGCCCGCAACTCGTGGCCTGGGGTGAGGCGCTCGTGGACGCCGCCGACGAGCAGGGCAAGCGAGTGGCGCTCATTGTCAGCGCCGACCAGGGGCACGGGCACGCCGCCGACGGCCCTTACGGCTTCGCGCCCCAATCCGCCGAATATGACCGCGCCATGCAGGACGCGGTGCAGGCGGACGACCTGCCGCGCCTGCTCCACTGGCCGGAAAACTTTCCCGAAGATGCCCTTGCCGACTCGTACTGGCAGACGCTGTGCTTGGTTGGCGTGCAGAAGCGCGTCCCCCTGCGCGCCCGCTTTCTGTCCTACGAGATTGACCACTATTTCGGCTTGCTGTGCGCCGCCTTCACGTTAAAATGACCGAGGAGCGGGGGAGGAAAACCCGCAAAAGTAGCGTATACTAACAAAGCCATGCTGTAGAATCGTCCCTATTCTTTACGGAGGAAGCCCGCCATGCCCTGCTTTTTCTTGTTGCTCCCCGCGCCCCAATCTGTTCTGCGGCGCAGACTTCTGCTGCTCTTGGTTTTGAGCCTGTGCGCGCCTGGCAGCGCGCCGCTGCACGCCCAGGCCTCCTCCAAAAGCCAGAAAGCCATCTGGCACTTCACGTACCCCAATGGCACCCTGCCCGCTTCCCTAGTTCTGAGCGACAGCGGCACCTACTTCTACGGCGTCTCCAAGTTTGGCGGCAAGTATGGATACGGCGTTGTGTTCAGCATTCCTATCCCTACGCCGGCTAATCCTAACCCACCCCTGACCAATGTGCATGACTTCACCGGCACAGGCGGCGCAATTCCCAACACGCTGCTGCGCGCCATTGATGGCAATTTTTATGGCACCACCACATCCGGCGGCTCCGGCGGGCACGGGGTGGTGTTTCAGATAACGCCAAGCGGCCACTTCAACGTCGTCCATGCCTTTGCGAAGGCGACCGACGGCTCCGGCCCCAACTCGCTGTTTGAGGACACAGATGGCACGCTCTACGGCACGGCGGGCGCAGACGGCCCCAACGGATACGGCACCGTATTTCGCATCACGGTCAATGCACAAAGCCCTGCCAGCAGCCAGTTCCAGATGCTGTACAGCCTGCATTCTCCGGAAGGCGCTGGCCCCGTCGCCCTGGTCAGGCGCGGCACGTCCGCCAACGGGCAGCCGCTGTTGTACGGCGCGGCCCAGAACGGCGGGCTGTACGGGTATGGGGCCGTGTTCAAGTTGAGCGGCATTGCCGCAGCGCAGGAGAAGTTCCAGTTAATCCCCCTGCACTCGTTCCATGCCGTCGACGGCTACAATCCTGACGCGCTGGCGGTGGCAGGCGACGGCGGCGAGCACAATCCCATTATTGGCACGGCGCTGACCGATGCCACCGTCAAAGTCGGCGCCGTCTTTGAGATTACCGAGGGAGACGCCTTCATCAAGACCGATGACTTCAGCAAAGCCAAACAGATTGGCACGAATCCCACCAGCCTGAAGAACATCGGCGGCACAATTTACGGCACGGCATCCTCCGGCGGGACAAAGGGAGACGGCTCCATCTTCCAGATAGACGGCTCTTCCGGCATGATAAGCAATGCCGCAAGCTTTCAGGATGCCAGTGGCACAGGAGCCAGTCCCAACTCGCTGGCAGTCGATGCCGCAGGCAACTTTTACGGGACGGCGGCGCGGGGCAGCCGATATGGATACGGCACGGTGTTTGCGCTGACTGCGGCCTCTTCGGAGGTCAGGCCCGCCGACCTGTCTTCACTCACGCCCGCCGCCGTTTATGCGTTCAGCGCCCCGGACGGCACGCACCCGGTCGCCGCGCTGGTGCAGGACACCGACGGCAACTTTTACGGCACCACGTCCCAGGACGGCCAGTACGGGGGCGGCACGCTCTTCCAACTGCGCCCGGATGCGTCTACCGACACCGGCTATATGCTTCAAACGCTCCACCAGTTCGGCAACTCACAGACCAATGACGGCAAAAGCCCACAGGCGGCTCTTATTCGGGACGCGGCAGGCAATTTATACGGCACTACCGAATATGGCGGCGGCAGCGGAACCGGCACGGTCTTCAAGATTACCCCGGCGGGAGCCTACCAGTGGCAGGACTCGTTTCCTGCCGCCCTTTCGACCAGCGCTCCGCCTTACTCCAACACGCTGGGCGCATACCCGCTCGCCAGCCTGCTGTTAGGCCCGGACGGCAGCACTCTGTACGGCACGGCGGCGCAGGGCGGCGCGCAGGGCAGCGGCACAGTCTTTTCCGTGCAGGCGGACGGCACCAATTTCCAAGACATGCACGATTTCCAATCTCTGGCGGGCGCTGTGCCCGCCGCCAGCCTGATGGCGGTCTCCGATATCTTGTATGGGACAACGCAGTATGGGGGCGCATATAATCTGGGCACCGTGTTCACAATCAGCCCCGATGGCTCTGGCTTCGCCAAGCTGCATGACTTTGATGGGGCGAACGGCTCGGAGCCGCAGGCCGCCCTGCGCGTGGGCGTGGACGCAAAAACGGGCACGCTCTACTTTTATGGCACGACGGTGTACGGCGGCAGCGCCGGGGATAACTCCGGCACGGTCTTCCAGCTCACGCCGGACGCGAGCAAGCCTGCCGGGTTCGCTTTTGCGCCCCTGCACAGCTTCAACAGCAGCACCGAAGGCGGCAATCCTCTCGCGCCGGTGCTGCTGCAGCAGTATGAGGCAGGCGCGGCGCAGAATGTGCTCCCGCCCACCACGCGCGGCGGCTACCGCCTGATTGGCACCAACTTTGTGGATGGCCTGTCTGCCAGCGCGGGCCTGCCTGCCGGACGCCCGTTCAGCAAGGCGGAACGGCTGCTGGCGCATCTGGCCGAAACCAACACGCCGAACGCAACTGTCCAAGATGCGGCGGAAGCGGTCAGCCCACTCGCCCAGCCGCTCGCCGGGGGAACCGTTTACAGCCAAGGCCCCGGCACGCCCTCCAACCCCGACACAACAACCACCGCGCAAGTCACGTTCGGCAAAGGTAGCACGCTTGGCGCAAACCCCGCCGATGCCGTCATTGAAGGAACGGACGCCTATTACTACGGCACCACCGAGTACGGCGGCATTTCCAATGCGGGCACGGTGTTCCGCACGGAGCTGCCTTACGCGCAGTTGCTGCTGCCCGACAATCATAAGACCGGCACGGCTTTCACGCTTGTGGTGGAGGGCGCGGGCTTTGTGCCCGGCACGGTTGTCACCTGGAATGGAGCGCCCCTGACTCTGGTCGGCCACCAGCCGGGACAGTTGACGGCGCACGTCCCGGCGTCTCTGAACACGGCGGCGGGCACGGTGCAAATTGGGGTGGTGACGCCGGATGGTGTGGCAGGCAACACATTGCTGCTGACGCTGACGGCTCCGGCGGCCCGTCTTACCGGGCTGGCTCCCTATGCGGCGGCGGCAGGCGACGCGGACTGCCTGTTAACAGTGGATGGCACGGACTTTGACGCGCACGCCGTCGCGCGCTGGAATGGGATTGCTCTGCCCACGCGCGTCGTTTCCCCGATCCGGCTGGCCGCAACAATTCCGGCGGCGCGGCTGGCGCGCGTGGGCGAAGCGTCCGTGACGGTCGTTAATCCCGGCGCGGTGGCGTCCAATGTCGCCCCCTTCCATGTGAAAGTGACGCGGCTGGACATGACTGTGGGGGCAGCACGTCGTGACCCGGTAACCGGCGCGCTGCGCGTTCCCGTCACTCTGGTCAACCGGGGGCCGCGCGCCATTTCCGGTCTGGCAGTGACGCGGGCCGCGCTAGGCACGGCGGCAACGGTGACGGCGCTGCCGAGCGCGCCGCGCCGCGACATGGCGGTCGGGCAGTCCGTGACGCTCCTGCTGGGTTTCCCGGCCTCAGCGGGCGCGGCGGGCAGCGCGCCGCGTCTGGACGTGGCAGGCGCGTATCAGGGCGATACGTTCCACAAGACGCAGCCAATCGGCCTGCCCTGAACGCGCGGCGATTGCTGTTCACTGAAGCGAGTTCAGGGCGCAGACAATGGCGGCGTCAGGCGTCAGGCGCAGACCCGCGTTCCAGGCTTCGTTCCAGGCTGCCGTGCCCGCCTGCGCGCGTCCGGCAGCGAGCGCGGCGGCAATGCGCTCCCGGTCTTTTTCCAGCGGCGGCGAGCAGATATGCTCCCGCAGGGCGTGCGCCGCACCCAGCAGACGCGCCGTTTGCGCCGTGTCGTCCTCTGCGAAAGCCAGCCTGCCGCCGACTTCCAGAAAGTGCGCGATAACGGTCTTTTCGGCATCCTCGCCCTGCCGCGCGCACACACTCAGCCCTTCCCGCAGCAGGCGACGCGCGCTGGGCAAATCGTCCTGATGCAGCCGCGTGCTGGCAAGGTTGCTCAAACACTGCGCGATGCCCGCTTCATCTCCAACCTGCCGGTACAGCGCGAGGCTCTCCTCAAACAGGCGCTGGGCGGCAGGCGCGTCGCCCTGCTCGGTCGCGGTGTCGGCCATGTTGAGAAGCGTGCTCGCCACCTGCTGCGTGTCGCCGAGCCGCCGGAACAGGGGCAGGCATTCTTCATAAAGCGCGCGAGCGGCCTCGTAGTCGCATCGGTTGTTAGCGACATTGCCCAGGTTCATCAGGGCCAGCGCCGTGCCGCGCCGGTCGCCGACCTGCCGGTACAGCGCGAGGCTTTCTGTCAGAACGCGCCGGGCTGTCTCGTAGTCCCCCTGATCCGTTGCCGTCAGGCCCAGAATGTTCAGAGCGTCGGCGCTGCCTGCCCCATCGCCCCCGGCCTGGCTGATTTGGAGGCATTCTTCCAGGGAAGTGCGCGCGTGCGCGTACTCGCACTGCTTCCAGGCCAGAACGCCTGCGCCGTAGAGCGATCGGGCGCGCAGGACGGCAGGCGCGTCTTCTTTTGCCAGCGCAGACGCCAGATAATCCTGCCCTTCATGGAGAAAGCCGCGCGCGGCCCAGAAGCGCCACAATGCTCCCGCGAGGCGCAGGCCCGGTTCGGCGTCTTCTTCGGGGCGCAGGCTCCATGCCTGCGCCGCGCGCAAATTGTCGTGCTCCTCATTCAGACGCGCCAGCCACGCGGCCTGCTCCGGGCCGGTCAGATGGCTTTCGGCTTCTTCCGCCAGCGCAAGAAAAAAGTCCCGATGGCGGCCCCGCAGGGCGGCGTCATCGCCGGAAAGCGCTAGCCGCTCCTGTCCGTACTGGCGCAAGGTTTCCAGCAGGCGGTAGCGCACTCCCCCTTCGCTTTCTTCCGACTGCGCCAGCGACTTTTCCACCAGGCCCGCCAGCAGGTCTAAAACGTCCCAGGCTTCCACCTGCTCATCGGCGCATACGGCTTCCGCCGCTTCCAGCGTGCAGCCTCCGGCGAACACCGAAAGCCGCGCCAGCAGAAGCTGTTCGGCTTCCGAGAGAAGGTCGTAACTCCAGTCAATGGCAGCCCGCAAGGTCTGCTGACGCGGGGTTGCGCCCCGGCTGCCGCCTGTCAGCAGGCGAAAGCGGTCGTCCAAACGCTGCGAGATTTGCTCCACCGACAGGACGCGCACGCGCGCGGCGGCCAGTTCCAGCGCAAGGGGAATACCGTCCAGGCGGCGGCAGACTGAGGCGACGGAAGAAGCGTTCCCCATGCTGAAAACGAATGTATGCGACGCGGCCTGCGCGCGCTCAATGAACAGGCGCACCGAATCATAACGACCCACTTCTTCCATCATGGCTTCGGTGGCAGGCAGGCGCAGCGTCTGCGGGGACGGCATCAGGGGAACCGTGTAGACGCGCTCGCCGCCGATACGCAGGGCTTCCCGGCTGGTCGTCAGGACTTTGATGTGGGGACAGGCAAGAAGCAGGGCTTCTGCCAGCGCGGCACAAGCATCCACGAGGTGCTCGCAGTTGTCCAGCACAAGCAGCATGGCTTTGCTTCGCAGCGCGTCAGTCAGCGTGGCCGTCAGCGCACGGCCTCCCTCCTCGCGCACGTCCAGCACGCTCGCCAGCGCCTGCGGCACCAGCGCTGCATCCGACAGCGGCGACAGGTCAGCGAGCCACACGCCGTCGGGGTACTCGTGGGCGACTTCTGCGGCGGCCTGCAGTGCCAGGCGCGTTTTGCCGGTGCCGCCGACGCCGGTCAGGGTCAGCAGGCGCGTCTGCGCCAGCCGCTCGCGGATTTCCTCCAGTTCCCGCTCCCGCCCCACCAGAGTCGTGAGTTGCTGGGGCAGATTATGCGCCAGCGTGCTCAGGGAGCGCAGCGGCGCAAACTCCGACGGCAGCCCCGCCTGCACCACCTGCCAGACCTGCTCCGGGCGGGACAGGTCTTTGAGGCCGTGCTGCCCCATGTCTTTGAGCAGAACGCCGGGGGGTAGCGCGTCGCGCACCAGCGCGGCTGTGGTGGCCGAAATCAAAGTCTGCCTACCGTGCCCGATGGCGCGCAGGCGGGCGCACCGGTTGATGTCGGGGGAAGAATAGTCGCCGTGCAGCAGGTGCGCGAGACCCGTATGCAGCGCAATCCGCACGCGCAACATCGCCTGGGGCGGCCAGGGTTCATCATGGAGGGCCTGCTGAATGGCGCAGGCGGCGGCAAGAGCAGACGGCGCGCTGGCAAAGACGGCAAAGGTGCTGTCACCCTCGCCCTGACTGAGCACAAGTTTGCCCTGGCAGGCGGCCACCGCCTGCGCGATAATCTGCCCGTGACGCAGGTGGGAAGTCTGCATGGGCAGTGGGAACTGTTCCCACAGGCGCGTGCTGCCTTCAATATCGGTCATCAGAAAGGTCAGCGTCCCCGTCAGCAAATGTTCCGCAGACGGCGGCGGCAGATGTTCCCTTGCGGGCATCAGTTCAGCGGCTAGTTCAGCAGGCGGCACAGCAGGCAATTCGTGCATAGTCGTACTCTGGCAGCGTTCCCAAGAAAAAGCGCGAGGCCGCAATTGTCAGCCTCGCGCTTCCGTTCCCCTTTTTGTGTGCGTTTTCCTGCTGTATTGCCTCCGACGGGGTAAGGTTCTTTCTCAGGAGCCGCTGGGTGTGGTAAAACCAGGGTTGTTGGAGGCCCAGATAGTGCTGGGGTCAGTTCCAGGGTAAGGAACAATCGTGCCCAGCGTGCCGCTGGCGGCGTCATAAGAGTTGTCGTGGATATTCACATCCGTGCTGGCCCGGATGCCAATCGTGCCCTGCACAATAAAGCCCTGGCTCTTACGATTACAGTTCGCCATCGGGTTGCTGTGCGTATGGCACCCACTGGCCGAGCCAATATAGATGCCCGTGTGGTCGCTGTCCTTGATCGTGTTGTTCGCCAGAGTAATACCCTGATGCACGATCACCGGGCTGTCTGTGTGATCGGCCAGTTCCGCGCGCACCGTGATGGAGCCGGTGACAAAGCCCCCCACAGGCAGATAAACCGAGTTGTTGCACTCACTGAACGTGTTGCCGCGCACAATCACATTCTGCGATGCTGGCCCCTCCATCCAGAACGCGCTGCAGCTGATTTCCACGCCCGGCCCGGCAATATGGCTGCACGAGTTTTCTTCCACCAGCGCATCGCGCGCACGGATGACAAACCCACGTCCCCGATTGTTGCGCGCTGTGCAGTTCATAATATGCACCTTCGGCAGCCACGTGGTGTCCAGAAGAAAGTCCACGCCTGTATGCACCGGCGCGGTGATGGGGCTTGTCAGGGTGATATGGCAGGCCCCGCTCTGCTCATCGTAGGTTGTGGAGGCCACTGTCGCCGTTGCCGTCGTTGCAAGCGTTGTGCCGTCAGACAGTTCCAGCGTGTCGCCATCTCGCGGCACCGCAGTCGAGTCGGCAATCACGGCGTCCAGGCTTGCGCTGTCGGTCTGATTGGCGACGGTGTAGTATTTGCCATGCACGTTCAGGGCGTCGTCTCCCTGGTTCTCCAGCAGACACCCCACCACCTCCAACGACCCCTTGCACCCGATAAAGTGCGTCGCGTCCGCCGTGCTCGTCATCAAGCGGTTGCTCCCCGGCGCACGGCACACGTTGAAACCCTGCAAACTCACATTCTCGCAGTGGTTGGCCATCAAACCCATCCCCGGACACGTATACACCGACACGTTCTGCACCAGCACATTGCTGCACTGGCCCAAAAAGCAGCCGTCGTAGTTGTAGATGGCATGACGCAAAACCACCAGGTTGCCTGCCACCAGAGTGCACGGCTTAGAAAGAACAATGTGCAAATGCTGAGGAGCCGTCAAAGACACCCCGGTCACCGTGTTCTGCATCACCACGCTGGAAGGCAAAGGAGAGCGCGCCTGCGGGTCATACGCCTGGAACGCCAGCACCGGTTCCGTGCCGGTGACGGGATACTTGGCGTTGACCTGCACGTCAAAAGAAAGCAGGTCGGGGGCGACGGCCGTGACCCAGCCTTGCGAGAAGGGGGGACGCTGCCAGTCAATGACGATGTTCCTGAGCGTGATGTCGGAGCAGTTGACCCACGTCATGGCCTGCTGCAAGCCGGAAAACAGGAAGGTTGCGCCTTGCCCGTCCAGGGTGAAGTGGTGCAGGTTGCCGAAGGAGACGCCGCCGACGGTGACCGCATGGCCGCCTTCAATGGGCGACATCCCCGGCGCGAAGTTGTAGGTGCCGGGGGGAACAGCAGGGTGACGGCGGCTCCGGCGGCTCCGGCGGTGCGGCAGGCGCGCAGGGCGTAGAACACGCTAGCCGTGTCGTCCTTGCCGTCATTCGGAACTGCGCCGTAGTCAGCCACAGAAATCACGGTGCGGCTGGAGTTGGCCGCTGTGCCTGACGGGTCAGTTTCCGGGCTTGACTGGGCTAGTCCCACGCCAATGCTCAGCAACAGGAGAGTGGCCGCAAAAAGAGAAGCGAGTTTGTTTTGCATTTTTACCTTCCAAGCAACGAGGTCTCATATGAAAGAGTAAGATAGCGAAGTGCTCTTTGGTAAAGGCGCAGTTCACTATAACATAGTTTTCCATACTTCGCAGGTAATTTCACAAAAAAAGTTTGACGGGGTGTGGGAGCACCTACTATTTACTCAAAGAAAGGCCGCTTGCCGGATGGCAAGCGGCCCTGTGCTGAAGAAAGCACTGATTTTAGGGCGCGACGAACCCGGCATTGCTGCCCATCCAGAGGGATTGCAAATCCAGCCCGCCGTACTCCACAAACGTGCCCAGGCTCCCATTGGTCGCGCTGTAGGCATTGTTCTGGATGTTCAGGTTGGCGCTGGCGCTGAGGCCGATTGTGCCTGCCTGCATGAACCGTGTCGGCAGGCGATTGCAGTTGGACAGAACATTGCTGTCCGTCAGGCAGCCATTGGCGGCGCTGATGTAGATGCCGGTATGATCGGTGTCGTGGACACGATTGCCTTCCAGCGTGATGTTCTGATTGACCTGCACCGCCGTTTCATACTGGTTGACCATTTCCGAACGCACGGTGATGGAGCCGGTGAGGAAGCCGCCATGCGAGGCATAAATGGTATTGTCGCACTCATTGAAGTTGTTATTGCGAACGGTAACATTGGCCGGAGCCGGCCCTTCCATCCAGTAGCCGCTGCAGCCAACTTCCACGCCCGGCCCGGCAATGTGGTCAAAGACGTTGTTTTCTACCACTGCGCTGCGCGTGCGGATGACAACGCCCCGGCCCCGATTGTTGCGAACCAGGCAGCTGGCAACGTGAACCGTCGGCAGCCAGGTCGTGTCGATTCCCATGTCTACCCCCACAGTCAAGGCGACAGGAATGGGGCTGGTGAATCCGATGGTGTAGAGATTAGCCGGGCCTTTGGTTACGGAAGCGACAGTGGCGGTTCCTATCGGTGCCATCGTCACGCCGTTGGTGAACTCGTAGGTGTCGCCCACGCCCGGCGCGCCCTGGTCGGGAACGACGCATTGAATGGTGGAGGCATCTGGCTGATTGGCGACGGTGTAGTATTTGCCATGCACGTTCAGGGCGTCGTCTCCCTGGTTCTCCAGCAGACACCCCACCACCTCCAACGACCCCTTGCACCCGATAAAGTGCGTCGCGTCCGCCGTGCTCGTCATCAAGCGGTTGCTCCCCGGCGCACGGCACACGTTGAAACCCTGCAAACTCACATTCTCGCAGTGGTTGGCCATCAAACCCATCCCCGGACACGTATACACCGACACGTTCTGCACCAGCACATTGCTGCACTGGCCCAAAAAGCAGCCGTCGTAGTTGTAGATGGCATGACGCAAAACCACCAGGTTGCCTGCCACCAGAGTGCACGGCTTAGAAAGAACAATGTGCAAATGCTGAGGAGCCGTCAAAGACACCCCGGTCACCGTGTTCTGCATCACCACGCTGGAAGGCAAAGGAGAGCGCGCCTGCGGGTCATACGCCTGGAACGCCAGCACCGGTTCCGTGCCGGTGACGGGATACTTGGCGTTGACCTGCACGTCAAAAGAAAGCAGGTCGGGGGCGACGGCCGTGACCCAGCCTTGCGAGAAGGGGGGACGCTGCCAGTCAATGACGATGTTCCTGAGCGTGATGTCGGAGCAGTTGACCCACGTCATGGCCTGCTGCAAGCCGGAAAACAGGAAGGTTGCGCCTTGCCCGTCCAGGGTGAAGTGGTGCAGGTTGCCGAAGGAGACGCCGCCGACGGTGACCGCATGGCCGCCTTCAATGGGCGACATCCCCGGCGCGAAGTTGTAGGTGCCGGGGGGAACAGCAGGGTGACGGCGGCTCCGGCGGCTCCGGCGGTGCGGCAGGCGCGCAGCGCATAGAACACCGAGGCCGTGTCGTCTTTCCCGTCATTCGGAACTGCGCCATAATCCGAGACAGACAGGATGACCGGGGCGGGCGTTTGGGCGAGCGCGCGGCCTCCTGTAAAGAGAGTAAATATCATCAGCATTGCCAGAAGCAACGCGATAGGTGTCATTTTCATAGCTTCCTCCAGACTTTCTTTTGTTGAGAGCATGACAGGAAGATTATCGGAGAAGCCATCTCCGTCTCTTCCCTGCGCGTCTTGCTAGTTCTGTGCGCTTTTGCGTGCAAACGCCCGCCTCCATAGGTGCAGGAAGCGGGCGTTTGACGTGAAAACCGGTTATTTCACCAGTTGACGCAGTTGGGCAAGCGTATCATCCAGGGCTTTGTGCAGTTCGTCTATCTTGGCGTCCTGCGCGGGCTGTTTCACCAAAATCTTCGCTATCTCCGTGACCAGGTTTGCCGCCAGGCCCGCTAGCAGCAGGGTTTCCGTGTTAATGACCATGAGCGTCGCCTCTGGGTGAAGCGCCCGGCTGGACATAACGCCCGTAGGCGGCAATCCAGTCCTGGGCGATTTCCCCTTGCGCCTGCGCGAGCGACTCCTGCCCGGCGCAGACGCGCTGGTGCAGGACGTTTTCCAGATGGTCTTTGTCCCGCGCATTCCAGGGGCCGCCGTAAGGCTCCGGCCAGAGGTTCGCGAGGACGTTGGAGCCGCCCAGTTCCAGCGGAACCAGATGGTCTAACTCAAAGCGCTCGCCGGGCAGCGGCGCGATGCCGTAGCGAGCGAAGACAAGGCGGCGCGTTTAAGACAAGGCGGCGCGTTTCCGGGGAGACGTTTCGCACGGAGTGGGCGTAACCGGAGCGGCAGACGGTCGCCGTGTCGGTGGTCAGCGTCGCGCCGGGCGTGAGCGCCGGGTCAGGACGAGTAGGTCGGGACGGGCCTTCTGCCAGGGCAAACAGCGTGAGCAGGGCCAGCCACAGCGTGGCGGCAAGTTTAGCGTACATGGGGAACGCTCCTTTCCCCCGTTGACAGGGGCGAGAAGGAGGCGACGCGGCTCCCTGAGCCGGTCGGGGCGCGCGAAAGACGTGCCCTTTGCCAATGCGCGAGCGTGGAACGCTTACATCGCGTTGGCGGAGTATTGAAAGTGCATCGGGTCGGGCCGGTGGAACCGGCTGCCGCTGAAGAACCCTTCGGCGGTGAACGCCCGCACCAGCCGCACATCCTGATGGGAATGCGAGCCAAGCGGGAAAATCCCGGCGTTTATATCTATCGCGAGGCCCCACGCATGAAGCGAGGGCCGGTTGCCGCCGCGCACTTTGCGGATGTTGAAGCAGCCGTCATAGGTCTGCACCAACCCCAGATGGCCGCTTTGTTTCAGGGCGGCGAAGATGCGCTCCAGTTTGGCGGCGATAGCGACGTGGCAGGCAATCGTCACCTGCTTGTGCGCCAGATGCACCGGGAAGCGCGTGATATGCGTTTCCTCAAAGTCCGGGTCGGTGAACGGCCTGCCGAACTGTTCTTCCAGTTCCAGCAGGGTAGAAGGCGGGGAAAGCGTCATGGGGCCTTCCAAACAAAAGAGAACAGGCCGCAGGGGAGCGCGCGCCTCGCGCGTCCGGGCCTGCGGCCCACGAGAACAGCGGTGACGGGGGCGTCAGGCGTCCAGCGTCACAATCGTGTCCATTTCCACCGGCGACCCGGCAAAGCCGGTGGCGGTGACGGGAACCAGCTTCACGGCGACACGGCTGCCCACCGGCGGCGACCCGAATTTGGCGGCGTATGCGCTCGCCAGATCAAGGGGCGCGGCGGGCAGATTGACCGCCACTTCTATCAGCCGATAGATGCCGTCGGAGATAAAATGGACACCCGCTGACAGCGGCGGCGTCGCGTACACCTGGACATTGACCCCGTTGTACGCTGTCGCAGCCGTCAGGGGCATTGCCAGCGCGCCGGTCGGCGTGCCGCTGCGGTTGGCGGTCAGCGTGACCGCAGGCAGGGGCGGAGCGGTTGCGGCTTCGGCGGGCGCGTCGGACACAGGGGCCGTGCCGAGCGTTCCAAGCAGGCCGTTGACGCTGGCATACGCCTGTCCGCCGGTGAGCGTATAGGCGATGCCGAGGCTGTCGGTGCGGCTCATCTGCGCGCCCAGCGCTCGCCACGCCGCCTGCTGCGCGTCAGAAAGTGCGCGGTAGCCCTGCGTGATGGCGGTGAAGCGAGCGTGCACCTGCCGCTGCGCCGTTGAGCGCGGCTGCGTGGGAACCGTCTTTTTCCGCGCGTACAGCCCGTTGCGGCCCCGGCTGTAGGTGGTGTCGCCGACCGACCCGCGCAGGTCAGTGAAGACATGAGAAAGGAACTTTGCCATTGGAGTACCTCCTGCAATGGCGAAGGACGCGCCCAGGCGCGTCCTGTGTGCTGTGCTTGCTAACGCCCTGCTCATTTATGAACATATGTTCGTTAACAGAGACATTATACCATAATATGCATGTTTTGTCTACTGCTTTGGAAATTTATTTTGGGGGCGAGGGAGAAGCAAACGCCCCTCTCCTTATGGAGAGGGGCGGCGAGGCTTGCCGAGCCAGGGAGAGATTCCTACGGCCTGACTGACAAACAGATGTTTGCCACCTGTGCCATGATACCCTATGAGGCAGTTTTTGTCTACTGAGGGCCAAAAGGAGAGAGACTACCTGCGGTCAGTTCTGTTTTTGGGCACACGCTCTGGCAACCTGCTGCCGATAGCAGTTTAGCTCTCGCGCGGAACCCGCCGCATCTGTTGCTGACCGCAGGTAAACACTCTCCCCCGTATGTGGCTCTTGACAGAAACGCCGCCGTGTGCTATGATGGGGCGTTCGTCATAGCAAGTCCCATGTCCACGCGCTCTCGCTGAAAGGACACCTGCCTATGCCGCTTCGCGCCTGCTGACTTTCTTCCTAACGCTGCTTCCCCCAAAGGAGACGCTCATGTACGCTTTCCTGAAGACTTTGGCGCGGCTCGCTGCGGCACTGCTCCTGCTGGCAATCGCTACCGCACCTGCGCGCGCGGCCTACGCCACTATCCACAATTTCACTGGCCCCTTCGCCGATGGCGCGAACGCGGTCGGCGCGCTCGTGCAAGACCCTGCCACCGGCAACTACTATGGCACCACGCAAAACGGCGGCAAGAACAATCTGGGCTGCGTCTACTGCATGACCCCCAACTTCGCTGTCACCGACATCCACGACTTCGCTGGCCCCGATGGCAGCGGCCCCACGTCCACACTGATCCTTGTCGGCAACGCAGCGGGCGCTCCGCCCACGCTTTACGGTACAGCCTTGCAGGGCGGACGCGCGAACTTCGGCACCGTGTTCAAGTTGTTTACCACCGGGGCGGGCTTCGCCGTGCTCCACTCATTCGCGGGCGCGGCGGCAGATGGGGCCAACCCGTTCGCGGGCGTCATTCTCGCCTCCAACGGCAAACTTTACGGAACCACCCTTTCGGGCGGCAAGTTCAACATGGGAACGCTCTACAGCCTCACGCCCGCCGGGGCCGGATACGGCATCCTGCACAACTTCAAGGGAAGCGCAGGCAGCCCGGTAGATGGGGCGCGGCCCTACGCGCGCGTGTTTGAGTTCGCGCACGGCTTCCTGGTCGGCACAACGGCCATTGGCGGCAATGCCAACGGCGGCACGGCGTACACGGTGGGCCTCGGCGGGGCGGGCTACGTGATTATCCATTCGTTCGTCGGCGGCGGGGGCGACGGCCTCAACCCGACAGCAGAGTTAATCACAGGGCCGACTGCGGCGGGCGCGGCCATTCTGTACGGCACCACCGTTAACGGCGGTAAAGCCAACATGGGAACGGCCTACCAGATGAACCCCGGCGGCGGCGCATTCGCCATTGTCTACAGTTTCACCGGCCCGGACGGAGCGAATCCCTGGGCGGCGCTGGTCTTCCACACCGGCACAGGCAACCTGTACGGCACCACATTCAACGGTGGCGCATTCGGGTTGGGAACCGTCTATGCCCTGAAGATTGTGGCCGCGCCCCCATTCCCAGAAGCCGTGTTCCACTCGTTCTCCGGTGGTTTCGGCCCCGGCCCGGACGGTGCGAACCCCTACGCCGCGCTCATCCAGAGTGTTGTTGACAACAACCTGTACGGCACCACGTACAAGGAAGGCACCGCCCTAGACGGTACCATTTTCATGCAAAGCCCATGAAGCACAAATGCAAAAAGCCACCTCTGCTCTTAATTGAGCAGAGGTGGCTTATGTTTCATCTGGCGGTGACCTATTTTCCCGGACAATTGCCCGTCAAGTATCTTCGGCGCAGGAGAGCTTAACTTCCGTGTTCGGAATGGGAACGGGTGGACCCCTCCGCGATAACCACCAGAAATCGTGTAGGAACAGTCCCCGAAGGGGACTGTCCTTGGACAACTGCATATCAAAAAACAAACGGGTGCACAGCGTATAATGTGCTTTGAGCTTTTGTAATCAAGCCCTCGACCGATTAGTACTGCTACGCTGAACACGTTGCCGTGCTTACACCTGCAGCCTATCAACCCGGTAGTCTTCCGGGGGTCTTACCAGCTTATGCTGTGGGAAATCTTATCTTCAGGTCTGCTTCGTACTTAGATGCTTTCAGCACTTATCAGAACCAGACATAGCTACCCAGCGTGTGCTCCTGGCGGAACAACTGGTACACCAGAGGTCTGTCCATCCCGGTCCTCTCGTACTAGGGACAGCTCCCGTCAAATTTCCTGCGCCCGCAACGGATAGAGACCGAACTGTCTCACGACGTTCTGAACCCAGCTCGCGTACCGCTTTAATGGGCGAACAGCCCAACCCTTGGGACCTAATCCAGCCCCAGGATGCGACGAGCCGACATCGAGGTGCCAAACCTTGCCGTCGCTGTGAGCGCTTGGGCAAGATAAGCCTGTTATCCCCGGCGTAGCTTTTATCCGATAAGCCTTGGCGCGCCCACGCGCTACCAAAGGGTCACTAGAGCCCACTTTCGTGCCTGCTCGACCTGTTTGTCTCACAGTCAATTTCCCTTATGCTCTTACACTCTACAGCTGATTTCCAACCAGCCTGAGGGAAACTTGGCGCGCCTCCGTTACATTTTGGGAGGCGACCGCCCCAGTCAAACTACCCGCCTGCTACGGTTCCTTTGCCGGATAACGGCGAAGGTTAGTGTTCCAATATAGCCAGGGTGGTGTTCCATTGGCGCCTTGCGGCTCCCACCTACGCTCTACAAACTATATCAAAACACAATAACAGGGTGTAGTAAAGCTCCACGGGGTCTTTTCGTCCAGTTGCGGGTAACCGGCATCTTCACCGGTGCTACAATTTCACCGAGTCTCTCGTTGAGACAGTCATCAAGTCGTTACACCTTTCGTGCAGGCCGGAACTTACCCGGCTAGGAATTTCGCTACCTTAGGACGGTTATAGTTACCGCCGCCATTCACCAGGGCTTCAATTCAGAGCGTTGGCTTACGCCGAACCCCTCCTGTTAACCTTCTGGCATTGGGCAGGTGTCAGCCCCTATACCTAGGGTTTCCCCTTAGCAGAGACCTGTGTTTTTGTTAAACAGTCGCTCGATGCTTGTCACTGCGACCCACCTTGCGTGGGTACCCCTTCTCCCGAAGTTACGGGGTCAATTTGCCTAGTTCCTTAACGAGAGTTCTCTCGAACACCTTGGTATTCTCTACCTGCCTACCTGTGTCGGTTTGCGGTACGGTCAGTATAGCCATAAGTTTAGAAGATTTTCTCGGCGATCCGCCCCCCCACTTCGCTTCACCCGAAGGATCCACTCGTTCACTCTCGTCAGATTACGCCTGCGTATTTGTCCTATCAGGCCTCCGATAAGAGCTTCACGCGCACTACCAACAGTCGCGCTCGAAACTGGGACCGCGTCCCTCCATCACTGAACTACACTGGTACAGGAATATCAACCTGTTGTCCATCGGCTACGCCGTTCGGCCTCGCCTTAGGCCCGACTAAACTTCAGAGGACGAGCCTTCCTGAAGAACCCTTAGGCTTTCGGTGGACAGGATTCTCACCCGTCTTAGCGCTACTTATGTCCGCATCCTCACTTGCGTACAGTCCACCACTGCTTCCGCTATGGCTTCGTTCCGTACGCAACGCTCCTCTACCACTCCCGGTCTTACCGGACAAGTCCGACGCTTCGGTGGCTGGCTTGAGCCCCCATACATTATCGGCGCAGAACGCCATTCGACCAGTAAGCTGTTACGCACTCTTTAAATGGTGGCTGCTTCTAAGCCAACATCCTGGTTGTCTATGGAATTCCACATCCTTTTACACTTAGCCAGCACTTGGGGACCTTAGCGGTCGGTCTGGGCTGTTTCCCTTTTGACAATGAAGCTTATCCCCCACTGTCTCACTGCTACGCTTGATCTGTCGCCATTCGGAGTTTGGTAAGGTTCAGTAACCCGGTAAGGCCCCTAGCCTTTCCAGTGCTCTACCTGCGACAGAGAACGCATAACGCTGCACCTAAATGCATTTCGAGGAGAACCAGCTATCTCCGTGTTCGATTGGCATTTCACCCCTACCCACAGCTCATCCGAGCATTCTTCAACATACACCGGTTCGGTCCTCCACTCGGTCTTACCCGAGCTTCAACCTGGCCATGGGTAGATCACACGGTTTCGGGTCTAATCCCGGCAACTAAGGCGCCCTATTCGGACTCGCTTTCGCTGCGCCTCCGTGTCTGAGACACTTAAGCTAACGCTGCCAAGATTAACTCGCGGACTCATTCTGCAAAAGGCACGCAATCATCCGATAAATCGGACTCCCACTGCTTGTAGGCGGCATGGTTTCAGGTTCTATTTCACTCCCCTCCCGGGGTTCTTTTCGCCTTTCCCTCACGGTACTAGTTCACTATCGGTGACAAGAAGTATTTAGCCTTAGGAGGTGGTTCTCCCAGATTCACGCAGAGTTCCTCGTGATTCCGCGTTACTTGGGTGCTGTCTGACAAGTCTCCGCACTTTTCGCCTACAGGGCTTTCACCTTCTATGGCCGTCTTTTCCAAAGACGTTCGGCTAAAGATGGAAGTTTTGTAACTTGTCTGGCTATCTGTCGTTCGCCATAGACAGTCCCGCGACACCGAATACGCAACGCCGACAGGCTATATTCACGTAATCGGTTTAGGCTGTTCCGCTTTCGCTCGCCGCTACTGACGGAATCACTGTTGTTTTCTTTTCCTCGGGGTACTTAGATGTTTCAGTTCTCCCGGTGCCCTCTACCCGCCCTATGTGTTCAGGCGGGAGTGCTGTGCATCGCACAGCGGGTTTCCCCATTCGGAAATCTCCGGATCGTAGGTTGCTTGCACCTCCCCGAAGCGTATCGCCGCTTGCTGCGTCCTTCATCGGCCTCTTGTCCCAAGGCATCCACCATGCGCCCTTTGTAGCTTGAATACTCAATATGCTCAAAGGTTGTCCATCTCCGCAAGAGGCGCAAGCGCCCTTGCGCAGTTGGCAAAATTGTATGCTGTTTACCCGTTCATTTTCTTCTATGCAGTTGTCAAAGAACAGTCACGCACTGCAGGCATTTCGCCCGCCTTGCGTCTTTGCCGACCCCTGACGATGAGGGTTGTCCGGCGTTTTCACGGTAATCATATTACCGCAACATCTGTCATCACGCTGTCAAGTGGAGGATAGCGGGCTCGAACCGCTGACATCCTGCTTGCAAAGCAGGCGCTCTCCCAACTGAGCTAATCCCCCAAAAGACCGTTTTCCAAAAGCGTGGTGGGCCCAAGTGGACTCGAACCACTGACCTCTCGGTTATCAGCCGAGTGCTCTAACCAGCTGAGCTATAGGCCCCTCTCTGAAACAAACGCAGAGGGAAGGCAACCGCCTTCCCTCAAGAGAAAGTGTCTCGGTTGTATTCTCCGTTATGCGCTTGTCAGATGGCAAATAATCATGCGCTCTCGCTGGCGGCGTAAACTTAAGTGAACATAAAATGGCCGGAGCCATGCACATGGAAAACTAAATAGGGTCTCGTGTAACGCCCCTTTGGGCAGCAACAAAGAAAGTGGTTCCAAGGAAGACCGACCTAGATGGCTGTGCGCGCTCACTCCGAAGAGTGTAAGACACGCAGCAGCATATCCTTAGAAAGGAGGTGATCCAGCCGCACCTTCCGATACGGCTACCTTGTTACGACTTAGTCCCTCTCGCTCCCCACACCTTAGACGACTCCTTCCTTGCGGTTAGGCCATCGGCTTCGGGTGCAGACAAATCAAGTGACTTGACGGGCAGTGTGTACAAGGCCCGGGAACGTATTCACCGCAGTTTAGCTGACCTGCGGTTACTAGCGATTCCGACTTCATGCAGGCGAGTTGCAGCCTGCAATCCGAACTGAGAACGTATTTTTGCGATTGGCTCCACCTCGCGGTCTTGCGTCGCTCTGTTTAACGTCCATTGTAGCATGTGTCAAGCCCAGGATGTAAGGGCCATGCCGATTTGACGTCATCCCCACCTTCCTCCCGCTTACACGGGCAGTTCCCAAAGAGTTGCCGACTTTACGCTGCCAACATTGGGTGAGGGTTGCGCTCGTTGCGGGACTTAACCCAACATCTCACGACACGAGCTGACGACAACCATGCAACACCTGTCTCCACGTCCTCTTGCGAGGAAAACCGACTTTCACCGGCGGTCGTGGGATGTCAAACCCTGGTAAGGTTCTTCGGTTAGTGACGAATTAATGCACATGCTCCACCGCTTGTGCGGGCCCCCGTCAATTCCTTTGAGTTTCAACCTTGCGGCCGTACTCCCCAGGCGGAATACTTATTGCGTTAGCTGCGGCACCAGGGGGGTCGATACCCCTGACACCTAGTATTCATCGTTTACGGCGTGGACTACCAGGGTATCTAATCCTGTTTGCTCCCCACGCTTTCGCGTCTCAGCGTCAGTTACAGGCCAGCGAGCTGCCTTCGCCATGGGTGTTCCGATCGATATCTACGCATTTCACCGCTACACCGACCATTCCACTCGCCTCTCCCGCACTCAAGGCTCCCAGTATGAGAGGCAGTGTCCAGGTTGAGCCTGAACCTTTCACCCCTCACTTAAAAACCCGCCTACACGCGCTTTACGCCCAGTAACTTCGGACAACGCTGGCCCCCTACGTATTACCGCGGCTGCTGGCACGTAGTTAGCCGGGGCTTATTCATCGGGTACCGTCATTTGTTTCTTCCCCGATAAAAGGAGTTTACATCCCGAAAGATTTCATCCTCCACGCGACGTCGCTGCATCAGGCTTTCGCCCATTGTGCAAGATTCCTAATTGCTGCCCCCCGTAGGAGTCTGGGCCGTATCTCAGTCCCAATCCGGCTGATCGTCCTCTCAGACCAGCTACCCGTCGAAGCCTTGGTGGGCCGTTACCCCTCCAACTAGCTGATAGGCCGCGGGCCCATCCTGAAGTGCCCGAAGGCTTTGGATAATCTCTGATGCCAGAGCGATCCACATGCGGTATTAGCAGCGCTTTCGCGCTGTTGTCCCCCGCTTCAGGGCAGGTTGCCCACGTGTTACGCGACCGTTCGCCACTAGGAGCCGAAGCTCCCCGTTCGACTTGCATTTCTTAGGCACGTCGCAAGCGTTCGTCCTGAGCCAGGATCAAACTCTCCATGAATGGTATTATCATCACTCCCGAAGGAGCGCTGGTAAACTTGGATTGTCTGAGATACCGCGTCCGGCTAGGTACGCGGTTCCAAAATTGTGTCGGACAGTTACCTGCCGACGAAACTTCCCTGGCTTTCTTTGTTACTTGTTCTTCAAGAAGTCTTCTCTCGTCGTTGCCGACGGGAGCCGACTGCATGATTTACACGCTCAAAGGTTTGTTACACGATTCCACTATTTAGTTTTCAATGTGCATCGCCGGGGCGTCTGCCCACTCTGAAGAAGCAATAAAAAACCACGCCTTCTGGGAGAAGGCCGCTGGGTCAGGCAAGAAGGACGGTTTTAGGCATCCCGCTCACCCCCACTCGGTTTCCCTGTAGCGCGGAGGTCGTTGCTCTTCGGCGTCACTGACAAAGGATAGTATACACCCGCCGGAGCGGATTGTCAACCCCTTTACCGAATTATTTTTCACACTGGGTGGCGCGGCCCTTGCGGGAAGCGCGGTCGCTGGCGCTGTGGCCCGGCGACGAAGGTTATTATGGCCTCTCTGCGCGCCAGAGTCAAGGGGTTTGGGAAGTTTTTTCGGGTTTATTTTCCGGGCCTGTGTTTCGCACCAGGGGGGCAACGCGCGCGCCGAGCAGTTCAATCGCATGAAGCATCTTTGCTTGCGGCACGACTGCTGCGTTCATCTGGAAGGTAAAGCGCGAAATGCCGCCCAGGACGGCATCGTAAGACAGGATTTTCTCCGCGACGGCTTCGGCATCACCGACCAGCAGCGCGCCGGAGTGGCGGCGCGCCGCATCAAATTGGGCGCGGGTCACAGGCCGCCAGCCGCGCTCCCTGCCGATTTGCGTGAACATCTGCGCGTAACCGGGATAAAACTCGTCGGCGGCCTGCTCGGTCGTGTCGCCCACGTAGCCGAGGGCATGGACACCGACCTTTAATTTTTCGGGTGCGTGCCCCGCTTGCAGGCCAGTTTCGCGATATAAATCCACCAGCGGGCGGAAGTGGCGGGGGTCGCCGCCGATAATCGCCACCATCAGCGGCAAGCCCAGCGTGCCCGCGCGGGCAAACGATTCCGGCGTGCCGCCGACGCCCAGCCAGATAGGAAACGGATTTTGCAGCGGGCGTGGGTAAATCCCTTGTCCTGTGAGCGGGACGCGATGCCGTCCCGCCCAGTGAACGTGCTCGCTGTCGCGGATTTGGAGCAACAGTTGGAGCTTTTCCGTGAACAGGGAGTCGTAGTCGTGGAGAGCGAGGCCGAACAGCGGGAATGCTTCCGTGAACGAGCCGCGCCCGACAACCATCTCCGCCCGGCCCTGCGAGATGAGGTCAAGCGTGGCGAACTCTTGAAACACGCGCACAGGGTCGGCGGCGCTCAGGACAGTGACGGCGCTGGTCAGCCGAATGCGTTTGGTGCGCGCGGCGGCGGCGGCAAGAATGACCGAGGGGGCCGAGTCCAGAAAATCGCTGCGGTGGTGCTCTCCGATGCCGAACACGTCCAGCCCCACCTGGTCGGCCCATTCCATCTCGTCCAGCAAATCGCGCATCCGGTCGGCAGGACTGAGAGTGACACCCGTTTCCGGGTTCGGCAGGGCCGCGACGAAACTGTCAATGCCAACCTGCATTTATGCCTCTGTCCGCGCGGCGAACACGCCCGCAAACGCGGCGCGCACCCCGGAAAACACAATCAGCCAGAGAACCAGCGCCACTAGGCCGGGCGGGATGCCCTTTATATCCATTGTGGAATGGTACAGCAGAATGTTGACAATCACTGGCCCCAGCAGCACCAGCGCGAGCGGCACAAAGCGATTTGCGAGAAGCAGCACGCCGCCAATCAGTTGCAGCAGGAACACGGGCACGAAGTAGTGCGACTCGGCCATCGCGCCTAAAAACTGCCCCGCCGGGCCGGGCGGAGGCGGAGGCTGGTGGAGAAAGTGCAGGAACCCGTTCAAGCCGAAGACGGTGAACATCAGCCCCAGTAGAAGGCGGGCAACGAGCACAGCGGTTTTCATGGTTGTCCTTTCACGGAGCCGCTCTGGTAGGTGTCATTCAAGCGCAGCGGCGTCCAACAGCAGGAGTATAGCACTCAATACTTTACTTTGTCAAGTGCATACAAATATATTGCACAGAGAAATGTGCTGTTCTCTGCCAGAGGCGGGTACAATAGACGCAATGCAGCCGATAACAGTGAAAGTTTCTCATGCGACAGGAAGATAATACCGACGCCGAAGCGGGCGCGGAGCCATGCACTCTGGCGGCAGACTTCATTCGGGGGGCACTGCTGCTTCAGGAAAAGTGGGTGCTGATGATTGTGTTCAGCCTGCAAAGCGGCCCAATCGGGTTCAGCGAACTGATGCGGCGGGGCAATGTCAACACGACGACGCTGACTCAGCGGCTCAATCTGCTGGAACATACGGGCCTGCTGGTGAAAACTATCCACTCCACCATGCCGCCCCGCACCAGTTATGAACTGACCGAACCTGGTCGCGCGCTGAAGCCAGTTTTAGACGCCATCTCGGATTGGAGCAGCAAGCATCTGCCCGTTTTGGAGCCGTCGCCGGACTGCCCCGGCGAGGACACCGTTTAAGCGAACTAGCCCGGTTCTTTCCGAAGCAGAGCACTAATGGCTGACATGGTGGCCGCGCCGATGAGGTCTAATGCATCTTTGCCTGCGGCGGGGCGCGCGTCTAAGATGGCCTGCGCCGTCAGGGGCGGGCCGATGGTGACGGTGACGTGAGAGCGGCGGATGAACGTCGCGCCTTTCGGGAGCATTCGTTCCGTTCCTTCAATGGCAACCGGCACAATCGCCGCGCCGGTCTGCCGGGCAATCAGCGCAAAGCCTTTTTCCGCCGGGCGTAAGGCCCCGTCTTCGGAACGCGTGCCTTCCGGGAAAATGAGAACAACGCCGCCCGTTTTGAGCAGGGAAACCGCGTGCTTGAGGGCCGCCCGATCTGCTGCGCCGCGCCGCACGGGAAAGGCCCCCACCCCCCGGATAATCTGCTTCAAGACGGGAACCTGGAACAGTTCTTCCTTGCCCATGAAATAGATTTGGCGGGAGGAAATCAGCGACAGGTACGGCGGGTCAACGTGCGCTCTGTGATTGGGGGCCAGAATGACCGGGCCGACAGCGGGAATGTTCTCCGCGCCCCGAATGGTGATGCCGCCGTAGCACGCGACCAGGCCGCGCACGATGACACGCACGAACCGATAAAAGGGCGTGGGCTTGTCAGACATGGGCGGCCTGGGTCATGCGCGCCAGTTCCAGAACGCGAGCGACGACTTCCTCTATGTCCAGCGGGTCGCTGTCGAGCACATGGGCATCGGGCGCGATGGTCAGCGGGGAAACGGCGCGGCCAGAGTCGCGGGCGTCGCGCTCGGCAATCTCCCGTTCCAGCACGTCCAGCGGAATGGACAGCCCGCGCGCGGCGAGTTCTTCCTGACGGCGACGGGCGCGGCGGGCGGGCGAGGCAGTCAGAAACACTTTCACGGACGCCTGCGGCATCACCACCGTGCCGATGTCGCGCCCTTCCATGACGACCCCGCCGGACGCCATCTCTTTCTGCCACCCGACCATGCGGGCGCGCACGCACGGCAAGGCAGACAGCGGCGATGTGAGCGCGCTGATTTCCGGGGTGCGAATAGCCTCGGTCACGTCCTGCCCGTTTACCCGCACCTGTGTGCAGTCCGCCGTCGTTTGCAGCGTGACTTGGAAGCCGCGCTCCAGCAGGCGGCACACGCTGCCGGTGTCGGCGGGGTCAATAGAGTGAACGAGAACCGCCCACGCCAACGCGCGGTACATGGCCCCGGTGTCCACATAAGTCAGCCCCAACGCGGCGGCGACGCGGCGCGCGACGGTGCTTTTGCCCGCGCCCGCAGGCCCGTCAATGGCGATTTGCAGGTTTTGGGGCGTGCCCGGCGGCGGGGAAGTCATGCGCCATTGTAGCCCGCGCGCCCCTTGCCTGTCAATTGCTGACCGTAAACGGCAAGGACGCCGACGCGCCCGGCCCGGTGAACAGCGTGCCGCGCAGCACGTAGCGGCCCGGCGGCAGCGGCAGCCCGTCCTGCGATTGCAGAGGAATGGCCTGCGTGTACGTTAACTCTCCCTGCGTCAGGATGCGAAGGCGCACGTAATGCGGGAACAGTTTCCCTTTGGCCCAGTCCCACAGCACGCGGCCCTGCGCGTCGTCAATCTCAAAGTCATATGCTTTGCCCCGGTCTTCCATTTTCAGGGGCGTCGCCGTATGGTTGAATAGAGTCAGCAGGGCGCGCATCACGGGAGCCGTTTTCGCCCCGGCGGGCACAACATAGGTCGCCCTGTCCAGCGACAGCGTGACGCCGACACCGGGCGCGTCCGCTGCGGGCAAGGGCGCAGAGGCAGCGCGTCCAGGGGCGAGAACAAGCGCCGTCAGCAGCGCGGCCAGTCCTGCCCAGATTTGCGGGCGTTTGCAGAAGGGGTTCATGGGGTTATTTCCTCGTTGGCTTCCTGCTCCGGCGAGGCCGTTTGCAGCGTCCGTCTATTATCCCTGGACTATCGTTGCTATATCGGACTAATATCGGACTAATATCGGACTAATATCCCTGTATTATACATTTGATATAGAATTGATAGTGCTGGAAGGCGTTTTCGGGCGGCACGGGGGGGCCAAAGGACGCCTGCCTGCGATGCCCGTCATCCTTGACAGCCACCCCGGTTGGTGTCATACTCACGGATACGGCGTGCCCTGTGTTTCCCCGCGCCGCGCTGTCCTCGCGTTTGGAAGCCCGGCGCGTCTTCCTGCGCCTGTTGCCTGCTGGCCGAAAGGATTGTACCATGTACACCACGCACGTTTCCGCCACGCAGTTATCTGCACAAGTGCCCGCCTCTCTGATTGCCTAGGCAGGTGCCCCCCATGTTACACCATTGTCAACCCCGGCTTAATTGACAGCGGCAGCGCCCCGACGCTTCGGGACTGCGTGTTCCAAAACAATCAGGTCGTGGGCACTGGCAGCAACAACGTAGGGTATGGCGGAGCTATTGATGTCGTCCAAACCAACAGCGGCGTCACGATGGTCAACTGCCTGCTCACCGGAAACTCTGCTTTCGCCACCGGCTCCGGCTATGAGGCCTACGGCGACGCTTTCCTTCCCGTCGTCGGCAGGCACGAGCGGGCAGTCCGTGACGCTGCAGGTGACGCGCACCTATCAGGGCGACCCCTACCACTTCCAGGCCAGCATTCCCATCATGCTGCCCTGATGCAGCCCTGGCTGCTTGACACAATGCGGAAGTGGCGCGCATAATGACCTTATGAGCGCCACTCCCGCCCCCAAGCCCGCCGCTGTCACCGTGCCCGACCTGCTCCGCAAAAAGGCGCGGGGCGAGCGCATCGCCATGCTGACCGCCTACGACTTCCCCACCGCCCGTTTAGTTGACCAATCCGGCGCAGATGTCGTGCTGGTGGGCGACTCGCTGGGCATGGAGGAACTCGGTTTTGACACCACCCTCCCCGTGACGCTGGACATCATGCTCCATCACGCCCGTGCCGTGCGGCGAGGAACCGAGCGCGCCCTGCTGCTCGTGGATATGCCGTTCGGCTCCTACCAAATCACTGCCGACGACGGCGTGCGCTCCGCCGTGCGGCTGATGCAGGAGGGCGGAGCGCACGCCGTCAAACTGGAAGGCGGCACGGCCATCGCCCCCACCCTGCGGCGCATCGTGGACGCGGGCATTCCCGTCTGCGGGCACATCGGCTTCACGCCCCAGAGCGTCCATCAACTCGGCATTCGTCTGCAGGGCAAGGACGAAGAAGGCGCGCGGCGCGTTCTCGCCGACGCCCGCGCCGTGCAGGACGCGGGCGCGTTTGCCGTCGTACTGGAACTCCTGCCGCCCGCGCTGGCCGCGCAGATTACGGCAGAATTGACTATTCCCACTGTTGGCATCGGGGCCGGGCCGCAGTGCGATGGGCAGGTTTTAGTTACCAGCGACCTGCTGGACGTACGCGCGTCGCCGCCGCTGCGCCATGTGCGCCAGTACGCGCACATCGGGGAAACTATCTTAACCGCCCTGCAATCCTACTGCCGCGACGTGCGCGACGGCACGTTTCCGCCGTAGGAGGCCGCCCTCGGCCCGCAAGAGCCGCTGCGCGGCCCCTCACCCGTTTCCGGTGGCAGCCCTCACCCGGCACTCGCAAAGCCTCGTGCCACCCTCTCCCGTTGTCACGGGCGAGGGTAAGAGTGACTTCTCTCCCACCCTCGCCTGCGAAGCGGGAGAGGGTCGCCTTTCTTAAGGCGGGGTGAGGGCCTCCTGTCGCCATTCCGATGGCAGGGTGAGGGCCTCTGGTGAGCAGCAGGAAAATGCCCGTCTCGCCGCGAACAGTCCCACAGAAGGAGAACGCGATGGCAGAACCCGATGACGCTGCGCCGCCCCCGCGCGCGCTGGCCTTGCTTTCCGGCCCGGACACCAGCCGCGCGGTGCTGGCCGCCGCGCGCGCCTGGGCAGACGCGGCGGGCGGAATGGTGGACGCGCGCAAAGTCGCCTCGTCCGAGATGCAGACGCCGGAGCACGTGGGAGCTGCGCTCGCCGACGCCGTGCGGCAAAGCGGCGCGCAACTCTTGATTGGCCCCGCCGACGCGCTCGGACAGGACGCGCTGGCCCGCGCCGCCGCCCTGCTGGACTGGCCGATGGTCAGTCGCGCCCTGAGCGTCCGGGCCGAAAAGGACAGGCGGGCGGAAAAAGCCGACATCGTGTGGACGCGGGCGGCGTATGCGGGCAGTTTAATTGCTTCGGTCGCGCTGGACGGCGGGGGCGGCGTGGTCAGCATTGTTCCCACCGAATGGAAGCACGGCCCGCCCGAAAAGGACGCGCCGACAGGACGGCCTCTGGCGATGAGCGGCGCGGCGCGCGTCCCTTCCGCTCGGCTCGTGTCTGTTTCCCCGCCCGCATCCACCCGTCCCAGCCTGCAAATGGCGCGCGTTGTCGTCACCGGGGGACGCCCGCTGGGAGATGACTTTGAGCGGCTCGCAGGGGGGCTGGCGGACGCGCTGGGCGGGGCGGTGGGGGCAACCGGCGGCGCGGTGGGGGCGGGCCTTGCCGACGGCAGCCTGCTGATTGGGCAAACCGGGGCAACTGTCGCGCCCGACGTGTATATCGGGGCCGCCGTCTCCGGCAGCGACCAGCACGTCGCGGGAATGCGCGGCAGCCGCCTGATTGTCTGCATCAACACCGACCCGGACGCGCCCCTGTTCGCCGTGTCTGATTTGGGCCTTGTTGCCGACGCGCGCGAAGCATTAGCCGCCCTGCGCGAGCAGGTCATCTCACAATGAAGCCCTGTTTTGCGTTTCCCGGCGGCGCGTGGGTGACGGAGCCGCGCGCTTCGGACACGGCGCTTCTCCCGGAGCGGGTGAGCGCCGAAGCGCGCCTGATGGCCCGCGCCGCCGGGGAGTTCGTGCGTCAGGAAGTCCTGCCCTGCCGGGCGCGTTTGGAAGCGCGCGAGCCGGGCCTTTTGCGCGCGCGGGTGCAGGACGCCGGACGATTGGGCCTGCTTGCGGGCAGCGTTCCCGAAAACTACGGCGGTCTGGCACTGACAAAAGCCGCGCAATGCGCGCTGGCGGAAGCCGTTGCGTTAGAGCCATCGTTTGCCATCACCCTCAGCGTCGCGGGCGGCGTCGCCCTGCTGCCGCTGCTGATGACGGGCACGGCGCAGCAAAAGCGCGACGCGCTGCCCCTGATGGCAGCGGGCGAACGCATCGGGGCATTCGCGCTCTCCGAAGCGGGGGCCGGTTCCGACGCCCTGCGCGCGCAGACCCGTGCTGTCCCTCTTGTCCGAGGAAAATACGCCCTGAGCGGCCTGAAACTTTGGGTCACGAATGGCGGCATCGCGGACGTGTTCACTGTCTTCGCCCGCGTGCCCGAAGTCGGCCTCACTGCGTTCCTTGTGCCTGCCGACGCGCCCGGCGTTGCGCTTGGCCCCGAAGAAGACAAACTGGGCCTGCGGGCTTCGTCCACCCGCCGCATCGCGCTGGACGACGTGCGCGTGCCCGCGTCCGGTGTTCTGGGCACGCCGGGGCAGGGGCACAAAGCCGCTCTCAGCGCGCTCAACCCCGGTCGCCTGCAAATTGCGGCAGTGGCGCTCGGCATGGCGAAAACCGCCCTGCGCGAAGCAGCCCGCCATGCGGCAGCGCGCCGTCAGTTCGGGCAGACACTTGGCGCATTTGGGCTGGTGCAGGCGGCTTTGGGAACCATGACCGCGCGCATCTTTGGGCTGGAAAGTTCCATTTACCGTCTGGCGGGCGACTGGGACAGAGCAGACGCGCCGCCCGCCGTCGTCAGTGAGGAATATGCCTTGGAGTGCGCCCTCCTCAAGTTCTGGGGCACGGAAACGCTTGCCTTCTGCGCTGACCAATCCCTCCAACTGCACGGCGGCTACGGCTTCACGGAAAGCTACCCCGTTGCCCGGCTGTGGCGCGACGCCCGCGTGTTCCGCATCTTTGAGGGAGCCAACGACGTGTGCCGCCTTGCCGCCTTTGACCAACTTCAGCGCCGTCTCGCGGCAGGCCGCATTGTTCTATCCCACAGCCAGGCGCAGGCGGGCGCAAAGGCGCTGCGCCTGATGCTGACGCGCGTGCTGGAACGTCTGCATTATTACTTTCAAGACCCGCGTCAGCCCTCCCAGGAGGCACAGGCGGCTATCGCAGACATGATGGCGGGACTGTACGCCGCCGAGTCCGCTCACCTGCGCGCGGAAGAAATTGACCACAGCCGCTACGGGCCGCACAAACTCCCCAACGGGGAACTGGCCCGCGCCGCCGTCGCCGTGCTCATAGCCGACGAACAAGAAACCTCGTGGCGCGCCGCACGCAGTGTCACTGATGTTCACGCCGCAGGCTGGCCCGTGCCCCGTGACCGCTCCAATCCAGCGGAGCGGCACGCGCTCGCGCAGGCCGCGCTAGACTGCGAAGGATACCCCTTCTGATGCCCAACGCCCCGACGCCATTCCTGAGCGTGCAGCGCGTGCATTTTGATATGCTGGATGCGCTGGGAATGCTGCACAACGCCGCCTTCCTGGTGCTGTTTGAGCGCGCCCGCTTTGATTTATGGGCGCACCTGAAGGTCACGCTGGACGCCGAACATTTTGACTGGCCATATTTCGTCGCCCGCAACGAAGTGGACTACAAAGCCCCTGTGTGGGCCGCGCAGGATGTGACCGTCAGCGTCGCCGTCGCCCGCATGGGCCGTTCCAGCCTCACATTCGCCCATGCCGTGCGGGATGCCAGCGGCGCGCTCGCCGCCGAAGGCCGCGCGATCTTAGTCCGCGTGGACGGTCAATCAGGCCGCCCGCTTCCCTGGTCGGACTGGGTGCGGGAACTGCTCGCCCCCTACGCTGTTATGGAACCGCTATCACACACCACAGGAGAATGACCATGCCCACGACCATGCAAGAGTTTCTCGCCGGGGCCATCCCCAAAGCCGCCGCCGACCTGCAAAAAGCCCTGCAAAGCCTGCCCGCCGACCGTCGCGGGTGGAAGCCCGCCGCCAAAGCCCGCACCGCGCTGGACATGGTAGCCGAATGCGTCCTCATCAACGAGGGGCTGGCCGAAACGCTCGCGCAAATGGCCCTGCCCGCGTCGTTTGACGTGGCAGGCTTTGAGGCAAACAAAGCCGCGCTCGCCGCGCAGGACGAAAGCCTCTTGCTCCAGCGCTTCATGGACAGCGCGGAAAAAGCCAGCGCCGCCGCCCGCGCCCTGCCCGATGACGCGCTCACGCAGGAGATTGCCCTGCCCTGGGGAGCCATGACCACCGCGCGCCTGGCTGCCGTGCCCATGTGGAACATGAGCTACCATGAGGGCCAAATCTACTACATCGCCTCTCTTTTAGACAGCGACCCGCAGACCGCTTAACGGGGGTCTTAGGCGGCGCAAGGAACCCTCTCGCCTTGCGCCGCTTTTCCCTTTCGGCAAGTCCCGACAAAGCACCCGTAAAGCACCTATAAAGCACCTTGAAGCACCCGTAAAGCACCTTGAAGCACCTGTAAAGCAACAAGAAGCCCCTGTAAAGGCCCAAGAAGCCTTCTTGAAGCATTTTCACAGGCTCCCATAAGCCCCGTCACGCGCGGGCATAAAACGGGCGCGTTGTCTGCATTGCTCTTTTGACCCTCTCGCCTGCGCGCTTTCTTCAACTTCCTGTGTTATCATAACCGCACGGCGTCCCGCCCTGTCACCGTTTCTGGCAGTGGTCGTATCCCCGCAAGACTCTGCGCGGGCAGATTTATCCCTGCGAAGCCCCGCCATGATACGCCTGCTCCCATTCCTGAACGACTGCTTTCCCCTCTCCTGACGCACCGGCCTTCACTGACGCAGCCTGTCTGGAAAGCCGTTTCCTGCGCCGGGGAGCGTCTTTCCCCAAACCGGGGGGGCAAGGGGGCCTTCCTCATTCACGGCGCGGGCTGAAACCCGGACTGGCCCAACTGCCACAGCAGGAATGACCATTCGTCGGCGAGGTCGGCCTCAGTCTGGGCTTTGGTGGAGCCGAAACCGTGCCCGGCGTCGTAGTCCACGCGCAGCAAAACCGGCTTGCCGGACGATGTTGCCGCCTGCAAGCGCGCCGCCATCTTGGCAGGCTCCCACGACGACACGCGCGGGTCGTTGATGCCCGTTACCACCATCACGGCGGGATACGGCGTCCCGTCCTGAACGTGCTGGTAGGCGTCCATCTCCCGCAGGTCGCGGAAGCCGCCGGGCGTAGTGACAGTCCCAAACTCCGGGATGTTGTCGGGGCCGTTGGGCTGCAGCTCATCGCGCAGGGCGTTGGTTGCGCCCACCCGGATGAGCGCGGCCCCAAACAGCGACGGCTTATCCGTGATGGCCCGCCCAATGGTGATGCCGCCCGCGCTGGTTCCCGTCCCCGCCAGATGCGCCGACGATGTATAACCCTTGTCTATGAGATACTGGGCGCACGCCTCAAAGTCTTCCCAGGTGTGGCGCTTGGCAGCCTTCTGGCCCGCCCGGTACCAATCTTCGCCGTATTCGCCGCCGCCGCGCACATGGGCGACGGCGTACACGCCGCCCCGCGACAGCCACGCCGGAAGCGTGCGCTGGAAGGCTAAATCGTCCACGATGCCGTAGGAGCCGTAGCCTTCCAGCAAGGCCGGGTGCGTGCCGTCCCTCGTCATGCCTTTGGGAGAGATGATGGAAACGGGAACCAGCGTGCCATCCGCGCTTTTGGCCTGCCCGGTCGTCTCCGTGTAGGGCGAAAAGTCAACGGGCACGGGCGGCAGAAGATGGGTGTCGGCGACTTTGCGCGTCTGCGGATTATACGCATACCAGCGCGGCGACGCCGTGCCGCTTTCAGTCACGAACAGCGTGCCGGGGCGTTGGGGGTCAGTCACGAGCGTCGCGTCTAAAGCATTGGCAACGGGCATGGGAATGGACTGCGCCGGGCCGCCCGCATACGGCAGGCGTCGCAGCTGCCCGATGCCGCCGTCCATGTCGTGCAGGTACAGCGCATCGGGGGCGGCCACAATTCCCCGAATGACGGCACGGCCTGCCGGAACCACCACGCGCGCGGTCGTGAAACCGGGCCGCGCGAGGCTTTCCTGCCACACCTGAAAGCGCGACGCGCCTTTGTGGGACAACAGATACAGCGTGTCGCCGTGCGCGTCATACCCGGTCACGGCGTCCGTGAAGGCGGCGACTTCGCGCCAGGGCACAGAAGCGCCGCCCCTCTTTGCCGCCGACAGGGGCGCGGCATACAGGGCAATCTCATTCTGCACGCCCCGGTCGTTAACGGCAAACGCCCAGCCGGGCGCGTTGGGGGCAAACGTTACAAACGGGAAGTCGGTATCCTCCAGCGCCACGCGGGGCGAGAGGCCGCGCGCGACAATCACGGTGTCGTTGTCCGCGCTGCGCCCCAGAACGTGCAGGCACGCTTTGCCGTCTTTATACTTGTCCACGTCGCTTTCGCCGGGGGCTAACTTCTTGAGGCGATTGTAAAAGAACGAGCGATTGTCGGGCAGCCACGATGGGCTGCCTTCTTCGGCGCGGTCAATCACATCAGACAACATCTTGCCGCTCCTCACGTCAAGGACGCGAAGCACGCTGTTTTCGGAGCCTCCGGGAGAGACGCCCACCGCGACGTGCGCGCCATCCAGCGCGGGCGCGAAATAATCAACCGCATAGTGCGTGCCGGGCTTGGCGGCCAGCGTGTCGGGGTTGAGCAAGAGCCGCTCCGGGCCGCGAAAGCCCGCGCGCACATACAGGCGCGCATTGTTGTCGCGGGGCGTGGACTTCAGGTAAAACGCGCGCCCGTTGGCTGTTTGCACATTGTAGACGCGCTCGCCCGTGTTGTCCAGACGCTTGATGTCGGCCAGCAGCGCGGCGCGTCCGGGTATGCGGGCCAGCGCCGCCTGCGTGTAGTCCGCCTGCCCGCGAAACCAGGCTTGCACTTCGGGGCTGTTCAAGTTCTCTAGCCATTGATAGTTATCCACAATGGGCGTGCCGAAGTATGTGTCGGTGTGCGGGCGCACGGCGGCAACGGGCGGCGCGGCAGGAACAGCAGGGGGCGGCGCGGCGGCAAGCGCAGGCGCAAGGGAAACGGCAGACAGCAGCGCAGCGAGCCACGCCGTGAAGAATGGGGACATGGGAAAACTCCTTGTGCCACCCAGTTTACCCGGCAGGCGTCAAGAGGAAACCGGCAGAGGGCGAGATGGCGCATCACGGACAGCCGCCAGCAGGGTTAAAAGCAGCAGCAGGGGCAGTTGAACATCAACCGAAACGGCCTCATAACGCCGGTGCAGAATGTCAAACGCCGCCCGCTGCCCCGACGCCTGCAAAGCGTCCATGTGCGGAAACAGGACTTGCCCTTGATAAACCGCCGTCCCCAGCAAAAAAAGAGTTGTCAGCAGGCACAGTGCGGCGGGGCGGCGCGGGCTTCGCGTCCACAGGAGCAATTGGGATAACAACAGAAGGCCGCCGCAGACGTAGCAGACGCCATTAAACACGCGCAGGCTGTCGCCCACAATGCGGCCTGCGAGTTGTGGATTGGAAGAACCCAGCACGGAAAACGCAGCGGGGGCGACCACTGCGCCAATCGCGACTAACCCGCCCAGCCACAGCGACAGCGCCACTGCGTGAAGCCAGCGCACAGCCACCGCGAGCGCCGAAACCCGCCCGACACCCTGCGTCCCCGTCATCTTCCGCGCCCTTTTTGCATGACAGCAGCAGTGTACCCGGCAGGGGCAACAGAGGCGGTGTCATGCTTCCACCATGCCGGAACTTTCCATGTCCCACTGGATTTCTATGAAAGCGGCTTTCTTCTCGCGGCTCTCGTCACGCTGCGTAACCGGCCTGCTCAAGGTCGGCAATCAAGCCCGGCCCGGTTGGGTGCCAGCCAAGCCGCTCTTAAGTCCAGGCGCTTGACGCCGTGATGTTGATGCCAGCAAACAGGCCAAGCCAGCCGAAATGGGCGGAGGCTTCCTGCGAAGACAAAGAAACAGTGGGTATCTTCAAGCCTCGGCCAATTACTTCGGCAATCTCGCGCATTGGCACGCCTTCTTCCGCAACCGCGTGAAACCGTTCCCCCGCCGCGCCCTGCTCCAGCGCAAGACGGTAAAGCCGGGCCGTATCCAGCACGTGCGCCGCCGCAAAGCGGTTCAGGCCATCGCCCACATAGGCCGACACGCCTTTTTCACGCGCCAGCGCAATGAAATACGGCACCAAACCCTGCTTGAGCGGGTCGTGAATCTGCGAAAGGCGCATCACCATCGTGCGGACGCCCTGCGGGAGGGTCGCCAGTGCCGCTTGTTCGGAAACGCGGGGGGTGGGCGAGTTGGCCGGAGCGTTCATGTCTTCCGTCACGAGGCCGACCCCGCCGCCGAGAACTAAACCGCTGCTGACAATGAACGGGCGATCCGAACCGGCCAGGGCCGCGCCGAAGGCTTCAATGGCTTGCCGGTCTAATTCGGCGTTTTCGGCAAAGCGGGAAAAGTCGTGGTTGAAGGCCAGATGGATAACCCCGTCTGCGCCTGCCGCGCCGCGCTGCAGGCTGTCCAAATCTTCCAAAGTGCCCCGATGCGCTTCGGCTCCGGCGGCGGCAAGCGAGGCCGCGCCGCTGTCGGAACGAGTGAGGCCAAGCACCTGATGGCCCGCTCCCATTAACTCCTGCACGACAGCGGAGCCGATAAAGCCCGACGCGCCGGTGACAAAAACACGCATCTATAAATCACCTCAAAGAATTACGAACTCTAGCCGCCCACCGGACGCTCGGCGAGCCATTCCACCGCTTCGGCGAGGGGAACCGTGTGTTGCCAGCCTTCCGCGAGGTTTTTGAACTGCACCATACCTGCCGCCACTTCGTCGTCCCCGATAATCAGGGCGTAGCGGGCGCGGGCGCGATCGGCGGACTTCATCTGCTTGCCCAGAGAACGCGCGCCATATTCAATTTCCGCCGCCACGTTCGCCGCACGCAGGCGGGCCAGCAGGGCGACGCCCACCGCGCGCGCTGCGTCGCCCTGCGTCACCACAAACGCCCTGGGGCCGTGCGGCACGGGCATTTCCGCGCCGAGGGCTTGCAGGGCAATCAAAATGCGCTCCACGCCGAGACCGAAGCCAATGCCCGGCGTCGGCGGGCCGCCCATTTCTTCCACCAGCGCGTTGTAGCGCCCGCCGCCGCCCAGCGCGTTCTGCGCCCCTAAGTCTGGGGACTGGATTTCAAACGCCGTCTTGGTGTAATAATCAAACCCGCGCACGAGCGACGGGTCAAGTTGGTAAACAACGCCTGCCGCGTCTAGATAATCGCGCAGGGCGGCAAAGTGCGCCGCTTCGTCCTCCGATAAATAAGCCGTGAGCTGGGGCGCGTCGGCAAGTATCTCCAGTTCGCGCGGGTTCTTGGTGTCCAGCAGGCGCAAGGGGTTCTTGTCAAAGCGGGCGCGGCCCTCATCGCTGAACTCGCTTAAATGGGGAAGGACAAACGCGCGCAGGGCGTCCAGAAAGCGAGCACGGCTTTGGGGAGAGCCAACAGAGTTCAACTTCAATGTGAGATTGGCAATGCCCACGCGCCGGAAGAATGACAGGGCGAGTTGAATCACTTCGGCATCTAAGGCCGGGTCATCTGCGCCGACCGCTTCCACGCCCAATTGTTCGTGCTGGCGATAACGCCCCTTCTGCTCGCGCTCATAGCGGAAGTGCGCGGCCACATAATACAGCTTGGTGACGCCGCCCTGCGCGTGCATCCCGTTTTCCAGATAGGCGCGCAGCACGGGCGCGGTGCTTTCCGGGCGCAGAGTGAGCGAGCGTCCGCCTTTGTCCTCAAACGTATACATCTCTTTGGAGACAATATCCGTGCCCTCGCCCACCGCGCGCGTAAATAAATCGGTGGCCTCAAACATGGGCGTGCGGATTTCGCCGTAGCCCCACGCGCGGCACAGCGCGCGGAACTCGCCTTCCACCTGGTTCCAGCGGTCGCTGTCGTCCTCCCAGTTCTTTGCGCCGGGGAACAGGTCATGCGTGCCGCGCGGCTTTTGGTATTTCAGGGCCATCTCTTCATCTCATGCTGGTGGGTATAAAACGTGTCTGCGCGGGAAAGAAGCAAGGCATTGAAATGCTCTCGCGGAGGGGCATCCAGAGACGCCAAACGGCCCCTGGACGTTCAGCAGAAGGCGCACAAGCGAGAGGGTTTCAACCCCTCGCTTGCTCCGGCACAGGCGGGTTTCAATCTCGTGTACTACGCAACAGGCACATCCGGGCTTTGCGCCCACTGCCCCATGCTGCGGAACTTGTCGTAGCGGGCTGCAACAAGCGCATCGGGCGGCGTGCCAACAAGCGCGCTCAGGTGTGTTCGGAGGGCTTCCCGCAGGGACGCGGCGGCTCCCTCCCAGTCGCGGTGCGCGCCGCCCAAAGGCTCCGGCACCACTTCATCCACAAGGCCTAATTCCTGCGCGCCGGTCGCGGTGAGATTGAGCGCGCGGGCCGCTTCCGCCTTTTTTTCCGGGTCGCGCCAGAGAATGGCGGCGCAGCCTTCGGGGGGAATGACCGAGTAGACAGAATGTTCGAGCATTAGCACGCGGTCGGCAACGGCGATGCCGAGCGCGCCGCCGCTGCCGCCTTCCCCGATAATCACGGACACAATCGGCACGGGCAGCAGGGCCATGTCAAACATGGAACGGGCAATCGCCTCCGAAATGCCACGCTCGTCGGCGGCCACATCGGCGGCGGCGGCGGCAGTGTCAATCAGCGTCACGACCGGCAGGCCGAAACGAGCCGCCATGCGAAACAAACGTCCCGCCTTGCGATACCCTTCCGGGCGGGCGGAGCCGAAGTTGCGGTGCTGACGCTGCTTGAGGTCGCGCCCTTTCTGCTGGCCGACAACAGCGACTGGCTGACCGCCAAATTGCGCGAGGCCGCACACCATCGCGCCATCGTCATAGCCCAGACGGTCGCCGTGCAGCTCCTGCCAGGGGTCAAACAGCGCGGCGGCGTAGTCCAGCATATACGGGCGCTTGGGGTGACGCGCCAGAAGCACCTGATCCCAGGGAGTCAAATGCCCGAACAGGGCTTCCAGCAATGTGCGGCGGTGCTGCTCCAACTCGGCAATCTGCTCCGCGAGGTCAGGCGTGTTCTGCGGGTTGGCGCGGTCGGCCACCACCTGATGCAGTTTGGACAGGTTATCGTCCAACTCAGCAATGGACTTCTCAAAGTCCAGCACGGTCAATTTAGCCACGCGCCGCCTCCGCTTCGTCAACGGCAGAAAGGGAGACGCTTTGCCCGTTGTGACCGTTGAGTGTGGACGGGGCCGGGTGCGGCATGGAAAGACCTGGCTGCGCGAGGAGCATTCCCAGCAGGGACGCGAGCGTTGCGGGCAGGTCGCGGCGGGCAACTACCTGGTCAATCTGGCCGTGCTCCAACTGCCACTCGGAAGTCTGGTAGCCCTGCGGCAGTTTTTGCCCATGCGCGGCCTGCGCCACCACCCGCGCGCCTGCAAAGCCGATAGTCGCTTCCGGCTCCGCCAGAATGATGTCGCCCAGCGATGCATATGATGCCAGCACGCCCGCCATTGTTGGGTCGCTCATCACCACAATGTAGGGGAGTTTGGCTTCGGCAAGCCGGGCGCAGGCGGCGGCGGTTTTCGCCATCTGCATCAAAGACAGCAGTCCTTCCTGCATTCGCGCCCCGCCAGACGCCGTAAACAGCACCACCGGCAGACGCCTCGCCCTGCCTTCTTCCAGCGCGCGCACCACTTTTTCGCCCGCCACTGAACCCATAGACCCGCCCATGAACGTGAAGTCAGCCACGCCCAGCACCAGCGCGACGCCGCCCACCGCCGCCAAGCCGATTTCCATGCCGTCGCGCAGGCCGGTCGCCTGCTCGCTTTTGGCGAGTTTGGCCGGGTAATCGGGAAATTGAAGCGGGTCAAGGGAATGCAGCCCGCAGGCCAGCGGAACCCACGAGCCTTCGTCCGCCGTATACGCAATGCGCTCGGCAGCAGAAAGCCGGTGGTGAAAGCCGCAGTGGGGGCAGACTTTCAGGTTCTTCTCAAAGTCGCGGGTGAACAAAATCTGCCCGCAGCGGGCGCATTTGGTGGCGACCCCATCGGGAACCTGGGCGGCGCTTTCGGCAGCGGGGGCAGAAGCAAACTTGGATTTTCGGCGGAACCAGCCGTCGGGGGGCATGGGGATTAATCCTTGTCTTGTGCGGTCAAGGCAGGATTATACCCCACTGCGCGTCAAAACGCAGTGTTCAAAACGCAGACTCCGGGGCAGGCTCTCAGTCCGGCGGCAGCAGGCTGTCCGGCTTGCGGGAACTCTGCGCCACGCGCGGCAAGTTTGCCACCGTGCCATCCATGCGAACACGGCTGACCGGATAAAGGCGCATCTGGGCTGCGCGCAAAGCGCAGGCGGCGCGGGCTTCCGCAAAGAAGTGCGCGCCTGCGGCGACTTCGGGGAGGGCTTCCGCAGACGGCGGCACGACCCAATTTCCGCAGGCGATGACGCAGCACAGGCTCAGGACACAGAAATACAGCACAAATCTTTTGGGCGACATGAAGCAGTTCCTCGCAAAGCGATCGGTTCCGGCAACGAGCTATTTGCTGGCTTCTTTGCTGGCTTCATTGTCGGCGCGCGCAGAGGCGCGCTTCATGGCAAAATTACCGGGATTGGAACTCCTTACCTGTGGGCTTTGGCACGGTTTGTGCAGAAACAGCAACACGGATGCAGGCCCGTACGAAACAGATTCTTGCAAAAACTCCTGGCTCCTGCCCGGCACGCAGGGAAAACCTATGCTATAATGACTACGCGAACGCATTTCCGAAATAAAACGCTGCGTGATGCTTCGTCCTTGACGCTCGCTGAGAAGCTGCACAGCGCGCCCCGCTCATAAACCCATGCAGTTATTTATCGCTTTGTCTCGGTGGAGGCGTTGACCTGCGCCGCCTGAACGCGCACCCTCATACAGTTATGCAAACAGACTTTGACAACTCATCCTCCGGCGTCTCCATGCAGGAATATCTGCTCATTCTGCGCCGCCGCCGCCTGCTGATTTTGCAGGCGTTCTTCTGCATCACCGTGCTCGGCATCGCCATCACGTTTGTCACGCCGCCCACGTATCAGGCGACGGCCAAACTGCTGGTGGACGGCCCCTCCATGAATATCAACCAGGTTGACCCCAACAACCCGCTTTCGGCCATTCTCGCGCTCGGCTCGCAGCAATCGGTGCAAACCCAGGTAGAAGTGCTGCAAACGCAGCCCTTGCAGCAGCGCGCTATCCAGCAAACCGGCGCGGCCACTTTTGCAGTCGGCGCGGACAAAGACACCAATATTATTGAGGTGCAGGCCGAATCGTCCGACCCCAAAATCGCCGCCGCTGCCGTCAACGAACTCTTGAAAGACTACATCGCGCAGGACGCCGACCAGAGCCTGAGCGAGATCGAAGGCGCGTACCAGTTCGCCAAGCAGCAGGGCGCGGACGCCCGCAAGCGCCTCGCCGCCGCTGACGATAAACTTAAAACGTTTCGCCTGCAAAACCATGTCGCTGACCTGATCCAGAACCGCAGCGACCAGATTAATCGCGTGAGCGCCCTGACCACCGAACTGCAGAAAGACCAGTCCGATCTGGCTGTCCTGCAAGCGCGCCTGAGCGCCGACCGCAGCCTGTACGCGCAGCAAAAGCCGGTTCTGCCCCTCACGCTGCCCGCGACCAATCCCAACATCGCTGCCCTGAAATCGGCGATTGCAGCGGCGGAAGTGCAGCGGCAGTCCATGACGCAGGCGGGCGGCTTCAACCCTAATGCCAAAAATCCTGCTCCCGCCCTGCGCGCGCTGGACGCTCAGATTGCCGAATACAAGCATCAACTTGCGACGCAGCCCGCCCTGCTCAACAACCAGACCAGCAACCCCAACGCCGTGCATGACACCCTGCGCGCTGGAATTGTGGAATTGCAGGCGCAGGTCAGCGCGCAGCAGACGCAGGTTGCCCAGACCCAGGCAGACCTTCAGAAAGCCACCACTGACCTGGGCCGCTATGCCGCGCTGGATGTCACCCTGAGCCGCCTGCAGCGCGATCACGACCAGGCGGTGCAGGCCGACCAGAGTTTTTCCGCCACCATTGCCAGCCTCTCGCTGAAGGAGAAAGCCCGCCACGAAACGGCCCACATCATTGAGCCTGCCCTCGTTGACCCGCGTCCCGTGCGCCCAAAAAAGGCGCTTAATATCCTGTTTTCCTGCCTGATTGGTCTGTTCGTAGGCATCTGCATCGGCCTGCTGCAAGAGTTCGTGGACGACAAAATCAACACGGTGGAAGATGCCGACCGCGTGCTCGGCCTGCCATCACTGGGCCGCGTGCCATCCCTGACAGCCGCCGACGCGCGCCTCCTGCCGCAGATGCCAGGCATGGACCCGGCTGCCGAAAGCTACCGCATTCTGCGTACCAATATTCAGTTCGCGGCAGTGGACACGGCGCTCAAAACGCTGCTGGTCACGTCTTCGGGGCCGGGCGAGGGCAAGACCACCACCGCCATCAATCTAGCGTTCGCAATGGTCATGGATGGCAAGAAAGTCATCTTGCTGGACGCCGACCTGCGCCGCCCCGCAATCCACCGGATGCTGGAATTGCCGGTGACGCCTGGCCTGACTGACGTGCTTCTGGGACAGGCCGATTTAGATGATGTGCTCATGCAGCACAGCGAGATGCCTGACCTGATGGCGCTGCCCAGCGGTTCCACGCCGCCTAATCCCAGCGAACTGCTCAACTCGCGCCGGTTCCGCAGCCTGCTGGAAGAACTCAGCGGGCAGGCTGACCTGGTTATTGTCGACAGCCCCCCCGTGCTGGCCGCCGCCGACGCCCAAATCCTGGCCGCGCAGGCAGACGGGGTCGTCATCGTGATAGAAACCGGCGAAACCAAAAAAGCGGCGGCCCGCCAGGCCCTCGCGCTCCTGCGCCACGCGCGCGCCAACATTCTGGGGGTCGCCTACAACAAGATGAAGGTGCTGGACGGTGCGGGCTACTATTATCACTACAGCACCCCTGCGCTGACCAGCGACAAAAGCAACGGCACGCGCAACGGCAAAGGTAAAAAAGCGCTGCCCGAAACGGCGCTGCCAATGACCGCTCCGGCGGCAGAAACAACTTCGGCGGCCTCGCCGTCCGCAGAAGCGGAGCAAGAGGAGACGGAACAATGAACCTGTCCCAAACATTGAGACAAACGGCGGCGGGCGTGGCCTGCCTCGCCCTGCTGATCTGGGGAAGCGGCGCACAGGCCCAAACAAGCAACTCGCGCCTGCCAGAAAGCGCCTCCATGCAAGGCAGCACGGGCAAGACTGACAACGGCAGCGCTGTTCCCGTCATGGCGTCTTCGTATGTTGTCGCGCCCGCTGACCAGTTGGAAATCACTGTTCAGGGCCATGATGACCTGCACGCGGAAGTGCAGGTGCTGGCCGATGGCACGTTTAATTATCCCGTTGTCGGCCCCATTCACGCCGCCGGGCTGACCGTTGCCCAGCTCATTCAGGTGCTGACCAAAGGCTTAAGCGACACGTACAACAGCCCGCAGGTCACGGTTATGGTGCGCGACAGCCACGTCCGCAAAATCAGCATCGCCGGGGCTGTCCGTTCGCCCGGCCAGTACGATTACCGCCCTGGCCTGCGCCTGCTGGAACTGATTGCCGCCTGCGGCGGCCCCGTGCAGGCCCCGGAACTGACCCAGGTGACGCTGGTGACCGAGCAGGGTACGAAGACTATTCCAATTGACCTGGTGAAGCTCATGGCGGGCGCTGACCCTTCCCTGAACACAGAAGTCGCGCCGGGCGATATGCTGCTGATGACCCCGCGCGACCCGGCGCAGGCGATGGTGCAGATTGTCGGGCAGGTTGACCATCCCGGCCAGTTCCCGGTTGCGCCGGAAGGGGCCACCATCATTTCCCTGATTACGGCGGCAGGCGGCGCGGCCCCGAATGCTGCCCTGACCCATGTGCAGCTCATGCACGCGGGCAAAATCCGAACCCTTGACCTCCATCCTACCCTCTACAATATGAACGACCCGGTAGGCGCAACAACAGTTGTAGCAGGCGACACCATCAGCGTCCCGCTCAACAATGCCAAAGTCGCCATCCTGGGCGAAGTGCATGGGCCAAATGTTTATTACATTCCCGACGGCGAAACGCTGCCAGTCACGACGGCTCTGGCGATGGCGGGCGGGCCGACATCCGATGGCGACAAGCGTCAGGTAGGCATTCGGCGGATGGACAAGCACGGCAAGCCGGTCATCATCGCCCTGAACCTAGATGACTTGCTCGCCGCCAAAGCGTCTGCCCCCGATATTAACCTTCAGCCCGGCGACATTCTGGTGGTTCCTACGCGCCGCCGCAAGCAGAGCCTCGGCGACTACATCAGCCAGGTTCCCGGCCTCTATTATGTCAGCAAACTCCTGACGGGCCTGTAGGCATGAGCACACAGGCAGAAGACAGGCCGGGCGCGCTGCCGCAAAAGCCGCACCTGACTATCCGCCCACCGTCGCGGTGGGCGGCGCTGGACTTGCGCGAAGTCTGGCAGTTCCGCGACCTGCTCCTGACGCTGGCGGCGCGCGATGTGAAGCTGCGCTACCGGCAGACCGCGCTCGGTGTGCTGTGGGTCATTTTGCAGCCGTTGACCGGAGCGGCCATCTTCTCGTTCACCTTCAACAAGCTGGCGAAACTGCCGACGGATGGGATGCCGCCGTTTCTGTTTGCCTATATCGGGCTGCTGGGCTGGAACGTGTTCAGCGGCACGCTCAATAAAGCAAGCGGCGCGCTGGTGCAAAATGCCAATCTGGTCTCCAAAGTCTTCTTCCCGCGCCTGATTTTGCCGCTGTCCACGGTGTTCTCCACGCTGATTGACTTCGGGGTGGCGCTGGCGATGCTGCTGCTGATGATGCCCTTTTACCATGTGGCGCTGCACGCTTCTTTCCTGTTGATGCCAGTGTGGCTGCTGCTGATTTTGATGCTCGCGCAGGGAATTGGGCTGGCCGCCAGCGCCCTGACCGTCTCTTACCGTGACGTTGCCTACGTGCTGCCCGTGCTGACCCAGTTTCTTTTGTTTGCCAGCCCGGTTGCCTATGACGCCGCTGCCACTGTGCCCGCCCGCTACCACCATCTGTATTTCCTGAACCCGATGGCCGGGCTGCTGCAAGCGTTCCGCTGGTCGCTGCTAGGGCGCGGCGCTGTGCTGTGGGACTATGTGGCCTATGCCGCCGCGCTCGCCGCCGCTGTTTTTGTCTGCGGCGCGTTCGCGTTCAAGAAGATGGAGAGGAAGTTCGCGGATGTCATCTAGCGGCGAGGCCGCCCTGTCCGTGCGCGGCCTTGCCAAGTCGTATACCCTCGCCCACAATGCCCGCGTTCGCACCACGCTCGCCGATGCGCTCCTGCAAGCCCTGAAGACCCCGTTCGGCGCGCAAACTGAGACGTTCTGGGCCTTGCGGGACGTGTCGTTTGACATCCGGCGCGGCGACGTGGTCGGCATCATCGGCAGAAACGGCGCAGGCAAATCCACACTCCTCAAAGTCCTGTCCCGCATCACCCTCCCCACCCACGGACAGATTGACCTGTTTGGCAGGGTCGGCAGCCTGCTGGAAGTCGGCACCGGCTTCCACCCCGAACTCACAGGCCGCGAAAACATCTTCCTCAACGGCGCTATTCTGGGCATGAAGCGCCGGGAAATCGCACGCGCCTTTGACGCCATCGTGGACTTTTCCGGCACGGGACGCTTTCTGGACACGCCGGTCAAGCGCTACTCGTCGGGGATGTACGTGCGCCTGGCGTTTGCGGTGGCGGCGCACCTCAACCCGGAGATACTCATTGTGGACGAAGTGCTGGCCGTCGGAGATGCCGAATTCCAGAAAAAATGCCTCGGCAAAATGCGCGATGTCGCAGGAAGCGGGCGCACCGTGCTGTTCGTGTCCCACAACATGACAGCGGTGCAGGCGCTTTGCAACCGATGCCTGCTGCTGCGCGACGGGCAGGTTGAGTGGGACGGCGACACCGAAGAAGCCATCGCCCGCTACCAGCGCGTCGTTCAGCCGGGCGGCGCGGATGGCGGCGAGCCGGGGACGGCTGACCTGAGCGCGCGTCAAAATCCCTTTCTGCCGGGTACACTGATACTCCGAAAGGCGAGCCTGCGCGACGCCCACGACCGCCCGACCGGGGCAATCCGCATGGGCGAACCGCTGAACCTTGTGATTGATGTAGAGGGACTGGCCGACTACCGGGAAGCCGTGATTGGCGTCAAAATCCGCTCGGAAAGCGACCAGTGGCTTGTCGGGTTCAACAGCGCCATGCGCCCCTGGCCTGCGCCCGCCGCCCGCGTCCGCCGCGAACAGGTGCGCCTGCATCTTCCGCGCCTGATGCTGACGCCCGGCACGTACTGGCTGGACGTGGACGCTGACCAATTAGAAATGCGTAAATTGGATGGCGTGGAGCGCGCCCTCCGCTTTGAGGTGCTGGAAGCCGATGTGTACGGCAATGGCTTTCAGGTACGGCACGGGGTCATGTTTGTAGACGGCACATGGGAAATTGCGCCCGCCGCCCGCCCTGCGGAAGAGATGCTCGCTGGCGAGCGCCACTAAAGCCCGCTGCTAAAGGAAGTTTGGGAATGCCCTCTGACGATTTGGCCGTCTCGGTGCGCGGCCTCGCCAAGTCTTATACCATCGCGCACAACGCTGCCAGGCAGACGAACCTGACCGAAGCCCTCTTTGACGCGCTGCGCCGTCGCCGCGCCACCACCGAGACGTTCTGGGCCTTGCGGGACGTGTCGTTTGACATCCGGCGCGGCGACGTGGTCGGCATCATCGGCAGAAACGGCGCAGGCAAATCCACACTCCTCAAAGTCCTGTCCCGCATCACCCTCCCCACCCACGGACAGATTGACCTGTTTGGCAGGGTCGGCAGCCTGCTGGAAGTCGGCACCGGCTTCCACCCCGAACTCACAGGCCGCGAAAACATCTTCCTCAACGGCGCTATTCTGGGCATGAAGCGCCGGGAAATCGCACGCGCCTTTGACGCCATCGTGGACTTTTCCGGCACGGGACGCTTTCTGGACACGCCGGTCAAGCGCTACTCGTCGGGGATGTACGTGCGCCTGGCGTTTGCGGTGGCGGCGCACCTCAACCCGGAGATACTCATTGTGGACGAAGTGCTGGCCGTCGGAGATGCCGAATTCCAGAAAAAATGCCTCGGCAAGATGCAGGACGTGGCACGCCAGGGGCGCACCATTTTGTTTGTCTCGCACAACCTGGAGTCGGTACGCAAGTTATGCGGGCAGGGCATTCTGATGGAAAAAGGCCGGGTTGCGATGACTGGCCCGACCCGTGACGTGCTGGATAGATATATTGAAAGCGGCGCGGTCGCGCAGTCATCGTTCCAGATTGCGCCGCCGACGGAGGAAGATGCCCCCGGCTGCGCGGTTGGCTTGCAGGTGGAGACGCAGCAGGGGACGCCCGCCAGCGAAATCCCGGCGGGAAAGCCCTGGCAGGCGCGCGTCCATTTTCGCCTGACGCGCCCGATTTCTGACTTCGTGGCCGGGCTGGGCATTCTGACCCCGATGGATTTGCCTCTTCGCACGACCTGGAGCGCGCCGCAGGCGCTGGAGCCGGGCGACTATGTTGCGCTGTTTCAGGAGAACACCATTTTCGTGGAGCCGGGCCGTTATCCCCTGATTGTGGGGCTGATGGCGGGCGGCAAAACATTCCATTATGCCGAGAAAGCGGGCGCGCTCCACGTTGCCGAGGTGTCCGATTTCGCAGAAGAAGTGCATCTGGTGAAATTGAAGGACTGCGGCCTGCTGCTCAACCAGATGGATGTTTCCATCAGCCGGTGCGAAGAACAGCCTGAAATGAGCGGGCAATGAAGCGAGTTTCTCGGCTATGACCCTTTTTCCCGGCTTCGCGCGGCGCGCGCCGCGTCTGCATCCTGTCCTTGCGGCCCGCCGCCGTTTCCCGTCGCGGGGCGCGGCGCGGGCGTTTCGGGCGGCGTTCGCGCAGTTTGCCCGCCTGAGCGCATCGGCGGGCACGGCCCGGTTCGCGATGGACTGGAACGACCGCTGGGTGTGTCTGGGCGAGGACACCGAGACCACCGAGTTCAGCCCGGAATATGTGTATCACACCGCATGGGCCGCCCGCATGGTCGCCGAAACCCGGCCTGCCGTTCACGTAGACATTTCGTCGCTGCTTTACTTTGCGACGCTGGTATCGGCTTTTGTGCCGGTCAAGTTTTATGACTATCGCCCCGCCCCGCTGCGCCTGGACAATCTGACTTCCGAGCACGCCGACCTGATGGCGCTGCCCTTTGCCGACGGCAGCGTCGCTTCGCTCTCCTGTATGCACGTTGTAGAACACATCGGGCTGGGACGTTACGGCGACCCGGTTGACCCGGACGGCGACTTGAAGGCGATGGCGGAATTGGCCCGCGTGCTGGCTCCCGGCGGCGCGCTGCTTTTTGTCGTGCCGGTCGGCAGGACGCGCATACAGTACAACGCGCACCGAATTTACTCGTATGAGCAGGTCGTCGGCGCGTTCCCTACCCTGCGCCTGCGTCAGTTCGCTATGACGGGAGACCATGTGCTCAAAGAAGGCTTAATAGACAGCCCGCCGCCGGAATGGGCGAATGCCCAGAACTATGGGTGCGGCTGCTTCTGGCTGGAAAAGCCGCCTTTGGAGACGCCGCGCGCGTAACGCCATGTCTGCTGTCACCCTGCCCCCCGCTGCCGCTGACCGCAAGCGCCGCCTCCGCCTGGACTTTCTGGACGGCCTGCGCGGGCTGGCGGCGCTGTACGTGGTGGTTCACCATGCGTATTTTGAGGTCGCGCCCCACTGGGATGGCGGCGGACTGTCGCCGCGCGCGCAGAGTTTGACGCACTGGCTCCTGTACGGGCATTTCGCGGTGGGCGTGTTTATCGTGCTGTCCGGCTACTGTTTGATGCTTCCCGTCGCCCGCGACGCGAGCGGACGCTTGAAAGGCGGCGCGGGCGATTACCTGCGGCGGCGCGCGCGGCGCATTCTGCCGCCGTATTACGCTGCGCTGGCATTGTCCCTCCTGCTGATTGCGCTCGTGCCCGGCTTGCAGCAAAAGCATGGCGTCCGGTGGGACATCGCGCTGCCTGCGTTTGCGCCCGGCCCCCTGCTTTCACATTTGCTGTTGCTGCACAATCTGTCGCAGGATTGGGCGAGCGCGATTGACCCGCCTCTGTGGAGCGTCGGGGCGGAATGGCAGATTTACTTTTTTCTGCCGTTTGTGTTGCTGCCCGTGTGGCGGCGCTGGGGGCTGCCCGTCACCGTTGCGCTTGCCTTCGCGCTGGGCTTCGCGCCGCACGTTCTGCTTCCCGCCCGGCACAATCTGGACTGGACTTTTCCCTGGTATCTGGGGCTGTTTGCGCTCGGCATGGCGGCGGCGACAGCAGCGCACGCGCCGGGCCGAGTCGGGGCGTTCTGGTCGGAGCGAATGCCCTGGGGCGTGTGCGCCGCGCTGCTAGGCGTTGTGACCGTGTTCCTTTCAGCCCGTTCCATGTGGTGGCTCAGTAACCTGTGGGTGATGGACACGCTGGTCGGCGCAACAACCGCGTGTTTGCTGCTGTGGTGCGCGCGCCATGCGCTCTCCGATGGCGAAGAAGCGCGCCCGCTCGTTTTGCGCCTGCTGGAGTCGCCAGCGTGCGTCACGCTGGGGGCGTTCTCGTATAGTTTATATCTGGTGCATTTTCCCGTACTGTCCGCCCTACATTTGGCCTTGCGCCCGCTGCATCTGTCGCCGCGCGGCAATCTGGCCCTGCTGCTGGGAGCGGGAACGCCGCTGTGCGTGGGGCTGGCCTACGGGTTCCATCTGCTGTTTGAGCGGCGGTTTATGAGCCATGTCCCCGCGCCCCACCCGGCGCACGTCGCCGCCGAGTAACCCGCTGCGGGTAATTTCTATGCGTATTCTGTATCTCGCCCCCCGCTATGACTACGGCAAGCCGGAACAGGGCGCCAGTTTTGAGCACGCCAACTTCTGGGACTGCCTGCGGCACATGGGCGTGGACATTCTGCACTTTGATTACATGGCCCTGCTGCAAACCTATGGGCGCGACGGCATGAACCAGCGTTTATGGGAAGTGGCGCAGGCGGAACAGCCCGACCTGCTGTTTGCCTGTCTGTTAGAAGAACAAATTGAGCGGGACACCATGCGGCGCATCTCCGAGGAGACGGGAACCGTCACGTTCAACTGGTTCTGCGATGACCACTGGCGCTTTGAGAACTTTTCTCAGCACTGGGCGCGCTGCTTCCACTGGGTGTCCACGACGGCAGGGAGCGCGCTGCCCAAATACGCCGCCATCGGGTACGCCAATGTGATTAAAACGCAGTGGGCCTGCAACCCGTTTTCCTATCGGCCATTAGGCTTGCCGCTCCGTTACGACATCACATTTGTCGGGCAGCCGCACGGCGACCGGCTGGCGATGGTCGCGCGTCTGCGCGCGGCGGGCCTGTCCGTGCAGGCGTGGGGGCGCGGCTGGGAGACGGGCCGCATCGGGCAGGATGAGATGATCCGGGTGTTCAACCAGAGCCGCATCAACCTGAACCTGACCAATTCGCAGAGGCTTCCCGCCACGGGCGACGGCCCCGACTCGCTAACACCCAATGGAACCGCCCCTGTTGCGAAAGCCAGAGCGCGCGCTCTAGCGTCTGCGCTACCCGTTCCCGTGATGCAAATCGGGCGGCGCGTCCTGTCGGCTGTGCGTCCCGCCGTGCCGCCTTCTCCCGCGCTGCCTTCTCCCGCGCTGCAAAAGCCGCCTGCCGCGCCGCTGGTGGAGCAAATCAAAGGGCGCAACTTTGAAGTCCCTGGCTGCGGCGGCTTTCTGCTGACTGGCATGGCTGACAATCTGGAAGACTACTACGCGCCGGGGCAGGAAATCGCCTGCTTTGCGTCTCCCGATGAGATGGTCGCGCAGGCGCGCTACTTTCTGGCGCATGAAGAGAAGCGGGTGGCGATTGCCGAAGCGGGCCTGGCGCGCACGCGCCGCGAGCACACCTATGTGCATCGCTTTTCGGAAATCTTCACGCGCATGGGCCTGCCTTGTCTGCCCGTTGAAACCATTCTGGCGGGTGCTGCCCCGCCGGGCGCGCAGGAAGAAGTCTCGTGACGGAGCAATTTGCCCGCGAGCGGGTGACATGGCTGCTGCCGGTCAAAAACGGAATGCCGTATCTGCCGGAAACACTGGCGTCCCTTGCGGGGCAGACCGACACGAATTGGGAAGTGCTGGCGTGGGACAACGGTTCCGATGACGGAACGCCTTCTGTTCTGCACGAATGGATACCGTCGCGGCTGCCGGGGCGCGTGGTAACGGATCGGCCCATGGGACTGGGCCTGTGCCGCGCCGCGATGGTGCAGGAAGCGCAAACGGAGTTGTGCGCCTGCTGTGATGCCGATGATGTCAGTTTCCCGGAACGATTGGCGCAACAGATCGCCTTTTTGCGCGCGCACCCGGACGTGGCGCTGGTCGGCGCGCAGACCGTGCGCTTGGACACTGAGGGCAGCCTGCACGGGCAGCACGGCCACCTTCCCCTGATGCACGAGGACATGGTGCAATGGCTGCTGCTGCCGTTTGGCAACCCGATTGCCCAACCAACTGTCCTGTTCCGGCGGGCAGCGGTGCTGGCAGCAGGCAATTATCGCGCGGTGGGGCCGGTCAACATTGAGGACTACGAACTGTGGCTGCGAATGGCCGCGCAGGGGCACAAAATGGCGAACCTGAATGTGCCGCTCGTGCAGTATCGGGTTCACCCGCGCAGCACCACACAGCAGGCGATTGCCGAAGACCGCCTGCACGAAGCCGTTCGGGGCGTTTTTCTGGAACACGCTCCTGCCCTGTTCGGCCTTCCCGCCGAGGAATTGCGCGCCCTCTGGGAGCGGCGGCATCCGTGCGCGATTGCGGCGCTTGCGCGGGCGGCCCGCTCTCTGGCGCGCACGCAGCCCCCCTCGCCGCAAAGCGGCTGGATTTCCCGCTTGCGCTCCCGCTCGCTGTGGGTTGTGGGCCAAGCGGTGGCCGCCCCGAATGACCGGGTAACCCGATGGGCATTGCAGAGGCTTCAGCCCGGCCAGCCTACTTTGCCGCGACGAGCGCTCCGCCTGGGCGGGCGCATCTGGAAGCGGCTTGCCGGAGGAGGAGGCGTATGAGCCAGAAGCCGCGTCCGCTCCGGGTGCTGCTTTTGCTGCACGAATTGTCCCGCACCGGAGCGCCTAAACTCGCATTGGACGCTCTGGACGCGATGGAAAACGCCGTCTCCGTTGTGACACTGGCTCTGCGCGGCGGGCCGCTGGAAGCGCGCTGCCGGGCGCTGGGCTTACTGGCAGTGGCGTCGGACTGGGAGGGCGGCTCGCCAGTGCAGCGTCTGGGGCGGCGCGCGCGGCGCAAGGCGTTTGTGCAGGCAATGCGACGCTGGAAGCCGGACGTGGTTTATGTTCACTCGGCGGCGGCCCTGCCGCTAGCCCGCGCGCTGCCTTTGCCGCCTGCGCCCGCGCTGCTGCACGCGCACGAGATGGGAACGCCGCTGGAAGCGTTTGCCGCCGGACACGAAACTCTGCTGCGCGACTGGCCGCGCGCCTTTGTCGCGGTGTCGGAGGCGGCGCGGCGGGACTTGTGCGCGCACGGGGTTGTGCCGGAGCGCATTCATCGGGTTCCCGCGTTTGTGCCCGATGACGCTTTTGCGCGGGCGGCGACGTTTGCCCCGCGCCCGCCCGACGGACGCTTTGTGGTAGCGGGCGCGGGCTTTCCCTCGTGGTGCAAGGGAACGACCTTGTGGCTGCAAACAGCGGCGGAACTCGCTTCCCGTCTGGGACGCGACGCCGTGCGTTTTGTCTGGGTCGGCATGGCGGATACGCCGTTTTGCCGTCAGTTTCGGGAGGAAGCGCGCCTGCTGGGGCTTGCGGACGTGGTGGAGTTTGTGCCCGCGACGCCTGACCCGTACCCCTGTCTGGCGGCGTGCGATGCATTCGCCATGACTTCGTGGGAGGACGCCTGCCCGCTGGTCGTGCTGGAAGCCATGATGCTGCAAAAGCCAGTGGCGTGTTTTGCAGGCGGGGGCGGCGCTCCCGAAGAAGTCGGCGGCGCGGGAATTGTGGTTCCTGAGTTTACGCCCGCGCAAATGGCGGCGGCTTTTGCGGAACTGGCCGACAACCCGGCGCGGCGGGCGCAGATAGGGGCGGCGGCGCGCGCGCGCGTGCAGGAACACTTTCTGGCGTCCGTGCAGGCTCCGCGTCTGCTGGCCCTGCTGCGCGAAGTGGCCGCGCGCGGCGTGGCCGCCGGGGAGGGCGTTTAATGGCCCGCGTGCAGGCCATTCTGGTCAATTACAATGGCGACGCCGACACCATTGAGTGCCTGCATTCGCTCAAAGCGCAGACGGGAGCAGACTGCGCGCCCTTAGTCATTAACAACGGCTCGCGCCTCGGCTCCGTGCGGCGCATTCAGGACGCGCACCCAGACGTGGAAATCATGGAAACGGGCCGCAATCTGGGCTTTGCCGGGGGCAACAATGTCGGCATGGCGCGCGCCCTCAAAGCGAACTTTGACTTCGTGTTTCTGGTCAACAACGACACGGCTTTGGAACCGGAGTGTTTGGTTCGCCTGCTCCGGTGCGCCCAAAGCCGCCCGGACGCGGCGGTAGTGTCGCCTGCGATGTATTATTACCATGACCGCGAAAAGCCCTGGTTCACCGGCGGCGGCTGGAACCAGGACACGGGTGCGGTCTCTCATGCCGTCGCCGATGTGCGCGGCCAAACGGAGCCATACGAAACGCCCTGGACAACCGGCTGCGCGATGCTGATTACCGCCGCCCGCCTGCGCGACGTGGGGCTGTTTGACGCGCGGTTCTTCTGCTACTTTGAGGATTTAGACTGGTGCCTGCGGGCGCGTCAAAAAGGCGGCGCGTGCGTGATAAGCCCCGATGCCGTGCTGTACCACAAAGTGTGGGGAACGTCGGGGCGAGACGGCAGCCAATTGCAGCATTACTATTCGGCGCGCAATTATCTGCTGTTTGTCCTCAAAAACGTGGGTGGAACGCACGGGCAGCAGTTGATGCGCCGCCGGACGCGATTAGTGTGGGATAACTCCCGCCGCCTTCTGCGCGACCCGCAGGAGGCGCATGACCGCAAAATGGCGATTGCGTCCCTGCTGGGCCTGCTGGATTTTGGCCGCCGCCGCTTCGGGCGCTGCCCCTATTCCTGGTTATGAGTGAAACAATGCGCGTTTTGTATGAGGCAGGCAATCTGGGGCTGGGGCAGGTTCACCAGTACACGCGAACCGGGATTTTCCGGGTGGTGGAGGCGACTGCCGCCGCGCTGGACGAAGCAGGCTGTGAGTTGGCATTTTGCGCGGTGGAATACGCGCGGGAAGCGCGTCGCTACCTCCAAACGACTTCGCGCCTGCGCCGCCGTCCGTTTTACCTGCCGCCGGTCGGCTCCGGCCTCGCGCAAAGCGCCCGGCGGCTGAATGGGGTGATTGACAGCGCGCCGCCCCTGCGCGCCCCGCTATTGCGCGCGCAACGCAAGGCGCTCACGCTGGCGAGCCATCTGGCGGGAACCGATGCCGACATTCCCGCCGCCGCGCTGAACTGGGCGGAAGTCTATCATTCCACCTGTTATGCCATTCCGCCGGAAGCGCAGAGCAATCGGCGTCTCGCGCGCCTGCAAACGTTTTATGACCTTATTCCCCTGCTGCACCCGGAGTTCACAAACGAGTGGCAGGTGATTTTTATCCAGCGCGTGCTGGCGGGTATTGGGCCAGAAGACTGGGTGCTCGCCATCTCCCAGTCCGCCAAAGACGACCTGTGCAATCACGCGTCGGTTGACCCGGAGCGCGTTGTGGTAACGTATCTAGCCGCTGACCCCGCGCAGTTTCGCCCCTGCCAGGACGCGGGGACGCTTCAGGTCGTGCGCGCCAAATATGGTCTCCCCGAAGGGCCGTACCTGCTGACAGTCGGGACGCTTCAGCCGCGCAAGAACATGGAGTTCACACTGCGTGCCTTCGCCCAACTCGTGCAAGAGCAGCACGTCCCTGACCTGTCGCTGGTGCTCACCGGCGCAAAGGGCTGGAAATATGAGGGGATATTTGCCGACCTGGCCGCCCTGCCCGGCCTGCGCGGGCGCATTATCGTGACCGGCTTCGTGGACGACGCCGATTTAGCGCCGCTTTACAGTGATGCACTGGCGTTTGTGTACCCGTCGCTGTACGAAGGCTTCGGCCTGCCGCCGCTGGAAGCCATGCAGTGCGGCGCACCAGTGATTACGTCCAATGTGTCGTCCCTGCCGGAAGTGGTCGGCGATGCGGGCATCTTGGTCAGCCCGACCGATGGGGACGCGCTCTGTCAGGCCCTCTGGGACGTGTACCGTCAGCCTGCTTTGCGGCAGGAGTTGGCGCAAAGGTCACTGGTGCGGGCCGGAGAGTTTAGCTGGCAGCGGTGCGCGTCGGAAACGATAGCCGCCTACCAGAGCGCTCTGGCGGAGCGGCAGTGAGCACAGTTCCTGCCGCCAAGTGGCCCCGGAGCGTGTTCTTTGTGGCAAGCCGCAGCGCTGAAATGACCGGCGGGCTGTCCTCCTACGTGCGCCAACTCGGTCAATTGCTGGCGGCGGAAGGCGTCACAGTCGGCATGGCGGCGCGCTTTGCTTATGGCGAGCAGCCTTTGCTTTATTACGGCGCGAGTGATCGCCCGCAAACGCTGGAAGGGGCGTTCCTGCCGACGCGCATCGTCGCGCCCCGCTTCGGGATGAAGCCCCTGCTGCGCTATTTGAGCCTGCTGCTGGGGCCAAAAACGCTGCGTCCGGTGGGCAGGAAACTGTACCTGTCGGCTTACGGCGCGGCGCTGCGGCAGGCTATTCCGCCCGGCGTGGACATCATTCATTATGTGGGAACCGGGGTGGAAATGCTGGGGGAGGCGGCACTCGCGGAAGCGCGGCGGCGGGGCATTCCATTCACCGTGCTGCCCGCCGTTCATGCTGGAACCTGGGGCGACCTGCCGATGGACACGGAGTTCTACAACCGGGCGAATGCGACCATCACGCTGTCCTGCTTTGAACGGAGTTACCTGGCCGAGCGGGGCGCGGACGCCAAACGGCTGCACCCAATTCCGCTGGCTCCCGTGACGGCAGCCAATGGCGACGGCACGCGCTTCCGTCAACAGCATGCTCTGGGAATGCGCCCGCTCGTGCTGTTTCTGGCGCGGCGGGTGGAGTATAAAGGCTATCCGCACCTGCACGCCGCCCTGCCCCTAGTCCTGAAGGCCGTACCAGACGCCTGCCTGGTCAGCATCGGCCCGCCGGACGAAGCGCTTTCGCTCCCGGCGTCCCTGCCGCCGGGAGCGCTGCTGGATTTGGGGCGCGTCTCCGAGCAGGAAAAGGCCGACGCGCTGGCCGCCTGCGACGTGCTGTGCGTGCCGTCGCGCTTTGAGTCGTTCGGGCTGGTCTATGTGGAGGCGTGGGAATACGGCAAGCCGGTGGTCGGCGGCCCCGCTCCCGCCGTGCGCGAGTTAATTACCGAAGGCGAAAACGGCTTCTGCGTGCCGCAGGAACCGCAGGCCATCGCCGACGCGCTGATCCGTCTGCTCCAAGACCCTGCCCTGCGCGCCCGGATGGGCGCAAACGGACGCGCCTTGCAGCAAGCGCGCTACACCTGGGAAGCCGTCGCGCGCGCGCACCGAGCTGTGTGGGAGACTTCGCGTGCCTGAAGTTGCCGTCAGCATCATCCTTTGCACGCGCAACCGCGCCGCTGACCTGCGGGAAACGCTGCGCTCGCTGGCGGGCGTCGCCGTGCCGCCCGCCCTGCCCACCGAACTGATTGTGGTGGACAACGGCTCCACCGATGACACCGCGCAGGCGGCGCAGGAAGCGCGCCTGCCGCGGATCACGATGCGGGTCATTGCCGAGCCGCGCGTGGGGAAGTGCGTTGCCTACAACACCGGCCTGGACGCCGCGCGCGGGCGCGTGCTGCTGTTCACCGACGACGACGTGCGCCTGCCCGAAACCTGGGTGACGGACATGACGGGGCCGCTTCTGCGCGGGCAGTGTGACGCGCTGGCGGGCGGCGTCACGCTCGCGCCTCATCTCCTGCGCCCCTGGATGACGGCGCGGCATCGCGTTCTGCTGGCGTCCACTGAAACTCTTGACCCGCATTGTCCCCTCACAATGGTAGGAGCAAACATGGCGTTTCGCGCCGCTGTGCGCGCGCGTGTGCCGTTTTTTGACACGGAACTGGGGCCAGGCGCGCTGGGCGCGGACGAAGAAACCCTGTTCAGCGGGCAGTTGCGCGCGGCGGGTTTCCGGTTGGATGGCGCGCTGGCTGTCACAGTGACGCATCACTTTGATCCGGCCCGTCTCCTTCCGACCAGCCTCGGCGCAATGGCCCATCGCCAGGGACTTTCGCAGGGCTATGTGCTGCGTCACTGGGAGCACGCCCGCCTTCGCGCGCTGCCGCTGCGCCAACTGGTCAATCGGGCGCGTCTATTGCGCGCGCGCCTGCGCTCGCAGCCAGCAGACGGCATCTCGGCCCAGGAGTTGAATGCCCTTTACAACCTGGGCATTGTGATGCAGTACGCCCGCGAGCGCCGTCGCCCGCCCTGTTACGAGAGGCACGGCCTGGCAAAACGCGCACAAGTATGATATAATAGCCGTACCGCAGAGGCAAAAGCCGCGATTGGCAGCATTCTTGCAGAACTGCTTCTGCGGCTCTGCGGCTTTCACTCGCGCAGAACACCGCCCAATGGCGCGCGGACACAGACATGGCAATCCCAACTGAGACAACGGCTGTCCACGAGGCCCGCGAGAGCGCCTCTGACAATACTTCTGCCAATCCGGTGGCGCTGGCGGACTCGGCGCTGACCACCGTAATTGAGCCGCGCACCGGCTGGGCCGCGCTCAATTTGCGAGAAGTCTGGCAGTACCGTGATTTGCTGCTGACACTCGCCATGCGGGATGTCAAGCTGCGCTACCGGCAAACCGCGCTCGGCGCGGCCTGGGTCATCTTGCAGCCGCTCATTGCCGCCGGTATCTTTTCTGTTGTCTTCGGGCGCGTTGCCAAACTGCCCAGCGACGGCCTGCCTTACTTCTTGTTTGCGTATGCGGGCCTGCTGGGCTGGAACGCCTTCAGCACCACCCTGACAAAAGCAAGCACCTGCCTGGTGGGAAACGCGCAGCTTGTTTCCAAAATCTACTTCCCGCGCCTGGTGCTGCCTCTCTCTACCGTGTTTTCCTCGCTGATTGACTTCGGCGTCGCGCTCGCTATGATGGTCGTGTTGATGGTGCTTTATCACATCGTGCCGACGCTGGCCCTGCTGCTGCTGCCCGTGTGCCTGGTGCTGGTTCTGCTGCTGGCGGTCGGCTTCGGACTGATTGGGGCCGCGCTCACCGTTTCCTACCGCGACGTGCAGTTCGTGCTGCCGGTTTTGATGCAGCTGGTGCTGTACGCCACGCCGATTGCGTATTCGGTTTCCGCCATTCCGCACCGCCTGCGCCTGTTCTTTTTCATCAACCCGCTCTCCGGCCTGCTGGAAGCGTTCCGCTGGTCGCTGCTGGGCACGCGCCATTTGACCGCCGGAATGTTCGCCTATTCCGCCTTTTTCGCCGTCTTCGCCTTCGTGTTTGGCGCATTCGCCTTCAAGCGCATGGAAAGGAAGTTCGCGGATGTCATCTAATGACATAGCCGTTTCCGTGCGCGGGCTGTCTAAGTCCTACACCATCGCGCACAACGCCGAAAAGCACACAACGATGGCGGAGGCGCTGCTGCACAAAGTTCGCAAGCCGCTGCATCGGCCTGAGCGGGAAACGTTCTGGGCGCTGAAAGATGTCTCCTTTGACATCCATAAGGGCGATGTCGTCGGCATCATCGGGCGCAACGGGGCGGGCAAAAGCACCCTCCTCAAAGTGCTGTCGCGCATCACCGAGCCGACCAGCGGCAAGGCCATTCTGCGGGGCCGCGTGGGGAGCCTGCTGGAAGTCGGCACGGGCTTCCACCCGGAACTGACGGGCCGCGAGAACATCTCCATGAACGGGGCCATTCTGGGCATGAGCCGCCGCGAAATCGCCAAGCAGTTTGATGCCATCGTGGACTTCGCGGGCGTGGAGCAATTCTTAGACACCCCCGTTAAGCGTTACTCGTCAGGAATGTACGTGCGGCTGGCGTTTGCGGTAGCGGCGCATTTGGAACCGGAAATCCTGATTGTAGACGAAGTGCTCGCTGTCGGGGACGCCGAGTTCCAGAAGAAGTGCCTCGGCAAAATGCAGGATGTAGCCACTCATGGCAGAACTGTTCTATTTGTCAGTCATAATATGACGGCAGTGCAAACACTCTGTAATCGTGTGATCTGGCTCGAAAGGGGTGAGAGAAAAGCAGATGGCACAGCGCTTCAGGTGGTGCCACATTATTTCAATACTGCCTTATCAACTTTGACAGAACAAAAATGGGACAGTTTAAGTACAGCCCCAGGAAATGACAAGGTGCGCCTGCACCGATTATGCGCTCGGCCACAGGGAGGGGTATCATCGGATGTTATTACCGTCCGCACTCCCATTATGCTAGAATTCGATTATTGGAATCTTCAGCATAACGCCTGTTTAAACTTGAGCCTGCATATTTACAACGAAGACGGTCTCCGTGTCTTTAACACCTTCCCTATCTATGAACATAGTTGGTATGGCAAACCATATCCGAGGGGCTTGTTTCGGAGCAGGTGTTATATTCCAGGTGACTTCCTAAACCGGGGAAGTCATAGGGTGGAATTAATGGTAGTTGAAAATCAAGGGGTTCTCCTGTATCGGCTAGATGATGCCCTAGTATTCGATGTACTAGACTCGAACGAATTGCGCGGGTCTTGGCATGGGGATTGGGCTGGCGTAGTTAGACCAATTCTGGAATGGAATACTGAATTTCTTGAGGTGAGTCATTCTACTCTAACGCAGGTTCCAACAATGCCATTGGAACCATTTAATTGAAGTTGACACGGCAAATTGCTATTTAAGGAATACGATGGCTTCTTGGGTGATGATTTGTTTTCTATCTGTAAATTGCCTCAATCACAGTGCTCATAAAAGGTTTAACATCAATGGATAATCAATCCTCCATACTTCCCTTCATGTCTATCGGCGAAGATGTAGTAATATGGCCATTGGCAAAGATTGTTCTTTCTGAAAACATCTCTATAGGTGACTCTGTTATCATTGATGATTTTGTCTTCTTCGCAGGTGGCGAACGAACGTCACTCGGTAGTTTCATCCATATCGGTAGTCATACCTCCATCGCTGGAGGAGGTGAATTCATAATGGCAGATTTTTCAGGGCTATCCGGTGGTGTACGAATTTATACAGGAAACGAAGATTATTCTGGATCATGTTTAACTAATCCTACTGTCCCAGCACCTTTTCGTACTCCCGAACGTTCATACATACATATTGAGAAACACTCAATTGTTGGAGCTAATTCAATTATTTTACCAGGAGTAACAATTGGAGAAGGAGCGGTCGTTGGCGCTAACTCTCTAGTTAAGAGCGACTGCAAACCTTGGACTGTCTATTTTGGCTCTCCAGCGAGACCAATAGGCAATCGCCCTTCGGAAAGAATTCTTGAACTCGAAGGCGAACTCCGGCAAAATCTTTATGATAGTAATGGGAGGTACATCCCAAAAAGCCATCGTTGATGCGCTGCCCTCCAAGTATTATGGAATTTGACAATCAACCGAATAAATTGGCGCTCTTAGGTGGCACTCAAGCCTTCAAGGAAAAACTTCATGTTGGTCGCCCAAACATCGGCGATAGGGGGCGTTTGTTGGAGCGCATCAACGATATGCTGGAGCGGCGCTGGTTTAGCAACAATGGCCCATTCGTGCAGGAGTTAGAGCAAAAAATTGCTGACAGGGTGGGAGTAAAGCATTGCATCGCCATGTGCAATGCAACTATTGCTCTGGAAATCACCATCCGCGCACTAGCCATGACTGGGGAAGTCATAATTCCGTCATTCACATTCATCGCAACGGCCCATGCTTTACAGTGGCAACAGATCACGCCGGTCTTTTGCGACATAGACCCTGCTACCCATACAATTGACCCTAGCTGCATAGAACAATTGATTACCCCCCGCACAAGCGGCATAATTGGCGTACATATCTGGGGGAAGCCATGCCATGTTGAAGTGTTGCAAGAGATCGCGCAACGCCACCATCTGAAGCTGATATTTGATGCTGCCCATGCCTTTGGATGTTCCCATCATGGACAAATGATAGGCAATTTTGGCAATGCCGAAGTATTCAGTTTCCATGCCACGAAATTCCTCAATTCCTTCGAGGGAGGTGCTGTTGTCAGTAATGATGATGAACTGGCTGCAAAGATCCGTCTGATGACGAATTTTGGCTTTGCGGGTTATGATAACGTAGTCTACATTGGCACGAACGGCAAGATGAACGAAGCTGCCGCAGCCATGGGATTGACTAGCTTGGAGAGTCTGGACGAGTTTATCGAGACCAATCGACAGAATTACCAGCAGTACCAGCGAGAGCTAGGCGATGTACCAGGCGTGACACTTTTGGCATACAATGCTGCCGATCAATGCAATTACCAGTATATCGTACTTGAAATTGACCACAAGCAGGCTGGCCTCAGTCGGGATCACCTTATGGAAGTGCTTTGGTCGGAAAACATTCTCGCGCGGCGCTACTTTTACCCCGGTTGTCATCGCATGGAGCCATACCGCTCTTACTTTCCGCATAGTGGATTGCTGCTTCCAGAGACTGTAAGGCTGGCAGACCGAGTTCTGGTTCTACCAACTGGAACAGCAGTGAACGCAGACGATATCAGCAGCATTTGCAGAGTGCTTCGGCTCGCGCTTGAGAATGCCACAGCAGTTGTTGATGCATTGCTGAGTCGTGTAATGCAACTGCCAGTAACACTTTAATGATAACAACTATACAGGAGCAAATAGAAAGTGCCCCGAGATCTATAGCTCCCAAAGTTAGTGTTCTCATGATTACTTATAATCATGAGAAATACGTCGCCACAGCGATTGAGAGTGTTCTTACACAGAAAACAACTTTCGATGTAGAGATTGTCATTGGCGAGGACTGTTCAACCGATTGTACAAGAGAAATCGTACTTGACTTTGCTCAGCGCTATCCGAGTAGGATTCGGCTCCTTCTACCGGAAGGCAATTTGGGGATGCATAAAAACTTTGTGGAAACCTATAAGGCTTGTGACGGAGAATACATCGCAATGTTGGAAGGCGATGACTATTGGACAGAGCCTAACAAACTACAACAACAAGTTGATTTATTAGATGCCCATTCTGAATGGTCAGCATGTGCTCATAATGCTGCTCGGTTTAGTGAAGAGGAAAACCGACTACTTGGCGATTACCAAACGGAAGTGTTGCCAGCACTTCTGACACTCGAAAAAATGTTGGAGCACGATTGGCTACCGACCTGTTCCTTAGTGCTCAGGCGACGTTTTATCACTGATTTTCCTGACTGGTTCTATGGCTTATATGCCTGTGACTGGTCTATGCTTATTTTAGCCGCTGGACAAGGCCCAATCGCTTATCTTGATCAAGTAATGGCTGTTTACAGGGAGCATAAACAGGGCGTTTGGACGGGATTACCCCGTATTCATCAGCTTAAGGAATTAATCAGAGCCCGCAAACAGTTTGACTCACACCTTGGTTACCGTTACAAGAACATTTTAAGAGACATGGCCTCTTCAGAGGCTTTTGGTCTTGCACTACTTTACGAACATTTAGGCGATATGGATAATGCAAAGGCAAGTTTATGGCAAAGCATTACGATGTACTTAACAATTCATTACAGACCAAAACTGATTATGCTCAGATTACTAATGCGGCTTTATTTTCCAAAGGTATATAAAATTGCGATAAACCTCGTAAAGCGGGAGGCTATTAAATCGGTTCCTTGACAATGTGATGCTACCATGACATTTCAATTATAGATACGGATGCTGGTAACTTACATAAGGTGACACCTTTTCAACAGGCACGAAGAAGCGTCGTAAAGAGAGATTTTGTTGTACATGATAACTTTTGTGAATGAAACCTCATTGAGCGGAAGCGCCCGCGCAACTATGAGAAGCATGGACTGGTGAAAGTGATGCACTGAAGAGAGCCTACCTAAGTCAAGCCATGCCTAAAGTCAGCATCATCACGCCCTGCTACAATGCCGCCGGATTTATTGGCAGGACGATTGAGAGCGTCCGTCGTCAAACGCTCACGGACTGGGAGCAGATCGTCGTGGACGATGGGAGCACAGACGGCTCCGCAGACATCGTGCGAGGCTATTGCGCTACAGAAGGCCGCGTGCGCCTTATCCAGCAGACTAACGGCGGCGTCTGCAAAGCCCGCAATACCGGCTACAAGCATTGTGCTGCGGACAGCAATTACCTGCTCTTTTTTGACGCAGACGATCTGATGCACCCGGAGATGCTGGCGGTCATGGTCGCCTATCTGGACGCCCGGCCTGATGTCGGCATGACCTTCTGTGGCTTCCAGTGGATAGACCCGCAGGACAGGCTTCTCTTGACGCCGACGCTGCCCCGCTATGGCCCGACACGCTTCGGCGCATACACTCTGCCGCAAACGGAGGCCAGGACGCCATTCGCGTCGATTTACTGTATTGCACCGACGATGGAGTCCTGCTCCCTGCTCCGCCGCGCCATCTATGAAAGAACGCCTGGCTGGGACGAGAACTTCGGGCAGTTTCACGAGGGGCCAAACTTGTTTTTGCACTTTGCGCTCCTCAGCGAGGTGCATTTCATCCCAGAGCCGCTTTATCTTTATCGCCAGCATGGCACTCAGTTCACGGCAGGGAATGAAGTGGCAGACCGGCAGATAAAAAAACTGGCTGAGACCTGGCGCCATATGCCTGGATTGACCCCGGAGCAGCGTCAGATCGTGCGCCACGCCGAATGGTTTCGTCAGGGACGCCTGATTCCACACACTGGAATGAAGCAGGGGTATAAACATCTGAAAAGCGGCGAGATTGGCCTGGCGACGCGCTTCTTCATGGGTGCGGCTCGCCGCTATATCGCCTCATTTCTCCCAGGGAAGAAACCTGGCTCTGGCTCCTTACCCAAACGATTTCGACCAGCGGGAGCATAAGCGTATCCAAAATGCGCCGCATATGACTTCCGCACCCGCCAAATCTTTGGCTGCATCGTGTATGAAAAGTGAAGCGCCGTTAAGTATCTGCATCATCTCAACCAGCGGCAGCGGCTCAGTGGGCGGGCTGGCAAGTTATATGCGCGGCTTGGGGAACGGCCTCTGCCGCGAATGGAGCGTGCGCGCCATTGCGCGCTTTCAAACAGAAATGAGACATGGCACGAATTATGCGGCCTCTGAGCAGCCAAGAGTAGTAGACAATGGAGACTTCCAAACCTATACGATTGCTGCCAAGCCCTCTTTCCGTCCCGCGCTGCGACAGTTGCACCATCTGACCAGTCGTCGTTTCCTGCGAGGATTGGCAGTCTCTACATTCCGGGCAGCCTATAGTAGCCCATTGCGCGCGGCCATGCCGAAAAACGTAGATGTCGTGCATTATGTCGGCAATGGCTGGGAACTCCTGGGCTTTGCAGCGCTGGCCGAAGCGCGGCGGCACGGCGCGGCATTTACGGTATGGCCTGCTGTTCATCCCGGAGCCTGGGGCGACAGCGGATTAGATGTCGCTCTTTATAATCAGGCTGACAGGGTGTTTACACAATCCGAGCATGAGCGGCAGCATCTGGCGCGGAAGGGCGTCGCGCGCGAACGGATGGCACTGTGCGGCCTGGCTCCGGCGACGCAGGGAACGGGAAACGGCACACGCTTCCGAACGCGGCACGCTCTGGGGCAGCATCCGCTGGTGCTGTTCGTAGGCCGCAAAGATCGAGGCAAGGGATGCCATGCTCTGTGGGAGGCGATGCCGCGCATCCTGGATGCCGTGCCGGATGCCCGCCTGGTCACGATTGGCCCTGACCGCGAACCGCCCTATCCGCACGTGCCGGAGGGCGCGCTTTTAGACCTGGGCTGCGCGGACGAAGCCGAAAAAGAAGATGCGCTGGCCGCCTGCGACGTGCTGTGCGTGCCGTCAGCGCATGAAGCCTTCGGCATTGTCTATGTGGAGGCGTGGGAATACGGCAAGCCGGTGGTCGGCGGCCCCGCTCCCGCCGTGCGCGCGTTGATTACCGAAGGCGAAAACGGCTTCTGCGTGCCGCAGGAACCGCAGGCCATCGCCGACATTCTCGTTCGTCTGCTTCAAGACCCTGCCCTCTGCGCCCGATTGGGTGCAAACGGACGCGCCCTGCAACAGGCTCGCTACACGTGGGACGCGGTAATCGCCATGCACAAAGCAATCTTTGAGGACGTAATTCGACAGAAGGCGGCATACTGCATGACTATTTCTCAGGAGGCCACTTGATACAGCCCCGGCGACAAGAGTGCAGGTCGATTCTCACGGCCTGTTTATGCGCCCGTATTGCGAAGGCTGCTGTGGCAGACTTATGATTTCGGTGATTATTCCAACTTGCCATCGGAATGACCTGCTCGCGCTGTGCCTGGAACGTCTTGCGCCGGGGGCACAGACATTGCCAGAAGAGCAATACGAAGTGATTGTCACCGATGATGGTTCGCGGAGCACAGCAGAGACATTGGTGCAGGAGCGCTTTCCCTGGGCACGCTGGCTGGCCGGGCCGCGCAAAGGCCCGGCGGCCAATCGCAATCATGGGGCAAGCCGGGCACAGGGAGAATGGCTGGCATTTACCGATGACGACTGCCTGCCCGCACCCGGCTGGCTGGCCGGGTTCGCGGACGGCATACGGGATGGACAAGACGTGTACGAGGGCAAAACAACCTGCGCGGCGGGCCTCCCCTCACCGCTGTATGAAGCCCCTACCAACCTCACAGGGGGTAATTTGTGGTCATGCAATGTGCTGGTGCGGCGCGCGGCATTTCATCATGTTGGAGGGTTTGATGAAAACTTTCCCAATCCGGCAATGGAAGATGTGGACTTTCGGGATCGCCTAGTAGCAGCCGGGCATCCGTTTGTATTTACGCCAGACGCAGAAGTAGACCATCCTCCCCGCCACCGCCGTTTATGGAAAGCAGGAACATTGATTTGGGAAGCGCATACCTATTACTGGCATAAAATCAATATGGCGCATCCTGTTGGGCTAGCATTGCCGTTGCATATGCTCAAATGCCGTGTGCGCCTGGTGCAACAGTACCCGCTCAGTCGGGACACGTTGATTATGCTTGCTTCTCTGCTGGTAGAGATGGGTTATGTTTTTTCTCATCAGCCCGCTTGGGAGCGTAAATACAGGGCACAGCAGCATTGCTAAAGAGCGCCATCCGCTAAGATGATAGTTTCTGTCATCATTCCCACGTACCGCCGCACGTCAGATTTATGCCGCTGCCTGGAAGCCTTGAAGCAGCAGACCCGGCCTGCGGAAGAAGTGCTGGTGGTAACGCGCAGAGGCGACATGGAAACTGAGGCTTTCTTAGCGGACTACGAGCCGGGGGCGCTGCCTTTGCGCCGGATTTTGGTGGACGTGCCGGGCGTTGTCGCTGCCATGAACGCGGGGCTGGCGGAGGCGCAGGGCGACATCATCGCGCTCACCGATGACGATACCACGCCGCACGCCGACTGGATGGAGCGCATTGCGGCGCATTTTGCCGCCGACGCGCGCCTGGGCGGCGTGGGCGGACGCGACTGGCAGCGGTTGGAGATGGAATCACAACCGGTGGTGGGCAAGGTGCAGTGGCACGGGCGCGTGATTGGCAATCACCATTTAGGCGTCGGCGGAGCCCGCGAGGTGGACATCGTGAAAGGCGCGAACTGTGCGTACCGGGCCGGGCCGCTCAAAGACATCGGCTTTGAGACGCGGCTTCGGGGCAGCGGAGCGCAGGTGCATTGGGAACTGTTTCTGGGGCTGGCGCTCCGGCGGGGCGGATGGAAACTGGTGTATGACCCGGCCATTGCCGTAGACCATCATTTAGGGCAGCGGTTTGGGGAAGACCTGCAATATCGCGGCGGGACGCAGTTTGACGCCGGGGCGCACGCCAGCGCCATCCACAACGAGACGCTGGCCCTGCTGGAATACTTGCCGCCCACGCGCCGAATTGCATTTCTGCTCTGGGCTGGGCTGCTGGGCACGCGGAGCAGCCCTGGCCTGTTGCAAATCCCGCGCCTGCTGGCCCGGCGCGGGCCGGAGACGCTTGCGCGCTTTGCTGCCACCCTCGCGGGCCGCGCGGCAGGTATGAGGAGCTACCTGAAGTTGTGAACAAAGAAGCCGTAAAACTGCTCCTACGCCTTTTGCCGGGCCCGGCAGGAGCGTTGCAGCGCGCCCGGCAACGGAGCCATGTGAGGCGCTTTGAGCAGAGAATGGGCCTGCCGCGCATCACACAGACGTTTGTGGCACAGCATGGCCTGTGTGTCTTGGACGGCCCGTTTGCGGGTATGACCTACGTGCCGCGCGCTGTTGGGAGCGCCTTTATCCCTAAACTGCTGGGCAGTTACGAGTGCGAATTGCACGACATTCTGCGGCAGACGGTTTCGCACAGCCCGCAAACGGTGGTGGACATCGGCTGCGCGGAAGGCTACTACGCGGTCGGATTGGCACGCAGGATGCCATCCGCGCACGTTTATGCGTTTGACACCGACCCGGCGGGACAACGCTTGTGTCGGGAAATGGCGGCGGCAAACTGCGTGGCAGACCGCGTGACCGTCGCGGGCACGTGCAGTCTGACCCGGTTAAATGCGCTGCTGAAGGCAGGGACGCTGCTTGTGTGCGACTGCGAGGGCTGCGAGGCCGACTTGCTGCGCCCTGACCTGGTTCCGGGGCTTGCACAGACTGTCGTGCTGGCGGAACTGCACCACTGGATTGTTCCTTCCATTGCCCAAACTCTGGCGGGCCGGTTTGAGGTAACCCATGATGTCTGCTTTGTAACCAGCGCGGTGCGCAATCCGGCACAGTATCCCGCCCTCGCGTTTCTCCCGGCGGCAGACCGGGCGACGGCGGTGAGCGAGTTTCGCCCAGCAGGGCAGCAATGGGCTTGTTTTATCCCTAAATGCTCCAGGCAGACGGGGGAATCAGCGTGAAACTCGCCGTTATCATGCCGCTGGGCGAGCAGCGCGGGGGCGGGGAACTCATGCTGTGGCACTTGTGCCAGCAGGGGCGCGGCCTCGGCATCACCTGGCTGGTCATCTTTCTGGAAGACGGGCCGATGGCAGCGCAGGTGGCGGCGCTCGGCATAGACGCCCGAACGGTGCGGGCAGGGCATCTGCGCCAGCCGCATTGCTTTCTGGGAGCCGTGCGGCAAATCCTAACCATTTTGCGGCAGGAGCGGGCCGACGCCGTTGTCGGCTGGATGTCCAAAGCGCACCTGTACGGGAGCCTGGCGGCGAAACGGGCGCACGTCCCGGCGCTCTGGTATCAGCTGGGCATTCCGCATGAAGGGCACTGGATGGATCGGCTGGCGACGCGGCTGCCCGCGCGGGGCATTTTAACGTGCTCGCAGGCCGGGGCGGACGCGCAGGCGCGGCTTAAGCCGCGCCGCCCGCTGCGCGTGGTGCATCCCGGAGTGGAGTTGGAACGGTTCAATCCGAGCGACCTGCCCGCGCCCGCCGACGTGCGCCGCCAACTGGGTTTGCCTGATGACGGCCCGGTGATTGGCATCGTGGGACGCTTGCAGCAATGGAAGGGAATGCACGTTTTAATTGAAGCCATGCCGCGCGTTCTGCAAACCCACCCGGACGCGCATTGCGTTGTTGTTGGTGGCGCACACGCCCCGGAGCCGGATTACCCGGCGTTCCTGGCAGAGCGCATCAAGGTGCTCGGATTGAGTGGCAAGGTGACGATGGCAGGCTTGCAGCGCAACGTGCCCCTGTGGATGCAGGCGATGGACATCGTGGTTCATGCCTCTGACCGTGAGCCGTTCGGCATCGTGATTATTGAAGCGATGGCACTCGGCAAGCCCGTGATTGCGGGCGATGCCGCCGGGCCGACGGAGATTATCACGGACGGCGTGGACGGGTTGCTGGCCCCTTACGGCGACCCGGACGCGCTAGCCTGCGCGCTCCTGCGCCTGCTGGACGATGCCGAAGCAGCGCGGCGAATGGGAGCAGCCGCGCGACGGCGCGCGCAGGCTTTTTCCACGCAACTCTATGCGCGTAACTTCGTGCGGGCCGTCCGTTCCCTGCTGGAACACGAGGACACTACCCCATGAGCCTTCGCGCCTTTACGCCGCTTCCGGTTGACCGGCCTGCCATGCCCCATCCGCAAGACCCGGATCAGCAGCGCCTGTGGTTTGCCGTTGCCCTGCCTGCGGTCATTGCCGTGCTGCTTGTTCTGGTACCTCTTCTTGGCACGGCGGCAGGCGGTGCCTGGATGCTGGTGCTGGTGCCGCTGGTCGCCTGGACAGCCTTTCACGACACGGAGCGCGCGCTGTATGTTTACTGCGCCTGGTGCTGGACGGACGGCACGATCCGCGGTTTGTTCCAGGGCAATCAGGCTTTGACGGTCGCGCGCGATGTCGTCATGCTGGTTATTCTGGTTGGCTGGCTCATGCAGCGCATTCTGCGGCGTTCCGGTGATCCGCTGCCCAGGCCGCCAGGCCGCGTGCTCGTGAGCCTGTTCATCCTGAACTGCTTGATTCAGATGGCAAATCCCTATGGGCTGGGCCTGATGTCCAGCTTGGCCGGGTTAAAAATGCACCTGTCACCCCTGCCCCTTTACCTGCTTGGCTATGATGTGTTCCGGCGGCGCGGGCAGGTGTATTCTTTCTTCGTATTTCTGACGCTGCTGACGGCAGTGGCTGGGCTTGTCTCCATTGTGCAGTATCAGCAAGGCCCAGTCTGGACATACGCGCATTTCCCCGGCTCAAAAGAAGTCATCTCGCAGAACTTCGCTACGTCACAGGAGTCCCAGGGGGCCAGCCAGAGTTCCGGGTTCAAACCGCCGGGCACGACGACGTTTGGCGGCGGAACAGGAGTTTATATCGGCTTCGTTGTGCCGCTGGCGATGACACTGCTTCTGCTGCGCCTGGGCCGTCAGCGTGCGCTCGGCAGGGGGCTTCTCATTGGCATCATCTTCGTTTTTGTCGTCGGCCTGTTCCTGAATGGTGTGCGTTCCGCGTTGGTGGAAGCAATCAGCGGAGCAGTTTTGACGGGCGTTCTGGTAGGAGGATGGCTGCGGGTGCGCGCGCTGACTGCGCTGCTGGTCTGCTTTGTGCTGGGATTAGGGGCATGGACGCTCTCGCAGAACCTCTCCGGCGGGAGCGCGCTGGAACGCTTTGCCAGCACGTTCAGCGATCCGGTTGGCGCGCTGCATCAGGACAGGGTGACGTTCTTTGACCAGTTTGGCGACATCATTTTCCGCGCGCCGCTGGGGGTTGGCATGGGGCGCGTGGGGGCAGCAGCAGGACAATTCGCCACCGAAATCGACAATCTGCGCTACTCCTTTGGCAGCGAAGCGTATTTAGGCTGCATGGTGGAAGAGACGGGCATTGTCGGCGCGCTGCTTATCTTTTGTGTTGCGGTTCTCTTTCTGTTGCTGGGATTTGCCATTTTGCAGCGCCTGCGCGAAAGCAATGATCGCTTTATGGCGGCGGCAATGCTGTCTGTTCTGGCAATCATCTTCGCCAATTTCTTCCTGACGCCTGTGCTGCTCGGCCCGCCTGGTTCGGTGCTGTTCTGGCTGTTCGGAGCTATTTTGATGCGGGTCTACGGCATGGGTCAGCCGTCGACACCGGGCGAGATCAGGGAATGAGGCTTGCCATTGTCACGCACAATGTGATTAAGAGCGACGGCCAGGGGCAGGTGGCCTACGAGGCGGCCCGCTACGCGCGGGCGCAGGGCGCGGCGGTGACGCTCCTGGCCGATCAGGTGGAGCCGGACTTGCTGAAAGCAGGCGCGCAGTGGGTTCCCCTGCACCCGCGTCCGCACAAGATGCACCTGCTGAAGGTACGGGAGATAGCGGGTCTCGCTGACCGAGCACTGACGGCGCGCGCGGGCCAGTTTGACGTGGTGCAGGGCTTCGGCTACACGCTGACCCGCCCGCATCAGGTGAATGTGTCGCAGTTTGTGCATGACGCCTGGCGGCGCTCGCCCGCGCATACCGTGCGGGTGCGCCGGGACGCTTACGGATTGTACCAGTGGGCGTACACGCTGCTGAACGCGCGCTGGGAGCGGCGCGCTTACCGGCAGGCGCAGGTGGTGGTGGCGGCGTCCGAGCAGGTGCGGCGGGAGTTGATGGCGGCGGGCGTCGCGCCGGAGCGCATCCGGGTCATCTGGAATGCTGCCAGTCCGCAGGCGTTTCAGTCGGAGCCGGGCGACCGGCGCGCGCTCGGCCTGCCCGACGGCGTGCCGCTGGCGCTGTTTGTGGGCGACATTCGCACTCCTCGCAAGAACCTGGACACCGTGCTGCGGGCGCTGGCGCAAACGCCGGGCGCGCATTTGGCGGTGGTGGGCGCGACCGAAGGCAGCCCATATCCCCAGAGGGCGGCGCGGCAGGGCGTGGCGGAGCGCGTCCACTTTCTGGGCTTCCGGCGAGACGTGGCGCAGGTGATGCAGGCCGCCGACCTGTTTGTGTTCCCGTCGCGCTACGAGCCGTTCGGCATTGTGGTGCTGGAAGCGATGGCGGCAGGGCTGCCCGTTGTCACTGTCCGTACGGTCGGTGCGTCGGATTTGGTGACGCCCGCCTGCGGCGTCGTGCTGCCCGATACGGAAAACGCGGGCGCGCTCGCGCGGGCCATGCAGTCGCTTCTGTCAGACCGGGTGCGGCGCGCGCAGATGGGGCAGGCGGCACGTGCCGTAGCCGAGCAGCACACCTGGGCGCGCATGGGTCAGGATTACTGGAACCTGTACTGCGAGATGGCCCCATGAAAGTGCTGTTTCTGGTCAACGGCTCCCCGCAAAGCGCGGCGGCGTGGCGCACGTGGGCGTTCATGGAGCGTTTGCCGTCCGATTGGGAAACGCGCGCGCTGTATCGCCCAGCGTCCAAGTGGAGAGGCATTGCGCCGTTCGCGCTGGCCGCAGCGCGCTGGAAGCCGCAGGTCGTGTATGTGATGGATACGGCTTATACCGGCGTGCTGGCAGGCGTGCTGGCGACGCGGCTGACGGGCTGCCGCCTTGTCACGGACACCGGCGACGCCGCGTTTGCGCTGGCAGAGTCGGGCGGCGGCTATTCCGCCCGGCAACTGCGATTAATTCGGTGGGTGGAGGAAACCGCCCTGCGGCGCTCAGATGCGATGGTCGTGCGCGGCAGCTATCACAAAGAAATGCTGGAAGCGCAGGGAGTCCGCCACGTCGCGTTCATCCCGGACGGCGTGGATTTAGATGTGTTTTGCCCGCAGGACGCTTCGGCGCTGCGCGCTCAATGGGGTCTGAATGGGCAACTCGTGCTGGGAATGCTGGGAACGATGTCCTGGTCGGAGCGACACCAGATGTGCTACGGGTGGGACGTAGTGGAAGCCCTGGGCCTCCTGAAAGACGCGCCGGTTAAGGCGCTCCTGATTGGCGACGGCGACGGGCGGGTGCATCTGGAACAACGCGCGCGGGAACTAGGGGTCGCAGACCGCATCGCGTGGGCGGGCACGCTGCCGTTTGCGTCGCTGCCCCCGGCTTTGTCAGCAATGGACATATGCGTGTCCACGCAGTCCAACGATGTAGTCGGTCAGGTGCGGACAACGGGCAAGCTGCCGCTGTACCTGGCCTGCGGGCGCTACGTCGCCGCCACCGATGTCGGGGAAGCGAGCCGTGTTCTTCCGGGACTGGGCGGCCTGCTGCCTTACGAGGGCGTCCGGGATGACCGTCACCCGGTGCGTCTTGCCGTCCATGTTCGTGAACTGCTGGCCTGCCCTGCCCGCCTGAACGTGTGCGAGGCCGCGCGGCAGGCGGCGCAGACCCACTTTGACTACAATGTTCTGGCGGTCAGGGTGAAAGACTTGTGCGGCGCGCTCGCCGTCCCCGGTTCCCTATGATGACCCTGCTGACTGTTTCTGCCGCGCCTTTGCCGCTTCAAGACACTAGCCGCTCAGACCGCCGCTGGTTGCCGTGTCTGATGGCGATTTACGGCGCGCTGATGCTCGTGCTCTTGCCGTTCCTGTACACTAGCGAGGATGAGTCAGCCAACTTCGGCATGGCGTATGTGCTGCGGCACGGGACAATCTACCCGGCGCAGGCAGGCTACCATCTGGCAATGAGTCCGTTGGGGCCGCACGGCCTGGTGTACCGATTTCCGATTGGCTATCCGCTCGCGCTCGCGCTGGCCTCGTTTCTAGGCTGGCGGGCATTCTTTCTGGTCAATCCGCTGCTGCATCTGCTGGCAACAGGTTTTTTTGCCAAACTCCTGCGGGCGCAGGGCATTTCGGAAAAGTACGCCGTCCTGTATTTGTTTTATCCCGGCTTCATGCTGTACAATCGGACGCTGTTCAGCGACCCGTTCGCGGCGTCGCTGACGACGCTGGCCCTGTACGCGCTTCTGCGGCGGCAAACAGCGATCTGGGCAGGAGTGTGCCTGGGGCTGGCGCTGGCGGCCCGCAGCGTGTCCCTGCTGGTGGCGCTGCTGTTGCTGGCGGGTGCGCTTTGGGGGGACTGGCGGCAACAGGCAGAACGGCCCGGATGGTGGAACGGGCGCGCATTGCGCTGCCTGCTGGGGATGCTGCCGTTTCTGGCGCTCAATTCGGTCTACAATTTCTACGCGATGGGCAGCCCGTTCAAGAGCGCCTACAGTGCGGGGCAGCTTTCGCTCTCCAACCTGCCCAAACTGGGGCCACTGTATGCGTCATCGCTGTTGGTCATTTATCCCCTGATGCTGCTCGCGCCGCTTTTCTATCGGGGCCGCTTCTGGCGGGAAGGGCTGGCGGCAACCACTGCTGTCTTTCTCGTGGCGAGCCTGTACTACGAGTCCACTTATGGCAGCAATCGCCTGCAAACTCTGGTCAGCATTGTGCGCCAACTGCTGCCCGTGATGCCGTTTTACCTGCTGGCCTATTGCGGCGTCCTTTCACGATGGGTTCCTGCTGTCTGGCTGCGACGCGCGCGGGCGTGGCCGCTTGCCTGCACGGTTCTCGCGGTGATGGCCGCCGCGCTCTGCTGGGGGCATCAAAAGTACCTGCGTGGCCTTCAGGCGGTGCAGGCGGAAATCCGCCAGACGCTGCCGCCGGGCTGCACGGTGTATGCCAGTAAGGACGCTTTCAAATTGCATCAGCCCATCTGGGAGCCGGACAAGACGTACCGCGAATTGCCCGGCGTCTCCGATGCCGAGGCGCAGGCTGACCTGCGCGCGCGGCCTGTTTTTGCGGTTCTTTATTTGCGCTCGCGCGGCTTCGCGAACGAGGACTACTGGAACCAGTTCATTCTCCATGACCTGCATCAGAGGTTCACGATGGCTCCGGGGCCAGCATCGCCGAGCGGCCAGGTGCAGTGTTACCGGCTGACCGGCCTGCGCGAGGCAGCCGCGAGAGGCCGGTAACGATGCGCCTGCTGTTTCTGGCGGACGCGGTGTTTCAAGACCTGCCGGGCGGCTCGCGCGTGGTCGCGCGGGCGCTGGCGCAGGGGCTGACGGCGCGCGGGCATTCGGTCACGTTTCTCGTGGCGCGGCACGGACTGGACGCGCCCGGCGACGAGATGGAAGATGGCATCCGCATTGTCCGCTACGGCGGCGCGCACCGGGCAGGCGCGTTCGTGCGGGCGGGCCGGGAAGCGTGCGCGCGACTGTGGGCCGAAGCGCCGTTTGACCTGGTTCACACGCACTTTGCCTATGCCGCCGTCGGGCCGCTGCAAGCCGTGCCACGCGGAGTGCCGCGCGTGCGCTCCTTTTACGGCCCCTGGGATGCAGAAGGGTGGGTGGAAGACACGGCGCGCTTGCAGGCGACCCGTGCGCCCGCGAAACGGCTTGCGCTGGCGGCGCGGCGCCTGATGCTGCGCCAAATGCGTCACCGGGTTGAAGCAGCCAGCCTGCGCGCTTCCCGCGCCGTGATTGTGCTCAGCAAGCAGTCGGGGGGCGAAGTGCGCGCGTTTGGCTATCCAGAAGACCGGATACATTTAATACCGGGCGGGGCGGATACGGAGCGCTTCACGCCTGCGCTGGACAAAGAGGCGGTGCGGCGGCGTCTGGGGCTGCCGCCATCAGTGGAACGGCGCATTTTGCTGTCGGTGCGGCGTCTTGCTCCCCGCATGGGGCTGGACAATTTGATACGGGCCATGCCGCAGGTGGCGGCGCGCTGCCCGGACGTTCTGCTGCTGATTGGCGGCAAGGGGCCGGAGCGGGCGCATCTGGAACAGTTAATCAACACCCTGCAAGTACAGGCGCACGTTCGGCTGCTGGGGTTTGTGCCCGAAGACGACCTGCCCGCTTTCTATCAGGCTGCTGATGCTTTCGTGCTGCCCACTGTCGCGCTGGAAGGCTTCGGGCTGGTAACAGTGGAAAGTCTGGCCTGCGGAGTGCCCGTCATCGGAACGCCGGTCGGCGCGACCCCGGAAATCCTGCGCCCGCTGGAGCCACGTTTGATCGCCCCCGGCATAGGCCCCGATGCGCTTGCGCAAACCATCAGTTCGTTTCTGGAAGCCGCGTGGAGCGCGGAATTGACTCCCGCCCGGCTGCATTCTTATGTGCAGCAGCGCTATACATGGCAGCGCCACGTGCAGGAAACAGACAATTTATACCGGCAGGTGAAAACTGGCTGAAAACTGGTAGTCGGTAGGTATTGCCATAATGGACGATTTATGTTATGATAAGTGCAATAGCCCATCATGTTCCATCTCAAACGCAATGCTGCGGCCTCATCCAACTCCTTTGTTGTCCTTTACCTTGACCATACGGCTAAGATTAGCGGGGGCGAAGTCGCCTTGCTTAACCTGGTGACGGCTCTGGACACAAGCCGCTTTACGCCGGTGGTCGTGCTGGCCGCCGATGGCCCTTTAGTGACCCGGCTGCGGGACGCAGGCATAGAAACGCACGTACTGCCACTGGACGCTTCGGTGGTCAACACGCGCAAAGATAGCCTGGGAGCCGGTTCTTTGCTGCGGCTGCGTCAAGCCTGGGCATGCCTGCGCTACGCGCTGCAACTGGCACGCTGGGCGCGCGGACGCGGCGTTTCTTTGATCCACACCAACTCGCTCAAAGCCGACCTGTACGGCGGCTTGGCAGGACGCCTGGCGCGCATTCCTGTCCTCTGGCACGTGCGCGACCGTATTGACGACGGCTACCTGCCTGCCCCGGTTGCCGCCGCATTTCGCTTTCTGGCCCGGCTCATGCCGCAGATGGTGGTCGCCAACTCCGAAAGCACGCTGCATTGCCTCCATGCTCCCCGCCATGCCGCAACTGCTGTTGTTTACAGCGGCGTGGTGGAAAGCGCCCCTGTCGGCAACATGCAGGTTGTGCATGACGGCTTCAACCTGCGCCAGTTTGAGGACAAAATCCCGCTTGCTGCTGCCCTGTCTCCGTCTCCCGTGTTCCCGGCGGCGAAACGCCCGATTGTCGCCTTGATTGGGCGCATTGCGCCCTGGAAGGGGCAGCACATCTTTCTGGAGGCGGCGGCTCAGGTGCTGCGCCGTCATCCGTTCACCCGGTTCTGGGTAGTCGGCGCTCCCCTGTTCGGCGAGCACGATTACGAGCGGTCGCTGCACGCGCAGGCGGAGCGGCTGGAACTGGGGCAGAGCGTGGAGTTTCTGGGCTTCCAGGAGGATGTTCCCACGCTGCTGGCACAATCTGACGTGGTTGTCCATGCCAGCACGCTGGGCGAGCCGTTCGGGCAGGTTGTCGTGGAAGGCATGGCGGCAGGCAAGCCGGTTATTGCCACCAACGGCGGCGCGCTGCCAGAGATTGTGGAGTCGGGCAAGACTGGACTGCTGGTGCCGATGGCAGACGCGAACGCGATGGCAGAAGCGATTGATTGGCTGCTTTCCGACCCGGCACGCGCGCGGGCTATGGGCGCAGCAGGGCAGGAGCGCGCGCAGCAGCACTTTACCATCCGGCATACCGCCCGCAAAATGGAGTCGGTTTATGACCGGCTTTTGCACCGGCAGCCAGGACACGATGCGGTGTCAGGCTTCGTGAACGTCCCTTATTTCGCAGGGCAAAAAGAGAAAGGCCTCCTCTCGTGAAAACGGCTCTTGTACATGATTATCTAGCACAGGCAGGCGGCGCGGAGCGCGTCGTCGCCTCGTTGCATGAATTATTTCCCGACGCACCCATTTTTACCTCTATCTATGATGCGAAAGCCACCCTGCCCTGCTTCGGGGAGATGGACATTCGGACATCGTTTTTGCAGCGCGGGCCGTTTGCTTCGCGCCGCTGGCATAAACTGGCTTTGGCTCAGTACCCGGCGGCGTTTGAGCAGTTCAACTTCAGCGGGTACGACCTGGTGCTCAGCAACACAACTTCGTTTGCCAAAGGCGTGCTGACCGGGCCGGAAACCTGCCATATCTGCTATTGCCACACCCCGGCGCGCTTTGTCTGGCGTTCGCACGCTTATTTAGAGCAGAGCCTCTCCGCGCGCCTGCTTTCGCCGCTGATACACGGAATGCTCCGCAAACTGCGCGCGTGGGACTTGCAGAGCGCGCAGCGCGTGGATTACTTTGTCGCGGGTTCCTACAATGCCGCGCGGCGCATTCGCAAGTGCTACCGGCGCGAACCGGCTGCCGTGATTCACCCGCCAGTGGAAACGGACAAATACGCCCCGGTCAGCGAAAGCGAAGTCGGTTCGCACTTTCTGGTCGTGTCGCGCCTGGTTGGCTACAAGCGCGTTGACCTGGCAATTGAAGCGTGCAACAAACTGGGCCTGCCGCTGCGCGTCGTGGGAACCGGGCCGGAGATGGCGGCCCTGAAGCGCAAAGCCGGGCCGACCGTCACGCTCCTGGGGCGGCTGTCTGACGCGCAGGTGGCACACGAGTACGCGCATTGCCGCGCCCTTATTTTCCCTGGCGAAGAGGACTTTGGACTAACCCCGCTGGAAGCGATGGCGAGCGGGAGACCCGTCGTCGCGTACCGGGCGGGCGGCGCTTTGGAAACTGTCGTGGAGGGGAAAACAGGCCTCTTTTTCCACGCGCAGACAGCCGACTCGCTGGCGGCGGCGCTGCAAACCCTTTCCCACATGAACTTTTTCCCCGGAGCCTTGCAGTCCCATGCGATGCGGTTTGACACGCGCGTCTTCCACGAGCGGATGCGCCTGTTCGTGGAAAGCGCGATGGCAGACTACCGTCAGGCCTATGCGAGCGGTCATTCCGGCAGAACAAATGGGTTCCTGGAGTGGCCCGGCTTGAATGCTCCTGACGCGCTGCGTTTCTCCAAATAGCCGCTTCTGCTTTCCAGTAATTATCTTCTTGTCCATGAGCCAACGGGCTTGACTGTGGCGCGCGTGTCCTGTCTAGGCGGCTGGCTTGCCAGGGGGCGCGGCGTCATCGGGCGTCCCCCGCTGGCGGCAGGCGAAGGCGTCTGGCTGCCCCGAACGGCATCCGTGCATACCGTTTTTGTCGGTTTCCCCCTGGACATTTTGTTCCTCAGCAGCGACTTCTGCGCGCTGCGCGCATTCACGGCTGTTCCGCCCGGACGCTTGCTTGTGCAGGCGCGCGGGGCGGCGCACGCGCTGGAACTGGGTGCGGGAACGCTTCTTCCTCTGCTGTCTCGCATGGCCCCCGGAGATTTATGGCGTTTGAGCAGGGAATTGTGACAAGGAATTGTGACCTTGCACCGCGAACTTGCCCTCAGCACATCACGAGAGGAACGTATTTCATGCAATACCGGCCTTTAGGACACTCCAAAATAGACATCAGCGCCATCGTGTTTGGCGGCTGGCAGGCGGGCAAAGACCAGTGGCACGGCATCAGCGACGACGAGACCATCGCCGCCCATCGCGCCGCGCTGGACGCGGGCATCACGACATTTGACACGGCGGAAATGTATGGCGGCGGCCACAGCGAGCGCATTCTGGCACAGGCTCTGGCGGGCAGGCGCGACGAGATTGTGCTGGCGACCAAAGTGGCCCCCCATCACCTGAAGCGCGACGCCCTGATGGAAGCGTGCGAGCGTTCCCTCAAGAACCTGAACACCGACCGCATTGACCTGTATCAAATCCACTGGCCGTCGGGGATGTTCGGCTCAGACATCGTGCCCCTAGAAGAAACAATGGGCGCGCTGATGGAACTCAAGCAGCAGGGCAAGATACGCGCCATCGGCGTTTCCAACTTCAGCCGGGCGCAGTTGGAGGAAGCCGCGCAGTTCGGGCGCATAGACAGTTTGCAGCCCCCTTATTCGCTGTTCTGGCGTCAGGTGGAGCAAGACGCGGGGCCGTATTGTCTTCAGCACAAAATCACCCTGCTGGCCTACTCGCCGCTCGCGCAGGGCCTGCTGACCGGCAAGTTCGGGCGCGGCCATGTGTTTCCCGATGATGACAACCGGGCCAAGAACAAGCTGTTTCAGGGGGAAACGTATGAGCGCTCCCAGAACGCCCTGGACAAACTGCGCCCGCTGGCCGATAAATACGGCGTGACGCTCGGCCAGCTTGCGCTCGGCTGGCTGATTGCCCAGCCGCAGACGGCAGCGATTGCGGGGGCGCGCAACGCAGAGCAGGCGGCGCAAAACGCCGAAGCGGGCGATGTGGAGATTGACGAGGACGACCTGGACGCCATTGACGAGATTGGCCGCGCCGTCACCGACCGTCTGGACACAAATCCAATTATGTGGACATGGGGCGGATAAATGCGCCTTTCCGAGATTGGCGGCGAAACCGGGTGGATTGAACGGCTTCGGGAAACCCATGCGGGCGTGGTTGGGGACGGGCTGGCGGTCTCCCTCGGTGACGATGCCGCCCTGCTGGATGCCGAGCCGGGCCGTCAATTTGTGGTGACGACCGATATGCTGGTGGAAGGCATCCATTTCCGGCACGAGTGGAGCGACCCGTATTCCATCGGCTGGAAGGCCGCCGCCGCCAACCTGTCCGACATCGCGGCCATGGGGGCTGACCCCTCGTTCGCGTTTCTGTCGCTGGCCTTTCCGCCCCGCGAGACAGTGGAAGGAATGGAGCGCCTGCTGGACGGCTTCACCGACTGCCTGAACCGCTACGGCGCGCGCCTTGCCGGGGGCGATACCAATGCTGCCCCGGTGCATCTGATTGTCAGCGTCACGCTGATGGGCCGTGTTCCCGCCGGGCGGGCGCTGCTGCGGCACGGCGCGCGTGTCGGCGACGCGCTGCTGGTCACGGGGACGCTGGGGGACGCGGCGGCGGGGCTGGCGCTGCTTGGGGAGCATGGCCTGGCGCGCGCGGAAAAGAAGGGGCGCGACCTGGTGCTCGCGCACCGCCGCCCGATGCCGCGCGTGATCGCCGGACGCGCCGCCCGCGAAACCGGCAAGGTTCATGCCGCAATGGACATCAGCGACGGGATGGCCGCCGACCTGCCAAAACTGTGTGCCGCTTCGGGCGTGGGCGCGCGCGTGGACATAGCCCATCTGCCCGTGTCCGATGCGCTGCGGCAGGCAGCAAAAGACATGGGGCGTGACCCGTTAGACTTCGCTCTGGACGGCGGCGAGGATTACGAATTGCTTCTGGCCGTGCCGCCGCAAGACGCGAAAAGCGTTCAGGCTGCGATTGAAGACACCGGCATGGCCTGCGTGGTCGTCGGCGAGGTCATCAAAAGCGGCCTGCGGCTTCTCACGCCGGACGGCGAGCGCGACCTGCCCGCGCGCGGCGGCTGGGATCACTTTGCCCCATGACGGTCTATTTGACACACAGCCCGGAGGAGACGCGCGCTTTTGCCGAAACCCTGGGCCGCCTGCTCCTGCCGGGCGACGTGCTCTGCCTCACAGGGGAACTGGGCGCGGGCAAGACGACGTTCACGCAGGGATTGGCGCTGGGACTGGGCCTGCCGCCGGAGGAACCGGTCAATTCCCCCACGTTCACGCTGCTAACCGAGCACCCCGGCGGGCGCGTCCCCCTGTACCACTTTGACGTGTACCGCCTTGCCAATGCGTCCGGCCTGTATGAACTGGCTTTTGACGAATACTTAGACGCAGGCGGCGTGGTTGTCATAGAATGGGCCGACAAAGTGCGCGACGCTCTCCCGTCTGACCATTTAGACATTGCGCTCTGCGAGGCAGAGAACGGCAGCGCGCGCCGCATCAGCCTCACCCCCTGCGGGCAGCGCGCCTGCGCCCTCCTGAGAGCCATTCCATGACCTTTTTGTGCCTGGACACGGGCGGCGACTACGGCGTGCTGGCGCTGGCCGACGACGCGAGCGGCACAGTAACAGCAGCGCGCATCTTTCTGGGCAGGCGCACGCTGTCGCGTCGTTTGATGGGAGAGCTGGACACGCTGCTCCATGCCGAGAACATCACGCTGGCGGAACTCACGGGCATTGCCGTTGGAACCGGGCCGGGGTCGTTTACGGGCGTGCGCGTGGGCGTCACAACGGCGAAAACGCTGGCGCAGGTGACGGACACGCCGCTGGTGGGCATCGGTACGCTGGATGCTTACGCGGCGTGCCTGCCTGTCGGCACAAATGTCCCTGTGCTGCATTCGCGGCGCAGCGAAGTGTATGCCGCTGTGTACCAGAACGGGCAGCAGACCGAAGCCCCATTTGCCGCCTCTCCTGAACACGTGATGGAACGACTGCGCGCTTTTGGCGACGTTCTCGTGTGCGGGCAGCCGCATCTCTTAGACTGGCCGGGACGCGCGCTGTCCCAGCCCTGGACGCCGCCTGACGGCCTCGCGCGCCTGGCTGCCGCCCGCCTCCAATCCGGCAGCACGGACAACTGGCTTTCTCTTGTGCCCCTGTATGTCGTGCCGCCCTCCATCAGCACGCCGCGCAATCAGGCCATTCTGCCCCCATTGGAAACAGAAACGCCATGACAACGCCCCCCGGCTCCTTTCTTGCCTTTGACCGCGTGGCAGACGACTATGACAACACCCGTGTCATGCCGCCCGCTGTGCTGGACGACATCGCGCGCCTGTGCATCTCTCAGGCTGACCTGGCGCACGGCGGCTTCTTCCTGGACGCAGGCGTGGGCACGGGACGCTTTGCCGCGCCGCTCGCCCGTCTCGCGCCGGGGCAGATAGTGGGCGCGGACTTTTCCCTGCCCATGATGCAGCGCGCGCGCGCCAAAGCGGGCGCAGACTCGCTTCTGCTTGTGCGCGCAGACCTGCAACGCCTGCCGTTTGGCGACCACTCAGTCAAGGCCGCGCTGATGGTGCATATCCTCCATCTGATAGAAAACTGGGAACAGGTTGTGGAGGAAGTCCGGCGCGTGCTGGTGTCCGGCGGCGTCCTGCTGCTGGGCGCAGAGATGGGTGGACGCTCCACCGTCATTGATTTCTATTACGAACGTGCCCGCGCGCAGGGCATTTTGCGCCCGCGTCTGGGTGCAGGCAGCCTCACGCACACGCTGGCGGCGCTGCGCCGTCCGGCACACGGGGCGGCCCGCACGCAGGCCCTCAGCGCGCCGTTTCTGTCATGGACGCGCGCCGCGCCGGTCGCGGAAACCTTGGACGCGCTCGCCCGACGCACGTATTCGCAGATGTGGTCTATTCCCGACGACGCGCACACGTTGCTCCTGGCTGATGCCAAAGACTACGCCCTGCGGACATTTGGCCCCGACGGGGTGGAAACTTCGGCGGCGCGCTTTGCCCTCCATGCTGTGCGCTGGCCGTAGCCGCGTGCCAATTTTGCCCTGCTTTTGTCATGGCTTTGTGGCAGCCGTGTGGTAACTCTGTGGCAGCCGTGTGTATACCATGTGTATGCCGTGTGGTGACTCTGTGTATGCCGTGTGTAGGCCGTGTGTCCCACTGATGGGTTTGTCTACTGCTTTTTGCGAACGCCAGTGCGGGTTATGGGCGTAATTCTACCCATAAATGGCCCGCGCCGGGTAAGAAGGAGGCCCTCACCCCGCCCTCGGAATGGCGACCCTCTCCCGCGTAGGAGGCCCTCACCCGGCTCCTGCGGAGCCACCCTCTCCCGCTTCGCAGGCGAGGGTAAGAGTTAAGTCATTCTTAACCCTCGCCCGTGACAACGGGGAACTTATTCCTAACCCTCGCCCGTGCCACACGGGAGAGGGTGGCATTCTGATGCCGGGTGAGGGCCTCCTTGCGCCCCGCCGGGTATAATGCTTCCCAACTATGGCCCTGATCCCCGTTGTCGGACGCCGGACGGCGTCCATGCGCCTGCTGCTGGCTTCGCTCTACCTCGCTCTATCCCTGGGCGCGGTCACGATGGTGTATCCCTTTCTCGTCATGCTCAGTCAGTCCGTCAAGTCCCAGTATGACATGACTACCTACGATGTATGGCCCCGTTACTTTGCCTCCACCCCCGCCCTGTTCGGCAAGTACGCCGAGGACAAATACCGGGCAGACATTACCGCCATCAACGACGCTTACGGCACGCATTTCATCAAACTTCAGGACGCCGCCCCGCCCCGCGTTTTGTTCCCCATTGCGCCCGGTGACTGGACGGCGTTCGCCCGCTCTCTGCCTGCGCGCTTTGGGGCCGTCGGCTTTGGGGGAGCGCCCGGCTCCTACACCCCGTCCCCGTTGTTAGACCGTTATCAGACATGGCTCGCCAGCCGCTTTCACGGTGACATTCATGCGTTAGATCGCGCTTATGCCGAAGAAGACGACACGTTTCTCACGGTGTTTCCGCCTTTTGAGCAGCCCCTCAAACGTTCCTGGCTGCCTGGACAGACCCCCAAAGACCGCGATTGGGCCAGGTTCCAGCAGACCTTGCCGCCCTCGTTTTTCACGGTTGCCGGGGCCGACCCCCTGTACCGGAAATGGCTCAAAGAGGAAGCCTACGCGACATTGGCCGACCTCAACCGCGCGTGGGGCACGGCGTATGCGACCTATGACCCGATTATTCTCTCCCCCCGCCCTGACGGGAACGGCGCAGGGAACCCGGCGCAGCAGCGTGATTGGCAGACATTCGTCCGTGCCAAACTTCCCTTTCGCGACGTGGTGGTCAGCGCGTCAGCCCTTCCCGCCTGGCGCGCGTTTCTGCGAGCGCACGGCGACGCTCTTGCCGACACCGCCCTCCTGCCCACGCCCGACGCGCCCCCGGCAGCGGGCAAGCCTTTATTAGACTGGCTGGACTTCTTAGCGACTGCCGCGCCCGCCTCGGCCCTCTCCATAGACACGCCGGAAACGCGCTGGCGAGCGTCCCACCCCGCGCCTTCCGCCGCCCCCATGACCGCCGCCGCTTATCAATCCGACTGGCAGTACGCGCAAACCCATGCCGCCGCCCTGCGCCTCGCGTATATCGGCCGCAACTATCGCCTTGTCCTGCAATACATCGCTCTGCACGGCAACGGCATCTGGGTGACAATTGCTTACTGCCTGCTGGCCGTTCTGACTGCATTGATTGTGAACCCGCTCTGCGCCTACGCGCTGTCTCGTTACAGCCTGTCGTATGGCAACGCCGTGCTGCTTTTCCTGCTGGCGACGATGGCGTTCCCCGCCGAAGTCACCATGATACCGGGCTTTCTGCTGCTCAAGCAGCTCGGCCTCTTGAACACGTTTGCGGCTCTTGTGCTTCCGGGCGCGGCCTCCGGGTTCTCCATCTTTCTCTTGAAAGGCTTCTTTGACAGCCTCCCGCGCGAGCTTTACGAAGCAGGCACTCTGGACGGCGCAAGCGAGGCCCGTTTGTTCTTTCTCATCACGCTGCCCCTGTCCCGCCCCATCTTTGCCGTGATTGCGCTGCAGGCATTCGCCGGGGCTTACGGCGCGTTTCTGTTCGCCCTGCTTTACTGCCAGAACCGGAGTATGTGGACGCTGATGGTCTGGCTTTACGAACTGCAATCGTCGGGCGCTCCTCAATACGTGATGATGGCTGCCCTGACCCTTGCTGCCGTCCCCACCCTGCTTGTCTTCCTGCTCGCGCAGAACACGATTATGAAAGGGATCATCCTTCCTTCCTACAAATAGGCAATCTGATGTCCATATCCACCACATTCAACAGCCTGCGGGCGGAAAGTTTATCCCGGCACGGCCTCGCTATCGCCACCCTCAAGGCGCAAGTCGGCGACGGCTGCGAGTACGCCAACGAAGTCGCGCGCGCCGTCCTTTCGGACACCGGGGGGTACTTTCAACTGCGTGAAATGCCGGAAGAGTTTGCGGGGGCTGTCGGCGCAGGCGTCACCGTGCGGCACCTCAGCGGAGAACAAGCGCAGGCCATGCCAGAACAATTACAACACCTGGCGCAAACAGTCTCCGCGCCCGGCAATAGCCTTCAGCGATTGTCCCTGTATGCCGTCTACGCCGGGGGCAGCCTGCGCCGACGCCGGGGCCTGTTCGTCTTAGACTATCGCGCCGAACAGGACGTGCTCACGCATGGGTCTTTGCGCGCCGACGTGCCCCGCTTCTGGAAAGCCGCCCTGCACGCGCCGGAGCGAGTGTCGCCCTCGTGCGAAGCCTGCGTGGACGCCTTCGGCCTGCCTGCAAGCGGCATTCAGTTCTTCCTCGCGCACAAGGACGGCGGCGTGCTTGTCACCTTCGCCCGCGTTCCCGGCGCGCAGGACTTGGGGCAGGGGCTGTCTTCTGCGTCCTCCGTGCCGTGCTGACACCCCGGAACCTACCCCCGCCCATCAAAATGGGGCGCTCCTCCCCGGTGGGGAAGGGTGAAGACCAGTGACAGACAACTTCCCCTACCCTGCACCCTTTCCCTCCCTACCGGGGAGGGGACAGACCCAGGGCGAATGCGACGGGCCAGGGGTAGGTTTCTCACGGGACAGGGATAGGTTTCCCTAAGCCAGCGCAATGCCCGCCTCAGTCAACTTCTGATGGATGAAACCGCGCAGGGCTGTCTGCGCGTCGTTCCATCGCGCAGGCACGGTCACAGGGCAGGCGACGCGCAGTGTCAGCCGCGCGGCGTCCATCGCTCCCAATCCCTGCACGCGGGGCGGCTCCGCGAAGCCCCATTCCGGCTGCTCTTTCGCGAGCTGCTGCCCGGCGGCATCAATCACCTCAGTCGCCTTGCCGATGTCCGTGCCCGCCGCGACCCCCACCTCCACAAACGCCGCCACCGCGCCCCGGCTCTGGTTGCACACCAGGGAAATGTCCCCATTGGACAGAATATAAAGCCGTCCAGCATCATCGCGTATCTTCGTGAGGCGCATTCCAATCTGCTCCACTGTGCCCGTGATGCTGTTAATTGTCACATACTCCCCCACCGCGTACTGATTTTCCAGCAGAATGAAGAACCCGGAGATGACATCCTTCACCAGCTTTTGCGCCCCAAAGCCGACCGCCAGCCCCGCCACGCTGGCGGTCGTGAGCAGGGGAAGGGGATCAACATGAAACACACGCAGCAGCATCACGCCGAACACGAACGTCAGCGTGTAGGCGACAATGCTGTTCAAGAGGCCCGCCAGGGTTTTCAGGCGCGGGGCGCTCGCGCCGTCAACGTGCTTCTCGCCCTGCGCCACTATCGGCACGGCGAGGGCATCTATCAAACGCCGCAGCACAACGCGCAGCAGCGCATACAGCAAAATGACCTTGGCGGCGGCAGCCGCGACATCCAATGTGCGGTCGCCTTCCCAGAGGGCGCGCTCTAACGGGGTCGGGGGCAAAACAGGCATGATGGCGCTCATTGTAGCACAGCGAGCGGGAGCCTGTCAAAGCCCGCCCCGTGTCCTCCGGCAGCCTTCTGGTAAGGGCGCAAACATTTATCTTGACAGCCTGCTTGATGTATGTTATAATGCAGGCAACAGATTAAACCTTCTCCCTGCCGCGCCGCAGACTCCCCGGACACGCGCGGCAGTCCATTGCAGACGTGCCGGGCTGACTGTTGCCAGAAGCCTCATTACAGAACGCAGGAAGCGCCATGTCACTCACACCCCATACTGTGGCCGCCTCGCTGCCGCCCTTGCCGCCTGCCGACCCGGACGCTCCTGTCTTCCAATGGGAGTGCGGGACGGACGGCACGCCGCGCGCGCGCATCGCGGGCGAGTTGGACTACGCCGCCGAAGCGCGCCTGCGTCAGTTCCTCCTGTCCCTGCCGTCCACGCCGGAGCTGCCGCCTCTGATCCTTGACCTGACCGCAGTGACCTTTCTGGACTGCGCCACACTCAATGCTCTCGTGCGGGTCGTGCGCGCGCTGCCGTCCGGCTCCGTGCGGGTAGAGATGGCCGCCACAGGCCAGCCCCGGCGCATGGTGGCGCTGCTGGGCATGGAAGCCGCGCTGGGCCTCTTGCCCCTGCCCCGCCGCTCCCGTCACGCCTAAATTGGCCTGAAAATTATTGGTTCCCGCAGGAGGAAAGCGGGCCGGGCGCGGCGAATAGCAGCCGTACATCTTGTCACACGGAGGATTATTCGTTATGACTTCGGCTAAGGCCCTGCTATTCCCGGCGCTGCTGTCGGTCAGCGCCGCGCTTGCCCTGCTGTCTTCCCCGCTTCCTGCTGACGCACAGGCAGCCCCCGTGCCCAAAACTGCCGCGCCGCCACTCACGGCGCGCACTGCCGCCCTGCCCCGCTCCAAAAACGTCCATTCCGGCACGCTGGCTTCCGCCGACGACAGCACGGTTACTGTCACCCTGCCCGATAGCAGCGCGCTGGCCGCCGACGTGAAGCCGTCGTCGGTGTTTCTGCTCAACGGCATATCCGCCACGCCCGCCGACTTCAAGCCCGGCATGAAGGTGATGCTGCGTACTCGCGCGCACGCCAGCAACGACACGAACTCAGTGGTGCTGCTGTGCGACCTGCCCTCGGCGCAGGCGATAGAAGCCTGGCGCAAGAAGCCGCTCGTGGGGACGCTGCAAAGCATGGGGGAGAAAGACCTGGTGGTGAAGCCGGACGGGAGCGCGGTTCCGGTAACCCTGCGCCTTTCGCCGAAGACCGTCTACAGAAAGGGCGGCAAAGATGCGTCGGCAGCCACGTTCGGCGTGGGCGCGGCAGTGACGGTGGTGACGCGCGGCCTGCCCAGCGGCCTTTTATTGGCGACGATTGTGTCGGACAGCAATGCTGACGCGATAGCCGAAAAGACAGCCCTCAAGCCGCTCACGCTCTCCGGGCGCGTGACGGCGGTACAGGCGGAGCAGGGGTTGGTGACGGTTGCGCCCAAAGCCAAGCCGTCGCAGACCATTGCGGTGACGGACGCCACCCATGTGCGAGTCGGCAAGGCGGACGCTTCCCTGAAAGAAGTTGCCGTCGGCATGGAGTTGCGAGCGCGTCTAAGCCGCACACCCGATGCGGCGGGCCATCTGACAGCCACCAGCGTATCGGCCTCCGTTGCCGCGCCCTCTCGCAAGAAGGCGGCGACGCCGATGCAAAAGACACCTGCCGTGACCGCCAAACCGTAGCAAGGGAGTGGGGGCGCGCTTCTTCAGAAGTCGCCGCCCCCACCTCCGAAGTCGCCGCCTCCCCCGAAATCCCCGCCCCCGAAATCACCTCCGCCAAAGTCCGAGCCGCCGGAGTCATTGCCGCCGCCAAAATCCCCGCCGGACTGGTCATCTGCGCCGCCGAAGTCGTTTCCGCCGAAGAAGTCGCCACCACCCTGCGTGTCAAAGCCGGAGTCATTCCCCGTGTCATTGCCGCCGCCGAAATCCCCGCCAGAGTTGCCGAAGTCGCCCGCGTAGGCGTCGGAGCGCTCGGCGTCTGCGTAACCCTGGTAGTAGGCGTTGTCGGTTGACCACGCATAGCCGGGGCCGCCCATTCCGTAAGCATACGCCGGGGACGCAAAGCCGCCCAACAGTTCCGCTCCGATAAAGCCTGCCGCGACCCCGCCGCCGAAGCCGCCCCACCCGCTGTTCTGGTAGCGCCAGTAGTCGTTGTAGGGGTCGTACTGGTTGTAGGCGTACCAGGGAACTTGCTGACCGCCGACGCTGAACGCCCGCACGGACGGCATCCGGCCCCGACGCAGTTCGTCGGCTTCTTCGGGCGTGGCAAGCACCTGACGGCTTTCCCCGTTGAGGGTGAGCGTGACAGGAACCAGCGAATGGAGCGGCGCGGGCTGCCCGGAAAAGAATGACACCCCGCGCTGGTTTTGGGGAATGGCGTTCACTTCCGCCTGCGTCTGCGGCAGCGGCTCCACGCGCACCGCGTCGTCGCCGGGGATATTGGCCGTGCCGCCCAGAGCGCGGTCTAGGGCTTTGCGGGCGGTCTGCACGTCCGCCTGCGCCCTGTCCAGAAGGGCCTGCGCGCGGCTTAAATCGCCCGTCTCGGTAGCCGTGCCTAAAATGCGCGCGGCCTGCTCGTATTTGAGGTCGGCGGCCTGACGCGCGGCGCGGGCGGCGTCGCTGTCCGGGTTGTTTTTGGGCAGCACGTCCACGTAGCCGTCCACATACTCTATGCCCGCCAGCACGTTCTCGCGCAACGCCTCAATCGGCGCCCGCATTTGGGCCATCTGCGCGCGTTTGCGGCGCAGGGCGACGCCGAGCATCAGCAGCACGGCAGCGACAATGACGAAGAACACCAGCCATAGCCCTCCCGTTGCCTGGTATTCCTGGCGGTTGATGCGCCCCGCCGCCGCCTGCGCGAGCGCCGCCGTGCCTGCGGTCGGGTCGGCATGGACGCGGGCGGCGTATTGAGACTCTAAATCGCTGCGCCGCTGCGGGGAAAGTTCACTGCTCCACACGGACACGCCGCTGTCGGGGCCGCTCAGAGCAACGACGACGAGGGCGTTCTTGCCCAAATTGAGTGCGCCGTGCAATTTGTAGGCGTAGTAATCACGGGGGAAGCGGGCCGCTTTGCCGGAAAGTTTGCTGGTGAAGCGCGCGGGCAATTGGGACAGCACGCAGATTTTGGTCAGCGTGTGCGGGTCATCCTGCGCGCCGGTGGCGGCCTGTTCCAGCGTGGCGGCGTTGACGCGGCCCGCGAGCGCGGGGTCTACATAGACATTGCCCGTCGCCAGCGTGTCCAGCACCGAGCGGCTCGCGTTCGCAGTGGGCGCGGAAGTCTGGGCGCAGGCAGGAAGGGCGGCGAGCAAAAGCAGAAGCAGTATTGGCACAGGGCGAAGTGTTTTCATTATGCTTATTGTGACACGCTGGCGGAACTTTTGTTGCACGCCCCATCGCGCGCAGCACAAACACGGCCCGGCGTCCTGCGAGGAGGAAACGCCGGGAACACAGGGGAAACGGTGCGCTCAGACGGCTTTGAGCCGTTCGCCACTGCCCGTCGCGGCGGCGCTCGTGCTGGTGACGACAGCGGATGCGGCGCGGGCGACGTTGCGGATGCCCGTGTCGGAGACGGGAACGCACTGATGAACAGGCCGGAAATATCCGTGTCGATGGGCGCAAGGCTGTCAATCTGGCCCCTGAATAATCTTTTCCAGAGAGTCGTTGCCGTCGCGTTCACTGTTTCCTTGCGCGCTCGCCAACGCTCGCGCGGCCACTTCATGGTCAAAGGCCAGCAGACAGGCGACATTGGGAAAGTCGGCAACAGCTTTCGCGACACGGAACAGTTGCCGAGTTTCTTCAGCAGTCAGGCGGCCATATCATCAATGATAACCAGGAATCGGACTTTGCTCTCGCGCAAAGCCTTCTCCATGTTGGCGTTGCAATAGGTTCCTCTTGACGCGACCCCAGCGATCTCACCCTGCGCTAATGGCTAAACCTGCGGCAGTACCCGTTGTGCGGGGGGGGACGCTGATTCCAATGGGCGGGGCAGGTTCGCCAATGGCAGGGGGCACGGCAGCCCGTGCGCGCGGCGTGAACTTTTCTGTCCCTGTTCGCGTCCTCAGGAAGCAGATGACTTGTTTCCCCCAGCAAGGTTTTTCATGGCACGCTTGATTCACTTCGCCCCGCCCCCACCGCCCGCTATACGGTCTGTGCTGGTGTGCCTGCTGAGTCTGGCCGTGCTGGTCAGCGCCCTCCATTACCTTGTTTGGCGCTGGGACGTAACCAACTGGCGCGCGTGGGGCATCGCCCTGCCGCTGTTTGGGGCGGAACTGCTGGGCGTGCTGCACATTCTGGGCTTCCACCAGACGGTGTGGCCCCGCCGCCCTCTAAGCCTCGTGCAAGAAGAAGACCCAACCTATCGCCCTCTCTACATTCTCATTCCCACCGTCAACGAGGGCGTCAGCGTGCTGGAGCCAACCGTGCAGGGGGCGCTGGCGGCGCGCACGCGCTTTCTGGAGGCCTTTCCCCACGCGCAGGTGACGATTGCCCTCTGCAACGACGGGCGCGTCGCCCAAGTCTCCGGCTGGCAGGAGGTGGAGCGCCTGGCAGCGCGGCTGGGGGTACAGTGTGTCACGCGCACGGTGGGCGGCGGGGCCAAAGCGGGCAACATCGAAGCGGCGCGGCAGGCATTGGGCGCGACCGGCGACGCTCTGCTTGCCATCTTTGACGCCAACATGATTGCCCGCCCGGAGTTTTTGCTTCGCACCGTGCCGCTGTTCCAGGACAGCGCCGTCGGGTGGGTGCAGACCGGCCAGTATTATCACAATTTAGACAACCCGGTGGCGCGCTGGGCCAACGACCAGCAGGCTTTGTTCTTCGGCCCTATCTGTGTCGGCAAGGCAGCGCAGAACGCGGCGTTTATCTGCGGCACCAACTTTGTCGTGCGCGCCGCCGCCCTGGACGAGATTGGCGGCCTGCCGCAAGACTCCATCACCGAGGACTTCGCCGCGTCCATTCTCCTGCACTCACGCTGGCGGGGCCTGTACCTCACCGACGTGCTGGCGACGGGGTTGGGGCCGCTTGACCTGCCTTCTTACTTTACGCAACAGCAGCGCTGGGCCACCGGCACGTTTCGGGTGCTCAAAGAACGCTGGCGCATGATTGCCTTGCCGGGCGGCGGCCTGCGGCCCGCGCAAAGGCTGCAATACGCGCTGTCCTGCACGCACTATTTGAGCGGTCTCAGCAATGCGCTGTACCTGCTGGCTCCACTGCTGTACCTGTACGCAGGCATTTCCGCCGTCAAGTCCATCACGCTGGGGGCGCTGGCATGGCATTTCGTCCCGTTCTGGCTGCTGTCGCAGGTGGCGTTCTGGGCGCTGGCGGGCGGGCGCACGCACCTGCGCGGCTCGGTCATGGGCTTTGCATCGTTCCCCATTCTGGTGGCGAGCCTGGCGCACGCGCTGGGCGGGCAGAAGATCAAGTTCATTGTGACCGCCAAGACGCGCCGGGCGCGGCATCCCGGACGCGCGCTTGTGCCGCACGTCGCCGCTCTGCTGTGCTGCCTGGGGGCGCTGGGAATGGCCGCGCACGCGGCGGGGCACGCGCTCGCGCTGGTGTGGATTTGCGCCCTCTGGGTGCTGCGCTCGTGCGCGATGCTGTGCGCCCTGCTGTGGCTGGGATTTGCGGGCGGACGGCGCGGCGGTCACGAGCGGCCCGTGCGCTCGGCGCAACAGCCGTCCCGTCGCCTGAGAAAGACCCTGCTGCTGGCGCTGACGGGCGCGCTGGCACTTCTGGGCAGCCCTCTGCGAGCGCAAGCGCCGTCTGCACAAGCGCCGTCTGCGCCTGCCGCCGGGCTGCCCGGCTGGACGCTCACGTTTGACGATGAGTTCAATGCGCCCGCGCTGAACGGTTCCAAATGGACGGCGACCAACGAGGCTAGCCCCATCAATGGCGAGTTGCAGTATTACCTGCCAGACGACGTGACTGTGCAGGACGGCTTCCTGCGTATCAAATCGGAGCGGCGCGACTTCGGCGACCGGCATTATACATCGGGCGAAGTACGCTCCCTTCACAAGTTTGCACAGCGCTATGGGCGCTTTGAGTTCCGCGCGCGCCTGGCGAACACGCCCGGCTCCTGGGCTGCCGCGTACCTTTTGCCGGAGTCGGACGCCTGGCCGCCAGAGATTAACGTGTTTGAGTATCTGGGCCGTCAGCCAGACACCATTCACATGACCATGCATTCCATAGATGCCGATGGGCGGCACCTCGGAGATCACGGCGTACTGGTCGGCGATCCGAAGGACTGGAGCGGCAATTGGCACGTTTATGCCATAGAATGGGAGCCAGACGCGCTGCGCTTTTATATTGACGGCGTGCTGCAGCGCGCGGTGACAAAGAACGTGCCCGATGAGCCAATGTACCTGCGCCTCAACACGGCCATCGGCGGCTGGGGCGAAAGCCCGGACACGGGCAATTGGCCGCAGAACTACGATCTTGACTACGTGCGCGTTTACCGGCGCATGGGCCAGCCGCCGACGGTCAGCGCCGGGCCGGATCAGGCGATTACGCTGCCGGTCAGCGTCGTGCGCTTGAACGGCTTCAGCGAAAGCGTGCCCGGCATGGTCAAACTCCAATGGACAAAAACAAGCGGCCCTGGCGATGTGGAGTTTGGCGACGCGCAGGCCGCGTCCACATTCGCGCAGTTCGGCAGGGCGGGCGTCTACGCGCTGCGCCTGACGGCCACCGACGGCAAAGCGTCCGCGTTTGACGAGATGCGCGTCTTTGTTAACCCGCGCGCGGCGATGGCATTGACCCCCATAGTGGACACCGAAGCAGACGAGGGCCACACCTCTCTGAAGTGGATGGCGCGCGACTATGGCTATGATCCCCGCCTCACCGTGCTCAATCATGTGTTTGAGCAGCCGGGGCACCCGCCGTTCCATTCCCAAATCTACATGAAGTTTGACCTGAGCGGGCTGCCTGCGGTCGGCGCGGCGCGGCTGCGGCTTTACGGCGGCCTCCATCACGCCGCAACCAAAGACGGCATGACATGCGGCCTGTACGCCGTCGCGGGCACGGACTGGCCGGAAACCGGGATGACCTGGGCGACGCGCCCGGCGCAGGGGCCGCAAATTGGCACCCTGCGTGTTCCCCCTGCCCTGTTTGCCGTGCATGACCAGTGGCTGGAAACGGACATCACGGCTTACGTGCAGGCCCAGCAGAAGGCGGGCGCGAAGATGCTTGCCCTGACTATTGCTTCTCTGGACGCCAGCGACGGCAACGCCTGCACGTTCCTTTCACGCGACAGCGACTTCAACAAGCCCGCGCTTGTTGTCACGCCCGCCGTCCCTCCCCAAGCCGCCGCCCGCTGACACCCCGCTTCTTTCCCATTGTCTCCGCTTTCCTGCCTCCCGGTGCTATAATTGATCAGCCGCAGTGGAGTAACACGCGGCGCGGTTATGCTTTCCACGCATTCTACCAAAGACATTCGCTATCACCCGTACTTTCCCGGCGGCATTTCGCGCTGGGGGTGGCGATTTCTCACGCACCGGGTGACGCCTGCCGGGCGCTGGTTTTTTGGCGTCTGCATTGTGTTCCTGCTGCAAGGCTCCACGTCGCTGGATTTGCAGGTGTACGTGCCGTTTGTCTACGCGATGGGCGTGTGGGCCGTCGCGCTCGTGTTCGCGCTTTTGCTTTCCCCGCGCGTCACGCTTGTCGCCCGCCACGCCGACCGCGTGGGCGCGGGCGAAACACTTCCTGTGGACATTGAACTGGCCGCGCGGGGACGGCAGCCGTTTGCATCGCTCACGGTGCTGCCGTCGCGCCTGCCGCCCGCGCTGGATGCCGTGCCGCCCGACGGAATAGAACTGCCCCTGCCGCCGGACGGCAAGCGGGTAAGCGGGCGATTGGGCATTTTGTGCGAACGGCGCGGGCGCTTTCGCCTGCGCCCGTTTCGCGTGCAGTCGGACTTCCCGCTGGGGCTTTTGCGCGCCTATGCGTTTGCCGGGAACGACGCGACTTTGCTTGTGTACCCGCAGTTTTCCCCGCTGACCGCGCTCACGCTCCCTGTCGGCAGGAGTTATCAGCCGGGAGGAATTGCGCTGGCGTCGCACCTGGGCAAGTCATTGGAGTTCATCGGCGACCGAGAGTTTCGGGAAGGCGACAATGTGCGCGATATGGACTGGCGCGCGTCGGCCCGCCTGGACAGATTAGTCGTGCGCGAGTACCGGGAAGAATACTTTTACCGGGTGGCGGTCATTCTGGATACCCATGTGCCGGGCGGGACGGCTGACGGAGAAGAAAACGCGCCCTTTGAGCGCGCCGTGTCGCTGTGCGCGGCGGTGAGCGACGCCCTGGCGCGGCAGGAATATCTGGTAGACCTGTTTGCCGCTGGCCCCAATTTGTACCACTTAGCCGCCGGGCGCTCGCTCGCGTATCAAGACCAGATATTAGACATTCTCGCCGTGCTGGAAGCGACGCCCGCCGAGCCACTCAATACGCTGGAGCCGGAAGTGTTGGACGCGCTGGGGCAGATTACCACCGTGATTTGCCTGCTGCTGGATTGGAACTCGGCCCGCCGCGCCTTTGCGGAACGCCTGTCGGCAACCGGCGCGGCCCTGAAAATCGTGGTGGTGCGCGATGGCCCCCCTACCCTTGACCCGGAAGGCGAGGGCACGCGCTTCGGGGAGCCTATCCGGGTACTGACGGCGCGCGAGTGCGCGTCACTGGAAAGCCTGTAGCCAAATGGCCGTGTCTGCCACCCCGACTTCTGTTTCCCCGCCCCCCCCCATTTCGCCTGCCCTGGGCGGCGATGGTGGCCGTATTGCTCGCCTTGCTCGTGCTGTACCTGACCAGCAGCCGTTCACCGATTGTGCCGCTGCTGGCCGTCGCGCTTGTCTTATCCACGCTCATTTCCTGGCGCATGGGCAGCAGCACGGCACACTGGGCAGTGCGGGTGGCGCTGTACGGGGCGATTGTGGCCCTCAGTTCCAACCGCTACACGGACTTGCAGGCGTGGATATTTGACGCCAACGCGGTCAACGCCTTCGGGCAGTTCTGCGCGGCAGAGACGGTCATCCAGTGCTGGCGGCGCGTGCCCTGGGGCGGGCCGAATGGCTGGGGCCTTATCTTTCTTTCCGGGCTGACATGGCTGGGAGCCTGCACAACGTTTGCGACGGACGTGATACGGTGGGCCGCCCCCGTGTTCACGCTGTTTTTCGTGCTGTCTCTGACGCGCTATGGGCCGCGCCTGAAGGCTCCCCTGGTTGTGCGCGGCGGGTGGCTGCGGGCGGGGGCGGTCGCGCTGGCGCTCCTGCTGGGCGCGGGCTTTTACGCCGCCGTGTGGCTGAACCGGGGAGCGCTGACCGCGCTCAGCAACGGGCAGTATCACCCGTCGCCGGGGCCAGTCGGCTTTTCCGGCGACCCGGAACTGCGGGGCGGCTCGTTTAATCAGCCGGGCGCGCTGAACCGGGTGCTGTTCATTGACAACCTGAACGGCGCAGCCAATCATCTGCGCGGGCTGACATTTGACACCTACGCGCGCGGGCGCTGGGAACCGGGCTTAGAAGCGCAAACCTTTCACGCGGTCAAGGCCGCACCGTCAGTTCGGGGAACGAGCAGAACACGGGTGACGACGCTGGGGGAGACGCGCGGCGTGCTTTTCCTTCCGCTGGCGGCGGGCGGACTGGACGGGCCGCCCGGTCAGGAAGTTCGCACGGACGGACGCGGCGGCGGGGCATATCGCGTGGAGGAAGACCCGCCGTCGCCGTACGGGGCGTCCCTGCGCGCCGAGGGCCAGAATGGGCTGACGGCCCTGCCGCTCTCGCCAACCGAGCGCGCGCGTTGTCTCGCCGTGCCCCCCGAAATTGACCCGCGCGTGCGCGTGCTGGCGCGTCAACTCACGGCGAAGGCGAGAGGGCCGCAGGAAAAGACAGCCGCCATCACGGACTATTTATTGACCCATTACGGCTATAGTTTAGGGTATCAGCCGCCGCCGGGCGACCCCGTTTCAGGGTTTATCCTGGCACGCAAGCCCGCGCACTGCGAGTATTTCGGGTCGGCAGCCGTGATTTTGCTGCGGCTGGCGGGCGTCCCGGCGCGCTACGTCACCGGCTACTACGCGCACGAAAACGCGGGGAAGGGCGTCACCGTCGTCCGTCAGCGCGACGCGCACGCCTGGGCGGAAGCGTGGACAGACGGCTTCGGCTGGCAGACAGTGGACGCGACACCCGGCAACGGGCGTCCCGATGCGTTTTCCGGCCCCGTGCCCCCCGCGCAACGCGCGTCCGAATGGCTGGCAGATCGCCTGCGGGCCGCGCAGGAGTGGCTGGCGCGCTTCACGCTGACCCAGATTGCCGGGGCGTTAATTTGCCTCTGGCTGGCGTATCTGGGGCTGAAGCAATTGTGGGAGCGATGGCGTCCCCGGCGCGCGACGGGCGGCTTTTCGTATGCGCGCGCAGGCGCGCAGTTAGACCAACTGGAAGCGCGATTTGACGCTTTCCTGCGCCGTCAAGGTCGTCCCTGCCCGCCGTTTGTGCCCTGGCAGGAGCATCTGGCGCGGACGTCCACGCCGGAAGCCGATGCGTTTGTCCGCGCTTACAACCGTCTGCGCTTCGGCGGGCGCGTTGACCCGGCGGCTCTTTCGCATTTAGCCGCCTTGCTGCGCGACGCCGAGCGCGTTCCCCTGCCCGCGCCGTCCGAGACAGCCCAAACCGAGGTTCTCCTGCATGAATGACACGTTCGCCGCCCGCTTTGGCCTTCTGGAAAGCAGCCTGGGACGGGTGATACGCGGCAAAGAAGAAAGCATCCGTCTCACGCTGATTGCGCTGCTCGCGGGCGGGCACGTGCTGCTGGAAGACGTGCCGGGCACGGGCAAAACCACGCTGGCGAAGTCGCTGGCGCGCTCGGTGGACGGCGTGTTCCGGCGCGTGCAGTTCACGCCCGACCTGCTGCCCGCCGACATTATTGGCAGTTCTTTTTATAACCCCAAAGAGGGCACGTTTGTCTTTCGGGAGGGGCCAATCTTCGCCAACATCGTGCTGGCGGATGAGATAAACCGCACGTCGCCGCGCACGCAGTCGGCCCTTTTAGAAGTGATGAGCGAGAACCAGATTACCATTGAAGGCAGGCGGCGCGACCTGCCGCAGCCGTTCTTTGTGATTGCGACGCAGAACTCCACCGAGTTTCACGGCACGTACCCCCTGCCCGAAGCGCAGTTAGACCGGTTCGCGGTGCGTGTGACGCTCGGCTACCCGGACTTCGCGGATGAACTGGACATTTTGGAAAGCCGCCGCGCCGCCGACCCGTTTGACGCGCTGGAAGCGGTTATCTCCTGCGCCGATTTATTGCAAATGCAGCAGGACGTTCAATCCGTGCGGGTGGAGCGCGCTGTCACCCAATATCTGCTTCAACTGGTGCAGGGGACACGCACCGATGCGCGTTTGCGGCTGGGCATCTCGCCGCGTGGGTCGCTCATACTGTACCGGGCGGCGCAGGCGCGGGCGGCTGTTTTGGGCCGGGACTACGCGCTCCCCGAAGACGTGCGCGCGCTGGCGGTTCCCGTGCTGGCGCACCGGGTCGCGCTGGACACAAAAGCCCGCTCCGGGGGCCTGCGGCAAGACCAGATTGTGCAGGACGCGCTGGCCAAAATGCCTGTGCCGCGCTAGGGCTGCTCTGGCCGCCAGGGATTACTCCCCCACGCGCGCCTTGACAACGGCTGCCAGTTCGCCTGCGACGGCCTCTACTTCTGCCTGGTCAGGGCCTTCCGCCATGACGCGAATCAGTTTCTCCGTGCCGGACGCGCGCACGTTGAGCCGCCCCCGCCCGGCGAGTCGGGCTTCGGCGCGGGCGATTTCCTGTTGGATAACGGCATCGTGCTGCCACGCTGTGCGGTCTTGGACGCGCACGCCGAGCAGCACCTGCGGGTAATCCGTCATCTCGCCCGCCAGTTCCGAAAGCGTTTTCCCCGTCTCGCGCAGCACTTTCAGCACTTGCAGAGCGGTCAAAAGTCCATCGCCCGTTGTGCTCAGGTGACCGAACAGAATGTGCCCGGACTTTTCCCCGCCCAGCGCATACCCCCCGGCGCGCATGGCTTCGCTGACGTAGCGATCCCCAACGGGCGCGCGCATCAGGGACAGGCCCGCCGCGTTCAGCGCGACTTCCAATCCCATGTTGGACATGATGGTTCCGACCACGACGCCGCCTGGCAGCAAGCCCTGCGCCGCCAGATGCTTGCCGACCAGCAGCATCACGCGATCGCCATCTACCAATCGGCCCGTTTCATCGGCAAACAGAACCCGGTCGGCGTCGCCGTCAAACGCCATGCCCAGAGCGGCTCCCTCAGACACCGTGCGGGCCTGCATCTCGGCAGTGTGGAGAGAGCCGCACCCGGCGTTGATGTTTGTCCCATCCGGGGCGCAGTGAATGGCGGTCACGATGGCCCCTAAATCCGAGAACACCCAGGGGGCAAGCGCGTGCGCCGCGCCGTTCGCGCCGTCTATCACGAGGCGCATACGGGTCAGGCGCACGTCGCCCATCATTTCCATCAGGTGATGGGCGTACAAATCGCGCAGGCGGGGCGCGCGCTCCATGCGTCCCACGCCCGTCCCGCTCGGACAGGACGGCTGCGGCGCGCGCGGATTGAGGGAAAGGGGGATCAGGGCCGCGATTTCGTCTTCAGCAGCATCGTCCAACTTGTAGCCGTCCGGGCCGAAGAACTTGATGCCGTTGTCGGCGTAGGGGTTATGGGAGGCGGAAATCACGGCCCCCGCGCTGTAGCCTTCCGTCTTGACCACATGGGCGACAGCGGGCGTGGGCATGATGCCGGGAGAAATGACGTGCGCCCCCTGCGAGCACAATCCCGCCGAAAGAGCCGCTTCCAGAAGCGTCCCCGAAAGGCGCGTGTCGCGTCCAATTACGAAGGTGGGGGCAGGTGCGCCGCGTCCCAAAACCTGCGCGGCGGCGCTTCCCAGCGCCAGGGCAAGGGCGGGAGAAAGTTCCGTGTTGGCGACCCCGCGCACGCCATCGGTTCCAAACAGTCTGTCTGTCATAACGGGCATTATACCCGCCGCGCCCCCGTGTGCGTTTCCGCCCCGCTGCCGCCTGCCCATCACTGAGGTGTCTGCCCATCACTGAGGTGTCTGCTCATGCAGACCGATTACACAACGTTTTGAAATATCCTCTAGAAATGTATGCCGATGTTGTCGGGTTGAGGAGAGGATTTGCTTTATCACTTGAAGGAGAGGGGTGAAGACCCTCTCCAAAGGGAAGGCTTGAAAAGGGTAATGATCTAACGCCAGCCGGAAAACTCGGTGCCACGCATCAGGCAGCTTTCCGTCTGGCTGATGAGGGGCACGCCGCCGGGATACAGGTCGTCGGAGATGACGGACCACTCCGGGTCGGTGAAAAATGCTGCCCATGCGCGCTCCCGGTGGGCCAGGTTCTCAAACACCAGCATCCCCGACAGGCGCGGCGAGACGCCGATGGTCGTTTCCCATGCGCCCATCAGAAACAGGCCATGCTTGTCTAAATGCGCCTGCCCGCGCGCCGCCAGCCAGTCCGCCATCTGCCTCAGGCGCGCGGCTTCGTCAAACGCATAGGTACGCAATTCAAATACGCCGCCCGTCAGGCGCGATGGCTGGTTGTCCCGGCGCGGCAGCGGCGACGACGGGAATGGCTGCAAAATGGAGTTGGTAATCGTGCGCACGGGGCTGCCGCTCGCGTGGGCGTTATCGGCATCGCGCACCTGCTGCCATTCGGGATCATTCTGGAAGGCGTCCCAGCGCGCCTGCCGCTGCGCTAAATCGTCCCACGCGAGCAGATACGTGAGGCGCGGGGCCGTGCCGACAAAGACCGACCAGAAGCCGACCGGCTCAATGCCTAGCCGCTCCCAGATACGCAGCGTGTGCTCGTCAAAGCGGCGGGTCAGCCGGTCTAAACTGCGCCCGCTGTGCAGGTCATAATGGCGAAGTTCATAAAGCATGGCGTCCGTGTCTTTCTTCCCGCGCAGGGCGTAATCCCATATCGACCTACCCGATTGCTTCGTCGCAGACGACTACGCAACGGCCCTCCCTAAAGAGAAGGCTAAGAGATTTATTCCTGCTCCTCCCTTCAGGGAGGAGTACCCGCGAAGTGGGGGAGGTAGGTTCTCCCGCCTGCGGCCTGTTAATCGCTTCGCGCGCTGCCGCCTGCGGAGGCGGGCAGGTGGAAATAGGCTTGCAGCATGGCGCGCGCCACCGTGCCCGCCGTGTCCGCGCCGTGCCCGCCGTGCTCCACGATGGCGGCAATCGCAATAGTCGGGTGATCGTAGGGCGCGAAGCAGATAAACCAGCCGTGCGTTTTCGCGCTGCCATGCACCTGCGCGGAACCCGTTTTGGCGGCAACGGCCACCTGAGAGAAGTTTACCACTTTCCCGGTGCCATTGGTGACGGTCTGGCGCATTCCGCGCCGCACGGCGTCCATATTGGCCGCGCTGACCGGGACATGACGGACAACTGTGCGCGCGTTCTGAAATGTCACCTGCCCGGTGTCAGCGTTCGTGACTTTCTGGACGACATAGGGGCGCAAAACGTCGCCGTCGTTGGCGACCGTCGCCGCGACGCGGGCCATTTGCAAGGGCGTCGTCAGCACATCGCCCTGCCCGATGGCCATGTGCAGCGTGTCGCCGCCGAACCACTGCGTGAACGCCGGGCCATTGCGCGCGAACCGTTTGGCTTTCCAGGCAGGAGAGGGAATGGAGCCGATGTCTTCCGAGGGCAGGTCAATACCGGTCTTTTCCGCGAGGCCGAACGCTTTGGCATAGGTCGCCATTTTATCCGGGCCGATGCGCTGCCCCGCCTGATAAAAGAACACGTCACAGGAGAGGGCAATGGCTTTATAAAAGTCCGTCGCGCCGTGACGCTGCCAGCAGCCGAACCGTGCCCGTCCCAGATGGTACGACCCGGTGCAATACACGCTGGAATGGGTGGTGATGGCGCCGGTTTGCAGCCCGGCGGCGGCAATGATGGGCTTGAACGTGGAGCCGGGAGGGTACATCGCGTCCAGCGTGCGGTCAAGGAGGGGGTGCGTTGAACTCTGCGCGAGCGGCTTCCAGTTGGCGCTCGTGATGCCGGTGGAGAAGGCGTCCGGGTCAAACGAGGGCGCGGACGCCATCGCCAGCACCGCGCCGGTTTGCGGGTTCAGGGCGACCGCCGCGCCCGTCCAGCCGCGCGCGCGCAGGGCATTCTCCGCCGCCGCCTGCACCCGTGCGTCCAGAGCCAGCGTCAGCGTGCCGCCGGGCGTCGCGGACGCCGTGTCCAGCGTCCTCACGCGACGCCCGCGCGCGTCAATCTGAACGTCGGTGCCGCCGGGCGTGCCGTGCAGATAAGGCTCGTACTCGCGCTCCAATCCCGTCTTGCCGAGGAAATCATCGGGGAAGTAGCCGGACGCCCGGCGCGTCTTCCACTCATCGGGGTTGATGCGCCCCATCGTGCCCAGGAGGTGCGCGGCGAGCGGGCCGTTCGGATACCAGCGCACAGGTTCCGGCGCGGTGGAAACGCCAGGCAGGAAGGGACGGTTTTCCTCTATCTGCGTCACCGTTGTCATGGGCACATCTAAAGCGACGCGCAAGGGGTCGGATGGGTTCTGCTGCCCGTCTGTGATGGCCTGCCGAATGCTGTCGGGGTCGGCGTGGAGCAGCGCAGCCAGACGGTTCAGGACAGCCGGGTTTTGCAGCACATCGGGCGTGGCATAGATGGCAAAGCGGGAGCGGTTGGCGGCAAGAAGCCGCCCGGCACGGTCAACAATGACGCCGCGCGGCGCGCGCGTGCGGATGCGCCGGGCTTGATTGGCCTGCGCTTGAGTGTGGAAGTCGTCGCCCTGCACGATTTGCAGAAACCAGAGGCGGGCCACCAGCGCCAGAAACAGCAGCGCGATGACCACTCCGAAGACGCGGGCGCGGGCGGCAAAAGCCCGCTGCTCGTCTTCCGGCGAGTGGGCGGGCGGGGCGACAGGCGGCCTGGGGGACGTAATCATGGGATAGCCGCCGTCGGTTAATGCTCGCCAGGCGGCGGGCCGTACATATGGCTGTAGCGGTGCGGTTCCTGCCCCTTGATGTAGGTTTTCTCCACATATTCCGGCGTCCACTGTGTTGCCAGCAGGCCATCATCGGGGTTGATATGGACGGTGACGTAATGGACGACGGGCTTCGGTTTGGGCGGCGGGGCAGGGCGCGCCGGGGCAGGCGGCGCGCTGTCCCCTGCGCCGGAAGCATCGCCGGTGGCGGAGAGGGCGGCGTGGCGGCGACGCGGAGCGGAAGCCGTGCCATCCGGGGAAGACGAGTTTGCCGGGGCGGACGCGCTGTCGCCGGTGTCGTATTCGGGGGACAAGACGGTGGGCGCCGCGCCAGACGCGAACGTTTCTCGATGGGAATGCGCCGCGCCGGGCGGAGCAAGCAGGCCCGTGTTGTCATCTACGGTGACGGTGGTCGTGCCGTCCGGGTTCTGTATCGCATCGGAGGGCTGCCCGTCCGTCGCGGGGGCGCTGTTGTTATTCTGGCGGCGCTCCCGGAAGCGTCGCGGCGTGTCGCTTTGCGCGGACGTGTCGGCGGCGTTCTGCGCGGCGGCATCGGGAGCGGGCGGCGCGGCGGGCTTTGGCGCAGGATGGGCGCGGGCGGCTTCTTTCGCCATTGCGGTCTGGAAGATGGGAACGGCGCGCAGCATGAAGTCGCGCCAGATGGGGGCGCAGACGGTCATGCCCCATGCGGTGCGTCCCATCTCCTCGCCGTAAGCGTCCACCGAGGTGGTTTTCGTCTTGCCCGTCTTGGGGTTGACGGACGTGAAGACTTTATGAATGGGATGCCCTGCCCAGACCGCGCACACCAGGTGCGGGTCGTAGCCGACAAACCACACGTCTTTGTGGCCCTGCGTGGTGCCGGTTTTGCCGCGCGCGTCGGGCACGTCTCCGACGGGCTTGCCGGTGCCGTCGGTGACAACGGCGCGCAGCATATCGTCCAGTTGGGAGACCGTCTGCGGCTGAAGCACATGGGTTTCTACGGCGGGCGGGATGTCCTCAATGGTCTTGTCGTCTGAATCGGCCAGTCGCGTGAAGGGGGTCGGCACAGGGTGATTGCCGCCCGCCGCGATGGTGGCATACACATCAGCCATTTCCAGGGGCGTGACGCCGGACGAGCCAAGCGCGAGCGAGAGCACCGGGTCAAGCGGGGACTGAACGCCCATGACGCGGGCATAGCGCACAGCCGTCTGCGCGCCCAGCAGTTTGAGGACTTTGACGGCGGGGACATTGATAGACTGCGCCATCGCTTCGCGCAGGGTGACATGGCGGTAGCGAGTAGCCGTTGTCGTCTTTGGGCGTCCAGTCTTTGCCTGCCATCGGGTAGGTGACGGGGGCATCGTAAACGCGCGTGTCTTCGGTGACGACGCGCGCTGTCAATGGCGGCGGAATAAATCACGGCTTTGAACGACGACCCTGGCTGGCGGCGCGACTGCGTGGCAATGTTGAACTGGTCTTTAGCGTAGTCTACGCCGCCGACCATCGCTTTAATCTCGCCGGTCTTGGGGTCAAGGGCAACGAGAGCGCCCTGCGTGGGGCCGCGCCCGCCGGTACGGATAATGCCCTGCACGAGCGCATTCTCGGCGACCTGCTGCATGGCCCAGTTGAGCGTGGTGTAGACTTTCAGGTTGCCGCGCGTGAGATAATCTTCCCCGTAGCGGCGCTTGAGTTGGTCGACCACGTAGTTGACAAAATAGGGCGCGTGGAAAATCTGGCTGCCCTGCTTGGGCGGCTTGGGCGCGGCCAGATGGATATATTCGGCGCGGGCCTGCGTATACTGCGGCGCGGTAATGTAATGCTGTTCCAGCATATTATCCAGCACGCGCCCGCGCTGGGCTTCGGCGGCCTTTTTGTCCCGGTAGGGACTGACATTGGTGGGCTGGTTGGGCAGTCCGGCGAGCAGGGCGCATTGCGCGAGGTCAAGTTTGCTCACGTCCTTGCCGAAGTAAGTCTGCGCGGCGGCCTGCACGCCATACGCGCCGGAGCCGTAATACACCTGGTTGAGATACATCTCCAGAATGCGCTGCTTGGTGTAGCTTTTCTCAATCTGCGCGGCGACCAGCATCTCGTGCAGTTTGCGCGTGAACGATTTGCGGGAATTGAGGCCCTCCACGCCCATGTTGCGGGCCAATTGCTGCGTGATAGTGGAGCCGCCCTGACCCGTCAAATCCCGGCTTTTGAGGTTGCGGCCCAGCGCGCGCACGATGCCCTGCAAGTCAATGCCGGAGTGGGTGTAAAAGCGCTTGTCTTCAAACGCGACGGTGGCATTCTGCAAGTCTTTGGGGATTTGCTCCATCGGCACGACCTGCCGGTTCTCCGTGTAGAGTTTCGCCAATTGCACGCCGTCGGACGAGAAAATGAGCGTGCGGCCCGGCGGGTCAAACGTGAGGTCAATGGACGACGGGGCATTTCGCAACTGCCAGCCGAGGGCCAGCAGCAGCGTGATGAAGCCGACCAGCGCCAGCACGGTGACGGCCTGCACAAACGTCACAATGGCCTGCCAGACGGGATTGCGCTTTTTGCGTCGGCGCGGGGGCGGGCGTCGGCGTCCGCTGCCGTTGCCGGGAGAAGCGGGCGCGGAACGCCGTGAAGGTGTGCCTGTGGTTGCCATTGCTGCCTGTGATTATGGGCAGTGCGGCCCGATTTGTCAAGCGCGGGGGCGGCGCGGGCCTGTTACGGCGTCACCGTGAGGGTTTGCACGCGCGTAATGCTGCCGTCGCTTACGGATTGAGCGTTAACTCAAACACTGTGCCGTTGCCATTTGCGCCGCCGATGGGGGTAGTGCCAAAAAGGTCGCCGCTACTGTCAAGCGTAGGAGTGCCAGAGGGAAAGGCACCATTATTACCCGTGAAGGATACAAGAGTTGTCAGAACCTGATTGACGAGGTTCACCTTAAACACCATGCCTTTGTTGTTATTCCCGGTGGCAGTCGTCCCGAAAAGATGGCCCTGCCCATCCAGCGTAATGCCATTGCTGCTACCAATGCTGCCCACATAGGTAAGCAGGGTCAAGCCATGCGTGGCAAGATTGAGTTTATAGAGGCTTTTATTCGCTCCTGCCTGAGTGCTTCCGTAAAGATGGCCCTGCCCATCCAGAGCAATGCGCCCTGAAGGATACTGGCCGTTGGAACCGTTGAAGTTAACGAGAGTGCTGAAAGCATGGCTGGCAATGTTGTATTGGAAGACTTTGCCCAGGTTGCTGCCACCGCCACTCTCGGTAGTTCCGTACAGATTGCCCTTCCCGTCCAGAATAACCGGAGCCTGCACTACCCGGCCATTCGCACCGTTGAAGGTGATAAGGGTAGTCAGCGTGCGGGTGGACAGGTCAAACTCAAACAGCACCCCTTTGTTATTGCTACCACCATTTGGCGTTGTGCCATACAGATGCCCCTGGCCATCCGAGGCAACACAGCCCACCGGGAAAGCGCCATTAGCGGCATTGAACGAAACGAGCGTAGTGAGCATACCGCTAGCGATGTCATATTCATAGATGGTTCCGTCGTTGCTACTGCCGCCGTTTGTCGTTGTTCCATAGAGATGGCCCTGCCCGTCTGTGATAACGCCTCCATAGCCGTAAGCGCCATTGGAGCCATTGAAAGTAACAAGCACGGTAAAGGTCTTGGTGTTCAAGTCATACTCAAAGAGTGTGCCATCGCCGTTCGCGCCGCCTGCCCCGGTGGCTCCATACAAATGTCCCTGCCCGTCGAGCACCACACCGGACGCGCCCGTGCCATCGGCATTATGCCTGTTATTGTCAGGCGCGGTGAAATTGTAAAGCGTGTGCAGCGTGTAGCCGTTGGCGCGGGCAGGCGCGGGCGACAAGAGGGCAAAGGCAAGCGAGGCAAGCAGGGCCAGCGCAAGTGTCTTTGTGGCAAGCGGGGCGCGGCGGGCGAGTATGGTTTTCATAGTGACAATCCTTTCTTCAGGCGGCAAAGGCGGCTTCCGGGCCGCACAACTGAGGCGAAACGGCGGGCGCAAGGCAAACGGGGCGCGCGTTTCCCCTTGTAGCGCAGCAGGGCGGCGGTGTCAATCCGTATTGGGGGGCACGGGCGCGTGGGGAGAAGGTCAGCCGCGCTCGCGGCCGGCGCGCACAACCGCCACGATTTCTTCTGCCGAAACAGACAGGTTAACGCCGGGAATATCCAGCGGGGAAGGCGCGGCGACGTGGCCTGTCAGTGTGTCGGGTGTCAGCAGGAAGGTCTGCCCGTTTTCCCGGCGAATGCGGACGGCTCCGGCGCGGGCGGCTTCTTCCAGCAGCGCGGGCAGGTCTTGCTGCGTGTCCAGATAGGTTTGCATGGGCTTATATCCCCACCAGGGTGACGCCCGCTGTCTGCGCCGCCGTTTTCAAGCCGCCATCCAGTGTCAGCAGCGGCGCGTTCAGGCGCAGGGCGCAGGCAATCACGTAAGCGTCATACGCATAAATGTTCAGGCGCGCGGCCAGTTGCAAGGCGTCGTCCAAGTCAATCTCCCACAGGGTCACGGCAATTTGACGATACGCAGCGAGCGCGGCCTGCGCCTGCGGCAAGGTGATACGCCCGCGTTTGAGCATTGCCGAGAAGGCGTTGCCGACTTCGGCGGGCAGCGAAGCAGGCGCGAACAACTGCGCCCCCTGGGTGTGGGCTATCAGCGCGGCCTTTTGCGGCTCGTTGGCGACCACTGCAATCAGGACGGACGTATCCACGACGCGGTTCATGGGGTGATTGTACCCCGTCTCGCGCGGGCTTGTTTGCTACGGCGTGACGGAAAGCGTCTGCACGCGCGTAATATTGCCGTCGCCTGCGGTAATGGCGGCTTTCGTTTTGGCCGTGACCGTGTGCGTGGTGATGGTGAACGTCGCGCCGGTTTCCCCTGCGGCAATGTCGCCTTGGGTTATGCCAATAGCACCACTACCTGTTCCAGGCATCAAGCCATGTACAACATCTTGTATAATGGTAATTACTGGAGGGGTTGGCATTGTCTATTCTTCCTGTTAAGCCTGTGACGGAGGCGACAGCGTTATCTGAACGATTTAGGGAGTACCGGCATCGTCCCCGGCTTCAGGAGTGTCCGCAGCATCTTGAGGCGGATGAGCACCCATTGTATTCTTGCAGAAAGTGGCACGAAAAGCAAAGTCTTGGCCTTGCCCCTGACTTCCAGGTTGGAACCAGGGCGTCGCCAGTACATCGGAAAGCTTCATGCCGTTCTGAGTAACCCAGTTTCCACCGTTGTAGGCATCTACCGGATTTCCGTTCTGAACGAGCACACCAAAGCCAGCATGAAGATTTTTGCCATCTTGCACCCCGGCGGTGCTGAAGAAGCAAACGTACTGCTGTCCTGTCGTCAATTTTATCATCCCAGGGTTTACCGTAATATGCGTATAGGAATTGCTAGGCAGAACCCCAGTAGAACGCAGTTTGCTTTTGAACAGTGCTGGGCCAGTTGGCTTGGTTCCATCCCAGGCATAGACAAAAGCGCGGTAAGGAATGTTAGATGAAGCGCCATTATCTTGTTCCAGGAAAAACGTAAAACTCTCCAAACATTGATCTTGATCGGTGGCCGTGAAGACTTGCCCATAGGTGGAACCTTGTGGCTCACCCCAGGAAAACAAACCGGTGTGATGGTTCCAAGAAGGGGTCGTATCAATGTTCTGCGCCTGCACGGGTTTAACAAAGGCAAGCGAAGTAAGCAGGGCCAGCGCAAGCGTCTTTGTTGCAAGCGGGGTGCGGCGGGCGAGTATGGTTTTCATGGCAGAGTCCTTTCCGCCGGGGCGGGAAACCTTCCAACGCACCGGCGCAAGCAGAAGCAAACAAAGGCGCGGCAAGCGGGCGACGCCCTGACAGCCGTATCAGAGTATAACACGCCCTGCCCGCCGTGTCAATCGGTATAGTGGGGCAGCCCCCTGCGCCGAAGCGCCCTGCACGCAGAGAAGAGGGGGAGTAGAGAGCGCTTTTAGGGGACTTCTATAGGGGGTCTATAGGGATTTGGCTTGTGATTGGCTTGTCGTTGGCTTGTGTTCGGCTTAGACCTGCTGTGCAATGGCTTTGCGTCGGCTTTGCAGCGCGGGAAAACAAGCCGTCCTGCGGCCCCGTTCCCATCGGGTACAATAGAGACGTGAGCGCAACGCTGCCGCTGTCCGTCGCCCTGTCCGTTTTGATGCCGGTCTTCAACGAAGAAGACACGGTGGAGCAGATCATCGCCGACGTTCTTGCCGTGCCCCTGGACTTAGAGTTAATCGTCGTAGATGACGGTTCCACCGACCACACACGCGCCAAACTGCGCGCATTGGAGCGGGAGCATGACGCCCGCGTGCGGATTGTGTACGCGCCGAAGAACGCGGGCAAAGGCGCGGCTATTCGTATCGCCCTGTCCCATGCGCGCGGCGAAGTGGTGGTCATACAGGACGCCGACCGGGAATACAATCCGCAGGACTTCGTGCCCATGCTGGCACAGATACGCGCCGGAGCCGCCGTTGTGTATGGCACGCGCCTGTCTCCCGCCGCCCGCGCCTTGAACGATGAGGGGGAGCGCGACAAGTTCTTTCTGGCCCGCCGCCTGCTTCCCTGGCTCGCCAACACGCTCTATGGCACGCGCCTCACCGACGAAGCGACGTGCTACAAGATGTTCCGCCGCGACGTATTATTGTCCCTGCCCTTGCGCTGCGAGCGGTTTGACTTCTGCCCGGAAGTGACCGCCAAACTCGCGCGCCGGGGGTATAAAATCTATGAAGTTCCCATTCACTACCACGCACGCACGGAGGCGCAGGGCAAGAAAATCGGCTGGCGCGACGCCTGGGATGCCGTGCGCGCCCTCCTTCGCTTTCGCCTGCGAGACTAGCCGCCCATGTCCATTCACATTGCCCTGACCAAAACGGACGCCGATTGGGAACGCTGCTGCGCCATCCGCCGCGCCGTGTTTGTGCAGGAGCAGAACGTCCCATTAGAGTTGGAAATGGACGAATACGACGCGCGCGCCGTCCATTTCCTGCTGACGGAAGACGGCGCGGCGCTCGGCACTGCGCGCCTGCTGGACAAGAAAGGCGTCGCGAAAATAGGCCGCGTGGCGCTTGTGAAAGACGCGCGGGGGCGGGGATTGGGATTGTTGCTGATGCAGGCCGTGCTGCATGAAGCCGCCCGCAGAGGCTTCACAGAGGCCGTGCTGGACTCGCAGACGTATGCCGTTCCCTTTTACGAGCGTCTGGGCTTCGTGGCCGAGGGCACGGAGTTTGACGACGCGGGCATTCCCCATCGCCTCATGCGCCGCGTGTTGTGAGCGAGGGGCGGCCCTCTCCCCGCCATTGGAATAGCGACCCTGCCTCCCGCTTCGCAGGCGAGGGTAGGAAATAAGTTACTCTTAACCCTCGCCCGTCCTAACGGGAGAGGGTGGCACGAAGCTTTGCCAGTGCCGGGTGAGGGCCTCTTAGCGCCGCTTCGCGCCCAATCCGCCGCTCTCTGAGCCGGGAGCGGGCGGCTCCGCGCCGTTGGGCACGATGGGCGGCATGGCAGCAGCGTCCTGCCCGCCTAGCCGCAGCCCGCTGACCAACTGCGTTGCCAGAAGCGTTTGAATGACGCCGGTTATCTGCGAAGTCGCCTCGCCCGCCGCCCCACGCCCGTCCCCGCCGCCACTGATATTCACCATCTTGGCCTGCGCCAGCGCGGACGCAATCGCGGGCGTAATCTGCGGCAATATCTCTAATTGGCGCAGGGCGAGATAAGCGTCGCCGCCCTGCCGGATGGCATCGTTCACGGCGCGGATGGCATCCGCCTGCGCCGCCCCCAGCGCGCGGATTTTGACCGCTTCGGCGTCCGCCGCCGCTTCCGCCTGGATGCGGACACGGGCAGCGTCTGCGTTGGCCTGCGCCATCTGGGTGGCTTTTAACTCAGCCTCGCGCTGTACGGCGAGCGCGTTTTGCCGGGTCGCCTCGGCCTCGGCGACAGTGGCGGCGTTCTGCGCGCGCCGCTGCTCCAGGTCGCGCTGCTTGTCGTTGATGGCCTGCTCTGCGGCAAGCTGCGCTTCGCGGGCGCGGCGCTCCTGGTCGGCAGCCACAATATCGGCGTTGGCTTTGGCCTCCACCGCCGACTGCCGCCGCCGCGCTTCCGCCACTTCCGACTGCACTTCCTTGATGTTAAGCGAGTTGAAGACTAGCCCCAGGTCTTGCAGTTCGCGTGAGCACGCGCCCTTGATGATGAGTGCCAGCCGGTCGTCTTCCTCTACCGGCACAGAGGCAACGGCGCGGGCGACTTCCGTGCCGGGCGCGAGAGTGGCGACTTCGCGCTGCGCTTTAGCGGAAAACAGTTCGTCATGGTTCAAGAGGTTGACCGCCCGCCGTCCTGTAGAAGTCAGCAGGTCGGAGAGCGTGGCGGTCTGCTCATTGGCGGGCTTGGCGAAGAACTTGTTGGCGGCGGTGGTAATCATCTCCGCGCTGTCCCCCACGCTGACGATAGCCGATGCCAGCACGCGCACTTTAATCGGCTTGGGCTGGCCGTTGCGGTCAATGTCGGCGGTCTGGTCGGCGATGTCCAGGTCAATGTTGATGGCTTTGGATGGGATAGACGTGCCTGTCGTGACCAGCGGCACTTCAATAGACTTGCCTGGCCCCTTGTAAATGGCCGTTCGCCCGTTGAGCCAGCTCACGAGGCGAATGGAGCCAGCATCTACCGTCCGCAGGAAACTGCTGATGATGATAGGCAAAAGAATGACGACGAAGACGACGGCAACGACAATGGCGATAATGCTTCCCATAGTTTATTCCTCTCCTCCGAGGCGAGTGACGCGGCAGGTGTTGGAGCGCGCGTCTACAGCGGTCACGGTCAATTGGTCTCCGGGGTGGATAGCGTCCCCGGCGGCACGCTCATCGGGTTCCAGCGTGGCGAGAACCCGCACAAGCTGGCCGTCAATGTTCAGGCGCACCAGACCCTTCCCCTGCGCATCAAATCGGGTCAGGGCTTCGGCGGTGTGGGCGATGGTGCCTTCCAAAGCGCCCGCCGGAGTAGACGCGAACCGGAAAATAAACCCCCACACGGGCCGGACGATGAGGCCATAAAACAGCAGCCCGCCTGCGGCAGCGGCGAGCGCGACAAACAGCGCGGCCCAGTGGAGCGGGCGCAGAAGCAGCCCGGTGGCCCCGATGCCCACGCACAGGGAAAACAACGTGAGCGGCGAAAACAGTGTCCAAAGCGGCGACGGCCCGCGCTGCGTTCCCGCGTCGTTATGGCCGCTCGCGGCATGATGGCTGCCGTGCCCTGCGTGTCCATGCCCGCCGTGACCGTGCCCGCTATGCCCCGCGTGACCGTGCCCGACAGGGTGGCCGCTGTGCGCGCCGCCCAGCAGCGTTTGCGCCAGCAGCCCCAGCACCCCAATCAAGAATAGCACGGTGTAAATCATGGCCTTATTGGGTGAGACACGCGGCCCGCGAAAAGGTTACGCCGCCAGATCATTCCGCCAGGTGCGCGCGGCCCGGCGGGAAGCGAAACGCGAGATGGCGGAACGCGGACCAGTTTTCCAGTGCGGGCGCGTAGTCTTCGGGGTCGTCGTCAAAGAAGGCGTCGTAGCCGGTGAAAGCGTGCTCAAATGGCAGCCCGACTGCCCCTGCCAGCGCGTCTACGGGAATGCCCGCGAACTGTCCCGCGTTTGCCCGCGCCTGCCGCAGACTTGTTTCCAACTGAGAGAGGGGGACACGCAGAACGGGCAGGAGCGCATCAGGGCGGCCCGCGTAAAGCGCGGCTTCGCCGGGCGTGTCGGCAAGGGCGGCGGGGTCGGCGGCGAAGCGGTCTGCCACCTGTCCATTCAGGAAGAACGTGTAGCCCCAGCCCGTGTCTTCAGCGACCCAGAGTTCCAGCACGGGAACGGAGAGCGCCGCCGAGAGGTGACGCGCCAGCGCCCCACTGTCCTGCCAGTCGGCGACCCAGACGGATACCCAGTCCGTCCCGGCGGGGCCACTTGTGGCGGGGCCATCTGTGGCAGGGCCGCTCACCATCACGCCGCACCAGTCGTCGCCGTCGGGAAGGGCATCTTCGTCGTCAACAGTAACCGAGGCGGGCAGGTCAGAAAGCAGCGCGAAGCCCTGCGCGGTGAAAAGCGACGCGATTGCTTCCCGCACTCGTCCGGCGTCGCGCGTGCAGACGTGCGCTCCAATAAAATCGTTGCTGTGCGGCTCACTTGACATATTCCCACAACAATGTTACCATAAGAGTAGTACGCTGGCGTCTTATTTATACAAATTGAAGGAGGCAGCAATGCTGAGTGGAGGAACCGCCATGCTGGACATGGGGGAAATCTTGAAGATTGACGAGTTGGCGCGCACGATGGAATACGGCGCGGAAAGCGTGGAGAAAGAGGAATTGCGGGCCGCGACCTGCCATATCAAGCAGATGGCGGGGCCAGAGCGGTCGGAGCGGGCGGCGCGGGCGTTTTTAGATGCCGTCGGCCTGTGCCCGGAAATGCCGGACGCGGCGCAGGTGCAATCCGTTTCACGCTTTCTGCTGGAACTGTGCGGCGTGGAGGACGACGCGCAGGAGTAAAGCCCGCAAACACAAAAAGGGGACGGCCATCTGGCCGTCCCCTTTTTGCATTGATGAGGCTACTTGGCCTGCTTGCCCGACTTGCCTGCGGGCGTGACCGGAGAGCGGCGCACGGCGGCGCGGCGGCGCGTGGCTGAGGCGCGCGGGGTTACGGCGGGAACTTCGGCGCGGCGCGTTTCGCGCTTGTAGGTTCCCAGTGTCAGGTCGGCGAGCGGGAGGATGACGTTCAGATTCTTCATCATGTGAACGTGGTGAACGCGGTGGTGCTCACGAATGAAGCGGTACACGCCCCACTTCTCAAACGGGCGCTGGTTGGGGACGTGCATACACCAGTGGAAATACTCGTAGATGCCGTAGTAGGCGGCAATCGCGGCGAGTCCACCCCACAGGCAGTGCCAGCCCGTAATGGCCTGCACGCCCCAGATAATCGGCAGGTGGAACGCCAGAAACGCGATAAGCGCCCACCAGTCCATCGCGACGTGCTCCGGCTCTTTGCCTTCGGCCAGCGAGTACGTGTGGTCGCCCTTGTAGATTTGGTGGTGCGTCAGCGTGTGTGAGTTGAACGTGCGCTTAATCCATTTGGGAGAATGGAACAGGTGCTTGTGGAAGAACCACTCAAAGTAGCTGCCATACAGGAACCAGACGAAAAATGCCAGGATTTCCTGCGTCCAGATATTTGCGAAGAAGTGTGTCAGGGTCATGTCCTCATTTCTGTGGGCAGGCCGAATGTCATGGTGCTCCGGTCTGCATAGGTGATAGACGCGCACCGGGCGGGGCAGGTTCCTGGAAGCGGGGGTAGGGAAAGGCGGTCAAAGGCAGGCGGGCTGCAAACGGCGGAACGGCGCGACATCGTAAGGTACTATACCATACTTTGCCGGAAAATATACCAGACTGACAGGGAAGATGGCTCCGGGGCAGGGATTCGAACCCCAATAAGCAGCTCCAAAAACTGCGGTCCTGCCGTTGAACGACCCCGGAATAAGCCACCGTTGCAGCCCCATTATGGCGCGCGCAGGCCGCGTTTGTCAACGCAAGCGTATTTTCCGCTGCGCTTCTCTTGACGCCGCGCCCGGTTTCCTGTATAATAACCGGGTATCATTACGAAAAGCGCTGCCCTGTTTGGGGCGACTCCCACGCTGCTTTTTTCTCTCCTGTGTGTCCATGAAGGGGTCTCAGTTCATGTCCATTCTGCATTGTCGCCGGTTTTTGTTGGCTCGCCTGCTGCTGGCCGCAAGCCTGCTCCTGCCGGGGACGGCAGGTTTCGCTGCCCCGCAAAGTCGGGAGCCGCTGGCGGCGCTGGCGCGCACCGACGCCATGCCGCTTGCCCTGCGCGGGGCGCAGCCGCTGGGGCGCATGGAGCAGGCCGCCACGCTCAAACTCGCTGTCGGGCTGCCCTGGCGCAACCAGGCACAGTTAACCGACCTGGTGCGGCGTTTGTACGACCCGCAGGACTCGCAGTATCGCCGCTTTCTTTCCCGTGAGGCGTTTCAAGCCCGCTTCGCGCCCGATCAGGCAGACGTGGACGCCGTGACCGCGTGGGCGCGCGCAAGCGGCCTCCATGTCGCAGACATTTCGCCTGCGGGCAACCTGGTCACCCTGACCGGCTCGCGCGACATGGTGGAAGCCGCGTTCCATGTTCAACTGAACCGCTATCGGCTGCCGTCCGGGCGCGTGGTGTTCGCTCGCAGTGCCCTGCCGAGGGTTCCCGCCAGCATCGCCGCGCGCCTGCGCTCGGTTGTGGGCCTCACCGACTTGTCCCGGCGCGTTCCGATGCTCCGCAAGCCGCTCGCGCGTCCGCTCATCACCAATCCCTCGTTTGTGGGCAGCGGGCCAGGCGGCGGCGTCGCTCCCGCCGACATCAAGTCGCTTTACAATCTGAATGACCCGTCCATCGGCGACGGCACGGGGCAGACAATGGCGCTGTATGAACTGGACGGCTACGACCCCGCCGACATCACGGCCTACGCGACAGCCTTTGGTCTGTCCGCCACCCCCACCCTGGTCAACGTGCTGCTGGACGGCGTGACCGGCGTGCCCGCCGACCCGCAGTTCCAATCGGAAGTCACTTTGGATTTGGAAATGATGGCGGCGCTTGCGCCCGCCTCCAAGATTATCGTGTACGAAGCCGACAATTCTTCCACCGGCGACCTCGCCATCTTCAACCGCATTGCCGATGACGACCTCGCTCCCGTCACCAGCGTCAGTTATGGTACGCCGGAAGTTTACGCCGACAGCAGCGGCGAGCGCGTGATGGAAAACGACATTTTCACTCGCATGGCCGCGCAGGGACAGGGCGTTTACGTCTCCTCCGGCGACACCGGCGCGTACTTAGACGTGAGCCTGACCAACGTGTCCGATTATCAAATCGCCGTCAGCGACCCGGCCTCGCAGCCGATGGCGACGGCGGTCGGCGGCACCACGCTGCTCGGCACAGGCGTCACCAGCGCCAGCACGGTTGCCGTCTACGCGGGGGAAACCACCTGGAATGAAGGCGGCATTGACAGCGCCATCGGCCCGGATGCAGGCGGCGGCGGGGTCAGCGCGTACTGGGCCAAGCCCTCCTATCAGGCCGGGCTGGGCTATTCCGCTTCTACCGGCACGCCCATGCGCGACCTGCCCGACGTGTCCCTCAACGCTGACCCGTTTACCGGCTACTCGGTTTACCTCAAGTCACAGGGGCCGCTGACGTTCAATGGCCTAACCGGCTTCACTATTTATGGCGGCACCAGCGCTGCCTCGCCGCTGTGGGCTGCGTTCAGCGCTCTGGTCAACCAGCGCCGCGCCGCGCTGGGGTTGGGAACGCTGGGCTTTGCCAATCCGTCCATCTATACCCTCGCAGGAAGCAGCGACTACCTGACCGACTTCCACGACATCGCTGACGGCAGCAACAACCTCAAATATGATGCTGTCACCGGCTTTGACGACGCGACGGGATGGGGGTCGTTCAACGGCGCGAACCTGTTTGCCGCGTTCGCCCCTAATCTCACCGTGCCACAAACGCTGACCGGCAAAGTCGTCAACGCGCAGGGCACGGGCGTGCCCACTGCGATTGTCACCATCACGTCCCAGCAAATCAGTGCCACTTACGTGCAGAAGCCTGCGGTGAACGCCACAACCGGCGCGTTCAGCCTCGCGCTGCCCAGCCTGATTACGCCGCCGCTGTCCACGACAGCCAGCCCGATTACGTACACGGTCTCAGCCGACGCGCCAGGCTACGCCGGGCAAAGCGTCTCCAATGTGACCGTTCCCAACTCAATCACATTGACCCTGCGCGCGCCTGACCACACTTACGCCACATCAGGCGGCTACCAGATGATTGCCGCGCCCTATGACTACACGTCCGCAGGCGATTTCGCTGCCCTGTTCGGCCTGACCCCGCCGCTCACGCTCGGCGGCGTTGACCTGCTGACATGGCAGCCGGATCAGGTACAGTATGTTTCCTACCCGCTCGCGCCCGCCGACACGCTGCATCTGGGACAGGGATACTGGGCCATTCTGCCCGCCAATCCCTACATTCGGCGCAGCGGCATTCCCGCCGTCGCCAGCCAGCCCTACCGCATTCTTTTGCAGCCAGGGTGGAACATGGTGGGCGACCCGTTCCTGAGCGCGGTTCCCATTGCGGCCATTCAGGTAGACACGGTGACCCCCGGCACCCCGGCGGCAATCAGCGCCAGCCCGCTGGTCGCGCTACCGTTCTACGCCTACACGGGCGGCACGGCCTACCAGAGCCTTTCTGCCGCCGACTCGCTTCAACCCTGGCAGGGCTACTGGATTTTCGCCAACCAGCCCGCCGCGCTCGTTATTCCGCCCGGCGGCTAGGAAACCTGCGCCCACCAGAGACCTACCCCCGCCTTCAGAATGGGCGCCCCTCCCCCTCCGGGCACGCCAGTGCGTGAAGGGGAAGGGTGAAGACCAGTGACAGAACAGGGAACAGACAACTCTCTGTGACCCTCCCCCTCCCCATTCAAGACCCGCTGTGCGGGGGAGGGGACAGACCCGGAGCGAAGCAACCTGGTTGCGAAGGCGACGAGGCAGGGGTAGGTCTCTTACGGAGCAGGTTCCAATCCGTCGCCGGGAACAAACGTGGGTCTTGGCCCGTCATGAGGGGACTGCATGAAGCAGTCCCCTTTTCTGCGCCGATTTCTGCGCGAAAGCGGGTTGCAATCCGCCGGACGCTTGTGCCATACTGAGGCAGACAGGCGGAAGCGCGAGCGGGCAGGCGAAACGGGACGCAGGCGGTCAAGGCAATGATAGGGTGGCTGCAAAACTGGGGCTGGGGCAATCTGGGGCACGCAGTGCGTACTGGCGCGGACATTCTGGTCGTTTGGTATCTCATTTACCGGCTGATGATGCTCGCCAAAGGCACGCGCGCCTGGCAGATTACCACTGGCCTGCTGGTCTTCGTCTGCATCTTCGCGTTCTCCTCCTGGGCGCAGCTCACCGCGCTGACCTGGCTTCTGAAATCGCTTGTGCTGATGGGGCCGGTCGCCATTGTTATTCTCTACTACCCGGAACTGCGGCACACGCTGGAAGAAGTCGGGCGGCTCGGCTTCTGGGGCAAGAACTTTGTCGGCCTGGACAACGAGAACCTAGCGGGCATGATTGGGGAAATTACCCGCGCCGCCGATACCCTTTCCGAGCGCAAGATTGGCGCGCTGATGGTGCTGGAACGGGAAACTGGCCTCAACGCCATTATTGAAACGGGGACGCTCATTAATGCCGCCGTGAACGCTGAACTCTTAGTCACGCTCTTTTACTCCGGCACGCCCCTGCACGACGGGGCCGTTGTCATTCGCCGCGATCGCATTGTGGCGGCAGGCTGCACGCTGCCCCTGTCGGAGAACCCCAATATCGGCACCACTGTCCATATGCGCCACAAAGCCGCGCTGGGCGTCACCGAGCAAAGCGACGCGCTGGTTGTGGTCGTTTCCGAGGAAACCGGCATTGTTTCGCTGGCGTTCAAGGGCAAGCGGGTCGCACTGCGCGGCGACGACCTGCGCGCCCGGCTTTTGCAGGAGTTCATGGGGCGCGAGCGTCCGGCGGTGCGTCGCCGTCGGGGACTGCGATTGTCCCGCCCGCCTGCCGTGCCGACGGCTCCGCTTTCCGTGCCGACAGCCCCGCGCGCCGTGCCGACGGCTCCGCTTTCCGTGCCGACAGCCCCGCGCGCCGTGCCGGAGGAAGCCGAAGCGCAGGCGTCGCCGGTCACGTCTACGCTTCCCGGCGAGCCGTCGCCGCCGCTGGCGGAAACCCGCCGCTGACGCCGCGTCCCTGTCTTCTGTTACCGCTATGCTTGCTTCCCTGCGCGACAACATTGAGTATAAACTGCTGGCCCTGGGCTTTGCCATTGCCCTGCACTTTTATGTCGCCAGCCAGGTGAACCCGCACGCGACCCGCACCCTGTCTGTGCCGCTCACGGTGCAGAACCTGCCGCCCGGCTTGCTGTGGAAAGATAAGACGCCGCCCCTCATCTCGGTCACGCTGGATGGCCCCGCCGATGCCCTGAGCCGCCTGCCGGACGCGCAGGTCGTGCCGACTGTTGACCTCAGCCATGCGCGCGCGGGGAAGAACGTCAATTTGCCCGTGCAGTTAAGCCCTCTGCCCGGCGGACAGGCCGCGCTGGACAATGAAGACGTGCAGCCGCCCGTCGTTTCCGTCACCCTGGAGCCGAAGACGCGCCGCCGCCTGTCCATCACAGCCTTTGACCCTGGTGCGCCGCCTGCCGGGTATCTGTTTCAAACGCCGGTGGTCACGCCGCAGCGCGCGGCGGTGGAGGGGGCGCGCTCGGCGGTGGACACCGTGCAGCAATTGGTCGTCAAGGCCGATGCGGGCGATGCTGTCGGCACGGTGGACGACGATTTTCCCATCGTCGCGCTGGATGCCCAGCACGCGCAGGTGCCGGACATCACCATCACGCCCGCGCAGGCGCACGTTCACATTGCCATGCTGCCCGCGCCTGCCGCCAAGACGCTTATTATCAGCCCGGCGGTAACGGGCACGCCGCCGTTCCCTTATGCCGTCACGCAGATCACAGTCAGCCCGCCGGTGATCACGGTCATGGGCCGCCCGAACCGTTTGGGGCAGATTGGCACGGTGATGACCACGCCGATTGACCTGTCCGGGGCAACCGCGAGCCTGACCCGCACGGTGGCCTGCGTTGCGCCGCCTGGCACGACGCTGTCCGGCACGGGCCGCGTGACTGTTACGGTGCGGATTGTCACCCAGCAGCCGCTTGTGCCCCCGGCTTCCGCGCCCGCTCCGGCGGCTTCGCCTGCGCCGCCTGTCGTCGTGCCCGCCGCCCACTGAGCGCGCCTGCCGGGTACAATTGTCCCATGACGACGCTCCATGACGCCCTGTCCGTGCTGCGCGCGCTGGCTCCCGAAGACACTGCCCTGCCCGGCGACCCGACCGGCCTGCTCGTGTCCGGCCCGCTGGACGCGCCTCTCGCCAAAATCGCCGTCTGCCTAGACGCGACGCCCGAAGCGTGCGAACGGGCCGTGTCGGACGGAGCGGGCCTGCTGGTTACCCATCATCCCCTTCTGTATCACCCATTGAAGCGGTTGGACTGGCACGCCGACCCCATCAGCCGCGCGGTGGCGACGCTGGTGCGCGGGAACGTTTCCCTGTATGCAATGCACACCAACTGGGACAGGGCGGCGGGCGGCATCAACGACACGCTGGCCGCCCTGCTGGGTTTGCAGGACGCCCGCCCTCTGGGGCCGGATGGTTTGGAGGCGATAGCGCGCATCGGCACGCTTCCCGCGCCGCTTTCCTTCCGGGAGTTCGCCCGCTTTGTCGGGGACGCTCTTGGCTGCGCGGGCACAAGCGCCCTGCGGCTGGGGGACGCGCCGCCAGACTTATCCCTTTCACGGGTTGCCGTGTGCGGGGGCGCAGGCGCGGAACTGATGGGGGCGGCACGAGACGCGGGCGCAGACTGCTACGTGACCAGCGACGTGCGCCACCACGAGTTCCTGGAAGCGGCAGGCATCGGCCTCGCCCTGATTGACGCAGGGCATGGCGCGACCGAAACGCCGGGAATGCGGGCGCTTGTGCCATTGCTGTCGGCGCGTTTGCCGGGGGTTGAGGCGGCGTGGGCAGGCGGGGCGTAAGCCATTCCCGCCCCGGAGCGAGGTCTTCCCGTCCCGGAGCGGGGCCTCTGTTATGGCGTCGCGGTCAGCGTCGCGTCCACGCTTGCGCCGTTGTAGGCGGCGTGGAACGTGTACGTGGTATTTTGCGTCACCGTGCCCGTCGGCTGCGTGTACGTGGCGCTGGTGGCTCCCGCAGGCACGACAAATGAGTACGACACCGCGCCGCTCAGGGTAATCACTGCGCCGCCCGCCGGAGCCGCCGCCGAGAGTTTCACTTTCCCCACTGTGTTCTGCCCGCCCGTGACGGGGTTGGGCGTGTAGGCCAGCGAGACAATGGTGACGGAAGTCGGCTTCACTGTGACGGATGTGGTGACAGTCGTGCCATTGTACGCTGCCCCCATCGTGTAGGTGGCGGACGTTGTGACCGCGCCCCAGTTCACGTAGAATACGGCGCTGGTCGCTCCGGCGGCAACGGTGGCTGTGGTGAACACAGTGCCGTTGTAGGATATGGACACGGCGGCGCCGCCCGCCGGGGCCGCGCCGGAGAGCGTCACCGTGCCTTTGGACTGGCCGCTGCTGTACGCAGGGTTGGGCGTAAACACGAGTGTTTTAGGCACGACTTTACCGCCGCCCGCCGTGACCGTAAACGGCGATGCGGCTGACGACTGCCCGTCGGGGTTGAGCACTTTGATGCTGTACGTCCCAGCGGTCTTGACATCAGAGGCAGGCACGGCGGCAGTGAGTTTAGAGGCGGACACAAAGGTCGTGGTCAATGCCGCCCCGCTCCACTTCACGACGGCTCCGGAGACGAAGTTAGCCCCGTTCACTGTGAGCGTGAATGCCGCGCTGCCTGCCGTCGCCGTGTTGGGGCTGAGGCTCGTGATAGACGGCGGCGAGGCCGCTGCCGTGTTGATGGTCAGCGTGGCGGTCTTGCTGACGCCGCTGTAGGTGGCGGTGATGGTGGCCGTCTTGGTGGCCGTGACGCTGGTGGTATTGACCGTGAAGGTCTTGGTGGTCGCGCCTGCCGCCACTGTCACCGAGGCGGGCACGGTGGCCGCGCCGATGCTGGAAGCGAGTTTGACAAGCGCGCCGCCCGCCGGGGCCGCGCCCGAAAGCGTAATCGTGCCGGTGCTGGCGCTGCCGCCCGTGACCGAAGTCGGGTTGAGCGCAACGCCGGTCAGTGTAACGCCGCCGCCCCCGCCGCCCGTGACGGTGAGCGTGGTGGTAACCTGCTTGCCGTTGTAGGTGGCGGCATCGGTGTAGCTTCCCGCCGCGCCCACCGTGAGCGTGTAGGTGACGCCGGTCTTTCCGGCAGGCACGGTGATGGCTCCCAGCGCCGTGCCGTTCTCGGAGATGGTGACGGCTGCGCCGCCTGACGGGGCCGCCGCCGACAGTGTGACTGTGCCCGTCGTCGTGCCGCCCGATGCAACCGGGTTGGGCGAATAAGTCAGCGAGACGGGCTTCGGTTTGGCGCTGTCGCTCGTGACCGTGAGCGTGGCCGTTTTGGACGTGTGGTTATACTGCGCGACAAACGTGTGCGCGCCTGCGGTGAGGGCGCTGGTGTCCTGCGTGTAGGTGGTGGAGTTGCTGCCCGCCGGGACGGTCAGGTTGCCAAAAAACGCGCCGTCCAGGGTGAAGTTGACGTTTGAGCCGCCGTTGGGCGCGTTCCCCGTCAGCGTGACCGTCCCAGTGGACGTTTTCCCGGCAACAACGGACGTGGGCGAGTAGGCGAGCGATGACAGCGTGACGGAAGACGGGCCGGTTGTCGCCGACGCCGTGTTGGACGGAGCCGACGTGCCGTAGGTATTCGTGGCGCGCACCCGGTAGGTGTAAGTGGTTGATGGCTGCGCGGTCGCGTCCGTGTAAGACTGCACATATGCGCCGGTTGTGCCGACTTGCAGGAACGTGCCGCTCGTGCCGGTTTCACGCTCAACAAGAAAGCCGGTCTCGTTGAAGGAGTTGGAGTGCCATGTGAGATTAACGGTGTTGGACGAGGCCACCTGCGCGGCGGGCGCGGCGGCAAGTCCATTCGGGGCGGCAGGGGCGACGCCGCCGGTGGGGGCGAGAACGAAGCCGTGATACACGCTGGTTCCGCCGTAGTAGCCTTCATAGGTGCCGCAAATCTGGCCCCGGCTGTTGATGCCCGTCGCGCCTTGCAGATAGTAGGTGTCGTAGGGAACGTCTAAATTGGCGCTGACCAGCAGTTTGTAAAGGTCTTTCATGCCGTTAGCGGCGTCCCAGACAAAGGCGGTGCTGCCAATGTCATTGGCGTCGGTGTAGGTGGAGCCAACGACGGTGCCGTCGTTGTTGATGGCGGCGGCGCTGCTGTCAAGGCCCGCTCCCAGCGTGCCCAGGTCGGTCATGGTTCCGGTGGTGCCGTTAGGCGTGTTGGGCGTCCACAAGAAGGCATGGTGGTAATAAAAGCCGTTGGCGTCCTTCTGCGCGGTGTCTGCCTGCCCGACAATCTGGCCCTGGTCGTTGATGCCGTTGGCGATGCTGTCCGGGCCGCCGAACGTGCCCAAATCCACTTTGACGCCGTTCTTCCACAGAGTGGCATGGCCGACAGCCGTACCCGACTTGCCCGATTGACCGGCGACTTCTACGGGGTTAGCGTTGTTGATGGCGTTGGCAAGGGAAGTATCGTTGTTCGGCAGAAAGCCGAGATTGGTGATATTGCCGTTCTTGTAGATGAAAGCGTAGCCATTGATGTCGGTGCTGCCGACAATCTGGCCCGCGTCGTTGATGGCCGCGCAGGAGGGGAACGTGCCCATGCCGGTGAGGTTGGTGGTCACGCCGTTGCTGTAAACATAGGCCGAGCCGCCGTCAAAACTGCTGTAGCCGGTGCCAACCACGCTGCCGTTGTTGTTGATGCCGCCGGTGTAGGCCGATTGGGAGTTCATGGGGTCGGGAATGGCAGTGAAGTTGCCGTTCTGCCAGACCAGGGACAGGTCAAAAGAGTAGTCTTCATAAGACTCGCAGGAGATAACGCCGTTGTCGTTGATGCCTTTGGCGTCGGAATTGCGGAAGGGATTGTCGCCGTAGGTGTGCAGGTCTTGCAGGTTGTAGGTCTGCGCGCAGGCAGGGCGCAGGGCGGCAAACGTCAGCAAACAAAGCAGGAAGGCAAAACAAGGGCGGCGCGTCATGGCGTGTCTTCTTTCTGATATGCAGAGTTCTTGCTTGCGCCCTGCTGCGAAAGACACGGGTTTCGGACGCGCTGTTGTATTATACAGCATAAATCGTGCCAAGTGCGGGGGAAGGAAAAAGAAAATGCCCTGACTTTCTCAGCGAGCCGGGGCGGAAGGGCGCGGAGTGGAACAAAGACAGTGAGGGGTTGAAACCCTCTTTCTGAGGGGCGGCAGGAGACGCCGAACGTCCAGGGGACGTAAGAAAGACAGTGTGCCTTCTCGTAGTGGTTGTAAAGAATGCCCACCATTCCCTTTCTCGGAGCGCTTGAATCTGGCTGCCGGGAGCAAGAGGAACCCACGTCACTGGCTCGCCCAGGCTGTAGCGAGCCAGAAAGTCGGTTCCGGCCAGTAGCCGGTCATTCAGGAACGAGAACACATCTACGGCGTCGGCAGCGGCGCTCGCTTTTCCCGAAACAGGGTCAACGCGCGTGCCCTGATTCCAGAGGGTTTGGGCCAGCGTGGAAAGCACGATGGGATTGATCCAGGCATGGCCCTGGTCGCGCGCCATCTCCGCCACCTGAACCTGCGGCGGGTCAACTTTTTCGTTCGTGACAGGGTTCTCTGTCACCAGGCGCATCTGCCATTTGACGGAGCCATTGCGCCCGCCTTGCTCCCCGCGCGCATTGACCGTCGTGCGTTCCACGCATTCCTCGTAGCGCGCCCGGTCATCCAGAAAAATCGCCGTTGCCATCAGGCCCATCGTTGAAAAGCCGTGCTGGTTCATCCAGTACCCGGTTCCCGTCATCAGCGGCTCGCCCATTTTGAGCAGACGGGAGAACCGGGTCGTGTCGTCGTCTGTCCAGCGGCTCGCGGGCGAGTTAGGGTCGCTCGCGCGCAGGACTTCCGCCGCGAAGCCCATCTTGTAAGCGGCGATGCTCCAGCGGATTTGCGAGTCCCAGTGGGGCGCGACCTTTGTGATGGAGTAGTAGTTACGAATTACCTTCAGTGCGTTGAGGCGGTATGTTTCGCTGCCGGTGACAACCCACATGATGATCTGGTGGAAGGCAATATCGCCGTCCATCGCCATGCGAAAGGTGATATAGTTGCCTCCGATGCCCACCCTGCCGCCACCAGGAATCTCCGTCCACTGAGGCTGGTAATAGAGGCGCGGCGAAAGCGAAGAGCGCCCGTTGGCAGCGAACGCCTAAAGGCCGCTGCCCACGGCTCGTCGCCTGCGCGGACGTGGCGCTGCATGGTATCGAGCTGCGCCTTCGTCATCACGATGCCGGGATGGAGCAGGCCGGAAGCCGCGCTGCGGCTTTGACGAATGTTCGGCACAAAGGCCGTCAGGAGCGGGCTGACTTTCTTTCCTGCCGCAGGACGGGTCATGCTGGCATCCGCACCGGCGGCACAGGACGGACAGCCGACACGGAGAACACAAAAAGCGAGAAGCACAATTTGAGAAAACGCTTCCTGTTTGCAAGATGTTTCATGGTGAACCTGTTCTGAGAACCGCTTCTTCTGACGAGCGAGCGATGACGCGGCAGGCAAAGAAACGGATAAAGGCATTATGAGGCAAAGCAGGGCGGCTGTCAAGGGCCGCGCGGAGCCGTGTCCCTCACCGGAGTTCCCCAAGAACAGCGCAAACGGGCAGAAAAAAACAGGCGCGAACGGGGTATAACAAACGCCGGGCGGGGAACCTGCCATCGGAAAGGGAAGAAAGAATTATGACCAAGATACCCATCGCGCTGCAACTGTATACGCTGCGCGATGATTTGGCGAAGGACTTTACAGGAACGCTGAAGCAAGTGGCGGCGATTGGCTACGCGGGCGTGGAATTGGCGGGGCACGGCGGCATGACGACGCGCGAACTCAAGGGCCTGTTAGACGATTTGCACCTCTCGGTCGCAGGCGCGCACGTCGGCATTGACGCTTTAGAAACCGATATTCAGAAGCAGGTGGACGACGCGCTGACGCTGGGTTATCGCTACGTTGTCGTGCCATACCTGAACGAAGACCGGCGCGTGGGCGCAGACGGTTACAAGAAAACTGCCGAAGCCTTGAATGGGATTGGGGAAACACTGCGTCCGTTCGGCCTGACGCTGTGCTATCACAACCATGCGTTTGAGTTTGAGCGCCAGGACAACGGCGAATACGGGGAAGACATTCTGCTGCAAAACAGCGACCCGGCGCTGGTGAAGGCGGAGATAGACACCTACTGGGTGCTGGTGGGCGGCGAAGACCCGGTGGCGTTCGTGAAGAAGTATTCGGGGCGCGTGCCGCTGATGCACATCAAAGACCGCGACCCGTCGGACGGCACATTCGCCGAAGTGGGCACGGGCGACCTGCCATTAGATGCGCTGATAGAAGCCGCCGGGGAGATTGGCACCGAATACCTGATTGTGGAGCAGGATGTGTGCAAGAACCCGCCGCTGGAAGCAGTGACGACTTCCTACAACAACCTGAAAGCGCGCGGCTACGCCTGAGAAGCCCCCTCACCCCCGCCCCAGGGAGCCGGAGAGAGGGCCTTTCCTCTCCGGCTCCCTGGGGCGGGGGCCTTCTTTTGCGCCCTGTCAGGGCTGGAACTCAAACGCGCCGATGTCGGGGGAAGCATCGCGGAGATTGCCTGCGCGGTCAAAGGGCGGAGCGCCGTTTGCCGTGCCTGCGTCAATGCACGGCGAGCCTGCCGTCAGGCGCAGGTCAAAGGGAACCGTGTTGCTGACAAACTGCGGGTCGGCGTCAAAGTTGCCATTGCCCGCAAAGCCGCCTTGGATGTCACAGTAGGTGGTGAGTGCGGTGCTGCTATCGCTATAAATCTCGTTGCCATCTGGCGCAGTATCGTTGTAAAGAATGTCATTGGTGAGAGTAATTGTATCACTGACGTAGCCATTGTCGTTGTAGAAGGCTCCGCCGGTAGTTCCTGCCCTGTTACCGGTAAAGATGCAGTTAGTAAACGAAGAAACGGCGTCATTATTATAGACACAGCCGCCGGAATAAATAGCTTCATTCTGGGTGAACGTGCAGTTGACTGCTGTCACCCTGCCAGTCTGATTGCTCATAAAGTCATTGTGGATGCAGCCGCCGTCCTGAGCCTCATTATGGCTGAAGGTGCAGCGGTGGAGCGTGACAAAGCCGCCAAAGTTTGCGAGTGCGCCGCCAAGATTATAGGAGTTACGCAAGTCGGCCCTGTTGCCGGTGAAAGCACAGTTTGTGAGCGACACCGTTCCAAACTGATTGAAGAGGCCGCCCCCAGCGTAAATGGCGTGGTTGTCTCTGAAAGTGCAGTTCACGAGGGACAGTGTTCCAGTGTCGTTGAAAAGGCCACCGCCCTCACCGGCGCGACTGTCGGCGAGGGTGCAGTTTGTCAGGATGAGGCTGCCGCGATTATTAATAGCGCCCTGCGAACTGTAGCCGTTCCGTAGATGCAGGTTGGACAGGGTGACAGGCTTGGACGCCGTGCCGCCGCTGATGGCGAAGATGCCGGAAACGTGTCTCGCGGCTATGGCGATGCCGCCCCCATGCGGGCCAACAATATGCAACTGCTTGCTGACATACAGCGTTCCCTGCGTGAGTGTAATCGTGGCGCGCGGGGCGAGGGCAAAGGTGATGGTGTCGCCCGCAGACGCAGATGCGAGAACAGAGCGCAGGGTTCCCGACGTGCCATCATCGGCGGCAGACGTGACAGTGAGGGTGGCGGCGCGGGCGGGCAGCGCAAGAAAAGCGCACAGCGTGAGGGCAAGAGCAAAGCGGGCAGCGTTCATGGCAGAGTCCTTTCTGGGCGCGTGGGGAAAATGTCCCCGGCGGCGTGAGTGCCGCACGTTCATTATAGTGGGCAGCGCGGGGTCTGAAGGACGGCGCGGCACGTTGTTCCAACGCGACGCAAGCAGGCGCAAAAGAAGGCAAATGGACAGGGCGCGGCACTGAGGAAGCGGCGGCGAAATGCCGACAATGGGGCGGAAAGGCAGGCTTAAATGCTCGTGCCGGGGGGTGACACGGTGGCGCCATCTTCGCCGAGGGTGAAGACGCGCTCTTCGTCCACATCGGAGCCGACAATGTTGCCGGAATTACCCGCTGGCGTGAGCAGGCCCTCAAAATCGGCGGGGACGGGCACGCGCCCGCCGTGCGAACGCAGGCCGTTGGCGGCGTCAATAGCCGCTTCGCGCGGTGTTTCCGTGCGGGCAGCCACTTCATCGCCGAGGCGGTGGTCAACCGGAGCGCCGCCGAGAATGGCGCGGTCGGCGGTTTCTTCGGCGCTGTCGTGGAAGATAGGTTTGTCGGGCTGGCCTGAGCCGGTGTTCTGCGTGGGCGAAGATTTCGCGTCGGTTGCCATGAGTGTCTCCTGCGGAACGGTTACCTGAGTGTTCCCCATTGGCGCGGCCCGCAAACGCGGCCCGGCTTGACAAGCCGCCCAAAGTGGCGGATAATGAGACCAATTGCTCCGTGATTTTTGCCATGACCTCTCGTCAAAACACGCCCACAGACCCGTTTGACCTTCTTGCTCTGTTGAGCGCGTCCGCGCAGGCGTGCGCCGAAGGCGATGCGGGCGGGCCGGAAGAAACGCTCACGGCGCTTCTGGCGCGCACCGGCGTGGCTCTGGGCACGACGGCGCAGGCCGTGTTCACTCTGGACAGCAGCAACGCTCTGGAATGCGTCGCAGGGGAAGATGCGCCCGTGCTGAGGCAGGCGGCGCAGGACTGTCTGAAGGACGCGCCCGGCACGCGCAAACAGAGCGCGCGTGCCGTGCGGCTGACCCGAAACGGACAGGCGCAGGGCGCGTGGGCGGCTTCCCTGCCAGACGCCGTCGGCGCGGCCAATTGGGACACGGCAGCGGGGGCGCTGGCCCCGTTTTTCGCCCTGGCTGTGCAGCGCGCCTGCGAAAGCCGTGAAGTGGCAGAAGCCCGCGCGCAGGTGGAAGCCGCCCAAAACGATGTGCAGGCCGCGCAGGAACAGGTGGAGCGGCGCATCCGCGAAGTCGCCACTGTCTACGAAGTCGGGCAAGCGATGGACAGGGTGGAGATTGACCGCCTGCTGGACATGATTACCGAAAAAGCCTCCCGCGTCATGGACGCGCAGGCGTGCTCCCTGCTGCTGAAAGTCCCAGAAGCCAATGCGTTTTTGATTGCCGCCTCCTACGGCCTGCCCGACGAGATTGTGGAACACACGCGCATCTTTGTGGGCGAAGGCATTGCCGGGCGGGTCGCGCAGACGGGCGAAGCCCTGCTCCTGAACGCGGTGGAAGACGACCCGCGCTTTGCAGGCAGCGACGTGCCCCGCGTTCCCGGCATCACGTCGTCTATCTGCATGCCCATGAAGGACGAAAACGGCGCGGTGCAGGGCATTCTATGTATCCGGCGGCGCACGCCTACGCCTTGCTTCACCGACGAAGACCTGCGCCTGTTTTCCATCTTCGCCACGCAGGTGTCGCTGGCGGTCAACAACGCGCAGTTGTACGCCAAACTCAACCACAAATTGCAGGAGTTATCTACGCTGGCCGCGCTCACCGAAACAATCTCGTCCACGCTGGATTTAGACCAGGTGCTCAACCAGGTCGCAGACAACATCGTGGACGTTGTGCATTTTGACCGCTGCCGCATCTACCTGCGCGACATGGACACCGGGCAGTTCGCGCCCCGCATCGTGCGCGGCTTTTCCGCGTGGTCGGGCGGCGACGCCGTTCTCGGCAGGCCGCCCGACCATGACATGCTGATGGGGCAGGCGGTCGTGGAACTGGTGGCGCAGCGCCAAATCCCCATTCTGGTGGACAATTTAGAAAACACCCTGCCCGCCCTGCGCGAGTACGGCCACTCGCTCGGCATGGAGACGTTCTACGCGCAGCCTATTTTAGCGCGCGGACGCTGCATCGGGGTGCTGGTTGTCAGCAGTTCCGGCCCGATCGCGGCCCATCACGGCGGGCAGCATTGAACTGCTGTCCACGTTTGTCCATCAGGCAGGCATCGCCATTGAAAACGCCCGCTTTTATGCAAGCCAGGAGCGGCGCTTCGCGGAACTGACCACGCTGTACGAAGTGAGCAGCACGCTGGCCGCCACGTCCGGCGTGCAGGCGGCGGCCGAGACTGTCAGCGCCTCGCCATAAGATTACTGACAGCGACGCGGGCATTTTGCTGTTGTTTGACGGCCCGCAGGAGGGCCTCAGCGCCGTCAACTGGCGCGGCGTGAGTGACGAAGATGAGCCAGCACCTGCGTGCGTCTCACCAAGTCCGTACCCGTGCCCGAAAGCGCGCGCGCCCTGTCCGCGCCGCGCCTGCTGGCGAGCGGCGCCGACGACAGTTTGTTCGGCCCGGCGTGGGAGCCGGTCTGCCAGACGTTTCTCCTGCGCCACCGCGCCGCCGCCCTTGTCCCCTTGATTGTGGAGACGCCCCGGTCGGCTTTCTGCTGCTGGGAAGGCAGCGCGGCGAATACGGCCCCGCCGCCCTGAGGTTGATTGCGGTCGCGTCGTCGCAGGCCGCCGCCGTGCTGGCCAACGCGCGCTCCTACGAGCGGCGCATCGGCCAGCGCGAACTGGAACTGTCCGCCATGCGCGAGCTGATGCAAACCCTGCGCGCGGCGACCACGCTGGGCGAAGCGCTGTCGTCTATTCTGGACATCGTGGCGTCTCTCGTGTGGAGCGACCAATCTGCACTGCTGACCGTCAGCGACGACGGCAAAATGCTCACCGTGCAGGCCGCGCGGGGCGAAGAAGCCGACGCGCTGGCGGGCCGTGTCGTGCCGCTGCAAAGCGACGTTCTGGCCGCCCGCGCCTTGCGCGAGCGCGCCGCTGTGCTGGACGAACGGCAAGAAGCCCCAGAAAGGCCAGCCCCTGCGCTCGCGCCTGGCCCTGCCGCTGATTGTGGGCGACGAACTGATTGGCGTGCTCACAATGGGCAGCCGCGCGCCTGACCTTTACACCGAAGACAACGTAAAAATGCTGCATCTGGTGGCGTCGCAGGCGGCGACCATCTATCAGGAAATGAACAGCCTGCGGACTGCTGACCCGCTACACCGACAACATTCTGCGCTCCATCGCTGCCGGGGTCATCACGGTGGACAAGAACGGGATGATTGTCACCTGGAACCGCCGCGCGGAGGAGATTGTCAACCTGCGCGCGCAAGCAGATGGTCGGGCGGCACTACCGGGAGTTTATTCAGACTGCTGCAGGTAGACACGCCATGCGCGACGAAACCATGCGAATGGTGGAACTGACCGCGCAGACGGGCAAAGTCTTCACGCGCAATCAGTTGTGCTATCGGACGCCGCAGGGCGACGAGACTTATGTCAATCTGTCCGCATCGCAACTTAAAAGCGAGTCGGGCGAGTATCTAGGCGTCGTCGTCGTGTTTGAGGACGTGACCAATGAAATGCAGATGAAGGAGGAAGTGGAGCGTATCTCCAAACTGGCCGAAACCGGGCAATTGGCGGCCAACATCGCCCATGAGCTTCGCAACCCGCTATCGTCCATCAAAGGAGCGGCGCAGCTTCTGCGCAACGAACTGCCGCCGATTATGTCAAGCAGCACGGGGAGTTTTTAGACATCATCGTGGAGGAAGTCAACGGCCTGAACCGCATGACCACCGAGTTTCTGGAGTTTTCGCGCGTCACGCCGCCGCAGATGCAGGAAGTCAGCCTGAACGCTCTGGTGTCGCGCTCCCTGCAGTTCATGGCTGCGTATCTCAACGGCGCAGGAAGTCGTGGTTATTCAAGCGCTGGATGACGACCTGCCGCCGCTGCATCTGGACAAGTCCCAGATTGAACAAGTGGTCAAAAACATCGTCATCAACGGGGCGCAGGCCATGCCGCACGGCGGCTACCTCACCGTCGCCACCCGCTATTTCGCCGCCTCCGGCATTGTGGAACTGACTTTCACCGACACCGGCGTCGGCATTCCCGCCGACAAGATGGAGAAAATCTGGACGCCCTTCTTCACCACCAAGACGAAAGGGCACAGGCCTCGGCCTCGCCATCACGCGCAAGATTGTGGAAACGCACGGCGGGCGGCTTTCCGTGCGAAGCACATCGGGGGAAGGCGCTACTTTTACGCTGCACCTGCCGGTGGCCCCGCTTCCGGCGGATATGATGCCTCAGTCCCGCACCGAGATGACCGACGAGCGCAGCGACCAGCCCGGCGACCTCGCTGAAGTCGCGTGCCCTGTACCGTGCTTCTTAGTGACTTTCTTCAGTTCTGAAAGGCAAGGCCCTCCCAAGTGACATCCCCCGAAAACAGCAAGACAAGCCCCAGCGCCAGAAAGCATCTGCTGATCGCCGACGACGAACCCAACATCCGGCGCGTCCTGCAAGCCATCTTCGTCAAGGACGGCTACGAAGTCCACGTCGCCGAAAATGGCATGCGCGCTTTGGAAGTCGCCGCCGCCCACCCGATTGACCTGCTCATCACCGACCTCATCATGCCGGACATGAACGGCGTGGAACTGCTGCAAAAGATTAAGCAGCGGCAGCCGCACACGGTCGCTGTGATGATTACCGCCTACGCCACTATCAAGACGTGCGTGGACGCCATGCGCTACGGCGCATCCGATTACATCACCAAGCCGTTTGACATGGACGAGATACGGGCGGTGGTCAAGCGCGCCGTCGCGCGCGCGGCGGAGGCGCAGCAGGCGGCGTCTGGTGCACCCGGCAGGGCGAAAGCCCGCCCAGCAGCAAAAAGCGCGCTGGGAAACGCAGTCAGCCCGGCCATGCAGGAAGTGGCCATGCTGGTGAGTCGGGCCGCGCAGTCCAAAGCGACCGTGCTGGTGCGCGGCGAAAGCGGCACCGGCAAAGAGTTAGTCGCGCGCGCCCTGCATGAGCAGTCCGAGCGGGCAGGCGGGCCGTTTGTCGCCGTCTCCTGCGCCGCGCTCTCCGAAACCCTGCTGGACAGCGAACTGTTCGGGCACGAGAAGAATGCCTTCACGGGCGCGGCCACCGAGCGCAAAGGCCGCTTTGAGATGGCGCACGGCGGCACGCTCTTTCTGGACGAAATTGGCGACGTGCCTGCGTCTGTGCAGGTCAAATTGCTCCGAGTGCTTCAGCAGCGCGAGTTTGAGCGCGTCGGCGGCACCAGGACGGTCAAAGTAGACGTGCGTGTTGTCGCGGCCACCAATGCCGACCTGGAGAAATTGATTACGGAAGGCAAGTTCCGCGAGGATTTATATTACCGCCTTCATGTCATTCAACTGCTGCTGCCCCCCCTGCGCCGCCGCGCTGAGGACATCCCGCTCTTAGTAGATGGCTTCCTGCACAAGTTCAACAAAGAAAACGAGCGCTGCCTGGACAGCGTGTCTCCCGCCGCCCTGCACTGCCTGATGAGCTACGCCTGGCCCGGCAATGTGCGTGAACTGGAAAACGCCATTGAGCGCAGCGTGGTGCTTTCCGACCCCGACGCGCGCGTGCTGACCCCGGAACTGCTTCCCTCCATGCTGCGTGCCGAGTGTGCGCTCGCTTAATCTGTCGGCAACGATGCGAAGCGCGCGCGTGCCAGTGCCCACAACTGCGCGCGCAGGGCACTTGTGTCTGACAGTAGCGCGCGCAGGCCGTTCCGCTTTTCTATGTTGTACGCGGCGTCCTTGATGCCGTCTAAATTGACGGCGACATTGAGGGCGGCGCATTCCAGCCCGGCCAGCGCGAGCAGTCCCGCCGCCATCGCATCGGACGCCGCGTTCGGGTTTCCGGTTTCCAATGCCTGCGCCGCCAATCCTGCCGCACGACGGCACTCCTGCGCTGCCTGCCAGGGCACTTCCGCCGCGCCTTTCAGGGCATTCTGAATAGCCGCACGGCGTGTGCGCTTATCGTCTTCCATCGCTCTGGGCAGGGCGTAAGCGGTCATCACGGCGTCATACGCCGCAGCGTCCCTGTCCACCGCCTGAGAGAGCGACTGCGCCAGTTGCCGCGCCCGTGCCGCCATCTCCGTGAAAGCCGCCGCATCGTTTCCGTCCGTCTTGCTCGCCGACAGCCCCGCCACCATCGCCACGAGCGACGCGCCGACGGCCCCGGCGAGCGCCGCCGCGCTGCCCCCGCCGGGCGTCGCCGTTGGCCCTGCCAGCCGTTCCAGAAAGGCCGCGACGGGCAGCCCCGTTAAGTCGTCACTCATGGCCTTCCTCCTGTCGGGTCTCCGTCTTGCTTTGCAGGGCGTTTTCCAGCACCAACTGCGGGTTCCAATTCTCTACTTGCAGGTAGTAAGCCGCCGCGTCCAGAAGCGCCGCCTGCGGAACAAGGCCCACAATCTCGCTGCCGACAATGCGCGCGCCGTAGCGGGCGGCTTCGGCGCGCACCAACTCCTGCACGCGCGGCAGGGGCGTTTTCTCGTAATGCAGCAGGTTCATGGACACCTGAGCCTGATTGCGGTCTGCGAGAAAGACCCCCATCGCCTGCACGTTCTGCAAGCCGCCGGAGGACGCACGCACGGCACGGGCAACGGCGTTGGCGACTTCCAGCGAGGGCGTGTCCAACTGAATGTTGTAGGCCAGCAGAAAGAAGCGCGCGCCGAACGCCGACACGCCCGCCGACGGGTGCGGGGACGCAGGGCCGAAGTCGGGCGTCCATGCGGGCTTCTTCATCTTGGCCGCCATGCCCTCAAACTCACCCTTGCGGATTTGTGATAAAACGCGGCGCGTGTCCTGCGTCGCGGCGTCAGCATACAAAAAGACGGGGACGCCGAAGCGTTCGGCGACTTCCTGCCCGACTTCGCGGGCCAGCGCGACGCACTCTGGCACAGTCGCCTCGCGCACGGGAATGAAGGGAACCACATCTACCGCGCCCATGCGCGGGTGCTCGCCCGTATGCGTTCTCAAATCAATGTGCTGCACTGCCAGGTCGTACAGCGTCAGGACGGCTTGTTTGAGGCCCGCCGCCGTGCCCGCCAGCGTCAGCACCGTGCGGTTGTGGTCAAAGTCGGACGAAGTGTCCAGCAGCACAGCCCCCGACACGCGGGACAGGGCGTCTGCGATTTCGCCAATCACGTCGGGCCTGCGGCCTTCGCTGATATTGGGGACGCATTCAATAAGTTGGGTCATGGTGTCCTCTCCCACACAATCTGCCCGCGCTTGAAAACGGTGTGCGCGAGCACCCCGCCCATCTGGTACGGAATGTCGCGGTAATCGCCGGTGTCCCACAGCACTAAATCGGCTTGCTTGCCGGGTTCCAGCGTGCCCACCCGGTCGGCGCAGAGAACAGCATGGGCGGCGTTGACAGTCGCCCCCATAAGCGCCTCGGCGGGGGACAAACCCAACTGCGTGCAGGCGAACGAGAGCGCCAGCGGCAGCGACGGGCAGAAGCACGAGCCGGGATTGAAGTCGGTGGCGACGGCTACCGGGACGCCGAGTTCCACCATGCGGCGCGCGGGCGCATGATGCGCCAGCCCCAGAAAGACCGCCGTGCCGGGCAGGAGCACTGCGATTGTGCCCGCCGCCGCCATTGCCCTCAATCCCACTTCTGACGCGCAGTGCAGATGGTCGGCGCTGACGGCTCTCACGCGGGCGGCTAACTCTGCGCCGCCCGTGTCGCACAGTTCATCGGCATGGAGTTTGGCGGCCAGCCCGTGCGCCTGCCCCGCCCGCAGGACGCGCTCCGATTGGGCAGCCGTGAAGACGTTGCGCTCGCAGAACACGTCGCAGAAGCGCGCCAGCCCGCGCCGGGCGATTTCGGGCACGGCTTCCGCGCAGAGCCAATCGGCGTAGTCGTCGGCGTCCCTGCCCTTCGGGGACGGCGTGCGCGCCCAAATAGGTGGGGATAAGCTCTATCGGGCTGACGCTCTCCGGCGGCGCGCGCGGCCTCTAATTGCCTCGCCTCCGTGTCCCAATCCAATCCGTAGCCGCTTTTGGCCTCCACCGTCGTCGTGCCGTTTCGCAGCATAGCGCGCAGATGACGCACGCAGTTCGCTGTGATTTGTTCCAAGTCAGCCGCCCGCGTCTGCCGCACGGAGGAATAAATGCCGCCACCCGCCGCCATGATGTCTGCGTAGGTGGCCCCTGCCGCGCGGCGCACAAAGTCGTCAGCGCGGGAGCCATAAAAGGGCAGGTGCGTGTGGCAGTCAATCAATCCCGGCGTGACGACCCGCCCGCGCGCGCTGATTTCCCGCGTGTGCATTCCCACACCCGGCAGGGCAAGCACGGCGTCTGTCGGCCCCGCCGCCACAATGCGCCCGTCAGAGACGGCGACCGCGCCGCCTTCCACAATGGCAAGTTCCCCCTGTGCAGCCCCCACACGCGGGCCGAGTGGCCCCGCCAGCGTTACCAATTGCGTGGCGTCGCGTATTACGAGATCAATCGCCAACGGCGGCCTCCTGCATGGGGAGCCGAATGCCGTGCCGGGCGGCGGCGTCCAGCGCTTCCAGGTAGCCCGCGTCGGCATGGCGAATGACGCCCATGCCGGGGTCTGTGGTGAGCACCCGCTCCAGACGCGCGGCGGCTTCGGGCGTGCCATCCGCCACAACCACCATGCCGGCGTGCTGCGAGTAGCCCATGCCGACGCCGCCGCCATGATGGACAGACACCCACGACGCGCCGCCGACCGCATTGACCAGCGCGTTCAGGAACACCCAGTCGGAGACAGCATCGGAGCCGTCGAGCATGGCCTCCGTCTCGCGGTTGGGGGAGGCGACGGAGCCGCAATCCAGGTGGTCACGCCCAATGACGATGGGGGCGGACACTTCGCCGGATGCGACTAATTCGTTGATGCGGAGGCCCAACCGCGCCCGCTCGCCATAGCCGAGCCAGCAGATGCGCGCGGGCAGCCCTTGAAACTGGACGTGCTCCCCGGCGAGGCGTATCCACTTGCAGAGGGCGGCGTCGTGCGTCCACTCCTCTAAAATCAACCGGTCAATGCGGCGAATGTCTGCCGGGTCGCCCGACAGCGCGGTCCAGCGAAACGGCCCTTTGCCTTCACAGAACAGCGGGCGAATGTACGCGGGCACAAAGCCAGGGTAGGCGAAAGCATTCTGGACGCCGCCGTGCGTCTTCGCCATTTGCCGCAGGTTGTTGCCGTAGTCAAACACCGTCGCCCCGCGCGCTTGCAAAGCAATCAGGGCGCGCACGTGCGCCGCCATATTTTCATAGACGCGGGCCAAGTAACCTTCCGGGTCGCGTTCGCGCCAGTCGCTTGCTTGGGCAACGGTGCAGCCGATGGGAAGGTAGCCATGCAGCGGGTCGTGCGCGGAAGTCTGGTCGGTCACGATGTCGGGCACGATGCCCCGTCGCGCGAGTTCCGGCACGAGGGCGGCGGCGTTGCCTTCCAGCGCGATAGACCGCGCGCGGCCTTCACTTTGCGCCGCCCGCGCCTGCGCGAGCGCGTCGTCTAAATCCGCCGCCTGCGTTTGACAGTAGCCCTGCGCCACGCGCCGCGCGATGCGGGTGGGGTCTGCTTCCACCACAATCACCACGCCCTCGTTGAGAGTGACGGCGAGCGGCTGCGCGCCGCCCATGCCGCCGAGTCCCGCCGTGACCGTGAGCGTGCCGCGCAGGGAGCCGCCAAACTTCTGGTGGGCGACAGCGGCAAACGTCTCATACGTCCCCTGCAAAATGCCCTGTGTCCCGATGTAAATCCACGAGCCAGCGGTCATCTGCCCGAACATCATCAGCCCCAGGGCTTCTAAATGGCGGAAGTGCTCCCAGTTCGCCCATGCGGGCACCAGATTGGAGTTGGCAAGAAGAACGCGCGGGGCGTCCGTGTGCGTGCGGAAGACGCCCACCGGCTTGCCCGATTGCACCAGCAGCGTCTCGTCGTTTCCCAGCGTCAGCAGGGCGCGGACAATGGCGCGCAGGGCGTCCCAGTTGCGGGCGGCCTTGCCGGAGCCGCCGTACACAATCAACTGGTCGGGGTGCTCGGCCACTTCCGGGTCAAGGTTGTTGCACAGCATCCGCAGGGCGGCCTCCTGCACCCAGCCCTTGCAGCGCAAATGAGAGCCGCGCGGCGCGCGCAGGGTGACGGGGGCCGCGCCCGCAAGCAGGGCGTCTAATCCGGTGGGGTCGGCAGCGACGGCAGCAGTCATGTTCCAATCTCCATCACGCCCAGCGCACGCACGAGCGGCGCGAGGCGTTCTATGTCGGGGGACAGCGCGCGGTCTTCTTCCAGCGGCGGCACAAGGGCACGCACGCGCGCAGTGGCTTCCGACAGCAGCGGGCCGGGACGCAGGGGCTTCACGAACTCCAATGCCTGCGCCGCGCACAAAAGTTCAATGGCGAGAATGTGCCCCACGTTCTCCGTCACCTGCGCGAATTTGAGGGCGGCGGTCATGCCCATAGAAACGTGGTCTTCCTTGCCCGCTGATGTGGGCAGGGTGGCAGGCGACGCCGGGTGCGCCAGCACCGCATTTTCCGCCACTAACGAGGCCGCCGTCACCTGCGCGAGCATTAATCCTGAGTTAAGGCCCGGCGCGGGCGACAGAAACGCGGGCAGGCCGGACAGGTCGGGGTTCACCAGACGCTCCACGCGCCGCTCCGAGATGGTTCCCAGCGTGGCAAGGGCGACGGCGGCATAATCCAGGCAAAGAGCGACAGGCGCGCCGTGAAAGTTGCCGCCGGAGAGCACTTCGCCCTGCGTCGGGTCGTCGGCATGGAGGAACACAAGGGGGTTGTCAGTCGCGCTGTTGATTTCCGTTTCTACCGTGCGGCGCGCGTGGGCAAGGGCGTCGCGGACGGCCCCATGCACCTGCGGCATACAGCGCAGGGTGTAGGCATCCTGCACGCGCGGGTCGGCTTTGCGGTCACGGTGGGACTCGCGGATGGGGCTTCCTTCCACCAGCGCGCGCAGACGCGCGGCGCTTTCGCGCTGCCCGGCGTGCGGGCGCACGGCATGAATGCGCGGGTCAAAAGCGGCGGGCGTGCCGCGCACGGCTTCCAGTGTCATGGCCCCCACGATGTCGGCGGCGGCGACAAGATGCAGCGCGTCTAGCAGCGCCAGCCCACCCACCGAAGTCATGGCTTGCGTGCCGTTCAGAAGCGCCAGCCCTTCTTTGGCTTCCAGCGTCAACGGGGCGATGCCCGCGCGCGATAGCGCGTCCGCGCCGGGCATTCGCGTTCCGCCCAAGAATGCTTCGCCTTCCCCGATGAGTACCAGCGCGAGGTGCGCGAGCGGGGCCAGGTCGCCTGACGCACCCACCGACCCGCGCGACGGAATGACAGGGTGAACGCGGGCGTTCAGCAGCGCAAGCAGGGTGTCAATCACTTGAAGACGGCAGCCGGAGAAGCCTTTGGCAAGCACATTGGCGCGCTGAAGCAGCATAGCGCGCACGACCGGTTCAGAGAGGGCTTCTCCCACCCCGGCGGCATGAGAGCGGACTAAATTGACCTGAAGGCGGCGCAAACTGTCGGGGGGAACGCGCACATCGGCAAGCGCGCCGAAGCCGGTGTTGATGCCGTACACGACATCGCCATACGCGAGGGTGGCTTCTACAAAGCGGCGCGCTCGCCGCACACGTGGACGAGCGGACTCAGCCAGCGTCACCGCGCCGCCGTCGGCTACCTGTCGCGTTTGTTCCAGCGTGAGCGAGTCGCCATTGACTTCCGTCGCCATTGCTGTCTCCCGGTGAGGGCAAAGATAGAGGTAGTTTCACCACGCGGGGCGTGTTTTCCTGCCGGGGTTATAGAAAGCCCCGGCGCGGGCAGGGTTAAAAAACAGGCGTTCGCGGAATAAACGCCCTATGCCAGAAGAGCGCTATGACGCCGTTGTCGTCGGGGCCGGACAGGGCGGCGACCCGCTCGCCCGTGCCTTCGCACAGGCGGGACACAAAACCGCCCTGATTGAACGCGAGCACGTCGGCGGCACGTGCGTCAACACGGGCTGCACCCCCACTAAAACGATGGCTGCGAGCGCGCGCGTCGCCTATCTCACCCGCCGCGCCGCCGACTTTGGGGTTGATACTGGCCCTGTCACCGTAGACATGGCCCGCGTGCGCGCTCGCGAAGACGGCATTGTCAGGTCGTTTCGGGAGGGCACGGAAAAGAAGATTGCGACGTTCGCTCATCTGCACCTGCTGCGTGGGGACGCGCGCCTGACTGGGCCGCACGCGCTGACCGTGACACTGGCCGATGGCAGCACGCAGGGCATCACAAGCGAGCGGATATTTCTCAACACGGGCGCGCGCCCCGCCCCGCCGCCTGTGGACGGCCTCGCCGACGTTCCCTTCTTAGACTACATTTCCATTGAACAGCTGGACGCCGTGCCGGAGCATCTTCTGGTGCTCGGCGGCGGCTATGTCGCCCTGGAGTTCGGGCAGATGTTCCGTCGCTTCGGCAGCCGCGTGACAATCCTAGAAAAGGGGCCGCAACTGCTGGGGCGCGAAGACCCCGACGTTGCCGACGCGCTCACCGCCATTCTGCGTGAGGACGGCATAGACGTTCTGACCGGCAGCACGGCGCAGCGCGCGGAGAAGGCAAAGGGCGGCGTGCGCCTTCATGTGCAGACCTCGGACGGAGTGCGCGTTGTGGACGGTTCCCATCTGCTTGTCGCAGCAGGCCGCACGCCCAACACAGATACGTTGGGGCTTGAAGCAGCAGGCGTCAAGACCGAGAAACACGGCTATATTTCTGTCAATGAACGGCTAGAAACGGATGCTCCCGGCATCTGGGCACTGGGCGACGTGAAGGGCGGCCCGGAGTTCACGCACATCTCCTACGACGATTTCCGCATTCTCAAAGCCAATTTATTGGACGGCGGGCAGCGCACGACCACCGACCGCCTGGTTCCCTATACGGTGTTCACCGACCCGCAACTGGGGCGTGTTGGCCTCACCGAGCAGGAAGCGCGCGCGCAGGGCTTCACGCTCAAAGTCGCCACGCTGCCTCTTTCTCAGGTAGCGCGCGCCATTGAGACCGGCGAAACGCGCGGCCTGATGAAAGCGGTTGTGGACGCCAAAACGAACCAAATCCTCGGTTGCGCGGTATTATCCCCTGAAGGTGGCGAAACAATGGCCGTGCTGCAAGTCGCCATGATGGGCAAACTGCCTTATACGGCGCTGCGCGATGCGGTGCTCTCGCACCCGACATATGCCGAGTCGCTCAACAATCTCTTTATGACCCTGGATTAGAAACCCGCTCCCCCATGACAACGCAAACTCTGCTGCCCGGTCAAACTCTGCCGCCTGCCACACGTAAAGACGCGCTCCTGCGTCAATTTACCGCCGTCCGCGCCTGGACGGAAACGCTGTGCGCCCCTTTGGAGCCGGAAGATTACGTGGTGCAGTCCATGCCGGACTGCTCGCCCGCCAAGTGGCACCTCGCGCACACGTCGTGGTTCTTTGAGACGTTCTTGCTGAAGGCCCACGCGCCGGGCTACCATTCCCTGCACCCGCAGTACGATTACCTGTTCAATTCCTACTACAACGCAGTGGGCGAGCGCCACTGCCGCGCCAAGCGGGGATTGGTGTCGCGCCCGACGGTGGCGGAAGTGTATGAGTACCGGGGCTATGTCAACGCGCATATGACCCGCCTGCTGGAAGACGCGGACACCGCGCTCTGGGACACGCTGGAACCACTGGTGACGCTGGGCATCCATCACGAGCAGCAGCATCAAGAACTGCTTGTCACCGACCTCAAGCACCTGTTCTCCGAGAACCCGCTCTGCCCGGTGTATCGGCCCGCGCCGCGCGCGCAGGAAGCACCGCCCTCTCCAAAGCCTGATTTCGTCCGTTTCCCCGCAGGCGTGCGCGACATCGGGCACGACGGCAACGGCTTCGCGTTTGATAACGAAGGGCCGCGTCACACGGAGTACGTGGCGGCGTTCGCGCTGGCATCCCATCTTGTCACCAACCGGGACTGGCTGGCCTTCATGGACGACGGCGGATACGCGCGCCCGGAGTTCTGGCTGTCGGCGGGATGGGCAACCGTGCAGGCGAACGGCTGGAACGCGCCGCTTTACTGGTGGAACAAGCCCGGCGCGGGCTGGCAGGCGTTCTCGCTGCACGGCATGACGCCTCTGGTCTTAGACGAACCCGTCTGCCATGTTTCGCTGTACGAAGCCGACGCCTACGCGCAGTGGGCGGGCGCGCGCCTGCCCACCGAGGCCGAATGGGAGGTTGCCTCAGAAACCGTCCCGCTGGACGGCCCCTTCGCCGAAAGCGAACAGTTTCACCCGCAGACAGCCCCCCCTGCCCCCCAATTCTGGGGGGAGAATACTTTACAGCCCGGTTCCGTTCCACCGACCCTGATGGGAACCGGGCGAAGCGCAGCACACGCCGGAGAACTTCCTCCCCCCAAACTTGGGGGGCAGGGGGGGCCTCTTACGCAGATGTTTGGGGATGTGTGGCAGTGGACGCGCAGCCAATACTCTCCCTACCCAGGCTTTCGCGCCGCGCCCGGCGCATTGGGCGAGTACAATGGCAAGTTCATGTGCAATCAATTCGTCTTGCGGGGCGGCTCGTGCGCCACGCCGCGCTCGCATATTCGCCGCACGTACCGCGACTTCTTTCCCCCCGATGCCCGGTGGCAGTTCACCGGCCTCAGATTAGCAAAGGATATTTGACCGTTATGCCCGCCCTTCTTGACCACGCGCCCCAGAACGCCCGCTTCACTGAAGAAGCCCTGCTCGCCCTCCAATCGGAGCGTCCGTTTCTGCCCTGCAAGTTCTTTTATGATCGGCGCGGTTCTCTGCTCTTTGACCGCATCTGCGAACTGGACGAATATTATCCCACCCGCACGGAGCGGGGCATTCTGGAAGCGCACGCCGGGGACATGGCGGCGCGGCTTGGCCCGGCCTGCCGCCTGATTGAATACGGCAGCGGGAGCAGCCTGAAAACCCGCGTCCTTCTGGACAGCACGCCCGATTTGGCCTGCTACGTGCCCGTAGACATCTCCCGTGACCATCTGTGCGAGGCGGCGGGGCGTTTGAGCGCGGCTTACCCCACACTGGAAATCCTGCCAGTCTGCGCCGATTACACTATGCCGTTCGCGCTGCCTGGCGGGGAGCGGCGGGCGGCGCGCAGCGCGGTGTTTTTCCCCGGCTCTACGGTCGGCAACTTCGCTCCGGCGCAGGCGCAGGCGTTTCTGGCGCGCATTGCGGAACTGGTCGGGCCGGACGGCGGCCTTCTCATCGGCGTGGACTTGAAAAAGGACGCGAGCGTCCTGGAGCGCGCCTACAATGACCGGGAAGGTGTCACGGCGGCGTTTAACTTGAACGTGCTCCATCATCTGAACCGGGAGGCCGGAGCCGACTTTGACCTGAACGGCTGGGAACACTGGGCGTTCTATAACGTTCCTGCCGGGCGAATTGAAATGCATTTAGTGAGCCTGCGCGCGCAGGCCGTGCATCTGAATGACGTCGCGATAGACTTTGCCGCAGACGACACTATTCACACGGAATACTCTTATAAATATGCCCTGCCGGAGTTCGCCGCCCTCGCCGAAAGTGCGGGCTTCCAGGTGCGGCAGGTGTGGACTGACCCGCAGGAATGGTTCAGCGTGCAATATTTGGAGGTAAACGCATGAACATAGAGAACGAAAAAGCAGCCCAATGGGCCAGCGATTGGCTGGACAGCGTGGCGGACGGCTCCAACACCATGAGCCAGCGCAAACTTTCTTCGGTGGAAGAGCGCGGCGGCGGGTTGGAAGCTGTCAAAGATGTCGCCCGGCAGAAAGGCGTGCATCTGCTCCTGCTGGAAGACGACAAGGGCGACGCGCTTATCGCCGCCAGCACAAAGCCGTTTACGGTGATTTGCTGATTACGTCGCTTTGCTGACGCGCAGGCCCGCCGGAACCAGCCAGCGGTCTAAGAGGTCAAACGCACCCTGTACCAGAAGCGCCAGCAGCGCGGCAGGGATGGCCCCGGACAGCAGGGTCGCGTTGTCGTAGGTAGTGAGGCCGATGGAAATGCGCTCGCCGTAGCCACCCGCCCCGATAAACGCTGCAATGGTCGCCGTGCCGACATTGATGACCGCCGAAGTCTTGATGCCGCTCACGATGGAGCGCGCGGCGAGCGGCAGTTCAATCAGGCGCAGGCGCGCGAAGGCGGGCAGACCCAACGCTTCTGCCGATTCGCGCAGGGCTGGAGCGATGTCGGTTAGCCCCGTGTACGTGCCGCGCACAATCGGCAGCAGTGAATACAGAAACAGCGCGGCGATGGCAGGCACGGCCCCAATCTGGTGCAGCAGGGGAATCAGAAACACCAGCAGCGCCAGCGACGGAATGGTCTGGATTACTCCCACTGTCCCTAAAATGGGCGACGACGCCCCGCGCGCCCGCGCCGCCCAGATGCCGAGCGGAACCCCCACCAGAATACTCAGCAGCAACGACACGAACACCAGCCAAAGATGCTGGCGTGTGAGCAGCCAGAAGTCGCCCCCGAAGGTTTGCCCCCACAGTCCCTTTTCTTCCTGAGAATTGCTTCCCCGCGCGGCTATCTTTAATTCGCGGGACAGGAAATCGGCGGCGACGGCGGAAAACGACTGGTGACGCAGGTTGGCGTCGGCGTTCAAGGCGACCATCTGCGGGGCGGTAATTGTTCCGCGCAAACGCTGCAGGGCGGCCCACGTCTTTGGCAGGCGATGGGGCAGGTCGGCGCGGTACAGCAGCACAGCGTCGTAGGCAGGGAAGTAGTGCCGGTCGTCTTGAAGGACGCGCAGACCGTACTTCTGGATTTCGGCGTCGGTGGAGTAAACGTCCACCACGTCAATTTGGCCTGCGCTGAGGGCCTTGTACGCGGTGGCGTGGTCAAAGCCCTGCGGCGTCGGGAACGGCAGCCCGTAGGCTTTCTTGACGCCCGCCCAGCCGTCGGCGCGGCCCAGAAACTCCTGCGACAGCCCCAATCTCAGTTCCGGGTGACGGGCTAAATCGGACAGCGTGCGAATATGGAGACGCGCCGCCTGCTTTTCGGGCAGGGCTAGCGCATAGGTGTCGTTGAAGCCGAGCGGGATGCCGACGCCCAATCCCTGCGGCGCAAGCGCGGAGTTTAATTCTTCCAGCGTGCCGGTTATTGTTTGCTTCAGCAAATCCTGCGCGACGGTGCCGGTGTATTCGGGATAAATGTCAATGGAGCCGTTTCGCAGGGCGGCAAACACAATGCCCGTGTTGCCCAATCCCTGCTTGTGAACGGCTTCACCCTCGCCTGCCGTATCCGCCACCTGCCGCACAATCTCGCCCAGAATATAGGACTCGGTGAAGCGTTTGGAGCCGACGGTCAGGGGCTTCTGGGCGCAGGCGGGGGCCGTGAGCGTCAGGAGGAGCAGGAGGCACAGGAGCCGTTTCATCGCGGCTGGCCCTCCGGCGTGTCGGGCAGGGACGGCAGCGGGGAACGTTGCGCCCGGATGAAATCGGACACATAGGGGTCGGCGGGACGCTCCAGCAAGTCGCCAAGCGACCCCGATTGGACAACCTGCCCGACGCGCATGAGCACAATGCGGTCGCCGAAGAAGGCCGCTTCGCCCATGTCGTGCGTCACCAGCACCACCGTCTTTTGCAGGCGGGCGAAGATGGCCTTTAACTCCGTCTGCAACTCGCGCCGCGTGATGGGGTCAAGCGCGCCCAGCGGCTCATCCAAGAGCAAGAGGGGCGGGTCAAGCATCAGGGCGCGCATCAGCCCGACTCGCTGGCGCTGTCCGCCGGAGAGTTGCAGCGGAAAACGCGCCAGCAGTTCCGATGGCAGCTGCACAAGAGCCGCCAGTTCCGCGACGCGCCGGATGATTTCATCAGGCGAACGGCCCAGAAAGCGGGCGAGCAGCGTGACATTGCGTTCCGCTGTGAGATGAGGAAACAGGCCACCGTCCTGAATGACATAGCCAATGGCGTGCCGCAAACGCTCGGCATGGGCGGGCGTCATGGCCTCGCCGTGAATGACCACGCGGCCCGCGTCCGGCGCAATCAGCCCCGCCAGCAGGCGCAAAAGCGTGGACTTGCCGCACCCCGAAGGCCCAATCAGCACGGTGGTCTGTGACGGCGCGAACGCCAGCGTGGTCGGCTCCAAAGCGGCGTGTGCCCCGTAGCGCTTGGACACGTTCTGCACGGCGGCCACACTTTCCGGCGGGGGCGTATCCGGCATCCGTTACCAGCCCCTCGTCCCTGGCTCGCCCTTGAACGGGCCAACAATGTCCCGCGTCACCCACCCGCCGTAGAAATCGCCCGGCTGTGCCTGAACACGCTCCCCGTCCACAAAGCAGGCGTCCATGCGCGACGGGTAAAACGCGACGTAATCGCGCAGGGCGGCAAAGGCGGGCGTGGGGTCAGGATAAAACCAGGCGGCGTCAACGGCTTCCCTGCCTCCGGCGCGGAGGGTGAAATAGCCCGCGCGCCCTTTCCACTCGCAGAACGACGTGTGCGCCGTGCGGGTCAAACAGGCCATCTGAATGTCCGGTGGGGGAATGTAATAGACAGGCGGATGGCTCGTTTCCAGCACGCGATAAGCGCGGCGCGTGTCAGCGAGAACAATGCTGCCAAAGACGACTTGAATGTGCCGTTCGGAGAGTTCCAACCGGGGCGGGCGGGGATAATCCCACACGGACTCTTGGCCGGGGCCAGGGGAAATGCGCGCAGGCGTCATGCCCCTCATTATACCGAATGAGAGGGCGTTTTGCGGCGAAACGCGGCGTTCCATGCGCCCGCTCCCTTGACAGAAACTTGACAGGAGAACCCGCGCACGAGTATAATGCCCTCAGTCGCAGACGCCGTTCATGGCAAGCACAGGCGGGGTTAGTTAAATGGTATAACCGATGCCTTCCAAGCATCTGTCGAGGGTTCGATCCCCTTACCCCGCTCCCCTTTCTTTTTTATGTCTTTTCCCGTCCCGCTTCCCGCCGACATCTCCCCGTAGCTCAGAGGACTAGAGCATCCGCCTTCTAAGCGGAGGGTCGTAGGTTCGAATCCTACCGGGGAGGCTTCTGCCCGGCCTGCCGGGCAGGTACATTCGCCGGTTTTTCCTCTGACTGCCGAGTGCTCGCTTTTTCCCTTTCATTTTGTAAGGGGGCTTGCTTGACAGTCTGCCCGTCGTCTGTTAGAATAAATGGGTGGCGGCACTCAGGCGTTGTGCCCAACTGAGAGGAGGAGCCTGACGCCACGCCAGGGACAAGATTCTCTCGCCGCGCGTTTGTGCATTTTGGCACAAGTTATGCAAGGCAACAGACTGACCAGGCTCTGACAGAGCCAATTCTACTATAGAGAAACGACAAGGAGACACCATGAAGAAGATTTTCACAGCAGCGATGCTGGCAGGCGGCCTCGCCGCGCTCGCCTCGGTTCCCACCCAGGCGCAGGATTTGGTGCGCGGCAATGTGCTTGTCCCGGCCAGCAGCCGTGAAAAGGCAAGCGACATTGGCCGCTTCGCGCACACCAATCACCTGATTTTGATGCGCCCCGCCAGCGTCCGGCCCGACAGCGCGGTTCCCGGCGAGTCCCCGCAGTCCCTGCGCGCCGTGTATCAGCTGCCCAGCACCGGCGGCTCCGGCACCATCGCCATCGTGGATGCCTATGACTTCCCCACCGCCAAAAAGGACTTCAACACCTACGCAACCCAGTTCGGCCTGCCGAAAGAAACCTCCACAACGGTGACCGCGGGCACCAACAAAGTCTTCCAGGTCAAGTATGCGAGCGGCACCAAGCCCGCTGGCGACACCGGCTGGAACGAAGAGGAAGCGCTGGACATTGAAATCGCACACGGGATGTCCCCGAAGGCCAAAATCGTGCTGGTAGAAGCCAAGAGCAACAGCTTCAACGATCTGTTCGCGGCGGTCACGGCAGCGAGCAAACTTCCCGGCGTTCGGGAAATCTCCATGAGCTGGGGCGGCAGCGAGTTCTCCGGCGAGACTTCCTTTGACAGCAAGTTCAGCAATGCCAATGCAGTCTACCTCGCCTCCAGCGGCGACAACGGATCGGGCACCATCTACCCGTCGGTCTCTAAAAAGGTCGTCGCGGCAGGCGGCACCGCTATTAACCGTGACGGCGGCGGCAACTTCGTCAGTGAAACCGGCTGGAGCGGCTCCGGCGGCGGCAAGAGCACGCAGGAGACTCGGCCTTCCTACCAGAATGGCATTCAAAGCATCGTGGGCACCCAGCGCGGCGTCCCGGACTACTCGTTTGATGCTGACCCCAACACCGGCGTCGCCGTCTACGACAGCGGCATTGGCGGCTGGGCGGTCTTCGGCGGCACCAGCGTGTCGTCCCCGGCTTTGGCGGGCATCATCAACCTGGCGGGCAACTTCACCAGCACCGCCAATGAACTGGCGACCATCTATGCTGGTCTGGGCGGCGCGGACTTCCGCGACATCACCAGCGGCAGCAACGGCGCTTTCTCGTGCAAAGTCGGCTGGGACTTCGTGACCGGCGTCGGCAGCGACATCGGCCTGTCGGGCAAGTAAGCCTGGTTCAGCCGTATTTCTCAGGAGCCGGGTGGAGCAATCCGCCCGGCTCTTTTGCTTTGTTACGCAATTGTAATCCTCCTGTCTTGACTCCCTTCCCCTCGTATGCTATCATCAACAAACAGCGGCAGTGCAGCCCCGCATTGCCGCGCCCTTTCAGTATTCCGAGTACGACAAGGAGAAACTATGACACGCTATTTCAGCACGCGGCTGGGCCTCTCGGCTCTGCTGTCCCTTCTGCCTCTGGCGGCCCTGCCGCAAACGGCCTCGGCGGAACCCGCCCTGCAAGCCAAACTGGTTGTGCCCCACATGACGCGCCTGGGCATTGCTCGCATTGGAGCGCCCGGCGCGGCCACCGCCGCAGCCTCCGTGCGCGGACGCAGCGACTTCGGCCACCGCAGTCTGCCGCTGCTCCGACCTTCCGGTCAGATGCTGGAGATGCTGCGCTCGGCGCACCCCGACATGCTCTCCATTCCGCAAGTCCCTGCCTCGCCGGTTGTGGGCCGGGGGCCGCAATTCGCTGGCTTCAACGGCCTGAGCGCCTTTGACCAGCGCTATGCGGGCACGGGCGCTTACGCCGACTCGCAGTTCAGCCTGGAGCCGCCTGACCAGGGCCTCGCGGTCGGCAACGGCTTCGTGCTGGAAATGGTGAACAACGCACTCGCCGTCTACAAGCAAGACGGCACGCTGGTTGCCGGGCCGACCCCGACCAATCAGTTCTTCCAGCTGGCCCCCGAACTGAACCGGAACAGTAGCACCGGCGCACCCTATGGCCCGTCATTGAGCGACATTCGCTGCTACTATGATGGCCCTTCACAGCGCTGGTTTGTGGAGGAATGGGGCCAGAGCGTCAGCCCCAGCGGCCAGGCCCTGCAAGACTCGTTTATCTGCCTGGGCGTCAGCCAGACTTCCGACCCCACTGGCCCGTACTACCTGAACTACATCAACACCACCGGTGTCGCAGGCGACGGCAACCCTGTGATCCCGGACTTTGTGGAGATAGGGGCGGACGCCAACGGCTTTTACTTCACGTCCACCAACTTCGTCATCAACAGCAGCGGAACCCCGACGGCTTACGATGGAGCCAGCATTCTGGTGGTCTCCAAGGCGGCCCTTCTCGCCGGGCAGAGTCCTCCTGTTTACGGCTTCCTGGGGCTGGATGGCTACCATATCGCCCCCGCCATCACGCCCCCCGGCGACACGTATGAAAGCGCGGCAGGCGGCACCGAATACATGGCTGCCATTCCGGTGGAGGACGCATTCTCACGCACTGGCCTGGGCAACCATATTCGGGTGTACGCGCTTTCCAACACCAGTTCTCTGGATGCGGCGACTGTGAACATCACGCTGTCCCGCACGCTGGTCAAGACGCAGACCTACGGCGAGCCGCCCAATGCCGCGCAGAAGCAGACCGGCCCAACGCCCCTGCGCGACCTGCTGGCGGAAGGCGACCCGTATGATATGCTCGCCACTGACACCGATGCCCTGCCCCAGTTGACCTATGCCGACGGCAGGCTGTGGACGGCCAACAGCACGGCGGTGCAGGCCAAAGCGGGCGGCATTCACGCCGGAGCCGCCTACTTCGTCATTGACCCGCTGACCGCCTCGGACGGCACGGTGACCGCCACTGTGTCACAGCAAGGTTACATCGCTGCCGGAGCCGATGACCTGCTGTACCCGACAATCGGCGTCAATGCCGCCGGGCAGGCCGTGATGTCGCTCACGCTCTCCGGTCAGGACTACCATCCGGCGGCGGCCTACGTCAACTTCGCCGGGCAGCGCCTCATTCGCGTCGCTCAGCAGGGCTACCTGCCCGATGACGGCTTCACCGGCTACGCCGCTTACGGCGGGGGCGGCACGGCGCGTTGGGGCGACTATTCCGCTGCCGTCGCCGACGAGACCGGGGCCATCTGGATGGCGACCGAGTTCATTCCCTACAACACGGGCATCCTGACCGGTTCCATGCCGCGCGGCGTGCTGGCAAACTGGGGCACGTTTGTGACCAAGTTCCAACCGACTGCTCCGTAAGCGGCAGGCGTTCGCATGGCGAATGGCGGGCGGCAGTCTTTATCAGAATGCCGCCCGTTTTCTTGTGCGGCCCCATCTGGTACACTGACTGTATGGCAAGATTGCAGACCCGCTTCGTGTGCCGCCGCTGCGGCTTTGAGAGCGCCAAATGGCTGGGCCGCTGCCCATCGTGCGAGGAATGGGGCACGCTGGAGGAAACCGTCACGCCGAGCGTTCCCTCCAAAGGCATGGGGGCGCGGCCCGGCGCGGGAAATGCGCCCGCGCTGTCGCTGGTGGGGCGCAACGCTCCCCTGCGGTTGGCGGACGTGCCCTCGGCGGGGCAGGAGGCGCGCGCGCAGACGGGAATTGGCGAGTTTGACCGGGTGCTCGGCGGCGGCATCGTGCGCGGCGCATTAACGCTAATTGGCGGCGACCCCGGCATCGGCAAAAGCACCCTGCTCACGCAGGTGGCGGGGCGGCTCGCCGCGCAGGGCGGCACCACGCTGTACGTCTCCGGGGAGGAAAGCGTCTCGCAGATTAAGCTGCGCGCGGAGCGGCTCGGCGTGGGGGCGAGCGAACTGCTGCTGCACAACGAGACCGACGTGCTGTTCATTGAGGCCGCCGTGCGTGAGACACGGCCTGCGTTCGTGATTGTGGACAGCATTCAAACCATGCAGCACCCGGAGATTGACTCCCTGCCGGGCAGCGTGTCGCAGGTGCGAGCGGCGACAGCTTCCCTGGCGCAGGTGGCAAAGTCCGAAGGCATCCCTATCTTTCTGGTAGGCCATGTCACCAAAGAAGGCGCGCTGGCCGGGCCGCGCGTCTTAGAGCACATGGTGGATACCGTGCTGACTTTTGAGGGCGATCGGCACTATGCGTACCGCATTCTGCGGGCGGTCAAGAACCGCTTCGGTTCCACCGACGAACTGGGCCTGTTTGAGATGCACGAGGAAGGACTCGTGGAAGTCGCCAACCCGTCCGAGATGCTGCTGGCAGAGCGGGCGACCAACACCGCAGGCAGCGCGGTGACGGCGACGGTGGAAGGCACGCGCCCCCTTTTGATTGAAGTGCAGGCGCTCGTGGCCCCATCCTATCTGACCAACCCGCGCCGCACGGTGTCGGGCGTGGACGCCAACCGCGTCAACTTGATATTGGCGGTGCTGGAAAAGCGCGTGGGCCTGCGCCTTGCCAATCAGGACGTGTTTGTCAACATGGCGGGCGGCGTGCGCGTGGAGGAGCCAGCCGCCGACCTCGCCATCGCCGTCGCCATTGCATCCAGCCTGGAAGAACGCTCCGTTGACCCGCAGACGGTGCTGGCGGGCGAGGTAGGGCTGGGCGGCGAGGCGCGCGCGGTGGGGCGCATGGAAACGCGCCTGCGCGAAGCGGCGCGTCTAGGCTTCACACGCGCCGTTGTGTGCGCCCGGAACAAGTCGCGCCTGCGCGGGAGCGCGTTCGCGGGCCTGCAAGTCGTGGGCGTGGACGACGTGCGGCAGGCGCTGGACGCTGTGCTGTCCCGCGCATGAGGCGCGCGCTTCTTTGTTTGCCTCTCCTGTGGCTGCTTGTTTCCCCCTGCCGGGCCGCCGCGCCTGCGCCCCTGCTCGTAGTCGTCCTGATGCCGGGAACGACGCTGACACAGTGGCGAGAGGCGGATACGCCCCATCTCCATTCCCTGATGGCGACGGGCGCGCTGGCGGTGATGAACACACGCACGGCCCGCTTGCCCTCCGACCATGTGCGCGAACCCCCCGAAAGCGCCGCCCTGACGCTGGGAGCCGGTTCCCGCGCGGCGGGCGGCTCCGAACTGACGGACTTTCAGCCTGCCGCATCCCTTGTGCCTGGCGTGGGCATCACGGCAGGCGCGCTGTGGGCGCGGCGTACCGAAAACCTGTTGCCGCCTGCACACACATGGGTCAATGTGAATTGGCCTCGCGTCCTGCGCGAGAATGCCGGTCAGGGCTACGATGTATCCCCCGGCAATCTGGGCGATGCGCTGGCGGCGCGCGGCATTCTGTGCAAGGCAGGCGGCGGGCCGCTCGCGTTCCCCGTTGCCTGCCACAGTGACGGCACGGTGGATGCCTCCGAAGGAGGCCCCCCCGGCCCCCCAAGTTTGGGGGGAGGAGGCTCTACAGCCGAGTTTCGTTTCACTCATCCCTCTGGGAACCGAGCGCAGCAAGACAAACACACCAGAACTTCCTCCCCCCAAACCTGGGGGGCCGGGGGGAGCTGCCTCATCTGGGACGCTGGCGGCGATTTAACTGCCGCCGATGCCACGCTCGGCACGCTGTCAGCGCAGGTAAACGCACGGCGCGGACGGCTCCTTGTCCTTTCTCCCACTGTCAACAACACAGCCTATGCGCGCGGCGAGCGGCTTGCGCCTGTGCTGGAATGGGGCGATGGCATTGCGCCCGGCCTGCTTTATTCTCCCTCCACGCGGCGGGCAGGGTTGGTAACCAACACCGACTTTGCCCCCACCGTCGCCGCTTTCTTCGGCGCGACGCTCGCCGTGCCCGCGTTTGGCCGTTCCTGGCAGGCGCGGCCCACGCCGAACCCTTTGGAGCAAGTCGCCCGACTGGAAGCGGAAGCGTACCGGCAGGCGCGGGCCATGCGCGCATTGCCGAGCCTTGCCATCCTGCTGGGACTGGCTTTGCTCGCCGGGACATTCTGCGTTCTCACAGGCCGCGCGGCGGAGCCGCTGTTTCTTCTTCCGAGCGTTCTGCTTCTGAGCCTGACGGTGAGCGGGTCAGGGGGCGAACTGGCGCTCTGGCTGGCCGGGATGAGTGCTGCGCTTGCTGTCCTGCGACGATGGGCAGCGTGGGAAACATTGCTGACCGCAGTCGCTGGGCTGCTGGTGTTCACCCTCGCAGGCGATATGCTGGCGGGCGACCCGCTCATGCGCCGCGTCCTGCTGGGCTATTCCGCGACCGAGGGCGCGCGCTACTACGGCATGGGCAATGAAGCGATGGGCGCATTGGTCGGCGCTGCTCTTGTGCTGGCGAGCCGCCTGTGGGGAGAACAACAGCGCGCAGGGCGCATTCTCATTACAGCAGGGCTGGCAGGCATGGCGCTGCTGCTGGGGCTGCCCGCCGCCGGAGCCAAAGCAGGTGGCTTGATTGTCGCCGCCGCATCATTTTCTTTGCTTCTGTGGCGTCTGTGGGGAGGCCACTGGAACGGGCGGACAGTGCTGGGCGCGCTGGCAGTCGCGGCGACCCTGCTGGCGCTGGTGTCTGTTGGTGACGCGAGGCGCGGTGCGGGCGAGCAGACGCATATGGGGCAGGCGGTGCGCCGCATCGGAAGCGGGGGCGCGGGCGAAGCCGCCGACATTGCCGCGCGCAAGTTGGCGGTGGAGTGGCGGCTGCTGTACCATAGCGCGTGGGCTGTGCCGCTCTGGGCGGGAATGAGCGGGCTGTTTCTGCTGCGCCGCCGGGCGCGTCAGCCTGACCGGGAACGGGTCGCGCTGGCCTCAGCGGGTGGGCTGGCTGTCGCGCTCTGCCTGGCCGTGAACGATGCAGGAGCGGTCGCAGGGGCGCTGTGCGGCGCGCTGGTGTGGAGCGGTCTCGCGCAGGACACAGAAAAAAAGGCCCGCGCTGAGTAAGCGCGGGCCTTCTGTCATAACCAGGAAGACAGGGATTACGGAGTCGCCGTGCCAGTACCAGTGGTGCTGCCGGGGACGCCGGTGCCGCCGCCACCAGGCGTGGCGCTTCCGGGCGTGGGAGCCGTCGGCATAGTAGAAGTGCCGCCGGTCGGGGCCGTCGTGTCTGTGCCGGGAGCCGCAGGCGTCGTGGGCGTGGTGCTCATCGGCGCGCTGGTTCCCGTTGTGTCGCTGGCAGGGGTGCTGGGGGCGGGCATATCAGGCGGCATCAGCACGGTGTCAATGGCATGAATGATGCCATTTGTTGCCATGATGTCCGCCTGCACGACCGTCGCGTCGTTCACCTTCACGGTTCCGCCGCTGCTGGTGACTTGCAGGGTGCTGCCTTCCACAGTAGGCGGCGAAGTCGGCGAAGTCATCGCCATCGCTGTCGCGGCGTCTACCTTCGCGCCCAGAACATGATACTTGAGCACCATCGCCAGTTGATCCGGGTTCTTCATCAGGTCTTTGAGCGCGCCTTTGGGCAGCTTCTTGAAGGCGGCATCAGTGGGCGCAAAGACGGTGAAGGGGCCAGGGCCTTTCAGCGTGTCCACCAGATTAGCGGCCTTGAGCGCCTTGACCAACGTCTTGAAGCGCTTGTCGGACATGGCCGTATCTACGATGTCTTTGGTGGGGGCCATAGGGGCCGCCGTTGACGACGAACTCATTGGCATCGTGCTGCTGGATGACATCGGCATGGAAGACATGGGAGCCATGTTCTTCAAGGCCATGCTGCCTGTGCTTTCATACGCGGCTTCGTAGGCAGCAATCTTGTCCTTTTCGGCAGACACGTCCAGCACGTCATCCAGTTTCAAGCCGTACTTGACAGCCATGAACGCGAACGTGTTGCCGCGCAGCACTTCATCGGAGAGCGACTTGAATGAGTAGCCAGTCTTTTCGGCTATCTTGGCGACCGAGGCGATCTCATTGTCGTTCAGGCCATTGACTTTGGCTTTCTTGAGGTCAACGTAGTCATAGGCTTTGTTGCTCAACAGGCTGAAGTCTGGCGTCCCGGAGGACATCATGCCGCCGGACATGGAGCCGCTGCTCGTGGTGTCTGTGGACGTGGTGCCAGTAGACATGGAGCCGGAGGTAGACGTGCCCGTTGTGGTTGTTCCGGTCGACGTAGTGTCGGTCGGCGCGGGCGTAGCGGGAGCCGCGCTGGGCGTGATGGCGTTCGGCGAGGTCGTGGTGGGTGACGTGTCGCTTGGCGTCGCGGCAGGCGTGCCGGGGGCAGGGGTCATCGGGGTCGTGGTGACCGGGCTGCCACTGGGGTCAGCGGTAGTGGCCTGTGCCCGTGCCCCGGTGGGCGCGGCGGCCAGCATCGCGGCGACGGCCCCCGCTAAAATCCAGTTTCGTTTCATGCAATACTCCTTCGGAAGTTTGGTAATATGGGCGTTGCCCGCAACCCGGCGGTAGGGCCAAGTCGCACACTTTCAAGAAGCAGGCGCAGTTAACCCGCCTCTTCCGGTCTGATATTACCTGTTTTGCGCTCCTCTAAACGTGCCCGGCGTGTTATTTGCGAAAAAAACCTGTCTTTTTTACCGGGGAGCGCGCTAATCGGCGGTAAACTGAAGGGCAATGGCGGCAGAACGCATGGAAAAAGACTTTGGCCCCGGCGGTCTTCTGGCAAGGGCGCTGCCTGGTTTCGCGGCCCGTCCGCAGCAAATGGCGGCGGCGGAAGCGGTGGATGCCGCGATGCACACGCGCGGCGGCGTAGCGCTGATTGAAGCGGGCACAGGGGTCGGCAAAACGCTGGCATATTTGCTGCCCGCCCTGCGCCGCGCTCGCCCGGAGCGGCGCATTGTGGTGTCCACGCACACGCTCGCGCTTCAAGCGCAGCTCGCGGAAAAAGACGTGCCGTTTGTGCAGTCTCTTGGCAGCGCGACCGTCGCGGCGGCGGTGGTGAAGGGGCGTGGCAATTATCTGTGCTTGCAGGACTTTGACGCCGCCCGCGCTGACCTGTGGACAGTGGGGGACGCGCAGTTCGCCGCCATCGGGCAGTGGAGCCGCGCGACCGAGCACGGCGACGTGTCCGAACTGGACTTCACCTATTCGGGCTGGCGGGACATCGGGGCGAGCGCGGACACCTGCAAAGGGCAGGAGTGCCGCTTCTTCGGCGAGTGCTTTTACTACAAGATGCGGCGGGCGTCGCAGGACGCGAGCCTGCTGCTGGTCAACCACGCCCTCTTTTTCAGCGATTTGGTGCTGCGGCATGGCCCTGACCCCGATGCGCGCCTGCTGCCCGATTACGACTTTGTGATATTTGACGAGGCGCACCACCTGGAAACGGCGGCAGCGGCGGCGTTCGGGGTGGCGTTTTCGTCGGGGCGGCTGTCATCGCTGATGGACAAAGTGCGCCGCGCGGCCCGTTCGCTGGACATGAATGTTGACCGTTTGCGCGCGGTGGAGGGCGAGGCTGACCGCCTGTTCGCGCCGTTTGTCCATGCCGCGCGCCCGGAGTTCTTCGTCGGGGACGTGCTGGGGCCGGACGATTTCGCTCAGGCCCGCGCGCAGGTGACGACTGTCGGGGCGCTGCTGGACGCCATCGCCGTTGACCTGCTGAAACAAGACACCGGCGGCCTGCCCGCCCTGAAAGACCGCGTGGACGGCCTGCGGCGGCAATGCGTGCGCGCCAAAGAAGAACTGTCGCTGGTGTTTGGCGGCGACAACCCGAACTTCGTGCGCTGGGGCGCGGCGAACCGAAACGGCGGCGCGCGAGCCAAGCCGAGCGTGACGCTGAATTGGACACCGATTTCCGTCGCTCCCATTCTCGCAGAGGCGCTCTGGAAGGAGCCGCGCACAACGGGGGCTGTTCTCATTTCTGCAACGCTTTCCACTGATGGCGGCTTTTCCTACGTGCGCGAGCGATTGGGCCTTCCCGAACACGACCCGAACCGGAGCGAGACGCGGGTTGGCTCGCCGTTTGACTACGCCGCCCACTGCCTGCTGTATCTGCCCGCGCACCTGCCGCCGCCATCCGACACGCCCGGCTACGCCCTTCAGGCCGCCGACGAGATGATTGCCCTCACGGAAGCCGCCGGGGGCGGCGCGTTTCTCTTGTTCACATCGCACCGGGCGCTGAACGTCGCGTATGACCATTTCACGCAGTCCGATCTGCCCTTTCCCATTCTGCGGCAGGGCGAGATGCCCAACGCCCGCCTTGTGCAGACCTTTAAGGGCGAGCAAAACGCCGTCCTCCTGGGCACGCAAACGTTCTGGGAGGGCGTGGACGTGCCCGGCGCGGGTTTGCGCCTTGTGGTCATTGACCGTATTCCCTTCGCCGTGCCGGACAGCCCGCTACACAAGGCGCGCGTGGACGCCATCACGCAGGCGGGCGGCGACTGGTTCAATGACTACGCCCTGCCACAGGCCCAACTCAAGTTGAAGCAGGGCTTCGGGCGTCTCATCCGCACAGCCACCGACCGGGGCGTCGTGGCGATTTTAGACACGCGCCTGGTGCATAAACGCTATGGCGAACGGTTTCTGCGCTTTCTGCCGCCCGCCCGCCGCACCACGGAGATAGATGACGTGCGCCAGTTTTTTGCGCCGCCTGCCGGTATAATCACGCTATGATGAAGATTTACACCCGGCGCGGCGACGCGGGCGAAACAGACCTGTACGGCGGCCAGCGCGTCCGCAAAGACGCTTTGCGGGTGGAAACCTACGGCACGGTGGATGAACTCAACGCCGCGCTGGGGGCCGTGCTGACGCGGCTCGCTGACGCCGAACTGCGCGGCATTCTCCTGCGCGTGCAGGGGGAACTGTTTGAGTTGGGGGCTGACCTTGCCACGCCGCTGGAGCGGGGCGAAACGGTGCCGCGCCTCCCGCAGGAGGCCGTCGCGCGTTTGGAGGCCGAGATTGACTTCATGGAGACGGAACTGCCGCCCCTGCGCCATTTCATTCTGCCGGGCGGGTTGGATGCTGGGGCCGCGCTGCATCTGGCGCGCACGATTTGCCGCCGCGCCGAGCGGCATCTCGTCACGCTGGCGCAGGCGGAAGAAGTCAGCCCCGAAACCCTGCGCTACCTGAACCGCCTCAGCGACCACCTCTTTGTGCTGGCCCGGCTGGTCAACCACCGCGCCGGAGCGCCCGAAACCGAATGGCGGCGTCCTGAGCGCGCCTCTCTCACAGAAAGAATTACACCCCATGCCTGAACCCGTTGTCGGCGCACCCGCGCCCGCGTTTCGGCTGTCCGCCGTCACCCGCGAAGGGGAACGGGAAATCGCCCTGAGCGACTTCGCAGGCAAGTCTGCGGTCGTCCTGTACTTCTACCCAAAGGATGACACGCCCGGATGCACCATTGAAGCCTGCGCGTTTCGCGACGGCCTGCCGCAGTTTGACGCTGCCGGGGCCGTCGTGCTCGGCATCAGCCCCGACGACGCCGCGTCGCACCGGGCGTTCGCGGAGAAGTTCGCGCTGCCGTTCCCTTTGCTCGCCGACCCGGAGCACCAGATCGCCGAAGCCTACGGCGTCTGGCAGGAAAAGACGAATTATGGCAAAACCTACTGGGGCATCCAGCGCGCCACCTTCGTGATAGACAAAGGCGGCATCCTGCGGAAGATTTACCCGCGCGTGCAGGTAGACCAGCACTCCGAGAAAGTGCTTGAGTTCGTTCGCTCCCTGCCCGCAGGGTAATGGCCTGCGCCAGCGTCCCCACAAAGTTCACTGCTGCCGCCAGCACAATCAATGCCGCAATCGCTTTTTTCACCGCGCGCCCCCTGCCGTTTTATCGGCAGGATGGCAGGCCATGCGCCCCGGCAAAAACGCGGGGATTGGCGAAACCCACCAAAAGTGTGGTATGCTGGACGGGTCATGCAGGGCCTAAAAAACAGAATGACCGCGCTGTACGCCGCGCTGATGTACTCCCTGGCTGCCTTGAGCGTGCTGGCTTGTCCTTGCGCCACACGCGCTGCCTGCCCCCTGAAGCCATCGCTTGCGGCGGCGTCCGTGCCCGTGATGCCGTGCTGCCCTCAGCCGGACGCCGCCTGCCGTGTCAATCCCGCGCGTTCCTGCTGCCTCCTCTACGCGGGGCGACCAGTTTCGGCGGCTGTCCTTCCGACGCTTCCTGTGGATGCCCTTGCGTCCGCGCAGGCCATCGCGTTCTGCCCATTGGAGCCGACAGGGATTTGCCGAGCAAGCTCCGCCGCCCCCATTTTGCACGCTTTGTCTCACTCTTCGTTTCAGCCACGCGCTCCCCCGGTTTTCTCCTGAACGCCGCGTCCTTTCGGGCGCATTTCACCACTGCTATATATTGCACTCAGGAGAAAAACTTATGCAAACTCTCATGCTTTCTTTCGCCCTGCTCACATTGCTGGCAGGCGGAACCGTTCACGCCACGCCGCGACCTGCGGCGTCCATTCAGCCTGCGCACTCTCGCGCCGTCGCAACGGCTCGGCAGGCTGTCACGCCGAAAGCCGCCGCGCCGCTGGCTGCGGCCCCAGCGTCCTGCTGCACGGGCGGCGGCTGCGCTACTGACACCTGCTGCACAGACGGCTCGTGCTGCGCTATGCCGGGCTGCTGCGCCGCTGACGGCTCGTGCTGCGCTCCCGACGCGGGTTCCTGCACAAGCGACTGCGGCTGCGCGGGAATGGCCTGCTGCCGCTAGGCACGCTGGCGGCAAGACAACGCAAAAGCAAGGGGCCGGGGAGAAATCTCCGGCCTCTTGTGCTGTGTCCGTCTGCCCTGCCCTTGACAATTGCTGACACACAAGGTACAATATTGCTACTGTATTGAGATTTGACCCCGTGTAAACGAGACATAAAGGAACCCCGATGGCAGACGAAGAAATCCTCCCCGAAGACAGCCTTCCCGACGTGCCCGAAGCCGAAGCCGTCCTGGCGCTCGCCGCCCCGATGAGCGCGGGCCGCGATGTGCAGACGCGCTCCATTGAAGACGAGATGCGCCAGTCGTATCTCGACTACGCCATGTCCACCATTATCGCCCGCGCCCTGCCCGATGCCCGCGACGGCCTGAAGCCCGTCCAGCGGCGCATTCTCATGGGCATGAGCGACCTGAACCTCACGCCCGGCTCGCAGCACCGCAAAGTCGGCCAAAGTGGTCGGCGAAGTGCATCGGGAAACTACCACCCGCACGGCGACGCGGCTATTTACGCGACGATGGTACGCATGGCGCAGCGACTTCAATCTGCGCTACCTGCTCGTGGACGGGCAGGGCAACTTCGGCTCGATTGACGGCGACCCGCCTGCCGCCCATGCGTTATACGGAGTGCCCGCATGGCCCCGTTCGCCACGGAAATGCTGCAAGACCTTGACCGGGAAACCGTAGACTGGACAGATAACTACGACCAGACCCGGCAGGAGCCGACCGTGCTTCCCGGCAAGTTCCCCAATCTGCTGTGCAACGGCGGCACGGGCATTGCGGTCGGCATGGCGACCAATATCCCGCCGCACAACCTGCGCGAAATTGTGGACGGGGCCATGCATCTGCTGGACAACCCGGACGCCACCGTCCGAAGACATTGATGGAGTTTGTCAAAGGGCCGGACTTCCCCACCGCGGGATGATCCTCGGCATCAAGGCGATCAAGTCAGGCGTATGCCACCGGGCGCGGCTCGGTCATTATGCAGGCGCGCACGACCATTGAGACCGATTGAAAACGGGCGCAACACGATTATCATCACCGAACTGCCGTATCAGGTGATTAAGGCGCGGCTGATCGAGCAGATTGCCGACTTGGTCAAGCAGAAGAAGATTGAAGGGCATTGCCGACCTCAACGATTATTCCGACCGGCACGGCATGCGCGTGGTGATTACCCTCAAGAGAGAGGCGTACCCCAAGAAAGTCCTGAACTTCCTGCTCAAGCACACGCCCATGCGCTCGACATTCGGCGTCAATATGCTGGCGCTGGTGGACGGGCAGCCGCGCATGCTGTCAACCTGCCGCACGGCCCTGCAAATCTTCCTTGACCACAGGCGCGAAGTGATTGTCCGGCGCACGCTGTTTGAATTAAACAAAGCCAAAGCGCGCGCGCATATCTTGGAGGGGCTGCAAATTGCCCTGGACTTCCTGGATGAGATTATTGCATTAATCCGTGCGTCCCGAACGGCGGAAGCCGCGCGCGGGCAGATGATGTAGCGGTTCACGCTGTCCGCAGTTGCAGGCGGACGCTATCCTCGCCATGCAGCTCCGCGCGCTGACGGGCCTGGAGCGCGAGAAGCTGGAGAACGACTACAAAGAACTGCTCGAAGCAGATTGCGTTCTACGAGGACATTCTTTCCAGCCCGGCCCGCGTGGCGCAGATTATCAAGCAGGAAATCAAGGCTCTGCGGGACAAATTCGGCGACGAGCGCCGCACCCGCATTATCCCGATGGAAGCGGAGGAGATTGGCGACGAAGACCTCATTCCCGAAGAGGAGATGATTGTCTCTATCACGCGCGATGGCTATATCAAGCGCGTGCCGCAGGACACATTCCCGACCAGCACCGGGGCGGCAAAGGGGCGCATCGGGGCGCGCACCAAAGAGGAAGAACCAGTTGAGCACCTCTTTGTCGCCACCACGCACCACTTATATTCTGTTTTTCACCGACCGGGGGCGCGTGTACAGGCTCAAGGCGTATGAAGTGCCGCAAACGTCGCGGCACGGCGATGGGGACGGCGATTATCAATTTGCTCAATATTCAGCCCGGCGAGCGTATCACGGCCACCGTGCCGATGAAGAGTTCAAGGACGTGGAAGGGTTTCTTTTGCTCGTCGACCGAGATGCGGCGAAGTGAAGCGCACGAAACTGGGCGAGTTCGCTAATCTCCGTAACAATGGCCTGATTGTGTTTGACATTGAGGAGAATGATGCCCTGCGCTGGGTCGCGCACACGTCCGGCAAGGACGAAGCCGTGCTGGTGACGCGCAAGGGAATGTCTATTCGCTTCCCCGAAGACGCCGTGCCATCGCGCGGACGGGCGGCGGGCGGCGTGCGCGGGATCAGGCTTTCTGAGGCGAAGGGCGACGCCGTGATTGGCATGAGGCCTGATGCAGCCCGGCAAAGACCTGCTGGTCATCAGCCAGAAGGGCATCTCCAAGCGGACGCCGTTTTCCGAGTACCGCATCACGAACCGGGGCGGCGTGGGCATTAAAACAATGGCCCTGTCGGATAAGACCGGCGACGTGGTAGACGCCAAAGCCGTTGACAAGGACGACCGCCTGCTGATTATGACGAGAACGCCATCACCATCCGCCTGCGCGTGGACGACATTCGCTCATCGGGACGTTCTACGCAGGGGGTCAAAGCCATCAATTTAGGCGACGATGACTTCGTGGCGAGCGTGGAGCGCATTACCGCTGACAAAGGCCCCGCCGAAGCCGACCCGGCGCTGCCGCTGGAATAGCCTGCCTTGTTGTAGAAAAGGAGGCCCTCACGCTCAGGGAAGGAGGCCCTCACCGTGTCTGAAGGAGGCCCTCACCCCGCCATAAGAATGGCGACCCTCTCCCGCAGAGGAGGCCCTCACCCGGCATCAGAATGCCACCCTCTCCCGCTTCGCAGGCGAGGGTAAGAGTTAAGAAGCCCGCTTCGCAGGCGAGGGTAGGAGATAAGTCACTCTTAACCCTCGCCCGTGACAACGGGAGAGGGTGGCTCCGAAGGAGCCGGGTGAGGGCCTCCTTCCCTTACGGTGAGGGCCTCCTTCCCTGAGCGTGAGGGCCGTGTTCAGACACGGTGAGGGCAGGGCAAGCCCTGCCCCTATGCCGCCTTCTGCAATTCGTCCGCGCCGATCTGCGCCCCGTCCGCGCTTGACAGCGCGACGACCCCCGTCACCACATACGGCACGCCGCGCATTCCTGCCGCGTTAATCGCTGTCAGGCGCACCGCAATCTGCGCCCCTTCCTCCTGTGCGCCCCATACGGCGACATACTCATCCGTTATCGGAGTGGTCATGCTCACGCCCCCGGTCATCACGGTCAGAAACGCATAGGCGCTGTCGGCGGGGCTGACTTTGCCTGCCGCGACCCCGTTGGTCGCTTCCACAAGAACCGCGTGCGGATACCCCGCGGCAAATAACATGATGAGCAAGAACCCCGATGTCCCCGCCGACCCTTCCAGGGTCATGTGGGGCGGCTCCGGCGGCAGAGAAAAGTCGGTGGGCGCGGTATCCGTGTCCGGCAGGTCGCACAGACGCCTCGCGCTGTTGACCGACACGTACACATTGGCCGCGCACAGTTTGTGCAGCCCGGTGCGTCCTTGCTGCGCGTTCAGGATGTTGGCGGCGGCCTGCCAGCCTCCTTTGGACAGCATCGGGAGCGCGGCATACGCGGTGGAAAGGCCCGATATTTGCTTGATGCTCGCCGACTGACCCGGCGACAGAGCACGCACGCGCCGGGTTGAAGAAGATGACTTTACAGCCATGAGAGTGAAAACTGCCTCCTCAGCAGAAGTGTCCCTGCCATTCGGCAGAAACACGCGGAAGGTTCGGCCTGCCCGTCTTTTGCGGGTCAGGTTCCTTCATTGGTTTTCATTATCGGCAGGCCGATGCGTTTTCTTTAGTCACGCCAATGCCTGACCAATAGTTGACCAATAGTTGACCAATAGTTGACCGAAACCTGACCGAAGGCGGGCCGATTCAGCGCGCAAAAAAGGCCGGACGCGCGCGGCGTCCGGCCCTGTCTGTCACTGTCGCTCATCTTGCGCTCATCTTGCGCTCATCTTGCGTTAATCTTCCAGCACCTCGCGGATGCGACGCTCCAATCGCTCCATGTCCAGGCCCCCCTCATCGCGGGCGATGCGTCGGACGGTAGCGTTGACATTGCTCAGGTCTTGGATGAGGTCGCGCAAAATCTCCTGCTGCTGGCGCGACTGCGTGACTTCGCGCGGCTCCTGCACCAGGTCACGGATAATCGCGTCCTCGGAGCGCGACGCCACCACCGGGTCGGGCCGCCCCTCCACATGGACAAACGTGCGTCTGCCCGGCCCCCGGTCTTCTTCAATCGGCAGCACGGCAGTCACTTGGTCGGAGCGCACGTACTTGCCAAAGCCTAAATGCACCAGCATGGAAGACTGTATTCTCATGGTGTTGTTTCCTTCTCTTCTTGCTATCTTCTACTATCAACAACAATGAAAGCGCGTGAATAGTTCCCTGTTTGACGCTTCCGGCCTTGACTTGTGCCTGCCTGTCGTGCTATACTCGCGCCATCATGCCCACACACGCGCCCGATGAAATCCTGACCATTCTTGCCCGCGACGCCCGCACGTCCCCGGAGACGATTGCGACGCTGACGGGCAAGCCTGTGGACGACGTGCGCGAGGCCATTCGCCATTACGAGCAGACTGGCGTGATTAAGCGCTACAAGACCATTGTGGACTGGGAAAAGGCGGGCATGGAGCGCGTGGCGGCGTTCATAGATGTGAAGGTGCTGCCCGCGCGCGGCGTCGGCTTTGATGCGGTCGCCGAGCGCATTTACCGCTACCCGGAGGTGCATAGCGTCTGGCTCGTCTCCGGCGGGCATGATTTGCGCGTGGTGGTGGAAGGGTGCGATATGCGGGAAGTCGGGCGGTTCGTGGCGGAGAACCTGTCTACCATTGACGGCGTGACGGGCACGGACACGCATTTCCTGCTGCGCCGCTACAAGGAAGACCAGGATTTGTTTGTGGACACCGACCCTGACCCGCGCCTTGTGGTCACGCCGTGAGGTTCTTATGAGCAATGAAGCCCCCCCTCCCCTGTCCCGCATCGCGCGGGATCTCGCACCCTCCGGCATTCGCCGCTTTTTTGACATTGCCGCGCAGATGGAGGATGTTATCTCGCTGGGTGTCGGCGAGCCGGACTTCGTGACGCCCTGGGCCATCCGCGAGGCTGCTATCGCCTCCCTGGAACGCGGGCAAACGACGTATACGTCCAACTATGGCCTGCTGGAACTGCGTCAGGCTATCAGCCGCCATCTGGACGCCCTGTACGGCGTCCGCTACGACCCTGCCGAGGAGATTGTGGTCACGGTAGGTGTCTCCGAGGGCATGGACTTAGCCATGCGCGCCCTGCTTGACCCCGGCGACGAAGTGCTTGTGCCGGAGCCTTCCTACGTCTCTTATAAGCCCTGCGTCGCGCTCGCGGGCGGCATTCCTGTTGGCGTGCCTACCTACGCCGAAGAGCAGTTCCGCGTCTCGGTCAGTGAATTAGAGGCCCGCACCACGCCGCGCACCAAAGCCATTTTGCTCGGTTACCCATCCAACCCCACCGGAGCCACCCTGCCGCGCGCACTGGTGCAGGAGATTGTGGACTACGCCCGCCGCCGCAACCTGTACATCATCAGCGATGAGATTTATGACCGCCTCACCTACGAAGGCACCCATACGTGCGTGGCGTCGCTTCCGGGCGCATGGGAGCGCACCATCACGCTCAATGGCTTCTCCAAAGCGTATGCCATGACCGGCTGGCGCATTGGCTATGCCTGCGCCCCTGCGTCCATTCTGGCGGCTCTGGTCAAGATACACGCCTACACCATGCTATGCGCCCCCATCACAGGCCAGAAGGCCGCTCTGGAAGCCTTGCGCTCCGGGGAAAGCGCCGTACAGGACATGGTGGGGCAGTATAATCAGCGCCGCCGCCTGATTGTGGCGGGCCTCAACGACGCGGGATTAGAGTGCCATCTGCCGCAGGGGGCTTTTTATGCCTTCCCCAGCATCGCCCGCACGGGCCTTTCCACCGCCGAGTTCGCGGAGCGGCTCTTGTTTGAGGAGCACGTTGCGGTCGTGCCCGGCGAAGCATTCGGGGCAGGCGGCGAGGGCCATATCCGCTGCTCCTACGCCACCAGTTTAGAGAAGATACAGGAAGCCCTGCGGCGCATCGCCCGCTTCGTGCGTGCCGCGTCGCCGGGCGCGTCCCCGCAAGCCACAGAAAAGAGAACTTCATGCATTACGGCAGCGTCCCAGGAGTAGAAAAGCCCATTTCGCGTCTCGCGCAGGGCACGGCGGCAGGCTTTGACAGCGGCAATCAGGACGCCGCGTTCGCCCTGCTGGATATGGCCCTCGCGCACGGCTACAACACATTTGACACGGCCCATGTGTACGGCGCGCGCACGTCCCAGATGTTCGGCAAGTGGATACGCGAGCGAGGCGTGCGTGACCGGATTGTTATTCTCGCCAAAGGCGCGCATCACGGCCCGCAGGGAGGGCGCGTCACCCCGGAAGACCTGACTTCTGACCTGAACGACGCCCTCAATTGGATGGAAGTGGACTCGGTAGACCTGTACGTGCTGCACCGCGATGACCCGTCCGTGCCCGTCGGCCCCATCGTGGAAGCCCTGAACACGCACCATAAAGCAGGCCGCATCGGAGCATTCGGCGGCTCCAACTGGAGTTACGAACGCATCAAAGAGGCCAACGAGTACGCCCGCGCGCACGGCCTCATGCCGCTTGCCGTATCGTCCCCCAACTTCAGCCTTGCCGAGCAAGTAGAAGAACCCTGGACAAACTGCGTGAGTATCAGCGGGCCGCAGGGAGAGGCCGCGCGTCAGTGGTACGCGCAGTCCGATGTGGCTCTGTTCACCTGGTCAAGCCTCGCGGCGGGTTTCTTCTCCGACCGCTTTCACCGGGACAATTTAGACCAGTTTACTGGCCATGATGCCCTCACCGTGCGCTGCTACGCTTACGAGCAGAACTTCCAGCGCCTTGATCGCGCCCGCGAACTGGCCCGCCAGAAGGAAATTTCCGTGCCCCAGATTGCCCTGGCCTTCGTGATGAGCCAACCGCTCAACATCTTTGCGCTGGTCTTCTGCGCCAACGAGCAGCAGTTCGCTGCCAACGCCGCCGCGCTGGATGTGAAGTTAACGCCGCAGGAGATTGCGTATCTGGACTTGAAGGCAGACGCCCCCGCCTGACACGCAAAAAGGCCCCGCCGACAGTTGTCGGCGGGGCCTTTGCTTTTGACAAACTACTCTTGCGCGGGGCCGTTGCTAAATCGCAGAGACGCGCCGGGCCGATGACGCAGGAAGGGTCGTTCTGCGACCAGAAAGAACAGGTATGCGAACCCAACCAGAAGCCCCGGCAGCGCCACGACATAAAATACCGTCAGCAGCACGGGCGGCCAGCGCAGCGGCAGCACCAGCGCGGCGGCGGCTGCCAGAAACGGCTCATGGGTTAAATACAGGCTGTACGAGAAGACGCCTACCCACACCAGAGGCCGCCAGGATACCGCACGCTGGAATGCTCCCTCCTGCGTCGCTGCCAGCACAGCGAAAAAGCACAGCGGCCCCCACAGCGCGAGCCGCGCGACGCCGACTTCGCTTCCCATCAGGCCCAGCCGCCGCCCAAATAACTCCTGCGTTAGCGGCGCATAGCCCGCAATGAAAAGCGCCATTGTCAGCACTCCCCAGGGCGCGAGCCGCACCAGACAGCTCTCGGCGGTGCTGTGCGTCTTTTGTGAAGCAAGATGCGCCGCCCAGATGCCCAGCGCAAACAGCGGCAGATAGGTCGGCAGCAGCGTAAGGAGCGCTCGCAGGCCATGCAGGTGCAGATGGGGCAGCACAAAGATGGAAAACAGGCTCAGGGGAACGACCCAGGCAAACAGCCCGGCGGCGCGCGCGCGGCTCCACAGAAGCATCATCAGGGGAAACAAAAAGTACCAACGCCATTCAATCGGCAACGTCCAGAAAGATGGGTTCAGCGTCGCGGACACCAGCAGGGCCGCCGATGCGAAAGCGTGCGCTCCCGGCCAGTCCAAAACGTGCTGCGCGGCAAATGGCTCCGTGTGACGCCACAGCAGGCTGAGTGCGCCAAACAGCAGCAGCGCGGCCCAGTAAGGCGGCAGAATGCGACGCATTCGGTTAAGCGCATAACGCTTCCAGTCCACAGACCGCTCCGGCCTGGACACGATGGGATACGCAAGGCAGAAGCCGCTCAGGACGAAAAACAAGTCCACGCCGCCGTAGCCGAACGACAGCAAGCGGCTTGGCGCAACGCTCCACTGCCCTACGCGCAGCGCAGGCCAGGTCTGGCTGCCAAAGTGCATGAAGCTATGGAATAAAAGCACCATCAGACACGCGATGCCGCGCATTCCATCAATGCTTTGGAGCCGCGCGCCGCCCGGCGCAGGCGGAAGGGAGGGCGCTTCCAGCGTATCAGAAGGGGCAATTACGGCCACAGAAAGGTTCCTCGGCTGGGGACGCTTTGTCAGGGAAAGCATCACAGCACGTCCTGCTTGATCAGTTCGGCGGCCAGTTTGCGCGCCAGATATTCGTGCCCGGCCTGCGACGGGTGCAGGTCGTCCGCCGCCGTGTAGTATGTTGCCGAACCGGTCGGCTGCGGGTTGGCGATGTTGCCCGTGTCGCCGCTCACCCAGCCGAACGGGTCAACAAATTGCAACCCCGCGCTCGCCGCCTGCGCCGCCAGCGTGTCATGCACCGATTGCAGGGAAGGCGAGACGACCGCGTGCATATTCCAGGGGCCAACGACGACAATGCGCGCATTCGGCAAGCCCTGCTGGAGCATCGCGTACAGCATGGCGGCCTCAGAGGACAGGTTCGCCGCCGAAGCCTGCTGGTCGTTGACGCCCCCGGCAATGATGACCACTTCCGGGTTGTAATTGAGAACATCTGTCTGCGCGCGGTCACGAAAGCGGAGCGTGCCCGGCTGATAAGTCGCCAGATAGCCTGTCCCGCTGACCCCGGAAGGCCAGCAGTCCCATCCCATCAGCGCGCCCAGCAAAGGCGCGTAGCCCATGAAGCGCGCGTCGCCTCCAAACCCGGCAGTGAAACTGTCTCCCAGCACAATCGCGCGCGGGCCGAGCGGCCTGCCGGGATAATACAGGGTGTCATTGGGGCCGACACGCACGCCGCCAAACGGAGCGCCGCTGTATTCCACCCGGATCACGCGCTGCGCCCGCACGCCGCCAAAGTCCACCAGGCGCTTGTAAATGCGGTTGTCGCTGGGAGCCGCTGGAACTGCCGACGGCGTGACGAGCACGCCGTCCACCGTCAGGCGGTACACGCCGCCGCGTCCCTTTTCCACAATCTCAAACTGGGAGCCGTCTACGGTAAACTCCACAACAACCATGTTCCCCGCAGCCATAAGCGGGGAGACGTTGACGCTATGCACAAAGTCGTAGTCCGGCGATTTCGGCCCCGACTGCGCCGGGGCCATCATCAGGTAGCGGAAAATGGGGTTCACCGTGCCCTGCGTCCGATCCATAATGGCCGGATACAGAATTGCGTTCGCGATGGCGCTCGGTGACGCAGGCGGCCCCAGACTGATTGTCGGCACTGTCCCGGCGAGAGGGGGCTTGTAGCCGACGCTCGCTGCCGTGAGCGCCGACAGCGCCGGGTCTTGCACAACGGATGCCTGCGCGGATGCCGTGCCCGCCGCCAGCGCCGACAGGGAGAGGCCTAGCCCGGTCAGCCCCAGGCGTGCCATAAATCCACGTCGGCTGACCGGGGCGTTCAGCATTGCGTCCGTCTTTACCGTGTCCGTCTTCATCTTCTCAGCCTTTGTCACGACAGGGGAGGCCCCCTCATATCAACTTACGCAACCTGCTCGGTGCGCGCCTGCCGCTGCGCTTCCTCAAGACAGGCGCTCAGTTTCTCCGCCAGCACTTCTACCTGCCCCGGCCTGAGAATAGTGCGATGGTGACCGGGGATATGACGTGCACGTCAATCGGGCCAGTCGTGCGGTTCGCCCACCCCAGCACCGGGTCAGGCTTGCGCCAGTATGCCTGCTCCTGTGTGCGGAACAGATTGAATACGGCTCCCAATCGCCTGTGGCTTCCATTCCGGCGTGGAATAAAGGCGCTCATACGCCGTCCGAGGCAAAATGAGTTTGGCGAGGCGCTGCACAATCTGTTTGCTTTTCTGCACAACAACGGCCTTGAAGCCGCGTGGCCCTTTCTTGAGCAGGAACCCGAACTCGCGCCGAATGCGGCGCGGGCGCAGGCGATGCAGCGCGTAAATCGGCTTTTCTTCCAGCACTTCCATCGGCCAGGAGTCCAGAATGGCGAGCAGGGCCACTTCTTTGCCCTGCTCCTGAAGTTGACGGGTCATCTCAAAGGCAAGGCTGGCTCCCACGCACATTCCGGTTAAGTAATACGGGCCGTTGGGGTCTACTTCCTGAACGGCTTCCACATAGCGGGCGGCTAACGCGGCGTAATCCTGCGGCGTGTACGGCATCTCGCCCGGCTTGCGGTAATGGGTTTGGAGCGCGTACAATGGCTGCTCCGGCCCGACGCTGCGCGCCAGGAAGATGTAGCCCAGCGCAGGCACTTCCGGGGCGCTCACGCAAAACAGCGGCGGAAGCGAGCCGCCCCCCTGTATCTCAATCAGGGTCGGCATCGTGTACGTGTCCAACTCCTCAGACAGCACGCGCGCCAGGTGTTCAATGGTGGCCCCCTGAAACAGCACGCGCAGGGGCAGGTCTTTGCCGCATATCTTCTTGACCTTCGCCAGCATCCGCACAGCCAGCAGCGAATGGCCGCCCAGGTCAAAGAAGTCGTCTTTAACGCCCACGCGCTCCAGGCCCAAGACTTGCGACCAGATAACGGCCAGTATCTCCTCATCGGGCGTGCGCGGCGCAATGTAGGTTTCGTCGCTTTCGGCATGAGACGCATTTGGCGCAGGCAGCGCTTTGCGGTCTACCTTGCCGTTCGCCGTCAGCGTCAGGGCATCCAGCACGACAAAAGAAGACGGCACCATGTACGCAGGCAGCTGCGTCACCACAAAGGCGCGCAGGTCGGCGGGTGACGCCGTTTGCCCTTCCCGTATCACGACATAGCCGACAAGGCGCTGCTCGCCCGTGTCATCAGCATGAGCCGAGGCAACTGCCTCCTGCACCGCCGGATGCAGCAGCAGGGCGGCTTCAATCTCGCCCAGTTCCACGCGGAAGCCGCGTATTTTGACCTGGAAATCTAATCGCCCCAGGTATTCAATAGTCCCGTCTGCGCGATAGCGCGCCAGGTCGCCCGTGCGGTACAGCCGCGCGCCCGGTTCCGCGCTGAAGGGATGGGGCGTAAAGCGCGCGGCTGTCAGGTCAGGCCGGTTCAGGTAGCCGCGCGCCAGGCCGTCGCCGCCAAGAAACAGTTCGCCCGGCACGCCAACAGGCACGGGCTGCCCGCGCCCATCCAGCAGATACACCTGCGTGTTGGCAATCGGGCGGCCAATCGTAATGGGGTCGCTTGCAGACGTGATAGGACAAAGCGTAGACCAGATGGTCGTCTCCGTCGGCCCGTACAGGTTCCACAGGGACGCGCCCCGTTCCAGCAGCGCGTCGCGCAGGTCGGGGGCGAGAGCCTCGCCGCCGCACAGGATTTTAAGCGCAGGCGTGTTCGTCCAGCCCGCCTCTAGAAGCATCCGCCAGGTGGCAGGTGTCGCCTGCATCACGGTTGCGCCCGTCGTGTTCAGCGCGCGCAGCAGTTCTGCGCCGTCGGTGGACACGCGGCGGGAAACGATAAGAGAACGCGCCCCAACCAGAAGCGGCAGGAACAGTTCCAGGGCAGCAATGTCAAACGAGAGCGTGGTAACGGCGAGCAGGCTGTCCTGCCCTGTCATGCCCGGCTCGCGGCTCATGGAATGCAGAAAGTTGACAAGCCCCTGATGCGCGAGCATGGTTCCCTTCGCCTTGCCGGTGGAGCCGGACGTGTAAATGACATACGCCAAGTTCTGCGGCGTGGCCGCCGGGGGCAGATTGTCCTCGCTGTAGCCTGCAATCCGGCCCCAGTCGGCGTCTATCTGCACGACCTGAGATTGATGAGCAGGCAGGAGCGGAAGCAGGCTTTCGTGCGTTACCAGCACAGGCGCTTTGGCGTCGTCTAGCATATACGCCAGACGCTCCTGCGGATAATCCGGGTCTAGCGGCACATACGCTCCGCCCGCCTTCATAATACCAAGCAGGCCCACCAGCATTTCCAGAGAGCGCTCTACGCAGAGGCCGACCAGCACTTCCGGGCCGACCCCCAGAGTTTGCAGGTGACGCGCCAGTTGGTTGGCCTGCCAATTCAATTGCCCATAGGTGAGTGCCTGCCCCTCGTACTCGGCGGCAACAGCCTCCGGGGTGCGCGCCGCCTGCGCCTCAAATAACTGCGGGAAGCACTCGGCCTGCGGATATGGAGCCTGCGTGCTGTTCCATTCCACAAGCAGTTGGTGACGCTCGGCGTCGGGGAGCAGTGGCAAATCATCAAGGCGCTGGTCAGGGCGCGCGACGATGCCTGCCAGCAGGGTTTGCCAGTGCGCCGCAAGGCGGGCCATAGTGCTTTCGTCAAAAAGGTCGGTGTTGTATTCAATCCGCCCCTGAAGGCCCTCGCCCGTTTCCGTCAGTTCCAGGGTCAGGTCAAACTTCGCCATCGTGGTTTCGCCGCCCAAAGTATGAACGGTGAGGCCCGGCAGTTCAAATGTCTGCTGCGGCGTGTTTTGCAGAACAAACAGCACCTGGAACAGAGGATTGTGGCTCAGGTCGCGGCGGGGCTGCAACTCCTGCACCAGCATCTCAAACGGCAGGTCTTGATGCGCGTAGGCTTCCAGACAGAGCGCGCGCACCTGCGCCAGCAAGTCGCGGAACTTCGGGTTGCCACCCGTCTGCGCGCGCAGCACCAGGGCGTTCATAAAGAAGCCGACCAGCGCCTCGGTTTCCACCTGACTGCGGCCTGCGATGGGCGAGCCGACCACAATGTCGTCCTGCCCGGTGTAGCGGTGCAGCAGGGTTTGGAACGCCGCCAGTAGCGTCATAAACAGCGTGACGTTTTCCTGCTGACTGAGCGCGCGCAGCTTCTTGACGAGGCCCGCAGGCACGGAAAAGAAATAATCGCGGCCCTGATACGTCTGGATAGCGGGGCGCGGCCTGTCGGTCGGCAGGTTCAGCGTCGGGATATTGAGGAGCTGCGACTTCCAGTACTGGACGTGCTTTTCCAGCACGTCGCCCGTGAGATGCTGACGCTGCCAGACCGAGAAGTCGCTGTACTGCACGGGCAGCGGCGGCAGGGGCGACGGCTGCGCGGCGGCAAGCGACTGGTACAGCGTCACAATCTCCCGCGTGAGCACCGCCATTGACCAGCCGTCGCTGACAATGTGGTGAATGGTGTAAAGGAGAACGTGCTCGTTTGCGCTCAAGCGAAGCAGCGCGGCCCGGAAAAGTGGCCCCTGCCCTAAGTGAAACGGACGCGCGGCCTCCTCGCGGGCAAGGCGCTCGGCTTCGGCGTCGCGCTCTGCCTGAAGCAGGGGACTGAGGTCAACGACCGGCAGCGGAATCGTGAGATGCGGCGCGACCACCTGCACCGGCTCGTCTTTGACGGTGGAGAATGTCGTCCGCAGGGAAGCCTGACGCCGGGCGACTTCATTCAGCGCCTGCTGAAGCGTGTCCGCCTGAAGCGGCCCGGTCAGGCGCAGGGCGACGGGAATGTTATACAGCGGGCTGTTCGGGAGCGACTGGTCAAGAAACCACAGCCCTTCCTGCGCGTAGGACTGCGGGAGCGGCTTGTCCGTCGCGACCGGCATGATTGCAGGCGGCACGGGCGGCGCGGCAACGCCCTTCTTCTCCATCAGGAGCTTCAGAAGTTCCTGCTTGGTGGCGGACAGCGCGTCAAGTTGGGGCGATGTGCTCATATGCTAAAGACTTGGTGTCGTATTCTTTGCGAACTTGTTCCCGGCTCCTTGCGGCAACGTGGGACACTTCTACCCTAAATTATTTTATATAAAACCGAGCAGACAGGGACAATCAGGCGCGCAGGGCGGCCAGCAAAGCCTGTGCGTCTTCTTCTGACATCTGCGCCAAATCCCGCAGCGCATCGGTCATGTCAGGGGCCGCGCCGTTATAAGAGACAGGCGTGATGGCTTCGGCCAGCGCCGCTACCGTGGGGTGCGCGAACAGCGTGTGCAGCGAAACGTCCGCGCCCAGTGTGGCCCGGACACGCGAAGTCATCTGCGTTGCCAGCAGCGAATGGCCGCCCAGGTCAAAGAAGTTGTCGTGAATGCCGACCTGCTCCAGCCCAAGCACCTGCGCCCAGACAGAAGCAAGCGTTTCCTCGGTCGGCGTCCGGGGCGGCGCGTAGCGCGCTTCCATCTCAGGCCGGGACGGGTCGGGCGCGGGCAGCGATTTACGGTCTACTTTGCCGTTCGCCGTCAGCGGCAGGCGTTCCAGCAGCACAAACGCCGACGGCACCATGTAGTCAGGCAGGCGCTCGGTCAGAAACGCCCGCAGCAGCGGCGCGAGCGCGCGCAGCGTTTTCGCGCGCAGCGGGCTGCTGGCGTAATGGCTCCAGGACAAGGCGGGAAGCGCCGGTTCCGGCCACAGGGCTTCCGAGACGACAGCAAAGCCGCTCGCTTCGCGCCGCACGAGGACAACATCATAGCTGCCAGACGCACCGTCCAGAGACAGACGCACTTCGGCGGCATACGGCAGCGCGCCGCTGATGGCCCAGAACGCTTCCGGGTCAACGCCCATGTCTGCGTTCTGCACCGCCAATTTGACTTTGCCCGCCGTCTCTGGCGCATCTTCGCCTGCCAGCAGGAAGGCCGTCGCCACATCCGCCCAAACTCGCGCGTTGGGAACACCCAGTAGACGCACGCAGGGGGGCATTTGTTCCGTCAGCATTTGCGTGAGAGAAGCAAGGCTCAAGCGAGCGTTCTGCCAGTTTAACCACGGGGGGAGGACAAAAGGTTCCCGATTTTTACTCTGTGCGCTGCTTGTTTCTGGCGAACCGACATGAAGCACGGCATCAAAGCGGAACCGGGTCAGTTCATTCTGGAAAACACCCCGCTTAGGCAGAACCTGCATCTGAGTGACCGACGGCAAATGCTGCCCCAGCGCGTGAAAAAACGCCGGGGCGACCACAAGTTCTTCATCTTCGGCGAGGCGGCGGGCGACGCGCTGCCGCAGTTCCGCAAGCGGCAAATCGTCCGGAGCCTGATACAACTGCACAGACGCATGGTAGGCTTCCAAGAGCGGCAGCGAGCGCACGTCGCCCACAAAGATAGCGCCGCCGGGGGCAAGAAGCCGCGCCGCGCCTTCCAGCACTTCGCGCAGATAGTCGATGCTGGGAAAGTGCTGCGCGACGGAGTTAAGCACCACTGTGTCAAACGAGCCGGGCGCGAGGCCGTCAAAGTTCTCGGCGGTGCGCTGCTCCAGCGTGACATGAGTCAATCCCTGCCGCGCCAGTTCCGGCTGCACGAAGTCCAGCGCGGATTGGGCGAAGTCGGTTCCCAAATAATATTCGCACTGTGGGGCGAGGCGCAAAAGCAAGAGGCCTGTGCCGCAGCCGATTTCCAGCACGCGCCGGGGCTTCAGAGCCTCAATGCGGGCGACGGTTTGCTCCACCCATTCGCGCATTTCTTCAGCGGGAAGCGGCAGGCCCGTGTAACTGCTGTTCCACCCACTAATATTGAACGCGGGATCAGCAGATGCGGCTTCCTGAGAAGCGCGCTGCTGGCCGTAGACTTCCTCGTCATAGACCTTCTGCCAGTTGGCGATTTGCTCCCGCGCCATCTGCGGGTCGGCGGCAATGGCAGCGGCGTCCGGCACGACATAGGCAACCAGCCGCTTGTCGCCGGGCGTGTCCTCGCGGGCAAGCGTCACCACGTCCTGCACGGCGGGGTGCTGCGCGAGAACGCTTTCAATTTCCCCCAGTTCAATGCGGAAGCCGCGCAGTTTGACCTGAAAGTCCGCGCGCCCCCCGAACTCAATATTGCCGTCCGGCAGCCAGCGGCCTAAATCGCCTGTGCGATACAATCGCTCCCCCGTCTCCGGGTGACGGATAAAGGACGCGGCAGTTTTTTCTGCGTCGCGCCAGTAGCCGAGCGAGAGGCCGATGCCGCCAATAAATAAATTGCCGGTTTCGCCCGGCGGGACGGGCTGCATGGCGTCGTCCAAGATATGCCACGACTGGTTCCGCATGGCCTTGCCGTAAGGAATGGAGCGCCATGCGGGGTCAACATTGCCAACGGGGTTGATGACCGACCAGATGGACGCTTCGGTTGCGCCGCCCATGCCGATGACTTCTACGGGGCGGCGCGGCGGGTCACCCAGCAGACGCCGAATCTGGTCGGGCAGGGACACAGGTATCCAGTCGCCGCTTAAGAAGGCCAGCCGCAACATCGCGGGGCGCGCGCTTTGCGGCAGGGCGCTCGTTGCCAGATAGTCAGTCAGCATCTGCATGAGCGCGGGCACGGAGTCCCAGAGGGTGACGCCTTCGCGGGCCATCAGGTCAGACCATGCCGCCGGGTCGCGCAGGGCATCATCAGACGGCATGACAATCGTGCCGCCCGCCGCCAGCAGGCCAAAGATGTCATACACAGACAGGTCAAAACTGAGGGCCGAAAGCGCCAGGACGCGGTCGGCAGGGCCAATCTGGAAACGCTCGTTCAGATCGTCTAGGGTGTTCATGGGGCCGCGATGATCCATCATCACGCCTTTGGGCATCCCCGTAGAGCCGGATGTGAAGATAACATACGCCAGGTCGGTCGGCTTCTGCACAGGCGCTAAGGGCGTGTCGTCGCCTTTATCTTCTTCGGTCACGAGCAAACGCTGCACGCCCTGCGGCCATTCCAGATGTGCGTCCAGCGCGGGCTGCGTGAGCGCGAGAGTCGCTTCGCCCTGCGCCAGCAGCCCGTGAAGCCGCTCGCGGGGCAAATCGGGGTCAAGCGGCAGGTAGGCCGCGCCCGACATCAGAATGCCCAGAACGGCGGCGACCTGCTCCCAGCCTTTTTCCATGACAACGGCGACCAGCGTGCCCGGCTGCGCGCCCGCCTGCCGCAGATGGTTTCCAATCAGCCGGGCGCGGCGCGCGAGTTCCCCGTAGGAAAGCGTTCGGCCCTGAAACACAACCGCCGGGTGCGCGGGCTGCGCCGCCGCCTGCGCCTCAAACGCGGTGTGCAGGAGACGCGGCGAAGCCGCCTGATTGTCTGGCTCAAAAACCGTCAAGTTTGGCTATCCTCTTGGCTCCGGGCGCAGTCGGCTCCATCGAAGCAAGCGCGGCGGCATACCCTGGCGCAACCGTCAATTCGGACAAACTACAGCAGGAGGCTTCCGGCAACGAAGACGGTACCTGCAAGATTTGTGCCATCTCGCCCGGCGCGCAGGTGACTTGCAGCGCGTGCAGGTCATCCATCAGCCCCCAGCCGCACGCTTTGAGGACAGCCTCCTTGCGCGTCCAGCCGTTCAGGAACGCCTTCGGCTGCTCCGTTGCAGGCAGCGCATAGAGCGCGGCGCGCTCTGACGGGCCAAACACGCGCTCGGCTAATTCTTCCATATCAGGAAGACGGCGTAGTGGCTCCACGTCCACCCCGACTTCCCGCTCCCATGCCAGCGCGTACACGGCAAGCCCCCCCGCGTGGGACACATTGAAGTGTACCTGCTCGCCGCCAGACTCTTTCGCCAGCGCCGGTTTGCCGAACCCATTGTAATCAAACGTTAACCGCTCCGGCGCAACGCCCGTCATGCGGCTCAGAAGCGCGCGGAGCAGCCCGCGCGCCGCGACGAAGCGGCTCCGGTCGCGCTCAAAGCGAAAACGTAGTGCGCGGGCCGTCTCGTCCGGGGAAAGCGTGCGGGCCAGTTCGGGCTGATGCGGCGCGGCCTCGTCCAGCCGGGCGTGCCAGACGGTGACGGCCTCCGGCATCAGCGCCCCGGCTTCGGAAGGTAAGGGCCAGAGAAGCGGGCGCGACTGCCTCATCGCGGCGCGGGGAGCCGCGCGCTCAGGGGGATCATATTCGTCCATGCTGTAGCAATCTGCGCCAGCACGTCTTCTTCCGACCCGTCGGGGCCAGCATCGCTCCAGCCGGGCGCGTTGTCTCTGTCGGTCGGCCACAAAGCGTACTGGCCCTCCAAATTGACAACGGCTTTATACATGGCGGCTTGAGGCGTGGCGTCGGCGCTCTGCTCGTCTGTGCCCATAAATTCCAGCAGGTCTCCGATGGCATTGGCCCAGAGGCGTTCTGTCTCTGGGCCAATCTGCGTTCGTTTCGTCAGAAGGAAGCGGTCTGACTGCTCAGTGCCCACCGTTGATAACGCCCGTTGTCTGGTTGATTGCGTGCAAACCAATAGCGCCTGAGAGGACATTTGCCACTGTCACGTGCTCGCTGTTCTTGGGGATGTAAATCACGTCCCCCGGCTGCAAGATCGGGTTGCCTGCAATATCCCCGTGCCACAGGAACTTGCTCATGTCTACAACTTCCATGCTGGCCGTATTGGTGTTGCGCGTCTGGTGAATGACGTTCACTTCGCGCACCTTCGCATCGGAGTTGAGGCCCGCGTTGTTGAACGCATCAATCAGCCGGTCACCGGGCTTGAAGATAAACTGGCCGGGCTTGGCGACATCGCCAAACACATAGGTGTGGTTGTAGTTAAGCGGCACGTTGATGATGTCGCCTGCCTGCAATGTCACGTTGGCTTTCTGATCGGCGCGCTTGAGCAGGGCGTCCAAGTCAATCTTGGATATGATGCCGTTGCGCGTCAGTGTAGAGTTGTTCAGGTCTGCCGTATCCGGGTTGACGTTGCCGACCTGCGTCAGCGCGTCCAGCACAGTCATGCCGTCTTTGTAGGCGTAGGAGCCGGGCGTCTTGACTTCGCCGGTGACGCTGACCTGCCCGCGATACTCGGGCACGTACACGTTGTCGTCTTCCCGGAGGAAAATGTCGCTGCCCGTGCCGCCCTTTGTTTCCGGGTGGCTCAAGTTTAGTTTTTCCACCTGGCCGGTTTTGTGCGTGACGGTGACAGCGCTCAGGTCGCCGGTTGGCAGCGCGCCGCCCACTTCGGCCAGCCCTTCCAGAAGGCGCAGGCCATCGGTGTAAGTCGCCAGCCCCGGACGGGTAACGAAGCCGTAGAACTGCACGTTCTGGGGGTGCTTGACTTTCAGAGCCACCGTGACCGCCGGGTTGACCACATATGTCTTCCACTGCCGGGTCAGGATTTGCGCCACTTGATTGGGTGTCTTGCCGACCACGCTGACCGGCTGGAGCAGTGGCACGGAGACTGTGCCATCGGGGGGCACAATGACATCCGCATTGAGCTGGGGGAAATTGACAACGGTGATGCTCAGTTCGTCGGCAGGCATCAGCGTGTAGTTGGCGGGATTAACAACGGCAGGCGTCACAGGCAGTGCCAGCGGCGCGGGCGGCGGCATGGCAGCACCGGGCGCAGAGACACCGGGCGCAGAGACGCCGGGAGCGGGAACGCCGGGAGCAGGAACGCCGGGAACCGGGTCAGCCCCGGCGGGCACGGCAAGCGCAAGCGTTATCGCTGCCAGCAGCAGCGCCTTCGGGCGCAAAGTGCGTGTGTTCATAACTTAAATGCTCTCCTCATCTTGAACCGGGACTGCCGGTTTGACGACGGAAAGGTCGTGCGCGGTTCCCTCCGAAGCAGCCCCGTTCTGATGGGAGCGGGCTGCAAATGCAAAGTTCTTTTCTTCCAGCAGCGCGGCGCTGTCTTTGACCGTGCCGTTCTGGGGCAGCGCGGGGCGCGCGACGGCTCCGCTGCGCGAATACTGGCGCGCATACGAGTATGCCTCTTTACGGCGGCGTTCGCGAGGCGTATGGTTGAGGAAGGACGCCAGCGATTTGGGAGCCGCCGCGTAGAGCGCGGCATTCGCGTCGGCCAGCGTCGCTTCATCTACCATGCCCACGCCGATGACCTGCAAAACGCAGTCGGCATAGGGAGCGAGATACAGCGCATCGGCAGCGACCGAGCAGGCGGGCGTGTCAATGATGACCACTTCGGCCTCGCGGCGCAGGGCATCTATCATCTGCGCGGCCTGCGGCATGGCAAGAAGGTCAGTTGGGTTCTGGACAGCATGACCGCTGTAAAGGAGGTTCAGATTGTCCGTATTCGTGGGCGCGATGGCTTCCGCAAGCGGCATTCCGCCAGTCAGCACGTCAGCGACGCCATGCTGCGCGCCGGAGCGAAATAAATCATATTGCGCGGGCCGGTGCAGATTAGCGTCCACCAGAATGACTTTCTTGCCGGACTGCGCCAGCGAGCGGGCCAGATTGGCCGCTGTGAACGATTTGCCTTCGCCGGGCGCGGCGCTGGTCACCAGGATCACTTGATGCTGCCACAGGTCGCGCTGCGTGGCCTGCCGCACGACCAGAGCAAGATTGGCGCGGGCGAAGTTGAACGGCTCGGCAATCTGCGGCGGGACGCTGCCGCGCGCCAGAGCGCGCTTGTCCTTGCCAGTCATCTCTGGCAGCGCGCCAATAATGGTGCCGGACACGAGGCGGCGCACGTCTTCCACGCGATACAGCTTCTTGTCGGCCTGCTCCACAAGCAGCACGGCAAACAGCGCCAGGAAGCCGCCGAGCAGACCGCCAACCGCGATATATTCAATCAGCGTGGTCGGCAGGTCAAATGGGTCAAGGATGGCCGCATGAGTGACCTGCACGTCGCCTTTGATGGTGTCTCTGTTGATGAGGGCTTGCGTCAATGCCGATTGCAGGCCGCTGAACAGCGTGCTGGCATCTGTCGTCGCCTGGTGGAGACGGACGTACTGCTGGTCAATCTCCGGGAACGTCTGCGAGGTCTGCTGCGCCAGTGCAAGCTGGCTTTGCGCCGTTCCCAGTTTGGCCTGTGAGAAGCGCACCTGCACCTGCTGCTGACGATACTGCTCTTGCAGGGCTAGTTGGCTGGGCAGGTCAGGTGTCGTATTGTTGATGGTGCCCTGCACCGCGCGGGCAAGGCGCTGCTTGAGGTCTCTGATTTGGCCTTCCTGATCGCCCAGGACACCGGGGTAGGCGGACGTATATTGCTGGCGAGACTTCTCGTAAGCAATCTCGGCCTGCGTGAGCTGCGCCTGCAAAGCCTGCACACTCTGGTCGTCGCGGACGCCGGAGCCTGTGGCGATGGCGACGTTGGCACGCTGCAACTGCGCGCTCAGAGTGTTCAGCCGCGCCTGCTGCGACCCCAAGTCTTGCTGGGCATCGCTGACCTGCGTTTTCAGCGAGGCAAGCTGGGCGAGCAGCGACTGCTCCTGACTTGGCTCATCCGCGAAGCGATACTTTTGCTTGAATGCGGTTTCGGCGCGCTGCGCGGCATACAGATTACGCCGGGACTGGTCGGTGCGCGCCCGCAGGCTGGGAATGGCCTGCGTCAAATCTTCCTGCGCGAGCTGGGTTTTCCAGGCTACGAACGAGTTGCCAGCGGAACGGGCCAGCCACATGGCATTCTTTTTGGTCTTGCCGTCCGCCATGATTTCAATGACGTTGGTGTCTTTGGGGTTGGTGAACTTGAGGTGCTTGGGCAGGGTGAGCAGCGTGTAAGGCAGGCTGGCGTAGGTCACTTTGTCTACGGGCTTGCCCTGCGCTTTCGCCTGCACTTTGGCGTCGTGGAGCATCCAGTCCAGGACGTGCTGGTACATGGCATTGGTCTGGATCATCGCGAAAGGCGTGTCAATCGTTTCCTCGGTGGTGTAGCCCAGACTGGTTGCGGTAGTTGCAGACGTTGACGGCGGATGCTGAATGAGCATCAGCTCGTTTTCGGCGTACCACTTGTGCGGCATCAGGGCCATGACCGCGCCGAGCGCCAGGCAGGGCAGCAGAATGGACAAGATAATCTTCTTGCGGCGCTGGACAATCTTGCCGATGTCCTTGACCGTGATGTCGGGGGCGGCCCCGCTTTCCGGCGGCGCGCTATAGGGTTGAATCTCTTGCATTGTTGATTAGTACACCTTTAATGACGGTTGACGTGCTCACACTCCGGTACGCAGAAGCGCGCTGAAGGGTTCCGCCTGTTCCCTGTTCATTATGCCATGTTTTTCAGCCATGTTTTTTCAGTAAGCGCCCCGGCACATGACGACCGACCAGGCGGTACGGAACAGCAGATCAATGTCCAGCCATAACGAGCGGTGATCCACATAAATCATGTCCAGCATGACCCGCTTGCTGTACGTGGAGTCGCTGCGCCCGCAGACTTGCCACAGGCCGCCGAGGCCGGGCTTGACGCTGAGCATCTTATCGGCATAAATCCCATATTTATTTACTTCATCGGGCACAATAGGGCGCGGCCCGATGAGACTCATGGTGCCTTGGAAGACATTCAGGAACTGCGGCAGTTCATCCAGGCTGGTTTTCCGCAGGAACGTCCCAACACGGGTGACGCGCGGATCGTCTTTAATCTTGTAGTTGCCTTCAAACTGCTCCAGCAGTTTTTTGTTGGCCTTGAGGATGTCTTCGGCATTGACCACCATGGTGCGAAACTTGTAGCACCAGAACACTTCGCCGTTTGCGCCCAGACGCTTCTGCTTGAACAACGCTGGCCCCTTGCTGGTCGCCCGAATGAGAATAGCGAGCACCAGAAAGAGCGGCGAGCAGAGCAGCAAAATGAGGCCGGAGCCGATGACATCCATGCAGCGCTTGGCAATCTCATAGTCCGCAGTCTTAGAGACGCCTTCCGAGTCGGGGGGCGGCAGGCAGACCGGCATCTTGTAGTTAAGCATCACTTCCCGGTCAGAAAACTCGGCCCCCGCCTGACGCAGCAGGCGGCGCAACACAGGGGACTTGATTTCAATCTGGCCGGTCGGGTCTTCCTCATATTCTGCGGGACGACCCAGGACACGATTGACATTCGGCCCATCGGGCAGGACAGCGCGAGCGGGGTCACAGGCTTGCATGGATTTTACCCTCCTTATCGTCTCAGTGCGCGGGCGACAGCCATTGCAGGTAAGCATTGCGTCCACGCGGACACCGGCTTTGGCCGTTGTAAGGTCATCACCGTAATTTCTCTTTCCAGAGGAAGCGGGCGGCGTGTCTCTGTCATTTTAGGTGCTTGTTCGGGCAGTGCGTCGGTGCGGCCAGACTTTCCTTACCGCTTTGCTCTGCAAAATCTATGCCAAGAGCCGTCAACAGTGACAAGAGGAGCCGCGTATGAAGAAATGCCGATGCGCCTGGGCCTACGCAGTGTTTCGCTGCGCGTTTTGGGGAAGGCCTTCGGGCGCGAAGTCCAGTATTCCCCAATTATTCTCAAACGACACGTCTGTTTTTGCGGTCTGTTTCTGCCGTTTTGCGCGTGCGCTGCCGGGAAAAGCCGGACGGCGCACGCGCTTTTTGGAGGGCTGTGCCCTTATTTGGCGTCAATCAGGCCCTGCGCGTGCAGGTAGTCCATAATCTGCTGGGCCGACTGCTCAATGGAGTCGCGGTCGGTGTAGACCGTCAGTTCCGGTTTTTCGGGCGCTTCATAGGGGTCAGAAATGCCGGTGAAGTTCTTGATTTCGCCCGCCAGGGCTTTCTTGTACAGGCCCTTTACGTCGCGGTCGGTGAGGGCGGCGATGGACGCATTGGCGAAGACTTCCACAAACGGCACGCCTTCGGCGTCGTTCAGGGCGCGGATTTCATCGCGGACGCTGGCATAGGGCGAGATGGCCGCCGTGATGGCGATGACGCCGTTGCGGGCCAAAAGCCGCGCGACGTAGCCGATGCGCCCGATGTTGATGTCGCGGTCTTCCTTGCTGAATGTCAGCCCTTTGGACAGGTTGGTGCGGACTTCATCACCATCCAGCACTTCTACTTTGTAGCCGCGCTTCTTGAAAATCTCGGTGAGATAGTTGGTGAGAGTGGACTTGCCCGCCCCCGACAGGCCCGTGAACCAGAGCGTGAAGCCCTTGTGCGGCGCGATTGTTTGCTCAGACATGATGGTGCAATGTTCTCCTTGAACGTGATAATGGAGCGCGATGGCTCGTGTCTTGAAGCGCGCTGTCAGTGCAGCAGCGCCTCAAACTGGTTGGTAATCTTGGCGATATTAAACTGCGCTTCCGCATAGCGGCGGGCGTTCGCGCCGAGAGTCTCCCGCAGGGCGGGGTCATCTAACAATTTCAATGCAGAAGCGACAAAGCCGTCCACATCGGCGGGCGCGGAGACTAAGCCCGCGTTGTTGCCCGCCACAATCTTGGCGGACAGGTTGTCCGGCGGCACGGACAGCAGCAAGGGCCGCCCGGCGCACAGATAAGTCAGCACTTTGGACGGTACGCAGAACGTGCTTGCATCCGGTTCCAGCAGGGCGACGAGCACATCGGCAGACGCCATCATGCGCGGCATCTGAGCGAACGGCTGGAACGGGATAAATTGCAGATTGTCCATACCGTGCGCCACGTTCTGCGCTTTCAGCCACTCCACGCCGGAGCCTTCTGAGGCCATGACAATTTTGACTTCAGGCCGCGCGCGCAGTTTCTCTGCCAGTTGCAATATCAATTGCGGGTTGTGCTTCATGCCCATCGTGCCCGCGTAAATCAGAAGCGTTTTGCCGTCCAGCCCAAACTGCGCGGCCCAGCCGTTGTCTTTGGGGACAAGCGGCAGGTCTTGCAGGGGCGCCCAGTTTTCAATCACATGGGTCTTTTGGGGCGCGACACTCCAGCGCTCCATGAACGGGCGGAAGTCTTCAGTGATGAGAACCGCCTCGTCGCTCTGTTGAAGCAAGGTTTTCTCTAAATTGAGATAATGCGCCCCAATCGCCCCGCCCACAACAGGCAGTTTGTGCGACAGGATTTTCTGAATGGCGACCCCCAGCAAGTCCTGCACCCAGAAAATGAACTTCGCCCCCTGCGCCCGCGATGCTTTCAGCAGAACCGCCTGCGCGTCCAGCGGCGTGTTGGCCGAAATCACCACATCGGGCCGGAACTTGATTAACTCCTTCGCCAGCAGTTGACCGTGCTCCACCTCCGACGCCCGGCGCTTCAGAAAAGAACTCTTATGCAGCGGCTTTGTCGTGCGAATGCCTACCACTGTGAGATGGTTCTTTTCGCTTTCCGGCACGGCAATCGTGGCGCGCGCGGTGTCGGCCTCGCTGTACGTGTACAAGACCTGATGGCCGCGCTCCGCGAGCGCGCGGGTCAGTTCCCAGGGGTACGGGTAGCGCCCGTAATCGTGAACAAAGATACGCATGGTGTGTCCTGGGAACGGCTAGGCCGCGCTGCCTGCGAGGGCCTTTTCCGCAGGCGCGATGGGCGTCCAGCGGTGCTTGTTCGCCTCAAAGATGCCGGAAAGGATGTCGGTGATATTCTTCGTGTGTGTCCAGCCGGGGAAGTCCGCCTTGAACTTGGACACGTCGCTGATGTACCAGATGTGGTCGCCCGTGCGGTTTGTCTCGACATACTGCGTGAGCATTTTGTTCCCGGTAATCTCCTCGCATTGCTGTATGGCTTCCAGCATAGAGCAGTTGGAAAAGCGCGCGCCGCCCATGTTGTACGCCTTGCCCCCCTGCGGGTTCTGGTAAAAGTGATAAAACGCATTCACTAGGTCATACGAGTGAATGTTGTCGCGCACCTGCTTGCCCTTGTAGCCGAAGATACGGTACTCTTTCTTGGTGGCGGCGCACTTCATCAGGTACGCCAGAAAGCCGTGCAGTTCCGCGCCGGAATGTGCCGGGCCGGTGAGACAGCCGCCCCGGAAGACGCCGGTTTTCATGCCAAAGTAGCGCCCGTACTCCTGCACCAGAATGTCGGCGGCCACTTTGGACGCCCCGAACAGCGAGTGCGTGGAGTTGTCAATGGACATGGACTCATCAATGCCCTTCGCGTAGAACGGGTGCGATTTGTCTATCTCCCAGCGCGTTTCCTGCTCGACTAATGGCAGGTAATTGGGGGTGTCGCCGTACACTTTGTTGGTGGACGTGAAGATAAACGCGGCGTCCGGGCAGAACTGGCGGGTGGCTTCCAGAACATTGAGTGTGCCGTTGGCGTTCACGCCGAAATCAGTGAATGGCTCGCGGGCGGCCCAGTCGTGCGACGGCTGCGCCGCCGTGTGAATAACGAGCGCCACGTCCTTGCCGTACTCCTGAAAGATTTGCGAGATGGCCCCGAAGTCGCGAATATCTGCCGCATGGTTGCGGAAGCCGGGAACGGCGTCCTTTAACTCATCCAGCACCCAGGCGGTAGAAGCGTCCGCGCCGAAGAAGTATTCGCGCATATTGTTGTCTATGCCCACCACGTCAAAGCCCTTCTGGGAAAAGAACTTGACGCTCTCGGAGCCAATCAGCCCCGCCGAGCCTGTGACAATGCAGATTTTCATGGTGTGTGATCTCCTTGCTTTATCGCCCCTTCAAGGGGTCAGCGCGAGAGTTCTAATTCGCGCACGAGTTCTTGATGACGGGCGGCAATCTGTTCGGCCCGTCCGTTTTCGGTCAGCACGCGCTTTTTCACCGGCAGGGCCGGATTGCCCGCGTAAATCATGTAGGGTTCTGTCTCTTTGGACAGGACGCTGCCGCCGGAAATGATGGCGTGCGAGGCAACCCGCGCGCCCGGCAGAATGGTCGCCCGCGCTCCCACCCAGGCCCCGTCTTCAATCACGAGCGGCGCTTCAATCAGTCCGAATGCCGGGTCAGTCCAATCGTGGTTACCGGTGCAAAGATAAGCGTCCTGCGAGACGACGACATTCGCCCCGATGCGAATGGGGGCTACTGAGTCCAGCCACGCCCGCTCGCCAATCATGGAGTAGTCGCCAATCTCCACCCGCCAGGGCGACTTGATATTGATGGCGGGCTTCAGCAGCACGCCCTTGCCTACTTTGGCCCCGAACGCCCGCAGGAGCACAATCTTGACTTTGGACGACGGGTTCAGCGGGTTTTGCAGGAACACAGCGTTCAGGATGTGCCACACGGCGCGAGTTACGAAACTGCGCTCCTTGTCGTGCCAGGGCGGGTTTTTATATTTGGACAGGTCAACAGTCAGCATGGCGTCTTTTCTCTCTTGCAAGTTTCATGCCAGCCAGGGCGGGACAGGACGCGGGCGCTTGCCCGCAGACGCTTCCATGCAGGCCCAAAAGTATTCCGCTCCCGTGCGGCCTTCAATGGCGCACGACCACGAGCGAATGCGCTCCCGCGTTTCCGGCGTCAAACGACCTGCCGCAATACGGCGGGCTAACACGTCGCGCAGGCTGTCTGCCGACGCCGCTCGGAACGTTTCGCCGCGCCAGGAGGCGCGCAGCAGGCTGCCGGAGCCGCAGTTGTCGCTGCACACAACGGGGACGCCGCACATGAGGGCTTCGTTCGTGGTGGCCCCCCAGCCGTCAAACCCGGACGGCAGGATATAAAGATCATGGCGAGCGATGGCGGCGACGGCTTCAGCGTTGGGGCGCGGCGGCGCGAAGCCCAAACGCTCCGCGATGCCCAGTTGCGCCGCCAGTTCTTTTAACTCTTGCTCCTGCGGGCCGTTGCCCATCAGCGTCAGCGTCCAGTTTGTGCTGTCCACGCCCGCCAGCGCGGTTAAAAGCAAATCTACGCTTTTGCGCGGGATGAACTGCCCCAGATACATAAGTCGCACCGGGCCAGCGGGGTTTTTGTCCAGTTCGGCAATGTCAGGCAGAGCAGGGTTTTCCACCCAGTAGCCGTACTCAAAGACTTTGCCTTCCGGCCAGCCGCAGCCCCGGAACCAGCGGACGCCCATTTCGCCCATCGCCATCACGAAGTCAATCTCTTTGCCAAAGCGCACGAAGTCGCTGATGCCGAGCGCGCGCCGCAGTTTGCCCTTTGCGCCCCGGTGGTCGCCGCCTTCCACGAGCAGCCCGCGCCGGGTCTTCAGAGAACGGCTCTTTTTGTAGGCCCGCCACACCATCGGGTAGGGCCGGATGCCCGTGAAAACGTGAACGCTGTTGTCCGGCGCTTCATGCAGCAGCGCGTCCATTTCGGCGTCGCCGGGGTTGACGACAATCATAGCCTTGCCTGCATCCGGCACGGGCCAGCCCTGCTCCACGCGGTCTGGCGTGATGGCTTCCTCCACCACCCACGTCACGTCCAAATCGGGGCGGGCGGCCAGCGCGCGAATGTGCGCGGACTGGTGAATTGCCATCATGTTCTGCCAGAAAACGAGACGCATGGCTAGCGGCCCCCCTTCCGGCCCGGCATGACGCTCGCGGACGGCAGGCTCAGACGGAACACGACGCCGGTGTCATTTGGGCCGCCGCGAGACGCCGTTCCGTACAATGCGCCGTCCGTGCTCTGCGCGAGCGCGGACTCGGCGGACGTGCCAGTTGCGGGCGACAGGGTTTGCAGCAGCGTAAACGTGCCGTCCGTCGCCATGCGGTAAATCGTGCCGTCCCCATTCGCGCCGCCCGCCGAAGTCGTGCCGTACAGCGCACCGTCCCCGGCAAAGACAGGCGGATTGGGCATCGCGCCGTCCGTGTTGGCATTCCGATAGTCCAGCACGCCGAAGTTGTGCAGCACGGTCAGCGTGCCGTCCGGTTTTCTCTGGAATATGGTTCCCGCGCCGCCGCTGCCGCCGTAAAACGACGTGCCGTACAGCGTGCCGCCGCTGATCAGCACGAGGCCCGCCGCATTCGCGCCGCCGGGGTTAACGCCGTATTTGAGGTGCGCGTACTCATGCAGCAGAGTGTACGCGCCCGAAAGCGCCACCCGGAAAATGACCCCATTGCCCGCGCCGCCGCCCTGCGACGCGGAGCCGCACAGGGAGCCATCGCTTTCCTGCACCAACGCGGCATAGGGAAACGCGCCGCCGGGGTTGGTCACGTCGTTCGGGTAGTTAAGCGCCTTGAACTTGTGCGGCACCGTCAGCGCTCCCGCAGGCGTCATCTGGAACACGGTGCCTGTGCCGCTGCCGCCGTCGGGCGCAGTGCCATAAAAACTGCCATTCGCGCCTTGAATGAGCGCGGCGTAAGGGTGCGCCCCATCCGGGTTGCGAAAGCCGCTGCCGTCAAACGGGCCAAACGAATGCAATGTGGTCAGCGTCCACGCGCCCGCTAGATTTTGCGTCAGGCGAAACAGCGTGCCGGTGCCGTGCGCGCCGCCTTCCGCCGTTGAGCCATAAAAGGAACCGTCGCGGGCGAGCAGCAGGGACGCATACGGGTGCGCGCCGTGCGCGTTCGTGCCGAGGCTGCCGCTCTCCGCCTCAAACGCATACAGGACAGCGAGCGCCCCGGCGGGGCTGACGCGAAAGACGGTGCCGGTGCCATTCGGCCCGCCGTCTACGGCAGTTCCGTACCAGTTGCCGTCGGCCCCCTGCACCAGCGCGGCGTAAGGGTGCGCGCCGTCGGCGTTGATGCCCGCCGCGTTCAGGGGCGCAAAGGCGTGCAGCGTGGTCAGGCTTTGTGACCGGGCAGGCAGGGACGCCAGCGTGAGAAGCAGGGCAGTGATGCAAATAATTGTCTTCGTGAACATAAGTAAGCGTGTCTAGCCGGGCGGCTGGGATGGCGGGCCGGGCGCGGGATAAAGCGGCAGCACCAGCGCCGGGCGCGGCGTCTGGTTGAAATCAAAGTCCCGCATCAGGTCGCCGAGCGCGGCGGCGTTCTCGCGCACGGTGGGGCGCGGGTCGGGTCGCCCGTCATTAAGCGGGTCAAGGCGCTGACCACCCAGAAAGTTGTCTTCTATGAACTTAGCGTAGGCGTCAAACGAAAGCGTCTGCTTGTCTATATAGTTTGCTTTCGCATAAGGGCTGATGACTAAGCCCGGCACGCGCAGGCCGTAGCCGTTCAAGTCCACTTTGGGCGGGGCTACATGGTCATAAAAGCCGCCCCAGTCGTCCCACACCAGAAAGATAGCGGTGGAATTCCAGTCCGGCCCCTGCATCGCCGCATTGACGAGGCCCGTCACAAACGCCTGCCCATCGCTGATTTTGGCGGGTGGATGCTCGGAATGCGCGTGGTCGGGCACGACCCAGCAGACAGCGGGCAGCGTCCCCGTCTTCGCCTGCGCCGTGAACTTGGAGATGTCCTGAATGTTGGACAACTCGCCGTCCTGCTTGACGGTGGTGAACGTGGGCAGCGGGTTCCAATAGGAGGGCGTGGTCGCGCTCTGCGAGGCGGTGGGCACGGCGGCGCTGTCGTCATCGGTGTCGGGCGCAAGGCCCGCCGACACGTAGTAGCCCCAACTGACGCCCTGCTTGTGCAGCAGATAGGTTAAATCTGTCCAGGCCGAGTTGGATGTGGAATGGTTGCCGTCCTTGCAGGAGGAGGCTACATCCGGCCTGCCGCACCCGGCAGACCATTCGGACACCATGTAAAGATGCGCGATGAGGCTCCACCCCAGACTCGGCTCAAACATCTGGTCTTGCAGGGTGAAGTTCTGCGCGTACTGCCAGTAGTTGGGAATTTCGCGCGCGTCATGGTAGCCCATCACATCGGGCTGCCCGGCGTCCTTAACGAAGCCATCCATCTTGCCGCCGTCAATGTCGGCTTTGGCGTCGGCATAGGTGTGATTGCCCCCGGTGTTGACATCGCTGCTGTTGTGATAGGGCGGCACGCATGGATTGCTTTTTTTCGCGCCGGGCACGCAGACGCCCGCCGGAATGCCGCTCACGCCGGGGAACGTGCCGAAGTATTCATCAAAAGAGCGATTCTCCTGCATGATGATGATGACGTGCTTGATAGGCGTCGCCGTCGGCAGGGCTGCGGCGGGCAGCAGCCCCTTCGTGCTGTCTACGCTGGCGGACACGCGCTGCGGGCGGGCGAGGCGCAGGACGCTCGGCACGCTGAAAGCGACGGCGAGCACGGCAAGGCCGCACAGCCAGAAGCGGCGCGCGCGGTGAGGACAATGGGGCGGCAATGGGGTGTTTTCTTGCATAACGGATTGTCAGCGAACGGCGGGCGCGGCCTCTGCCGCAGCCTGGGACGTGACCGTGCGGTAGAACTCCTGCGCGCGGGCTGTCACGCTCCGGTAGTCTACGGTGCGGGCAATCATCTCCGCGTTGTGGGCGGCGGCGCGCTGGCGCAGGGCGTCGTCGTCCAGCGCGCGCAGAATGGCCGATGCCAGCGACTGCGGGCTGCTTTGGTCGCACAGGAGGCCGTTCACGCCGTCTTCCACCCATTCGCGCACGGACGGAATGCTGCCCGCAACGGGGAACGTGCCGGTCGCCATCGCTTCCAGCAACGTGTTCGGCGTGCCGTCATGGTCGGACGGCGAGACAGCAATGGAGGCCAAGCGAAAGAAGTCCGCCATCTGCGCGTGCGGCACAAACGGCAGCAGGCGCACGGACTTTTGCAGCCCCAGGCGGCTGACCCACTGCTCGGCGAGCGCTACATCCTGCATCATGGCTCCCAGAAACACGGCGTCGGGGTGCTTTTGGAGCACCAGCGGAATGGCCTGAAAGAACGTTTCCGTGCGGACATACGGCTTGACCCCGCGCGGGTTAATCACCACCGGCGCGTCCAGAGGCAACTGGAACTGCGCGGCCAGTTTCGCATCAGGCGGCCCTGGATGAAAAATGTCGGTGCGGACGCCGCCGTTGGCAGGAGCCACCAGAGACGGCTTGCTCCGGTCAAAGCCGCGCTCCCAGGCGATATGGAGGTCTTTCTCGCAGTCCGGGTGGATGGCATCGGCGCGGCGCATCGCGCGCTCGGTCAGCGCGGCAACGGTGGGCGAGCCTGCCGCATGGAGCGTGAAGTCGTTGCCCCACGACGAGATAATCAGGGGATAAGATGTGCCGCGCAGCGCTTCCGCCGCCAGAATGCCTTCATAGGGTATCCGCATGGCATGAACTATATCCGGTTGGATGCTGTCTATGATGCGGCGCACGCGCCCGCTTTGCAGGCGCACGGCGGCGGGAGACAACTGGTCGCGCAGGGCAGCCAGCTTCTTCCATGCCGCACCGCCGCGCAGACGCGCCAGCACCGGGTTGCCGTGCTGCGTGCGGCTTTCCTCGCCGCCCAGCGAGCGGGCGCGGGCCGAAAAGTCCAGCGGCACAATATGCAGCGACGCTTCCGGCGGGTTGACCGGCTCGCATGGAAAGGTAGAAATGATATGGATTTCTTCCCCGGCCCGCCCGAAGTACTCTATCCAGTTGCGGGCGTGCGGGCTTCTGCCATCCACCACAAAACAAATCTTCATATATTCTTTATTCCATAAGCGGGCGCAAATGTCACACAGGCCGCTACAACAGGTTGCCGCGCATGAGTTCGCTGGCGAGTCGGTGTCCGAGATATTCGTGCCCGGCCTGCGTTGGGTGAACCCCATCTGCCGACGTGTAATACGAAGCGTTCCCGCTCACCGGCGCGCTGCCCGCGTTGCCCGTTCCCGTCACCCAGCCGGTCGGGTCAACAAACTGCAAGCCTGCGCTCGCCGCCTGCGCCGAAAGCGTGTCCCGCACCGACAGCACCAAAGACGATGCAGGCGTTCCCGCGCTCCAGGGGCCAATGACCACAATGCGTGTGTTGGGGAGGCCGTTTTGCAACTGGCTGTAAAGCGCGGCGGCTTCTGCCCCCAGCGCGGACGCCGAGAACCGCTGGTCGTTGATGCCCCCGGCAATCAAGACAATCTCCGGGTTGTAGGCAATCACATCCGACTGCGCCCGCTGGCGAAACGTGACATTGGCCGTGCCGGGAGCCAGATACCCCGTGCTGGCCAGTCCTGAAGGCCAGCAGTCCCAGCCCAGCAGCGCCCCCAGAAACGAAACGTAATTGGTAAAGCGCGCGTCCGCGCCCGCCCCCGCCGTCCATTCGTCGCCCAGCACGACGGCGCGCGGGCCGAGCGGTGGGTGGGGCGGGTAGAGCGTGTCGCGGGCATCAATCCGCACGCCGCCAAAGTAGTTTTTCACGTACTCCACGCGCACAAGCCGCTGCGCGCGCACGCCCCCGAAGTCCACCAGACGGTTGTAAATGGCTCCGTTAGCAGGCGCGGCGTCTACGGCAGAGAGCGTGACGGGCTTGCTGTCTACTGTCACGCGGTACTTGCCGCCCTGCCCCTTTTCCACCAACTCAAACTGCGAGCCGTCCGTCATAAACTCCGCCACAACCATGCTGCCTGCCGCCGGGGGCGGGCTGACATTGACCGCGCGCACCAGCGCGGCATCCGGCAGAGCGCCCCCGGCCTGACCGGGAGCCATCATTCTGGCCCGAAACAGCGGGTTCAGCGTCCCGGACTGCGCGTCCAGCACCGCCGGAACCAGCACGGAACTGGCAATCGCGCTGTCCCCTCCGGGCGGCCCCAGAGTCACGGACGGTGCGACCCGCGAGAGCAGCGGGTTGTCGCCGAGGCTGGCCGTCGTCAGCGCCGACAGGGCCGGGTTTTGCGCCACCGACGCTTGCGCCTGCCCCGCCAGCAAAGCCGCTGCCGAAAGGCCCAGGCTGCCTGCCCCCAGGCCCGCCACGAAGCGGCGGCGGCTCAGGCGTTTAGGAGCGCCGCTTTGAGATGGGTTCGGGCTGCTGTTGGGGTCATGGTGACGAAACGTCTTCTGCATGGGCTGTCCCTTAAAGCGTGTCCTGGCGCATGAGTTCGCTTGCCAATCGGTGTCCCAGGTATTCGTGCCCGGCCTGCGATGGGTGAATGCCATCAGTGTAGTCATAAAAGGACGAGTTGCCGGTCGGCTGCGGCTTCTGGATGTTGCCCTTGCCCGTCAGCCAGCCAATGGGGTCAATGAACTGCAAGCCTGCATTGGCGGCCTGCGCCTGAATGGTGTCGCGTACAGCAAGCACGGGGCCTTGCTGGGGCGTGTGCGGCGCCCAGGGGCCAATGACCACAATGCGTGTGTTGGGGAGGCCGTTTTGCAACTGGCTGTAAAGCGCGGCGGCTTCTGCCCCCAGCGCGGACGCCGAGAACCGCTGGTCGTTGATGCCCCCGGCAATCAAGACAATCTCCGGGTTGTAGGCAATCACATCCGACTGCGCCCGCTGGCGAAACGTGACATTGGCCGTGCCGGGGGCCAGATACCCCGTGCCGCTCACCCCGGACGCCCAGCAGTCCCAGCCCAGCAGCGCCCCCAGAAACGAAACATAACTGGTAAAGCGCGCATCTGCGCCGGTTCCTGCGGTGTAGCTGTCTCCCATCACGATGGCGCGCGGGCCGAGCGGCCTGCACGGCGGGTAGAGCGTGTCGCTTGGCCCCACCTGCACGCCGCCAAAGTAGTTTTTCACGTACTCCACGCGCACAAGCCGCTGCGCCCGCACGCCCCCAAAGTCCACCAGGCGGTAATAAATGTTGTTGTCGGCAGGTGCGGCGGCGACGGCGGAGGGCGTGAGCGGCTTGCCGTCCACCGTCAGCCGGTACAGCCCCCCCTGCCCTTTTTCTATCAACTCAAACTGGGAGCCATCGGTCATAAACTCCGCAATGACGACGCTGCCGGTTACGGCGAGCGGGCTGACATTGATGGAGCGCACCAGGCCGTTGTCAGGTTTAGACCCGCCCGCCTGCCCTGCCGCCATCGCCAGATAGCGGAAGGTCGTGTTAAGCGTCCCCGCCGCCGTATTCACAATGGTCGGCATTTGCACAGAGTTGGCGATGGCGCTGCCTGCCCCGGGCGCGCTCAAACTCACCGAAGGCGTGACAGACGAGAGCGACGGGTTGTCGCCGATGCTGGCTGTCGTCAGAGCCGACAGCGCCGGGTTTTGCGCCACCGACGCTTGCGCCTGCCCCGCCAGCAAAGCCGCTGCCGAAAGGCCCAGGCTGCCTGCCCCCAGGCCCGTCACAAAGCGGCGGCGATTGATGCGCTTCTTGAAAATGCCCATACTTCCTTGCTGTTGTTCTTCCATAGTATCTCTCACAGTGTGTTCTGGCGCATGAGTTCGCTGGCGAGTCGGTGTCCGAGATATTCGTGCCCGGCCTGCGTTGGGTGAACCCCGTCTGCCGAGGTGTAATACGAAGCGTTCCCGCTCACCGGCGCGCTGCCCGCGTTGCCCGTTCCCGTCACCCAGCCGGTCGGGTCAACAAACTGCAAGCCTGCGCTCGCCGCCTGCGCCGAAAGCGTGTCCCGCACCGACAGCACTGAAGACGATGCAGGCGTTCCCGCGCTCCAGGGGCCAACCACCACTATCCGCGCAGTCGGCAGAGCCGATTGCAACGCGCTGTAGAGCGCCGCCGCCTCCGACGCCAGGTCGGCAGGCGCGTAAGCCTGGTCATAAACGCCGCCCGCGACAACCACCACTTCCGGGTTGTAGGCAATCACATCCGACTGCGCCCGCTGACGCAGGGTCACGCCTGACGCGCCGGGGGCCAGATACCCCGTGCCGCCCAGGCCCGAAGGCCAGCAGTCCCAGCCCATGAGCGCCCCCAGAAAACTGGCGAAGCCGACGAAGCCGCCGTCCGCGCCGTACCCCGCCGTCCATTCGTCGCCCAGCACGACGGCGCGCGGGCCAAGCGGCCTGCTCGGAGAATACAGCGCATCATTGGGGCCAATCTGCACACCCCCGAAGCCTGCGCCGCTGTATTCCACGCGAATTGTTCGCTCGGCGCGCACGCCACCGAAGTCTATCAATCGGTAATAAATGGTGTTGTCGGCGGGCGCGGCGGGTACAGCGGAAGGCGACATCAGCCTGCCGTCCACGGTCAGGCGATACACGCCGCCCTGCCCTTTTTCTATCAACTCAAACTGTGAGCCATCCACCAGAAACTCGGCCACTGTGATGGGCAGCGGGCCAGTAGCGACATTAACGCTTCGCACCAGGCTGCTGTCCGGGGCCGCCGTTCCCGCCGGGCCGGGAGCCATGCTCAGGTAGCGAAACAGCGGGTTCAGGCTTCCCGCAACCGGGTTGGTAACTGCCAGCACGGACACCGAATTGGCAATGGCGCTCGTCCCACCCGACGCGCCCAGGTTCACGGATGGGGCGACCAGTGACGCGGGCAGTTTGCCGCCGATGCTGGCGGCTGTCAGGGCGGACAGGGCCGGGTCTTGCGGCACCGACGGTTTGTGCGGCGCGGACGCCTGCGCGCGCCCCGCCAGCAGCACCACTGCCGAAAGGCCCAGAGTGCTGCCTCCCAGGCCCGCCATGAAGCGGCGGCGGGTGACGGGCGCAGTGATGTCCTTTTTGTTTTCGCTCATGGAAAATGCCTCCCTCGCGGCCGCTAGGCTGTCTTCGTCTCTGAAAGCGTAGGTGCGTAGCCATATTGCAGGAGCAGCGGGAGCGTCATGGCGGTCACGAGCGCGCGCTGCTTCGGCTCCATCTTTTTGCGCCACTCAGTATCAGGGCGCACACGGACTTCCGGGTTGAACCGATCCGGGTTGCCCGCTACCGTGTGCTGCACGGAGAGCATCATGGGCGATTGCTTCAGGAAATCTAAGTTGGGCATCGGCTCGTCCATCAGCGACCACAGGCGCGTGACCGCCGACTGCGGGTCGCGGGCGAAGTCCTCATAGCGCATGAATAGAAAATGCTTGCTGCCCGCGCTTTGCGCCTGCATGAGAAGATTGACATAACTCCACACCAGCGAGACGCGCGCCGGGCTGACCTTCTCAAAGTGCGATTCCTCCCAATGGATCGCCGGGTTCTTCTTGCGCCGCTGGTTGGAATAGGCGACCGCGCGGCTGTCCCGCACGAGATGCAGCAGGTGCAAATCCAACTCAGGCACGAGGCCCAGCACGTAGCCGTAAGTAGGGGTCTTGGAACCGTCCACCACCACGCGCGTCCCGGAAACATCTCGTATGGAGCGGTACAGCGTGCCGAGGGCTTTGGTGTATCCTTCCAGCGCCGCCTTCTGCGCGCCGGACTTGAACGGGGACAAAAGCTGCGGCCCCTGACGAAGCCGCTCCAGGGAACGCTTGGTCTGGAACAGCCCTTCGGCGTCCACTTTGTCCATGCCGCCCCAGCCGAGGTCAAAGACTTCGTGCCAGAACGGGCACTCATTGAACGGTTTACCGCACTCGCAGAGGCGGTTTTCAATGAAGCCGCGCTGCCACACGCGCTCCACCTCGCCGCCATGCACGCAGCCAGGAATTTCCCCCATGAGGCGGCCCACCAGTGTGCTGCCGGAGCGGCCCTGCCCGCCGATATACAGCACCTTCACTTTGTCTGTCGTTGGCATTCTTACTTCCTCTACTTGCGTCCCAGGTAGCCGTATTGCAACAGCATCGGGAAGGTCAGAGCGGTCACAATGGCACGCTGTTTGGGGTTCATTTTCTCGCGCCATTCAGTGTCGGGGCGCACGCGGACTTCCGGGTTAAATCTATCCGGGTTGCCTGCCACCGTATGGTTGACGCCCAGATGCATCGGCGACTGCGCCAGAAAGTCTAAATTGGGAGCCGGTTCGTCCAGCAGCGACCACAGGCGCGCGATGGCGGACTGCGGGTCGCGGGCCACGTCTTCATAACGCATAAACAGATAACGGGTTCCCGCGTGATGAACGCGCAGCAGGCTGTTGACCACGTTCCACTGCACGGCGGCCCGCCAGGGGCTGACCGTCTGAAAGTGCGCTTCTTTCCAGTGAACCGCCGGATTCTTCTTTTTGCGCTGGTAGGAATGCGCCACCGCGCGGCTGTCCCGGACAAGATGCAGAAGGCGCAGGTCAACACCCGCCGTCTGGCCCAGCACATAGGAATAGGTTGGGTGCTTGGAGCCGTCCACTACGACGCGCGCGCCCGACACGTCCCGGATGGCCCGATACAGCGTGGCAAGAATGGGCGTATACTCGTCCAGCGCGGCTTTGTCAGCAGCCGACTTGACCGGCGCGTACAGGCGCGGTGCGAGGCGCAGCCGTTCCAGGCCGCTTTTGAGGGCCAGAATGCGCTTGAAGTCCACTTTGTCCATGCCGCCCCAGCCGAGGTCAAAGACTTCCTGCCAGAACGGGCACTCGTTGAACGGTTTGCCGCACCCGCAGAGACGGTTCTCCTGAAAGCCGCGCAGCCAGATGTTTTCCAGTTCGCCCACATGGACGCAGCCGGGGATTTCTCCCAGCAGGCGGCCCAGAATGGTGGAACCGGAGCGGTTCTGGCTGCCGATATACAGCACCTTCACCCGGTCAGTTGGAGCGGGCGAGGGAGAACCAAGCGCGTCTTCTTGTTGCAAGGTCGTGTGTGCCATCGCAGGAAGTTATTTGTCCTTCAGGTAGCCGTACTGCGCGAGCAGCGGCAAAGTGAGAGCAGTCACCAGTTTGCGCTGCTTCGCGTCCATTTCCTTGCGCCAGCGGGTGTCCACGCGCACTTTGACTTCCGGGTTGAACCGGTCAGGATTGCCCGCCACCGTGTGCGACTGGCGCAGGTACATGGGCGACTGGCGCAGAAACGAGAGATCAGGCGCGGGTTCGTCCATCAGCGACCACAGGCGCGTGACGGCCCCTTCCGGGTCGCGGGTCAGGTCTTCGTAGCGCATGAATAAATAATGCTTGGACGGGTGGCGCATCTGCAAAGCGTAGTTGGTTCCGCTCCAGGTGGCCGAAACCCGGGCCGGGCTGACTGTCTCTAAATAGTTTGCTTCGGTCTGCACCGCCGGGTTGGGCTTCTTTTTCTGGTGCGAGTAGGCGACAGCGCGGCTGTCACGCACGAGGTGCAGAAGGCGCAGGTCAAGGCCGGGCACGCGGCCCAGCACGTAGGCATACGGCGCGGCTTTGGAGCCATCTACAATCACGCGCGCGCCGGTGACTTCCCGGATGGCCCCGTAGAGCGTCCGAAAGCACCTGCGCGTAGTCGTCCAGGGCCTTCGTTTGCGCCGCCGACTTGCGCGCCCACAGCAGGTTGGGAATGGTGCGGAACCGCTCAAACTCATCCTTGACGGCGAACAGGGCGTCTAAGTCCACGCCGTCAAAGCCGCCCCAGCCCAGGTCAAAGACCTGCTGCCAGAACGGGCACTCCCGGAACGGCAGGCCGCACTCGCACAGGTTTTCTTCCTTGAAGAAGCGCAGCCATATGCGGTCAATTTCGCCAACATGGACGCAGCCGTCCACTTCCGCCAGCAGCCGCCCTAAAAGCGTGCTGCCGGAGCGGGCTTCGCTGGCAATATAGAGTATCTTGATGGGGCCAGACGGCGCGGCAGGCGCAGCCTGCGGGCGTGTCTCCGTCTGCGCGTTCGGCGTCAAAGTCGTCGTCATGCGGTCATTGTCTCCCATGTCTTAAATCGCAACTCTCTTATGGCCTGCGCGCCCGATGTCCCGAAAGCAGCGCGGTAAAGATAAACGTGTTGATGTTCAGGCGCTTTTTGACGAGCACGCAGAGCCAGACGTTCCACAAAACCTGACTGAGCATGGACGCCAGCGCCGCGCCGGTGAACCCTAGCGGCGACGGTACCAGCAGGCGCAGCAGCACCAGATACATCAAGACGGCGATGGCGCACACTTTCAGGTTCACCATCTGGTTGCCGGTCATGTTCAGCAAAAGCAAAACTGGCCCCGCGCTGATGTTGACTAAACTGCCCAGCGCCAAAAGGCACAGGGGCGCGTAGCCCGCCCCGTAAGCCTGCCCGAAGACATGAACCAGCAGTGGCTTGCCCAGCACGACCAGCCCCAGCGTCGCCGCCAGAGCGGGCCAGAACGTCATCTGCACGGTGGCCGTCACGCCCCGCTGAAGCGAGGAAATGTCGCCTTTGGCGTATAAAGCGGCGGCTTCCGGCCCCAGCGCGAAATTGGTGGCCCCCAGCGCGAAGTTGATAATGGTCACCATGCGATTGACCACGCCGTAGACGGCGACGGCTTTGGGGCCGAGATAGTGGCCCACCGTGAGAATATCCGCCTGGCTGAAAATCATCACGCAGCCGTTCATCAACAGCAGCGGAAAGGCTACTCGCGACCACAGCGACGGCTCGTACACCGCGTCCACTGTGCCGGTCTTGGCGCGCAGGTCACGGCGCAGCAGGTACGTCTGGAACAGCATGGACGCCAGCAGCGCCCCGGCGGACACCATGAGCACCGGCACGCTGGTTGCCGTGCTCGCTTTGTATAAGACGAAGACGCCAACCATCAAGAGAAGCGGCTGCCCGATTTTGGGCGGCCCATACGCCAGCGCGACCCGCCGCATGGCCCGCGACATCTGCGATAGCAGCGTCGTTTGCGCGGTCAGCGGGATTGTCCACAGGCCCACCACAAACGGCCACAGGTACGGCAGCGGGTGCGCGTGGTTCATCCAGAAAAGCACGCCGGTTCCTGCCGCCGCCATGCTCAGGCCCGCCGCCAGTGTCCAATTCTGGCACCAGCGCACGATGCCCCAGTAGCGCGGCCAGTCTTCCCGCGTCTGGTATTCCGGCAGAAACCGCACCGTCGCAACGGGAAAGCCGAGGCCCGCCACCACCGCCAGCGTCGCCACCCACGACATCACCCACGTATACATTCCAAACTGCTCGCGCCCCATCGTGCGGGCCAGCACGATTTGCAGCACGATAGTGAGGATTTGGCCGCCGCCCTGCACGAGAAACGTCGCCCCCGCGCCGCGCACCAGCGAGCCGACCAAATCGGGTTGCTGAAGCGTATGGATTTTGCGGCGCACGGTCTGCGCGACGCTTGGGCGCGCGGCTTTCTCTGGTTTCGGCTGGAGTTCTGTAGGCATAAAGGACGAAAGCCTGACTAGGTGTTACTTGACCATTCCGGCGGCATCGGGCGCGGCAGGCTTCTCGGCGACAGCAGGTTTGGGCGCAGGCGTGACTGCCAGCGGCGCAGCATGGTGCGCTTTCGCCGCGCTGTCATGCTTTTTGGGCTGCGGGTGCATCATCTGCCAGCCCGATAGCAGCAGCACGGTCGCCAGCACCGGGCGGAACACTTTTCCGGCACGATGTTGGACAGGCGGCTGCCCAGCAGAACGCCGGGAATGGAGCCGACCAGAAGGTTCGCGACCAGCGTATAGTCTACGTTATGAGCGTACACATTGCCTAATGCTGCCGCCGTTGTCAAAAGAGCCGCCTGGAACACGTCGGTTCCCGCCAGCCGCTTCATGGAGACGCCGAACACGACCAGCATCAGCACCCCGAACAGGGTGCCGCTGCCCACGGACGTGAGGCCGACTAAAAAGCCCAGGATGAAGCCGAAGAAAACGGCCAGCGCCACCCGCTTGCGGTCGGTTTCCGGCGTGCCGCCCAAAACCTGCACGGTCTGCACCCACTGCTTGACCCGCGCGCTGGTTCGGAGCTGCGCTTTGAGCAGCAGAGACGCGGCGACCAGCACCAGCATTCCCCCCAGCAGGCGCACAATTAACCCCTGCGTCTGCTCCGGGTTGTGCTTGAGCAAATGCTGCAAGTACCAGACGCCTAGTAGGGAGCCGGGGACGCTGCCAATGGCGAGGCGCGACGCCAGCCAGTAATTGATAGACTTCTGACGCCCATGCTGAATGGAGCCAATCCATTTGGTAATGGCCGAGTAAGTCAGGTCGGCTCCGACCGCTACCGACGGCTTGGTATGCAGAATGAGAATGAGGATCGGCGTCATTAAACTGCCGCCACCCATGCCGGTTAGCCCCACCAGAAAACCGACCAGAAGGCCGACCAGCGAGTATTGTGCGTTCCAAAGATGCAAATCCATAGAGTTCCCTTGCTTGCGTAAGCCATCGTGCTGCCCGATGTCAGGCAGGCGAGCGCGGCAGGCGGCGCTGTCTGGCTGCCTGCACTGCGCTTTCCATGCAATTTCCATGCCAACCGGGGCGATTTAGCGTTCCGTGCTGCGGAAAGTGTCTGCCGCGCCGGGCCAGGCCGGGCCGGTCGGCGTCGGACGCGGCACTGGCAGCCCGCCGGGTCTGGTCGCGAGGGGCGCTCCGGCAGCCCGCCGCCCGCGCGCCGCCCGTTTTGCCAGCCACCAGGACACGAACCAACTCAGAATGGTCGTGTACAGCAGAATGCGGAACGAGTTTCGCACAGGGTACTGGTGCAGAAGCACCAGGCCCAGGATGGACGGAGCGGTCAGCAAAAAGCCGTACACCGGGCCGGTGCGGACATAGACTTTCGTCAAGATGCGCGTGGAAAGAGCGTAAACGACCGTATAAAGAATGATGAACTTGGGGCCGAAGAACCAGACCTCGCCGAGCGAACTGAAGGGGGTGATGACATTGACCCGCACCTGCTGATTGAGAATGGCGTTGAAGTGGTCAATGAAGGAGGGGAACGGGGAAAACGAGAGCAGCATATATTTGGGAGGATAAGTCACCGGGGCCATCATCAGCGACTCAGACAGGATCATCGGCCCGGCAAAGATATTGAGAATAGTTGTCCAGATGTAGCTGCTGTCAAAGTGGACACCCGCAAGCTGACCGATCTGCACGCTCAGGTCTAAGTTGACATGGCGGTAGTTGCGGAATTGAAGCGCGAACAGGTACATCCAGAAGCCCGCGAAGCCGCACAGGACAGTGGCAAAGGTCAGCGGCGGCTTTCCCTGCGCCAGCCGTTTGTTGGCAATCAGCATGGTGACCACAAACCACGTCAGCGCGCCCGCGCGGGAGTAGGCAGCAATGTCAAACTGGAAGAAGTAGAGAGAGGCGATGCAGAGTATCATGGACGCGAAATACTGCTTTTCCAGCCAGCAGTAGACGGTCAGGCAAGACGTGAGCAGGCAAATCAGCAGCGCGACCTTGTAAACGGCGCTGAGGAGCGTGGAATTGTTGTCCAGCGTGCTCAGGAACAGCGCGAGCAGAACGCTCAGCAGCGCCGTTGCAATCGCAATCACGGTCATAGTGCCTGGAGACAGGAGGCGCTGCAGGAGGCGGGTCGTTTCGCTGAAACTGCCGCCGCCCGCCATTTGCGGCGTCACCCCCAGATTCTGAACGGAACCCCAGATGACCACCATCAGGAAAAAGTAGATGGTGACGGTCAGCAGGCCGACCGAATGGTAATCTCGCAGGATGAAGCCGAGGCCGGTAGAAGGAATGGAACGATACACGTCCATGACCGACACGACATAATACACGACCATAGACGTGGCCGTGAACAGAGCCGCGATGGAAGCGGGGGAAAAGATGCCCGTGCGTTTGACCACCATGCCGGTCATCAGCAGGGACAGGATAGTGAACAGTTCAATCATGCCAGCAGTTGCCTTTGTGCGATGCGCTTCCCTTGCAGGCGCTTCAGCGCGCGGCGAGCAGCCAGTATACCCAAGCCTTTTCCAGTTGAGACGCCCTGTGACCCGAAACCGGCAGTTTTGCCGACGCCGCGGCGGGCCTTGGCGAGACAGGGGCGATTCATCATACCATAGATTTGCGGCCCTCTCACGGTGATGTTTTGCGTTTTTTGCCAGACGGCGGAAGGCGCGGCTCGTCTTGAGCGGCTATAGCGGGTAGCCGCCCGCATGGAGCACGTCGGCGGCGAGAGCGCGTCGGGACTGCATCGGGTTGGCAGGCGCGCCTGCGAGGCGAGCGAGAAGGGCGCGCGCCGGTTCCGTGTCCAGCGCGGGCAGGGAATGGAGGGCATAAAGGGCGGCGTCCTCTGCCGTTTTGCCGTAACCGAGCGCGGCAACCTGCGCCAGACGCTCCGCGACAGCATTGTTCAACCCCAGCGCGGCGCGCTTTTGGAGGCGCAGGGCGCTGCTTTCCAGGGCGTAGGCGCTGCACACCACGTCGGCAATGGCGGCAGTGATTTCCTGCGCGTCCAGGAGGCCATCGCCCAGTTCACGCGCCGCGCTGTTGAGAAGCAGGAGGGCGAGAGTTTTCACGGTCTGCGCGTCATTTTCGGCAGGCGCCCCGGCTTGCGTGTCGGAAGCGAGGGGTTTAAACCCCTCGCTGTCCGCCGACTGGTTTAGCGTCAGCCGCCCCTGTTTGGCGCGGCGCAGAAACAAATTGACAATCGCGAGACGCACAATCTCGTTCGCGCCCTCCCCAATCCGCAAAAGCCGCTGGTCACGCCAGGCGCGCGCGAGCGGGAACTTCTCCGAGTAGCCGTAGCCGCCGTGCATCTGAATGGCTTCGTCGGCCAGTTGGCTGTATGCTTCCGAGCCGAGCACTTTCACGACGTTGCACTCAATGGCATATTCTTCGGCGGCCCGGAAGTAGCGCGCGGACGCATCGGGGGCATCGGCGGCAATCGGCCCGAACGCCCCTTCCAGCAGGCCCGCGAGACGATAAACCATGCTTTCCAGGCCAAACGTCCGCGCCGCCATTTCCGCCAGTTTATGCTGCACGAGGCCAAAGTCGCCCAGCGTCTTGCCGAACGCTTTGCGCTGTCCGGCATACGCGGCGCACAGCGCGAGAATGTATTTGATGCCCCCCACCGCGCCCGCTTCCAACTTGAACCGCCCCAGGTTGAGCGCGCAGAACGCCGCGTACTGTCCGCGCCCTACTTCCAGCGCGTTTTCTAAGGGCACGGGCACGTTGTCCAAAAGGACGCGGCGTGTGGACGTGCCGCGCATCCCCAGCTTCTTTTCCTCCGGGCCAAACGAGACGCCGGGGAAGCCGCGCTCCACGAGAAACGCCGTGAACTTGCCGTCCACCTGCGCGAACACCGTGAACAGGGACGCAAACGCCGAATTGGTAATCCACTGCTTGGTGCCATTCAGCATCCAGTGCGCGCCATCCGGGGACAGCGTTGCTTTTGTGGTCGCCGACAGCGCGTCGGAACCCGAACCCGGCTCCGACAGCGCAAACGAGCCAATCCATTCGCCTGACGCCAGTTTGGGCAAGTAGCGCGCCTTCTGCTCGTGATTGCCGAAATACAGCAGCGGCAGAGTCGCGATCACCGTGTGCGCCTCATGGGAGAGGGCAAATGACTGCTGCGGGTTTAGTTTCTCCGCAAGGAGAGCAGCGACGGGCACGGGCAAGCCGAGGCCGCCGTAGGCTTCGGGCACGTCGGCTCCAAGCAGGCCCAGCGCGCCCGCCTTCTGCATCAACTCGTGCATAAGCGCGTGGTCGCCCTCTTCAATGCGCTCCACATGGGGCATGACATCTTGTTGCAGAAAATCCTCGGCGGCCTGCGCGAGCAGGCGGTCATCCGGCGTGAAGTCTTCAGGAACAAACAGCGTGGCGGGGTCGGCGTCTTCAACAAGGAACGCGCCCCCGGCGGGGCAGAAGGCATCGGGGCTAGGCATGAAACGCACCTTTCCAATACAAACGGACAAAGCGGGTACACTTGTCTCTATCATACCCATCTGCAAACGGGAACCCCACACATGGAAACCCTCACCAGCACGCTCAACACACAGTCGCCCGCCTTCCAAGAAAACGCCGCCCATCATAAGGCGCTTGCCGCAGAACTAAAACAGCGCACAGCGCAGGTCAAAGCAGGCGGCGGCGCGGATGCTGTCGCCAAACACCGGGCGCGCGGCAAAATGCTGCCGCGTGAGCGCATAGAAGCCGTCCTTGACCCTAACGCGCCGTTTCTGGAGTTCTCTGCGCTCGCGGCGAATGGGCTGTACGACAACGACGCGCCCGGCGCGGGCATTGTCACCGGCATCGGCAGCGTTCATGGGCAGGAGTGCGTTTTTGTCGCCAACGACGCCACCGTGAAGGGCGGCACCTACTTCCCGCTCACGGTCAAAAAGCACCTGCGCGCGCAGGAGATTGCGCTGGAAAACCGCCTGTCGTGCGTCTATTTAGTAGACTCCGGCGGCGCGTTTCTGCCCTTGCAATCGGAAGTCTTTCCTGATCGCGACCACTTCGGACGCATCTTTTATAATCAGGCGCAGATGTCGGCAGCGGGCATTCCGCAGATTGCGGCGGTGCTGGGTTCCTGCACGGCGGGCGGGGCTTACGTGCCCGCCATGTCCGACCAGACTGTGATTGTGAAGGGCAACGGCACCATTTTTCTAGGCGGGCCGCCGCTTGTCAAAGCGGCAACGGGGGAAGTCGTCACTGCCGAAGCGCTGGGCGGGGCTGATGTTCACGCGCGTGTTTCCGGCGTCGCTGATTACGAGGCCGACGACGAAGCGCACGCCCTGCGTCTTTTGCGCGACATCGTAGAGGGATTGAACCATGTCAAGCGCGTGCCCGCCGCTTTGCAGCCGCCCGAAGAGCCGCTCTTTGACCCGTCCGAGTTGTATGGACTTCTGCCCCGCGACTTGCGCCAGCCGTTTGACGCGCGCGAGGTTGTTGCGCGTCTGGTGGACGGCAGCCGCTTCCATGAGTTTAAGCCGCTTTATGGAACAACATTGGTTTGCGGGTTCGCGCATTGGCTCGGATACCCGGTGGGCATAATCGCGAATAATGGCGTTTTGTTCTCCGAAAGCGCGTTGAAGGGCGCGCACTTCATTGAACTGTGCTGTCAGCGGCGTATCCCATTGGTGTTTTTGCAGAACATCACGGGGTTCATGGTGGGGCAGAAATATGAGGCGGAGGGCATCGCCAAGCACGGCGCAAAACTCGTCACTGCCGTCGCGTGCGCCGCCGTTCCCAAGTTTACTGTTGTGTTAGGCGGCTCGTTCGGGGCGGGCAATTATGGAATGTGCGGGCGGGCCTTCTCGCCGCGTCAACTGTGGATGTGGCCGAATGCGCGCATTTCCGTGATGGGCGGCGAGCAGGCCGCAAACGTCTTGCTGACCGTGAAGCGCGACCAATTAGCGGCAAAAGGCGACACCATGACCGACGCCGAGCAGGCCGAGTTCAAGCGCCCGACGCTGGAAACGTATGAGCGCGAAGGCAGCCCCTACTTTTCCACAGCGCGCCTGTGGGACGACGGCATCCTTGACCCGCCGGACACGCGCATGGCGATAGGCTTAGGCTTGTCTGCTGCCTACAACGCCCCCATTCCCGACACAAAGTTTGGCGTGTTTCGGATGTAGCGCGGCGCATCGCGCATTCATGTTTCATTCAACGCGCATTCATGTTTCATTCAACATTCATTCATAGTTGATTGAACTCGCATTCATAGTTCATTCATCTTTCATTCAACTTTCATTCGTCGTTACTCATGTTTACTCATCATTTACTCGTCTTTGGATAGCATTGTGCGGGCCTTTGGCGGGAGAGAGGCACGCAACGGGCGGATAATTTTGCCGTTGCGCCCGCGCGCTGGGTGTTATTTTATGTGGTAAAGTAGACACATGAACTTGTTTGGCAATGAGCGCGTGACGGAAAATATCGTGCGAGACCAACTGCGGGAATTGGGCTACTACAACTCCGACAACGATATTCAGATTGAAGAGCAGAAAAGCAACATTGAGGCCGTCAAGCGGCTGCTGAAAACGGCGGGCAAGTCTGGCAAGGGTGGCAAGGGAGCGCCGGAGTTTATTGTTTCCGCTCTCAGCACGTCGGACTTCCTGTTGATTGTGGAATGCAAGGCCGACCCGAAAGACCATATCAGCCAAACCTGCAAAGACTTGCTCAATGGCGTTGAGGTGGAGGAAACCGACGAGCAGCAGAATGCGCGCACGGCCCGCTTTGCCTGCGACGGCGCGCTGCACTACGCGCGCTTTCTTTCCAAAGACTACAATGTGATTGCGGTGGCGGTGAGCGGGCAGACTGAAACAAGCGTGCTTGTGTCCACGTTCCTGCACCCCAAAGGCGCGGCGTGGCCCAAAGTGCTGACCACCAAAGACGGCGCGACGATTGACAAACTGCTGTCGTGGGACGATTACATTCAGCACGGCACGTTTGACCCGTCGGTGCAGCGAGGCCGCTTTGATGAACTCATGGCATTCTCGCGCGAACTGCACGACTTCATGCGCGACCACGCCAAACTTGCTGAAAGCGAAAAGCCGCTTTTGGTGAGCGGAACGCTGATTGCGCTTCGGAATGCCGCCTTTGCGTTGTCCTACAGCGTGTATTCCCCGAAAGGACTTGCAGAAGCGGTGGCTAGAGGTGATTCAGGAGGAGTTTCAGAAGGCCGACATTCCGCAGACGAACAAGGAGAACGTGACGCAGCCGTATTCGTCCATTGCCGTTCATCCGGTCTTGGAAAAGCCCACAGATGCTTATCCCAAAGGCGTGCTGCACGAGTTAATCAAGCGTCTGCACGAGAAAGTGTATCCGTTCATCTCGCAGTACCATGACTTTGATGTCGTCGGGCGGTTTTACGGCGAGTTTCTCAAATACACGGGCGGCGACAAGAAAGCGTTGGGAATTGTGCTGACGCCGCGCCACATTACAGAACTGTTCGCGCTGCTCGCTAATGTCACCAAAGACAGCACGGTGCTGGACATCTGCGCGGGCACGGGCGGCTTTCTCATTAGCGCGATGGTGCAGATGTCGCGCGGGGCGCAGACAGTGGCAGAACAGGAGCGCATTCGCAAGCATGGTTTGATTGGCGTGGAAGACCAACTGCATATGTTTGCATTGGCGGCTTCCAACATGATTTTGCGCGGCGACGGCAAGGCCAATCTGCATCGCGGGTCATGCTTTGACTCCGGCATTGTCGCCGCCGTCAAAAGCCACCACTGCTCCATTGGGCTGTTGAACCCGCCCTTCTCGCAGGGCGACGCGGACTTGCACGAACTGCGCTTTGTGGAACAAATCCTGTCGTGCCTGCAAAAAGGCGGGACAGCCGTTGTGATTGTGCCCATGTCCTGCGCGATTGCGCCCAACACCAAACGAAAAGACCTGATGAAGCATCACACGCTGGAAGCGGTCATGTCCATGCCGGACGACCTGTTTTATCCGGTGGGCACGGTGACGTGTATCATGGTTTGGACGGCGCACATTCCGCACGCCGAGAGCGACAAAAAGACGTGGTTCGGCTACTGGAAAAACGACGGCTTTATCAAAACAAAGCACCGAGGGCGCGTTGACCTCAATGAACGCTGGCCTTTTATTCGTGACCGTTGGGTGGGAATGTACCGCAATCGGGAAGTTCACGCGGGCGAAAGCGTCACCCGCAAAGTTGGCCCGGAAGACGAATGGTGCGCCGAAGCCTACATGGAAACCGACTACAGCCTCATCACGCAGGAGGACTTTGAGCGTACCGTCGTGAACTACGCCGTGTCCCGTCTGCTGGGCAAGCAAACGGAAACCGCAGAAGACGACGCCGAAACGGAAGAACTTACGGAAGAAGACGCCGCCGATGCCCAAAGTCAGTGACCTTTTTGACGTGCAGTACGGGCATTCTTTAGAACTGAACCGCCTGACGCCTGCTACGCCGGAAACAGGAATTGCGTTCGTTTCGCGCAAGGCTGGCAGTAATGGTATCGCCGCCTATGTGAAGAAAGTGAAGGACGTTGAACCAAACCCGCCGGGAGATATAACAGTTGCTTTGGGCGGCAGCGTCATGGAAACCTTTCTGCAATACCAACCCTTTTATACTGCCTATCACATCTCTTGCCTGCGGGCGAAACAGAACTTAACTGTAGCGCAGAAACTTTACTACTGCGCCTGCCTGCGCGCCAACAAATACCGCTACAGTTACGGGCGGCAGGCGAACCGCACCCTGCGCGACCTGCTTGTTCCGTCCCCCGAAGACATTCCCGCGTGGGTGAATGCCACCACCGAAGAAGTGCTTAAAGGCGAAAACGCCCCCGCCGACGCGCGCCCGCCTCTGGCGTTGGATATAGTCACATGGAAACCGTTCCTACTCTCCGTCCTGTTCACCCTGCACAAAGGCAAACGCCTGACCAAAGCCGATATGACGCACGGCGCAACCCCCTTTATTGCCGCCATTGACGGCAACAACGGCGTTCGGGACTTCATTGCGGGCGACGCGCAGCACCCCAAAAACACCCTCACCGTCAACTACAACGGCAGCGTTGCCGAAGCCTTCTACCAGCCGCGCCCCTTTCGCTGCTCCGACGACGTGAATGTTCTGTACCCCAACTTCCCCATGACGCCCGCCATCGGCCTCTTTATCGCCACTGTCATTCGGCAGGAGAAGTACCGCTTCAACTACGGGCGCAAATGGCACTTGGAGCGAATGCAGCAGTCGCAAATCCGCCTGCCCGCAAAAGCAGACGGCACGCCCGACTTCGCCTACATGGAAGCCTACGTGCGCCGCCTCCCCTTCAGCGGCCAGTTATAAGACAGTCTCTCACGCTGACAATCTTGCTAACCCGCGCAGGCGGGTTTTGCAACCGTAGCACGGCAATTCATTGCCGTGTCTGTAAAGTCTGTAAAGTGCAGGAGAATGCGCGAATAGACTGTTTTTGGCGGAAGCGCCCGACCTGCCCGGCTGCATCACCGATGGGCAGACGCGCGTAGAGGCGCTCACCCACGCCGAACGGATTGTGCAGGAATTGATTGAAAACCGCCCGCGCTCTGGGACGCGCCGTGCCCGCCCCCCGTCCGCGCCTTGCCGCCGCCACCGCATGAAAGAACGAAGAAGCGCTCATGGCGAAGCACATTGCGTTTGGCCGGGGCTTTGGCAGGTGGGAGAGGCGCACTTGGGCTGCCTGCGAGAGTGTGTTATTCGTTGTGTTATAATTGGGTGAAGTTCTTGGAAAAGTATTAATTGGAAACGCTGCAAAACGTCACGATTTTTCGCGCGGCGGACAGCGCGCCGGAAAACGCAAAGCTGGTCAGGCTGACGCCGGACGCAGCGCGGGAGAAAATTGACAACCTGTGGTGGGATGAGCCAAATCTGCCAGTCACTCCGCGCCGGGAAGCAGACAGGCACTGGTATTGGGAAACGATAGCGCGTCAGTACGGCACGGACAGTCTTCACTCGTGCGTTGGCATTGTTTCTGCACAAGAGTATTGGGAAGGCGCGATGGCGTATGCCTTTGATGCAAAGTCGCGGCTTAAGTCGGGGGCAGGCAGCGTGTATGTCGGCTGGCTGGCGTCCGCTCCCCGGAATCGGCCCTGGCTGGTGGGCCAGCCGGAATACAAAGGCATCGGCAGCGCGCTGCTTTATTTTGCCGTGAAAGAAAGCTACTCGGCAGGTTTGGGCGGGCGCGTGACGTTGGAATCTTTGCCTACCGCCGCAACGCTCGCGTTTTACGCGCACAAGGGTTTCATTCGCACGGATTTGAGCCAGACAGTAACCGGATTAGTGGATTATGAACTGCCGCAGGCGGCGGCCCTTGCGTGGCTAAGAAAAGAAGGTGACTTGCCATGACAGACAATCAAGAGTTGACAGACAATCAAGAGTTGACAGACAACGAAGAATTCTTTGATGGCATTGTTGGCGGCGCGGACTTGTCCGCTGAACACCGCCGAGAGGACATCTCAGAACCGAAAAACATGGTTGTGACCAGTGAGATTAACCGACAGTTGGCGCGTCTGTTAACGCTGCACCCACAACTGCAAATCAAGTTCAGACACAATAGTTTAAGCGGGCTTGATGACGAAACGAAAAAAACATTGCTTTACGATATGCAGGAAGTTCTTGGCATCACTCCCCTGCGTGACGAACAAAAGGTCTAATGAACAAAATCACGGAGGCAGATGCGCTCCGGTTTGCGGAAGCGCACTTCCCGAACGCCCCGGAGAAACTGGCAGAACATTTAGACATTCAAGTTCGTTCTAGCCAAATCAGTTGCGACGGCTACTGCCTGCCTTCCGAGGGGCGTTCGCTTATCAGGATAAATAGCGCCGCTTCTGCGGCACGGCGGCGCTTCACGCTGGCCCATGAATTAGGGCATCTTGTTTTAGGCATCCCCACCGTCGTTGGCGAAACAATGATGGACAGCCAGCGTTCAAAAAGCGCGGAAGAAAAGCAGGTCAACAAGTTCGCCGAAGACATCCTTCTTCCTGTGTCTATTGCCAAACAATTCATTACAGAAGTTCCTGTGACAGCCTCAGTTATCAAAGCGACAGCAAAGAAAGCAAAGGTTTCCAAGTTATTTGCTGCAAGAAGGCTGGCTTCCATCGCCAAAGAGATAGGGCTGAAAGATGGGTTAGTTGTCTTCTACAAAGACAACGCCTACGCTTGGCAATGGTCGGACACCATTGGAATACAGCCCGCAGTTGCACAAGAATTGTTGGCGGAGTGCTTGCAAGCAATTCCGCACCCGGCAAAGTTCGCGCGCCCTGACCAGAACGACTATATTGTCGCTTCCCTTCTTGAAAATCCCTACTTAGATATGACCACTGTTTTCGTGCAGGTCGTTGATGAGGAATATGGCCTGAAAGAAACCACCGAAGAACAGAGACGGAAACTGGAAGCCATTCTTTTTGCAGACTTTCCCAATCTCAAACAAAGCTTCAACGCTTGTTTGGGTATGGTGAAGATAGAAACCTACACTCGCTCCACAGAGGCCTGTCTTGCGCTATTCAATGCCAAATACTTGAACGGCTCCCGAAATTGGGATAGGGGCTTCCAAACGCTGCTCAAATCCGAACAAGGGCAAGACTATCTCCGCCTGCGCCTGAAAGCATGGGCTAAACCCTAATTCGCTCCCCCGCCCTCCCCTGACCTGCCAAAAAAAATCGCGCTGCCCTGAGGAACGCAAAACCGCCTGCCAATAATAACAGCAGGCCAGCGTGAACGACGAAGCGTTGTGCCCCCATGCCGGTATGCAGCCCTGTGCGCCGCGCATTCACAGCCGCGTTCGCATGGGTCGTCTTCTGGAAAAAGACGCGCGGACGCCGAAGGAGCCTTGTTATGAATACCGTCAAAGCGGAAGGCACTCTCAGCGCCGCCCGCTCTGCTCAGAACCAGCTGTGGTCAGCAATTGCCAGTTTGTGGAGCGCCGCCGATATGCTCACCAAGATGAAGTGGGCCGAAATCGGACGCCAGCTCTCTCAGCAAAAGAGCCAGATGCAGGTGAGCGGCCCCGTTGTTGGCAAAAAGAAAGCGACCGTCAAAGGCGCACTGACTGCCACCAGCAAGACCGTCAAGCGCCCGATGCCTGGCTACAAAGCGTGCATCTCGGTCGTCTCTCTGCGCGCCGCCGTCAATCCCGGCGCGGAACTGGACATCACGCCGCCCGCCGCCGTCGTCAAACCGCAGGGCATTCCGCCCGTGCAGTTTATTATCCTGCAAGCCGCCCCGCCGCAAAACGCCGCCAGCGCGGCCCCGGCGGAGGCGGCGACCGACCCCGGCGTCACCATGACCATCGCGCTTCCCTCCGGCGCGTATCCGGGGGCGTTTCAGGTGTTTGCGAGCGAGCCAATCCTTTCGCCCAACCCCCTGCCGACCAACCTGCCGATGACCTTGATTCAATTTGGCAATCTGCAAACGGGCGAGTGTGACCTCACTGCCCATTATTTGCAGCACTATCCGGCCCCTGTCCTGGGGACAAAAGTGGCGATGAAACTGGTTCCCGTCAGCGCCGACGGCTTCCGGGGCGCGCCCCTGACGGTGATTGCCGACGTTGTCGCCGCGCCTGCTTTGCAGAAGGCCGCGTAGACGCCCGTTTCACGGCGGGCCATGAGGGGGGACGGGAAAGCGCTGCAAGCGCCGCCCGTCCCTCTTTTTTGCCTGCAACGTGCTACAATAGCGTCAGGAACACGCGCTATGAACAGCCCGCTTTCGCTGGAAACAAACGGCCCCGTCGCCACCCTCACGCTCAACCGCCCCGCCCTCCACAACGCCTTTGACGACGCACTGATTGCCTCTCTGACCGACACCTACGCGCGCCTGAGCGCCGACCCCGCCGTGCGCGTCGTGGTGCTTGCGGGCGCGGGCGCGTCCTTCTGCGCCGGAGCCGACTTAGCGTGGATGGGCCGCATGGCGGCGTACACACACGAAGAGAACCTCGCCGACGCCCGCGCCTTGCAGCAAATGCTGGCGTCCATTGCAAACTGCCCGAAAGTGACAGTGGCCCGCGTGCAGGGCGCGGCCCTCGGCGGCGGCGCGGGCTTGGTGGCCGCCTGCGACATCGCCGCTGCCAGCGAAGACGCCCAATTCGGCTTCACCGAAGCCCGATTAGGGCTTGCTCCCGCCGTCATTGCCCCTTACGTCCTGCAAAAGATGGGCATGGGAGCCGCCCGCGCCCTCTTTGTGACAGGCCGCCGCTTCGGTGCGGACGAAGCCCTGCGGCTCGGCCTCGTGCAAAGCGTTGTCCCTGCTGACCAACTGGACGCCGCCACGCAAACGGTTGTTGCCGACGCCCTCAAAGCCGGGCCGGAAGCCGTCGCCGCCATCAAAACCCTCCTGCGCGCGATTGACGGCCAAACGCCCGACGCCGCCGCCCCCATCACGGTGGACTGCATCGCCGCCCTGCGCGTCAGCGACGAAGGGCAGGAAGGCATCGGGGCGTTTTTAGCAAAGCGCAAACCGAACTGGGGGGCGGCCCTCACCCCGCCCGCTTTGGGCGGGCGACCCTCTCCCGCTGGCGCAGGCGAGGGTGAAGACAAAGACCCTCTGGCCCTCGCCCGTGAAACGGGAGAGGGTGGCGCGTCAGCGCCGGGTGAGGGCCGTCAGCCATGAAACGTCTGCTCGTTGCCAACCGGGGCGAGATTGCCGTTCGCCTCATCCGCGCGTGCCGCGAGGCAGGCGTGGTTTCCATTGCCGTCTATTCCGACGCCGACAAAGACGCCCTCCACGTCGCGCTGGCCGACCTTGCCATGCCCATCGGCCCCGCGCCCGCCGCTGAGAGTTATCTCAATCAGGCGGCTATTTTGGAGGCCGCGCGCCAATCTGAGGCCGACGCTGTTCACCCCGGCTACGGGTTTCTGTCCGAGAACGCCGACTTCGCGCAAGCCGTCGCCGACGCCGGGTTCATCTGGGTCGGCCCGCCTGCCCCGGTTATTCGCGCCCTCGGCGACAAAAGCCGCGCCAAGACATTGATGCAGAACGCAGGCGTCCCCGTCGTTCCCGGCTACAACGGCGACGACCAGCGCGAGGCAAAACTCACGGCAGAGGCGCAGGCTATCGGCGTTCCCCTGTTGATAAAAGCCTCGGCAGGCGGCGGCGGGCGCGGAATGCGGCTTGTCACTGAGTTAGCCGACTTCCCCGCGCTGCTCGCCGAAGCCAGCCGCGAGGCGCAATCGGCCTTTGGCGAAGGCCGCGTCCTGCTGGAGCGTTACGTTCAACGCCCGCATCACGTGGAGTTTCAGATATTCGGCGACGCGCACGGCAGCGTCGTCCACCTGTTTGAGCGCGAATGCTCTATTCAGCGCCGCCACCAGAAGATTGTGGAGGAAAGCCCCGCACCCATATTGACGCCCGCATTAAGAACCGAGATGGCGGCGGCGGCGGTGGCCGCAGGCCGCGCGGCAGGTTACGTCAACGCGGGCACGGTGGAGTTTCTGGTAGAGCCGGGAGCAAATGGGGACGCCGCGCGGTTCTACTTTTTGGAAGTCAACACGCGCCTGCAAGTGGAGCACCCCGTGACAGAGGGCATTACCGGATTAGACCTGGTGCAATGGCAGCTCCAAGTCGCACGCGGCGAGCCGCTGCCCTTGACGCAGGAGCAAATCACGTCGCGCGGCCATGCGATAGAAACGCGCATCTACGCGGAAGACCCATCAACGGGCTTTCTGCCTTCGCTGGGGACGCTGGCGCACTGGGGAGAACCGTCCGGGCCGGGCGTGCGCGTAGACTCCGGCGTGGAAGGGGGGGGCGAAGTGTCGCCCTATTACGACCCCATGCTCGCCAAACTCATCACGCAGGGCGCGACGCGCGCCGAGGCGCTCGCCCGCATGGAGCAGGCATTGACAAACTTCGCCGTGCTGGGCGTCACCACCAACATCGCGTTCCTGCGGGACATCGTGCGCTCGCCCGCGTTCCAAGCAGGCGACACGCCCACCGACTTTCTGGCGCGGCATTTCCCGCGCTGGCAGCCGCCTGCGGACGTGCCCGAAGCAGTCCTGCTCGCGCTCGCCGCTGACGCTGTGACGTTCACGGAAACACGCCCTGCTTCCTTTGCTGGCGCGTCCGAAGGTGACGTTTACTCTCCCTGGCACGCAGGAACCGGCTGGCGCAATGTTTAGAAGGACGCTGTGACCGTAGCGGCAGGGCAGCGCGGGGTTTAAACTGCTCGCTTTCTCGCTCTCGCCGCGCAACGGCTGGCAAGACCATGCACTTTGAGACACAGCACAACGGGCAAGCCGTGACGCTCACGGCGGAGGCAGACGGCGGCAACTGGCGCGTCACCCTGCCGGACGGCACGGCGCGCACGATTGGCGTTCGCCGCCTGCCGGGGGGCGTGCTGCAAATCGTGGACGGCGCGCGCGTCTTCCGCGTCCCAGTTGCGCGCACGGAGCGCGGCATGGAAGCGTTCTGGCAGGGCGCGGCGTTTGTGTTCGCGCCGCCGGAAAAGGCGGCAGGGCGGACATCGGGAAGAACGGGCAAGGCCGCTTCGGGCGCGCTGACTGCGCCAATGGCGGGCGTCGTCGCGGACGTGCTGGTAGAAGTGGGGCAAAGCGTCGCGGCCTTTCAGCCGGTGGCGGCGGTGGAAGCCATGAAAGTCTACGCGACGCTGGAAGCGCCGTTCGCGGGCACGGTGGCCGCCGTTCACGCGCAAAAAGGCGACCGCGTGGCGCACGGCGCGGCCTTAGTAGACATCACGCCCGACAATGCGGACGGGAAAGAAGACACGCCATGAGGGACTTTTTGCGAGACGTGCCCCGCCGGGTGCGCGTGGTGGAAGTGGGGCCGCGCGACGGCCTGCAAAACGAGAGCGTCGTGGTGCCGACGGAGGACAAAGCCCGCTTTGTAGAGATGCTGGCGGACGCGGGCCTCCCAGAAATAGAAGTGTCGTCGTTTGTCAGCCCCCGGCGCGTGCCGCAGATGGGCGACGCCGCCGAACTCTTTGCGCGGCTCCCATCCCGCGACGGCGTGCGCTTCTGGGCGCTCGTGCCCAATCATGTCGGGCTGGAACGGGCGCTCGGCGCAGGCGTCAAAGCCATCGCGCTGTTCACAGCGGCGAGCGAGACGTTCACGCAGAAGAATATCGGCATGAGCATCGCGCAGTCGCTGGAAGGCTTTCGCGGGCTAATGCCGACGGCGAGGGAGAACGGGCTTGCGGTACGCGCGTATGTGTCTACCGCGTTTGTCTGCCCCTACGAGGGAAACATTGCCCCGGAAGCCGTCGTGCCTGTTGTCCGCGAGTTAATAGATATGGGCGTGGACGAAGTGAGCTTGGGCGACACCATCGGGCACGCGACGCCCGACATGGTGGCGCGTCTCACTGAGGCGCTCGCGCCTGTCCTGCCGCTCGCGCAGACGGCGTATCATTTCCACGACACCTGGGGAACCGCGCTCGCTAATGTCCTGATGGCCCTGCAATACGGCGTCTCCACGTTTGACGCGGCGGCGGGCGGCGTGGGCGGCTGCCCCTTTGCGCCGGGAGCGGCGGGCAATCTGGCAACAGAAGATTTAATCGGCCTGCTGGACAGCATGGACATTGAAACCGGCGTCCAGTTAGAAAAAGTCGCTGCCGCCGCGCGCTTCCTGCAAGCCAAACTGGGACGCACGCTGACCAGCAAGCGCCTTCAGGCGTGCCCGGAGCCAGTTGCAGGCGACGCTGCCTGAGCCGCCGCCATGCGCTTCTGGAAGTCGGTAACTGGCAAGCGACCCGTAATGCGTAAATCGCGCCGTTCCTGCCCTGCCCTGTTCAGAAAAACCACCGTGGGCAGGCTGACAAAGCCGTACTGCTTTTGTAGCGTGACGCTTGCCGGGCTGTTCCACTGGGTCAGGTCGGCGCGCAGAGTGACGAAGTTCTGCGCCAGCGCAGGCTGCACGGCAGGGTCGTCAAATACTTCGCGCTCTATGGCTTTGCAGTTGACGCACCACTTCGCCGTGAAGTCAATCACGACGGGCTTGCCGTCACGGACGGCCTGCTGCGCGGCGGCGGGCGAGTACGCGGCCCACGCGCCACCGGGAAGGCCCTCACCTCGTCTGTCTTCGGGCGGGGTAAGGGCCGCCCGCGCTAGAAACCGCGCAAAGCTGCCTTCCGTCTGCACACCTGCGGTTTTGTCCACCACCGCGCCTGTCTGCGGGTCAACAATGCCGTACAGGGGCAGGGCGACATCGCCGAACTTCGCTTCCTGCAAACGCTGATTGGCAGGCCCGTCCGAGCCGCCATCCGTATAAAGCTGCACGCGCACGAAGTTTGCCAGCGCCGCCTGCACCGATGCGCGTGGGAACACGCTTTTCTCATTGAGGCGGCAGTTGGTGCAGGTGTAACCCGTGAAGTCAATCAAAAGCGGCTTGCCTTCCGCCTTTGCCTGCGCCAGCGCCGCCCCGTAGTCTGAAAGCCAGGGCAGTCCATTCTCTGTGACGTTTGCGCCCGCGCCGCCATAGCCGGGCGGGGGCAGAAACGCGCCGACATATGGGCTGAGGGGCCGCCCCGCCAGCCCCCAGAAACAGTACAGGACGCACAGGCCGAAGACGCCCGCCACGACGCGCCGCACGGGAGGAACAGGCGCGTTCGCCGCCTCGGTTTCGGCCACCACACCAAAGCGCAGAAGGCCGACAAGATATAGCGCGGCCAGCAGGAAAACAACGGCCCACGCCGCCAGCAGAACCGGCTGCGTGAGCAGTTTCCATTGCCACACCTGGTCGGCATTGGACAGGAACTTGAGCGCGGCGGCCAGTTCCACAAAGCCCAGCGTCGCCTTCACCCGCGCCAGCCACAGGCCGCTTTTTGGAAGCCGCGCAATCCACTGCGGGAACGCCGCGAATACGAAGAACGGCGACACGAACGCCAGCGCGAACACCAGCATCCCCAGCAGCGGGCGCGCGAACGAGCCGCCCGCCGCCGTCACCAGCAGCGTCCCCACAAACGGCGCGGTGCAGGTGAACGACCCCAGCACAAAGGTTGCGCCCAGGAGCGCGAGGCCCGCCGTGCCGCCGTGCTGACGGGCTGCTTGCTGCCACGCGCCTAAACTTCCCGGCAATTGCAGTTGAATGGTCTCAAAGAACGACAGCGCGAACAGCACGAACAGCGCGAACTCCACGAGGTTGACGTAAGGGTTGGCGGCAATTTGGTTCGCGCCCGCCGCCCCCAGCGTCGCCGCCACAACCGCCCCCAGCACGACATAAAGCGCCACAATCCCCAGCGCGTAGCCCGCCGACAGCCGCACCAGCCGCGCCTGGCTTCCTTCAGCCTGCTTGACAAAGCTGGTGAGCGTGATGGGAATGAGCGGAAACACGCACGGCGTGAGAATGGCGAGCAGCCCTGCCCCCACTGCCGCCAGCAGAAACCAGGGCAGGCTGTCGGAGGCCCCAGAGGCTCTGGTAGAAGGCCCCCCCGGCCCAATTTTGGGGAGCAACGAAGGAGAAGCAGCGAGCGGTTTAAACCCCTCGCTATCCGTTCTGGCTCCCCCCTCATTGAGCGCGGCGGGGGCCTTCCCCACCGTCAGCAACACGTCCGTTGGCGGAAGGCAGATAGAGGCGTTGCACGTCTGGTAGTGCAGGGTGACGGACGGCGGCGCGGAAGCGCCCGGCGGGACGCGGAAGACGCGCGCAAATGTTGCCGCACCCTCATGGAAGCCGACAATCGCGCCAAAATTGGGGTCAAGGCGGCGCACGGGCGCATCTTCGGTGGTCGGGCCGAGCGGCGTCCAGTTGCCCGGAGCCGCAATCGCCGTCGCGGACGGGCCGTTTGGCGTGGGAACGACGGAATACACGTGCCAGCCGGAGTCAACTTGAGCGCGCACGGTGACGGTGACAACTTCGCCGGGGCGCGCGCGCGACGGGGACGCCGACACGGTGAAATGAATGGGCGGCGGGGTGCGTGCCCATGCAGAGGGTAACAGCGCCAGCAGAAGAAAGACGCAAAAGGCGCGTGTCATTTGACGGCGACGGTCGCCTTCACCAGCACGGTTTGCGGCGGGTAGCAGGCGGTCGCGTTGCAGCCCTGAAAGGTAACGCTGCCCCCCAGCGCAAGCGGGCCGGGGCGAGCAGACGCGGCCACCGTGAATGGAACTTGAATGACGGCGCGGCCTGTGTAGACCGCCATCGGCTGCTTTTCGTAGCCTACCTTGAGTGATTTGGCGGCGGGAAAGCGCGCCGCACCGTAAACAACGCTGGGCATGGGCGTCGGGGCGAAGTCCGTGCCAATCAAGTCCGGGTCGGCGGGCTTGTGGGCGTTGACATGGAATGACGGCGCAACAACAAGCGTGATTGCCAGAACTCCTTTACCGCCCCGCTTCATGCTGGCGGGCTTCACGGATGCCAACACAGATGCTACTTTGACGCTGCCGGGCATGGCGGAAACGCCCTGCGCGTTCACGGACGACGGAGACGCAAGGAGCGTACCCGCTGTGAGAAGCAGCCCTGCGGCGCGGAAAACTAAGTTCATTTATTTTCTCCCAACACTGCTTCTTATAACTGCCGGGCGGCGGGGGGAAGTTCCCTTAGCGCGCCAGAAAGCCGCGCCCGCGCAGCCAATCGGCGCAGCGAGCGGGCCAGGTTCCCAGCACCGGGTCATCTGGCGCGAGGCCGAAGCCATGCGGCCCGCTCGCATATAGGTGCAGTTCCACCGGGACGCCCACCGCGCGCAGGGCCAGCGCAAACAACAGGCTGTTTTCGGCAGGAACAGAGGCATCGTCCGCCGTATGCACCAGAAAACAGGGCGGCGTCTCCGGCGTGACGTGCAGGGCGTTAGACAACAGCATCAACAAATCGGCGGCAGGGGCAGGGCCAAGCAGGTTTTCCCGCGAGCCAGAGTGCGCGTATGGCCCATGCAGGGAAATCACGGGATACACCAGCACGGCCAGGTCGGGCCGCGACGAGACACGCTCCACCGGGTCGGCAACATTTGGGCTGCCTGCGTCAAAATGCGTGGCGAGCGTGGACGCGAGATGCCCGCCCGCCGAAAAGCCTAGAATGCCGACCCGCGCCGGGTCAATCCCCCATTCCTGAGAATGAGCGCGGGCCGTGCGGACGGCACGGGCGGCGTCGTGCAGCATCGCAGGGTGACGGTGGCGCGGGCCAAGGCGGTAGTGCAGCAACAGTCCTGTGATGCCCAGCGTGTTGAGCCAGCGCGCGACGGGAGCGCCCTCATGGTCAGCGAGATGTTGATAGCCGCCGCCGGGGCAAACAACAACGGCGGCTCCGGTTGCCGTTTCGGGCGGAGCGGGGTACAGCGTGAGGGTCGGCCCTTCGGCGGGCGCGGTGTCTGGCAGGCCATCAGGCCACAGCGGCAGGGGCATCGGGTTTTGCAGCATCATGGTTTCCTTGTGAGTATCAATCAGGGCGGCGCAGCAATAAAAGGGCTACGTCGTCATGCAGATGATTGTCGGTATAGGCGCTCACACGGTCAAAAACGGTGTCCACTGCCTCCTGCGCGCCTGCTTCTGCCTGCGGCATGAAGGCGAGCAGACCGTCCGTGCCCAGAAACGCGCCCGCCGGGTTGCGCGCTTCGGACAGGCCATCAGTATACAGCAAAAGCAGGTCGCCCGGCCCGAAGCAAAGCGTGCCAGTCGGGTACGGCTCCGTGACGCTCAGGCAGCCGAGCGGCAGGCCGCTGTTTAAGTCAATTGGACTGACTTGGCCCGTTTGCCCGTCGCGGCGCAGGGGCGGCTCGTGGCCCGCGCTGGCATAGCAAAACGCGCCGGTGCGGGTGTTCAGGACGCCGTAAAAGAGGGTGACGAAGCCCTCCAATTGTGCCGCGCCGCCCAGGTCGCTGCACAGCACATTGGACACGCGGGTCAGCACGTCGCCGGGGGCATCAGGCGCTTCGGACGCGAAACCGCGCAGGGTGTATTTGACCCGCGCCGTCTGCACCGCCGCCCGCAGGCCCTTGCCGGACACGTCGGCCATGACGAGGCCTACTGTGTCGGGGGCGAGCATGAAGAAGTCAAAGAAGTCGCCGCCGATGACGGCTTCCTCCAATGCCGACTGGTACTTTTGGGCGAACTCAAATGCGCCCGCGCGTGCGGGAATGGGGGCCAAAAGAGAACGTTGCAACACTTCCGCGATGCGCTGTTCGCGCTTGTAGGCAGCGCGCAGGTCGGCAAACAGGCGCGCGTTTTGCAGGGCGTTAGCGACCTGGTGCGCGAAGCTTTGCGCGAGGCCCACATCATCGGGGGCGAGCGCGCGGGCTGTGTGATAATACAGGGTCATCGCGCCGGTGGCTTCCCCTGCGTACAGAAGCGGCAGGACGAGCAGGACGCGCACTTGTTCTGTTTCTTCCATGTCGGGGCCGTCGGGGGCGGCTTCCGGCATGGCGGTCTGCGGAGAGCGTTCGCGCAGGGCGCGGTCTAAAATCTGCTCTTCAAACGCGCGCGAGGCGGGCACATCGGGAGACAGGCGCATTCCCTGTGCGGCGCGGCTCGCCCATTGCCCGCTGCCATCCCCCACTCCCTCCGCAAAGTCCCACAGCACGCAGCCGTCGGCTTCCAGCACGCGCCGCGCGCTGTCCATCACGCCCTCCAGCACGCGCTCGGTGTCCAGTTCCGAGGCGATTTGATTGGCGGCGGCCTGCAAAGCCTGCGTGCGCGCCAGCAAAGCCTGCGTCTGCTGCGATAATGCGGCGTTTTCCAGAGCGACGCTGGCCTGTGCCGCAACCGCCTGCGCGAACCCGTCGCGGTCGGGCGAGGGCGGTCGCGGCGCGTCGTCCAGCAGGCACAGGAGTCCGATGGCGCGGCGGTCTCGGTCGCGCAGGACGAACACGTAGCCGGGCGCGTCCAGCAGAGGCGCGTCGCCGTCCGGCAGGCCCAGCGCGGCGCGGATTTGGGGCACGTAATGCCGCCCGGCGTCACCGTCCGCCGGAAGCGGGGACAGGTCGGCGCGCAGGGGACGGCGCAGGGACGGGGGCGCGGGGGCGTCAGACGGGGCGTCCGCATGATACGCCAGCAGGCGCAATTCGGCAGGCAGGGACGCCTGCGGCTCGTTCTGCGCGTAAATAACGACGCGCGGGCAGCCCAGAATACGCGACGCTTCATCGGCAAAAATTTGCATCAGGCGGGGCGCATCGGAAGACGCCCCGACCGCTTCCCCGGTGCGCGCCATCAGGGTGCGAAGCATCTCCCCGCGCCGCTGGGTTTCCTGATACAGCCGGGCGTTCTGAATGGCGACCGCAACGGTGGCAGCGATGGCAAGGAGCAATGTCTCGTCGTCATCGGTGAAGCCGTCCAGCGGGGACGCGCCGCCCCGGTTGGCGACCAGCAGCACCGCCAGCAGCGTTTTTTGCTGCATGACCGGCACGCAAATCAGGCTGCGAAGTTTGAGCAGTGCGGCGACGCGGTCGGCAGCCCACAGCGACTCCATCTCCGCGCGCCGCTGCGCCCGCCCCGTCTCTCGCACGCGCTCCGCTTCCCACGCGCCCAGGCCCTCCGACAGGGACGACTGCGCGGGCGAGGGCACGTTGTAGAACGCCTGCGCGGCTGTTTTGGCTGGGTCGGCCTCCTCATAAAGCCAGAGCGCGCCGCGTTCGCCGTCCACCGCCAGCGTCGCTTCTTTGACGGCGATGTCCAGCAGGGCGTTCAGGTCTAACTGGGCGTTGAGGGCCTGGTCAATGGCATGGAGAGAGCGCAGTTCGCTGTTTTGGCGCGAAAGGCGCTGCTGCATCTGGTCAAAGATACGCAGGAGATAGGGCGCGATGGCAACGGCGAGCGCCGCCGCAATCACATTAATCCACATCATCGGGTGCGCGGGGAAAACGCGCGGTCTGGCAGGGAGCGCGGGCTGCCGGGCGGCTCGGCGGACGGCGTGGGCCACAGCAGGGTCAGCAGCAGATTGAGCAGGGCGAACACCAGCACGCCCGCCAGCATCGCCAGCCATTGCTGCCAGGGCAGCCCCGCCCGAATGCGTTCTTGCAAAGACTTCATGGACGCAAGTGAGACAGTCTGTTACACCTTGAAGCGGACGTGGAGAATGTCGCCATCTTTGACGGGATAATCTTTGCCTTCCAGATCGCAGTTTGTCAGCGGCTTTGGCGGCATCCCAGGTTTCGGCGGCGATGAGGTCGTCAAAGGCCAGCACTTCGGCGCGGATGAAGCCGCGCGCGAGGTCGGAATGGATGCGCCCGGCGGCGGTGAGCGCGTTCGCGCCGTGCGGGACTGTCCATGCGCGCACTTCGTCCTCGCCCACCGTGAAGAAGGACATCACGCCCAGCGCGCGTACGCGGCGCGAATGAGGCGATAGCGGGCAGGCTCTCAATGCCAAGGGCGTCTAAGAATTCGCGCTGCTCGGCTTCGTCCAACAGGGCGACTTCGGCCTCGGCGGACGCGCACAGGGCAATAAATTCGTTGCCTTCGGCGGCGCACAGGGCTTTCAGGGGGGCGAGCAGGGCAACTCGTCCCCATCGGCGATATCGCCTTCCCCGACATTGGCGACGGCAATCAGAGGCTTGGC